>JBMYRH010000014.1:0-172144 GCA_049602155.1 Myxococcota bacterium | reverse complement strand
ACGTCGACGAGCGCGCTGGTGACCCGCGCCCCGGAGTCGAGTTCGCACAGCAGCGCGCAGAAGGCGCGGGAGGCGTCAAGCGCCAGCTCGGGATCCAGGCTCTTCTCAAAGCGCGCCGAGGAGTCGGTTCGAATGCCCAATCGGCTCGCAGTCATGCGCACGATGGACGGGTGGAAGTTCGCGGCCTCGAGCACGACCTGGGTCGTGTCGTCTCGGATCTCGGAGTTCTGACCACCCATGATGCCCGCGAGCGCCACGCCGCGCTCACCATCACCGATGAGCAGGTCCGCAGAGGTCAGGCTGTGCTCGGCGTCATCTAGGGTCGTGAACGACTCGCCGTCTGCGGCGCGGCGCACCACGATGGTGTCCCCTTTAACCTCTCGACGATCAAAGGCATGCAGCGGGTTCCCGAGGTCGAGCATCACGAAGTTCGTCGCGTCGACGACCTGGTTAATGGCGCGCACGCCGACCCGGTGCAAGAGCACGCGGAGCCAGAAGGGAGAGGGCGCCACGGTGACGCCATCGAGGGTGACGGCGAGGTAGCGTGGGCAGGCCTCGGGGTCTTCGACCGTGACGCTGATAGGCGTCGCGTCGGTGTAGGTCACCGCGTCGTCGGTGGGCTTGAGCGGCCGCCCCAAGAGCGCGGCGACCTCGCGGGCGATGCCGCGGTGGCCCCAGCAGTCAGGGCGGTGGGTCAGCGACTTGTTGTCGATCTCAAAGAGCGTGTCCTCGATGTCGAGCAGATCACCGAGGCGCGTGCCGGGCTTGGGGGCCCCTTCGAGGACCATGATGCCCTCGTGCTCGTCGCTTAAGCCGAGCTCACGCTCGCTGGCGATCATCCCCTGAGAGAGGTGACCCCGGACCTCGCGCTCGCCGACCGTCAGGTCGCCAAGGGTCTGCCCGGGTAAGACGACCGGGACGTATTGGCCCTGGGCGACGTTGGGCGCGCCGCAGATGATCTGACGCGGGGACGCATCCCCAGTGTCGACCTGGCACAGGTTCAGGTGGGTCCCCTCGACGTGGACCGCCTCGAGCACGTGACCAACCACACAGGCGGCAGCTTGGTCTCCGACGCGGTGGATCCCCTCGAGCTCCGCGACGTTTAAGGTGAAGCGATCACCGAGGGTCGTGAAGTCGACCCCTTCGAGGTCGACGTGACGGGATAGCCAGTTGGCGCTGATCAGCATGACGGCCCCCTATCCTTGGCGGAACTGAGAGACGAACCGGAGGTCGCCGCTCATCAAGTGTCGGATGTCTTCGACGCGGTACTTCATCATCACGAGGCGGCTCAAGCCGAGGCCGAACGCCCAGCCTGACCACTCGTTGGGGTCGAGGCCGCCGTGCTTGAGGACGGTCGGGTGGACCATGCCGCAGGGCAAGAGCTCGACCCAGCCGGACTGCTTGCAGACCGAGCAGCCATCGCCTTCACAGACTTGGCACTGGATATCGAGCTCGAAGCCGGGCTCGACGAAGGGGAAGTAGCCGGGGCGGAGTCGGATGGTGACGTCGCGCTCGAAGATGGCGGTGAGCAGGGTCTTCATCGAGTAGATGAGGTTGGCGACCGAGAGCTCGCGCTCGATCATGATCCCCTCGACCTGATGGAAGGTGTGCTCATGGCTCGCGTCGATGCGCTCGTAGCGAAAGACCTTGCCAGGGACGATGGCCCGGAAGGGCGCCTCGAAGGTCTGCATGGCGCGGATCTGGCCGGGTGAGGTCTGCGTCCGAAGCAGGTGCCCGCTCTTGAGCCAGAACGTGTCCTGCATGTCTCGGGCGGGGTGATCCGCCGGGACGTTGAGCGCCTCAAAGTTGTGCCACTCGGTCTCCACCTCGGGGTAATCCAGGAGGTAAAAACCCATGGCCCGGAAGACGTCCTCGATGTGCGCCGTGACGCTCGTGACCGGGTGAATCGCGCCGACGGCGGGCGTCGGTCCGGGCAAGGTCGCGTCAAAGGTCGGGTCGTCGCAGAGCGCTGCGATGCGCGCGGTCTCTAGCGCCACTCGGCGGCTCGAAATCGCGCCCTCCACGGCCCCTCTGAGCACGTTGACGTGCTGGCCGATCTTCGGGCGGTCCTCTTTCGGGACCGAGCCCATGCCCTTGAGCACCGCTGTGATCGCGCCTTTGCGCCCCAGATAGTGCACTTCAAGCTCTCGCAAGGCGCCCTCGTCTGAGGCCCCCTCGATGGCACCCAAGGCCTCGGCCTTGAGCGCGTCCAACTGGTCGAACATCGCCGCCTCCGTAAGGTGGCCGGACCCTAGCCGGATCGGTGAAAACCGTCGAGAGAGAATGCATTCCCAAAGATCCCCAAGACCACCGCGAACCGACCTGTCAGCGAAGAGGCTTTCTGCTAGGATGCGCCCAAGAGAGGATACACATGCCTAGCAGCACTTCATTGAGAGCCATCCTTCTGATCGCCTTTATCGGGCTGGTCTTGGCCACTGTCAGCGCCTGTGAAGAGAGCGCGACGACCTGCACCTCGGAGCTGGCCTGCGCCAACCAAGACGGGCTGGTCGAGACCTGCTGCACCGAGCTGGGCGAAGACAACTGGTCATGCACCTACGTCACCCCGGATGGGACCGAATTTGCCTGCGAGGCGATCGTCGATGAGGTCAACGCAGGCGACTACTGTGAACAAGCCGTCGAGGACCTGACGGCCTACTGCACCGACTGAGGCGCGCCTTTAAGCGGCGCTCAGTGAGTCGACTGGCCGAGGCGGCTCGCATTTGAGACGATAGGGGCATGAACGCTCCGTCTGTCACGCTACGTCTCATCCTCCTCTGCGCCTGCGCCAGCCTGATTGGCTGCAGCGTCAGTGCAGGTCCCTCTGTCTCCTTACCGACGCCGAGCCAGAGCGATAACGCGCTCATCGACGAGGTGGCCACCCCGTGTGTGCCGGATTGCGACGGGAAGAATTGCGGCTTTGACGGCTGCTTTGGCCAGTGCGGGACCTGCGAGGCCGGGCAAAGCTGTCAGTCCGGGCTGTGCGCCAGCTATGAGTGCGTGCCCGACTGCGACGGCAAGGCCTGTGGTTCCGACGGCTGCGGGGGCAGCTGCGGGGCCTGTGACGCGGACGCGGTGTGCATCGACGCGACGGGCACCTGCAACGTCGCCGAGGTCGACCCCTGCGGGGGCATCACCTACGAGGGGTGCTGTCAGGGGCAGGTGGCGGTCTGGTGCGAAGATGGTGAGCTCTCCGAGACGGACTGCGCGGGCGACTTGGCCTGCGGCTGGGTCGCCGACCTCGGCTATTACTGCGGCTCTGACGGAGGCGTCGATCCCAGCGGAGACCTGCCAAAGGACTGCCCGGGCTCCGATCCACCACCAGACTGCACGCCCAACTGCCAAGGGGTGAGCTGCGGCGATGACGGCTGCGGGGGCACCTGCGGCACCTGCGGCGAGGGCGCGACCTGCCAAGGCGGCAGCTGCGTGAGCAGCCCGGGGGGCTGCGGCGAGATCACCTACGACGGCTGCTGCGACGGCCAGGTCGCCACCTGGTGTGACGACGGTGAGCTGGTGACCGACGACTGCACCCAGTACGACGGCCAGTGCGGCTGGGTCGATGGCTCGGGGTATTACTGCGAGTCCGACGGCGGCGCCGACCCCGGTGGCCTGCCAAAGGCGTGCCCCGGCTCACCCCCAGCGGACCCCTGCGGGGGGCTGACCGAGGAGGGCTGCTGCGACGGGCTGCTCTTGCGCTGGTGCGAAGGGAGCACCATCCAGTCCGAGAGCTGCGAAGGCGGCTGTGGCTGGGGTGACGACGAATACGACTGCAACACCGATGGCGGCGAAGACCCCACCGGCACGTTCCCGAAGGCCTGCCCATGAAGACCTTGCTCCACCCCATGTTAAAGCGCTCGGGTAGCCTCCAGCGGCTCGTCGCCCTGATGCTCACCCTGCTCATCGGCGCGCTCAGCCTCCACGGCTGTGCCCAAGACGTCGGCCTCATCGATCGGAGCCAGCCCGGGCTGCTCAAGAAATCGGTCTTCACCGGTGAGTGGTTCATGCGCCGGACCGTCATCGAGGCCCCTTATGACACCGGGTTCACGTTTATCGGTGAGCAGGATGAGGTCTCGCGCATCCGCTGGGAGGTCCAAGAGAACCACCTCATCGCCTGGCGCGTCCTCCCCCACGTCAACGACACGCCAGACGCCGCGCCGATGGCGGTCTTCGCCATCAAGGGCCACGTGGACCTGATGCGGGAGTACAACACCTCGACAGGCGAGCAGACCAACGTGCTCGACGAGAACACGAGCGACCGCGTCTGGTACGACCGCGACTACATCCGCGTGGACTGGTCCCAGAACCTGGTGACGAACTTCCACTTCTGGGTCGAGGGGCTCGAGCAAGACCCAGTGGCGTACTTCATCGAGGACCCGAGCGACCCCGACAGCCTGCTCTTGGGCGTCAAAGAGGGCGACAGGTGGCTGGACTACACCCACATGTCGGGCATGCGTGAGGTCGAAGAGGCGCACTACTTAGACATGGTCACTCGGATCTTTGTGAAGCCCGAGGAGATCGGCTGGGAGGATTATTACGGCGACATCTACTACGAGCCCGCCTGCTGGTGGTACGGCAACTACGACTGTGCGCCAGCGGTGATCTCGGTCCGCAGCGCGTTTCTGCGCGTCGACGCCGTGGACACAGGCTACGAGCCGCTCTCTTACCCCGATAACGCCGTCGCCCGAGACGCCGACGGCAAGCCCATCCGCGTGCGCTGGGATGAGAACGGCAACCGCACCCCGGTCACCGATGACGAGGGCGCCGGTGGCCCGGACAACAGCGATGATGACCAGGGGCAGCCCTCGGACATCTCGTCGGACCCCTACGCGACTCAAGACGCGAACTTGGTGCGCCTGCCGATGTTCGACAAGTTCGGCTACTTCCGGACCGAGCGCTATGGCTACGACCCGCTCTACGGCGAGGTTCAGAGCGAGCGCACCTACCACATCAACCGCTTCAACATCTGGGAAGAGAGCGTCGACGAGGCGGGGCAGGCCATCCCCTACGCGCAGCGGACGCCCAAGCCCATCGTGTATTACCTCTCCCCGGACTTCCCGGAGTCGATGCTGGGGGTCGCCGCGCAGGTGGCCGAGCAGTGGGACGCCGCCTTCCGAGAGACGGTCTCAACGCTGACCGGCAAAGCCGCCCCGCGGATGTTTGAGCTCCGGGTCAACAGCCAAGAGCGAGACGCCGAGACCGGCGAGATCACGTATCGAGGCGAAGCCAACGGTGACCTCCGCTACAGTCACTTGTGGTGGGTCGAGCAGCCCACCCGCGCAGGGCTCTTGGGCTATGGACCGTCTGCGTCGGACCCGGTGACGGGGCAGATCTTCGCGGCCGACGCCTACGTCTACGGCGCGTCGGTCATCGAGTACGCCACGAGCGGGCGCGACATCGTCGAGCTCCTAAATGGCCGCATCGACCCCGAGGACTTCGCGCTGGGCGACAACGTCAAGCAGTACCTCCACGACCTCAAGGCTGGCGGGAGTCAGTCGTCTCGGCGCTCCATCGATGAACTCAAGGCCTTCGCGGAGAAGCATCAAGGCGCGGGCCCCCCCTCCCATGACAAGCACGACAAGCGCAGTGAGCGGCCGCCCGGGCCGAGCCATCACGCCGCGCACAAGCCCGGCATCGAGCGCTTCAAGCGCCCCGCGGGCTGGACGTCGGGGCAGCTCGCGCGGGTCCAGGACACGCAGTTTGAGGACCTCTTGATGAGCGACCCTCACATCATCGCCATGAAGGGCGTGGGCCAGATGGGGCCCGACACGCCGCTGGTGTCGATGCCCCCAGCGCTTCAGAGCCGGGTCTCTCCGGTCTGGTGGTCGTCCAAAGAGTACAAGGCGCGGAGCCTTGATCGGATGCGACGCTTTGCGAAACGCAACATGCTGATGGCGACCTTCTATGACGACGCCATCGCGGGGCTGGCGCTCTCGCTCAAAGACGAGAGCCCGGAGGCGATTCATGAGAAGATCGCCCAGGCGGTCTTCCGGGCCACGGCCGAGCACGAGGTCGGGCATACGCTCGGGCTGAGGCACAACTTTGAGGCCTCGACCGATGCGCTGAACTATCACCCGGAGTATTGGACGCTGAGGGGGGATAACCCCAAGCCCTTGGGGACGCTGACGCAGCCTGAGATCGATGGGCGCGTGCGGGAGTATCAGTACAGCTCGATCATGGACTACGCGAGCCGCTTCAACCTCGACACGGCGGGGCTCGGTCCCTACGACGTGGCGGCGATCAAATTCGGCTACGGGCAGCTGGTCGAGGTCTTTGATCAGGCCCCGGATGAGCCCCTGCTCGAGCTCGAGGCGTACAGTGACGGGAGCTATGACCGTCCCTTCACCTTGGACAGGGTGCTTCGGGACTTCAGGCACTACACGAAGATCCCCAAGATGTTCGGCGGGACCGCGGGCATCAGCGCACGCTCGACCCTGCCCTACACCCCCGAGGTCGCCCAGCTGATGGGCCAGAGCACCTCATACGCAGACCAGCTCACCGGCGACGCGCCGTGGAGCAAATGGGAGGTGCCCTACCGCTTTTGCTCGGATGAATACTCCGAGGGGACGCCGACCTGCGCGGCCTTTGATGCGGGCGCGGACGCGGCGGAGATCGTCGGCGACCTCATCGACCGCTACCGCAACTACTACTGGTTCAATAACTTCCAGCGCGACCGCATCTTCTTCGATGAGTGGGACTATCAGATGCGGATCTATTGGACCTACTTCTTCCCGATCAAGACGCAGTTTGACCACTGGGTCTTCGGCCAATGGTATGACGCCGACACCTGGGAGTGGATGCGGGATGACGCGGCCGCCTACGAGATCGAGGACGTCCCTTGGGCCCAGGCAATCGATGGCGGGCTGTCCGGCACCTCAGCGGTGCGCGACGGCATGGCGTTCTTCCAGGAGGTCTTGGCCATCCCGGAGCCTGGGGCCTACACCCGGGACTTCAACGAGGGCTACTGGTGGGCCTTTGACAAGAACCCCCAAGAGCTGTGTGGCGACACATGGGGTTGGGATCTGGACTACTGGTGCGCGGACGCCAACATCGGCCTCGGGACCGGGCGCTACCTCGAGAGCATCTACGACGTGGAGACGGGCTACTACTTCTACGACAAGCTGAAGTGGGTCGGGAGCTTCTACGACAAGATCACCGCCATCGAGGTGCTCTCAAGCCCTGACACGTACTTCTTGGGCGTGGACACGTCGTCGAGCTTGGACCAATGGGCGATCTCCTTCTACAGCAGCTTCAAGCCCGAGATGCAGCGCCTCTTCAGCGGCATCCTGTCCGATGACTTCAGTCTCTTCGGCGGGACCATCGACGACTCGGGCAACTACGTGCCCCCGGACCCCTTCGCGACCGAAGAGGAGCAGGCCTTGGCGGCTAGCCGAGGGGCCATCGACCCGTCCACGAGCTTCTCCGTGCAGCTCTACGCGCTTTGGTACGGCATGGCGTACTTGAACGCGAACTACGACAACACGTTTAACGACTCGGCGAAGATCTGGCTCGAGGGCTCTGGTGAGGCCATCACGCCTGCAGACCCGGCGCTGCTCGTGAGCTTCACGGACCCCTTCAATAACCGCACCTACCAAGCCACGCAGCTCGGCGACCCGAACCTCGTCAGCGTGGGCGCGTCGATGCTCACCCGCGCCAACCTCTACTTGGCCGACTATGAGGCCGCCGAGGCGGCGGGGGACACCGACCTCGACTACTACAAGTGGCGGGTCACCAACATCGTCGAGAACATCGAGGTCGTCCGCGGCCTCTACGACCTCTACGGCTACCTGATCTTCTAGGCCGTGGCCGCCAGAGGCTCTTGCGCAAGGCGTTGCGCCACAAACCCAGCGACGAGGGCCGCGACCTGATCGGGGTACTCAAGGTAGGGGCAGTGCGTGAAGTGGCGCGGGGTCACCACGTCCGCATGCAGCGGAAGGTGGGCGATAAAGAAGTCGCGGTGGACCTTGAGCAGCGTGCGCTCAGCCTCGCCCCAGATGAAGCGAACCGGGACAGTGAGCCCGTTGAGTTGCTCCCCTGTCAGCGCGTGGTCGCGGCGGGTCGAGGCCAAGAGTTGGCGCACGGGGTCACGGCGGAAGAGCCGCCGGCAGGTCCACGCCACGATGGGCAAGAACGCCGGTGACTTCATGTAGAGGTCTTGGACGAAGGCCGCCGCCGCCTCCTGATCGATCATCTGAAAGCGCTCGATCCACGCCTCGTGGGCATCGGCAGGCGTCGGCGCCCCAGCCGGTGAGAGCAAGACCAGGCCACTGACGAGGTCAGGGCGCTCAATCGCGATCCGCAACGAGACAGCCCCACCCAGGGAGTGGCCGAAGAAGACCGCTGGGCCCTTAAGGGCCGACTCGAGCAGCGGGATGATGCCCTCGTAGATGGCGTCCACCGTCAGGGAGTCTGGGTCATCACTGAACCCATGACCGGCCATGTCAGGTGCGATGATGCGCCCATAATGCGAGGTGAGTTTACGCAGGACGGGCCCCATCGGGGTCGCCCCGGAGCTGAGCCCATGGAGGGCGACCAAGGTCGGGCGCGCCGGGTCCTCTGCACCGCACTCGAAGTAGTGCTGCTTCCCTACAGGCGTCCGAATAAAGCGGCTCGCAAACCCGCGCGTGTTCAGCCACGTTCGGCCGAGGTGCTCCCAAGGAGAGGGCATGGCTCAGCTCCCTTGGCTGGCGCCCGCGGTCTCTTTAGGAGGGCGAGGCTTAAGGGTGGCGTGGGGGTTGGTGTCTAAGAAGCGCTCCAGCAGGTCGCCAGGCTTGACGCGAAAGTGGCCCGTGATCGGCCAATCGGTCAGCACATGTGTGTCGCTCATCACGCGCTCTGAGGGGACCAGCGTCGTGACGAGGGGCTGGCCCTCGCTGTTTCGGCGGTCGAGCACGAGCCCCGCCAAGCTGGGGTGCTCGCCGCCTGCGTTGCTCGTCCAGAAGACGAGGTCGCCGGGGTGAAACGCCGCGCGCTTCTCCACCGTGTCTGCGACGGTAGGCAGGACCTCAGCGAAGGTGCGGGCGAAGACATGGAGGTTCGCCAGGCGGCGATGATCGATGCTGCGGTCGGGTCGCGAGGCTGACCAGAGGTGCAGCGGATAGCGGCGGGGGTGCTTGGCGCGATCGATGTGGATCAGCTGCTGGAGATCGAGCCCCACAGCCCGTAGACAGCGTACGATCAGGTCCGGAGAGCCCCCAAGGTAGTCCGAGAGGTCCCCCCAGGGGTACGCCACCGCGTGATAGGAGGTCGAAAGTCGCACCCCTCGGGCCACCTGAGCCTCGGCGCAAGCGACGAGCTCCCGCTGAGTGCCATCGAGGGGCGGGGGCCACGGGGTCAGCGACGACGCGCCGGTGTCTTGCTCGACGCTGCCGGTGAGCACCTCAACGACCGCCCTGCGCATGGTGCGCTCTTTCGCGATCCAGCTCTGCGGATCTTCGAACAGCGGGCTGAACACCGCGTACCAAGCCCACCCGATGAGTGAGAGCACAGCGGAGGCCACGATCAGCATCATCAGCGGATTAGAGCGCCGAGGTCGCCGTGAGAGGCGGGCGCGATTGGAGGAGAGCTTCGGCGTGAACGGATCGAGCTCACTCACACCGACAACCACCCAGCGGTCGGCGCGACGAGCCCACAACACCAGATCCCCAACGCGAGGAGCTCGAGCGCGGTCGCCCAGCGCGCCGAGCGCTCATCAAAGAGGCCGCCGATGCCCGCCGCGAAGACGATCACGGCGCCCGCGAGGGCGCTGTATGCGACAGGGTCAGGGCCCCACGGCGCGACGGCATCCGCGCGCGCTCCGCTCACGAAGGCCATGAAGCCAAACCAGGCCACGAGCCCAGCTGCCACGCCCACCCAAGTCCACGACTGCGCGACGGGCTGAACATTCAGGGCCGGTCGCCCCGTGCGGCGGGTCCACAGCCACAGCAACAGAGCCAAGCCAATCGCCAGGCGGAGTGTGCTCGTGACTGGCCGTGACGCGAAGGTCAGGTGGCCTTGCTCGGGCAGCGACTGAAGGGTGAGCCCAGTGACCCCACCCGAGGTCCAGCCCAGCTCAACGATCAATTCGGCGGCAGACGGGAGAGCGACAGGGCCACCACCCGCGAGCTCAACCAAGTCAGCGACGGCCGGTGTGACCAAGGCCGCGGCGAGGATCACCACGCTCGCGGTCGCGACTCGCGTCATCAGCCCCTGCGTCATCAGGGCAGAGAGCGTCACTAGGAGGCCAGCGAGGGCAGCGAGCCAGATCGCCCAGTCGCTGATCGCAGCGAGCGGCGCCGCATACGCGAGGGTCGCCGGCACGAGCACCGGCAGCTGCTTGGCTGATGCAGGCTCAGACAGCGTCATACTGAGCTGTAGCGGGGTCCCGTCGGCATTCATCCAATGGACGAGGCCATCAGGGAGGATGGCCGTGAAGGCCGCCATCGCGATGATGCCCACCAAGAGCACCGAGGGCTGCCCGTAAGACGCCCTGACGGTCGGGCCATCCGCGTGCCGCGCCACGACCCCCATGGCCACCCCGAGCATCACGTGCCCTAGCCACGCCATCGGGCTCAAGAGCGTCGGGTCCCCGTCGCCCAAGCTGACCCCCAGCGCCGCGACGGCCAAGAGGCTCGCCAGGGCACCGGTCGTTCGATGCGACGCGATGAGCGCCGCGAGGGCGAGGCTAAAACCTGGGCCCCCAGGCGACGACCCGGTCACCTCGACGGCGACCGCAGACGCTGCGAGGACGACAGCGATGAGGCGCCCCATCATGAGGTGCCCCCTGTCGGTGATGAGAGGGCGCTCTGCAACTCTGCGGCCGCACCCGATCGATTGAATGACCATGCCCGCACCGTCACACCGCCGTCCCCCGGCTGAGCGACGACTACAACATGACGGGGGACGATCAGGACCAAGAGGCCGAGCAACACAAGCCCAAGCCCAGTCCAGAGCAGCGCACCGCCCGGTCGACGGGACGCGCGCAAGGTCAGCCACCACGGGCTGACCGCCGCCAACGCCGCCTCACCGACCTGGGCAGGCGCCGCGTAGGCGTCGACCGCGGGGGTCAGGAGGTAGGACGGAGCGTCCGGAGGCGTGACCACGACCAGGGGCCCATCTGGGCCGGCGAAGGTCGTCAACGCGTGCCCATCAGGCAGGGTCGCGGTGCGCCCTGCGGGGCCGCTGTAGACCAACTTCTCGGTCGCGCTCGCCCGATCCACGATGCGCAGCCGCCCAGGCTGCCCTGGCGTCGGACGCTCGCGGTCGATGTGGAAGGTCAGGCCAAAGGCGTCTGCCGGCCACTGAGGGCCAAGGTTGAGCGCGACCTCATCCACCACGGGCGGTGCACCGGGTGGGCCTGAGACCGTGCGAGCCAGGGTGCAACGCCACCCCCGTCGTGGATCCACCAGCGCTGTCTCGGTGCAGCGGGCTGTGAAGGGCAGCTGTCGCTCGATCCACATGCCATCTTCGAGCACACGGACGGCCAAGGTTGGGGCGGCGTCTGCGGAGGGCGCAGGGCCACCACCTGGCAGGCCGAGGCGCGCCTCCATGCCGCTCGAGGCGGTGATGATCAGCGCGGACAGCAGGCAAAGGGCGCCGACGGAGACGACACACAGGCCCTCCAACCAGTAGCCCCTGCGTGAGACGACGGCGGCCCCACGCTGGGCGGTGTGTCCCAGGGTGCTCTTTAGCGCGCCCCGAAGCTCATCGATCGTCCGTGGATCATCCCAGCTCGCGTACCCCACCCCAGGGCCCTCCCATCGGCGTTGAGCCAGCGGTGTGAGGCCAATGTGGCGTAGGGCGATCCCGACGAGGTTGAGGAGGACGAGGAGGGACATCAGCCAGACCAGCCAGGACTGGGTGAGATCGTTGAGGCCCAGGCCGAGGAGCGCGCGCGTGCCCGCAAAGGTGCGCTCTAGCAGCAGCTCATCTTCCGTCATCCCCTGGCCGACATAGGTGCCAAGGGCGATGAGGATGCCTAGCACGCTGCTGTTCAACATGAACGTCACTGGGGACGTCATGAGATCCCAGACGAGGCCAAAGGGCGTGATCGCGACCTCGTCGGAGCGTTTGGATTCTGTGTCTGTCGCCGTCACTCGGCGACCCTTACCACCCACATCCAACTGTCTGCAACGCTGGCGGGACGAGGGCACGTATGCCAGCCTGCTCGTATGAGCACACCAGCCCTAACTTTGATCGGCCTTACCGGGGGCATCGCGTCGGGTAAAAGCACGGTGGCGACGCAGCTGCGGGCAGCCGGTGTCCCAGTGATCGATGCGGATCAAGTCGCCCGTGAGGTCGTCGAACCCGGCGAAGATGCACTGAATGCTATCGCGGCGCGCTTTGGCCCTCAGGTCATCCAGGCGGATGGGACGTTGGATCGAAAGGGACTCGGCGCGATCGTGTTCGCCGACCCGCGAGAGTTGGCCGCGCTGAATGCGATCACCCACCCAGCCATCATGACGCGCGTCGGTGAACATGCCCAAGCGCTCGCTGATGATGGTCACCGATGGGCGATCTATGAGGCCGCGCTGATCGTGGAGCACAACCTCGCCCCTCACCTCAGTCAGCTGATCGTAGTGCTCTGTGATCCCGAGACTCAGGTCAGCCGCGTCATGGCCCGGGATGGCCTGACTGAACCCGAAGCGCGTCAACGACTCGCAGCGCAGACAGACAACGCCACGCGGGAGGCCCGCGCCGACATCGTGTTGCGCAACGATGGCTCACTAGAGGCGTTGATAGAGGCGACGGATCAGCTGATCACAGCGCTGGCCTCGCGCTACGTGAGCTAGCGCCTCAAAGCGCGAGCAAACGCGCCCGGTGCAACTGCTCAATCGAGGCGCACGTCTCCAGCGGCGTTCGCGCGCTGGCGTCGATCAGGTCACCGATGGTGCGCTGCCCATCGACCATGGCGTAGAGCCGGTCGAACTCCCCCCGGGAGAGGTACCCCTCAGGCATCGATTCGGGTGTCGTGTCGCCTCGGAAGACGACCTTATTAAAGGGGCCGATATAGCCTTCGTACAGACCGAGCAGCCTGTCGCCATTGAGGTCGAGGAACTCGGCGACCTCTTCGTCGATCTGGCCGATCGTCAGGAGGCGCTCTAAGGAGATCAGCGCGCCCTCCCCGTCGTTGATACTGAAGAGCCACAAGACGTCGTCGTAGAGCATACGAGCCGCCTCATTCAATCCGTCTCCGGCGCCCTCAGTCTGAAGACGCTCATGCGATTCGGAGTCGACTCGACCAGGCCCCGCGAGGACCCCGGCTGAGTCCTCTTCTCCGTCGTCTTCGAGCTCTTCCTCTGTCTCATCCTCAGTGGCGTCATGCGTCACGGGTTCCTCCTCGGCGCTCAAGGAGAGCTCCCCTGGATCAGGGGGTAGGGGCACATCAGGGGGCCCTGAGTCGTGAATGGGCAGCGCTGCTGGCTCAAGGCTTGCTGGCGCCGCCGGCTCTTGGCCCATGCGGTCATAGAAGGCCTTCACCACCGGAGCCAAGTGCTCCCAGCGGCCGCTCACCTCAGCTTGGCTGCGGCGATCCTCTTCCATGATGACGTCGACACGCGTCAAGACCGCGAGGTCACTCAGCGCCGGGGTCAACACACCCAAGAAGACCTCCTGCGGAGTGGTCATGGTGACCGCCTCCTGGGGCTGCTTCACAGCGGGCGCGGGCGCCTCAATGTTGGTGTGTTTACGCGGTGCCAAGGGCTTCATCCAGGACGTCTAGAGCGAAGCGAACATGGCCGCGCTCGATGATCAGTGGGGGCGTCATCCGTAACACCTTACCAGCGATGCCGTTAATGAGCAGTCCCCGATCACGACAATAGGCCACAATTCGGCCCAAGAGCTGAGGATCGTCGCCGGTTAAC
This sequence comes from Myxococcota bacterium, assembly GCA_049602155.1. Lineage (GTDB taxonomy): Bacteria > Myxococcota_A > UBA9042 > PHBI01 > JBMYRH01 > JBMYRH01. The sequence goes on along the minus strand of JBMYRH010000014.1, from coordinate 158,309 downwards.
TCAAGTCCGCGGAGCAAGCCGTGCCCGCGCGCCTCCACACACCGCTCGGGGTGTGCGCTGATCAGGTGCTTCAGCCCTTTGGCCAACATCTCACCGGTCTCATACACGTGGTCGAGGAGCCCGTCATCGCGGATCGTGGTCAAGACCGCGAGGGCCGCGCGGGTCGCCAAGGGGTTGCCCCCGAAGGTCGACGCGTGGGCCCCGGGCACGAAGCCCTGACCGACCTCCTCGGTGCAGCACATCGCGCCCACTGGCACGCCGCCGCCGAGGCCCTTGGCGAGGGTCATGACGTCTGGCGTGACCCCCGAGATTTGGTGGCAGAACCACTCGCCTGTGCGGCCGACCCCTGTCTGGACCTCATCAAAGATGAGCAGCGCCTCGTGGGCGTCACAGAGCGCGCGGATCCCTTTGAGGTACGCGTCGTCTGGGACGTTCAGGCCGCCCTCACATTGGACGGGCTCAATGATGACCGTGCCGATGGCACCGTTGGCGGCCTCCAGCTTTGCTTTCACAGCGTCGAGGTCACCGAATGGGGCATAATGGAAGCCAGGCAGGAGTGGCTCAAACCCTTTGTGATACTTCGGCTGACCGGTGGCCGTGAGGGTAGCGAACGTGCGGCCATGGAAGCTCTTCTCGAAGGCGAGCACCTGCGTCTTCTCTGGGCGCTCTTTGACCATCGTCCAGTAGCGGCGACAGATCTTCAGCGCCGCCTCGTTGGCCTCCGCCCCGCTGTTTCCGAAGAAGACCCGGTCCGCGAAGCTCAGCTCGGTCAGCATGTCCATGACCGCGACTGCGGGCTCATTATGATACAGCCCTGAGGTGTGGATCAGGGCGTCTGCCTGCTCGCGGATCGCCTTGACCAAGGCCGGGTGCGCATGCCCCAAAGAGCTGACCGCGATGCCGGCGATGAAGTCCAAGTAGCGGTTGCCATCCCGATCCCAAACCCACGGCCCTTCACCACGGACGAGCACAAAGGGCTGCTGCCGGTAGTTGGCGGTGTAGTGAGCGCGAGCGCGGCTGAGCACTGCGTCGGTCGACAGGTCTGGGAAGAGTGTCTCCATGGACCTGACCCTAGCAGGAGTGGCGGGGGAATTCACCCACCGAGAGCGACGATATCTAGGGGGTCTTCTTGGCGAGGTAAGCGTCGAGGCGTTCGTAGCTTTGCCGGAGGCGCACCGTCAGCTCATTCGCCAACTTAGCCTTCTCTGGCTCGTCATGATGGCGGTCGGGGTGGTAGCGCCGCATCATCAGGCGGTAGGCGTCTTTGACCGCCTCTCGATCTGCCCCCAAGGGGAGCTCGAGGGAGGCATAGTCCTCTTCAACCTGCCGGGGCCACTCGCTTGAAGGCTCTGCGGCAGGCTCCACAGGGTTCGGGCGGCTGGAGCCCGTACCGGTAAAGAGATCGTCAGCCGCGTCACTGGCGGAATCGAAGAGATGATTGGCCTCAGCTTTCGCGAGGCGGCTGAGGCGGTCGAAGATCCCCACGGGTTCACCTTCTGGCGGTCATGCGCGCTTAGGATAGCATGAGGGCCATGGCCGGTCCCACTCCCACCTCTCATCGCCTCGACTACGGCACCTTCCTGCGCACCGTGCGCAACGCATCCCCGCACACCTTGCGGGCGGTGGATGTCGACCTCCGCGACCTCGAGGGCTTCTTGAGTGAGCGCAGCCCGGGGGTCGACCTTCTGGCCGTTGACCCGCTCCGAATGCGTGCCTACGTTGCCGATCTGGCCAAGCGGGTCGGGGCGAGGACGATCAGCCGTCGCCTCTCAACGCTGCGCGCGTTTTTCCGATGGCTTGTACGCGAAGGACTCCGAGACGACACCCCGATGAACAGCATCCAAAACCCACGCCAAGGGCGCCCTTTGCCCGAGGCGGTCCCCATCGACACGATGATGGATCTCCTCAAGGGGCCGGTCGCTCAGACGCCCGCGGCTCACCGCGACCGCGCGATCTTGCAGCTGCTCTACGCTGCAGGCCTCCGCGTCAGCGAGCTGGTGGGGAGCGACGTCGGCTCGGTCGACCTCGACCAAGGGTGGATCCGCGTCACGGGCAAGGGTCGCAAGACACGGCAGGTGCCCATTCACGGTGCCTGCTGCGAGGCCCTGGCCGCCTGGATCCCGATGCGTGGCGTCTTCTTGGGCAAAGGGGGCTACGTCCGGGACCACGGCGCGCTCTTCTTGAACCAGCGAGGGGGACGCCTCACAGACCGCAGCGTCAGGCGCATGTTGGACCGAGAGCTCCTTCGCACCGCCGCCGGGCAGCATGTCCACCCCCACATGATCCGCCACGCCTTCGCGTCTCACCTCCTCGACGGTGGGGTCGATGTGCGGCACATCCAAGAGCTGCTCGGTCACGCGAGCCTGTCGACGACTCAGATCTACACTCACATCGGTATCGACCGCCTCGTCCGCGCCTATGACGACGCGCACCCGAGAGCGGCGATCGAGAAAGGAGCCCCCCCTCATGACGACGTCCACTGATCCCGGCTTCCGCGGGACCACCATCTTGTCTGTGCGAAAAGGCGATCACGTGGTCGTGATCGGCGACGGACAGGTCACCCTAGGCAACACCGTGATGAAGGGGACGGCCCGCAAAGTCCGTCGCCTCCATCAAGGATCTGTCATCACGGGCTTCGCAGGATCGACAGCGGACGCCTTCACGCTCTTCGAGCGCTTCGAGGGCAAACTCAAGGAGTTCGGCGGCAACCTCCGCCGAGCCGCCGTCGAGCTCGCCAAAGACTGGCGCACCGATCGAATGCTTCGGCGCCTTGAGGCCCTGCTGATCGTGGCGAACACCGAGGAGACGCTGGTCATCAGCGGCTCGGGAGACGTCATCGAGCCAGACCACGGCGTCGCTGCCATCGGCTCGGGCGGCAAGTTCGCGGAGTCGGCGGCTCTGGCCCTCGTGCGCCACAGCGACCTCGACGCAGAGACGATCGCCACCGAGGCGATGCGCGTGGCTGCGGACGTATGCATCTACACCAACGACCACTTCACCGTGGAGACTCTGGAGATATCCAAGTGAGCGATCAGACCCCTAAGCAGCTCGTCAGCGAGCTGGATCGTTATATCGTCGGCCAGGGCAGCGCGAAGCGCTCGGTGGCCATCGCGCTCCGCAACCGATGGCGGCGCCAGCAAGTCACGGGCCCCCTCAAGGACGAGATCACGCCCAAGAACATCGTGATGATCGGCCCCACCGGAGTCGGTAAGACCGAGATAGCGAGGCGCCTGGCCAAGCTCGCCAGGGCCCCGTTCATCAAGGTGGAGGCCTCGAAATTCACAGAGGTTGGCTACGTCGGTCGGGACGTTGAGTCGATGATCCGAGACCTCGTCGAGGTCGCGATCAAGCTCGTCCAAGAGGAGGAGCTCGAGCGGGTCCAAGAGGCCGCACGTGAGGCGGCCGAGGAGCGGATGCTTGAGCTGCTCTTGCCCGGCAAGAAGGCCTCCTATGAGGAGCAGGCTGAGAGCTCCTCCACCACCCGCGACAAGCTGCGCAAGCTCTTGCGTGAAGGGTACATGGACGACAAAGAGGTCGAGCTCCAGGTCACTGAGAGCAAGATGCCGATGATGGAGGTCTTCAACGGGTCGGGGATGGAGGAGATGGGGATTAACCTCAAAGACAGCCTCGGCCACCTCTTCCCGAAGAAGACCAAGACGCGCCGATTAAAGGTCGGTGACGCCATGGAGATCTTGGTCCAAGAGGAGGGGCAGCGCCTCGTCGACCAAGACACCGTGAAGAGTGAAGCGCTCAATCGCGCCCAACAGAACGGCATCATCTTCCTCGACGAGATCGACAAAGTCGCGGGCCGCCAGGCCTCAAACCACGGCCCTGACGTCAGCCGTGAGGGTGTGCAGCGCGACCTCCTCCCGATCGTGGAGGGCTCCACAGTGAACACCAAGCACGGGATGGTGAAGACGGATCACATCCTCTTCATCGCAGCCGGTGCGTTCCACGTGAGCCAGGTCAGCGACATGATCCCCGAGCTCCAAGGGCGCTTCCCTATCCGGGTCGAGCTCGAGAGCCTGACCCGGGACGACTTCGTCCGCATCTTGAATGAGCCTGAGAACGCGCTCACCAAGCAGTACGTGGCCCTGCTCGGGACAGAAGGCCTCACCCTAGAGTTCACTCAAGATGGCATCGAGCAGATCGCGCAGATCGCCTTCGACGTCAACGAGCGCCAAGAGAACATCGGCGCTCGACGACTCCACACGGTGATGGAGAAGCTGCTGGAGGAGCTGAGCTTCCAAGCCCCAGACATGGACGGAGCACACCTCAACGTCGACGCAGCCTTCGTCAACCGCGTGCTGACCGACATCCTGCAAGACCCCGATCTGGAGCGCTACATCCTCTAGAAGATGTTCTTCGTCTTCAGCTTGAGCTTCTTGCCCCTGCGACGCTTGCTCTTCTTTGAGGAGCGCTTGCTCCGCTTGGACGCCGACGCCTTCTTGCCTTTGCCGGCCTTGGCGGCCGCGGCCTTCTCTTCGGCCTCTGCCTTCGCCCGCGCAGCGTCTTCCTTGGCCTTGCGTTCCGCCGCAATGCGCGCCTCAGCTTTCGCCTCAGCGGCCTTACGCTCAGCGTCGAGCCGGGCCTTCTCCTTCTGCTCTTCGGCGTAAGCCTTCCGCGCCTCCACGACCTTGTTGTCGATGCGAGACTCAATGTCACCGAGCTTCATCTCGGCGGGCGGGGGCTGCATCAGATACGCCGCTCCACCGCCACCACCAAGGAGCACAATCGCGGCGACCGCGAAGAGGCCCGCCTTGGACTTGGGCTTGGGCGGCGGAGGCGCGGCGTCCCGGCGTGCCTTCGCTTCAGCGGCGCGCGCCTTGCGCTCGACGGCCTCCTGAGCCTTTCGCTCAGCGGCCTCTTCTTGTTCACGTCGAATGAGCGCCTCATTACGACGGCGGGTCTCCTCACGGAGCTGCTCCTGGAGCGCTTCGCGGCGTTGCGCTTCCTCGCGCTGCTGGGCCTCTTTCTCAGAGGTCTGCCTGTCTTGCACGGTCTGCTTTAGACTGGCGCGCTCGCGCTCAACCTCCTTCTTCGCCTCCTCAAGCAAGTCGGAGAGCAAGCTCCCCATCGCGTCCCCAGTCGGGGCCGAGGTGACCAAGCCGTCATCCAGATCGAGCGCGTCTGAAGAAGACGCCGCCTGCGCCGCGAGGGCATCTGCGTCGAGCGTCGCCATCTTGGAGGTCGACTCGCCTTCCTCACCGGTCAGCTCATCTGGCGTCTTATCCTGGGGTGTTTCCGACATGTCTTCCCTTAAAAGCAAGGCAGCGATGCTCTATTCCAAGTGGGGCCGCCCGAGCCGAGCACCGGCGAGTGTACCGATCGGGTGAGGACGTGGTCAACGCGCGCGTTCACTCTGCATCTGTCGACTCCTCAAGCTCGGCTACTCCGTCCTCATCGGTGGGGTCTTGCCGATGCACAGCGACCTCCAGCAGCCGTGTCGCGTCAGAGCGCAACACCTCGAAGTGCACGCCGCGTGTCACATGCGTGAACCCCGCGGTAGGCACACGGCCCGCGACCTTCATCAGGAGGCCCGCCACGGTCTCATAGTCTTCTTCGTCGTCGTCGAGATCGATCCCAAGCTCGTCCTCTAAGTCACTGAGCGTCACGACGCCCTCGACGAGCCAGCTGGACTCACCCACGGCCCGGAGGGGCTCCTTCTCGACGTCATGCTCGTCGTAGATGTCCCCGAAGACCTCCTCGACGATGTCCTCCAAGGTCACGATACCCGCTACACCACCATACTCAGAGGCGATGATCGCCATATGGACTCGGTTGCGCTTCATCTCGACCAAGAGGTCCTCGACGCCGATGTTCTCTGGATACACCAGGGGCGTCCGCATGATCTCAACGAGGCTGACCTTATCGGCGCCGTGGCGAATCGCCGCCCCGAGGATGTCCTTCGTGTAGACGACCCCGACCACGTCATCCACCGTGTCTCCATAGACGGGGTAACGGGAGCGGCCGCTCTCGGTGATCTGCGTGATCACCTCCTCCATCGGGGCGTCTTTGCGGATGGCGTGCACCTCGGAGCGCGGCACCATGATCTCCCGCGCGACCTTCTCATCGAGCTCCAGCACTCCAGTCAGCAACCGCGTCGCTTGTTCGTCGATGGAGCCCTCGCGTTGACCGACGCGGACCATCTCCTCGATGTCCTCCTCGGTGACCACTGCGCGCTCGCTGTCCATGTCGCTCCCCATGCTCTGAAGCACGCCCCGCGTGAGGGCGACGAGCACGATCACGAAGGGCCGGAAGACCCAGTGGGCCACGCTCAAGGCCGGCAACAACCGCGCGTATCGCTCGGGGTGATGTTTCGCGTACGTCTTGGGGGCGACCTCACCAAAGATCAGGATCACGAGCGTCATCACGCCGACCGCGATCGGGATCCCCCAACCCGCGTAGGCACTGTCCCGTAAGACCATCTCAGTGAGGTGTGTCGCCAACGCACTCGCCGTGATGTTCACCAGGTTGTTACCGATGAGCAGCATCGCGAGGACTTCGTTGGGCTCATCAAGCCAGCGCCCCAAGAGCATTGGGAGCTTCTCGCCACTGTCACGACGATCACGCAGCTTGACCTCAGACAGGCTGACAAGCGCGGTCTCCATGCCGCTAAATAGCGCGGAGATGATGACTAGAAGCGCGATTGCGAGCGCTTCGCGAGTAATTGGATCCAAAGTGGGTCGGCGGCCGAATCGTCGTCGTGAAGGAAAAGATGCGCCGTTGCGCGTCTCTCGAATAGAGCGATAGTATCACGGTTGAGCGAAGCCGCCAGCTGACACCTCAATGGAGTGCTCCAATGACGAAGACCACACGCCTCATTCTCCTCTTAGGTGTGACACTTACGCTGCCATTCATCGGCGCCATGGGTTGTGATCAGCTGACCGGTGGCGACGGCCCGACGACGACCTGCGAGCGCGGCTATGACGCCACAGCCACCACCCAAGACTTCGGACAAGCCTGCACCGCGGACAGCGAATGCGCCCATGGGACCTGCTTGATGCCAGGCGAAGACGGCAACATCACGAACGACGTCTTCGGGTTCTGCACGCGAGCCTGCGACTGCGAGACCAGCGGAGGAGACGCGGCGAGCATCCCGAGCGCCGACCCGGACTACCACTGCGTCTACCCCGGGGGCTGCTACGTGAGCCAGAGCCAAGGGACTTGGCGCTACGCGGCCCCAAAGTGCAGCTCCGTCGACGACTGCCAAGCGATCGACAGCCGCTACACCGACTGCTCGACCACCGATCAGAAGACGGTCATCGAGGAGACGTGCGGGAGCCTGACCAAAGTCTGCCAAGCCCACGCGAACTGAGATCAGCCACCCGGTGGCTTGTAGTTGTGCGGAGCGGGCTGACCACGCGAGCGCCAGTCTTCGACGATCTCTTCGGGGACCTTAGGCACCCAATGAGGGCGAAGGACACTTGAGCCCCAGCGCGCAGTAACGTTCGGCGGCAGCGTCTTCTCGTAATAATCACGGTCGTACTTGTAGATGTCGGTCAGGAAGACCGCTTTGCCATCCTCGGCGATGTCGACCGTGATGTACTCGGTGATGATGTCGATCTCTTTCTTGAGCGACATCCCCCGCTGCGTGCTCTTGGCCTTGATGCTCCGCGCGACGTCTTTGGCGTCCCAGCCATCTTTCTCCAAGAGGAACTGAGCCAACTTCGTCGCCTTGTGGACGCGGATGCATCCATGAGACAGGTCACGGCGCTCTTCCTTAAAGAGGTCTTTTTTGTCGGTGTCGTGCAAGAAGATCGCCTTCGACTTCCGGAGCAAGAACTTCACTTTGCCGAGCGCGTTCCCTGCACCGGACTTTTGGACATACACGACCCGGCCTCCCGGGAGGGTCTGCGTCGTGATGCCCTTCTTGGCCAAGTACTCGGGATCTTCCGCGACACGCGCCTTGATCTCTCCTGCCTCGACGCGCTTCGGGATGTACCAGTCAGGGTTCGAGATGATCTGATAAAGCTTCGTCACGAAGAGGTCCGTACGGTTGATGTGCCCCTGGAGCAGCTTGACCTTGTCATCGTCGATGCGGTTCGTGCCCACGATCACCTTGTGGCGCTTGATCACCTCGCCCTTCTCAATCACCTGCAGCTCGAACGCCGGCACGTTGACGCGCACGTAGTAATCCCCGAGCTCTCGCACGCGGCTCTCTCGCAGGCGCTGCAGCGCCAACTTGATCTGCCGTACCCGCTGCTCCATCGAGATGTTCAGCGTCTTCAGTGAGCTCTCGTAGACATACCCATCAGCGTCCAGCTCATGGTGCCGCTGGAAATCCCGCACAGCGATCAGCAGACCGTCTCCATAGATCCCGTCTTTCGGCCCATCGTAATAGCCCTCACAGGCCAGGCGCTCCTGGAGGACCTTGATCCTCTCGCCCTCATCGCCAGGCTTGATGCGCCAGCTCTCCGTGTTCATGTCCGTCTTGCACCCACCCTTGTCGGCCAAACCGCGATAGGTCTCGTAGACTGAGAGCATGCGCGCATACGCCGGGTGGTTCGGCTGAAGGCCGTCGAGCGCCTCGCCAGGTGATTCGCTCATCACGATCTCAGCGATCGTCGCCATCAGCTTGCGCTTCAGCGACTTCTTCTTCGCCACCGTCTTCCCACTGACGAGCTTGAAGGGCCCCGCGCGGTAGAGGAATTTGAAGTCCAACACATAGCGCAGCAGACCGGCACCGAGGCCCGCCTCGAGCTTCCAACGCAGCCGTTGAAGCTCCGGGGACGGCTCCAAGTCTTTCATCTGCGCGAGGAGCTCACCCACGTGCTCAGGGGCCGGCAACCCACCGGCCGTGCGGAGGCGTGCCGCCACCGAGGCGCGGTCAAACACCGGGGACTCCAAGGCTGACACCATGACCGCACCCGCAGGACCAGCCGCAGGAGGCGGCACCACCGCCTGACCAGAGACCTCCGCCTTATACGCCGCAGCGTCCTTGGTGAGCACACCGACCTGATAAGTCTCAGGGTCGAGGCCGTGACGGTCAGCCTCCATCAAGTGCTCAAGGAGGGCCTTACCTAACGGCGTGAGCCCCTGATTTGAGACAAAGCGCCCCGCGCCACTGGCTTGGTGAATCTTCTGACGCAGCTCAAGCTGCCAAGGCTCGACAGCGATCGCGTCCTTCAAGCGCCTCGGGATGCTCCCTGACGTGTCAGCACCCTTGGAAGCCGACGCGCCGTGCAGGGTCGCGTGAGCCCCGGTGAGCGCATCTAACACGGGTCGCAGCGGGTCGCTCTTGTCCTCGGGGACTTCTTCGCCGAACGCCCCGTCGAGGTCGATCGGGGGCACCTCTTCGCGCTGCTGAGCCACTTGAGGAGCCGGCTCCAACACAAAGCTCGCCGTCGCGAAACCAACCAGTACACCGGTCAGCCCCGCACCAAGCAGCGCACCTTTGCCGTATCCCTTGCTCAACGTGTCCTCCGCGACACCTGACACTGAGACTCTACGGTCAGCTGAGATCGTCAAGAATTACCTGAGCATTCCGCCGGCCCAAGCGAGCTCGTCACGTCACCGACGGAGGATCGACTTGATACCACCAAGGAGCCCCGCAGCGCGCTCTAATGCCCCCAACAACCGGGGAGAATACGGGTACCAGTTCGGCTCACGTGCGAGGCGCAAGCGATCCTCTGCGATGGCCTGCGTGACGGCATACTTCCGAAGCCCGCCCGGTCCATGACGCCGCCCCACGCCGCTGTCCTTCTCTCCACCAAAGGGGAGCTCGACCAGCCCGTAAGAGGTGACCACATCGTTCACGCACACATTCCCGCTCTGAAGCGATCGGGCGACAGAGCGGGCGGTCGTGAGGTCGCGTGACCACACGCTCGCGTTCAACCCGTATACGCTGTCATTCGCGAGGCGAACGGCCTCTCCTGCGTCCGACACCGCCATGATGGGCAGCACCGGACCAAAGGTCTCTTCGGTCATCAGCGTCATCGTGTGATCGACGTCGGCAACCACGGTCGGCTCAAAGAACGAGTCGGGGAGCCCCGGGGGCCGTCCACCACCACAGAGCACACGGGCCCCGGCATCGACTGCGTCTTGAAGATGTGCCTCCACCACGTCGAGCTGCTGGGGCCGAGTCATGGCGCCGACATCATGTGTGTAGCGTCCGTCGACACCTTGGCGGAGGGCACGGGTCTTGGCGACGACCCGACGTGTGAAGTCTTCACACACCGCCGCCTCGACATAGACCCGCTCGACCGACATGCACATCTGACCACTGTTAAAGAACGCCCCCCAGACCGCCGCAGAGGACGCGCGGTCGAGGTCTGCGTCGCGCAAGACGACCATGGGGTCTTTACCCCCGAGCTCTAACGTGCACGGGATCAGCCTTTGCGCCGCTTGAGCGGCCACCTTTCGACCCACGTTCACCGACCCGGTGAACGTCACTTGATCGACCTCTTCCACCATCGCAGCGCCCGTCTCACCCGCCCCGGTCAAGACCTGGAAGACGCCCCCGGGGAGGCCCGCTTCCTCGGCGAGGCGCGCTAACTCCAGGTTGATCAGCGGCGTGAGCTCACTCGGCTTTAAGACGACTGCGTTGCCAGCCAGCAGTGCCGGGAACACCTCACCGAGGCCCAGGTCGACGGGGAAATTCCACGGGCTGATGATGCCGACGACACCACGGGGGGTGTAGCTCACCACCCCACGCTTATGTTTAAGCAAATGAGGCGTGACGACCTCGTCTTTGAGGAGGTCCTCAGCGTGGCTCAGGTAGTAGCGCGCCGTGTCGAAGAAGATCAACAGCTCGGTCAACGCATCGCCACGAACCTTACCTGTCTCCTGAATCAGGCGATCGATGAGGTCTTCACGGGCTGAAATCAGCGCCCCCAGCACGCGCTCTAAGATCGCCACCCGGCGACGCACACCCTGCTCGGACCAGGGACCAAAGGCGACCCGCGCACGAGCCACCGCGGACCGAACGGCTCCGGGCTCAAGACACGGGACCTCTCCCAACACCTGACCCGTGAGCGGTGATGTGACGACGATCACTCTTCGTCCCCTTCATCCTCCTCGTCTTCTTCGTCGTCATCGTCTTCTTCTTCCTCTTCTTCTTCTTCGTCGTCGTCGTCGTCGTCGTCGTCGTCTTCTTCTTCTTCTTCTTCGTCGTCGTCGTCGTCGTCACTTGCGTACGCTTCATCTCGTCCGCGCACCGGTGGAGCTATCGTCGGGACAGCGCGCGCCGCGGCGCCGATCGGGACAGGGTTCGGACGACTATTCGGTCCTCGATCACGAGCCAGCTTGGCGCTTGAGACCCGACTGGTTGTCGGGCGCTTGGCGCGCGCTGTCGTCGAGGTCGGGCGCTTCGAGGCTGCGGTGCGCGCGGAGTTTCGTGATTTCAGGTTCTCCTTGGCCTTGACCGCCTTGGCCTTCTTGTCTTTTGGCTCCCCTTGGGGGGCCTTTTTACCTTTGCTCTCGCTGACGTTCTTGTCCGCCTCTTCGCTCTCCTCTGGGGCGTCACCCTCGTCGCTTGTGAACCGTGGTTGGCGCTTCTTGAAGCCGCGGATGGTCGTGGGCGTCGGGCGGCAATTTGGCCGCGCAAAGGTCCCCTTACAGGTGAGGCCAAAGACCCCATCCCGCATCGCGGCGCGCATGCGCGGGTCCTGCTTGAAGTACATCCGCAAGAGCTTGTTCGGTTGCTCAAGCTCGCCCTTCTTCTCAATCGTGTGATCGATGTAGGCGTCTTTGACGCGCACGGCTGCGTGGATATCGACCCCCCACTGCTTCATCGGCACACCTGATGGAATCCTGATGATGCTCTGATCATCGAATTGGAACTCGACATCCCCCCCTGAGGCGCCCACGTTCGCGAGGTGGATGACGGTGTCATCCTGCTTCCGACCTGGTCCGCGTTTCTTCTTCTTGATCCCCATGGTGCTGGACTTGCCGGCCTTGATGGTCAACTGAACTTGCCCCAAGGACATCGTGCTCAAGCTCAGTGGGCCGAGCTGCTTGGTCGGGATGGTCGGATCGACAAGCCTGGAGTCCGTGAGGTCGAGGTCGAGCTCTGCCTGCAAGGTCGAAAGGTCCGTCCCGTAGCTCACCTTGAGGTCCTTGCCTCCGAGCGTCCCGCGCAAGTCTGCGCCGATCATCGACTTGATGATGAGCCCCGCCGTACCAAAGCGCAGCTCCGCGATCTCCGCGATCTCTAGCTCAAAGCGCTCCGCGGCCGTGACCACATGCCCGCCTGAGATTTGTCCCCCTTGGACGGTCCCCTCGAAGGTCGCGTCCACGACATCATCCAAGAGCGAAAAGAGCGAGGCGCTGACCTCCATGCTCTGAACTTGAAACATGCCGCCAGGGCGATCACTCGCGCCCTCGGGTGTCTCCGGTGGCGGCATCTTCAAGACGGCGTCAGTGAGCTCTACGCCCCCTAAGCCCGAGAGTGAGAGCTCCGTGATGTTGACACGACCACCGGTCGCTTGACCGGCCACCACCTCAACGTACTCCCGGAGCCTGTCCTCGGGGAAGGTCACCAGGGTGAAGAACAGGGTCAGGAGCGTGAAGGCCACGCTATAGCCGAGCCCCTTCAATAGGGTCTTGAGGATGCCCATCAGCCGTCCTTCTTGGCGTCGGTCTCTGAGGCCTTCTCAGCCTTCTCCACGCCCTTATAATAATAGGTCGACACGACGATCTGCGCGTTCTTCCGCGCGATGCGTCCATCCTGAAAATCTCGTGTTAGGTCCATCTCGGTGACGAAGAGCAGCTCTTCCGTCTCCTCGATCTTCTCCATCAGCTCATAGATGGCCTTAAAGGGGACCCCATCAGAGAGCGTGATCGGTTGATCGCGACGGTAATAGCCTGTGTCTGAGTCCTTCTTCTTCTTGCCCTTCGCCTTTCGCTTCTTCTTCTTCTTCTTCGAGAGGTAGGTCTCCTGGGTCTGGTCGAACTGCATCACATCGGCCAGTTTCTTCGTCCCCTCGATCTCACCCTTGCGGTTACGCGACTGGAAGCTGATCCGCTTAGCCAGCTCGTTCACCGCCAGCTTCAAGTTCGTGTCCTTGTTGCGCGCCGCGACCTCGCGCATCGCCTCTGTCGCCGCGGTCGCCTTCAAGAACTCATGGGACTTCCCGTAGATCTCGGTGAGCGTCTCTCGGTCCTCATCGATCCGCTCCTCAAGGCTCGAGACCTCCGTCCCGACGATGAAATAGAAGACAAAGACCACGGCGCCGACGAGGAGGCTCATCAGGAGCCCCACCAACATCCGCTCTCGACGCGACATGCGCCCTAAACTTGCTGCTAGAGACATCAGTTGTCCTCCTTGTTCGCCTTCGACTCATCACCCGACTTGGCCGCGCAATCGATCACGACCTTGAGCTGAAAGCGCAGCCAATCCTGACGATCACCGAAGCTTAATCGCGTCGTGTCGCTCGTCTCGACCGTCTCAAAACATCGGTGCTTCTTGAGCTCGCCAGTGAAGGCCTCCACCGCCTCAATATTGTTCGCTTCACCCTTCACAAAGGCGCTCTTCAAGTCGATCTGCACGTGCTTCAGCTCCACACGATAGCGCCCGTCGTCCGAGCTCTCCGTCCTCTCCCCCTCCTCAACCTCTTCCTCACTGGGGGTGATGACCACCTTAGGCGCGGGCGGTGTCACCTCCGTGGCCGGTCGTTTAGGCGTGACAAGCGTCGGCGCCGGTGAGGTGCCCGGGAGCAACTTCATCCCCTCCGTGCGCTTAATGGCCGGCGACTCAAACGGCCGAGAGCGCACATCGTTGTGCAACTTCGTCGCCTGCTTACGGTGCCACTTCAAGACCTCATCCGGAGACGCCCCATCTCCAGGGGGCTTTAACCCCGGCGGCCTCGCCGTCGGCGGGCCAGGAGCCATCCCCTCCTGAGGGACCTGCATCTCGTTAATCAGGGCCTGAGACTCGGTGATGTCGTAGAACGTTCGGAACGCCGTCAGCTCGGGGAAGATCGAGTCCGCCTCTTGAGCAGGCGGACGGTTAAGGCGCTGCAGTACGAAGTCGAAGTCATCCTTCTTCTCGCCCAAGACGTCTTTACTGAAGTCCTCCAGTTGGCTGACGAGCACCCCATGGTTGACCTCCAACATCCGCAGGCTGACGACCTGCCGCGCAAAGAAGGTGCAGAGCAAGAGCGCCGCGATCGTCAGGAGCCACCCAGCACGCTCACGCAGCGCCTTAAAGTCTGACTCGGAGGCGAACTCCCCCTTCCGAAAGTTGATGCCGTCGCGCATCCCGCGGACAAAGCCCAGCCCAAGGGCGGCCGCCATCGGCATGCTACGCTCTTGCTCTCGGGGGAGGACCATCTTGGTCCAGCCCTGGTTGGAGAGCCGGGGTGACTCGACCTTCACCCCGAGGGCTTGGCCGAGCTCTATATCGAACCCTGGGAGTCGACTCGCGCCTCCAAAGACGATGACGCGCTCGACCCGATTCCGCCAACGGTTGGCGTGCGCATGCAGGGTCAGTCGAATGTCGCGGATGCACGCGTTGATGGGCCCACTGACGAGCTCAAGGGTCTGAGTGTGCTCGGCCTCGGAGACCTCTGGCGGGAGGTGACCATCGATCCTCACGCGGCTGTGCTTGATGCTCTCGGCCTTGGCGTAGTCGACCTCAAGGCCGTTCATGAGCGCTTGAGTGACGTGGTGACCGCCGCGCGCGATGGTGCGCGCCGTGCGCACCTTGCCGTCCTGAATGACGGTGACGCTCGTGGTCTCATGACCCACGTCGACCAAGGCGACGCAGCCCGGAACCTCGTCCTCGTCCCCGAGGCTCGCGAGGAGGTGGGCGTAAGCCATGGCATCTAAGGTGACGACCTTGGGGTCGATATCAGCGGCTTGAAGCTCGGCGAGGAAGTCAGAGAACCACCCCTTGTCCACGGCGGCACACAAGAGGTTTGCGCCATCCGGGCCTTGCTCAAGTGGCTCGTAATCGTAGACGAGCTCATCGATGTCGAGGGGCAGCAGCTCCTCGAGCTCAAAGCCCAGCACGGTGGCGATCTTCTTGTCGTCCGAGAAGGGCAACGAGAGCTCGCGCGTCATCGCGTGGCGACCCGCGATGGCGGTGGCGACTACCTCTGGGGGCCGCACATCACGCAGGAGGGCTTGCAGCGACGAGGTCCTATCCTCGTTGAGCAGGTTGCCGTCTACGCCACGGGGCAGGTGATGCTCGGCCACCTCGACGAGCGAGAAGCCGCGGAGCGTGGACTCCAAGACGGCGGCCTTAATGGACCAAGTGCCTATATCGAGGCCGATGACGGTTTGTGCCATGGGTTCCTCCTAATTCACGTTGTGGTAAACCGGCTCGCCGGTCGCCAAGTCGAAGATGGTCGTGATCTTGCGTTTGGTGCCCTTGTACTCGCCGAGCGCCTCGACCCGGACCATCGTCGAGAGGACGCCCAGGTGCTGATTAAGCGTGCGGTTATCGATGGGCAAGGTCTGCGGCACCTGCATGATGCGAGGGAAGGCCCTCATGAATGAGATGAATTTACCCATCGACGTGAAGGGCGTGGAGTAGGCGGCCTTCTTCAGCTGACGACAGGTGTCGAGGGAGAGGAGCGCCTGGTCGACGACGGGGATCTGGCCCGGGAGGTAGTTCCAGCAGAGCTGATACTCGAGGGTGGGGTCGGTGATGCCCTGGCAGATCACGCCCTTAAGGGTGCCAAGGTCAGCGTCATTCACGTTGAGCTTGCCGGTCGAGAAGACCGTCAGCTTGTCGCGTATCTGACAGTAGACTTCAGGCTCCATGCCCGCGACCAGCTGAACCTCGCCGATGGTGTCCATCTTGGCGTTCTTCACCTCGTACTCAACGCCCGAGTAGTCACGCCCCTCGTCTCCGGCCCCGTCGATGAAGTTCCCGGCGGCGTCGACGTCGGTCCTCAACTCGTCGCTGTCGGTCCAGTCCATGACGTTGATGATGACGTCGAAGATCTCCTCCTCGCTGTCGAACTGCCCCGTCTCCAACATCGGCCGAAGGAGTCCATAGAGCTTGAGCCCCAGCTGCTTTCTAGAGGTCTGAAGCTTGTTGCCTGAGACCGGACCAGAGGACCTCGGCTTCTTGCTCCCGAGCTGCCCCAAGTTGCTGGGCGGATCGGTCGCCGCGGCGTTCAGGTTGGTTCGACTATCCTCCGCAGTGACCGTGCACTCAAAGCTCCCCTTCTTGAAGCCGATGGCGTCTTCACCGGAGAGATCGAGGACCTGCAGCCCGAAGAATTCGGCCTTCCCTGTGGCGAAGATCTTCGCGAACTCGCAGGCCTGACGCCAGATCTCAAGCCGCGTGCTCTGACTCTTGCCCATCATCGAGAGGACCGTCTTGAGCTGCGGGAAGATCCGCTTCGCGTTCACCGCGAGCGTCGCGATCTTCGAGACACTGCGCGCATGGTAATAAGCCTGCGTGCTCGCCGTGACGTTACCCGCCATCCAGATGTTGGCCCGCGTGTTGTAGGCAAACTCCGTCGAGAGCGCCCCCATGATCGCCATGGTCACCAAGACCACCAAAAGCGCCACCCCGCGCTGGGTGCCGGGCACGTCCGAGCGCACCGTAGCCCGCGCCGCGGACGCAGTGACCCGCGCCGCCTCCTTCAAGGGCATCGGTCGCGCAGCTCTGGGGGTGAAAGGTGCCATCAGTACCAGAGCGGCTCCGTGACCATGAGCTCAACCTGCGTCTCCATCGGGTATTCGCGGTCTTCGTCATCGACGAGGACCAACCGAATACGGATTCGAGCCGGTAAAAAGAGCTGGTCCAACACCTCGTTCTCAAGCTTATCGATGGCGCTCTCACCCTTGTTGGCGGCCATCTCTCGACCCAACGAGTCGACCATGTTCCCGGACTCGTCATTGCGGATGTCCTCAAGCTCTTCACGGGCAGCCAACAAGAGCTTCATATCGCCACGCTTCTGCTCGGCGTCCTCGATCAAGACATCCCAATCGCTTCGCCAGTCCTCCTTCATCTCGTCGAAGTACTCGATGTCAAAGTCGTGCACGCCGCGCACGGCGACCTGCTCGACACCACCACGGCCCGGGCGATCATCGATGAAGTGCTTAACCCGCCGAATGATGGCGCGGTTGCCATCTTCATCACGGTCGAGGCGGTACTCGACCTCGAGCTGGTCGCTCTCATCGACCCCACGGTGGATCGGCTCATGGCTCGACGTGTTGAAGATGACGCTGTCTCTCTCCCCTTGGAAGAGGGTCACCGTCTGCTTCTCCTCGGCCTGATGAAGGCTGACATAGGCCATCGAGAGCTCGCGCTTGAAGCGGGTCAGGAAGACCCGCGCCGCGTGATAACGCTCGTGGAGCACATCGGCGCGCTTCTGTGACTTCAACGTGATGGCGAGGCCGCCATAGGCGAGGATGCCCATGACCCCAAGGACCGCCATGGCCACGGCCACCTCGATGAGGGTCATACCGCGGCGGCGCCCAAGGGTCGTCCGTTGGAGGCCGACAATGTTCATGGTCCCTGCTCCTCGGCCTGAGGAGCGGCGATGATGAAGGTCTCTAGCTCGAGCGCCTTCCGCGCGTTGCCGCGCTCATCCCACGTGATGCGGACGACGAGCTTCCGAGTGGTCTCGGCCGCCTGCTTGATGATCTCCGGGATCATCCCCTCCAGAAACGGGATGTTCTGACACATCTTCGAGATGTTCATCCCACAGAGCTCTGCGTACTGAGGGTTCAAAAGCGCCGCGAGCGCCCCCTGGGCGCCCTCGACGTTTGGGTTCTGAGTGAGCGCGCTCAGAGGGTCGCCCGACATCTCATTGCCGCTGGCCCCCCCACCGCAGAGCGTTGAGACCAGCGGAGACTCCATCACAGAGCCCGCGTCCTCGGAAGCAGAGACGATGTTGTCGCTGTTGATATCGAGGCCGAAGAGGTCGTACTCACACTCGAAGCGGTCGAAGCCCTTGGGGAGGTCGCAGCCCTCGCCCTCCTTCGAATTGTCCGGGAAGCCATCGAGGCGGTACTCCTCCTCGAGGTCCAAGATCACGCTGTCAGCGAGCTGGGTCGCGGTCGTCAGGTTGAAGACCCGTGCGCCGTAGAGGAGCGACGACCCCTGCGAGCTGGTGATGGCGGCCATCAAGAACGCCATGATCGCCATCGCGACCATCACCTCGAGCAACGTGAAGCCCCGCCGCATCACTGGAGCTCCTTGGCAAAGCTGCCGGGCGAGAGGGCCTCGCTGTGCCGCGTGACTCGGCCCATCAAGCTGTCTAGGGCCAAGGTGATCGACGCCTCCACGTCCTCATCTGGATCCCCCTCTTCTCCCAGCCACACGTAGGCCTGCTCCGCGTAGCCTCCTGGGAAGAAGTGGATGGCGACACGGCCCCCTTCTCTTGGCCCCTCATGGTTGGAGGTCATGACCCCCGTCACGAGGATGCCTCGGGGCAACTGCCGACGACTCAACAGGTTGTCCTTGGCCGTCTGATAGCGGACCGACGTGGACTGAGCACGACGCCGTGGGTCGAGGCCGACGGGACCTAAGTCGTCGGCCTCTTTCCCCTTCTCTTCGGCCTCTTTCTCTCGATCTGACGCCTCGGCGACGGGATCGCCCTCCGGTAAAAACCGAGCGCAAGGGTCGTCGGTCTCAAGCTCCTCCCCCCAGAAAACCGACTCATCCATGTCGATGACGAGACGATAGGGGCGGTTGTTGATGACCGCGAGGTTGTACATATAGCGCATGGCGCCGGCCATCATCCCGGTCGCAGACTTCAGGTCTGCCTTGCGGATATTGGCGATGGCGATCGTCATGCTGCCCGCCAAAATCGAGCCAATCGCGATGACCACGATCAGCTCGATGAGCGTGAAGCCGCGTCGCCCGGATCGATCCCCTGAGAGGCGCAAGGCCTCCCTCTTGTGTGCTCGTTCGCTCAACAGCGGCCGGGGATCGACAACACGCACGCTCAGTCGTTGCAGACGTCGTCGTCGTTGCCTTCGACTTTGTCCGGACCCTTTGAGCAGAGGTCGTAGCGGTTGTCGCTACCGCGACTCGCTGGGTACGAGTAGAGCAGGTCCTGCTTCCAGGGATCGACCAGCTGCTTCTCTTTGATCATCTTGGCGTCCAAGACCTCACGGAGGTCCGTCGGCCAATCGTTCTCTACAGCGTAGAGCTCGACCGCATTCGCGACCTGCCGCAGCTGCGCCTTCGACGCGTCGACCTTGGCCTTCTCCATATAAGTGACGACCGAGACACCGATTGCTGACGACAAGATGCCGATGATGGCGATCACCACCATGATCTCAAGCAACGTCATACCGCGCACGTTTGAAATCCGATTGATTCCGTTCACTGGGCTCCCTCCTCAGGGTCCAAAAAAAACTAACCGAGCCCGCCACTGGCGAAGAGCTCATTCATATTCATCATGGGCTGCAAGATGGCGAAGACGAGGAACGCCACGGCCCCGCCCATGACCACGATCATCACGGGCTCCAGGACGCTCGTGAGCGCCTGCACCTTCGAGTCCACATGCGCTTCATAGCTGTCGGCGACGTTCCCGAGCATCGACTCCAGCTCACCAGAGCGCTCTCCGATGGCCACCATGTGGCACACCATCGACGGAAACTCTCCGGACTGCCTCAAGGTGTCCGCGACCGCGCTGCCCTCTTTCACCGCCTCACGGGCCTGCTCGATCACCGAGGCCAACACGTGGTTGTTCAAGATCGACTCGACGATGCTCATGGCCGTCAAGATCGGCACGCCACTCGCCAGCAGTGTGGAGAGCGTGCGCGCAAATCGGGCCACGTTCAGCATGCGGATCAGCGGGCCGAAGATCGGGACACGCAGCGTGAAGGCATCCCAAGTCGGCTTACCATTCTCACTGACCCGCCAGCGGTTAAAGGCGGTGACACCGCCCCCGAACGCTAGGAAGAGCAACAACCACCAATCACTGATGAACTCACTGAAGGTGATCAGGATGCGGGTCACAGTCGGCAACTGCGCCCCCATCTCTTCGAACATCTCGGCCATCTTCGGGACGACAAAGAGCATCATCAACGTGATGATCACCCCGCCCAAAAACACCATGATGATGGGGTACATCAGCGCCCCCATCAGCTTGCCTCGGAGGCGCACCTGGGACTCTGTCAGCGTCGCGAGGCGATCGAAGACGATGTCGAGGTTACCGGAGGACTCACCCGCGTTGACCATGTTGACGTAGATCGGCGGGAAGACCGTCGGGTGAGCCTGCAAGGCGTTGGCGAGGGACGAGCCCTCACTGACCGCGCGCTTCACCTGGCTCATGACCCGCTTCAATTTCGGGTTGTCGTGCTCATCGGTCAAGGCCGCTAAGGACTCCACGAGAGGGATCCCTGCGCGGCTCAGCGTCGCGAGCTGACGCGTCAACTCCGCGACCTCCAGCAGCGTGATGCGGCGCATCATGTCGCTGAAGCTGACCTCTTTCGAGCCAGTCTGCTCACCGCCAACCTTGCGGCGCTTTCCGCCCCGGTCCGTCTCCACGTACTCGGACATGTAGATGCCCTGACGCTTCAGTCGGTCCTTCAGGTCACGCGGGCTGTCGGCGTCCAAGACACCATTGGCCTGCTTGCCCTTCGCGTTGAGCCCCTTGTACTCGTAGATCGGCACCTTGGGCTCCCCTAGCGGTCTTCAGCAGTGACGCGCATAATCTCATCCATGGTCGTGTGACCGCTCAGCACCTTGGCCACCCCATCGTCTCGAAGGGTGTGCATGCCGAGCTCGACCGCGCGACGCTTGATGATCGAAGACGCTGTGTTCTGCATCACCAGTGAGCGAATGTCGTCATCCACTTGCAGGAGCTCATGGATGCCCCATCGACCGGCGTAGCCGCTGTCGAAGCACGCTGGGCAACCGACCGCCCGGTAGATCGTGTGCTCAGGCTTCACGTCTGACGGCTCAAGGCCCAGCTTCTTCAGCTCGGCCGGAAGCGGCGTGTAGGGCTCGCGGCACTCTTTACAGACCGTGCGCACGAGGCGCTGCGCCATCACCGCGATCACCGAAGAGGCCGAGAGGAAGGGCTCGACGCCCATGTCGGTCAGCCGGGTGAACGCGCTCGGCGCATCGTTAGTGTGGAGCGTCGCGAAGACGAGGTGGCCCGTCAGGGCGGCCTGGATCGCGTTCTCAGCGGTCTCAAGGTCACGAATCTCACCGATGAGCACGACATCGGGATCCTGACGCAGGATAGCGCGGAGGCCGCGGGCGAACGTGAAGTCGATCTTCCGATTGACCTGCATCTGACCGATGCCCTGGAGCTGGTACTCGACGGGATCTTCAACCGTGAGGATGTTCCGATCCGGCGTGTTGATCCGCGACAGCGCCGCGTAGAGCGTCGTCGTCTTACCAGAGCCCGTAGGCCCTGTGACCAAGACGATCCCATGGGGACGCTCGATCAAGTCCGTGATGGTGTTGAGGTTGTGCTGCAAGAAGCCCAGGGACTCGAGGTCGAGCACCACTGAGGACTTGTCGAGGATACGCAAGACGATGCGCTCACCGAAGGTCGTCGGGACCGTCGAGAGGCGCAAGTCGACGTCACGACCTGCGATCTTGATGCGGATACGGCCGTCCTGGGGGAGCCGCTTCTCAGCGATGTTCAGGTTGCCCATGATCTTGATTCGGCTGGCAATCGACGCTTGAAAGCGCTTCGGTGCGCGCACGATCTCTTTGAGGACGCCGTCTTTCCGGAACCGGATGACGATGTCCCGCTCGTAGGGCTCGATGTGGATGTCGCTCGTGCGCTCTTTGATCGCCTGATTCAAGATCGAGTTCACCAAGCGAATGATCGGCGCCTCATCGTCCTCATCGAGGATGTCTTTGGCCTGGTCGTCCAGGTCATGCGCCAGGCTCCCCAGATCTTCTTCCTGGAGGTCGCCGACGACCTGATCCGCCCCAGCGCGGCGATCGAAGACGCGGTGCATCGCGGCGCTCAGTGTCTCGCGTGCGACCACGACGAGCTCGACCTCCCGGTTGAGCAGCACGCGGATGTCATCGATCGCGAAGGTGTTCAGCGGATCGACCACCGCCAAGCGGACCGTCGTCTCGTCTGCGACCAGCGGGAGCATCTCGTTGGCGCGCACGTAGGAGAGCGACATGCGGCTGACGAGCTGAGGATCGATCTCGTCGGCCTCGAGCTCATCGTCGTACTCGAGGTCCAGCTGCTCGGCCAACGCCTTCGCGACGTCATCGGCGGTGATCGCCTCCATGTCCACCAAGAGGTCACCGAGTCGGCCGCCCTTCTCCTCCTGAAGCTCAAGGGCGCTCTCTACCGACTCCGGAGAGACGGCCCCCATGTCGACGAGGATCTCTCCAAGTCGTCGTGGGCCAAACATAGGCGTGGAGGCGAGGGTCACTTAGTCGTCCCCCTTATCCTCAGTCGCCTCATACGGGTCGTACTCAATGTCGTGCGTCTCTGGCGGCCCCACCGAGTCAAACTCGGTCGACTCAAAGATGGACTGCTCGTTGAGTTCACGCTCACGGCGGGCGCGGTTGACCGTCACATGGATGTCCTGAAGCAGGCCCACCTTCTTGCGGTAGTCCATCTCGCCCTCGAACTCCTTCTTACGCATCGCCATCATGCGACTGAACTCTCGGAATTCGGTCTTCCGCTGGTTGTGGATCTGCTTCAAGTCGCTCGGGTCTTTGATGACATGAGGGATGATGATCAGGAGCAAGTTGCGCTTCTCGACCGTCGTCGCCGTCTTGCGGAAGAGCAGGCCCAAGAGCGGGATGTCACCCAAGAAGGGCACCTTCTCCACGGACTCGGTCTCGCTGTCTCGCATCAAGCCACCGATGACGACGGGTTGACCGTCACGCACCACGACGATGTTGGAGATCTTCCGCTTGGACGTGATCGGCGCTTCCGCGAAGAAGCCCTCGATGTCGTCAATGTTCTGCTCGATCTCAAGCCGTACAAAGTCGCTCGCGTTGACCTGGGGCTTGATCTTCAACGTCAGGTCCACGTCGACGTACTGAACCTGGCTGCCGAGGCCACCTAAGCCGCCGAGGCCCCCCAAGCTGCCGAGGGCGCTCGCGCCCGCGCCACCCGCCAAGCCCGCGAGGCTTGAGAGGTTACCCAGGCCACCCATGCTCTGGTTTCGGTAGGGCTGACGCTTTCCGACCTGAATCTCGGCCTCTTCGTTCTCAACGGTGAGGATGTGCGGCGTAGACAGCACGTTGACGTTGCTCGTCGTCTGGAGCGCCTGGAGCGTGAAGCCAAAGGCGGGGATCGAGAAGCTGCCCCCAGTCGATGCCGAGTCACCCGAGCCCGAGACGCCGCCAGAGAGGTCCACCATCGGGCCTTGCATGCCGATGGCGCCGCCGCCGGCGGTCAACGTCGAGAGCGCACCTTGGACATCGAGGCCGAGGCCACCCACGCCAAAGAGGAGGGGGACCTGCTCACCCGCGATATCGACGTCCGGGACGCCACCCGAGCCACTGAACCCGACGTCCTTCTGCTTGTTCTGGCTGATCTCCATGATGATCGCCTCGACGTAGACCTGCTTGCGGCGCACATCGAGCTGCTTAATGACCCTCTGGAGGGAGAGGTAATCCTTGAGGGACGACTCGATCACGAGGGAGTTCGTCGGCTCGTAGGCGGTGATCTTCACGTCGCCTTGAAGCAGCGCGCCTCCAGAGCTGCCACTCTTGGACTTGCTCTTCTTCTTCTTCTTGCTCTTCGAGCTGCGCTTGCCCTTGCCGCCCTTGGATGAGGCGAGGCTCGAGAGCGTCTGAGCGATCTCCTCTGCGTCGGCGTTCTCGAGGCTGTGGATGTGGATCTGCCCCTCGCCGGGGATCGGCACATCGATCTTGCGCAAGAGCCGATCAACTTTGAGGTAGGAGGAGCGGCTGGCCACAAAGATGATGGAGTTGGTGCGCTCATCGGAGAGCATCTTGGTGATCTCGATGCTCGTCACGTCACCGGACGCCCCAACGACACTTGAGGGGCTCGACTTCGCCTTGGCCCCCTTGCGCTTTGACTTGGAGCTCGAAGGGCGTGAGGAGGCGGAGGCACTGCGGCCCCCACCGCTCGCTTGAAAGAGGTTCTGAAGCATGCTGAGCATCTCGGAGGCGTCGGCATACTGAATCGGGCGGATCCAGATCTTCTCCTTGCCCACCGGGACATCGAGCTCCTTGATGAGCGCCAAGATACGACGGATGTTCGTCCCAGTGTCCGTCATGATGAGCGTGTTGGTCGGTGCGTAGATGGTCAGGTCGGCCGACTTGGTCTTGAACTTCTCGATGACCGGCAAGATCTCCTGCCCCTGGATGTGCTCAAGCTGAATCAGCCGAGTGACCATACGGTCGTCATTCGGCCCCTTCTTCTTCGGGCCGAAGATCGGAGCGCCCTGCTGCTTGGCTTCGCCGCTCGGCACGATCTCAAGGAAGTTACCGTTGGGCACGATGGTCAGCGAGTTGGCCTCTAGCGTGCTCAAGTACGCCTTGTAAGCCTCATACGCGGTGACCGGCTTCGGGCTCAAGATAGAGACCGTCGCGCTCTTATTTGCCCCACCAGCGAGGATGAAATTCTGCTCGGTGATGCATGAGATGAACTTGGTCAGATCGCCCAGAGCGATGTCGTTAAAGTCCAGGCGAATCTTCGTGTTCAGCGGGAGCTTCTTGCACTTGATTCCCTTCTCAAAATTCGTCTTCCACTCAATGACGTCCTCAGCGTCCTTGGTGAGCTTATCCTCTGCAGAGCCAGAGGTGCCCGCCAAGTCCTTGGGGTCAAAATCGAGCTTCTTCTTGCCACTCGAGGGGTCGATGACCCCGGCCTTCTTAGCCTTGGTCCGAACCGGACCATCCGAGTCGCCCCGCGAGGACGATGGCAACGTGCCGGGCCGTGTCTGCGCGACCGATAGCGATGGCCAACCGACCATCGACACCATGCACAACGCGACCCCTGTGATTGCTATTCTGCTCATGCCATGCGGCTCCCGCGCAGGTGGATGAGGTGACGAGACATTCCCGCCATCACTTGATGCTGTAGTTGAGCTGCTTGGGCTGACCCCGCCGCTCGATCTCTAAGTTGATGCTCGAGGAGTTCTTAAGCTGCTCGAACAAATCCAATGCCTTGTTGGGGCTGTCGATCGGCTTTCCGTTGATCGACTTGATCACGTCGCCAGACCGGACACCAATCGACCGATACAAGCTCCCTGGGCGGACACCCACGAGCTTGAACCCCTCGTACTTACCGTTGCGATAATTCGGGACCACGCGCGCCTGACGCCCCAGCTCAGACAAGTCCTTGAGCTGCTCATCGAGCATCCCGCGGTCGATCTGATAGTCGTAAGGGCCGGTCTTCTTCACGCCCTTGGAGTAGTCCTTGCGCCCCGGCCGCTCCGGCTTACTCTTCGACTCGGCCTTCCCGTTCGCCTTCTTATCTCGTGCGCTGCGGTTGTTACCGCGACCTCGCGCCGAGTCCTTGCCCTTGCCGCGGCCCTTCGGCCCCGCCTTCGCCTTGTCACTCCAGAGCTTGATGACCGTCATGGCCACGCCCTCTTGGACGATGATGTGGCGCGGCGCGATGGTGACGATCTTGGCCTTGCCCTCCATGAACTCCGAGCCAACCCAGCCGAGCTTGTTCTCGCCGTCGATGCTCAGCGTGGCCATCGACTGCTCAGCGTCGGGGCTGACCAAGGTGCCCATCAAGTCGATCGGGAGGTCGCTCTCCTCAAGCTCTCCTTCCCCCGTAGGCTTGGGCTCCTCCTCCTTCTCCTCGGTCTCCTCGCCCCCGGACGCGGCGATGTCGTCCTCCATCGGGTTGAGGTCAAAAACATGACGCTCATCCAGAGTATCTCGGGCGTCCTCGTCGCCGGGGACGCGCCCACGCTTGGCCATGTCCGCCTGGCCTGACTCAGCCACAGAGACGTTCGGTGGGGTCGGCGCGACGAAGAGCATGCCCCCCGTCACTTCGTTGACGGTCAAGGACGTCAACCACGCCAAAAGCGCCAGAGCCGCCAGGTTCAACGCCCAAAAGTGCTTCTTGAAGAGCGCGCTCATCGCACCACCGCCTTATCCCAAAAAACGGACCGCTGCTCGGCATTTTGCCGGCGATTTAGCGGTGCTGTCATGGTGAGGTGTGTCATACGTCGTTCGGCTCGTGTTGCGGTCCGGTCGGGAGAAATAAGCAAAAAGCGGGCCAACTTATGCCGCAGAACGGTGACAGGCGCCGAAGCGTCGGAATCCCGTGATATTGCTTGGGTGAGGGAGGGCAAGCCAGTCCTTACGCGCGCGTCCTCTTGAGCGTCAAAATGACACGCGGTCCTTCCGATGTCGGTCAGGGTTGCCATTTTGTCAAAGTAACCCTACGAACAAGGCATGACGACGATCCAAAGTCACAGACACCTCGCGTTCGTGCTGAGCCTCTCCGGTCTCCTCGCTTGCGCCCCCTCCCCCCCCACCCCTGTGCCAGCCCAAGCGCCGGCAGCTGCGAAGGCCTCCCAGCCCGACGCCGAGCCAGCCCAAGCGGCGAAGACGGCACCGACGTCCAAGGTCACGCCGGCACCGACGGTGCGAGCGCCTCGCCCCGTCCGCGCAGCGGGGCCGACCGACAAGGTGCACCTGACGCGGACGACGGGCTCGGTCGAGGGGCCGTTCCCCTACACCATCGTCGCGCCATCAAGCGATGAAGCGGACCTGCCGATCGTCATCGCGCTCCACGGACGAGGGGATCGCGCGGAGGGCTTCTGTCGCCTCATCGAGCGGCTCAGGCTGCCCTACCGCTTCATCGTGGCAGAGGCCCCGCTGCGCTGGGGGCTCGGGAGCGGCAAACAGTGGTTCGACATGAAGGCGACGGATCGCCCCGAGCGACTTCGCCGACGTGTGGAAGAGCTCGAGGTGCTGGCGAGTAAGGTCGCGAAGAGGTGGCCCAAAGCGCCGATGCCTAGCCTGCTCGGGTTCAGCCAAGGGGCGATGCTCGCGCTCCAAGCCGTGACACAGAGCCCCGAGCGATTCAGGGGCGTGATCGCCCTCTCAGGGACCTTGCTCGAGACGAAAGGGTTGGCCCCTGTCTCGGTGAAGCGTCCCGTCTGGCTCAGCGCGGGTGACGCGGACCGGATCGTCCCCTTGGCGGCCACACAACAAACGGCGGACACCTTGAAAAAGCTCGGCCATGAGGCTGAATTCTTCGCCTTCAACGGAGGACACACCGTCTCTGACGAGGTGGTGACGGGCATCCGTACCCAGCTCTCGCAGTGGTACCCCCGCACCCCGGAGGCTCAGGGTGCGGAGGCGAAAGAAAAGCGAGCCCAGTGACGCGTTGCGCCACCGGGCTCAGGCCATAGCTCGGTCAAGAGAGGGCGACTCGACCGAGCTGGAGCCCGGGGGGCCTATAGGCAAGCGCCATCGAGGCAGTCTTGACCTGGTGAGCACTGCTCCGACAGCGTGCAGGTGACCTTCTGATGGCAGTAGCCGAACTGGCAGATACCGTCTTGGCCACAAGGGCGATCCGCGTCACAGAGCGGGAGGCACTTCCCGTCGAAGCAGCCCTGATCCTCCTGACACGCACCCGAGCCAGAGCACTGAATCACTGGCGCAGTGTCAGCGATGCAGAGCCCTGAGGCACAGAGCATCTGCTCACCACAATCGAGGCTCTCACCACAGGTTGAGAAGCACTGCCCTTCGATGCAGACCCGCTCCGGGCCACACTCTCCGTTGAAGGTGCAGATGACCTCGGGGTCCTCCGTGGGCATGCACTGATCGGCGTCACAACGCTGATCGGGAGGACACGCGCCGAGCGCATCGCACCCAAAGTAGCAGCCGCCGTCCAAGCAGATGCCTGTGAAGCCGCAGTCATCATTCACGACGCACTGGTCGTTGGGGTGAGAGGGCAGCGCACGGGGCGACTCCTCATCCGAGGCGCTCAGCTCCGAACCGTCAGCGCGCGCATTGCCCGCGGCGTTCTCACGGGTCATCTCCGCTGGTGTCGAGGAGCTGGGCTCGGGCTCAGGAGAGGGCTCTATCGACACGGCGGGTGCGGAACCCGACGCCTCAGAGGCCCCGGAGGTAGGCGCACATCGGTCGCCATCATCACAGACGCCACCTTCACCGCAGGCAGTGAGGGCATCGCAGGTGGGAGACTCCGTGGCGGCCTCATCGGCCTCGATGATCTCCGCGCAGAGGTTGTCGTCGGTACAGAAGCGCCCCATGGGGCACTGATCGTCGATGGCGCAGTAGTACGTGGCGCACACACCGGCCGCGCAAGTGAAGCATGACTCTGGCTCGCAAATGAGGTCGCGGTAACCATCGTCGATGTCGAGCTGACATGCAGATGTGAACAAGCTGGCGAGCGCCAGAGAAGCGATGACAAGTCGTGACAGTCTGAACATGGGAAACCTCCGTAATCCTCTGCTCCGACGCGCCACGGTCGCCGTTATTCTCAAAAAATCTCCAAGGCGATCGAAATAACGCCGCTTTTTCCAGAGTTGTCATCTTGTCCACGATGGATGACAATATGTCTAAGCGCTGTGACAACCTGGCGCAAACGTCATCATATGACGTGTTGGAGGGCGATATGGGTGACGATGAACTTGTACACTTGGCGGTTGGGCAGACCTTGTTGGTCGTGGACGACGATCCGTCGAACCTAGAGTCACTCGCTCGTATCTTTCGGCGCGAACGCGTCGAGGTGCTGACGGCCACGGACGGGAAAGAGGCACTGGCCGTGCTGCGCAAGACGCGCGTGAGCGTCGTGCTGACCGACCTCATGATGCCGTCGATGAACGGCCTCGACCTCCTGCGCGCCGCGAAGACGGTCAGCCCCGAGACCGAGTTCATCCTGATGACCGCCTTCGGCACTGTGGAGACCGCGGTCGAGGCGATGAAGGAGGGGGCGTGGGACTTCGTCACCAAACCCTTCAAGCGCATTCAGATCGTCAAGGCCGTGCGGAGGGCGCTTGATCGCCAGACCTTGGTCTTAGAGAACCAAGCGTTGCGCGCGGAGCTCGAAGGCAGCCGGCGAGACCGCTCTATCATCGGCAACTCGATCGCCATTCGGCAGACCCTCGACCTCGTGAGCCAAGTCGCGCCATCGAGCGCCACTGTGCTCCTGACTGGCGAGAGCGGCACCGGGAAAGAGCTCGTCGCGCGGGCACTGCACCGCGGCTCTCAACGAGAGAAGCGCCCCTTCATCGCGGTCAATTGTGCGGCGCTCCCGGAGACCCTGCTCGAGGCCGAGCTCTTCGGTCACGAGAAGGGCGCCTTCACGGGCGCGACATCACAGCGGCAGGGGCGCTTCGAGTTGGCGGACACCGGGACCCTATTCCTCGATGAGATCGGAGAGACGACGCCGCAATTACAGGTCAAACTGCTGCGCGCGCTTCAGGAGGGTGAGTTCGAGCGCGTCGGAGGGTCACGATCCGTGAAGGTCGACGTCAGGGTGGTCGCGGCGACCAACGCCGACCTGCGAGAGGAGGTGAGCGCTGGGCGCTTCCGCGAGGACCTCTTTTACCGGCTCAATGTGATCCACGTCGATCTGCCGCCGCTCCGTGATCGCAAAGATGACGTGCCGCTCTTAGCGCATCACTTCTTAAAGAAGTACGCGAAGAAAAACCACAAAGACATCGGCGGCATCACCAAGGCCGCGATCGATCAGATGATGATCTGGGACTGGCCAGGCAACGTCCGTGAACTCGAGAACGCTATCGAGCGGGCCGTCGTCCTCTGCCGAGGAGACGCTGTCGACGTCGATGAGCTCCCCCCACACATCCGCCAAGGGGAGACCGAGGCGCGCGTCCTCAACGTCCCAATCGGAACACCTCTCGCCGATATTGAAGAGATGGTGATCCGTGAAACCCTCGCGGTTACCAAGGGGGACAAGCGCCTCGCGGCTCAGCTATTGGGCATCGCGACACGGACCATCTACCGTAAAATTTAGCGCCGTGCTAAAAGTGCCCTCAGTGGAGCAATTCATGACGCTTTCCCCTGCCCGAATCATCGCCATCTTCGCACTGCTGTCCCTCACCCTTGGGGGCTGTGGGCAGACGGGTGCCGATCGCGAGAAGCGCATCTCAGGCGAGCAAGCAGCCATCCAGGGCTACTCGTCGAAGATCCCCGAGGCGATCCGGTACCAGACCGCCTTCGCGGACGAGTGGCGCCGCGTCAACGAGATCAAAGATCTGAAAGCCTACGCCGAGGGCATGCGCTCACGCGTCATCCCGGCGCTGGAGAAGTACGTCGCGGCGCTCCGCATGATGCCGACGAACTCCCCGAAGCTGACCGAGATCCACAGCAAGGTCACCCAAGCCTACGAAGGGGCCGTCGCCGGCTTCTCTGTCTTCTTGGAGGAGCTCTCTGACGAGAACGTCGAGGAGCGTTATCGCGTCCTGCTCAAGGCGATGGAGACCGTCGCGCACGCCGAGAAGACCTACCGACGCCACCTCGGGACTTACTACGCTGCGAACCGCGTGCTCCTCGACGCCCCCAAGGCGAGCGCTGTCGCCCCCGGTAACCCTACGCCGCCGGCCGCAAAGCCAGCCACTGAAGCCCCACCAAGCCCGTGAACATCGCCGGCGAGATCCTGCGAACGATGCGGCCCCATCAGTGGGTGAAGAACCTCTTTGTCATGGCGCCGTTGGTCTTCGCTAAGCGCGCAGATGACCCCTCCCTGCTGCTTAGCGCCGTGCTGGCATTCTTCCTCTTCTCCTTCCTCTCCGGCTGCGTCTACCTCCTCAACGACATCGTCGACGTCGAGAGCGACCGCGCCCACCCCACGAAGTGCAACCGCCCCATCGCTGCAGGGCGCCTGCCACTCAAGGTCGCGAAGATGGCCTTGGCGGGGCTCTTGTTCGCGACTGTCAGCGGCGCCTTCGCCCTGTCGATCGAGTTCGCCGCCATCGGCATGGCCTACTTCACGCTCAACGTCGGCTACTCGTTCGCCCTCAAGCACGTCCCCTTCGTCGACGTGCTCATCATCGCGAGCGGCTTCATCCTCCGCCTCTTGGGCGGCGCCTACGCGATCGACGTCCCGCTCTCAGTGTGGCTCGGGGTCTGCACCTTCCTACTCGCCATGTACCTGGGCCTCGGCAAACGTAAGCATGAGCTCTTGGCTGTCCATGAGAAGGGAGGCAAGACCCGCAAAGTCCTCGCGCGCTACGACGTGAAGATGGTGCGGCTCACGATGGTGGTGCTGGCCTTCGCGACCACGGGCGCTTACGCCGCCTACACCCTCCTCGGTGAGACCGCGGCGATGTTCAACCCGAGAGACCTCGTGTGGACGATCCCCTTTGTCCTTGTCGGGTTATGGCGCTTTAACAGCCTGACCGGGCGCGCCGAGCAAGGGCGCAGTCCCACCGACCTGATGCTCAAGGATGTGCCCTTTTTGGCGAACCTCGCCGCCTGGGGCATCACGATCATCTTCCTCGTCTATCAGGGCTAATCGCTGCGTCTTAAGCGTGCATCAAGAAGCGGGTCATGACCGCGGTCATATGCGGCGGATCTTCCGAGCCCCCCATCTCCCGAATCGCGTGCATCGAGAGCATCGGGTTCCCGACGTCGACCGTCCGGACCCCAAGTCGCGCCGCTGAGATCGGCCCAATCGTGGAGCCACAGCGTAGATCGGTCCGGTTCACGAAGGTCTGACACGGCACTCCTGCCTCATCGCAGAGCGCCTCAAAGAGGCCCGCTGTCTCGGCATCAGTCGCATAGCGCTGCTGCGTGTTCACCTTGATCACAGGCCCCGCGTTGAGGTGCGGCATATGTTTGGGCTCGTGCCGGTCTGCGTAGTTCGGGTGCACGGCGTGCGCCATGTCCGCCGAGACTTGAAGCGAGCGCGCGATGGCGCGAGGCAGCCCACCTGGCACCGCGCCAGGGCCCTCGGTCTCGGTAATACGCCTTAACAGCGCCTCCACCGAGTTGCCCGCGGCGCCGGCCGCAGAGCCGCTCCCGACCTCCTCGTGGTCATAGAGGCAGATGACCTGAGTCGCCTTCGCCTGTGATGCATCGAGCAGCGCGATGAGCGCGGAGTGGCACATCGCTTGGTTGTCCATCCTTGGGCAGAAGATGAACTCCCCGTTTAGACCACCTACCGTGGGGGCGACCACGTCCATGACCGACAGATCCCAGCTCACGATCTGATCAACCTCGACACTCAGCTGCTCAGCCAAGAGCGCCTTCAGCGCCGAGACCTCATCCGCTCCCTTGGACAGGCCAAGGACCGGCTGAAGGTGCGTCTGAGCATTCAGCTTCAAGCCCTTCTCACGGACCTCTCTGTTCAAGTGAATCGCGAGGGATGGGATGCGCAAGATCGGTGTATCAATGCGCACAAGCCGCGTCGTCAGCGCTCCCCCATCTCGGACCACGACACCGCCAGCGAGCCCTAGATCGCGATCCAGCCACGTGTAGTCCAGCAGCCCCCCATAGGTCTCAATACCCAGCTGCTGATAGCCCTGCGCTCGGACGTCCGGGACCGGCTTGATCCGGAGGTTCGGCGAGTCCGTGTGCGCGCCAATCAGGCGAAATCCACCCTCGACCGCCGGCACGGACCCGACGCGAAACGCGAGCACGGTGCCCCCTCGAATCAGGTACCGCGCGTCACCGAAGTTCAACGACCAGGCGTCCTCCTCGGCGATCTCCTCAAAGCCCGCAGCGTCAAGCCGCCTCACCGTCTCAGCCACACAGTGGCGCGGACTTGGGCTGGCGTGGACGTAGTCGAGCAGGTCGAGCGTGTTGGGGTCTGTAGCCACGTGATCCTCCGAAGTGCGCGGCGACTCACGTCGACGCGAGGCGGCGCTGGCCGCGTTCATTGGCGGCAGTCTAGCACCGCTCGAGCGCGACGAAGAGCCCTTCCGTCATCCATCGCGCAAACCAGCGCTGCACGTCGTCTGGCGTGACCTCTAGCCCGGAGCCCATCAGCGCTTCTCCGATCGGGGCGCCTTGAGAGAGTCGCCCCAAGATCTCAAACTCTGCGGCCTCGCACACCAAGCGACGCACCACAAACGATCGCCGACTCAAGGCGACATAGCGCGGCACCTCCGCCGGCAACGCTGGGAGCCCCGCCTCCGCCTCCAGGCCACGGACCGCGTGACAATACTCATCGACCGCCCCCGCCAAGCGCAGCAGCTTGAGCGCAGGGTTCGCGACCAACCGCGTCCCAAGCCATGCCTCCGGAGACAACGCCTTCAGGTCACCAAGGCTCACTCCGTCCATGCCCTCGGCGCCGGACCCATCAAAGGCCACCTCAAGGGCCCACTCGTAGCGCGCCAACGCCACCAAAGTGCGCCCCGCAGCCCCGACCTCCTCGGGCCGCGTGCGCTCCAGATGATCCGTAAAGCCCGCCCCGAGGGTCCCGAGGTTAGGCCCCGAAGGCGGACACGCCCGCAGGTACGCGACAGCCAACTCAGCGAAGGCCTCCTCGCCGAGCGTCCGTGCGACCGCAGGGAAGCTCTCCGACAGACACTCAACCAGCCTCACGAGGTACGCGTTGGCGTACACCTCCAGCCCTCGCTCTGCGGAGAATGTCTCCGTCCCAAAGAGGTGACTCGACGCCCCGGACGCCCCCTCTGTCACGGCCTCAAAGAGCCAACGTTGCGCCCCCCGCCAAGGGGCCTGACCGCTCATGGGCCGACCTCCCGCACACGGGAGTGAAGCGGGTGCGGCACGGCCACCTTGGACGAGGTGTCGGCGCGAGGTGAGACAGGGCGCCCCTGAGCGATGTCCCGAGCGCGCCCCGCCTCATCGATGAGCACGCCGAGGGGGGGCAATGCGGCGTCCCACTCGACGAGCGTCGCCGCACCACCGATGCGGGCATAGAAGCGTCGGTAGAGGTCCCAGACCTCCTCAGAGACCAGCCCATCGTGCGTGTCAACCCGGTGAGAGCCCAGGTCACTGTGACCCGCGAGGTGCAGCTGCACGACGCGGTCCGAGGGGAGGTCCGCCAAGTAAGCGTTCGGGTCCCAACCATGATTAAAGCAACTGACTGCGACGTTGTTCAGATCGACCAGAAGCCCGCAGTCAGCCTCCTCTGCGAGGCGCGCTAAGAAGCGTGACTCGCTCATCGTCGAAGCCCGAAAGGTGATGTAGCTAGACGGGTTCTCAAGGACCAGAGGGCGCCCCAAGTGTGATTGTACATCCCGGACCCGGGCGACGACGTGGCCGAGGGAGTCCTCGGTGTAGGGCAGCGGCAAGAGATCATGGCTGTTATGGCCGCCTAGGCCCGTAAAGCAGAGGTGATCGGAGACCCAAGCGGGTCGAAGCGCCTCCGCCAGCGCCGCCAACCTGTCCAAGTAGCGACGGTCGAGCGGATCCGTAGAGCCGATGTTCATCGACACGCCATGCAAGACCACCGGATAGCGCGCTGCGACGGCCTCGACGACAGCCCTGGCGCGCCCGCCAGAGTCCATCACGTTCTCCGTGATGACCTCGAACCAATCGACCTCCGGCCACTCACCCAAGAGCGCAGAGGTGTGCTCAGCGCGAAGCCCAATGCCCCACCCGAGGTGAGGCAAGCCCAAGGGCGTCTCGCGGGTCACTTAGCCTCGCTTGGGCGCTGCACCGAGCTCGAACCCATGGCTCTTCGCGAGCTCATCGAGCGCCTTTCGTGCCTTGTCCCAAGCAGGGTTCATCGTGATGGGGACACCACACTTGCCCTGGCCTTTGCAGTCATTCTGACCCGGCGTCGCGCCGCAGCCCCCTTGGCCCTTGCAGGCGTTTCGCCCGCCACAGCCGTGAGCCTTCGAGGTCGCGCACGTGCCCTGACCCGCGCAATCGTTCTTCCCACCACGGGCGAGCCCTTTGCAAGCGTTCAAGCCGCGGCAGACATGAGGCTCTTGGAGCAGCAAGTGCTCCGAGGTCACGTCCTTGAGGAGCCCGGCAGATTTGGCCGGGGTCGAAGAGGGGCTGCTCTCTTTGCTGCAGCCCATTGAGGCACCCGCCAAAGCGGCCAAGGTCAGCTTCGCGAAGTGGCGACGCGTCAATTCATCTGCGGGCATTTGGTGTTCTCCATCAAGGTCGCTGTCTTTGTAACAGCACGACCCTGTCAGTTCAATCCGCCGACGGTGTGGAATCCGCCTCTTCATCGGCCCTTCGGGCCTCTGCGATCGCCGCGGCGTCGAAGGTCACATCCCCCATGAGCCCCTTCATGACGGTGCGCACAAACGCGTAGCCCACCATGACGCGAACGAACGTCGTCGCGGGACCCATGAAGGTCGTAAAGGCGAGGACCTGAGCCTCTCCGTCAGCCACCGTGGCGGCCACGTGAGGCGCGTAGAGCGCGATGAGGACGACTTGGACCGCGCCGAGCCCTGACACGGACGCCGGGATGATCTGCACAAAGGTGCCTATCGGCAGGTAGATCAAGAGGAGGAGCACCGGGACCTCGATCTGAAAGGTCGGCAAGAGCAGCCAGGTGAGGACGATGTAGACCCCGATAAAGGCAGCGCGGCTCGCGATCATGACCGCGTAGTCAGCCATCGTCGCGTCAGCGAATGCGCGAAAGATCCGCCAGCTACGCATCCGCCCCAAGATCAGAAAGTCGATCCCCAAGCGCCAATAGATGATCGCGCCGACAGAGATGACCCCTCCACCCAAGAGGACATAAGGGAGCTGGGTCGCCAAGCCCACCGGCAAGAGGTCAGCGGCTAAGACCAGCCCCAAGCCAATGATCAGCAAGAGGGTCATGACGTCGACGAAGCTCATCCACAAGAGCAACGAGATACAGTGAAGGAAGCCCGCCCCCCAACGCCGGTGGACCAGATAAGCGATGCCCCCCGTCCCCGCGCTGTAGGTGATCGCGTTAAAGAAATAGCTGACGCCCTTGATCGCGACGATCTCTCGATAAGGGTAGGGCGCGAGTAAGCGCCGAAACATCAGCCAAATGGTCGAGGCATCCGCGGCCAAGATCAGCGGGGCGCTCAAGACCATGATCAGCATCAAGCTGACCATGTCGGCCCCCTCCACAGCCGCCATCACAGCGTCGAGGTCGACGGCCCAGAAGAGGTACCCCACAATCAAGACGCTGAAGAGCCATGGCAGCGCGCGCTTGAGGTGGGTTATCGCCGATGCCGCCATGTCGTCAGTCTCTCGCCCTTGTCGCCGTGTCGAACGCAAGGCTAAGGTTTGTCCTCCACGGCCGCGCGGTCAAGGAAGCCAAGGAGCGTACTATCCCTCGTCAGTCTCATCCCCGAGGGCGTCGTCCCCGCGGGCCACGCACCAAATCCAACGCCCGAAGCGTCGCCGCGATGGTTCTCGCGGCTGTCGAACGAGGCGAGGCGCGCTCCGGCGACACCCTCAGCCGAGAGATGAACCGCGGGAACCTGAGCGACCCACGCGACCGAGGACTCGCGACCGAATTGGTCTATGGCTCGTTACGATGGCAACGCCAGCTCGATCACGCCCTGCGCCCTTGGGTCAAACAAGGCCTGGGAAAGCTCGAGCCCATGGCCCGTGCATTTCTGCGCATCGGGGCATACCAGATCCTGCACCTCGACCGTATTCCAGCCCCCATCGCGGTCAGCGCGACCCAAGACGCCGCGCGGGCCGCAGGCATGGGCCGCGTCACCGGGCTGATCAACGGCGTCCTGCGGCGGGTCACGGAGGCCGGCTTCACCGCGCCCGAGGGGCAAACGAACGCCGCCATCGCCATGCGCTGGAGCCTGCCGACCTGGGTCGTCAGCGCATTACGGGTTGCCTACGGCGACCACGCGGTCGAAACCGAAGCTGAGGCGCTCAAATCTCGCGCACCGAACACGGTGCGACCAACCCTGACACGCGGGGGCTTCGATGCGCTGCGTGAGTCCTGGAAAGACACCCCCTTCACCCTTGATGACGGTCCCCACGGCACCGGCATCATCACCGGGCCCGGGGACCCCTTCGCGACCGACGCTTTCCACGCCGGGCTCTTCGTCCCCCAGGACCCCGCGAGCCTCCACGTAGTCGACCTCGTCGAGGCGAGCGATGGCATGCGCGTGCTCGACCTCTGCGCGGGGCGCGGCATCAAGGCCACAGCGCTCGCCGATCGCGGCGCTGAGGTGCTCGCCGTCGACCTCGAAGAGCGGAAACTCGAGGGCTGCGACGCGCTCGCCAAGAGCCTCGGCCTCTCCGACCGTATCACCACTCAAGTCGCCGATGGCACCGCTCCAGACCTGAACCTCGGGTCCTTCGAGCGCGTCCTGGTGGACGCCCCCTGCACGGGGCTTGGGACCCTGCGCCGTCACCCCGAGATCGCCTGGCGAAGGCGCCCGGATGACGTCGGCCGTCTCGGTGAACTTCAACAGAAGCTGCTCGCCACCGGTGCAAGGCACGTCGCACCAGGTGGCCGACTCGTATACGCCGTCTGCACCTTTGGCGCGGATGAGGGCCCCCCAAGCGCCCTAGATGGGTTCACCGAGATCAGCGCGGTGGTCAGCCGACCTTCCGACCAACTTGACGCGTTTCAAGCCACTGTGTGGCAGCGGGACCTTTAGCCCGCTATTCGATCGACGCAATGGCTGGCCTGGAGTCTCAGAGATCCGTATGCTCGGGATGGCCCCGACGACACCTTCCGCACCGCCCCCTGCTCTAGGTCACGGTATGCTCACCCTGAAACGACTCCTCCTCCTCTTGGCGATCACCTCATTCGCCATGATGACCTCAGCCTGTATCGCCAACCCGACCCCACACCCGGGGTCAGGCGACAACACCGGCCTTAACGCCCCCAGTGATCCGACGATGGGCGGCTCAGGCGCGAGCGAAGCACCATCGACCGCCGCGAGCGCACAAGACGATGGCGCTGAGAGCGGCAACGCGGTCGGTGGAAGTGAACCCAACACAGGCTCAGCGGATACCTCATCGGAGAGCGACGCAGCGCCAAGCGAAGACACCGCAGCGGGGCCAGACGCAGAGGATGACGACGCACAGGGCGACGACGCACAGGATGACGACGCACAGGGCGACGACGCACAGGATGACGACGCACAGGGCGACGACGCACAGGGCGACGACACGGCAGACGTGACGTGGGGTGCAGTGTGCACCGTCGACCTCGATTGTGACGCGCCTGCAGACCTCTGTGTGCTCCAGCCCGGCGCCTCCGAGGGCTACTGCAGCGTCGCGTGCCCGAACCTCGGGGCGGACTGCACCTATGACGACTGGACGTGCAATGTCGTTGGTACCTGTGAGGCCCCCATGGCGACATGGTGCGGACCACCGAGCGAGGTCGCCGAGGGCGGGGGCTTCATCGTCGCTTGCGAGTAGCGACGGCGGCGTCCACAGGCGCCACGTCTATCGCTAGTCGAAGTGAACCACGGGGCTGATGTTGATGCGGTTCGCGATGGCCAGCGCCTCCTCGGCGCTCCCCTGGACGACGTCAAAGACCCAGGCCCCCTCTGTGAGGACCTGTGGCGTGGCGTCGATGAACGCGATCACGTCCTCGTCCGGGGCGACGCGCGCCGCGATGTGCTGAACGCGCGCGTGCTTGATGACCCAGAGGTCATCACCGAGGCCGATGAGGCCGTTGGGGAGCGGCAGGTAGGCCTCTCCGTTCTGGAAGGTGAAGTCGTCGAAGGCGTAGGTACGGACCTCGTCCTCGATGAGGCCGGGTGAGTAGGAGATCTCCTCGGTCGTCCGAGGGAAACCAACCTCGATGCGGCGAAGATCACACGGGTCGCAACCGTCCTCGGTCAACGCGCCGCTGAAGCTCATGACGTACTGCCAGTGACCCGCACCAAGCTCGTACCACGCGCCGGACGCCTCGCGCCTGTCCGCGCGCACGCTCACCTGAACCGGTGGAGCCTCTGCCGCGACTAAGCCCCCCTCGGGCGCTGGCGTAAACGTGTCCACAGCGCCAGTCTGAAGGTCGACCCTCAAGCTCCCTTCACCCAAGGCGAGCGCCTCCCGCAGCGCCGAAGCGACCGCTGAGCTCTCCTCGGTGATCCAAT
This sequence comes from Myxococcota bacterium, assembly GCA_049602155.1. Taxonomy (GTDB): domain Bacteria; phylum Myxococcota_A; class UBA9042; order PHBI01; family JBMYRH01; genus JBMYRH01. The sequence goes on along the minus strand of JBMYRH010000014.1, from coordinate 119,537 downwards.
CATTGAGGCGCACGCAGTAGAGCAGCTCACCGAGCCAAGGGTTGACCCCCGAGGCGTCGCTGACCTGGGCGTGAAAGAGCGCCTTCCAAAGGGCGTGCACGCGCTCTGGGGCGTCCCCGACCTCCACCTCTTCGACCATCGCCCGGTCCAAGATGCGCTGGGTCGCGGCCACGCGGGCCCGAGCGCGCATGTTGCCGGACCGCACGCGGTTGTCCTCTTCGTCATCGTGAAAGGCCTGACTGCGTCCCCCAAGCCAGCGGTGAATCGAGTCGGTGCTCGGGGGCTGCCACGTGCCGTCTAACAAGGGTGGCGCGGGCTTCTTCTCGACCCCCTTTGCCTCAAGATGATCGACGTAGTCTGTGATCGTCATCAGGCTAAACCCAGCGTCCTCTCGGGCCTGAAGTGCTGCCTCAAATTCAGCCACACGGGCCTCTGAGGCCTCAAAGGCGTACGCAAAATAGGGGTTCATCGCCCCTTCGATCGCGCGGAGCTCACCGTCGTCGAAGAAGTCCCAAGCGACGGTCACACCGCTCTCTGGGTCAACCTGCCCCGGGCCCACGATGAGCGTCCCGCCCTCGCTTGCATAGTAGGGCCAAGGGGTCTCGCCATCTCGGACATAGCCCCAGAGGTTTCTGGGGTAGACGCCGATCTCGTAGCCCTCATCGACGAGCATGCGCTGGCGCCCCTCGCCGGCTTGGCCCTCTTGATTGAAGACCACCCCAGAGAGGGGGAGGCAGTTGGCCTCGAAGACCGCCTTGGTGCGCGCAATCGAGCGCTCCATATCCTCTCTCGGGAAGGCTAAAAAGAGCTGCGCAGCGTAGTGAAAGCTCACCAGCTCTACCTGACCGGACTGGGCGAGCTCTCGCATGAGCGCCAGCCCCTCGGGGTGCCGCTCCGCCATGATCTCGACCATGTAAGCTTGAAGCTCAATGGTGACCCCCCAGCCGGGGTGCTTTTTGTACATCTCGAGGATGGGCAAGAGCGTCTCGGTGACGATCCAATCCTCGACCCGGTCATTGTCCCAGCCGGCGGCGTCCTCAAAGCCACCGACGACCACCGTCTCGCCCGACTCATCGACCGCCTCAAGGCCGCCGATCACGTACTCGACATTGTAGTGAAAGAGCGACATCGCGAACTGACTTACGCTCGGATCGGGCGCCGACCGAGCGGGCTCAACCCCCCAATCGCACAGGGGACCTTCGTCCTCAGGGGCTGCGTCTTGCGCTCCGCGCGAGGAGGCGTCCTCCACCTCTTGTACACTCGTGTCCTCCGCGGGTGCGCTGGTGTCCGCCTCGACGGCGGCATCAACGTCGGACTGAGTGGCAGGGGACTCGGCACAAGCGGCCAAAAGGATGAACGATAATAGAAGTATTCGATGTGACATGGCCGGGAGTATGGAGTGCGCCGATGGCCACGGTCGAGAGACGAATGCATAGTAGGGAACACTATCTGCACATCTCTCGGGAGCTCCACCATGAGAACGCTAGGCTGCGCCCTGCTCTTACTATTTCTCACTCTGCCCGCTTCCGCCGAAGAGGTGTGCTGGGAGGAGATCGCCCCTGGGGTGGATTGGTGTGCGTTTGGGGAGGGTAACCTTCAAGAGGAGGTCCACTGGGCGAGGGTCGACCTGACGGTCCCCGAGATCTCTATCCGGGTCACACGCGATGAAGAGGGACCGCTGACAGCGAGCCAAGAGGCCGCCTTAAAGCAATCCACAGTGACCATTAACGGTGACTGGGACAGCGCCAGCTATAACGGCCCACAGGGGCTCTCTGTCGGCGGAGGGTGGTACTTCGAGGGCTCGCAAGACTGGGACGATAACAACCCGGCCGGTGACTGGAGCTTCTTGGCCTGCGACGCCAGCAAGCAGTGTCGCATCAACCCTCAAAATGTCTTGGAGCAATGGACTTGGAACGAGCTGAACGTGATCGGAGGAAACGGGCAGCGATTGGTGATCGACGGCGTCTTGCAGGCCCCGAGCTACGACTCCTGCACGCGCCCTCGCTCTGGGGTGTGCCTCGACATCACAGGCGAGATCATGACCCTCTTTGTCGCCGAAGGTGACAACTCCTGCGGCTCAAGCACGGGCTGGACGCCCTGGGACTTTGCCCAGTTCGTCTACGATCACGGCTGCTACAACGGCCTGATGCTCGACGGCGGCGGCAGCTCGGACTTGGTGATCAATCAGGTCCATGTCACCGATCGCCCCCCAACTGAGCCCGCCGAGCGCTCCACCCACAATCACCTCTCCATCATCCATCAGCCCGGCCCAGTCGACCCGCTGTGCGCCGATCTGATGAACGGCAAACGATGTCAGGGAGACACGCTCATCACCTGCCAAGGCGGCGCCGCCGAGTCAGGGGACTGCACCGTCTTTGGGTCGGTCTGTGAGGAGGGCCAAGGGACCGCCTATTGCGTCTTGGCCTACCCAGGGTTTTGCCCCAACGGCGCCAACACCGACTCGTGCACCGATGAGACGGTGATGAGCCGCTGTAGCCTTGGCCAGCCGACAGCCTTCGACTGCGCCTCTATTTTTGGCGCAAGCTGTGAGGACTATGGGACGGGAGCCCGTTGCATCCAGTACGGCTGCATCTTCGGCGGTGACGCATCGTGGTGTGAGGGCGAGGTCGCCAAGACCTGTGCACCAGACAACTCAGGCGAGATCAACCTGAGCTTCTTGACCGAGGATGACTGCGCCAGTCAGGGCCAGATCTGCCAAGACGGAGCGTGCATCACGACCGACGCAGACGACGACGGCTACGCGAGTCAACTCTATGGCGGGGCGGACTGTGATGACTCCAATGGCCTCATTAACCCTGCAGCGAGTGAGAGCTGCGATAGCATCGACAACGACTGTGACGGCGAGACCGACGAAGGCGCCGTGGACGCTCAGACTTGGTACCTGGACCTCGATGGAGATGGCTACGGGAACCCCAACCAGAGCCTCGCCAGCTGCGCTCAGCCTCCGGCCTACGTCGCTGACGGCACGGACTGTAACGACACCGACTTCGAGACCCACCCTACACACGACGAGACCTGCAACCTGGCGGACGACGATTGTGATGACCAGATCGACGAGGACGCCACAAACACCAGCACGTTTTACGCCGACAGCGACGGAGACGGCTACGGAGACCCCCTGACGTCCAAAGAAGACTGCTTCTCCTCAGAGGGATGGGTGACTGACAGTGGCGATTGCGACGACAGCGCATCCTCGGTCCACCCGAACGCGCTCGAAACCGCTGATGACGGGGTCGACCAAGATTGTGACGGCGCCGACCTCCTCACCGTCCCCTCCCCCGACCCTGACGCGAGCGGCGAGGACACCGTCGAAGACACCTCGGACCACACCGCCGATGACGCCTCTGGCCCGACACCGGATGACGTCACAGCGACCGAAGGAGACGCCACCGGCGCCGATGACGGGTCAGAGGCCAGCACAGATGACGCGTCAGAGACCACAGAGGACTCCACGGTGACCGAAGAAGACGTCACCGAGACCAGCACAGATGACGCGTCAGAGACCACAGAAGACACCTGGCCGCCCACCACTGAAGCCGATACCACAGGCGGAGAGGCAGCTACGACCGACCAGCAGCGGGCCGAACCGAGCACGAGGGGGACAGGCGGGATGCTTCCGGGTACCACCTCGCCCCCCGTCGAAGACGAAGCCACTGGGTGTCAATCAACCCCCAGTTCACCCACGTCCTCGCTCACCCTCTTGCTCTTGCTCATCGCGGCTTTGGCGCGTCGTCGACAGCGTCTTGGCGAGCGATGAAAAAGAGAGCCGATGGCCCAAGGGGGTGAGGGCCATCGGCTCAATGCTCTCCTGACATGAGGGACAGGCACCAGGAGAGCACGGGCATGAGGGCGTCAGCTCAGCTGAGGACGCCTGGAGAGAGTCGCGGCGAAGAGCGCCAACGCAAAGACGAGCGGGAGGCCTGTGTCTGACCCTCCCTGACACCCCGTGAGCTCCTCCGTGCCCTCGTCGAGGGCGTCGGCGCCATCGTCGGGGTACGGCATCGCAGAGGGAGGCCCAGAGGGGTCGAAGTCACACCAACCGAACCGAGGCGCCACGCAAACTTCATCGGCCTGATCCGTGCACCCCTCTCCATCATCGAATGTACAGCTGTAGTCGCTGCCGCAGTCGTCATCCGACAGGCAGTCTCGCCCCTGAGCGCCTGTATCGGACGTGAGACACGCCATTGGAGGGCAGAGGCAATCGCGCGCCATGCAACACTCCACATGTTCGCAGGTTAAGCTTGCTGGGCAGTCCATATCCGTGTCGCAGGGGAAGTCATAAGGTCCCGGCGCTTCAGAGATCGGCGGAGGCGTGGCGGGTTCATCCTGAGCTTGCGCCCCCTCATCCATGGGGACGAACATCTCCTCATGGTCCATACACGCCAGGGTCGGCGAGGCGAAGGCGAGGAGGGAGAGCAATGACGCGCTCAAGATGAGTGAAGGTCCCTGTGTCATGGCCAACTCCTAAGTGGTGCGTGACATGACAGCACACAGAGCAACAGCCGTGCCAACCACCACAAGTATTTGTGATTAATGCGAAAACAGACCTTTCTGGGTTACGACCCGCCAAGGTAATGCCGACTTATTCACCACATCTAGACATGCTCCGTGTGTAAAAACGCTACACTTGTTGATGTGAAGAAGGTTGTGGCCGGCGGTCATGCCATCATCAAGCCTGTCAGGTGCATTTTGGGATGAAAAGGTCGACTGAGATCTCTCCTTGATAGAAGGCAACTCCTTAAAACGCTTGACTCAACACGCGAAAACGCATTGCTTTCAGGGCACCCTCCACTCCAGACTGGTAATGAAAATCATTATCGAGAGGTCATCCATGAAGCTCCGCGCGCTTGCTATTCTGCTCATCAGCCTCGGAGCATGCGACTCCGGCGACGGCGCCCCCGCTCCGGAGCAAGGCGACACGGCGTCAGCGCAGGGCGCTGATGACAACGAGGACGCTGGCGTCACAGCGACGGGTGGCGACGACGCGAGCGGAGCGGGCGTGTTAGACGCGGGCTCTCCCGCCGATGGGACAGCCGGACCGGACGAGGACGTGATCGAGGAGCCCGTGGAGGACCCCTGCCCACCTCCAGATGGGCTGCGCCCGATGAGGCGAAGTGAACACGCGGGGATCTTCGATCCTGTCGGTGACCAATTGGTCTTCTTCGGCGGCTCTCTGGGCGTCCCTGTGGAGTGCTCATTCCCGATCTCAACCTTTGAAAAAGAGACGTGGATCTTCGACTTGAAATGCCAACTCTGGCGCATGGTCTCGGGCGGACCGCCCACGGGCCGCACACGCCACGCCGCGGTCTATGACTCCACCGAGCATCGAATGCTGATCTTCGGCGGACGCTACCGCTTCGCGACCAGCGGCAACTACACGCTGTACGGTGACGTGTGGGCCTTCGACCTCACGACCGAGACCTGGAGCGAGGTGGCCCAGGAGACAGGCCCCAGCGCGCGCATCAACGCCGGCGTCGTCTACGACCCCAGTGCGCACCGTATGGTCATCTTCGGCGGGAATGCCTCAGCCTCTGGCATGGGATATATCGCCCTTAACGACACCTGGGTCTTGGACCTCAACAACGGGACATGGAGTGAGCTCGCGACCAGTGGTACCCCATCGCCGCGCTTGTTTCAGAGCGCGCTCTGGGACTCGGCACGGGGTCGCATGGTGATCCACGGCGGCGCCGATGAGGGGGCCTTCTTCGACAATGCTCAGTACTATGACGAGGTCTACACACTAGACGTCGACAGTGGAGTCTGGACGCGCTTAGACGACCCCATCAATGAGCGCCCGGATGGACGCTTCTGGGGCGGGCTCGTGCACGACACGATGCACGACGGATACCTCCTCTTCGGCGGGCATGACGATGGCCTCCTGGGCAATCGAAACGATCTCTGGTCCTTTGACCCCGATCTCCACACGTGGACCCAAGTGGACCTCGGGGACACCTACAACAAGCCGGCGAACGGCTTCTGTAGCTTCCCACCGGACTTCACCAACGTAGCGATGGAGGTGCCGGAGCGCCGAAACGCGCACATCTGGGTCGCTAGCGAGTCAACCGTCTGGCTCTCAGGCGGCAAAACAGACTGCGGCGTCGTCGATGACGTGATGGCGCTCGACCTCGAGAGCCTGACCTGGACCGAGGTCGACACCGCGACCGTCGGGGTCAGCTGCCTGCGCAAAGGTGGCCTCACCTGCAACGATCTATGCTTCTAAGATGACGCGATTCGCCCCCACACTGACGCTCTGTCTGCTGCTCTTCGCCTGCGAAGCCGCCGCACCGCCTGCGCAAGACATACAAAACGCTGTGGACGACGTAGCCACGTGCTCAGCAGGAGACGAATGCGGCCCGGCTCAAGACGCGCTGACACCAGACGACGCCGCTCAGCCTGCCGAGGATATCGTGGCCCCAGAGCCCTTCTTCGAGGCCGGGACGAACGTCACCGGCGCCAACACTCCCGACAGTTTCAGCCCCCTGGTGAACGGAGATGAGCTCAACATCGAGCTCGGCTTCCAGGGCCTCTGGATGGTGGTCCTAGCCTTCCGAACGCGTGACATCTTCCAGGGCAAGGTGACGATCGTCGCTCGAATCACCGTCGACGAAGAGCCCCAAGGGGAGATCGGCCTCGCCAAACAGAAGCTCATCCCTGGCGGCAACGACGTGGACTACTACTACAACCTCTTCTTGGTGGTGATGGACCCTCAGGTCAGTGGCTCGGAGGCCCTCATCAAGCTCACGGTTCAAGACGACCACGGCGCGGTCCTAAAAGAGGACCTCTACGTGCAGCTCACGGGCGGCTCAGCTCCCTGAAGCGCGCGGCACGTATCGGCTCGCCTGATACGCCTCCACTAAAACTCAGCGCAGCCCCTCTCGAAGCGAAACTCATCGAGGGCGATGCCTTTGCCGCTGTTGACCTCTTGATCCCATGAGTTAAAGCCGACACGGAACCGGATGGTGGAGCCGACCCAAGGGGTCAAGTCCCACATCTGGTGTGCCCAAGCGCCGTAGTCGCTGCACAAGAGGGAGTCCTTGACCAAGATGAGGGTCGCGTCATCGTTGGTCTCGTCGAGGATCTCAAGGGTGAAGACGTCCAGCCATGGGGCACCGAAGCCCTGGTCACAGTCCGTCGCCGGCTCGATGTCCATGAAGATCCAGTAAGTCAGCATCCAAGGGGCGTCCGACGCCGTGATCGTCACAGGCTCACTGACCGCGCGACCACAAGAGGCCGTGCTCGTCGCACCGCCATAATCAAATCCATTACCAAAGTAGAGCATGCCCTCGCCGTACTTGGCGTCGATACCGGTCGCTTGAGCTTCGTTGACGACCTTCCATGTCGAGCTGGGATCGACCGGGATACCCGGCGCCGTCTCTGCCGCGTCACAGGCCGTGAACTCCCAGGACAACGCGCCGGCCTCAAAGGTCATCGCCAAGCCCTCCATATCCGTCGGCTCACAGCACTGTGGCGAGTCCACAGCCTGGTACACGCAGGTAAAGTCCTCGGTGCAGGTCACGTCTGTGCACGCGTCGTTGTTCGCGCAATCCCCGCCATCGAAGCACTGAATCACAGCAGCGGCCTTGCAGGTCGTCCCGAAGCTCACATCATCAACAAAGGCGCCAGCATAGTCGTTGAAATTCCCGTCACCGGAGATGAACTCGAAGATGAGCTGCACGTCCTCACCCCGGTAATCTCCGAGGTCGACATAGGTGTGCGCCCACTCTCCCTTGGTCGTGTTGAAGAGGTAATGACTGGTCCACAGCTCTGCCGCGCCGACCACGTTACCGCCCGTGGCGACGAGCACTCGAAGCTCATCGACGGGGATGGCTGGCTCGAAGTTCGCCTTGTCTCCAAAGTCCCACTCCGTCGACATGTTTAACCAGAACTCAGCGAAGGGGTTCCCTGTGTTGAAAGGCGGCACGGACACGACAGGGCTTATCAGGCGTCCACCGGTCTGCTTACCGATCTCTACCCCGAGCGCCTCATCAAACTCCGCGGTGCTGTAAAAGCCCGTCTCGGGGTCCGCAAAGTTGTAGCTCCAATAGCCCGAGTGCTGAGCGTCTTGAGAGAGCGTCCACACCACAGGTGGCGTCGAGTCAATGGTCGCCCACCCCTGAGCGCCGTCCTCGAAGCCTTCACTCCAGCCATCGAGCCAGGGTCCATCGTCACAGCAGCTGGCGAGGGCGCTGTATTCGTACTCACAGGTCCCCTCGACGCAGGACGTATTCACGCAGCCGTTCGGGTGACTACAGTCAGCGTCAACGTGGCAGCAGTCCGGATTAGGCTGCGTCGTCTCACAGGCGCCAAGCACGCAAGCATTCGTCGTGCACGTGTCACCGTCATCACAGACCTCGGAGGTCAGACACTCGGTCTCGCAGTACACCGACACGGTCAGTTCATCGATGTAGACGCCCCCGAAGTTATTGCCGTAGGACTTGCCCTCCCCTTCACCGCTGTCGAACTCAAACCCGATGCGTACAAACTTATTGGCCCAGTCGCTGACGTCGATACCGATCTGTTGCCAGGTCCCGAGGGTCGAATTACCGAGGGTCGTGCCTGACTCCCAGAGCGCCACCGGCTCATCCTCACCGACCTCGTGGAGATACACGGTGAGCTTGTCGTACTGCTGTAAATAAGGGTCTTCCGGATCAAAGTCTCCGCCGAGCAGATCCCACTCGGTCGAGAGGTTGAGCCAAAAAGCCAGGACCGTCGGCATCCCCACTTCGGTCGAGATCTGGAAGCTCGGCGACCAGATCGCCCCGGCCGCCGGGTTCACGGGATCCGCCTCATACGTCCCCGACCCTGGGTCCCCAAAGTAGAGGCTCTTCGGACCCACGTAGCCATCTGAGTCCGTCACCTGCCACGCGATATTGTCGCCGGGGTAAGGGTCCTCTACCGACCAGAAGTCGACCCCGATGACCTCAAAGCTCTGAATCGCTACGCCACCAGGCAGGGTGTCGTAAGGGAAACTAGAGAACGGCTCACAGGACTCGCTCTTGATCGTCGAACCACACAGCCCCTCGTCACAGGTGTAGTCGAGGTTGGGGTCGTTGCCGCAGTCACCGGGCTGGGCGCAAGGCTGACAGCTGCTCCCCAGGACCGTGGCGTGGTAAGTGCAGAGCCCTACATCAGCGTCACCGTGGATCCCCATGCAGACATCCGAGGTGCAGCCATCGAAGTCCTTGGCACACTCACTGCCAGGGATGCAGGTGTCACACGCGGTGCGCACGATGAGATCATCGACATACGCGCCGTAGTAGTTCTCACCACCGCCGGTGTTGAAGTTCTTCTGCCCATCCGCGATGAACGAGAGCGTGAAGTTGACGTTCTTGCCCTTGAAGGGCTCGAGATCTACGACCTGAAAACGCCACTCTCCCTCGGTCGTATTCTCCAACCCGAGGCTGTCCGGGCTGCGCCAAATGGTCTGAGGCTCCCCCTCGCCTGTGTCGATAGAGACCCGGAGGTAATCCGTCGGCGTCATCCAGCTGTAGATCGCATCACAGCTGTCCGAGGCGGCCGCACACGCTCCGCCAGGGCCAACGGCTTCAAGCTCACAGATGACGCTCTCTGCACCGTCCTCAACCGCCGCACAAGCGTCGAGGACGCAGGCACTGAGTGCATCCGCGGACGCCTCAACCTCACCGAAAGCTGCGTCGACACACTGGGTCGCGCAAGCCAACCCCTCATCGCCCCCCGGGCAGTCGCAAGAGACACCGCCATAGAGCTGGCTCTTCGTGTTATCAGAGCAGAACTCAAGGCACGCTTGGTAGCTGTCATCCGCAGGGTTACAGCTGGTCTGACGGCAAGTGGCCAGGGAGCGACATGGCTGCCTTAAGAGCGCCGGCTCGGCGGACATCCTGACCCAGAAGCCCAAGTAGGCGGCCTCTTCGTACGCCAGGGTGACGTTCTCGGTCCGCACCTCCAAGCCGATCGGCGTAGCCTCAGAGGCGAGGAAGTCGGTCGGCTCACAGTTCTCCATGGGCCCCGTGTAGTAGGTCTGACACTCGGGAGAGCCAAAGTAGAGGCTCCGCTCTGGGCTGACCGTGCTGCCCTTCTGAGTCGACACAGAGACCGTATCAAAGACGTCGGTGTCGCTGACGGTGAGGCCCGCCATCTCAGCGTCATTGAAGCCTTGTGTCATGTAGGTGATCTCATTCTCGCACTTTAATAAGGGCAGGTACGTGCACCCGTCGGTGGTGCATGCGTCTGCGCAAATGTCGATCGTGGCCGGGTCCTGATCTGAGGGGCACTGGAAGGAGGCCTCACAGCAGCCTGGAATCGGGGTCGTCTCGCCGCACTTCTGCGCCGCCACGTCACAGGTCTTCGTCGTACAACAGGTGTCCTCAAGGAACGCATCGCAGTCAGCATCCGATTGGCAGCATTCAGCGATGTCTTTGATGACGCACAGCCCCTCTTCACAGGAGGCCTCTTGGCACTGCGCGACCTCGACCTTGTCGACGCAGTCGACGGGCGCGACGCATTCCGGGCCCTCCTCGACCTCCTCTTCTGGGCCACTGACGTCCTCCTCCACCTCCTCAGGCACGACGACCTCTTCGGGCGCCACGACATCTGGCTCTGCGGTGTCTGGCTCCTCTACCTCGTCGCCCACGTCAGAGGGCCCCGTGGTGTCCTCCTCAACGTCTGGAGAGGGCGCAGGCTCGTCGGGGGCGCAGGTGTTGTTGTAGTTGCAGGTGTTGCCCGCCGGGACACAGACCCCTGACCGCTCAACCTCGGTCGCACCGCAGCACTCGAAGGCCTCAGGACACTCACTATCGACCGAGCAGCACTGAGTTGCTCCGTTTGAAGACGTAGCCCCCTCATCATCACCACCACAGCCGGCGAGAATGAGGAGGAGGGCGCAGAGCGTTCGGAGTGCAAAACCGTACATATCAAGCTCGCAGGAGGTGCGTAAACGGGGGGCGAATCATGAGTTCCAGACTGCGATAGGACGGGAGGTCCTTGCAAGGGGCGACGTACAAGCAGGAAACCGGCTCAGTCTGCTTCAGCGTAGCAGAGAAGGTCATAGGCGATCAGGACCTCGTCACCCGATCCGGCAGTGCAGATCCCCTCCTCGGTGAGCGTGACCGTGTTGTCCTCGGCGTCGTAAACCCAGTTGAAGATGCCCCCCGTGAGCGCGGGGCAAGGGAGCCCCTCAATCGTGACCATGATCGTCGTCGGCGCCGGGATCTGCGAGAGCGTGTACTCCATCTTCGAGGCGAAGGCGATCTCACCGATCCCCTCGAGCCCCTTCGCAAAATCAAGCTCGCAGATGGAGTAGACCGCCCCACCGGTCGCGTCAGCCAGGTTCATGTAGCGATGCCCCGCCTCAGCCGAGCCATTGGACGACGAGCAGCCACCCGCGGGCCCGACAATCGCGTGCATATGGAGCAGCTCCGGGTGCGCATACCCTTTGATGCCGCGGAAGTGGTTCAAGTAAGCCTCCAGCTCCTCCGGGCTGTGGTCCTCTTCGTCACTGACGAAGACGATCTCCAGCGCCGCATCTTCCCGAAAGAAGCCGTGGTTGACGCCCTGGCACATCCCGACACGGCAGACCCGGTGGAGGCCGCAGTCGCTGTCGACCTCACAGGTCCCCTCTGGGGGGTCGATGAGCGGAGAGCTGGTCGCGATGTAGGCCGCCCAAATGCCCTGCTCGTCACCCGAGCCGCTCGTCCCGACCTCCACGATGTTCACGAACTTCTCCCAGTTGGCCGCCGTCACCCACGGGGGCGAGCCGTAGAGGGCGCCACCGGAGAGCTCTAGGAGGGAGATCGTCGTGGTCGTGACGGCGATCTGATAGTCACTGTCCCAGCTCGCTGCCTCGTAGATGAAGGCCTCAAAGCTGTCTGAGAGGTTCACCTGCTCCTCGGACATCGAGCCCGAGTCATCAACCACGAAGAGCACATCGACCTTCTGCGCCTCGGAGTCGGTGAAGAGGTCAACGAGCTCGGCCGGGTAAGCACCCCAGCCCGTCACGGGGACCTCGGTGGGCGTCTGACTGTCACTGCTGACGATGAAGAGGCTGCAGGTGTCAGTCGTTTCATCCACAGGGGCGTAGTCCAAGATCCACTCGACTGACTGACCGATCTGCAACGTGTGGACGGTGTCTGGCTCAGGAGCCTCGAGGACTCTGACCTCGTCGGAGCAGCCCTCAAGCCACCAGCTGGCGACCTCTAAGTGCGCCATCCCGACGTTCGTGCCTGTGACCACCGTGGGTGGACTCACGCAGCCGATCTCCACCAACTGAAAGTCCAAGACCGGCGGGGCGACCTCAAGCTGCCCGACCCCCACCTCGGCCAAGAGGTTCGGCAGCGTTAACCAGCTCGAAGAGGATGGATGCACCGTCACGACGTCTTCACCGGTCTGACCCGAGACCGAGGTGACCCGCGCGCGGACCATCCCCGGGTGAGGCGTAATCACGGGGCTCGGATCTGGCGCGGTGAACGTGACCTCAATCGCGATCATCTCACCTGGACCTATCTCAGCGCCCACCTCGGGCTCCGCGGTCACGACGTACTTGGCGCTGCTCGAGGCCGCCATCTCGGCGTCATCCGAGACCTCACACCCCTGAGTCGTCTCACAGTCATCGGTGATCGCGCTGTGGTACGCACAGGGGCCCGTGCCGATGTTGACCAAGGTGAACTGCTGGGTGTGCGCTGTCCAAGGCGCCGTCATCCCAAAGTCCAAGGCGCTGGGGACAAACTGCAGCAGGCAATCGCCCCCCTCGACCTTCTGCGCGTTCAGCAACACCTCCCAAGTGGGCTTGGCCACGTCGTCAGACATGATGATCAGCTTGCCCCAAGTCGTCTCAAGCGGCGGTCCTGCGGTCGTAAACGACACCGTCACGACCTGCAGTTCGCCAGGCCCGAGGGTGGCCGGAGAGGGCCCGTCTGCGGTCGGAGACCAGAGGTCTCCTTCGACGATCGCGTAGTCACCCTCGACGTAGACACTGTCGACGGTCAGCGGGCTGTTGCCCGCGTTGTACAGCGTGACCTCTCGACGGACGGTGCCGCCGATCCCGACGTAGCCGAAGTACACGATGTCCGGCGGGAAGACCTCAAGGCCCGTCCCCTGCCGCTGTCCATGCACTGCGACGGTCTGCACACCCTCATCTGAGGGGTCGTTGGTCTCAAAGGCGATCTCCGCGATGGGCGTGGGCCCTGACACCATGTCCGCGCTCGGCGTGAAGGTGACCGAGACCTCTAGAGGCTCTCCCCCTGTGAGCACGACACCTTCTTCAGGCCACGCTTCGAGGGTCACCGTCCCACTCCATGGCCCCGTCTCCACCACTGAGACGGCGCTGATCTCAAGGTCGACCTCTGGGTTACCGGAGGTCACAGTCAAGACCTCAACATGCGCCTCTTCCGGGCCGCGTAGGCCAAAGTTAAGCGGGGTCGGCGTGACCTTCAGCTCGGCTGAGATCTCATGCCCCGAGAGCGGCACGATCAGCTCCGACAGCCCGTCTGCGGCTGAGGACGCTATCCTCAGCGTTGCGGTGTCCGTGTCGAACCCTGTCGGCGTGTACACCACCTCGACCGCTTGGTTCAGGCCGGCCCCCACCGTCATCGGGAGTACCTCGGCGGTTGGCACCACGAACTCAGCAGAGGAGGTCCCATCGATGGTCAGCGCCTCGACGGTCACATCCAAGGTGCCGACATTCAAGAGGGTCAACGTCCGAGACTTCTCCGTGCCCGTGGCGACACCACCAAAGCCGATGATCGCGGCGTCCGCGATGAGCTCCGAGGTCAACGCTGGCGCCTCGACAGGGACCTCGACAGAGAGCGCTGCGCCCGTCGCGTCAATCGCGTTGGTGTCTATCACGACAGTGCCACGCTCTTGACCCGCGTCCGTCGGAGTAAAGCGCACCTCGATCTCGGTGCCTTCGCCAGGGTCAAGTCGGGTGGTCAGGACCTCGCCCAGGCTAATATCGGAGCCCTCTTGGGTGACGTAGCGCACATCGATGAGCTCCAAAGTACCCGAGCTGCCCGTGTGCAAGACCTCAAGGGACTGGGAGTCCGATGCACCAAGGGCCACTGCGCCAAACGTCAGCGCCGAGGGAGAGACCGAGATACCCAGCTCGTCGGCGGACTGAAAGCCACTCCCCGAACCGTTCGAGCGACCCGGTTCTCCTGAGGAATCCCCCCCGGAGGGGTCCGTCTGCGTGTCGGCGATGGCCTCGGAGCCCTCGCCGATGCCCCCGGCATCCGAGCATGCCGAGAGGGCTGCGACGAGGACGATAATGAGCGCTGAGTTCCTCATGGCAGGGTCACCTCAAGCACATAGCCCCCGTCGGTCGTCGGCGGAGGGTCTTCGGGGTCTGTGCCGCCATCCACGACGATGTAGTAGGTCTCGCCGGCGTCCAAAGCGATGTCCATCGTGACGTCGCTGGTCCCCTTAATGCAGCTCCACCCTTCATCACTGCAATCGTCGACCACGTACACGATCGGCTCAAAGCCATCCTGGCCTGCGATGTCGATGATGTAGAGCCCACTCTGCTCGGGCGTCAGCACCCACACCTCATCCCGAGCCCCAGCGGCCACAGCGGCGGCCGACACAGACAGGCAAGTGTCAGCGATATAGACATCCGAATTGTCCGAAGTGTCCCCGGTCCCGAGGAAGGGGATCGACGACACAACGAACGCAGTCTCGCAGGAATTGCCAGGGGTCTGGGTCACATCCACGCACTGACCTGCCTCGTCACAGATGAAGCCCCCTGGGCAGACACCGCACACGTCTCCGCAGCCATCGTCACCGCATTGAAGTCCGTCGCACTGCGGATCACAGGCGCTGTCCACGGTCAGCGTATAGCTCCCATAGGTGTCGTAGAGCCCCCCTTGGCCATCGACGACGATGTAGACCGTCTCGCCCGCGAGCAGCTCCACACTCAAGAGCGCCTCAGGCTCCTCCGGGTCCTCCAAGTATGCTGCCAAACAGGTCTCTGAGGCGAACCCGCACCCGGGGACAACCGCTGCCCAAGAGTCATGCCCCTTGGTCTCTTTGAAGAAGCACTCACTGAGGAATTCCGAGCAGTCATTGAGGACGTAGAGGGCCCCTTGGAACTGCGCGTCGATCGTCATCTCGTAGGTCCCGTCTTCCGCTGGCGTAAAGGCGTAGACCTCGTCACGGCTACCTGCTCCGATCTTCTTGTTCTCGTCAGGACATCCACCGTAGGGCTTGCCGTACGTGTTGGTCGCGTCGTTCGTGTTGCCCTCATAGACCACCGGCAAGGTCACGTCGTCCGGGATCACAAAGGCCGTAGCGCAGCTGTTGCCCTCTTGGGTGACGCACTGCTGACTGTCATCACAGAGCAGGTCGTTGGGGCACTCGCCGCAGGTCAAGCCACACCCATCAGGACCGCACACCTTGCCGTCACACTCCGGAATGCAGGGGCCATCAAGTGAGAGGGTGTAAGGGCCACTTTGGTCCGCGTTCAGGGCGTTTCCGTCCACGACATAGAAGTAGGTCGTCCCGGCCTCTAAGTACGTCTTCAGCGGGACGATCTCCCCTGAGAGCAAGAAGCCCGCGCCCAGCCCCACACACTGCCCTTGATCGTAATGTGACCATCCACACTCCGGGGTCACGTCGTACCAGACGAGGCCCCCGGGGTTCTCCTCAATGAAGCACTCCGTCGTGAACTGCGAGCACTCCGTCAGCGCATAAAGCACCGCTGGGAACGTCGAGTCGAGGAGCGCTGTGTAGACCCCCGACTCCGTGGGCGTAAAGGCCCAGACCTCTTCAGCGCTCACAGGCCCTCGAACGGCTGTCTCATCGGGGCACGCGTCGTAAGGGACCCCCATCAAGTTGGTCGAGTCCGAGGTGTCGCCCTCTCCCAAGAAAGGCAGCGCTTCGATCATGAACGGCGTATCGCAGCTGTTGCCCTCTTGGGACTCACACAGCCCCTCATCGCTGCACACCGAGAAGCCTTCACACTCCCCACAAGAGCCACCACACCCGTCCGGTCCGCATTGCTTGAACTTGCAGTGCGGCACGCATGCCGACGCCATCGAGAGCGTGTAGCTCCCCTCGACGTTGGACTGATTCCCATAGCCATCCACGACGATGAAGTAGGTCGTCCCGGGGTACATCCAGACGTCGACGGTCTCCATCGTCGGGTGCTGATCATCGGCCGCGAGGCATGAGCCCCCCACGTCCAAGCAGTCGGTCACCACGTAGAGGGTCGAGTCGAAGGACGCCTCGAGCGTCAGCGTGTAGAGGTCCTGCGTGGTCGGCTCAAAGGTGTAGATGACGTCTTTGGAGCCCGCTCCCCAGCCCAAGGTCATCCCGGGGCACTCCCCTGGGGCGTAGCTCATCTCCCCATGAAAGCCGGAGGTGTCGCCGGTCACCGTGTACGGGGCGGACGGGATGACGAAGGGGTCAAGGCAGGTGTCGCCAAGCGGCGCAGCCAGACAGCTCCCCTCAAGGCACGCGTCGCCGTAGCTACAGACACCGCAGGAGCCTCCGCAGCCATCATCACCGCAGTCCTTCGCTTCGCAGGAGGCCACGCAGGCCTGGCTGACCTGCAGGGTGTAGATGCCGTTCATGTTCTCGGTGTTGCCGTAGCCGTCCACGACGATGGTCAGCGTCTGGCCAGCCTCGAGGTAGATCTCCATCGACTCAGAGCTGAGCGATTGATCCGACCCTGCGACGCAGCTCCCGCTCAGATCCGCGCAATCCTCGATGACGTAGAGCGCCGCGTCGTAATCGGAGTTGATGGCGAGGGAGTAGAGCCCCGTCGCCGGGATCTCCAGCTGATAGAAGTGGTCATTGCTCGCAGCCCCGATTGGGTGGGGCTCCCCTGGGCAGCTGTTGGCCTCGAAGGCCCCCTCATTGGTGCCGTACCAAGTGTCCCCAGTCGTCGCATAGGGCAAGGACTCGATCAGGAAGGGGGACTCGCAGGTGTTGCCGTCGATGAGCGGTGGGGTCTCGCAGAAGCCGTCAGGGCGACACGCGAGCCCCTCCTCGCACCCCTCACCGCAGAAGCCGCCGCATCCATCCTTGCCGCACTCCGGACCGGGGCATTCGATGACGCACACGACCTCCTCGACCACAAAGGTGAAGCCGCCTGAGTCCTCGGGCAAGAGGCCATCAACGACGACCGCGTAGCTCGTCCCCGCCTCAAGGTAGACACTGAAGACCCCGCCAGCGCTCAAGTTACTGCTCACCCCCACACAGGAGAAGGCCGCGTCGTCGCAGTCCTCCAACACGTAGATCACCGCCGGGCTCGCGCCGATCACGGTCGCTGGGTTCATGCCGATGACATGATGCGCCGTCACAGAGGGGGTAAATGAGAAGACCACATCTGGGGCCCCTGCACCGATATCACCACCTGTCCCGCAGCCCCCCGCTAGCGCGACGTCATCGGCGGCGTGCGTCGTGTCTCCTTCGTACTCAAAGGGCAATTCGAGCGGGTCGATGACCAGCGCCTCATCGCATTGATCACCAGGCACGACGATTGGCTCCGGGGGGACATCAGGGGCGACATCCTCGCTCGTGTCTCCCTGTGCTGCGTCGCTCGCTCCATCTGCATCTGAGGGCTCACTGTGGCCGTCACCGGGCGCGTCCTCGTGAGGATCCGTCGCGACATCCTCAGGCCCGATCGCGTCGACGACCTCAGGTGCGACGGGGATGTCCTCGACAGGCGCCTGAGTGTCCTCCAGGGTCGGCGCGTCTTCGAGTTCCGGGGCGCTCTCTGTGCTGTCTCCGCTGACGTCAGGGGACGCTACGTCGCTCGACTCAGTCGCGTCGGACGTCGGCGTAGGGCTCTCACCACCGCAGCTCGCGACCACTGCGATCAGGGCGCTCAGTGCTAAGCGCCGCATCTAATCGACCTCGGCGGCCTGCGCACTCCAGGTCCCAGAGCCATCCGCGTCTGGCACATCTCCTGGCGGCAGCGGGAAATTCGTCCCGTCGTAGATGCCGGTCCATGTGCCGTTGAAGACCTCGTCGGTCAAGGTCCCAATGAAGTCTCCGGAGAAGTAGATCTCCGCCAAGCCATAGAGCACCACCATCCCGTCGACGAGGTTAGCGTTGAGCAACCCAGTCTCGGGGTTAAAGTAGCCCGCGAGCGTGATGGTGAAGGGGAAATCGCCCTCCCCAGCCACGTTCGCCGTGCCGGCCATGTCTCCGCTCACGATGAGCTTGGAGTCCACGCACTCGATGTCGAAGGCGAGGGTGCCCCCCACGATCAAGATGCCATCCGGTGGGTAGAAGAGCTCTTCGAGGGCCTCAGGGATGTGGTACTCGATCGCCCCCTCAAAGATCCCCTCCCACTGAGGGGCCACGCCGAGGTTTTCGCAGTCGGCCAAGAAGGTGTCTTCCTCCTCAACCACATCCGAAGAGGCGTCATCAGAGGACGTGGCGGCATCATCGCTGGCGTCATCCATGGTGACGTCAGCGGCGTCATCACTGACGTCAGACATCACGTCAGCCGAGGCGTCATCAACGACGTCGGCCTCCGGCCCGACCGCGTCCGGGAAGAATTCTGAGAGATCGACGTCCTCACTGATCTCGGTGATCACAGGGAGGTCGGACGGGAATTCTCCTTCCCCGTCGATCTCCTCGTCGCTGTCGTCGAGGACGTCCTCGACGGGGAGTGTGAGGGCATCCTGATCACCGTCGAGCGTGGTGTCACCCTCCTCCTCAACCCCATCCGCGCCGACTTCGGCGTCTGCTTCGGTCGACGTGGACGAGGCATCCCCGCAGCCGACAGCGAAGGCGCACAGAAGCGCGAGTATCCATGGTGACATCGTGATGGGTCGTTGAATCTTCGTTCGCATGCTGCATTTCCCTTGGAGACGAGCGAATCTACAGTAGCTCAGCGGGTGGGGTCCAATACCAACACTATCTCTTCGCGCGCGGGGAGGGCTAGTCATCGCTCCCCAGCGTCGGTTAGGTTGGCTCCGCGAGGTACGCCATGCTCGACGTCACACAATCCGTCACGATTTCTAGACCACCCACAGACGTCTACGAGCTGATCACAGACGTCGAGGCGACGCCGCGTTGGTCTTCGGCGATCGTGAAGATCGTTCGCGACAGCTCAGGCCCCCTCAAGGTCGGCGACACCTTCACCGAAGAGGCGACGCTGATGGGGCGCGTCATCCGCACAGCCAAGATCATCACGGAGTTGGAAGCAGGCGCGGTCTACGCCGAAGAGGCCCAAGGCGGCATCCTGCCGCACGCGGTCCGCATCACGCTCGCTGCCCAAGGTCAGGGGACAGTGATGACCTTCCGCTTGCACGGCAACCCTGGCCGGGCCGCCAAACTCTACGGCCCCTTGCTCGGGCGCGCCTTGAAGAAGCAGATCGCCAAGGATCTGCAGTCCATCAAGCGGCTCCTCGAGGTCTAGGGCAGGTCGAGGTTCGGGAGCCGACAGAGGTAGCCGGCCTCATGGCCGCAGGGCAGATCGTTCCAGCGGTTGTCGTTGCCTTCATAGAGGTGACCGCAGTCTTCGCCCGAGCCCCAGTCGTTTGGCTCGTTATTGTTCCAATGCTCAAAGTCGACGGGGGAGCCATCGGTCCAAGCAAAGGTCCCCTCTTCGATTCGGTCGTTGATGCCTATCCACAGGTGGCCTTTATAGCTCGCATAAGCCGCTTGACCGATGAGCTCTTGCTCCTCTTGGGAGTGGATGCTCAGCAGATCTCCACCACGAGATAAGCACGCCTCATGTGCATCGGCGTAGTTGGCTACGATGCGGCACAGCAGCACGGTCCCGTTCACGTCCTCGTGGATCGCCTCGCACGTCGGGCAGCTCTCCTCACCCTCAGCGGTCTCATCGATCTCTCCATCGCAATCGTCATCCGCGAAATTGCAGACCTCGGGCGCCCCCGGATAGACCAATGGATCGTCATCCTGGCAATCCTCTCCAAAGCAACTTGAGATCCCGTCCCCGTCCTCATCCCCATAGTCCGGATCGAGGCAGACCAGCCCATCGACCAACGTCGTAGGCCGCTCAGATAAGTACGCCAGGACCGCCTCAAGCGCTGCGCTCACGGCGTCCGGAGCGAGGGCAGGACGGGGATCGTCGAGGATCGCATCGGCGAGCAAGAGGTGCGCCGACTGAGCCATCCCGACGAGGTCAATCTCGTCGATACGGACCAACGCCGCGTCATACGCCTCCCCCAGAAGCAGGCGACAGGCGGGGTCGCGGATGCAGAGCTGATGAACGCGCCCGCTCCCCTCCAGCGGCTGAAGGTGATCGATGAACGTCCTGTCCGCGCCGACCGGCATAAAGGCCCAAGGGCTGGTGAGCGTCGGGCGGTAGAGGTTGTAGCCATTGCGAGACCACGCGTAGCCGTCTTGGTGACCGAGGATCAGCTCCGTGGCCACGAAGTCCAAGTAGCCCTGAAGCCCAAAGATGGCGTCCAGTTGAGCGGGGACGTCCCCCGAGAGATCGACCCAATCCAGCGCTTGAACCAAGCCAAAGAGGCTGAGCTTATGAGCATCAGCCCCCGCGCCGCTTGAGAAATTCGCGACCGCGTCAACGAAGAGATCTTGACCGTCACGCCCACCGTAGAGCGCCCCGCTGATCTCCCCGTCAAACCAATGGGACAAGAACGCGTCGCTGTGTGAGGGCTCGACCATCAGGTAGACACCGTAAGGCAGCCCGTTGACCTCGACTTGAGTGTAGCCGACTCGCGGCGCAGGGATCCCGGCGGCGCGGAAGAGCGCATACGTGAGCAGCTCCCGCACCAAACTGGGATCATGCAGCAGGTTGTTCAGGGAGAGGGTCTTCAGGCCACGCAGCGTGTGCCCCTTGCTGATCGCCTCAAAGGACAGCGAGAGACCCGCGCTGTGATCGAGGCCGCGAAATGCGCCGAGCTGGCCATGCAGACGCAAGCCGACATCATCCATCGCCTCGCCATCCACCGTGACCTGTGTGTAGACCCAAGCATCAGGCACCTCGGACAGGGATTTGAGCTGATCGCTGGAGAGCGTGATGGCCACGTCATGTACTTCGTCTAACCCAAAGAGCCCTGCTGCCTGCTCCCAAGCGCTTGGCCCCGAGTCCGCGACTTCGGGGGGCTCAACCACATCCTCAGGCGAGGGATCCACGGGTGAGGCGTCACCCTCGCGCTCCTGCGTCACATCAGCGTCAGCCAGGGGCCCATCACGTCGAGGTGTCACCTCCTCCGGGCTCGAGGTGTCCTCAACCGGCGCGCGATCAGCGTCCACCGTGATGACCGTGTCGCTCGACGACGATGCCTGCACGTCCGGCGCGTTGTTCGCCTCAGACGTGGAGGGCCCCGCGGCGCAACCTGCTGCCCCGACACAGAGGAGTAAACTCAGCAGTACAGTGCTAAACCAGGGTGTCGGTTTCATTCGGTGTGATGCTCGCACGAGCGCATCATAACGATCCTGGCGTCAGGGTGATACACTCCGATGACGTGAATCGAGATCCTACCGTTTTGAGGAGTGTCCCCGCCTTTGGTGGTTTAACTCTGGACACCCTCGGCTTCCTCCTCGACCGCGCGGTACAAACGACCGTCGCGAAAGGGGACTACTTCTTTGAGCAGGGAGACTCCGGGGACGCCGTGTACATCCTGGATACAGGTCGCGTGGCCGTCGAAAAGAAGCTCGGCGAGCACCGCTACCTCCTCCGCATCTTGGAGGCCGGTGATTGTTTTGGAGAGATCGCGCTGCTGAGCATCACCAAGCGCACTGCGTCCATTCGGGCCCTGGAACCCTGTGAGGGCCTGAGGATCACGAACCGTCACTTGCGAGACCTCTACGAGCATGACCTGGAGCAGTTCACCTTGCTCGTCATGAACCTCGGTCGTGAGGTCTGTCGGCGCTTCGAGGAGATCGATCGCCGCCTCTTCGCCTTCGTCGGGCCGACCCTGAAGCCCCTAGAGAAGGACGACTAAGCAGCAGCGGGTCCGCGCTCTGACCAATCGGGTGTGCCGAGGACCTGGGTCTCAAACTGAGAGCCCATCATCGCCTGCTCAGGCGCCATAAGCTGCACGTAGATCGCGTCCCCAGCGGCCACCCTGAACGACGTATCAAAGGGAGTGAACGCTTGCTGCCACGGCGTCGGGGAGGCGTCGGGGAAGGTCCGGAGCGTCACCTTGCGGCTGAGGTCCGCCTCGAAGCAACACGCCACGCCGTGCGCAATCCCAAGGCGGTGGGCCGTCAGGACCAAAGGTCGGATCTGCCGATGCGCGCCAGGGTCGTCAAAGGCGAGCTTACGCCAGACCTCCCAATCACCGAGGATCGCGGTCGGAGAGATGATCATCGTGTGCGTCGTCGAGCGGAAGACATCCTCAAGGCTCTCCGCGGATGTCCCGATCAGCTCAGGCAGCTCACCAGCCCAGAGGTTGAGCTGCTGGGCGAACTGAGTCGGCCCCGCGAGCGCCGCATAGCAGCGCACCTGCTGGGGTATCATGATGCCGCCCGGGGCGAGCAGGCGCTCTCGAGCCATCGCCATGCGCTCGCCCGTGTCGTCACAGAAGCCCATCGAGGACAAAGGCTCGGCCACGACGACGTCGACCCGCTCAGGCAGGGTGACGCTCCCTGGCGTGCCCCGCAGCGTGATGTATTGGTCTGGTCCAAAGCCATGCTCACGGAGGCTCGCCTCAGCCACGCTCAATGCGTCGTCGTCTTCATCGACTGCGTAGACGCGCTCTGCACCAAGCTGAAGTGCCATCAGCCCCAGCGGGACATGCCCCACGCCGAGCTCGCACACGACACGCCCGCGGACGGCGCCCTCCATGGCATCGCGGTAGAGAGAGACCCGACGCCGGTTGGGCATCGAGACGCGATAATCGTCCATGTTGCAAAGGGTCACGCGCGGATCTCCAGCGTTACGGAGGACACGCCGCGCACCAAGTCGCGACCTGGTGCACGGCGATGTTCAACTGTCGGTAGGGAGGGTAGGCGGTTGCATCGCTCCGAGGAGTGACGCCTGTCGACACGACACCGAAGTGTGCGCCGACATCCTCCTCTACGTGCGGCAGAGGGCAGATCTTAAACACGGGGTCTGATTCGACAGGCACCGTCGTGTAGTCTCAGCCCGTTCAACACCATGGAGCCCCCCTTGCGCACCTTGAAATATCGCCACTCAGTCACGCCTTTGCGCGCAGTCGCCGTGGGGATGAGCCTGTGCTTACTCAGCTGCGGAGCCCCCCCCGCCGAAGGGCAGCCCACCCCATCGTCAGCGGACGCAAACGACGATGCCTCTGACGCAGCGACCAACCCGCCCAGGAGCAGCGGCGCCGATGGGTCTACCGTGGGGCAACCCTCTGGGGGCGAGGACGGTGGACCTGCGGCGACCACAGACATCATGGCCGCGTCCGATGCAGGACCCATCGAGGAGCCGCCGACCCCGGAGCCCACCGAGCCCGCGCTCAGCTGCCTCGAGGATGAGGGCGTGGTCATGCCCACGCCAGACGCCTACGCGAACTTTAGAGGCTGGGGGTTTACCCGTTATGCGGAGGTCGTGGCGCCCAACGGTAAGCCCATCAAGCTCTTCGCCGCGGACAAGGTCAGCGACGAGATGGTACACCGCGCGCGGAACGTGCTGCGCTTCTTCCTCACGGATGTCCCGGGCTCCCAATACGGCGCGGATAAAGCGGCGGTCGCCAACAGTATGGCTGACCATGGCGCTACGTTGATGCTCCCGAACGGCGCCCACGAAGAGGGCAACGAGCCGCCCTTTGATGCACAGCCGCTCTACGAGGCGGAGATGACGGTAGAAGGAGGTGACTGGTACCTGACCAACGACTGGGAGCACCGGGACGCGACCTTCGAGGAGATCTTCCACCTCGTCCATGACGCCGGCATCGGCACTTACATGCCGGGGGCGCTCCCCGACTACCAGGCTGAGCTTCACGCTGAGGCCGTCGCGTCCATCGAGGATGGGCGATGGGGCATCCCCATCGATCCCTCCGTGAATGAATGGCTAGAGGAATTGGCCGACGAGGACTCCTTGGCTCAGGAGTACATCGCCTCTGTCATCGACTCCTACTACGGCTACTGGGGCGCCTTTGACGAGGCCCCGGGCGGCATGTGGGGGGTCTACATCGCCAAGACCCGCGACGAGGTCATCGAGAAGGACCCCAAGGGCCTCGCGCTCCTCGAGGCGTTCTTGCCGTCCATGGCCCACTACGAAGCTCGGCTGGCCAAGAACTTCAGCGGGACGTTTGAGATGTCCTTTGATCCCGCGACCCCATACACCCACAAGTCACGCTACCTCGTCGCCGTGACACTGACTGGGGACACAGCTGCGTCCATCCATGGCAATGACAGCGACAACGCGCTGCGCGGCAACGTCGGCGACAACACCCTGGATGGCTCAGAGGGAGACGACACCGTGATCTACTGCAAAGAGCGCGCAGCCTACACGGTCAGCGTGGAGGGCGACGCGCTGATCGTCGATGGCCCCGACGGACGAGACACCCTCTTATCGATCGAACACCTGCACTTCGCAGACGGGCTCTATGCGGCAGAGGACTTCGAGGAGTAGAGGGAGCGAATCTCGACCCCCTCTCGCAAATCATCGACCGAGCGATACCGCCCGGCGAGCGCGACCCGGAGGTACGCCTTGTTCTCGTCGTCGAGGCCGTAGGACGTGGACAGGCAGAGTTGCCGCGCGCCGATCTTGTTGTAGCCACTGCGCACGACGTCGTGACCGAAGACAACGACCCCCTCCCCGCGGCGCTTGGGGAGCGCCACATTGAGGAACGCCGTCGCCTCACGCTCCGTCGCGCTGCGCGCCCAAAGGACCGTCGCGAACGCCTCGTTGGCGCGGAGCATATCGATGGGCGCCAGTCCGTCATAGCCGGTCACATCGACGCTCTCCCAGTCGTCAAGGGACGGCTCTGTCGCAGCGGGGCTGCCGTGGACAAACACGAGCCCGCATCGCCCGACGGCGATGAGGGGCCAGGTGCGAATGAACGCTACAGCGGCCTCTTTTTGATCACCCAAAGCGGCGTTCAGGACGGCCGCCTCGTCCGCATAAAATTTCGAGACGATGGGCCCCCCGATGTGGGCGTGCTCGTGGTTGCCGAGCAAACTAAAGGCGCGGGCCGTCTGCGAGAAGGTCATGAAGTCCCTCAAGATCGCGGCGCTCTCGTCGGTGTACGCGGTCCCGAGATAGGGTGGCCACGCGCCAGGTTCATTAAGCCGCGGAGAGGGGCCATGGACCATATCCCCACAGAAGAGCAACACCGGGTGACGCCCAGCAGCCTCCTCTTCAGCGTAGTGCGCCTTCATCGCGCAGTAGTCCGCCCAGTTGCCTTGAAGGTCCGTCGCGACGAGCAACACGCCTTTATCAGGCAGACGGATGACGTTGCGGCCGAAGAACTCCAAGGGGTGAACGATTCCTTCGGGTCCTACTGGCCCAAGAGCGCTTGGATGTTGCTGTCCAGTGTGCCTTCACCTGCGTAGTCACACCACTTGTACTCCATCGAGCCGGCGTCCAGCACCGCGGACCAAGGCAGGCCAATGCCACCATTGCCGTAGTTCTCGATGTTGGTAAACGTGTTGTTCCACGAGACGCCGCCGGAGATGTCTAGGTAGGTGTACATCGCGTCGGGGTCGCCATGGGACTTCGCCCACTGCTTGCAGTAGCCCAAGGTCGCCGGGCCTTTACCCGCGTCCTCGGCGATGAGCACCATGACCTCGACCTCGTCGTTGTACTTGTTCTTCATGTCTTGAATGGCGTTCGGAACGAACGTCGAGCAAGCCCCTCACCAGCCGCTGGCGGCGATGAGCCAGAGCGCCTTTTTCTCCGTGCCGCAGTAGCTGTGGAGGTGCACGACCTCTTCGGTCCCGCAGTGAATCAACGTATAATCGGCGATGTTGTCGCCGACGAGGCGCCCTGTGCCCTCTTCGATGCAGTTGTCCTCGGTCTGAGTCTGCTCAGGGACCGGGATGTCGAAGTCGTAGTCCCCGAGGCACCACGTCTTGCCCTGCTGCATCGCCGCGTACTCTTTGGTGGTCGCGTCAAAGTCGTTCGGCTGAATCTGGCGGAAGATGACGTCGGTCAACCGCCCCGTGAACTGCGTCCCCGGGGTCCCCACAGAGGTGATCTCCAGGGTGCCCGTCTCAACGACGTAGTCTTTCCCGCAGCCGCCCTTATTACAGAACGTGCCTCCGCGCACACACAGCGCGCAGTCGGCCTTGGCGTCATCTCCACCGAGTTCGTACGTCCCGGGCTCCATCGGTCCGTCTCCGAAGAGCTTCTGGTGATCGAGCTCGATGCTGATCTTCTTCATCGCCGCTGGCGTGGACTCTGCCTCACCATCGGTCGGTTGACTCATCACCGAGTAGTCAGGCCCCGAGGCCGTGTAGACCAAGCGATAAGCGCCCGCAGCAAAAGGGGTGATGGCTGAGTCACCGTCGAGCTCAAAGCTCGACTCGTCACACCCGATCTCGTCGAGGATGCATTGCCCCGTCCAGCAGATCTCAGCGCCCTCACAGGACCCACACAGCGTCCCATCCGCGGCGACACCGCACACCGCAGCACCGCAGCCTGCACCAGCGGACACAGCGCCTGTCGTCGCCACATCACCTGCAGGAACACTGTCCCCACAAGATGCGGCGATGAGCGCCGTCACGCTCAACAGCGTCACTAGACCAAACCTCAACTCTCTCACGGTGCACCTCCAAGGTGACTGAGCCGCCCACAGACGACTCGAATCACCTCGCTGTGTCAAGGTTGGGCCAGCTCTCAGCGGACCCAAATGCGGTGCAGTGTGTGACTCTGATCGTTGCCACCGAAATCATCACACTCCCACCGTGTCCCCATCCCGCGGATACCCCAGTGAGCGCGCGGGTTGCCGATCCCAGAGTTCGAGTAGAAGGGGAACTCAGTCATCGCCCAGTCGCCCTGATCGGCGAAGAAGCTGTTCTCCCCGTTCGTGTGTAACGGCAACGTCGCGTTGTCATAGCCCGCCAGGTCCTCGGACCACGCCGGGTCATAGAGCTGCGACATGTTCCCTGTCCCTGTGCGCACGTAGGCGAGGGCCTCCGGGGCCGATGTCTTGAAGTGCATCACCCGAGGATGACTGCCATTGGTGCAGTAAAAGCGGAGCTCATCAAAGGAGGTCACCGAGAGGAGGCTGTTCGATGCGTGCCCCCAATACGGGCTCCCTGCTTCATTCAGGCCCATCAAGTCACCTCCAAGCGTGGGCAAATCCGTCGCCCTGGCTTGGAGCTCTGGGCTTGTCCCGCCGGCGTGAAGGTAGTTCAGGACGAGCGTCCACCCACCGCCGTCAGTGGTCATGTCGCAGCTCGCAAGGATCGGCGCCAAAGTCCCAGAGCCGTCGACATCGATCCAGTAGCTGCCACTCGCTGACATCGGCTCGGCGGCCAAGATGGCTGCGCAGCTCGCTGGCTCATTATCTCCGGGCTCGGGATCGGGCTCGGGGTCGGGCTCGGGGTCAGGGTCGGGGTCAGGGTCGGGATCGGGATCGGGATCGGGATCGGGCTCGGGATCGGGATCGGGCTCGGGCTCGGGCTCGGGGAGCGCGCCACCTGGCGGCACGAGCTCGAACACAGGCGTCTCCGAGATGGTCCCTGCCCAGTTCCCAACAACCAGCAGCCCCATCCCGCCGGTCGGTGGCGACTCGCGCGCCAAGAACGCGTGCCTATCCCCGGCGACGTAGAGGACACCGTTTGCGGACATGACTGTCCCTGCTCGGAACGTGAACTGGACATCCCCTGCGAGGCTCCATCCGCTGACGTCGAGCGCGTAGTCGTAAGGGTTCTGGACCGCCACATAGGCCTCTGCCGGGGCCTCAAAGGACGGGAACACAATAGACAGCTCCGGGGCCGCCATGGGGTCTTGAGCCGGAGGAAGTGGACCACCGCCGGCCTCGGGGATGTCGACGTAGAGGTACTGCCGACGCGGCTCGAGGTGGCCGTCTTTGAGGTTCTGAACCCCCTCGGCGACGGTCTGCTGATCTCCCCAAGAGCCCCAGAGCGCGTGGTCATCGTGCCCATCGTCTCCGATTAACGCAGAGATCGCGTCGATCTGCGCCTCAAAGTGACGCTCCTGATACGGCGTGCCTGGAGGCTGCAAGAGCTTGTCCAACACACTTCTTACCCGGCGGGTGTACATCTCCCAGACCGTGGGCATCGCGTAGAGCAGGCTGATGAGCTTGTTCGAGGCGCAGATGTAGAGGTCGTGATCGAAGTACATCCAGTCGTCGTAGTAGTTGTGCTGCGGCGTCCACGTGTGCCCAAAGGTCAGGTCCATATCCCAAGGCAAAAACCACCACTCCCCCGTCCCCATCGTGTCGCGATAGGCGTAGTAGTTCTTGTGGCCGCAGTCCCGCCCCCCAGTCGCGATGGTCGCGGCGAGGTAGTTGATCATCCCCGGCACGCTGACATGATCGAAGACGAATGCCTCGAGCGCCTCACCTTGAGCATCCAGGCCGCTGATCAGGGCTTGAAGGTCCTCTTTACCTTCGTCTTTGCGGGTCTTCTTCTCTCCGCCGTTCGTGCTGTCGAGCGTGTTGTACATCTTGTACAGCGCGCCTTCGCCGTCGAGTCCGACGCGCTCTAACCACGCATCATCAGGATCCTCCACCGCATCGTAGAGCCCAATGTAGCTGCCGTTTTCATGTAGACGAATCGACCCGACCAGGTGGGAAGCGTGGCCTGCATCGCGGAAGACCCCATAGCCCATGGTGTTCCTCACCCGGGATTTGTCCGCGTAGGTCGTCAGGATGTTGATGTCCTTCATCCGCTCAAGGCCGGGACCCCAGTTGAAGCGATGATCGCTGTTGAAGTCGACGTTGTAGCTCTTCTTCGGCATCCCCTTGGTCGATTGACCGTGGAGGTTCACGTAGATGTTGTCGTAGAGCTCGCCTTCGTAGAACAGGCTCCCACGTCCCCCATTATCGGTCCGGAACGCGTTCGGGTTCTCGGAGAACCATTGGTAGAGGGGGAGGTTCGTCTCTATCGAGGGGTCGTGGATGACGGTCCCCAAGTACTCTGCGCTATCGAGGGGGTCTAGGAACGCGGGGTAGCGTGACGTCTGCCCATGGTCGTCGAGCGCGGTGACGTACCAGCGCACCAACTCGCCAGGGCCGGCCAACGAGGCGGGGATCAGCGCCGTAAATCGACCATCGCCGAGGGGCCACATGCCGGCGACCTGCTCCACGCCGTAGCCCACCCGATAATGCAGCAAGGCCTCGACCAGCTCGCCCTGCGCAGCCAACACGGTCGCCTCCACGATGATGGGCTCCATGTCGGGTGCGTGCTGCCCTGAGCTCACATTAGCGATGATCGGCGGGACAGCCACATCCCCAAAGACGTTGGCTTCACCCGGCGTCGGGACGCCCAGGTAGGTGTCCGGTGCGTCGATGACACGGAGCGATTGGCCGCGCATCAACGGTCGAATCAAGAATGCGCCGTCCGGCTCCGGGGCGTTGAGCGCCTGAATGCCCAAGATGTTCAACCCTGGGACGAGCAGAGACTTCGCCGGGCCTACGATGTGCGATTCCGACAAGAGCGCATCGAACACCGTACGATCTTCGGTCGCGACAGAGGCCCAATCGAGTGGATCAGGAGCGTTCGCAGACGCCACCTCCACGCCGTTGATCCAAGCGACGAACCCATCGTCGTACCAAAGCTCAAGGGCGAGGAAATCAAAGGAGGTCGGGTCCTCCACCTGGAAGGGCACCCGCAAGAGCAGCGAGCCGCCACCGATGAGGGCACCGGGGAGCTCCGTGTTCACCAGCGGCGCGAAGCTCGGTATGGACCAGATCGTCGTACTGAAGCTCGCCTGGTCGTTGTGATCCTGGGTGTTTCCGTTCTTCCCGACGGGCGTGACCGCGAAGTCGATGCGGTCTCCGGGGAGCACTCCGGAGATGAAGACGGGCCTGTCGAGGCCTGTCATATCACCACCATTGATCGCGCCAGAGTCCACCTCGACCCCTTCATGGAAGATGCGACAGGTGACGCCATTACCCCCTGAGACCTGCTTCGCGAGCCGCCACTGAACCACAAGGGTCCCAGGTATCGACGCCGTCCAACGGCGCACAGCCCAGTGCTCGTCCCCGCTGTTGGTGCCATTGGGGTGCGCGCTGTCGATCCCAATCGACGTCCACGGGGCGTCACCCGCAGACCAATCCCAGGTCTCGCTGTTCCAGAATGAGCCGGGGAAGACTTGGAAATCGTCGGCGCCATAGCCGTCACTGTCTTCACTCGCGTTATAGAACCCGTAGTACCAGCCCGAGTGCCCCTGAACACCGTTGAGTGACCAGTCTTCCACCGAGTCCGCCACCGGCGCATCAATCGAGGTCTGAGAGTCGCCCTCGTACCCAAGCCCCAGGGGCGCAAAGCTCCACGCGCCGTCATCATCACTCCAGCCCGGTGTGGCCCAGCCTGGGTCAGGGTCTTGCCCGTGAGGCATCACATACCGACCGACCGCATCAGGGGCGACCAGCGCCTCGTCCAGTCGCTCCATACGCGGTCCAAAAGAGATGTCTGAGACCTGAGGCGGCCACGCGTCTTTTTCGTCCAACACCGTGCCGTCAGGCGCAACGAGCGCCAAATACTCACCACCGGCGCTCAGCTTGAAGTCCGTATGGAGCGGCCCCTCGGGGTCGACGCGATCTTTGCCGGACGCGAAGACAACGACGAAGCCCTTGGGCTCAAGGACCACCTCGGGGAAGGTCCAACGCATCAAGTCATCGTCATCGTCTGTCAGGTGATAACCGCCGATCGACACCGGCTCATAGGTCGGGTTGTGGACCTCGATCCAGTCCGACGAGTCTCCGTCTTCGTCGAGGAGGGTGTCTTTATTAGCAGCCATCCACTCGGTGATCCGTAGCCATGGCCCTTCGTAGCCCACGGGTTCAGCCGTATCGGGCCCCTCAGGGTCCCCGACATCCTCCTCGAGGTCAGGGTCAGGCACCTCGCTGTCCGCGCCCGAGGGCCCCGCATCGAGGGCACCCTCTTCGTCTCCCCCCTCCGTGTCCACGGTCGCTGAGGCGTCACCTTGATGGGGCTCCGTTGGCTCAGGCGGACACTCACAGGGGCTGAACGTACCGCCTTCGAGGCACGTCTGAACACCCGTGAGGCCCCCGAGGCATGCACACGCCTCGGAACGCTCAAGGACACAGACGCTCCCGTCACCCTCAGGAGCCGTCTCTGCGCATCCGAATAATCCGGAGGTGACGAGGCAGACGATCAAGAGGAGATATCTAGAGGTCTTCAACGGCAGGTTTTGGCAGGTCATCACGTCACAGTATCACGGATCGCGGCATCGATAGCGAGCGGCCGGCTAGGAATCACGAAACGGTGCAAGCAGCTGGGCAAGGTAGCCCTTGGGATACCCGGGGATGTTGTTGCCAATCGTGGACGAGGCATCTCTGTCCTTCGGCCAGTACACGGTCCCGAAGACGAGATCCCAAAAGAGGATGTTGTTGCCGTAGTTGCGGTTGGCTTCTTTCAAATCCAGAGAGTGATGCCAGCGGTGCAACTCCGCCATACTGAAGACATAGTTGAGGGGCCCCAATCGCAGATGAATATTGCAGTGTTGAAAGAGACCGTGCGTCGAAATCCAGGTCATCATCAACAGCATCAGGTCCGGCCCAGCGCCGAGGACCATCAGAGGCGCGAGCCCCACGCAGAAGAGCAGGGCTGTGTCGACGGGATGAAAGCGGGCAGCATTCAAAAAGTAGAGCCGGCCCGGGCTATGGTGGACCGCATGAAAGCGCCACAGAAACGGCACGGTGTGGAGCAGACGATGTGCCCAATATTCGCCGAATTGACCGACGATGAGGGCGAGCGCGAGCTGAGCACCCAAGGGCCACTCATCGGGCCACAGGCCCACGCCACCTCCAGCGGACGCATCCACTGAGACGAGGGCAGCGAGGAGGCCCAGCTTCAAGACCTCAGGCAAGGTCACGTTGGAGACGAGCCCGTGCCAAAGATCCGTGATGATGTCTCCCTGCGAGGTGTTCCACTCAGGGTAAGCAGGGTGCAGCCTCTCACACACCGCGACCACGAGGATGACCACGGCGGTGATACCGATGAGCGTGATGCCGTAGCTCCAACCCTCGGCGATGGCCCATGAGGCGGTCGCCAAGGCGGCGACGAACGTGAACGGGAAGAGCCCGTAAGTAATGAGCGGGCGCGGCATCTTGAGCGGGCTCCTTTGAGCTTCGGAGGTTGAGGATCTCCCTCTGCTGACCCTCTGTCAAACCCGAAGGGTGCGCTCTTGTTCACAAACAAACGCCTGCCTGCTCTAATGGGCATTCATAAATCCCGCGCGTTCCAGGGCAAGCGCTGGAGCTGAGACCGCCGGATCGCTAGACTGCGGTGGCTCGGGGGGGATCGATTGTGAGGGCGAGGTGTGCCTTGCTGACATGGAGTCTTTCGATGAATCGAGCCATATACGGGATAGGATTTGCGCTCTTGGTCCTGGCGGGATGCTCTACGGGCACCGGAATCGCGAGCCAAGACGCGTCCATCGAGAGCGACGCGGGGGTCCCTAGCTTTGATCCCCTTGTGGACGCGACGGACCCCCTCAACCCCTTCGATGCGACCTCCACGTCCAAGGGAGACGCAGAGAGCGTCACCTCAGGGGACTCCCCTGAGGACGTCACCCTTGAGGACGTCGACGCGCCCTGCCCAGGGTGCCTCGGGTCCCCCTGTGACGACAATGACGACTGCTTGAGCGGATGGTGTGTCGAGGGGCCTGACGGCACCATGTGCACCAAGACGTGCGATGACAGCTGCCCAGAGGGGTTTGAGTGTAAATCTGTAGCGAGCGGCGCCGGCGACCCAGTGTTCATCTGCATCTACGCCCACTTGGCCTACTGCCGTCCTTGTGATGGCGACGCCGACTGCGCCCACCCGACGGCCACAGGGGTCAACAGTCACTGCGTCAGTCACGGAGAGGCGATGGGGTCCTACTGTGCGACGGCATGCCTCAACGGCACTGGCTGCCCAGCGGGCTCCGACTGCCTCGACACAGACGTAGACGGCGTCATCACGCCGCTTTGCATGCCCGCCGATGAGGCGGAGTGCGCCTGCTCAAGCTGGGCTATCGAGGTGGCAGCGGAGACTCAATGCGCCGTCGCCAACGATCTCGGGGCGTGCCCCGGCGCACGGCGCTGTGAGGCCAACGGCCTGAGCGCCTGCGAGGGCGACGCGCCTGCCGCTGAGGAGTGCAACGCCCTGGATGATGACTGTGATGGGGCGACCGATGAGGACTTCCCAGAGCTCGGCCAACCCTGTGACGGCGACGACGCGGACCTTTGTCAGGGCGGCACCTGGAGCTGCGCCGACGACGGCACGACGATCTGCACGGACTCCGACAGCGTCGCTGGCGAGCTGTGCAACGCGCTGGACGATGACTGTGATGGGGCGACCGACGAGGACTTCGCTGAGCTCGGTCAACCCTGTGACGGGGCCGACGTCGACCTCTGCGAGGACGGCCTGTGGACCTGCGATGGTGCAGGGGTGAGCTGTCAGGAGGCCGGAGACCTCGTCGAGCTGTGTAACGCGCTGGACGACGACTGTGATGGGGCGACCGATGAGGACTTCCCCGACCTCGGAGAGGCCTGCGACGGAGCGGACGACGATGACTGCCAATTCGGGGTCTGGGCTTGTGATAACGACAGCATCAGCTGTGCGGAACCGGAGACCCCAGAGGAGACGCTGACCGACTTGGACGGGACCTCCGATCTCACCCTCGGTGAGGCCTGCGGTGCGGGGGCTTGCGGCGGAGGTGTCGTCACCTGTGGCGATGACCTGGTGACCCTGGCCTGCTCCACAGTGGGAGAGGTGACCGAGGAGTCGTGCAACGGTCTCGATGACGACTGCGATGGCGTCACGGACGAAGACTTCGCCGCCGGTGGCACGATCAGCTTCACGGACCTCGACGGCACAGAGGGACTGACCCTCGGCGAGACCTGCGGCGCAGGGCTGTGCGGGGATGGCGAGGTCCTCTGTAGCGAGGACGGCAGCGGGCTCGTCTGCTCGACGACCTCAAACGTCTCGCCGGACCTGTGCAATGGCTTGGACGATGACTGCGATGGCATGACCGATGAGGATTACGCGGCCGGTGGCACGGTCACCTTCACGGACCCGAGCAGCGCGACCCCGCTGACCTTGGGGGCCCCCTGTGGGGTCGGGACCTGCGCGGGTGGCGTCGTGAGCTGCACCCCAGAGGGCACCCAGCTGACGTGCTCATCGGCGGGGATGGCGAGCGACGACATCTGTGACGGCCTCGATAACGACTGCGATGGCGCGACGGATGAGGCGTACACGGTCGGTGGCAGCTTCAGCCTGGTCGATTTGGATGGCACCGAGGGGCTCACCAAGGGTGATGCATGCGGTGTTGGAGCGTGTGGAGGGGGGCTGGTCGTCTGTGGCGCGGACATGGGCTCTATCGTCTGCTCGACGCACAGCGCCGTGGATGTCGACATCTGCGACAACGTGGACAACGACTGCGACGGCGTGACCGATGAAGCCTACATCGACGGTGGCTCGGTGACCTATGACGACCCTAGCGGGTCGACTGGCCTCATTAAGGGCGACGCGTGTGGCGCCGGCCTCTGTGACGGCGGGACCGTGATCTGCAGCGCAGACTCGGTGACCCTCGTCTGCTCAAACTCCCCGGAAGGCGGTGAGCTCTGTGACGACATCGACAACGACTGCGATGGAGAGACGGATGAGGGCTGCGATGATGACGGTGACGGGTTCTGCGACGTCAACAATGAGCTGGTCGGAACGCCGGCCATCTGCCCCCTCGGAGGAGGCGACTGCGACGATGACGCCGAGTTGATTCACCCCAACATGATCGAGACCTGTGACGACGTCGATAACAACTGCACCGGCGGCGTCGACGAGGGCTGTGATGACGACGGCGATGGCTATTGCGATCAGAACATGAGCGTCGAAGGCGCCCCGGCCGTCTGCCCTAACGGCGACGGAGACTGCAATGATGACCTCCCGGACATTCACAGCGGCGCGACGGAGATCTGCGATGATATCGACAACAACTGTGACGGTACCCAAGACGAAGGGTGCAACGACGACGGCGACGGATACTGCGACGGCACGATGATCACAGTGGGGCTCCCGGGCGCCTGCGCCATGGGCGGCGGGGACTGCGACGACACACGAAACGACATCTACCCAAGCGCCCCAGAGCTCTGCGACGACGCCGACAACAATTGCGTCGACGGCGTCGATGAGGCCTGCGACGGCGACGGCGACGGCTGGTGCGACGCCTCCGCAGTGGTCATCGGTGCCCCCGCCGTGTGCAGCGCCGGGACTGGCGACTGCAACGACTCGAACGACGCGATCCATCCGACCGCTGAGGAACTCTGTGACGACATCGACAACGATTGCGTCGACGGCATCGACTTCGGCTGCGATGACGACGGAGACGGGTACTGCGACGCCTCCATGAGCGTAGTCTCGCTCCCGAGCACATGCCCGCTCGGAGGCGGAGACTGCGCAGACAACGATGAGGAGGTCTACCCTGGCGCAGTCGAAGCCTGTGATGACCTGGACAACAACTGCGTCGGCGGCATCGACGAGGGCTGTGACGATGACGGCGACGACTACTGCGATATCAGCATGGTCATCGTCGGGGCGCCCGCGGTCTGCGTGATGGGCGGCGGGGACTGTGCCGATGAATTGCCTGCGATTCACCCTGGCGCCGTCGAAGTCTGCGACGACGTTGACAACAACTGCACCGATGACATCGACGAAGGGTGCGACGACGATGGAGACGACTATTGCGACGTGACGATGACGCACGTCGGCGCCTCGGCGGCTTGCCCGCTCGGCCCAGGGGACTGCCAAGACGATGATGACACCATTCATCCGGGCGCAGAGGAGCGCTGCGACGACCTAGATAACAACTGCGCAGGCGGCGTCGACGAGGGATGCGACGACGATGGAGATGACTTCTGCGACAGCGCCATGGAGGTCGTCGGCCAACCCGCCATCTGCCCGCTCGGCGCAGGAGACTGCTCCGACACCAATGACGCCGTGAATCCCAACGCGAGCGAGTTCTGCGACGACCTAGATAACAACTGTGCAGGCGGCGTTGACGAGGGCTGCGACGACGACGGCGACGACTACTGCGACGCCGCGATGGAGGTCGTCGGGGAGCCGACCACATGCCCGCTCGGCCAAGACGACTGCGATGACACGAACGAGGCGATCCACCCTGGGGCGACAGAGCTCTGCGACGACATCGACAACAACTGCGCGCAAGGCATCGACGAGGGCTGTGACGATGACGGGGACGACTATTGCGACGCCACCATGACCCTCGTCGGCCTCCCCGCGGTCTGCCCCCTCGGCGGCAATGACTGCGTGGACTCCGACGACGCGATCAACGAAGCCGCAGCCGAGCTATGTGACGACGTCGACAACGACTGTGATGGTGAGGTCGATGGTCCCTTCGTCGACGGCACCGTGACCTATGACGACGATCCCTCGCAAGGCAGCCTGAACAAAGGCGACTCCTGCGGCTCAGGTGCTTGCTCGGGGGGGCTCGTGATCTGCACTCCAGATGGCGTCGCTTTGATCTGTTCGACGGACGGAGACGCAGGAGACGGTGAGATCTGCGACGGAGTCGACAACGACTGCAACGGCGAGATCGACGAAGGGTGCGACGACGACGGTGATGACTATTGCGACATCACGATGACGGTGATCGGTGCGCCCAGCGTCTGTCCAAACGGCATCGGTGACTGTGACGACACTCAAATCGGCATCAACCCTGGCGCGACCGAGATCTGTGATGACGTCGATAACGACTGCGCGTTCGGTGTGGATCAGGGCTGTGACGACGACGGAGACGGCTACTGCGACGCCGACATGATCATCCTGGGCTCGCCTGCGATCTGCACCCAAGGTGGCAACGACTGCGTCGACACCTCGGAGAGCATTCACCCCGGCGCGACCGAACTCTGCGACGGCGTAGACAACGACTGCGGACAAGGCGTCGACGAGGGCTGCGATGATGATGGGGATGACTACTGCGACGCCAATATGATCACCGTCGGGCTCCCCCCGGTCTGCCCTCTAGGCGGAGGCGATTGCGCCGACGCGTTAGGGCAAGCAGCCATCCACCCGGGCGCGACCGAGCTCTGCGATAACCTCGACAACGACTGTGGACAAGGTGTCGACGAGGGCTGCGACGACGACGGAGATAACTACTGCGACGCCAGTATGACCGTCGTCGGCTCACCGAGCGCGTGCCCCCTGGGCGAAGGGGACTGCAATGACGCTAACGACGAGGTCCACCCCAACGCCACAGAGCGCTGTGACAACGTCGACAATGACTGCGTCGGCGGGGTCGACGAGGGCTGCGACGATGACAACGACGGGTACTGCGACGAGAACATGGACGTCGAGGGAACGCCGCTCACGTGCCTCTCCGGTGGCGGGGACTGTCAGGATACAGACCCGAACATCAACCCCGGGCAAGCAGAGCTCTGTAACGGCATCAACGACAACTGCACCGGGGGGGTCGATGAGGGGCTGAGCGCCCCGCTCAACGACAACCAATTGGGGGCTTGTGAAGGGACCGTTCAGTCCTGCGGTGGTCTGAGCGGCTGGCAAGAGGACTACAGCAGCGTAGCGACCTATGGAGCTCCAGAGACCCCAAGCAGCGCCTTCGCCGACGAGAACTGCGACGGTGTCGACGGCGACGCGAGTAACGCCGTGTTCGTCGCGACCGGGGGCGCGACCTCAGGTGACTGTGGAAAAAAAGGTCCCTGCGCGAGCATCAGCTACGCGATGACCCGCGCGATCGCGCTCGGGAAAGAGCATGTTTACATCCGAGCGGGCACCTACAGCGGCCCTATCACCTTGAAGAACAACATCTGGCTCTTCGGGGGCTATGACAGTGGGTGGGTCCGCGACGCGCACACTGTCCCAGGACACGAGGTCACCATCAACGGCGGTTACGACAGCACCGTCGGCCAGTATCTCGTCTTGCGCGGCGTCAACATCGACACCATCGTGGCCGATCTGACGCTCAACGCCCCCAACGCCAACGGCCGCATCTCGAGCGGACAAGGTCGCAGCAGCTATGGCGCGCACATCCGTGGCGGCGACGTCACCTTCCGACGCATGACCATTGAGCAAGGCAATGGCTACAGCGGTCAAAGCGGCAGCTCGGGTAACAGCGCCTCGAAGGCAGCCGCACCGAGCGGCTCAAATGGTGGAAACGCTGACCAGTACAACACGCCATGCAACAACTCCTCCCACGGCGGAGGCGGATCCGGCGGCAGCCGATCCTGCTCAGGGACCACCACCTCGGGGGGCAGCGGCGGCAACGGCGGCGAGATGGACACCAGCTGCGGCTGGACGGGGCTGTGCAGTAACTGCAGCGCGACCAGTGGTGATAACGGCAGCTCTGGCTCTGGAGGCAACGGCGGCGACTCAGGGAGCGGCGGCGGCACCTGTGCTCAAGGTGAGGACGCCGAAGACGGCGGCAAGAGCAACGGCAGTGGTGGCTCTGGTGCGGCCACGAAAGGTCGCCTGATCAGCTACTATTGGTATGCAAAAGACGGTGCATCTGGCGGCATCGGCTCCCACGGCGGCGGCGGCGGCGGAGGAGGCGGTTCCGGGGGGTGTGATGACGGAACGGACTCGTATGGTGCCGGTGGTGGCGGTGGCGGCGCTGGCGGCTGTCGCGCCTCCTCGGCGGGCTCCGCAGGGAAAGGCGGCGGAGGCAGCTTCGGTGTCTTTGGTTACAGCTCTGACCTGACCGTGACGAGCGTCACGTTCATCCGCGGTAACGGCGCAAGTGGAGGCTCTGGAGGCTCTGGAGGCTCTGGTCAACCCGGTGGCGATGGCGGCAACGGCGGCCAGCAAGATGGCGACTCGAAGCGCGGCGGACACGGCGGTGACGGCGGCGACGGCGGACACAGCGGCGGCGGCGGCGGCGGCGGTGGTGGCCATAGCTACGGCATCTACCACTACAATTCGGACGTCAGTCAGTCGGGCAACAGCTTCTCAAGTGGCTCTGCAGGGAGCGGCGGCAGCGGTGGCACCTCCAGTGGAGCCAACGGTGGCGGCGGCAACCCTGGGATCTTGGGGAGCCTCGCGGCGTGCAACACGACTGGAGGGTGCTGACCGTCAACTGCGTCAGATTGGACTTCAGAGCGCCGCCTGTAAGCGCTATCATCGACGTTGACGAACACGCCCCTTCGCTCACTCAATGAGAAGCATTATAGCGATGACGACCCGACCGAGTCAGCAAGATCTGAAGCTTCAAGCGCGCGTGAGGCGACTCAAAGAGCGCGCGAAGCTGATGGCGAACGTCAAAGAGGCGCCCTTCATGCAGGTCCTTGAGCGATGGCTGGATCCCCCGAAGCCCAAGCAGAGTGACGAACAGCCCTAAGGTTCGTCAGCTGATCTCCACCTTCTCTAGGTGAATCCCCTCAGGCGAGACTATCTCAATCTGAACGCCGTGGGTCTCCTGCAGCTGCGAGATGACCTCTTTGCAATTCTCGATGAGCGCCTCCATCACGAGGGGATGAACCCCCACGCGGAGGACACCAGACGCCCCTGAAGCGACGAGCTGACTGAGCCGACTCAAGACGCTGTCTACGACCACCTCAACGGCCCTCAAGTAGCCCCGTCCGTCGCAATAAAAGCATGACTCCGTGAGGCTCTGGACGATGGACTCTCTGACACGCTTTCGGGTCATCTCAATGAGGCCAAGCTCGCTCATCTGCAAGACATGTGAGCGCGCTTTATCCTCGGCGAGGGCCTTAATGAGCTCGTCGCGGACTCGCTGACGGTGCGCCTTATCTGCCATGCCGATGAAGTCGATGACGATGAGGCCACCGATGTCCCTGAACCGAAGCTGATACGCGATCTCACGTGCCGCCTCGAGGTTGATCTCGAAGGCCGTCTCTTCAAAAGACGAGCGGCCTACATAGCGCCCGGTGTTGACGTCGATGGCGACCAACGCCTCGGTGCGATCGATGCAGATCGAGCCTCCGGAGCGCAGCCAGACCTTTCGCCGGACGGCGCGGCTGATCTCCCACTCAAGGCCGAAGCGCTCAAACATCGGATCCGGCTTATCCCAGGTCTCCACGCACCCTTGAAAGTCCGGCATCGTCCGCTCGACAAAGGCGCGGATCCGCTCCGCCTCGGTCTCGTCATCGACAAGGACTCTATCAAGGCCACTGCTCAACAGATCCCGCACCGAGCGGAGCGTGATATCCAGGTCCTCGTGCAAGAGCGCTGGCGCCGAGAGCGTCGGTGTGCGCGATTGAATCTCCTCCCAGAGTTGAACCAGGAACTTGAGGTCCAAGTCGAGGTCCTCACGGTTGAGCCCCTCCCCCACTGTGCGGACGATGAGCCCCCCGTGGGTCGGCTTGATGGAGGCCGCAATATCATGAAGTCGTTGTCGCTCATCCTCATCAAGGATGCGACGAGAGACGCCCACATGCTCGGTGTTGGGTCGATAGACGGCGTAACGACCGGGGAGGCCTATCTGCGTCGTGACCCGCGCCCCCTTGGACCCGATCGGCTCTTTGGTGACCTGGACCATGAGCTCTTGCCCAGCCTTCAACAGCTCGTTGATCGGCGGATAGCTGTCGGGGCGAGCCGTATTTGAAGGGCCAGTGACCGCACCGGGAACGTCGCTGTTATAGACATCTCCCACGTAGAGGAACGCCGTCCTCTGCAGCCCGAGCTCAAGGAAGGCGCACTGCATTCCAGGGAGGACGCGCACCACGCGTCCTTTGTAGATGTTGCCCACGAGCCCTTGAGCGCGGACACGCTCGAAGAAGAGCTCCGTCGTCAGGCCGTTCTCAATGTGCGCCACCCGGCGCTGATGCGGCCTGCAGTTGATGAGGAGGAGGTTGGACACTCCGCCTACTTATGGAGCACGTCGAAGGTGCCCTCAGTGAACTCGACTTGGCCGCCGGAGGCGTCGACGAGGGTCGTTGAGAAGCTGCCTGTCACGCGGTAGCCGTCGCCATTGTTGGCGTCGATTGTGAGCGAGTAGAGCGACGACGCGTGGCTAAAGCCTACGGAGCAACCGGCCCCTTCGGGGGGCGTTTGGTTGGTGGTGCCGTCGTAGTAGCAGACGATCGCGATGACCTCGGAGTCATCTGAATCCGACCAGGTGCCCACGGTGTAGGGATCGACCTCGGCGAGGTTGATCTCGAGTTTACGGATCCCGTCGCTGCCCGAGATCACCATCCGGCTCTCGGCGTCCTGGTAGTCCGCCTGGGCGGCGAGATCGAAGGTGTTAGGGATCCCACTGAGCTTAAAGTCGATGCGCGAGATCTGCTCAAGCTCGGGGTGGGGCTCGGGCTCGACGGGGCCTGCTTCCCCAGAGGTGTCATCATCAAGGGCCTCGCTCCCAGCGTCCGAGGTCGATGCCTCCGAGGCGGTGTCG
Organism: Myxococcota bacterium; assembly: GCA_049602155.1. Classification (GTDB taxonomy): domain Bacteria; phylum Myxococcota_A; class UBA9042; order PHBI01; family JBMYRH01; genus JBMYRH01. The sequence continues at coordinate 78,166 of JBMYRH010000014.1, read as the reverse complement.
CTCGCCTCGATCGGCTGTGCGCCTGCTTCACCCGCCGCGATCTGATCGCAGGTCGCCGCGACGCAGTAACCGCTGTCACAGACCTCCGACTCCGTGCAGGCGGTGACTGTCTCACCACTGCCTAAGATGTCGCAGACCACGGACGCACCACCCTCGCAGCGCGCTTTGCTCGGCTCACAGGACCAAGGCTCGCAGCGGGCGCCATCGTCATCAGAGACGCAGAGCTCACCTGCATCGCACTTGGCGGCGCTCCAACTGCCGTTCACACACGAGAAGACTGCGCGATAGCCACACGCCGTCGTGTCTGCGTCGCAGGTCTCACTGACGCAGGCTCCTTCTTCGCACAATTCGCCAGAGCCGCAGGAGAATGATGTCTCTGTCTGCTTGTCAGCAGCGCACACGCTCCCACCGGCGGTATCGTCACATTGGGACTTCCCTGGGATCTGGCACACGCTGTCGACGCAGGCGCCGTCAACGCAGGACATCAGCCCTCCGCAGCCCTCTTTGCTCCAGCCAGAGCCGTCAGACATGCAGGTCCAAACCGCGTTACCGTAGCAGTCAACGCTCCCGGCCACGCACACGGTGTCAGCGCACTCCGCGCCGTCACCTTCAGCGCTCCCTGCGTCATCGGAGCATGCGCCGATGCACAAGGCCCCCGACACACACAGAGCCAGATAGAGCAGGGATTTCAAGCGACGGTGTCCAGGCGTAATGACGAGCTTCAAAGGGGCCTCCCATAAGATTCCGGCGCCAGAGTTTAGCACGAGATCAACGGAAGGCAACACAAGCCCATGAGATTGCTGCAGAATCACCCTAACGTTCTCATGCCGTGGCCGCTTGTGAAGGTCGGTCGACCAGTGGTATCCTTGATTTTGAAGGAGGGTCGATGGAGCTCAAGCAGTACCTGAAGATGACCCAGCAGCTGGTGATGACTCCCCAGCTGCAGCAGGCCATCAAGCTGCTACAGCTGTCTCGCCCAGAGCTGCTCGAGTCTATCAACTCGGAGCTCATGGAGAACCCGGTCCTTGAGATGAACGAGGGCGGCGGAGAGCCAACCGGCGAGATGCGCGCCGTACAAAGCGACGTTCAAGCCGCCGACCAGATGCCCCAGCCGGCTCAAGAGGCGCCCGCTGAGGCAGCCTCTCGTGATGCAGAGGTCCCTGAGGCCCCCAAAGACAGCAGCGGCGAGCTCGATTGGGAGAGCTACGTCGAGCACTACAACTCGTATAGCTACTCCCCTGGGACAGGGGGCATCCGCCGTGGTGGCGATGATGACCTGCCGACCCTTGAGCAGACTGTGGCGGGCCAAGCGAGCCTCTACGACCACCTCGACAGGCAGCTCGGTGTCACCCAGCTCACGCCCGCTGAGCAGCTCCTCGCTGAGCGCATCATCGGGAACATCGGCTCGAACGGATACTTCAATGGTGAGCTCCTGGAGGAGCTGGCTCAGGATGTCGACCTCGACTTGGAGGAAGCTGAAGCGGTCCTTGAGGTCATTCAGGAGTTCGACCCCGTCGGCGTGGGCGCGCGCGACCTCTCGGAGTGCCTGTTGATTCAAGCGAAGCACTTCTATCCGGACGAAGATCTGCTTCACAACATCATCGAGAACCACCTTGAGAACCTGGAGAAGCGGAACGTCAGCACGATCCTCCGCGAGCTCGGCATCGAGGCGGATGACCTGCGAGAGTCGGTCGACTTGATGGCGACCTTGGAGCCCAAGCCGGGGCGTGGATTTGCCTCGGAGACGACGCACTACATCACCCCCGACGTTTACATCACGAAGGTTGGCGACGACTACATCGTCCAGCTCAATGAAGATGGGATGCCAAAGCTTCGGATCTCGAACTTCTACGAGAGCCAGATTAAGGGCGGCAAAGCAGACGGTGAGACGAAGACCTTCATCCAGGACAAATTCCGAAGCGCCGTATGGTTAATCCGCTCGATTCATCAGCGGCAGAGCACGATCCGCAAGGTGACGGAGTCGATCGTTCGGTTTCAGAGAGAGTTCCTCGATCAGGGCGTCGCCTATCTGCGGCCGCTGATCCTCCGCGATGTCGCCGACGACATCGGGATGCATGAGTCGACGATCAGCCGCGTCACCACCAACAAGTACGTCCACACGCCGCAGGGCACATTCGAGTTGAAGTACTTCTTCAACAGCCGAATTAAGGCAGCGAGCGGAGAAGATCTCGCCGGTGAGAGCGTGAAACAGCGCATTAAAAAGATCATCGGAGAGGAGCCACCCAACAAACCACTGAGCGATCAGAAGATCTGTCAGATGCTCGGAGACGAAGGACTGGAGATCGCCAGACGCACCGTCGCCAAGTATCGTGAAATGCTCAACATCCCTTCATCTTCAAAGCGAAAGAAACTGTTCTAGGCTTCGGCTTAGGGCCCCTTGTTCAACATTGACTGCCAATAGGAGCGTCCATGAAGGTCAATTTCACATTTCGTCACATGGACTCAAGTGAACGGATCAAGGCTCATACGACAGCCAAGCTCCAGCGCCTTGAGCGTTACGAGGAGCAAGAGCTGTCGATCAATGCGATCTTCTCGATTGAGAAGTTTCACAAGACCGCGGAGTTCACGGCCAACAGCAACGGCCACACCTTCGTGAGCCATGAGACCGCTGACGATATGTTCGAGGCGATCGATCTCGCAGCAGATAAACTCGATCGCCAGTTCAGCCGCGACAAAAGCAAGCGGAAGCATCACAAGGGCCACCAAGGCTCGACACCTCATGAGATAGGCTAACGCCTCCATAAAATGACGTGCGCTCAGCAGCCCTGACGCTGAGCGACTACGTGACACGACTCAAGTCGGCCCTCACTGGGTATGCGGTCGGGTCTCGACGACCTTCGGCAGGCCGACAGCGCCGCATTGTACAATCTCTCTCACGATCGCAGGCTGATTTGGAACTCGTCGTATTAAGCGGGCTCTCAGGCTCGGGAAAGACCACTGCCCTACGAGCACTCGAGGATGCCGGGTACCTGTGTGTCGACAACCTGCCGACGGCGCTCTTGGAGACCTTTATACGCCTCGCTGAGGAGAATTCCTCGGTCGACAAAGTCGCGGTGGTCATGGATGTCCGCGAAGTCTCGTTCGGCTCGGACGTCGCCCGTCACCTCGACAAGCTCCAAACCACGGGGCAAAGCCTCCGGCTGATCTACTTTGATGCGAACGACGATCGGCTCATCACGCGCTTCAAAGAGACGCGGCGGAAACATCCGCTTATCGCCATCGGTGAAGCCCAAACCGTCGCCGAGGCGATCAAGCTCGAGCGCACCTGGCTCCAGCCCATTCGAGTACGGGCCTCCACGGTCATCGACTCGTCTGAGCTGACAGTCCATGACCTCAAGCGCCGCCTCCGCGACATGTTCGTCAGCGCCGATGAGCGACAGCTAACCTTGCACCTCCTGAGCTTCGGTTTCCGACATGGGATCCCCGCAGAGGCGGACTTCGTCTTCGATGTGCGCTTCATCCCGAACCCATACTTCGTCGAGAGCCTCCGGGAACAACGCGGCCTCGACGCCGAGGTCTCCTCTTATGTCCTGAGTCAACCTGCAGCCGCCATGATGTTGGGGCATATCGGGACAATGGTCCGTGACGTCCTTCCCCACGCAGAGCAGGAAGGAAAAGTGCAGATGACGGTCGCCATCGGATGCACAGGCGGTCATCATCGCTCCGTCGCACTAATCGAAGCATTGGCGATACATCTCGGGACCAGGGGGCACCACGCCTTGGTGACCCACCGCGACGTGGAGAAGTAGCGGATGTCGCACCTTACAAAATCATTTGAGATCATTAACGAAAAAGGGCTCCACGTCCGAGCGGCGACCGTCCTCGCTCAGCTTGCGGGCGGCTTCTCGTCCCATGTCGTGCTCGAGCACGCTGGCGAGCGCGCTAACGCCAAGAGCGTCATGAACCTCCTGCTGCTCACGGCGCCCATGGGGGCGACGGTCACGGTCATCATCGACGGGGATGACGCTGCAGACGCCATGGACGCTGTCGAGGCGCTTATCACCAACGGCTTTGGAGAGACATGAGCTTGCGCCACCACAACCTGGGCACGGTGCTGCGTGGTGTCGGTGTGTCGCCAGGGATCATCCTAGGGAACGCTTATCGGCTCGACTCTACAGAGATCCAAGTTGAGCACATTCACCTGCCTGAGAGCTTATTAAACGCCGAGGTCAAGCGCCTCAGTGAGGCTGTCACCCGAGCTGATGCGACAATCGACCGCCTCCAAGAGGACCTTGAGGCCGCCGGTCACTCCGACAGCCAATCCCTTAACCACGAGACTGGTGAGCACATCGCCGTCCTCGATGCGCACAAGCTGATGCTTCATGATCCGATGCTGCTCGGGGAGGCCGAGAAGCTTATCCACAGCCAAGGCATCAACGCTGAGTGGGCGCTCTCCGAGGCACTTCAACACATCTTGAGCATCTTCGATGATATGGACGATCCGTTCTTCAAAGAGCGTGGCCGTGACGTCCAGGACGTCGGAGAGATGCTCCTCAGAGCGCTCCAAGGCGACGAGGGGTTTCGTCAGGTCGTCGGTGACGTCCCTCGGGGAGCCATCGTCGTGGCTGACCAGCTCTCACCTGCCGAGGCGCTGACCCTTGCACGGTTACCCGTGTCAGCATTCGTCTTGGCGGAGGGGACCCCCACCAGCCACACCGCCATCATCGCTCACTCCATGGATATCCCCGCGGTGGTCGGGGTCAAGTCGATGGCCGAGCACGTCGGAGACGGGGAGCGCATCATCGTCGACGGTGTCGAGGGTGAGGTGATTGTGCACCCAAGCGCTGAGGAAGAGGTCCTCTATAGCCGCCGCTCGAGGCGCGCCAAGGCCTTTCATCGGGCGCTGCGCCAGAACCGGGATATGCCCGCTGAGACGAAGTGTGGCGAGCGCCTCGTGACCCTCCGAGGCAACCTCGACCTCATGGATGAAGGGCACCGCGTAAGCACCAGTGGTGCCGAAGGTATCGGGCTCTTCCGGACTGAATTTCTCTTCCTAGAGCGCCGCGATCTACCTCTCGAGGACGAACAATATCTCGCTTATAAAACTGTCCTCGAAGAGATGGCGCCTCACCCGGTCACCATGCGGACCCTCGACATTGGTGGCGATAAGTTGATGAAGGCGATGCGGCCGGGGATGCGCTCCTCTGCTGGACTCCGCGCCATTCGATACTGCCTGCAGGACCGCGAGCTCTTCGAGACGCAGCTCCGCGCATTGCTCCGTGCCTCCGTCCATGGCCCATTGCGGGTGCTGATCCCCTTCGTGACCACCGTGTCCGAGATACGTCTAGTCAAACGTTTGATTAAGAAGCTCCGGGGCGAACTCCAGGAGCAAGGACATGCGGTCGCTGACGATGTCCCAATCGGCACGATGATCGAGTTGCCAGCGGCGGCGTTAATCGCTCCGCGGCTCGCCAAGGAGGTCGACTTCTTCGCAGTCGGCACCAACGACCTCATCCAGTACACCCTCGCGGTAGGGCGAGACGATGACGCCGTCGAGCACCTCCATCAGCCGCTTCACCCCGGGGTCCTCGCGCTCTTGCGCTTGATCATCAAGGCCGGGCGAGATCGAGGGATACCGGTGAGCATGTGTGGAGAGATGGCCGGAGATCCTCGCTATACGCTTGTCTTGCTCGGGTTAGGCTTTGACGAGCTGAGCATGAACGCCGCCTCAATCCCGCTCGTTAAAGAGGTCATCCGGCGAAGCACCTCACAAGACGGCGCAGTGCTGATGAATTCCCTCCGTAAACTTGAGACCGTCGAGGAGATCACAGACTTCGTCGACAGCCACATGGTCGAACACTTCTCAGATATCGTGAGCCCAAGGATGCGTGGCGCTCCGCGACACCATCGATGAGTGAAGACACGCAAGAAGACCTCTCGACCCGCGCTGCCTTGATCGCTGGGCCTGCGCTCTTTCTCCTCGTCCTCTCCCTCAAGTCCGCGGGCCTCTCTCCAGCGGGCTGGTCTCCCGAGGCCATGGTCGTTGGTGGCCTCACTCTGTGGATGGGCACGTGGTGGATCTTTGAAGCGATCCCCCTGGGTGCGACCGCATTGCTCCCACTCGCCGTCCTCCCGCTCGCCGGTGTCATGCCAGTGAAGCTCGTCGCTAAGCCCTATATGCACCCCTTCATCCTCTTGTTGATGGCGGGCTTTATCGCCGCACTAGCGATTGAGCGATGGGGGCTCCACAAGCGCGTCGCGCTCAGCATCCTGGTCCGCTCCAGGGGCGGACCATCCGGCCTGATCTTTGGGATGATGGTCACGACGGCTGTTTGCTCAATGTGGATCTCAAACACGGCGACAACCCTGATGCTCTTACCGATCGCGCTCGCGCTCGTGGGCCGGGCCGAAGATGAGGCCGGCGCCGATGACCCAGGGGTGAGTGCCTTCGCCCTCGCGATGTTCTTGGGGATCGCTTACGCCGCGAGCGTCGGCGGGCTCGCCACCCCAATCGGTACGCCACCCAACCTCGTCTTCTTGGGCGTCTACCATGAGACGTTCCCCGATCGCCCCCCCATCACGTTCGGCGATTGGATGATGATGGCGGGCCCCTTAGTCATCGTCCTCATCCCCGGGTTCTGGTTCCTCCTCACCCGTGTCATCTCCAAGGTCCCTGACGAACTCCCAGTGGCCGGTAAGCCCATCTTGCAGGCCGAGCTCGACAGCTTAGGGGCCACGAGCCGGGATGAGCGACGCGTCGGCCTGGTCTTCTTGGCGATGGCGATCCTCTGGATCACACGGAAGATCAAGATCGGAGGTGGGGAGGTCATCGGGTGGGCCCCTGCGCTCGGGATCGATGGCTTCGTCGATGACAGTACAGTCGCAGTCGTGGGCGCGCTCGTACTCTTTGCCTGGCCCTCGAGCACGCGACCTGGTCAGCGCCTGATGGACTGGGAGACCGCGAAGCGCATCCCCTGGGAGGTCGTCCTCCTCTTCGGTGGTGGCATTGCACTCGCGGACGCCTTCAAGACCTCTGGCCTCAGCACCTCCGTCGCTGAGTCACTGACAGGCCTCGCGGGCCTCCACCCTCTCGCCCTGATCGCGGTGATCGCGTTGGCGGTGACGTTCCTCACCGAGGTCACCTCGAACACCGCGACATCGACCATCTTGATGCCAGTCTTAGCGGCCTTCGCGATCGCAGCCGGCCTCTCTCCGGAGGTGGTCATGATCCCAGCGGTCCTGAGCGCTTCATGCGCCTTCATGCTGCCAGTCGCCACAGCGCCTAACGCGATCGTCTACGGCTCAGGGCGCGTCCCTATCCGAGCCATGGTTCGGACCGGGGTTGTGCTGAACCTCGTCGGAGCGACAGCGATCACCCTCTGGTGCTACTCAACGCTCTAGGATGACTAGAGTCGGAGCTTGGCCATCACCGGCAAGTGATCACTCTTCATGAAGGGCAGCGGCATCGCAGGGACGACCACCTCAAGCTCATTCGAGACGTAGATATGGTCGATGGCATGCTCTGGCGCATGAGCCGGATAACTCGGGTGTGGATCCTCTCCCGCAGCGTTGCGTAAGAAGCCGTTTAGCCCTGCGAGGCTTGGATCATCGATCTCTGCGTTGAGATCTCCGAGCACTAACAGCGGCGACGCCTGAGTCTGAGCGTGGCGAACGAGCGCGCCACCTTGAGCCTGCCGGTCTGCCTCGCACGTCGACAAGTGGGTGACCATCACCGTCACAGGCCCCGAAGGGGTGACGACCGTCCCTGATAAGATGCAGCGCTGCTCATCCTTACGCTTCGGGAGGCGATGTCGCGTCCACGGACCGAGTGGGAAACGCGACAAAAGCGCGACACCGTAACCAGGCCGCTCCTCTGCCGTCGGGGCAGGTTTCGGCTCCGGCGGATCAGTGCCCGGTCGAACGGTCAGAGCTGAAGCGAAGCGAAAATGAGTGAGGCCACTCATCTTCGCCAACTGCTGCGCCTGGTGTCCGGGAGGCCCTTTAATCCACTCGCAGCCAACCTCTTGGACAGAGGCAATATCAGCTTCCGCCAAGATATCCGCGACTTCTTCCAAGGAGCTATCTAGCCCTAAGCGGATATTGTAGGTCATCACCGAGAAGTCCAAAGACTCGCCTCTGAAAAGGTAGCCTCCTCTTGTACCTTTATTGAGCGACCTCGACAACCTGACCAGACTCATCAAGCGGTAAGGTTAAGAGAAGACAGGTCCCCGGGCGGTCTTGGGAGGCCTCGTCAAGGGCGGGGGACCTGACTGATATTCCGCCGCCGTGATCAACGAGGATCTGCTGAGTGAGGGCCAGCCCAAGCCCTGTGCCCCCCTGTTTCCCCGTCACGAACGGCTCCAAGATCTGATGCGCGATCGTGGTATCGATCCCCGGACCATCGTCGGTAAAGCTGATCTGTACACCGTCCTCAGGTCCTACGGACGCCGTGACGCTGAGGTGACGAGGCTCTGGCACCTCGCGCAGCGCCTCAATCGCATTCCTCGCGACGTTGAGGAACGCTTGGCGAAGCTGATCGTCATCTCCCATGACGGTCGGCAGCACCGCCGGGATCCCTTCGGTTTGCAGCGTGATCTTCGACTCCTGAAGCTCATAGGAGAGGAACGACAGGAGGCTCGTCAGCGTCTGCACGAGGTCGAGGGGGACCATCGCTGGCTTGGGCAAGCGGGCGAAGCGGAGGTACTCCTCAGTGATCGCCTTGAGGCGATGCACTTCGCGCTGTACAGCGGTGAGGAGCTGCTGCGCCTCTTTGTTCTCCCCGATCTCCTCCTCCAACATCTCTGTGTTGAGGCCAATCGAAGACAGCGGGTTGCGCACCTCATGGGTGATCTGAGCAGCCATCTTACCGATGGTCGCCAAGCGATCGGCGCGGAGGAGCTCATGGCGCTGCCGGGCGAGCTCGCGATCACGGGCGCTGAGCGCCTCAGCCATCGTGTTGAATTCGCTGGCGAGCTGACCAATCTCATCGCGCGAGCCAGCGGGGACACGCTCATCAAACGCGCCCGATGCAATGCGCCGCGCACCCTCTCTGAGTCGACGAATTGGCGCGAGGGTGAGCTGAATCATGAGCAAAATGACAAGCGAGAGCAGCATCGCGCCGCTCGCAATTAGCCCCACAGCGACCATCGCGGTCTTCTCATCCTCAGCCGCCCGACCGCTCAGCGCACCGACTGGCTCGGAGACGCTGCGCGCGACGTGAATGACGGTCCTGTTGATCGTACGCAACATGAACATCATCGCCCGCGTCTCGGGCGCTTCGCGGACCAGAGTCCCTTCACTCGCGAGCTTCGCGGTGATCTCACTGAGGCGCGCAAACGCGGCTTCACTCGTCGTCACAGAGGGGTCTCGAGCCGCCGGAGGGATCATCGCGACGAGCCTATCGCCTTCCCGAAGCTCGGAGAGCGAAGTCGCGGCTTTACGCAGCAGCTCCGAGTCGGAGTCAGGCAAGTTCGCCGCCGCCGCGATCGTCAAGAGGCGCCGCTCAATGCGCTGCGTGTGACGGAACGGCTCCATCCCCGGCAGAATTCGGGCCAACCAGTGCGCATCGCTCGGCCGATCGAGTTCCAAAAACGCGGTCGGGGCCGTGACCTGGCGGGACAGCTCCTTGAGCTGATCGGCCACGGGGATGACCTCTTCCCAGATCAACCCCACCGTCTGACGCATCCGAGTCATGCGGTAGATCGTGTAAGCACAGACCGATCCAAAGGTCACGATGACCAAGATGAAGCCGATGAAGATGCGGGTAGATATGGAGAGCCTCATGTGATGGGCCCCAACCTGACGATGACGTGAGTCTTCATGCTCTCAGCGTCCACACCGACGCGGCGATGGGTCAAGCTCTGGGCCCAGCCGATGAGGCTCCCTGCCCTCTCTCTGGGGGCGACTAAGAAGATCGACTCTGGGGAATGAGCGAGCACGTTCATTCGCTCAGGTGTCGCGAAGGTGACCGCCTCAGCACGTCGCATCATGTCCACAGAATTTTGAGCCGCTGCCATTGACTCGCTCTGTGTCCAGATCCGCACAGGCCGGTCGGCATACCAAGTCAACGCGGGATCGTAATCTTCCCAGCTGATGATGCGCGCGTCCTCGGGGATCTCTCTCAACGAGAGCCCCAGCGTCCTGCTCATCGGCGCAAAATCCGGACGCAACAAGGTCGGATCAAGGGGACCGAGCGTAAAGGCGATCATAGAGAGAACACCCAGCCCCATAAGCACCTCTCGGCGGCGCGCGGCAGCGAGACTCACCGCCACTGCAGCCAACGGAATGATAGGCATCGCGTAGTGATACAGCCTGGTTGATGAGAGATGAATGACCAGCAACGTCACCCCTGCAGTCCCTACGACCAAGGTCGTCATGATGCCGCGCCTTACCACCACGGCGGCTAAGAGCCCCACCATTAAGAGCACGCCAAAGGCACCTTCAAGCTGCCACAGAGTGTCGGCATAGAGGCTCACCGGATCGGCCCCTACGAGCGCATCACCGGCACGATCGACGACGTGATAGCCGAGGAACACCTCCCAAAATGCGCCGCCATGGGCCGCAGTCATGCCGACAAACCAAGGACCAGCCACGCACAAGCCGATCACAACTGCGGTGACGAGCTGCGATCTCCGTCGCGCCCAAAGTAACCCGACACCACACACGAGGACGACCGGGCCCATCGCGACCCATTTCGCGAGCACTCCGAGCCCACCTGCGATGCCCAAGCAGATCGCCGAGGAGCGCCTAGGCAAGGCGATCAGCTGAGCTGTGTACCAGATAGAGGCCATGATGGCGGCGCACAGCAACGGATCAGTGAGCGGTCGACGCGCGTTAAGTGTGAACGTGACGGTCGCCAAGGTAGCGAGGCCGGCCGTGAAGCCCGCCAGCGGGCTCGACGTCTCCGCCTGAGTCAGCCGCACGACGTAATAAAGGCATGCAGATGCTCCCAGCACCCCCGGGAGCCTTAACCCAAACTCAGACCAACCAAACCATGGCCCAAAGAGCCGCAACATCCAGAGCAGCAGCGGAGGTTTCTCAAATACCTCTGCGCCGAGCCAAGTCGCCGTGAGCCAACGGCCGGATTGAGCCATCTCGCGTGCCATCTGAGCGTAGAGGGCGTCATCAGTCGACGCTATCGACCCCTGACCAAGCGCAATGAAGAGGACCAAAGCAAACGCAGCGGTGCTCCCCAGCGCAGTGCGCTTCGCGTTCACCCCTGCTCAGGCTGAGGTGTCCACCGCAGCACTGGCTTTCGAATCGCTCGCGTCTCATCGAGGCGACCGACATGTGTCAGTGTCGGAGACGCTTTGATGCTCTCCGGGTCCTCAAGGGCCGTCTTGGCGATGTCCTCCATCGCCGAGATGAAGCTCTCCAAGGTGTCGAGCGCCTCAGTCTCGGTCGGCTCGATCATCAACGCGTGCTCCACGCAGATCGGGAAGTAGACCGTCGGTGGGTGAAACCCTCGATCGATGAGCGCCTTCGCGATGTCCTTCGTCTCAATCCCCGTGGCCTTGCGCTGACGCTTATCCGTCAGGACGACCTCGTGCATGCACGGCCGGTCATAAGGGACATGGAAGCTCTCTGAGAGCCGCACACGGAGATAATTGGCGTTGAGCACAGCCATCTCGCTGGCCTGCTTCAGCCCCTCACGGCCGAGCTCACGGATGTACGTGTAGGCGCGCACATGCATGCCAAAGTTCCCGAAGAACGCTTTCACGCGGCCAATGCTAGCCGGGCAATCCCAGTCTAAGTGGTATCGCTCTCCGTCTCGCTTAATACGAGGTGCTGGGAGGTGCGGGGCAAGCTCCGCCGTCACGCCTACTGGTCCGGACCCTGGTCCACCACCCCCATGAGGCGTTGAGAAGGTCTTATGGAGGTTGATGTGCATCGCATCCACGCCCATATCACCGGGTCGCGCGCGCCCCATCAAGGCGTTGAGGTTCGCGCCGTCGCAGTACACAAACCCACCATGACGATGAACGATCTCTGCGACCTCAGCGATATTAGTCTCGAAGAGGCCTAGGGTGTTTGGGTTCGTGACCATGATGCCAGCGACATCGTCATCCATCGCCGCCTCAACCGCGGCCGGGTCCAGGATACCCTCCGCAGAAGACGCGATGGGCACCGCTTTGTAGCCGTTAAGCGTGCAGCTGGCGGGGTTGGTCCCGTGCGCAGTGTCTGGAACCAACACCTTGGTACGCGGACGCCCGTCACGGGCGATGAGTCGCGCGCGGAAGACCTTCAAGGCGGTGAACTCACCCTGAGCACCCGCGGCCGGCTGCAGCGTCACAGCATCAAAACCGGCGATCTCAGCCAAGTAGCCTTCAAGCTCCCACATCACCTGAAGCGCACCCTGCATCCAAGACTCGTCCACATACGGATGGAGCTCAGCGAAGCCAGGCATACGTGCCACTGCTTCATTGATCTTTGGGTTGTACTTCATCGTACACGAGCCGAGCGGGAAGAAACCCACGTCGATCGCATAGTTTTGATGGCTCAAGCGCACGAAGTGACGGACGACCTCAGGCTCGCTGAGCTCGGGCCACGCCGGGGCTTCTTGACGGAGCAATGATGTGGGGATCCCCACATTACCGTCTACGCGAGAGCTCTCGGGGAGGCTATGTCCACGGCGGCCTGCAGAGGAGCGCTCGAAAAGGAGCGGCTCCCGAAACTGAAGACCTTGAACAGCGCGTGGATTCGATCCGGAGGCGGGCAGGGCATCGGTTTCGGAGACAGCCATCGTTTTTCTCCTGGGTGACTACTTGGTCGGAGCCGCAGCCGGCTTAGCGCCAGCCTTGGGTGCAGCAGCCTTGGTGGGGACGAGCTTGGCGCCCTTGGCCTTGTCGATCGTGACGGGCTTCTTCGGCGCAGCTGCAGGCTTCGGATCCTCCAGCCGCTTCTCAACTTTGGCCTCCTTTCGGAGGGTCTCTAGGAGCTTGCGGCGCTCCTGGAAGAACTTCTTATTCTTAAGGCTCTGGGAGATCTGCTCCTTGACCTCTTTGAAGGGCTTCTTACGCTCCTCGCGCTTGTCGATCACCTTGATGATGTGGAAACCGAAGCGGGTGCGAACTGGGCCTGAGATCTCGCCGACCTTCATCTTGAAGGCGACCTCTTCGAAGTCCTTGACCATCTGCCCTTGGCCGAAGAAGCCAAGATCGCCACCCTTTGGAGCCGAGGGGCCCTCGGAGAACTTCTTCGCGAGCTCCGCGAAGTCACCACCGGCCTTCAGCTCCTTGCGGACCTGCTTTACCTTGTCGAGGGCGCGCTTCTCATCCTCGGCCTTCGCCTTCTCGGCGACCTTCACGAGGATGTGGCTGGCCTTCACCCCCGCCTTCTCGATGTAGAAGCGCTCGTTCTTGGCGTAGAACTCCTGAAGCTCCTTGTCGCCAATCTCAAGGTTACCCTTCGCCTCGATGAGCTTCTCGAGGGCCTTCTTCTCGGTGATGCGAGCCTTGATAGAGTCCAAGGTCACGCGGCCATGCTTAAGGTAGTTGTCGAACTGCTCTTCCGTCTGGAAGCGCTTCTTGTACTCGACGAACGCCGCCTCGATCTCTTTGTCACCAATCGTGACGCCGGCCTTGCTGACAGCCTGCTTGATGAGCTCCTTCTCGATGAGGCGCTTCAAGATATTCTGCTGAATACGGGCCAAACGATCCGCTGGGATCTTTGCGCCGCGGGCCGTGATCTTGTCGAGGTCCTGGTAGAAGGCCCCTGCCGTAATCTCCACGCCATTGACCTTGGCAATCCACCCTTCGAGGCGCTCCCCTGCGGGTGCAGCAGCTGCCTTCTTGTCAGCGGCAGCCTTCACCGCGGGGGCCGCAGCGGCGGCGGCAGGCTTGCCGGGATCGACAGCCTTGGTCCCAGCGGCGGCAGGCGCCTCAGCACCTCCAGCAGCAGGGGTTGGGCTCTTCGGAGCCGTTGGAGCGCTTTGACCGCATGCCGCGATCAGCGACATCGCGGCGAGTGAAATGAGGAAGCGGGAGGTCATGGTCTCTCCTGGATACTGTCATCGTGTGGTCTGCCGTGTGAGGCGACCAACTGGGGGTTCGGGGTGCATCAGCATCGTCGCGACGCGACTCCCATTGGGGCTGCATCTTATTGAGCGCCCCCGTGGTGTCAACGTCCCATTCTGTCCGCTTAGCGACCGGGTTGGCAGGTGCTCTTCGGGCGTAGCAAACCCTCTCCGGTTTGCATCGATTCCCGCAGGCACATCACTGCATCGCTAAGTCGACCACGAGGCTAAAGAAATGCGGTCAACACGAGGTCGTCTCGATGGATGACCGGATCAGCAGCGTTGAGCTTTAGGACCCGCAACACATCCTCCGAACGGCAGCCGCAGATCTTGAGGAGATCCTCAGAGCTGTAGCCTGAGAGACCCCTCGCGATCTCTCGCCCCTCGGCATTAATGACGCGCACCGAGTCACCGCGCTCAAAAACCCCATCGACGCTGGCGAGGCCCGCGGCGAGGAGGCTAGAGCCCCGGGTCTCAAGGGCGTTCACTGCGCCCTCATCAACACTGAGCGTCCCTTTCACTTTGCTCAAAAAACCAATCCAATGACGCCGTCTACCGACATGAGCGTTTGCCGCAAAGCGGGTGCCTACACGCTGACCACCAAGGATGTGCGCCAAGACATCGGGCCTAGATCCTGACGCCACGATGAGCGGAATCCCTGCGCCCACCGAGAGCTCAGCAGCGGCGATCTTCGAGGTCATCCCCCCGGTGCCAATTGACGATCCCGCAGACCCCGCCATCGCTCGGATGTCTGCGTCGATCGTCGCCACCTCAAAGACCGGCTGTGCATCAGAAGACGTCCTCGGATCGGCATCATAGAGCGCGTCGATATCGCTCAAGAGCACGACTAAATCTGCACCAATCGTGGCGCCTACTGCGGCCGCGAGCCGATCATTATCTCCGAACCGAAGCTCTTCCGTGGCCACGCTGTCATTTTCATTCACGACAGGGATGAGCCCCAAGGCCAAGACATCCTCAAGGGTGTGTCGAATATTCATCGCATGTCGTCGACCGCTGAGGCCTTCGTGGGTCAGCAGGACCTGTGCACAGCGACAACCGTGCGCCCCGAGTCTGGCGTTGTAGCGGCCGATTAGCTCAGCCTGTCCGATAGCCGCTAAGGCTTGCACACGGCTGAGGCTCTTGGGCCGCTCGTCCAACCCCAAGCATCGCATGCCCATCGCCACTGCGCCGCTTGAGACGATGACGACCTCGATAGTCGCTCGAGACAAGGTCGCGATGTGATCGACGAGCGCGTCAAAGGCATCCGATAAGACGACTGTGCTGCCCATCTTCACGACCAAACGGTTGATCGTGCCTATCTCCCGATGTGTCACGCGCTCTCGCGACGAATCGACGCTCCAAGGGCCTGAAGCTTCTCTTCGATGCGCTCGTAGCCGCGATCGATTTGGCGCACGTTGTAGATCGTCGAGGTCCCTTTCGCGGCCAAGCTCGCAATGAGCAGCGCCATACCAGCGCGCACATCCGGGCTCTCAAGCGTCGTCCCGTAGAGCTGAGATGGCCCCACGACGACAATGCGATGCGGGTCGCAGAGGATGATGCTGGCTCCCATCGCGATCAGCGAATCGGTGAAGAACATTCGCCCTTCAAACATCTTCTCGAAGAAGAGCACTGTGCCCTGAACTTGTGTGGCCACCGTGATGACGATGGACATCAAGTCCGTGGGGAAATGTGGCCATGGCGCATCATCCACTCGAGGGATCGCGCCATGGAGGTCTTTTCTGACCTCAAGAGACTGACCAGGGGGCACACGAAGACGATCACCGTCGATCTCTGGGACGACCCCGAGACGAGCAAAGGTGTGCAGGATCATCCTGAGCTCGTTTGGACGGACCCCTTCAATCGTAATGTCTGAATTCGTCACGGCCGCCAGGCCCATGAAGCTCCCAATCTCGAGGTAATCAGGCCCAATGACGTGAGTGGTCCCATGGAGCTTATCGGTCCCCGTAATACGGATGCTGTTTGTCCCGATCCCGGTCACCTCAGCGCCCATCGAGACGAGCATTCGGCAGAGGCCCTGAACATGCGGTTCACAGGCAGCGTTGAGGATCGTCGTTGTCCCCTTCGCGAGGGCCGCCGCCATCAAGATATTCTCGGTGCCTGTCACCGATTGCTCGTCGAGGAAGATCTCCGTCCCCACCAAACCATCGGCCTTAAGGTCATAGCCCTCGTCGAGTTCAAACCGCGCCCCAAGCGCTTTCAACCCGAGGAAGTGGGTATCCACACGGCGACGGCCGATCACATCACCACCAGGCGGTGGGAGCGTCACAGCGCCCATTCGAGCGACCATTGGTCCAGCGAAGAGAATCGATGCGCGGATACGCCGACATAGATCGGCGTCCAAGACAGTGGTCTTTAACTCCCCGCTTGTGATGCGGAGAGTGTGTCTATCCAGCTCCTCAACTGTCGCACCAAGGCTCTTGAGCACTTCGAGCATGATCTCCACGTCAGCGATCCGTGGGAGATTCTTGAGCATCACAGGCTCAGAGGTCAGTAGACAGGCCGCGAGGACCGGCAAGGCCTCGTTCTTGCTGCCGTTGGGACGCACCGTCCCATGAAGCTGTTTTCCGCCTTCGATGACGAAGCGTTCCATGCTGCACCTCCGCTAGGTGGCGCTACCATAGCCGGCTCAGATCCGGCCGTCACCCCGGACTTGGTGACAGATGACCTGCATGAACCGAAAAGACCTGCATGTCCCCGTTTACCTGAATCCACCTTCGGTCAGTCGTGGTGACAAATACCTGCCCATCTCCAGCGTCTAAAGAAGCCATAAGTTGTGCATTTCTGCGCTCATCGAGCTCACTTGATACATCATCAAGGAGCAGGATAGGGGGGGCCTCAAGGGTCGCCTCAGCCAACCGTAATTCCGCAATTTTCAACGCGAGCGCCATCGCGCGATGTTGGCCCTGACTCGCGTGACTTCGAGCGATGTGGTCGTCCAGCGTGATCACGATGTCGTCGATGTGGGGACCTTTCGTTGTGTACCGGCGCCTCTGATCGGTGCTGATCGACGCACTTAGTCGCTCCCTAAAGGCTTCACGGATCGTCTCTTCATCCGATAGCTCGCTGACCAATCCGTCGTAGCGGAGACCCAATGAGTGCCCACCACCAGTCAACTCGTCAAAGACACCCTCGACGACGGGGATAAAACGCTCGAGGAAGCTGAGGCGTCGCCATAACACCATCGCCCCACGTTGAACGAGGGCCTCATCAAAGGTCTCCATCAAGACCGGATCAATCGAGCCGCTTGATTTTCTCAGCAACTCGTTTCGATGTTTGAGCGCCTTTTGATACGCCCTCATCTCGTCAAAGTAGCTCGGCACAACCTGAAAAATTGAGCGGTCCAAGAACCGCCGTCGCCCCGAAGGTCCACCCTTCGAGAGGCTCAAATCCTCGGGCGCAAAGACCACCAAGTGCAGGTGACCAAAGTAATCAGAGAGGCGCGCCACGACCTTGCCGTCCGTCACAGCGCGACGACCTCGACGAGAGAGTTCCACGCCGAGTTCACGCTCGACACCTCGCCGCGCCACACGACCACGGACAATTGCCGTGTCTTGCTCCCATTGAATCAGGCCCTTCGTCCGAACCTCGCGGAAGCTCCGCAAAGCCCCCAAGAGATAGATGGCCTCTAAGACGTTCGTCTTCCCCTGACCATTGTGCCCTTCAAGGATGTTGAAGCGCGGGTGCGGCGCGATCGAGACGCTAGACAGGTTTCGAAAGGACTCGCAATTCAGCGAGAGCAGCTGCACAGCGCCTTAGATCCGCATCGGCATGACGACAAACAAGGCGCCAGGCTCGGAAGGTGAGGTCAACACCGTGGGGCTAAACCCATCTGCACACTCAAGGACGACTGAATCACCCTTCATGACCCCGAGGACATCGAGGAGGTATGCATAGTTGAAGCCAACGACGATGCCGTCTCCATCATAGGAGACATCAATCTCGTCAGTCCCTTCGCCGTAATCCGGGTTGGAGGTCGTAAAGGCGAGGCGCCCGTGACCCAGCTCCATCTTGACGATGTACGTCTTTGAGCTCGTCAGGATGGAGATTCGACGAATCGCTTGAATCATCCGCTGACGGTTGATCTCCACTTTGACAGGGGAGCTCGGCGGGATGACGCGCTCGTAATCCGGGTAGGTGTCCTCAATCTCGCGCACAGTCAGCGTGGTCTCACCGACACGCAACAAGACATAGCCTTTCGCGAAGCCGACTTCGACCATCGCGGCGTCATCCTCGAGGAGGCGACGGACCTCTTGGACACCTTTTTTGTGAACGATCGCCTCGAAGTTTCCACCGTCGTACCCCTGAACCTCAGCGTCGGTGATGACGCGTGAGAGTCGGTGTCCATCTGTGGAGACCATCGTGAGCCGGGCCATGTTCTCGTCGCCAGGCTCGACCTTAAAGAACACACCGTTGAGGTTCATCCGCGTCTCTTCATCAGACACAGAGAACGCCGTCTTCTCGATGAGGTCTTTGAAGGTCGCTTTGGAGATGCCTATCCAGGTGACGTTATCAGGGGTCGAGATCGCGGGGAAATCTTCAGCGCTGATCCCAGCGAGCTTGAATCGACTTCGACCCGCCGTGACTTCAACCCAATGGTTATCCAGCGTCTTGATGTGGACCGTCGGGGTATCAAGGCTCTTCACCACGTCGAAGAGAGACTTGCCGTTGATGGCCGCGCTGCCGCCTTGAGCGATAGAGGCCTTCAGGTTCGCCTGTAAAACGACGTCGTAGTCAGTCCCAGTAACGTGAACGGATCCGTCATCGGACGGCTCTACAAGCAGATGACTCAAGACGTTGATCGTGCTCTTACGATCCACGACGCCTTGAGCTTTGTAGAGCATCCCAAGGAACGTAATTCGATCGAGTTCCATCTCCAGCGTTGCCATATCGTGTCCTCGGCTTCCCTTCAGGTCGTTCGTCTTACTATCTCAATCAATCAGAGAAAACAAAGTGAACAAATAGGAATAGTAGGGGCTGTGGATCTTGTGGATGTGTGCCTCACACGCTTCAGATCGCACATGTTTTTATCTGATCATGGTGTGGATTTAAGAGGGATAAAATCGTGGATGGGATGTGGAGTAATCGTCCGATGTTCAGATGTGCAGATACTCCTCGATCAATGCACAGGCTCTTCCCCGGGATGTTCAGGGGTTTTCCACAGCCTCAATTGGCCGTAAAGATGACTCATAGTTGCCCTTAAATCAGGCTACATATGGGTCGTCAGCGTGAGAGCTCGCTGGCTAACCGAGCGATGCGATCACGCAACATTGGGTTAGCGCTCTTGAGGTGCTCTATGCGCTTAAGGGCGTTCAACACGGTTGTGTGATCGCGGCCCCCGAAGAGCGAACCGATCCTCGGTAAGGACTCATCTGTGAGGTCTCGAATGAGGTACATGGCGACCTGTCGAGGCTGAGTCACGTGACGATGTCGTCGAGGCCCCTTCAGGGCGCTCTCTGTGATGTCGAAGGTCTCACAGACGGCCTTGATGATGACCTGCGGGCTGACGCGCCGCATATCACTATCAACGATGTCGCCTAGGAAGGTGCGTGTCGTCTCGAGGTCGATCTGCTGCCCAAAGATGCGCGCTTGGGCATCTAAGCGCATCAAAGCACCCTCGAGCTCGCGTACATTTCGGGTGATGTGTCGGGCGAGTAACATCGCGACGTCTTTGGGGAGCGCGATCCCGTCTTCGACGGCCTTCCTCTCAATGATAGCGACGCGGGTCTCAAAGCTGGGAGGTTTGATGTCCGCGATGAGGCCCCATTGAAGTCGCGATCGGAGCCGCTCTTCAAGGTCTGGGATCGTGTTCGGCATCTGATCGGAGGTCATCACGATCTGCTTATGAGATGAATGTAATGTGTTGAACATGTGGAAGAACTCTTCCTGTGTTCGATCCTTACCAGCGATGAACTGAATGTCATCGATGAGTAAGACATCACACTCGTCACGATAGCGGGTCCTGAAGCGATCCATTTGGCCTGAACGGATGGCTGCGATTAGGTCGTTTACGTAGGTCTCGCTCGAGACATAGAGGACCCGTGTGGAGGGGTTCTGCGCCATGGCCTGATGGCCAACAGCGTGAAGCAGGTGTGTCTTACCTAGTCCTACTCCACCATAGATGAAGAGCGGGTTGTAGCGATTCCCTGGTTGCTCAGCTGCAGATTGAGCGGCTGTGAGCGCAAAGCGGCTGTTAGGTCCCGCGACGAAGTTCTCGAAGCGGTATCGATTGACCAGCTCAGGGGGGGGGACCGCCGGTGTGGATGCACGCGGCACTTGGGGGGGCTCTGTAGCCACGACCGCAGGGCGCTCATGGGTGAGGAAGCGCAAGGAATAGGGGGTGTCAGTGAGGCTCGCGATGGCCTCTGAGATCCGCTGAGAGAAGTGCTCCTCCAGCCATCGTCCATGCGAGTCGTCTGGGACTCTCAGCACGATCTGCTGACTGGCCTGATCCACACGATCGCAGCGAATTGGACGGATCCAATTTGCGAAGTCGTATGGCTTGACCGAGCTCCGAAGAGCTTCGACGGTCTTGTCCCAAATATCCAACAGAGGGCCTCGATTCAGACTGATGGCGGAGTCACCTCACACAACTCCGCGCATAACTCAAAACGCAGCACGCGTGATCTATCTGTAAGGCAGGACCTTGATGATCATGTGTGCTGATATCTATTCAACTGGTGAGTCGCGAACGACTCGAGCTTGACCGTAGAGCCTGGGCTCACTAGGTCATGCCGGCTCTAACCGGCCTCTAGTGAACTTCGAAACGCAGTTCCGAACAGCTCGCTGACGAGCAAGTTTAAGCGGTAACAGACGCTAGCCAAGCCGATCAAGGGGTCCCTCTCGATCATTCACTACACAACGCTACAACCCGTGAAGATCGGTACACAAAACCAAGCATAAAAAACCGCGGCATGGTGCTCCCCCAACTGGGGTAAAAGCCGTAATGACGATCTCGGGGATGAAAGAGCATTAATATTAGCTGTTTAAGGGCTTTACGCGTCACGATCAAATGCCTTGACACGTTCCGCGAGACCGTGCCAAGGTCGGCCGCCCTTTACGCCACTTGACCAGTGTTTGCGTGGAGGGACCACGTCCCACCAAACGTCCATCACAATGACAACCGGGGCGGCCCATATACCGACGAGCCTGCTTGATTGCGGGACATGGCCAGGAGGCCTTCAGTGAAGCGCACGTATCAACCGAGTAATCGAAAGCGTCTCAACAAGCACGGCTTCCGTGCGCGCATGGCCAGTGCCTCGGGCAAGAAGGTCATCGCAACGCGTCGTCGCCGAGGCCGTAAGAGCCTGGCGGTGTCGGTGCCGAAGAAGTAGGCGATCCTGAGCGCGACATCCGCCATGACAAGTCATCGCTTCCCCAAGGAGGCGAGGATTCGAAAACGGCGAGATTTCCTCAGGATCCAAAACCGGGGGCATCGCCTCTGGGGACGTCAGTTCATCGCTTACGTCCGTCCGAGCCCAACTCCTAGGAGTCGCCTCGGAATCACGGTGTCACGCAAAGTGGGCGGCGCCGTTCAGAGAAACCGAATAAAGCGTTGGGTTCGAGAGGCCTTTCGCACGCAGCCAGAGCTGTTCTCACGGCCGATAGATATCGTGCTCATCGCGAAGCGGGGGATAGACGATTTCAGTCTACAGACGATTCGAGAAGACCTCGTCCGAGTGGTCTCTCGCTACTACAGTCAGCCCAACAAAGGGGCCGACCGGTCGCGTGATCGCAGGCATAAAGGTCGTCGATCGGCTCCTCGCAGTGATCGCTCAGGTTCCTCTTAGGGCCTACAAGTGGTTGATCTCTCCGTTGTTGCCAGCCTCGTGTCGGTTCGTGCCGTCCTGCTCCGAGTACAGTCGCGATGCTTACCGAACCCATGGTTTTACGATGGGTAGCCTTTTGACGTCGCGGCGCCTCCTTCGATGCCATCCATGGTGTGACGGCGGTCATGATCCCGTCCCGGAGCAAGGTCAGTGATGAGGACGCTCAGCATCACCATTACGTCCATCGCGCTCAGCATCTGCTTGAGTACGCCCAGCGCCTTGGCTCAATCGAGTGAAGCTGCAGCGGCCATGACTGCGTCTCTGTCGGCGGCGAGTAATGCAGTCTCAGCGTCTGGCGGGCAGACGATCCAATCTGAGACAGTGTCGGTGAGGGTCCCGAAAGACGCTCCGCTCGTCGATTACGTGTTCAGCGATCGTGGAGGCACAATTCGCCACGCGCGGATGCTCCACGAGCGCTACAAGCGCAATGAGGGGTTCACGCCGATGCCCGGTGTCCCCGATGAGCGCATTGAGCAAGGCCCCATCGACGTCGTCTCGTCTTGGTCGACCCCTTACTTGCCGTACCGTCTGCAGTTTAACCAGCTCGTCGTTGGAGCGTCTGAGACCTCCCAGGCTAAAGCCACGCTTCGTATCGTCCGTGCGACGGGTGGCACCGTCGTGGGTGCGCGATTGGCCGCGCCCGATCCCTCTCAGAAGAGCATCGATCGTGCTGTTCGCACAGGTGACTCCTTGATGATCAGCGCACCGGCGACAGTCGCCGGTCGGTATCGTGTCACTGAGGTGCGTGAGGGTCAGGTCGCGACAGAGCCTGCGTTGCCGGTCGCCTCTGCGGCGAATGTGAACTACGAGATCACGCGGACAGGGGACCTCAAGAGCCTCTTTGAGGCCGACCCGACCTACACGCGCATCTCTCCGGCGGGTGCCGATAGCGCACCGACATTTCCGCTGGTCTATGTGTGGCCCGATCCAAACCACGACGACTCTCCGATCTACATCGAGAAGCGCTTTGATCTGGGCGCGCACCCCTACGAGCTGAAGCTCGATGTCACAGTGACGAACATCTCGAACGAGTCGGTGGTGCTTCAGTCCGGGCTCACAGTGGGTGGGTGGCAGCATCAGGAAGAGGTCGCGGGGAGCATGTTCTCCTTTCCAACGAACCTCCAAGGGGCCACGTGCTACACCGCCGAGGGGCTTCAGCAGTACGATTACAGTGAGTTTGACGACCTCGACGCCTATCCACAGCGACAGTGGCCGATCGCCGGAGAGCCAGACAACGATGCGCGTGGTACCCGATGGGTCGGTGTGGGGACACGCTATTTTATGTTGGCGGCGGTCGATGAGAGCGCGAAAGCGGAAGGGCAGTGCCTCATTCGTACGACAGCACTGCCCCACGGAACGATCTCGGCGACCCTCTATGCAGGGGCGTCACGGGCGTTGAAATCGGCCTCCGGGAGCTGTGTACCGTCGTGGTTGTCGGCGCGCTTCCCAGAGCGCTCATGCGAATCAGCGTACAAGGCGCTTGGCCATGCCCCAGGGACGCCTCGCTCTCAGATCTTGAAGACCTATCAGCTGCAGCGAGAGCAGCTTTCGGGTCAGGCCCTCGCCGAGCTTGAAGCGGCTTGGTCATCACTGAAAGATCGCCAGCGCAGTATTCGTCGATTTACCCTCTTCTCTGGCCCAAAAGACAGCCAGTTCCTTGAGGAGAGTGGGCATAACCTAGAGGCCAGCCTCGACTTTGGGTGGTTCACCCTCTTGGCCGAGCCCATGTTGAGCTTGTTACAGTGGTTCTTTGAGGTGCTGGGTCATTGGGCGCTGGCGATCATTGCCCTCACAGTGGTCGTGAAGAGCGCGCTCTTACCGCTTACGCAAAAGAGCTTCGTCTCCATGCAGAAGATGCAGCAGCTTCGGCCGAAGCTCGACGCTCTCAAAGAAGAGTACGGGGATCGAAAAGAGGAGTTCGCGAAGGCGCAGATGGCCATGTTCAAGCGAGAGGGTGTGAACCCCCTCGGTGGCTGCCTCCCCATGCTGCTTCAGATGCCGATCTGGTTCGCGCTCTACCGAACAATCTACTCGGCGGTTGACCTGTTTAATGCCCCTCTCGGTGGTTGGATTCAGGACCTCTCAGCGCCCGATCCTTACTACGTGATGCCTGTGTTGCTGGGCATCGTATTTTTCGTACAGCAGCTTTTCACTCCCACAGCGGCGGGGATGGACCCGGCTCAAGCCAAGATGATGAAGTACGGCATGCCTTTAATGATGTCGGTCTTCATGGTCGCGCTACCAAGCGGTTTGGTCCTCTACATCCTCGTTAATTCGATTCTCACGGTTTTTCAAAACCTCTACATCAAGCGGCAAATGGCATGACGACGAAGACCTATACCGGACGCAATTTAGACGTAGCTGTCAGCAAAGCAGCTAAAGCTCAGGGCATCAGCCCTTCCGACCTCAAGTACGATGTGCTCGCAGGTTCAGGAGGCGGTTTTGCACTCATTCGACTCAAGCCAGGCGGTGGAAGCGAGCCCATGCCTCAGGAGCGCCTGAGTGGCTCTCCCTCAGAGGATCGCCCCGCGGCAAGTGAGCGCTCCTCCTCCGGAGATCGCGAAGGCGGTCGCGGTGGTCGACGCGATGATCGCGAAGATCGTGGAGGCCGTGGTGGTCGCGGTGGCCGTGGCCGGCGTGATGATCGCGGTGGTCGTGGTGGTCGTGGTCGACGCGATGACCGCGGTGGTCGTGGTGGCCGTGGACGACGCGATGATCGCGGCGGTCGTGGTCGTGGACCGCGTCGCGATGATCTCGAGGAGATCTTCGCTTTGGTGCCGGATGATGGCCCCAGTGAGGTCATGATGAGCGTCGCAGAGGGCGTCGAGCTCTCGGAGATCGGCGAGGACGCACATGAGGTCTTCAAGGACGTCATGGGTGGTATGGGCTTCGGTGTAACTGTCACGGTGACCGAGAGCGAGGACGTGGTCCGCTTTGACATCGAGGGTGGCGCTTATGGCGACGCGCTCGCGGCCAAAGAGCTTCACCTCGTCGACGCGATTCAGCACCTCGTTGATAAGACCGTGAACTTCGACTCCGACGATCGGAAGAAGATCCTCATCGATGTCGACGGCGCAAAGCAGAAGGCAGACGAGGACCTCGGGGACTCCGCTCGTGAGGTCGCTAAGCGCGTCCTCGACGAGGGTGAGACCATCAAAATGGGCCCGATGGATGCACGCTCCCGACGCCTTGTGCACATCGCGTTGCGCGACATGGAGGGCGTGGTCACTCGCTCCGAGGGTGAGGGCGCCTATCGTCGCGTCTGCGTCGAGGCCAAGTCTTAATCTGACTCACTCGCACACCGACGGCGCCAACGCGGCGTCGTCGGTGGTCGGGTGATGTGCTCGAAGCCGACCACGTGCACAGCGTCTCCGTGTTGGCTGATGAGTGTGTGGACTGCCTCCAGAGTAGGCCGGTTCAGGGTGCCATGGATCCACGCAGCGCCGTGATGTTCAGCGCGTTGCACCGCCTTCAAGAGGAGGGACTGTAGGTCCTTCGCACCTCGTACGTCGACACCCTCCACTGCGCGAAATTTCGGAGGGAGCGCGTCGTCTCTTGAGTTGAGGATCAGCAGTGGCACTGCTTGCGTCTCAGCCCACTGAGTCAGCTCCTCAAGCTCGGGATGCTCCGATAGCACGGCGATCGAGATAGGCACAGGGGTCCAAGCCAAGGCAGCTGAGATGGCCGGGTTTGTCTCCTCGAGGCGCAGAATAATCGCCAAGAGTGGTCGTGGTGACTCGACTCTAATCTTGGCGATGCCGAGGGCTTCAGAGTTGTCCATCGCGTCGATCTCAGCCAAGGCCTCGGCGCGGTCGAGGGTGACGATGCGGACACCGATTGAGCCTGGGCCCGCAGGGACGACGTTCAATCGACCACTGACCTGCGTCAGCTTACAGAGCGTATCAATGCGCAGGTCTTGGGGGGATCGCTCGATAGTCGCACAACCTGCGACTGCCCCTATGCTCAGCAACAGCACCAGGCTGACCCGGTTTAGCGAAACCATGGTGTGGGATCGATCGCCCTGCCTTCTTGGCGTACCTCAAGGTAGAGGCGCGGCCCATGCAATGAGCCGGTCTCCCCCATCATCCCGAGGACAGTGCCTGACTTCACTTTATCTCCAGGCGCGACCTTGATGTCTTTGAGGTGGGCGTACAGCGACATGTAGCCCTTGGTGTGGTCGATGATCACCGTCTTACCTAAGCCACGGAGCCAGCCTGCGTGGGCCACATAACCCCAGTAGAGGCTCCGCACGTTGACGTTGCGTTTGCCGTCCCAGGTTTGAGGGACGATGTGCAAACCGCGATGCACCGTGCGGGTGCCAAAGCGGCGGTTGGTTCGAATGCCAAAGCGGCCGATGACCTCGCCCTTCCAAATGGGCATTAGGAGCTTGCCTTGGCGCTGCTCGAACCACAGCCTGCTCCGCGTGTCGTCCCGGAGCGCCTGAACGCGCTCTCGGAGCTCTTTATCGATCGACTTCAGCTCCGCGCCCACCTTGGCGTGAAAGGCGCGCTTGTCTTGCACAGCCTCTAGCAGCGAGGCCTTCTCTTCACGATCCCAGTTGAGCTGCTTGAGGAGGTGACTGATCGTCTCCCCCGTGCGCTTGAGGTTCTCTCGGCGGCGCTCTAGGTCACTCTTCGAGGCTTCCCAGGTCTCGAGCTGGCTTTGGAAGGTCGTGATGCGCTCGCGGTCACTCTCCAAGAGGCGCTCTAAGGCCCGTGTCCTGCGCAGGTATTGGGCATACGATTCAGAGGCGAAGAGCACTTGGTATGGCTCGGTTCGCTTGAGCTGTGCCATGGCCCTGAGGCGCCTTTGAACGAGCACACGGGCCTCGTCCAAGTCGTGAGTAAGCTGGTCAAAACGCTCGGACATCGTGGCGACATCATCGCTCACGATGCGCTGCTGTTCCTGGAGTCGGTCCAGGTCGGAGGAGCGCTTCGCGATGTCCATATCCAGGTCCTGAACGGCCTCGAGGATAGAGAGCTCAGCGCGCAACAGCCTGTTGATATCTTCCGCGGGGTGACGCACTGGAGGCGCTTGCGGTTCTGGGACCAGCAGGGTGTCGGGATCGACGAGCCCGACCTGAATGGCGAGGCCTGTCAGGACTAACTTGGATATCCAGATCGACATCGCTCTCTAGTCCTTCAGGTGACGCCGAACGCTCAGCGCGCTTCCTGCGAGCCCTAGTGCGACGCCGCCGACGAGGAACCAAGCCAACATCCCAGCGGGCAACAGATCGAAGCGGACGTTGAGCAGATGCTCTTCTTCCACGAAGGCGATCAAGCGGGAGTGAATGAAGGCGACGATGATCAGCGCGGTGAGGGTCCCTAGGAGCCCGGCGAACGCACCTTCAAGATAAAATGGCGTGCGGATAAATGTGCTCGTCGCTCCCACCAAGCGCAGCACTTCGATCTCCTCTTTCCTTGAGTACACCGCGAGCTTGATCGTGGAGAAGGTGAAGAAGACGGCTGCGGCGACGATGATCACGCAGATGATGAAGCCAATCACCCTGAGCAGATCGATCACGGCGAAGAGCACGCGAATTTTATCAGCGCCGAAGTAGAGTTCCTGGACACCATCGACGCCCGCGAGCTCGCCGACCCACTCCGTGATTCGAGTGAAGTCCTCTTTGGTGCGTTGCCTGGGTTCGAGCTGAATCTCAATCGCGGGCTGACCAGGGATAGCATCTTGGTCGAGCCCCTTCAGGAGCTCGGCGTCTAGCAGCTCTCGATTGCGCTGCCGATCATCGTCGGCGCTTAAGAACGCGGTCTGGGCGACCTCGTCACGTGTGGCGATGCGCTCTTGGAGTGCGTTGACCGACGCCGCGTCGATGCTCGGATCGAGGTAGACCGTGATTCGAAGGTCTTGAGCCATTGCATCGAGGATGTGATTGGCGTTGACGAGGAGTGTGCCGAAGAACCCCACCAAGATGAGGCTCACGGCGATGGTCAGCACAGCGACCAATGTCAACAAGGGGGAGCCTAGGATGTTGCTCCAGGCCTCTCGAAGGTAAAGGGCGATCCGGGTCGGAGAGAGATCATTCGTCATAGCTCGAACGCCTCCTCTGGTTCATCGAGCTGGCCTGGCGCGCCGGGCAAGACCTCGATCGGGGCTCCGTCTTCGATTAGGAAGCCCTTGTTGAGCAAGACGACGCGGCGACCAAAGCGATCCATGAGCCCGCGATCATGCGTCGCGACGACGACGGTCGTGCCGCGCTTTTGAACCTCGATCAGCATCTGCATGATCTCCATCGAGAGATCAGGGTCGAGGTTACCGGTGGGCTCGTCAGCCAAGAGGATGGGGGGATCGTTGACGAGGGCCCGCGCGATCGCTGCACGCTGTTGTTCACCTCCGGAGAGCCAGGAGGGCATCGAACGTGCGTAACGTTCGAGGCCGACCATCTCGAGGACCTCCTCGACTCGGCGATTGATTTGGCGACGCGGCATTCCAAGGATCTCAAGTGAAATTGCGACGTTATCAAAAACGGTCCGCGACGGGAGCAGCTTGAAGTCTTGCCACACGACGCCGATCGAGCGACGCAGCAGGGGGATCGAACTCCGCTTGAGCCGATCTAGGTTTCGTCCGGCGACGACGACCTGGCCCTCGCTCGCGTGCTCGAGGAGCATCATGAGCTTGATGAACGAGGTCTTCCCCGCGCCGGAGGGGCCTGAGAGGAAGACAAACTCCCCCTCGTGAATGTGGACGGTCACGTCGCGAAGGGCTTCGATGCCATTCGGGTAGCGTTTTGTGACGTGGTAGAACTGAATCAAGGGGGATCGCTCGCAGCGGGTCGCGCCCGCGCTGTGTTCGCGTTGACTTCGAAGGCTCTCAGGTCCTCTAGCACGGCAGCCCGGATGTCGTCGACCTACGCGTGCGCGCGTGGGCGCCCGGGTCGCGAGCGCGTTTCTGGTACTCGAACCAATTTTTTTCAAAACGGGTCCTCGTGTAATGAACGCTAGAGGACTCGGCTGTTTTAGCTGACTTGGTGATCAGACAGGGGCAAAAGCATCCGTAAACCATCACGTGAGCGTTTGACTCCGAAGGTGCCTTCTCGGATCATCTGTTGCCATCGTGGCCCGATCCAGTCTTCAACTGTTCGAGCTGTCATGAGCCGTCACGACTGAGGTCGCGACAATGGAGCGATGCATGAAACGACATCTATCAGTCACCTTGTGGCACAGCGCTTTGGCCGTCATGGTCGCGCTGATGACCTTCGCAGGGGCGTGCTCTTCCACGCCAGACAACGTCGGTGACATAGGGGCTGAGGTGGATGCGACGGCGCCGACCTCCGATGTGTCATCGGAGTCAGATGTCGAGGAAGAGGAGGTCATCGACCTGCTCCCTGGTCAGGTCTGCGTCCCTGGATCTGTGAAGGCCTGCGTGATCGAAGGCGGCAAGCTCGCCCTGATCTGCAACGAGTCCGGAACCAACTGGAAAGAAGAGATCTGCAAAGGGCCTGAGGGCAATGACAGCGCGTGCTTCGACTCGTCGTGCACGACCTGCGTCCCAGGAGACAAAAAGTGCCAAGGGGAGGAGCTGGTCGTCGAGTGCAGCCAAGACGGCATGGAGTGGCTGCCCTACTCCGAGTGTAAGGGCGGAACGACCGGCCAAATCTGTAATGGCACAGCGTGCGAGAGCCTCTGCTCGATCAACGTGAAGTTCAACAGCTACATCGGCTGTGATTACTGGGGCGTGGACTTAGACAACGCCTTTGTGTCGGGTGGCTCACGGGGCTACTTGGACGCCGCGGGTGCGCAGTACGCGATCGCTGTCGCCAACCCTCCAGAGTCTCCGGTGCCGACACTCGTGGAGGTGTGGTTCAAGGAGGGCGGTGTCGAGAAGAAGGTCCCCTTTGACTCCGACGGGATCCCTATTGAGACCGCGCCACTCCAGCCAGGAGAGCTGCGTGTCTACAAGCTACCTAAGCGGGACGCGAACGGCACGATTCAAGCGTCATTGGCGTACCGCATCACGGCGACAGCGCCGATCATCGCCTACCAGTTCAACCCCCTCGAGAATGAGAACGTCTTCTCGAATGACGCGAGCTTACTGCTCCCTGCCACGTTGATGGGGCAGGAGTACATCGTGATGACGCGAGAGCAGACCTTCGACGTATTGCGAGGCTTCTTGACCGTCGTCGCTGTCTTGCCTGGCGAGACCAAGGTCAGTGTACAGGTCTCTGCTCCGACGATGGTGGGCTCTGTGAACCCTGGGGCCCCTGATGAGGAGCCCATCCCGCATATGGAGCCGGGTGAGACGCGGTTCTTCACCTTGCAGCAATACGATGTGCTCAACATCGAGACAGACCGACCAGGGGCCGATCTGACCGGGTCGGTGATCCTGACCGATCAACGTGTCGCAGTGTTCGGTGGCTCTGAGGCCGCGAACGCACCCAATGATGCGCGATGTGTCGATCACGATCCGATCACAGGCAAAGGTGTGTGTGAGTATGATGGGGCGACGCCCTGTACGGATCTGATGGACTGCGTCAATGCAGGCTTCAATACGTGCTGTGCGGACCACCTTGAGCAGCAGCTCTTCCCGGTCTCCACGTGGGGCACGATCTACGTCGCGACAAAGAGTTGGGATCGCGGTCAGGAGAAAGACATTTGGCGAGTCATGGCGGCCGAGGACAACACTCAGGTCGTCTTGGTCCCGTCTCAGCAGGGGATCAGCGTCCCGATCTTGAACGCCGGTGAGTGGTTCGAGTTCGAGAGCCGCAATCACTTCGAGATCCACTCCGTCGATGGCAAGCCGATCTTGGTGGGGCAGTTCTTGGCGGCCCAGGACGCCCCCGAGCCCAACATCGCCCAGCAGTCACAAGCTGAAGACGCTGGAACAGGAGACCCCGCCTTTATTTTGGCGGTGCCCTTTGAGCAGTACCGAGACAGCGCAGTCATTCTGACGCCCGCTGAGTACGAGGAGAACTTCGTCAACATCACGTGCCCCACAGGGGCGACCGTGAGCATTGATGGTGAAGAGATACCGCCCGGTTACTTCGAACTAGTGGGGTCGGGCACGTACAGTGTCTACCGTCACCGGATCACGAAGTCGGGTGCACATACCATCACGTCCAGTGAGCCTGCAGGGGTGATTGTTTACGGGTACGACCAGTACGTGTCTTACGGTTACACTGGCGGGCTCGACTTGGCGAAGATCAATGAGTCGACGTTTGGGGGGCTCGAAGACCCCTCAGACGGCAATTAGAGAAAAGACGAACCCCAGGGTTCGAGGGACGTCCACCGGAGGGACAGACCATGATGCGTCGTATTTTGATTTCGATCGTGCTGACAGCGAGCCTCTTGGTCCCCGCTGTGGGCTGTTCTGATGCGAACACCACGGGCACAGGTGACCTCGCAATCGGAGCAGGCGCTGAGGCGGGGGTCGATGGGCCAGCCGAGGGCGCAGAGGGTCCGTCGACGATCGGCTCTGAGCCTGGCGATGGATCAGGTGTCACAGTGCCTGACGCGCCGATCGATGATCCGGTCGACGAGCCGATCGATGATCCGGCGGATGATCCCGGTACGAACCCCATCGACGAGATGGTCCCTGAGGACACCGTGCTCACCATCGCGCAGGTCGTCCCCAACAAGGGCTTGGCCTCCGGGGGCGAGCAAGTTGAGATCATCGGGACCAAGTTCGGCTATGGCCTCCAGGTCTTCTTTGGTGAGAGCGCCTCAGAGGATGTCTTTGTCCTCGACGAGACGCGCCTAATCGCGGTCACGCCTCCGCGCTTGCCGGGGCTCGTGAACGTCCGTGTCGCCTACGCCGACGGTGACGGTGGTTGGTCAGAGGTCGATGAGCTTGAGAGCGGGTTCCTCTTCTACAACCCGGTCACCGTCATCAGCATCGATCCTCCGAGTGGTCATGTCTTCGGTGGTGAGCCTATTACGATCACTGGCACCGGCTTTTTGGCTGGCTCTAACGTCCTGATCGGCGGTCGCTCCGCCATTCAAGTGGAGATCGTCGACGACAACACGATCCTCGCGGTGACCCCGGCGGCCGCTGTGGCGGGAACTGTCGACATCCATGTCTCCAACAGTGAGGGTGTCGGGACCCTCGATGACGCTTACACGTACTTCGAGAACCCGGTCGTCGACGCTGTGGTGCCGCCTGCAGGCCTGGTCGATGGCGGCTATCAAGTCGAGGTACGAGGCGCTGGCTTCGTCGAGCCGCTGGTCGTGAGCTTTGGCTCCGCGGTCCTTGAGAACGTGACCGTCGTGGGTCCAGATCGACTGATGGGCACTGTCCCAGCAGGAGACGAGGGGCCTGTCGACGTGGTCATCTCCACCGGATATGGCTCTGCGATTGGCTACGACGGCTTTACCTACATGGCCGACATGGAGCCCGGGACGGTGACCTCGCTCTTGGCGGTCACGCCGGCGAGCGGCCCCGCATCAGGGGGCACGTTAGTGACGCTCGTCGCGAAGGGCCTCACCGGGGTCGAGGACACGACAGTCACCTTTGGGGGGGCGCCCGCTGAGGTGAAGAACGTGGACGCCGGTGGGCACACTGTGCTCGTCGAGGTGCCGTCAGGCTCCGTGGGTTCATGTGACGTCACGCTTTCCAACAGTAACGGCTCGTCGACCCTCACCGACGCCTTTGAGTATCAGGCGTTCGTGCGCGTCTATGAGGTCCTCCCTAACTACGGACCGATCACGGGCGGGACTGACATCACGGTCAACGGCGTTGGGTTTGAGAGCGGACTGCAGCTCCGCATCGGAGCGCTCCCCGCTTCGAACGTCACTGTCGTTAACGGTGAGACGATCACGGCGACGACCCCGCCAGGTAGCGCGGGTCTGGCGAACGTAACGGTCATCCAAGGAGACATCGCAGACGTCTTGGTGGGCGGGTTCTCCTACCAATCAGAGATGGACCTCTGGATCGTCAACCCTGCTCAGGGTAGCCAAGCTGGTGGCACTGTTATCGAGCTGATCGGCAGCGGGTTCCCTGGCGACGCAGGGGTTCTCATCGACGGCAAGACCGCCACGCACGTGACGGTCAACTCACCGACGAGCATTACGGCTCGTACGCCACCCTCCGGCTACACCGGCACGGTCGACGTGACGGTCACATCGATGACCAAGGGTGCTGTGACGCTTCCATGGGCGTTCACCTACTTTGACCCAGAGAGCACCTTTGGGGGCACCTGGGGCAACGAGGTAGACGGGTCTGTGAACGTCACGGTGCTGAGCGGAGGGGACGGGTCTCCGATCCCCGACGCCTTCGTGATGTTGTGGACCGACCCTTCGACCCCCTTCCAGGGCTACACGAACCAGCAGGGGCAGATCACGTTCAGTGGTGTTGACCTTGAGGGTGAGCAGATGGTCTCTGCGTCCAAGGAGGGCTACGCGTCGAGCTCCGTCGTCGAGTATGACGCCAGCAATATCACCCTCTACCTCAACCCGATGTCTCCCCCGAGCTCGGGCAACCCGCCGTCGATCGCTCCGCCGATCTTCAAAGGGCAGCTCGTTAACGCGGAGAAATTTGTCCCCGTCCCGTGGGGCCAGTGCAACATCAAGGGAGCCCTCCCTGGTGAGCAGTGCGCGACATGCAATGTCGACGCGGACTGCACGGGGGGCCTCGTGTGCTCCGACATCCCGATGCAGGCGATCGCAGGGCAGCGCTACTGCACGCAGCACTGTGGGACGAACGCCGACTGCGCAGAGGGCTACATGTGCTACCCGCTCAATGGCGTATCCGAGCATCAGTGTGTGCCCTCAAACGGTGAGGTCACGGCCTTCTGTGACTTCACCAAGCCGACGATCTTCTCTCGAGATTATCTCCCGGCCCCTGGTCAGCAGGTCAATGAGGACTTCAGCTTTGAGATGCCCATTCCCTTTGGCGAGCAAGCGATCTTCTGTTGGGCTGGCCTCTACGACCCGCTCTTGGGGACGTTCACTGCGTATGCGCTAGGTTTGGCGCGGCACGTCGTGGGTCTGATTGGCGATCCTCCGGAGGTGTCGCACGTCATCGAGCAAGACATCATCTTGAACCACCCATTGAACGGCGAGATGACGGTCCGCTTGGATGATCCACCCCAGAACCCGACGGGGCCGAACTTCAACTACATGTTCCTGCACCTCGACTTGGGCAGTGACGGCACGATGGAGTTCCTTGAGCATCCCTTCGGCTTCGGAAACGAGCCGCTTGTGATGGAGAACGTCCCTAAGGTGCTCACCGCGGATCTCTACGACGCGAGCTTCACGATCTTGGCGGGTGCGTTCAGCTCGACCGCCGACAACCTGCCCTATTCGATGACCCTGCATCAGGGCATCAAGAGCATCGATGATGACACCTTCTACACCTGGGAGGAGGAGGGTTGGACCCCTCGGATGACTGGTGTGAACAAGAACATCTACGACCTCTGGGGTGTGAACGAGAATTCCATGGTCGCTGTGGGTACGGACGGCCTCATCATCCGCAGCATCGGCAACAGCTGGGCGAACCAAGACTCGGGGACGCACGCACACCTCAACGGCGTGCATGCGCTGGATGATCAGAGCGCGATCGCTGTGGGTGAAGATGGCACAGCGCTGCACTACGACGGTCTCGTCTGGACACAGCAGAATGTGCCGACCACCTATGACCTGATGAGCGTCTGGATGGCGAGCCCTGATGAGGCGTTTGCAGTCGGCTGGTACAACATCCAGCGGTGGAACGGGACGACATGGTCACCCATGGTTGGGAGCCAAACCTCAAAGAACTTCCAGGGCGTGTTCGGGTTTGCTCCGGACGACGTCTACGCGGTGGGTAACTACGGCGCCATCGTCCGCTACAACGGGACGGAGTGGGTTGCCATTGACAGCATGACGACTCAGAACCTTCGCTCGGTGTGGGGCGCGAGCCCTGATGACGTCTGGATCGTCGGCGAGCTAGGCTCGATTTTCCGCTGGAATGGGTTCGAGTTGACGAAGATCGAGGTGGGCACGACTGAGACCTTCGAGGATGTCTGGGGCACTGGCCCCGAGGATGTCATGTTCGTGGGCTCTAAGGGCACAATCTACCGCTGGGACGGCACGCAGATGCTGGACGAGAGCCCCCCAGGATTCAACGCCACGTTCTTCACAGTCGGTGGCACCTCCGGCGGCCTCACGACCGCGACGGGTACCCACGAACTCTTGCTTGGGCCGATGCTCCAGGTTCCAGAGAACATCAGCCCGGCGGATATGGGCACGATGGGTGAGGATTACGAGATCTCTTGGACGGTTAAGGAGGGGCCTGATCCCCACTTTACCTACCTTGAGATTGCGGTCCCGGGCATGACCGGACCTGTGCCAGAGTGGATCGTCGTGAATGACTACAACGTCACCGACGTCTTGCTGCCTGACTTCCCAAGCATCGAAGGCACGCCGGGCATCTCTGATGGCTCGAAGATCTTGACCCTCATGCGCGTCTACAAAGAGGGCTTCGATATCGACAACTACTCGAACCAAGACTTCAGTCAGCTTAAGTGGCGTTCTTGGGCGGTTGACCAGACGACGTTCACAAAACTTTAAAGGCCATGTTTTGCGAGAAAAACGGCGCACTGATGGGCGCCGTTTTTCTTCTTGATGGGGCGTGACGTATCCTGGCGTCTTCAGGAACAAAGGACAGTAAATCGATGTCGAAGCGTGGGCCGTTATGGGCCCTGATGCTCCTTGCGCTGACAGCAGGTGCGTGCGGAACAGAAGGTGTGACAGGCTCGGAGACCGATAGCGGTGCGACGGAGCCGATGGACTCGTCAACCGGGCCTGTGAACTCTGATGTTGGAGGCCCTCAAGAGGGTGACGATGGAGGCGCAGCGCCTGAGTCGGATTCAGGTGAGGTTGCGGTTACCGATACTGTGACTCCAGACGATGCTGGTCTCGAAGGCGATGTAGCTGGTGATGGCGGCGACTCTGTCACGGAGTCGGACGCCTCAGAGCCTTTTGTTGAGGGGTGGCAAACGGAGGCGCTTGGGGATCTCGGGAACCTCGCGGGCCTCTTTGTGGTGAACGCCAATGAGGCCTACGCCGTCGGAGGGTCTCAGGTTATCCGTTACAATGGAGAGGTCTGGGCGAGCTTCGGGAGTCTTGGAGACGTTGAGCTGCATGGCATTTGGGCGGGCGATGGTGTGGTCGTCGTCGTAGGCGAAGCGGGCTTCATCGCGCGCCGCGCCATCGAGGAGCTGTCTTGGGAAGTTCAAGAGAGCCAGACTCAGCAGCACCTCAGAGCTGTCCACGGGCGCAGCCCGAACGATCTCTGGGCGGCAGGTAACGAGGGTGTCATCCTAAATTACACCAACGCAGAGGACGGCTGGAGTGTCGTCGACCAGACCTCCAACATCGATCTCTATGGCATCCACGTCGACACGACGACCGAGGGCGCTGAGGGGGTCGTGACATGCGGCAGCGGCGGCCGACTCGTGATCAACGACGCCGGCGTCTGGAAGACCTCTCATGTCGCCAGTGGAAACGTCGTCTTGAACGGCATCTTTGGGATGGACGGGCGCCTGTTTGTGGTCGGGACCGGGGGCACCATCGCGGTGCGTGATGGTCAAGACGGCTCTTGGGTTGGCCAACCGACCAACCTGACGAAGGACCTCGATCTTTACGCGGTGGCCGGGTCCAGCGCGGATAAGGTCTATGCGTTTGGTGAGTCGGGCGCGGTGCTGCGGTGGCTTGGGACGAGTTGGCAGCAGATGGAGGTTGGCGCACCACTGCATGCAGGCGCTGATTTCGTCGGCGCGGGCTGGGCGAAGGGCGTTGATGACGTTGAGGGACACTGGATGGTCATCGGCGCCGACGGCGGAGGTGTGACCAGCGAGGATGGCTCGGTTTGGAGCGACATGACCACACAGCCGACGTCTGGGTTGACTGGGCTCGTCGCGTCTCAGGATGGTCACATCTGGGCGACGGGGCGGAGTGGGCTCTTGATGACCCGCCAAGACGGACGATGGTCTTCGATTGGTACGGGGACGACGTCCGATTTCTACGGCGTAACCGAGGCTGATGATGGTGCCTTATGGATCGTCGGTGAGGCAGGGACTGTCATCGTGCGTGACGCGGAGGGTACCCTCTCAGATGTGTCTGTTCCTGCCTTTACAGATCTGCTGAGCGTGCATCATGAGCCTGACCTTGTTGTGATTGGTGGCAAGGGCGGCACACTGCTGCGCCGCGCTGGAGATGCCGAGGGCTTCTCCCCTTGGACCATTGGGATGACGACGGATGTCCGCGCCATCACGCGAGGTGGCGATGGGGCCCTGTGGATCTCGGGCGGGTTTGGCAAGCTCTACAGAAGCGAAGATGGGGAGAGCGCAACGGCGATCACTTCAGGTGTAAGTGGCGGCCTAAATGCCATCGCGCCGACCGCTGATGGTGTGTTGATCGTTGGTGATAACGGGGTGGTTTTAGAGGCCTCGGCAGGCGGTGAGATCACGCTGCTTCACGAGCAATCCGAGCTCTTCCTTTACGGGCTGAGCGTCTTTGAAGAGCACGCCATCGCGGTGGGCTGGAACGGCACTGCGCTGCGCCTTGTCGGCGATGAGATAATGACAGAGAGCACTGGCGCGAATCAGGTGCTTGAGGCGGTGTTGCATGACGGGGTCCGGGCCATTGCGGTCGGGCGAGTCGGTCACGCTTACACCCGGATGGAGGGACCATGAATCGATTGGCTCATCTGTTGGCGCTTGGATGTGCGCTATCGCTTATGGCCTGTGGCTCGGGCACCTCGGGGAGCGACTCCTCAGGAGATCAAGGGACGGAGGCATCGACCGAGTCCGACACTGAGGGTGGCGGAGAGGTGACCCCAGGGGATGACACTGGCGAATCGGAAGCCTCTGATTCAGTGGTCGAGGATGCCACAGAGGCCCTCGAAGATGTCGCTCCAGGTCCAGACACCGACCCTGCAGATGTGGCATCGGACGACGTGAGCGAGTCAGGTGACGCGACATCGACAGAGGACGCTGCCTCTAGTGATGCGTCTGATGATGACGCCGCAGACGCAGTGCCTGATGAGCGCTTCTTTGAGCAGATCGTCACCGGGCTTAGTTCGGACTTTGTCTTTAAGGGTGCGTACGCGGGTCCGAACGGTCGCCTCGTGGTCGCCGGTAACAACGGCGTCGTGGCGACTCAGAACAGCGAAGGCAAGTGGTCGGTGCTCAACGAGGGAGAGGGCAGCGCGCTCTTGAACGCGGTCGCAGGGGTGTCGGAGGATGATCTCTGGGCGGTTGGCATCAGCGGGACCATTTTACGCGGCGGCGCGCAGGGCTTTGGTCCCTACGGCGGTGGCGCATGTGAGACAGACTCGGAGTGCTCAAACGGGGACGCGTGCACGATCGACAGCTGTGTCGATGGGCTCTGTGCCTCTGAGGCTGTGGGTGGACCGGGGTGCTGCGGTAACCAGGTCGCGAACTACAACTTCGACAACGGGAGCATGCAGGGCTGGACGGTTCAGGATGGCTTAGGGCTCACTTGGCAGCCCTCGATGACGCGCTCTGCGAGCCCGCCTTACTCGCTCTACTTTGGCGATCCGACGAAGACACCACCAGACTATGACACCACCGAGCAGGTCGGTGGTGTGCTGGTGAGTCCACCAGTTGTTCTCCCCAAGAGCGGCACAGCGACTCTGACCTTTGACCTCTTCCTCGACGTTGAGGCTGACGGTGGCTACGACCTCTTTACTGTGGAGATTGATGGTGCCGGTGACCCGGCTTTTGCGTGGTCTAAGGCGCAACTGTCGGCACTCCCGACCGCTGGCTTTGTCCCGGTTACGATCGACCTCACACCTTACATGGGCCAGACCGTCGCTATCCGCTTCGTGTTTGACTCTGTAGATGGCTCGTTCAACACGTTCGAGGGGGCCTATGTGGACAACGTGGTCGTCGACACGACCTGTGACTTCACGCAGCTCGACAGCGGATTCCCGACCCTATGGGGTGCTACTGCGCTAGCGAGTGACGATGTGTATGCAGTGGGCCTCCAAGGGACGATTGCACACTGGAATGGTGTGATGTGGCGCTCGGTTGGTGGCGCAGGGACAGACGTGACCTGGTATGGCGTATACGGGGCTGGCGACTCTTTGGCGCTTGTCGGGACTGCGGGCCAGATTAAGCTGTCCATCGCGGGTCAGATTGTCGAGATCGAGAGCCCCACCGCGACGACCTTGCGTGATGTGTACACCGCTGACGGTGCGATCTACTGGGCTGTGGGTGATGGCGGGATCATCGTCATGGGCAGCGGAGAGACTTGGACGATGGCTTCAACGCCCCCCTTGAAGGGCGACTTCTTTGGGGTTCACGGGAATGCCGCGGACAACATTTATGCGGTTGGTCAGGCGGGGCAGGTCGTTCATTACGACGGCGTGTCCTGGACTGGGCTGACCGGGATCCCGTCAAGCGTCGCGATGCTCGACCTCAAGACGGTCTGGGTGGATGACGCGGGCATGGTCACGATCACCGGTAAGGATGGCCTCATCCTCCAAGGGAACAAGACCGATGGGTTCACGCACTTCGGTAACCTCGTCATCGGCGGCTCGCTCGACGGTGCGTGGGGCGTGGGTGGCGAGCGCGTCCTCGTCGGCGAGAATTCGCAGATCTGGCATCACGCGGGCTCTTGGGTCGAAGACTCTCCGATTCCAACGACTCAGCATCTGCGAGATGTTTGGGGCGCGGCTGTGGATGACATCTGGGCAGTTGGGTTGACTGGTGTTCTCAACCACTGGGATGGCGTGGAGTGGACGAAGATAGATGGGCCGACCGGCTCGGGCTTGGAGAGCATCTGGGGTCGAAACGCCGAGGAGATCTATGCTTCGGGCGCGAACGGGACCATCCTCAAATGGAATGGCGAGGTCTGGCAGGTGATCGCCTCGCAGACCGATAAAGACCTGCGTGGGGTGTTTGGCTTCCCTGGTGGTGACGTCTGGGCGGTCGGTAAGCTCGGGACGATCATGCGGCGTGGTGAGCTCGCCTGGGCGAGCGTGACCATCGATCCTAAGGTCTATGACGACGGGACAGAGGAGTTCTACACGACACATTTGCAGGGCATCTGGGGCGCTACGGCCGATGATGTCTGGGCGGTCGGTGAGGGGGGAGACCTCTTTCACTGGGACGGCGTGTCCTGGACCTACTTTGAAGACGCGACCTTTGGCATCACCTTGCGGGACATCTACGGGCTCGCTGCAGATGACATTTGGGCCGTCGGCAGCGAGGGCCACATGATCCACTGGGATGGAGAAGCCTGGTCGCCATGGGAGACCGGCTCGGTCGCTACGCTCTACGACATCACAGGCGACGGTGAAGGCAACGTCTACGTCGTAGGGGATATCGGGACGGTGCTCAGGTTGACCGGACCCGATGAGTAGACAGCTGTGGAGACGGAGTTCGCTCCGTCACCGCGCGTTAGGCTGGGGGACGTGTCCTCTTTGGACGAGGGCGCACCATGGCATCTGATGCACCATCGGAGCGAGTGTACACGGCGGTCGCGTATCTCGTCGTCCTCGTCGTCGCGGTGTGGGTTCGCATCCCCACCTTGAGCGAGGGGTTTTGGATTGATGAGGTGATGAGCGCCGCCATCATCTCGGATCCATGGGCACTGATGATGACGCGCATTGGGTTCACCGATGTGCACCCACCTGGCTATTACATGCTCCTGAAAGCGTGGTCCGGGCTCTGGGGCCAGAGCGACTTGGCCCTCCGCAGCCTGTCGATGGTCGCGGGCTTAGGGACCTTAGTGCTTGTCATGAGTTGGCTCCACACTTGGGCTCGTTGGCCCGTGGCGCTCTTGGGTGGGCTCTTGCTCGCGTGCTCTCCGTTCCACAGCCATTACTCGGTTGAGGTGCGTGCCTATGCGCTCTTTACGTTAGCGGCTTTGGCCTTGGTATGGCGACTCGAGCGGTGGCTTCAGGCCCCCACAACGAGAGGGTTACGCACAGTCATCCTGTTGGAAGTGTTGACCTTGGGGCTGCACTACTACGGCTTACTTTGGGTTGCCTTGTTGAACCTCTACGTGTTTGGGACGAATCGACTTCGGGCACAGGGTTGGAGGAGGCAATGGCTGAAGGGGCAGTGTGTCTCGCTCTCGGTCCTCGCGTGTTGGTTGCCTTTGCTGTTTGTTCAGGTGTTTGAGCTCCCGGAGGTCATGAAAGCGCACCTCAGCGATACCCTGCCTTTCTCGCGTATCTTGGCCGCACTTGGCCCCTTCCCCTCTCTTGAGGCATCGCTTATTGCGATCGTCTCGGGGGCAGGTCTCGTGTTGTTGGCTCTGTGGGGGGCCTGGTCACTTCGAGCTGATGCGAAGAGTGAGCTCGAAGCGCCGCCTCAGGGCGCTGCACCGGTGACCTTAGCCTCGGGGCTCGTCATCGCGGCAACCTTGCTCATCATGCCGCTCTTTGCGCTCATCCTGTTGCCTATGAGTGAGTCACTCTTGGAGGCGTATCTACGGCAATTGCCTTGGGCGTATGGGGCCATCGTTACGGTGGTCATGTTGGGTGCGATTGCTGCGTGGGCCCGCCCTCTCCAGGTGCGCTTGCCCTTGGTCCCTTGGTTAATGATCGCTGGTCCTCTCTTGGTGCTGCTTATGCACCAACTTCAGCCGATGCTCTTTTTGCGTAACCTGCTCGTCTTTGTCCCCTTGGTGGTCCTCTGTGCGTCTTGTTCGTTGCGGCGAGCCCCCACCAGTGTCCCTATTGCGCTGTGCTGCTTCTTGTTGGTCGTTGCGGGTCTTCACCTCGAGCAGGGCTCAGAGGGGTTTATGCCTAGGCAGGATTTCAAGGGAGCGATTGAGGCCTTGGCTGAAGCTCCCGACGAGCTTGTGATCGTGGCGCCTGCTTGGGACGCCGAGGGGGTGTCACGTTACGCGGTGGGGCAGCAGATAGTCCCAGTGATGTCCTCTCAGGAGGTTGCGCGGGCGACCGGTACAGCCAGCTCGCTCATCGTCCTCTTGGCTCGACCAGAGCGATTCGCGCTGAGCATGGCTGAGGTAGACGTCGCGTTGGGTCCAGACTGGGAGCGCGGTGAGGCGGCACGGTTTAGAGGGCACCGTGGGGCTATGCGGTGGTTACGCTACCGTCGCGTCGCCGGACCACCATAAGAAGCGCGATGGTCCACAGGAGCAGCAGCCCATTGTGGCTAGAGCGAGCACCCTGGCAACCGTCGCTGGGGTCCTCGGTGGCAGGTGACTCATCCATCGCGCTCGTGTCTGTCGGGGTGACGCTTGGGCTCATGGTGCCCGCTGCCATGTCGTCGGAGTCGACTCCTTCGGGCTCCTCGGTCCCTTCCGGCTCTGGTTCTGGCGCGTCTGGGAGTTGGGCATCAGGCTCTGGACCCAGGTCACTCTCTTCTGTGGCGGTGTCCTCTCCCCCCGCTTCGGGTTCGCTCCCATCTTCGAAGTCGTCCGAGCTTTGCGCGTCAGCTTCTGTGGCGAGGTTAGAGCGGGGTAAGCAATCGTACTCTCCGTTGTCTTCGTCCCAGCCACAGACGCTGTCTTCTCCGCAGGGGAAGACCATCGGGACGCCTTCGTCACACCAGACGACGCCGTTGGCGGTCGTGCACTCACCTTCGGGAGAGATTTCGCCACAAGCGGTCTCATCAGTCGCGACGCACCCCGCGCCATCATAGAACGGGTTATCGGCGACGCAGATTTGACCCTCGGGGCACTTCGCTGACTTCAGCTCACCGTCTTCACACCACTGAAATGTCCCCGCGTCGAGGCAGACGCCGTCGTCGCTTGAATCGCTGCACTCGGCCGCGGTCGCTGGAGGTGAAACCAAGGATAAACCGAGGACCACGAAGGCCAGGAGACCTAGAGAGTGGAGGAATCGAGGGCGATCCCGGCGGGGTGTGGACAGACGCATCATGCCGCAGTGTAGGGAGTGGTCCCGGTTGGGATCCAAAAAACCAGAGAGTTCTTACAAGCTGACTGCGCAGAATTGCTCGTAATCAACGAGCTCTGTGATGGTCGGATGCTCGCTGCATACGGGGCAGTTTGGATCGCGACGGGTCTTCAGTTCGCGGACTGTCATCTTTAAGGCGTCGATTGAGAGGACCCGTCCGCTCAGGTTATTTCCAGCCCCCAAGATGAGCTTCAGGGTCTCGGCAGCTTGCATGGTGCCGACCATGCCGCAGATCGCTCCAATCACGCCGGCTTCAGCGCAGCTGGGTGCTAACTCAGGAGGCGGTGGCTCGGGGTAGAGGCAGCGGTAACAGGGCCCCCCATCGGGTGCATTGAAGACGGTGACTTGGCCATCGAAGTGGAAGATCGAGCCGTGCACGTTCGGGATGCCAAGGAAGACACAGGCGTCGTTGATCAGGTACCGCGTGGGGAAGTTGTCGGTCCCGTCGACGACGATGTCGTATCCGTCGAAGACCTCCATGACGTTCGTTGAGTCCAAGCGCAGGTCATGGGGGACGATGTTGATGTCGCTGTTGATGCGGGTCAGAGACTCGATGGCAGACGCGACCTTCGAGGTACCGACCTTCTCTTCACCGTGGAGAACCTGACGCTGCAGGTTCGACATATCGGCCAGGTCATTATCGACGATCCCAATCGTCCCGACTCCCGCCGCTGCGAGGTAGAGCGTCGTAGGGCAGCCTAAGCCTCCCGCACCCACGCAGAGCACTTTGGCGTCGAGCAGCGCTTGCTGACCAGCCTCCCCGACCTGCGGCAAGATGATCTGGCGTGCATATCGAGCTTTTTGGTCTTGGTCGAGCATCCGACGATGCTCCAGAGGGAACCCTGCGCGACTCCAGCCACCGACGCCGCCTGCGACGCTCGTGACGTTGTCGTACCCGAGGGCCTCAAGTGCAGATGCGGCGAGCGCGCTTCGCGTCCCCCCT
This sequence comes from Myxococcota bacterium, assembly GCA_049602155.1. Classification (GTDB taxonomy): domain Bacteria; phylum Myxococcota_A; class UBA9042; order PHBI01; family JBMYRH01; genus JBMYRH01. The sequence continues at coordinate 34,554 of JBMYRH010000014.1, read as the reverse complement.
GCGCAGGTCACCGCCAAAGGGGCGCTGCGATCCGGTTGAATCCCTTCGATGCGCAGCTCCAAGAAGCCACGAGGGACCGTCACCGAGCCAGGGATCAAGCCTCCGCGCTGCTCATCAGGCTCACGAATATCGATCACAAGTGGCGGCGTGTCGCTCGCCAGTTGCTCCTGAAGCGTCTGCACAGAGACTTCTGTGATCTGTGCTTTGACCGATGCCAACATGTCTTGGAATGACTGCGCCACGTGGTCCTCCTAGAACCGAATGGGGCGATACCTTAGGGTAATCGTCCGAGTCATGACAACTGGATCATGATGGTGGTAGCTCTTGCCCCTACTCGTCTCCACTGCGATGCTTACTCGGTGGATGAACGCTATGCATCGCAGCGCTTCCTTGAGGAGCCTGAGTGGGCCGGTGGTCAGCGACCCGATCGTCGCCCTGGTCCCGGCCTCGACTTGAGCGATCTCTCTGGCCTTGTGCACGCGACAGATGTGGTGCGTCGCGCAGCTCGAAACGTGAGCCCGCTCTCGATGACGAAGCCGTCGGCCTGGATGCTTCGGGACGCGATAGCGAAAGCCCAAGGGTTCGAGGCGGGGCAGATCTTCCCCCGCGCGACGATGGACCTGCTCTTGGCGCCGATCATTCGAGCCTTCGTGGGGGCGGATGATCAGGTCGCCCTCGTGTCGCCATGCCGACCAGAGTTTACTCGGCAGATCCTCGCTCAGGGTGCCCGCTACGTCGACGTGGGCCGCAGCAGCGACTGGGAGATGCAGCACGACGCTCTTGAGCGCGTCATCGGTGACGGGAAACTCCGCGCTACGATCTTGGGTCGGCCCGACATCCCTACGGGGACGATGTCCCCCCTCTCTGCGGTTCAACAGGCACTCCATGCAGGGCTCTTGGTCATCGTGGATGAGACCGCCCTCGCGTACTCTGATCCAGTCTCGGGGCTCCCGCGCGTGATGCGTCCACGGGCAGACTCGGCGCTGATCCTCTTTGAAGACGACGATCTCCCGACCGATGGCTTGATTGTCTTGAGGGCCATTCCAGGCGTGGGTCCAGGACAGATGCTTTACGCCGTCGCAGAGACTAAAACGCTCGCCAAAGTGTGGTCGGTGGACGCTGTGGCGTCGCTCGTTGCTCCCCTCGCGGCAGCTGCTTGGTTGGCCCTTGATCACACGGCTGAAGCACGCCGCACGATCGTCGCACGATCCAACGTCCGCTCTGAGCTCCGCACCGCGCTCCATGCCTTGCCTGGCTTTGAAGCGTCGGCGGGGGGCGCGCCGTGCGTCATGGTTCGGCGGCCAGGTACGGACGGCGCCGCGCTGCGTGACGCGTTGGCAGTCGCGGGTGTGATCGTAGCGCACTCATCTCACCCAAGCTGGCGAGACGGGGTGGCGCTAGCTCTCCCCCTATCAGACAGCCTAGAGCGCGTCGTCGCCGCCTTCGCGAAAGCCGGCCAGACCTTATAGCGCGCTCTCAATTCGGTTCATTTGCCGATGCAGAAGCTCCCAAAGAGTCGATCGAGGACATCCTCGATCGTCGTGAGCCCGACGATCTCTCCCAAGGCATCGGTGGCCTCCGCGACGTCGACAGCCACGAACTCAGCGGGTTCACCGCTGGCCAAGGCCTCTGCCGCCGCGATAAGGCACCCACTGGCCCGCTGAAGGGCGGCGTGATGCCGTGTCCGGGTGATCACAAGTTGGCCATGGCCCTCTGCGCGTCCGCCGAGTCGGTCGAGGATGGCGCGCTCGAGCTCCTTGAGCCCTGCGCCAGTCACTGCACTGACTGGTAGGGCACCCTCTGGAATCGAGGCTCGTACGTCGGCCTTGGAGGCGATCAAGAGTCCGCTCTGTGCAGGGGAGTTTGTGTCGTCTTCGGCGATGAGCGTGAGGATCAGGTCGGCCTCTTTTGCAGCGCGATGGGCGCGCGCGACCCCCTCTGCCTCGATGGGATCGTTCGTGTCTCGAAGACCCGCTGTGTCGACGAGGACGACGGGGACACCGAGGAGATCGATCGTGGCTTCAAGGGTGTCGCGTGTGGTGCCTGCGGTCGCTGTGACGATGGCGCGATCTTGGCCGCAAAGCGCATTAAACAGGCTCGACTTACCTGCATTTGGTGGGCCCGTGAGTGCGACTCGCGCACCCTCTTGCCAGAGTCGGCCTTGGTTGAACGTGCCGGCTAACCCGGCCATCTCCTCGGCGAGGCCCCTCGCGTCCGCCTCGAGCTCCGCTGGGTCGATGACGGGGACGTCCTCATCGACAAAGTCGATGGTGACCTCAAGCCTCGCCCGAAGGTCGATCACGCGCTCTCTCGCCTCAAGGCAGCGTGAGGCTAGGGCGCCTCCGAGGTGCGCGCGCGCGGTCTCAAGAGCGTGATCGGTGCGAGCAGCGATCAGATCCGCGATGGCCTCCGCGCGGGTGAGGTCCATTCGACCATTCAAGAACGCTCTGCGGCTGAACTCTCCTGGCTCGGCAGGGCGTGCGCCAGCTTGCGTACAGACCTCAAGGGCGCGCCTGAGGTTAAGGGCACCACCGTGGAGGTGAACCTCGGCGACGTCCTCACCTGTAAATGAGGCTGGGCCGGGCATGAGCAACACGAGGCCCTCGTCCAGCGCTTGGCCATCGTGATTTCGCCACCAGCCGTGGTAGGCGTAGCGTGCTTGAGGTTCGGCTGGGAACCCATCGAAGTGGCGCTTCGTGATCGCGATCGCGTCCGGACCCGAGAGTCGTATGATGCCTACACCGCCCCCTGCGGCGGTGGCGATGGCTGCGATGGTATCTTGGTGGGGAATCATGGATGCTTGACCTTGAAGGATGACATTGATGGCTGGCCGACCTGTGAAGGGCAAGCGGTCATTTTCAGTAGGAGGCTGAAGCGAGGATGAGTGAGGAGATCGATCCAGACCCGGCCGAGCACTTTAATGCGGCCCTTGACGCCCTGGACTCTGGGGACACCCCGCGCGCGATGGCTGAGCTGGAGCGCGTGGTTGCGTTGACGCCTGAGGATGATGAGGCCGTCTTGCTGCTCGCCAAGGCGGAGCGAGATCTTGGGTTCATCGAGCGAGCCGAGGATCGGCTGCGTCGCTCGGTCAAGGAGCGCCCCGAGGCGCTCGATGCCTATGTCGAACTCGCCGACCTGCGCCTGAGCTTAGGGGCACCTGGAGAAGCTGCGCAGCTGGTCGCATGCGTCCTAGCGGAGCGACCCAATCACTTCGATTCCCTCTTCTTGCTGGGGAACGCCTTCCTCGACGTGCAGGCCTTTGAAGAGGCCGCCAAGGCGTATCGCGCGAGCCTCGAGGTCAACCCCTTCTCCGCTCAGGCGTGGTTCAACCTTGGCAAGTCAGAAGAAGGTCTCGGTGATCACGAGCGCGCCGTGTCGGCTTATCGGGCTTACCTAAGGGCCGCCCCCAAGGCAGAGGACGTCTTGGAGGTTCAGCGTTCGATTGCCCGGTTAGGGGACGACGAGGGTTAAGCCCCGTCTTCGCTGATCCAGGCGCTCAGGGCATCGACGAGGCCGGTCGCTTGCTTGGTCGACGAGATGTTGAATTTCGCCTGCTGGCGGTACTGGCCATTGCGCTTTTGGTAGCGCCGAATGGTGTACTTGATATCGCTCATCTCGTTCTTGCGGTTGTCCCATTGGCGGTACTTGAACAGCACAGTGGCCCAAGCGCCTTTGGACAACACGGACTTGGCGAGCTCCTCGACTACGACTTCGCCTTCGTCCTCATAGTGGACGGTGAGATCGTCAACATGCTCCATGGTGCACCCTTGTTGTCATACGGTCAGGCAATGGGAGGGCTTGTAGCAGTGTGAGGATCCATCGTCACGCGAAGAACGCCCGGATCGCGGTATTGAAGCGCTCAGGGGCCTCTTCATGGGGGCAATGACCGCACTCAGGGAAGGTGATCAGGCGCGCATTGGGGATGCGTGTTTTCAAGAGGGGGCCCGGGCGTGCACCGAGGATCCCATCGCGCTCTCCCCAAGTGATCAGCACAGGCTGCTCGATATGCTCGAGCTCCGCGTCCACCCAGGTGACGATAGAGGTTAAGTCACGGGCGACGCTGAGCATCGTGCGGACGGTCCGTCGGGGTCGCACTTGCTCTCGAAATCCCGCGATATACTCGGCGCCGACTCGGAGCCTTTTGTAGGCCAACACTTGAAGTCCGAGGCGCGCCACTGTGGGTTGAATGGCCACGCGATAGAGTGGGGCCATAAACGGCATGGTCAAAAGCGCGGGGACTTTTGGGGCGAGCTCGCGTATCGCCAGCGCGTTCACGAGCCCCACGCGCGTGACTCGCTCAGGGGCCACTCGCGCGAGCCAGATGGCCAACGCGCCGCCCAGGCTGTTACCGACCACGCCAAAGCGATCGACCTTGAGTGCGTCCAACATGTCGAGCACGAACTGGCCGAGCCCTGAGAGATCGTGGCGGCCCGTGTCGCGCTCACTCCACCCGAACCCGCGGAGACAGGGAGCGATGACATCGAAGTCGGCGGAGAGCACGTCGATGTTGCGTCGCCACGCCCAGCTCGACATTAAGAACCCGTGGATGAGGACTAGTTTTGGGCGGTCCTTGTCGCCTCGTCGGACCACATGGGCGCGCACGCCATCGACGTTTATCCATCGCCCGTCAGGGTGCCAACTCTTGAGCGAGGGGGTCGCTGCCACGCTCACTCTCCGAGTTTTTTTCGCGCCTTGGTGGAGAGCGACGAGCCTGGGAACTCATCGACGAGGGTCTTGTAGGCCTTCTTCGCAGCGGCTCCCTGTCCAGCGCGCTCATACGAGCGGCCAAGGTAGTAGAGGCAGGGGCTAAATCGTGGCCGCTGTTTGCGACAGGTCTTCAGCAGCTTGATGGCGTCCATGGAGCGGCCAAGCTGCAGATAGGCGCGCGCAGCCAGTTGCATGGCGTCGCCATGGCTGGGGTTCTTACTGAGGACGATCTTATAGAGGCGGAGCGCCTCTTTCGGGTTCTTCTTTCGGACCTTCTTCGCCCTCGCTAAGAGGCCATCAATGTTTGCCGGTGTCACCACTTGAGACTGCTCTCCAGAGCCCTTCTTGCTGGCCCCCTTTGTGGCCTTGGCCTTCGTGTCGCTCTTAGCTTTGCCCTCTACGCTCGACTTCGCGGGCGTCGTCGGAGCTTTCGTGGGGGCAATCTTCTCCGGTGCTGCTCCTGCGACCTTTGAGGCGCTCGCCTTGTCATCTGTCGTCGCGTTTGATGAGGCCTCTTTCGCGTCGACTTTCTGCGTCTCGGAAGAGGCTTTAGCGGTGTCTTCGGGCTCTGCAGTGGTTTTTGCTTCTTGGGTTGCCGGGGGGGCAGCACCTTCATCTGTGGGTGGCGATGTGGGTGCTTTGGCGGGGACCACTGTCACTTCAGCTGCGGCCTCAGTGTTTTTCTCATCGGGCGGCAATGAGGCCTCTTGAATGTTGCGCACGGCGAAGAAGATGCCAGCGGAGACGAGCATCCCGATGACGATAGAGCCGATGATGATCCGTCGGCGCTGGGCGCGCCGCAGGTTCAGCGTCATGACCTCGTGAGTTTGAGGTGCGCTGTCGGCTCTTGAGATAGGCCGAGAGAGAGGATAGCCGGCTCCATCATGGGTGATCGGCCCGGAGAGGAGCGCATCTTCGCTGGCCGTCGTGGTGTGAAGTGGGCGAGAGAGGGGGTTTAAGGTGGCCTCTTCGAGGGGGCTCTTGTCCGGCGTGACGAGGGCCTGAGAGAGGGGCGGGTGCGCCTTCGAGAAGTCCGAGAGCGGGTCGCGGTGTATACTTGGAGGGTCGTGATCGAAAGACGGCGGACCCGAGTAGACGGTCCGGGGCTCGTCTTCCTCTTCGATGTGAACTCGCTCGTCCTTGGGGAGTGGCGGTGGTTTGGTCGTGGGGCTGTTCGCCATCACGGCCGCCTCCTCGGCGCTCATCCCAAGGCTAGCTTCGGTCGATGTGTTAGCGACGTTGTTTAGGACGTTGTCGGGCTGGTCGGCGTCGCTTGGTTCGGACTCAGTCAGGGCGGCTGATTCCTCGGCCGGCGGAGCGATCATGCCCATCAGGGCAGAGAGCTCAGCGAGATCTTCAACCCGAGCCCAGCTCGCGTCCTCAGGGGCGACCACGTCTCCGGCCGCCACGACACCGCTGAGGATGTAGCCCTTCAGCGCCTCAAGCGAGGGGAACCTCAGCTCCGTCCCGTCCGACTTCCGAACGAGCCATCGACTGACGGGCGGCTCCTGCTCGCTCAATAGACGATTCCGGGCAGCAGGCCCAGCCAAGCCACGTAGTAGATCGCTGCACCGCCAGCGAGGAGCCCAATCGTGAGGAAGAGCAGACGACCCGGCCAGGGGTTCTGCTCTTGTGTCTTGCGGAACGAGAAGTCGCTGGTGGCCGAGGTGCGCCGTCGTCGGGTCCGCGGTCGCGTCTGGGGCGCCTTATCCGAGGGCAGCTTCTTGTCCAAGTTCGGCTCTGATTTCGCGGCGGAGCGGGGCGCTGATTTCGCGCCTGTGCGCGCGCCGCTGCGAGGGCGAGGTGCGGATGGGATGGGCGCCGCCTGCGGTGCACCGCTATCGTCATCCTCTGCGGGAGGGACGTTGACCAACGCCTCCAAGGGGTCGTCGGTCACGCGCATCGCGGTGATGAACCCTGTCAGCGTCCGGAATGGACCAGGGCCACACGCGACCGAGTAGCCCGTGTCTTCATCCCCGGTCAGGTAGCGCGACATGGCCTCATGATCGGAGAAATAGAGGACGAGCTTGCTTGGTGTCTTCAGTCGCCAGCGGTGATCTGGCTTCGGTGGCTCTTCCGGCGCGGGGGGCGGAGGGGCGGCCGCTGGGGCCGGGGTCGCCTCTGCCTTGGGGATGGCGTTGTACTCCATGGTCTGGGGGCGTTTCGGTGGCGCCTCGGCAGGGGCCGTCTTTGGGGCCTCTTCGGCAGGCTCAGCGGCGGGCTCGGACGCCTCCATGACAGGCATCTCGGGGTCTGTCGATGAGCTGTCCAACCCAGCGTCGTCGTCGGCTGTCGCGACCTCAGATGGGCGTGTATTGGCGTCCAGCTTGGCGTTCAGACTCGAGGGGTCCGGACCTGGCTGTGAGAAGCCACAGTGCGGGCACGTGACCTGCGCCGCGGCCGTCGACGTGTCGTGATCGAACGCCCGCCAACAGCTGATGCAGATGATCTCCATACCGGAATAGGTCTCCGTCGCCCGTTCAGGGGCCTGTTTTAGCACGAGCCTTATTAACTCGCCAGCGGGCATGCTCCCCACCGGCGCGTCGAAAATGGTATCATGTCGCTGTGCAAAACGGCCGATTCAACTTCGACTATGTTCTTGAGCTCCTTCAGCGCTCGGGTTTGCTGGGGGAAACCCAAGCACAGGAGCTCGTCGCAAATCAGAGCGCACAGCGCTATCGACTGAGCCGCAGTAGTGCGGGTGGTCGTGCTGGTAAGCTGATCGAGATCACCCCCGTTGAGCTCCTAGCGAGCTTTCAACTCGATGGGTTGAGTGAGGATAAGATCATGGAGGCGATCGCCTCCAGCGAGTCGCTGCCTTACGAAAAGATAGACCCGCTAAAGCTCGACACACAGCTGATCACGAGCACGTTGTCTCGTCCGTTTGCGACCAAACATCGCTTTCTTCCGCTGAGCCGATCAAATGGCAGGTTGAGGCTCGCGACCGACGATCCCTTCAACATCGACGCGATCGAGATGGTTCGGAACCTCGCCGGAGGTCAGGTCGACATCGTGGTGTCGTCCAAGACGGATATCCTTAAGATTATCCGCGAGGTCTACGGGTTCCGGCGGACGCTCCAGGCCGCTGAGACTGACCTCAACACCGGTGCTGATCTCGGCAACCTTGAGCAGCTCTTCAAGATGAAGTCGCTCGATGAGCTTGAATCCAATGATCAGCACATCGTAAACGCCGTGGACTACCTCCTCCGCTATGCGTTTGATCAGGGGGCGAGTGACTTGCACTTGGAGCCCAAGCGTGACGAAGGGCATGTGCGCTGCCGAATCGATGGGATTTTGCACACAGTTCAGAAGCTCCCGATCGGGGTCCACCGCGCCGTAATAAGTCGGCTGAAGACGCTCGCGAGGCTCGACATCGCTGAGAAGCGTCGCCCACAGGATGGGCGCATTAAGACGCGCCATGATGATATCGAGATCGAGCTCCGCGTCTCGACGCTCCCCGTGGCGTTCGGCGAGAAGCTGGTTATCCGAATCTTTGACCCCGAGATCCTCCTGCAGGATATCCAGAATCTAGGGTTCACCCCGTCAGACTTCGAGTCTTTCGAGTCGTTCATTGCGCGACCTCACGGGCTCCTCCTTGTCACTGGGCCTACGGGGAGCGGCAAGACGACGACGCTCTACTCTGCGCTTCAGGTGCTCGCGACAGAGCGCGTGAACGTGACCACCATCGAGGATCCGATCGAGATGGTCGTCGAAGAATTTAACCAGACCTCGGTGCTCCCGAAGGCTGGGATCACCTTCGCGAGCGCGCTTCGGACGATCCTTCGACAAGACCCCGATGTGATCATGGTCGGAGAAATCCGCGACAAAGAGACCGCTGAGAATGCCATTCAAGCAGCGCTCACCGGCCACCTTGTCCTCTCCACCCTCCACACCAACGACACGGGTGGTGCCCTTACGCGGCTCGCCGAGCTCGGCGTGGAGCCCTTCCTGATCGCGTCGACGGTCGTCGGTGTGATCGCACAACGCCTGGTGCGAAAAGTCTGTGAATCTTGTCGTGTAGAGACCGCCCTCTCAAAAGAGCAGCTGATGGCCCTCGGGCTCCCTGTGCCTGAAGACGGGGATGCGCCGCATCTGCCTGTCGTTCACGGCAAGGGGTGCCCAGATTGTCGTCATACGGGGTTGCGAGGTCGCATCGGTGTCTTCGAGGTGATGCCGATGAGCGATCGACTGCGCGGCATGGTCATCGATGGTCATGCGTCACCCGACATCACTCGGACCGCCCGCGCCGACGGGATGGCGACCTTGCGTGAGAGCGCGATCAAGAAGCTCGCTCAGGGCGTGACGAGCTTCGAAGAGGTCTTACGCGTCACGACCGATTGAGGCCCTCGTCGACCTGTAATCGACGCTCTGGTGCGCTGAACTAGCGATGCTCTGGGCGATCGTCTTCTTTTCCGTTATCGTCCGGCCGCTTTCACCGTCTTTGAAGAGGCCCTATGAAGCGCATTAAGCGGCTTGTCGCCCATCTCGTGCTCGTTATGATGCTCACACCGTCGTTGGCCATCGCTCAGGCGCCCGCCGCTGCTGACTCTGCAGAGGCCGCCGAGTCAGCCGTCGCCACGGTCGCTGACACGGCAGCAGAGGCCAAACCTCAAGGGTTCGAGCACGCTGTAGACGAGGTGTTTGGTGCGGTCGTCGGTGCCATGGTCACGGTGCTCTTCTGGACGATCCCAGGCATCGACATGCCCTTCGTCGTCGCTTGGTTGCTCTTCGGGGCTATCTTCTTCACGTTCAGGATGGGCTTCGTGAACATCCGGCTCTTCCGCCACGCGATTGACCTCGTTCGCGGTGACTATGATGACGAGGACAGTGAAGGCGAGGTCACACACTTCCAGGCGTTGAGCGCGGCGCTTTCGGCCACGGTCGGGCTCGGCAATATCGCCGGTGTCGCCATCGCTATCGCGACCGGCGGCCCTGGAGCGACCTTTTGGATGCTCCTCATCGGCTTCTTCGGGATGACTGCTAAGTTCACCGAGGTGACGCTGGGGCAGAAGTACCGCGAGATTCGCCCCGACGGTCGGATCATGGGTGGCGCCATGTTCTACCTGTCCAAGGGGCTGGAGGAGATGGGCCTAAAGGGCCTCGGTAAGGTTCTCGCCGTGCTCTTCGCGATCCTCTGCATCGGCGGTTCATTTGGCGGTGGTAACGCCTTCCAGGTCGTGCAGTCGCTCGGCGCAGTGAAGCACTCGGCGCCTTGGCTGATCGGCAATGAGTGGATGTACGGCTTGGCGATGAGCTTCGCAGTAGGTGTCGTCATTATCGGCGGTATTCAGCGCATCGCTCAGGTCGCTGACAAGATTGTCCCTGCAATGTGCGGCCTCTACGTCCTGGCTTGCCTCTACATTATCCTGACTCATTTCGGCGACGTCCCTGCCGCAGTGGCCCTGATCTTCACGGAGGCTTTTGACCCGCAGGCGGTTGGTGGCGGCTTCATAGGTGTCATGGTGATCGGTATCAAGCGCGCCGTCTTCTCCAATGAGGCCGGTATTGGTTCGGCCGCGATTGCTCACTCTGCTGCGAAGGTGAAGTACCCGGTTGAAGAGGGCGTCGTCGCGCTCCTCGAGCCTTTCATCGACACCATCGTCGTGTGCAGTATGACGGCGCTGGTTATCATCCTCACGGGCGCTTACGGCACTGCGGTGGACGCGAGTGATGGTGCCGCTCTGACCAGCCAGGCGATGGGCGGGGTCGTCTCTTGGTTCCCACATGTTCTAAGCGTCGCGGTGTTGCTCTTCGCCTTCTCCACCATGATCTCATGGTCGTATTACGGAGAGCGCTGCTGGGCGTTCCTCTTCGGTGACGGCTCCTCCATGGTCTACCGATTGCTCTTCCTGGTGTTCACCTTCCTGGGCTCGATCGTCACAGCGACCAACATCCTCGACTTCTCGGACCTCATGATCCTCGCGATGGCGTTCCCGAACATTCTAGGAGTCTTGCTCCTGAGCGGTAAGGTGCGGGTCGACCTCGATGACTACCTCGCGAAGCTCAAGAGCGGCGAGATCAAGAAGGTCAAGTAAGGGCTGATTGAATCAGCGGGTCGCTTCGAGGTCGGCGAGGTCACTGAGGTTCGGGGTGACCACATAGAGGAACTCTTTGTTCCTCAAGTGGCTGACTGCGCCGACTTTATCCCCAGAGGGGTTGTAGATGCCGATCTGAGCGCCAACGTAGCGCTTGAAGTCCTTCTCGATGACGATGACCTGACCTCGCTTTGCGAGCATCTCCTCCATCTCGGGGCGCGGAATGTAGCCCTCATTGCTGAACGAGATGACCAGGTGTCGTGCGTCGATGGACTCCACGACATCACGCAGCGCATCGACAGCCCCGCGTTTGGAGTTGAAGGGGCTCTTGCGTGACTTCACGTCCACGCGCTTGCACGCGACGCCGTAGACCTCTGGTTTGTCCCAGAGCACCAGAGACTCCCAGATGTGATAGTTCCCTAAGTAGCTGTGCTGGTTGTAAGGCGGATCCAGGTAGGCTACGTCCGCGGAGAGCGCCCTCGCAGCCTCTGAGGCCTCCATCTGAGTCGCCTGGCACGGTCCATGCTGCGGACGCTCGACCAGCGCAGGGAGGCGCAGGTCGATGTCATTGTGCGCGCGAGACGCCCATTGCTTGAGGTACGCCATCTGCACGCCGCATGTGGAGTCGACGCGGTCAGCGGCCTCCATCAACGAGACCAGCACGATCGCTTTGAGCTCAGGCGCGAGCCCCCAGCGCTCAATTTGTTCACGCATTGCGTCGATTCGCGCCCCGTTCTTGGGGTGGAAAAAGCGACTCTGCTCACAGAAGGTCTCGGTAAAGTAGCCAGGATCGCCGGGCAGCTGATTCAGCTCATTGATCAGCCGTTGAGCCTCTTCCGCGCGGTCCGCATGGTCAGCCTGCACATAACACCGCGCGAGTGTCGCTGCGTAGGTGTTGTGGTCGTTGGCCGTGACGCGGTAACCCGCCCTCTTCAGTCCATGGCCCACCCGCGCTGTGCCCGAGAAGAGGTCAACGACCGACCGCGCCCCTGGGAGAGCCTGGATGACCTCCAGGATTGCGGGCACCAACGTCCGCTTTGAGCCAAGGTACTTGATCATCGAGAGGTCTCAGTCGCCGCGGTCTGCTCCGTTAACGGCTCGACGTCGCGCTCGCGGCGGCGGTCTTCTCAAGGATGGGCTGAAGCGTGACCGTGTCGTTTCGCCCGACGTTGATGTACCGCGACCAGGAGTCCCATCCGTCGCGCTCAAACCGCAGAAGATAGCGGTCTGAAAGCATCTTCAAGTCATCGACCGGCGTCTTACCCATCAACGTGTCGTTGACGTAGACCCGGACACCCTCAGCCAGCTTCAAACCAGCTGCGGCTTTGTCGTCTTGGTCTAGCGCGGCCTGCAGCGCGGTGCACGGCCAGGCGCAGGGAGCCTCGTAGACGGCTATTCGTAACTTCCCGTAATATTTGATCTTCTCGAAAGCTCCGCTCACGGTCATGGGGGACCGAGGGTTCACCTCGAAGGTCTTCTCGAAGGGGTGGTAGTCGTCAATGGTGCCCTTGACGGTGAAGGTACCGGCAGGCAGCGCGACGGTTGGTCCGCCCGAGACCCCGACGGGGACGTCGTTGACGAAGAGCGGTGTCCCCGGTGGATCCACGTCAAATCGCACTTGGGCGGGGGCCTTGCGGCTCGCTTTGAGGGTCCCCTCAGCCTTCATCACCTTGTAGCGAACCTCTCGAGCGTCGAGGCCGTCTGGCTCAAGGCGCAGGAAGGCGCTGCCGTAGAGGAAGATCTCCTCGTGGCGGCCCATGGCCTCAGCGACACCCACCAAGTTGTAGTAGATGTCAGACTCCTCGTTCATGAACGGGAGCGCCTTCTTAAAGAGCTTCATCGCCTTGGAGAAGCCCTTAAATCGCACGTATCGCGAGGCACGATTGTAGTACTGCTCGCCTGCGTCGAAGGCTTCACCTTCGAAGTCGTCTTCTTGAGCCTGCGCTGTCGATGTGTTCACACCATCGACACTGGGGACCATGATCATCGCAGCGATTAACAGCGCCTGAATCATCCAGCGCAGCGTTGTTGTGCCCATTAATTTCACGGGTCTCATCTCTCTCCTCAGGATTTCGCTCACCGACGGTAGACGATCACGGTCCGTCCCGTCACGTCGTCTTCGCCTTCACGGGCCACAACGCGGATAATATTGCGCCCCGGGTTGAGGGGAATGTCCGCTGAAAATGGGAGTTCGCTCCGCTCTGCGGCGTCTGGTCGAGCAGACCGGAAGAACACCTTGTCGTCATCACGGAAGATGACGACATAACGCCGATCCTCCCCCGAGCCAGCGAACCGCGCTGATCCTGCCAGGGTCCACGACTTCCCCGTCGTCAGCAGCGTGTCAAGCGCTGCGGGGTCGAACTCTACGGCGGGGGGCTCGTGGCTGTAGAGTCGCGTGACTGTGTCCGTCTTAAGCGCCTCACTGGAGGTTGCGACGTTGTTCGCAGGTACCCACCCTGTCCAAGGCTCCCCATCCTGGGCTGGGCTCTCGGTCAGCGCGACTTGTAGCCAGTCCCCGGCCTTCGCGAGGCTCCTTAGCACGGTGTCTCGGGAGAGGAGGGCGACGGGCTGGGTGTCGCGATGCGGACCTGCATGGACTTGGACTGCGCCACCCGAGACGGCGACGGTTTGGGCCACGCGCTCCGCGACAGGGTAGGCCGCAGGGAAGACCGGCAGCGTCAGGTCGTCTCGGATCCATGTCCTGAGCTTGAGATCGGCCATGCCGACCTTGAGCTGGATGTCTTGTGATGTCAGGGACTCCTTCACCTTCAGCATAAACTTTGCGGTGTGCGTCTCGCCCGGCTTCAGCGCGCCCCCTTTATGGCGACCCTTTTCGATGTAGACGGCCTCGCCGGACTCGTTCTTGATGGTCATCAATGTGGACTCGGCGGCGCCCTCTCCCACGTTCGTGACGTGCACCGACAAGGTCACGCGCTCCCCACGTTGAATGAGCCCGTCTCCGTTGCCATCGTCGTCAGAGATGGAGACGTCGTAAGCGAATAGAGGCTGAGGGAGCTCCGCGATCTCGATGTCCAGATGACCCTTGCTCTTCAGGGGTTTGCCGTCAGCAAAGAGGTCAATCTCGAGCCGGTCTGCTTGATGGGAGAGGCTGCGTGGGAGCGTCATGGTCGTCGACCATGTCTTTGTGCCCTTCGCGGGCACATGCCCAAAGACGACCTCTCGCCCATCGAGGGCGTGAATCTCAGAGCGAATCAGGCCATGGAGGCGCCACAAGGCGCGTGAGGGGTCGCCCTTCACCTGGGCTGTGATCCGGATCGTGTCGCCGGCGCGGAGGGGCCCCGCCTCCCCTTCTCTGACCACAGTGATACTTGTCATGAGCTTTGGTTTGGATGGGTTTGGCCCCATGGACCAGTCGACATCGAGGGTCGCGAGCTTCTCGCCGATCGCGCTGCTCTCTTCGTTTTCACGGCGATCTAAGAAGCCCGTCGCCGCGACCAGCATCCCTTGGCGGTCAGGGCGTGGCCCCGCCAGGATGAGCGCCTTCGCGAGGGTGACTTGGGCGTCCTCTTTCGTCTCCTCTTCGGCCTCCGGCTGAAGGAGGCGGAGCCGACGAATGGGCTTCATTCGTCGGGTCTTTTTGTTCTCTAAGTGACTCTCAAGATCGGCTTCACCTCTGGCGTCTAGCTCATCCGGATAGAGGTCGATCAGGTCGCGGGTGATCCGGACAGGCTGGATCGCGACGTCGGGTACAATCCCGACGGATTGAATTGAGATGTCCCCCGGGGTGAGGTACTGAGCGATCGTCAGCTTCAGCGCGGCATCATCGATGCGGTAGACGACCTGCACGGATCCTTTCCCGAAGCTCGTAGAGCCAAGGACGAGGGCTCGGCCGTTGTGCTTGAGGGCGCCGGCGACGATCTCAGAGGCAGAGGCGGAGCCACGGTTGAGCAACACGACGATCGGGAGGTCACCCAGGGTGTTGGCGTGCGTCGCGTGCCGCTCCTCGCGCGCGCGCCCTCGCTCGCGGACGGTGGTGACGATCGTACCGTGGCTTAGGAAGCGATCGCTGACCTTGATGGCTTGATCGAGGAGGCCGCCTGGGTTCTCTCGCAGGTCCAAGACGATCCCTTTGAGCCCCTCGGGGCCTTCAGCAAGGGCGCTCAGTGCGCTGTTCAGGTCATCGAAGGTGTTGCCTTGGAAGTTGCGGATTCGCACGTAGCCCACCCCTTCGCCCAGATCCCGCTCATCGACAGAGCGGATTCGAATCTCCTCTCGGATCACCTTGTAGGGCTTGAGTGCGCCGAGCCCCTTGCGCTTGATCCAGATAGTGACCTCGCTGCCGGGGGCTCCTCGGAGGCGATTGACTGCGTCATTCAGGGGCATGTTGATCGTGGACTCTTCACCGATCTGTGCGATCTCATCGCCGCTCTTGAGTCCCGCGCGTGCCGCCGGAGTGTCATCCATCAGGCTCATGATGGTGAGCGCACCTTCACGGATGCTGATGCGGATGCCGAGTCCGCCAAAGCGGCCATGGGTGCCTAACTGCATCTCCCGATAGATCTCTGGATCCAGCATCACGCTGTGGGGGTCGAGTGTCTCCAAGGCCCCATTCACTGCGGCGTACTCGATGCTCTCTAGGTCGGTGTTTGGGGGCAGCTCACGCTGGAGAAACGCGAAGACGTCCATCAGCTTCCAGTTAAACTCATAGAGGTCGCGCACGCGCGTCAAACCAAAGCGCTCGGTGGTCTGGTCTACCGTGATCTCGACCCAAGCGGGGCGCTTACCGGGGCCTGGGGTGACGATCACCTCAGGTACGCGCTGCTGCACAGCTCGCACAGACGCCAGCAGCATGGCTCGAGGCGTGACGCGACTTGGGTCGACGTAGTGACTTCGGACGTGCCCGATCACCTTGGTCAGGATCCGCGCGCGCCCCAAGTCGTAGATCCCCGAGCGGTCGATCTTCGCGGTGGCCTCGATGGCACCAAAACGGTGACCGCGCTCGTCGAAGTCGTAGACGAAGAAGAGCGCCAAGATGATGGCGCATTGAGCGATTGCGAGTGAGTAGCGGCGCGGATCGATCATCCAGTCCTCAGAGGAGTAGCCGGCGGAAGACACGACTCTACATGGGCTGTGCCATCAAGTCAGGAACCGTTGACTCTTGTGTGCTCATTCCCCAGATCTCCCGCGAGATGAGGGGCTCGTCTCTTGTCGATCAGAGCGCATGACGTCGTCTAGGGTGGCTGATGTCGCCTCATGAGGTCATCCCTGCTATGGTCCTTGGGCTCGCTTTGCGAGCGCTTTGACATCCTGGCCGGATAGACCCAGCTGCGCTCAGATCGTCCATCGGGCGACGGCGCGCTCCGTAGCTCTCTGCATGCTTCATGGCACGTTTACGGCGTCGGCGACCGCGTTTCCTTCCGAGTCCCTACAGGCCCTCACCCTTTCGTGGTGAAGACTAAAGGTGGTGGACCGGGGAGCCGGTTTAAGATGCTGCGTGCCACGTCACGCTGCTCAGGGAGCCGGGCGCGTTGCCCGCCCCGATGCAATCCGCGATATCGGTTGGACTCGCTGTGCCGGGATGTCTCCCCTCTTTGGGGGAGCGGGCTCAGGCGGAGATGAAGTACCTGAGTGACTCGACCGCTTCATCGGGGGCCGACGCGAAGGTGACCATGGCCCGTTGCTTTCGATCGAGGTTCGCTGCCGTCGCCAAGGCTTTGACCAGGCGAGGCCACTCGTCGCCTAAGAGCACGACGGGCCGGTATGGGCCGTCTTGAGTGGTCCCATAAGCCCAGATCTGCGTCACCGCTGCGAGGACCTGAAGGTCTCCAGGCAAGACGAGGAGCGCGTCTGCATGCTTGAGGATCTCTTCGGTACATCGCAGCAGGTTCGGCTGACGCACGAGCGTTTGATTCGCGAGAGGCTCAGCCGCGGCTGCATCAGTGTCTTCAGCCACGATGAGCACCGAGCCACCCTGCGCGCTCGCTGCTTGAGCGGCGCTTGTCGCGGTCTGACCGAGGCCTGAAACGATGACTGCGTATCCATTGGACGCGAGAGCGCTGGCCACAGAGGCGACGATAGCCTCCTCCGTCTCCCCGCTGTCGGGGCCGAGAACGGCGATAGCTGGCTTGTCGTGGATCACATCGGCCCTCTCGTGACGAAACCGTAGCTTGTCGAGTGCAGAGGAACGTTGTCAACCGTATGACCGTGGGAATGTGAAACAGGTTCGAGCGCATAGGACGGCGTCAGGGGTGCTCTAAGATTCGTGACCTCGCTTTAGACCACCGGGCCCATCGGAACCAGCACGGCCAAGACCTCCTCTTTGCCCTTCACGTGTAGCGTTCGTTGACACCTGATTGGTGAGCGGCTTAGGGTCCGGCCAGCCCTACGTTTTTAGCTGATTTGCGGAGCTCTGTTCATGTCGTCGAACCGTATTTGTCGTGCGCCTGCCCTTCTCCTCGTTGTCACGCTGGCGCTTGTCGGCTGCTCAAAGAGTGAGCCTGCCCCCGAGACCAAGACCGCGCCTTTGACGGCCTCCGCACAGCCTGCAGCCCCAGCCGCGAACGCGGACAAGCCAGCGGCGACCCCCGCGCCGACCGCGACCCCGACTCCAGTGACGCCGCCGGGAAAACCCCCTGAGGTCACACGGGTGAAGCTCCCTGAGGATGTCGTCGCAGTGCTGGCATTCCGCTCCTTAGATGGTGTGCTGAACTCCGCAAAGACCGCCCTTGAGATGCTGGACCCAGCCAACGCTCAGCCTGGGTTTATCTCGGCGACGAAGGAGGGCATCAAGGAGTCACTTGGTTGGAAAGATATCGCTTGGATTCAAGCGGATAAGCCGATCCGCTTGATGCTCTTCAACGCCAAGCAATACGAGGGCAAGGCGCAGTTCATGGCGCTCCCGATGTCGAGCAAAGAGGCGGTCCTCGCGGCGCTTCCTGATGGTGCGCGGCAAAAGGACGGCGATCATGTCGCCAAGTACGACAACAACGGGCAGACCGTCTTCGTCGACTTCGTCGAGGGTCACGCCATCTACACAGACCATGAGAGCTTCTTCGCAAAGGGGAAGCCCTTCTTTGAGGCACAGCTTCGAGGCTGGCTCCCGTCGCGCTCGGTGGAACTCAAGATCGACCTAGATAACGTCTACGCGCTCTTCCTCCCTGAGCTGTCCGAGGCGAAGCGCCAGTTGATCGCAAGCTACTCAGACGTGGAGGGGAAAGAGCCCACTGGTTTGAATCGCCTCTTGGCCTTTGAGGTTGAGAGCCTGTTTTCGCTCTTCGAGAGCTCTCATCAAGCCGACTTGAACCTTTGGTTTGATCAGAAGACCTTCAATGTCTCAGGGGCATTTTTGCCAAAGGCCGCGACGGTCCTCGATACGTTCCGTGCGTCGAATGTCGGGCGCAAAATTGGCTTCGCGAAGTTCGTCCCGAAGACGGGCATGTTCAACACGGCCGTCAACATGGACTTCAGCAAGCTCGACGGCATGATGAAGGCCATCGATCAGGTCACGATCGACGCCTACAAAGAGGTGGCGGATCTTCGGCCTGAAGATATCGCGCTGATCGAGACGCACCTCAAGGTGATGGCGCAGCAAGCGATGGGCGATGCGGTGATCTCCATCTACGCAGACAAAGAGTTCCCAGGCGCGGTCGCTGCCGTCGCGAAGTTTAATGACCCGGTCAAGATCCTCAACGCTTGGTCCGGCATCTTTGATGTCGTCTTCCCTCGGATGATGGCCAAGATGAAGGCTGAGGGGGGCTCAGATGTTCCCCCAGAGCTTGGCACGGCCAAGTCTTTGAGTGACCTCATCCCCCTCCTCAACGAGATGGGTGGAGCCCTTGGCGTGAAGCTCGGTGTTGTTCAAGACAAGGCTGATGGCAACGTCATCAACGGCCTCAAGGTCAGCATGGATTGGGCGCGATTTGCGGCCGCAACGCAGCTCGACAAAGGAGACCCAGAGCTCTTCACGGCCCTTAAAGGGATCTTGGGCAACCAGTTCGCGGCGACCATCGGATACAACGCGGCATCAAAGCTCGGCAGCCTCACCTTCGGGCCCAACGCCATGGATGTGTCCAAGGCGTTGCTCTCAGGGGCTGAGTTTGGTGGCGGTGAGTCAGGGATGATGCGCGCTGCGGGTGACAACATGGGCGTCGTCACCATCCGGATGGAGACCATGCTAAAGGCTGTGTCGTTTATCCCAGGCTTGGCTGCGAAGGTTGACTTGATCAAGAAGGTCCCGGCGGAGCGCCCGATCGTGGCGACCATCAAAGCCGACGACAAGCAGGTCGGCATGCAGGTCTCTCTCCCTGTCGATGTCATGCAGGTGCTCGGCGACATCCAAAAGTAGCGCTGGGCCGAGGGATCGAGCCGTTTAGCGTCGAGGGACACTATCCGGCGTCTTTGGACTCCTCGGGTGGCGCTGCGAGGGGGCTGTCTTTGTTGAACAAGATGTCCCCGATCAGCACGATGATCCCCACCGTGATCGCGATATCCGCCACGTTGTAGGTCGGCCACCGCATGAACCCTAGGTGCATGTCGATGAAGTCGATCACGTATCCGTATCGGACGCGGTCGACGAAATTGCCTGCTGCGCCCGCCAAGATACTGACCAGCGCGAGGTTGACGGCCCAGAAGCGCTGCTCCGTGCGGATGACGAAGACGACGATCGCAAAGAAGACGATCAGCGTGAGCCCAAAGAAGGTCAGGTCACGCGCCGTCTCGGGGACCTGCTTCATGAACCCAAACGCTGCGCCTGGGTTCTCTGCATAGATCCATTTCCACCAGTCCGCCATCACGTCGATGCGGCGCCACTCCAGCAAGAAGACGTCGTCTGCTTTGACGAGGGTCGAAGGGCCCACCCGAGGGTTCGGGGCTTCCAGCGGGTGGATGCCAGAGGCGGCGAGCTGCGTGATCTCGTCTTCGCTCAGGCGACGGAGCTTGGACTTCAACCACTGTCGCAGCGTGATCTCGGCCAATGCGTCGTCGACCCCAGAGGACAGGGCTGATTGATCCAGCTTGGGTGAGGCACTCTGTGCCCAATACGTGATCGCGCCTCGCGCTGTCTTGTTGAGCCGCCGTGGAGGGAGGTCTTGTCCTCGCCAGAATAGGTAGATGCCGCGTGTTTTCCCCATCGCCCCATCCCGATCGAAGACTCGGGTCTCTGGGTCGAAGGCCCGGACGGCAGGCAGCCGCACCACATGCTTCAGAGCGCTCGCGAGCGCGGCCGGAGATTCGCTCTGCAGCTGGCGCTCGATCAGCGCGCTGACGGGCTGGCCCACATCCTCGGCGCTGGCCCGGAAGACCAAAGGGTGCCTTGGATCGCCGAGGTTAATGTCAGCCCAATGTTTGGTGCCCAGATCACCGACCAGCCAGATCAGGAAGAGCGGGACCAGCACGATGGTCTTGCGAGAGGTAAGCAGTGAGGAGAAGGGCATGATGTCAGCGGTGCGTCGAGTAGGGTGTCGAATAGAACCGAAATCGGCGTCGGACTATAGGAGGGCAGAGTGGAACTTCGCAAGGGCCGTCCGATTGACAGCGACCGGCGTCGGGTGTACCGATTTCAGAGTGCTTAATGGACGGAGAGGCGGCGGGCCTGACCCTCCACAAGCCTGGGAGCAAGGTTGATCCGAACGGTTCGCGATGGTCTCGAGCGAAGAAAGTTGCAGCGCATCATCGCGTTCGCGCTCACTGCCCTGTTGTGCCTTGCGGCCTGTGGGCCGATCCAAGTCGCGTCTGCTGTGGGCGACGCTGAGGACGCGATCGAGTTGGCGCAACAAGCCGATGCGCAGATCAACGCACGCTACGAATATTGGATGGCTGTCCTGTACTTGGATAAGGCCAAGCGGATCGATGGTCGCGCCGAGTATCAGGCCGCCTCTGAGATGGCCAATGAAGCGATGGCGTTCGCCAAGGCTGCCGTGGAGCAGGCAGAGAAAGAGAAGATGCGTCAGCAAGTGCTCCAGCAGCGCTTGAAGGCCCGTGATGCGCTGGAGCGACCTTGAAGCGCGTTCTCCTTAGCGCCGCCTTCCTCTGGTGTGCAGGCTGGCTCGTCAGCGCTTGCGCGACCGGCGGCTACGTCGACTCGAAGAACGACGAGCTTGGTCGGTTCCTTGAGGGGATGGAGGTCCCCGCTAAGATCTGCATGCCTCGCGAGTTCGCGGAGGCGCGCTCAAACTTGGCTTTCGCGGTCTATGAGTCTGGCGTCGGCCGACCGATTAAAGCCGACCGCCACCTGAACAAGGCTCAGGCCAACGCGAAGATCGCGTGGGAAGGGTCGCGTGGCGATGAGTGTCAGCCGGATACGGACATGGACGGGGTCCATGATGGCATCGATGAGTGCCCGACAGAGCCCGAGGACTTCGATGGCGATCGGGATGAAGATGGCTGCCCTGAGTACGATCGGGACGGTGACGGCATCAACGACGAGATAGACCTTTGTCCAGACAAGCCTGAGGACTTCGACGGGTACCTCGACGAAGATGGCTGCCCTGAGCTGGACAACGATAACGACCGCATTCGAGACGACCTCGATCGTTGCCCCTTAGTGCCCGAGGATCATGACGGCTGGGAAGACATCGACGGCTGCCCTGAGCCGGATAACGACAACGATGGGATCATGGATCCGGTCGACAAGTGTCCGAACCAGCCGGAAGATATCGATGGCGACGCTGACGACGATGGTTGCCCTGATCTCTACAAGAAGATCGTCGTGACCGAGACGCGCATCGAGCTGAAGCAGAAGATCTTCTTCGCGACTGGCAGCTCGCGCATCCTGAAGAAGAGCTTCGACTTACTCGATGAGGTCGGTGACGTCTTGAATAAGAAGGCCTCGCTGCGTGTCCGGATCGAAGGTCATACGGACTCGCGGGCCGGTGCGAAGTACAACAAACGCCTTAGCGAGAAGCGCGCGAAGTCGGTGAAGAAATACCTGAAGAAGAAGGGTGGTGTGTCGGGCGATCGACTCGATGCGGTGGGCTACGGTGAAGAGACGCCCATTGACACCAACGACACGAAAGAAGGCCGTGCCCGGAACCGTCGTGTGGAGTTCCATATCCTGAAATGACGGTCGCCTTGGTCATTGTGCTGGCCGTGGTTCAAGGGCTTACCGAATTCCTGCCGGTGTCCTCGAGCGGTCATTTACGCCTCATTCAGCGGATCTTTGGGGTCGCTGAGCCTCAGACGTTCTTTGATGTCGTGCTGCACGTCGGGACGTTGGTCCCGGTCTTGTTTGTGTATCGCAGGGAGATCGGCCGCATTCTCAAGGGGCTTTGGGCCTCATTGCGTCGCGTCGCGAGCCCTGATGAGGCGGCTGATTTTCGTCTGGGGCTGATGGTCATCGTCGGCTCGGTCCCGACAGGGATCATCGGGATTGGCCTCGGCGACATGATGGAGTCCTTGGCGCTAGATCTCGGTTGGATCGCCGCGGCCCTGACCTTGAACGCAGGCATCCTCTTTGGCCTTGGTGTCGTGCAAAAGCGCGCCGAGGGGAAAACAGGTCGCACCCTTCGAGAGCTGACCGTGCGTGATGCGCTCTTGGTCGGGACAATCCAAGGGATGGCGGTCTTCCGTGGGATCTCTCGCAGCGGGTCGACGATCACTGCTGGGATGCTCTCGGGCCTCGATCGGGAGGCCGCTGCAGCGTTCTCGTTCTTGCTCTCAGTCCCCGCAATTTTCGGGGCGCTCTTGTTGAAGCTGGACCTGAGCGTGATCAGCGCCGATGGTCTCGGCATCTATATTATTGGGGGTGTGGTCGCCTGTGCGTCCGGCACCGCCGCCCTGTTGGTCTTACTTAGGCTATTACGTCGTGGTCGCCTGCATCTCTTTGCGTGGTATTGCCTCGCAGTGGCTGCTCTGGCGCTCTACTGGCGTATGAATGGAAGCTAATGAATGACTCTTCTCATATCTGGACCGTCATTATGGCGGGTGGAGTAGGGAGCCGCTTTTGGCCGCTCTCAAGGCGTCAACGTCCGAAGCAGCTCTTAGACCTCTTCGGTGGTGGCACGATGGTGCGTCGAACCGTGGATCGATTGCTCCCAATGGTCCCAGCGGAGCGCCAGCTGATCGTCACGGGCGAGGTCTTGGGCGAGGCCATGCGTGAAGCGCTCCCAGAGCTCCCCGCTGCCAACGTCCTCGAGGAGCCGATGGGGAGGAACACAGCCCCGGCCATCGGGTGGGCAGCCAAGCATATCGCGGCGCTTGACCCAGACGCTGTCCTCGCGATCTTGCCGGCCGATCAGCTCATCCTCGATGAGGACGCTTATCGCGAGACCGCGGCCCGCGCGCTCGAGGCGGCTTCCGAGGGGCGAATCGTCACCTTGGGCATCCCAGCGACGCGTCCAGAGACCGGTTATGGATACATCCGCGCTGGTGAAGAGGTGACCCCGGGCGTCCAATCGGTCGAGGCGTTTAAAGAGAAGCCCGATATTGAGACGGCGCTGACCTACTTGGCCGATGGTCGCTACTATTGGAATGCTGGGATGTTCTTCGCTCCTGCGCAGCTGATGCTTGATGAGATGGCGAAATATGCGCCGGAGGTCACCCAGGGCCTCGCTCGGCTCGACTCGGAGCCCCTGAGCGACGTCTACGACGCGCTGCCCTCGATCAGCATTGACTACGCTGTGATGGAGCGCACCGATAAAGTCGCAGTGATTCCCGGTGACTTTGGCTGGTCTGACGTCGGAAGCTGGCGCACCCTTTGGGACTTTCGTGATGCGAACGAGAGTACCTACACGATGGGTGACGTGGTGGAGATTGATGGTGCCAACAATGTCCTCTTTGCCGAGGATGGGATGGTGGCGACCGTGGGTGTGAGCGATCTCGTCGTCGTGCACACGGCGGATGCCACAATGGTCTGCCCCCGGGATGACGCTCAGCGCATCCGCGAGATCGTGGATCTCCTCAAGATCTCGGGCCGAAAGGAGCTCTTATGAACCCCCAAATCTTTCGCGCTTACGACGTGCGTGGTGTGGCCGACGTCGATCTCACGGACGAGATCGCTCTTTCCCTCGGGCGTGCCTACGCCGCGGAAATCCGAGCGGCAGGCGGGCAGCGCGTGACCTTAGGGCGTGACTGCCGGCTTCACGGTCCCCGCCTTCGTGAGGCCTTCGCGACCGGCCTCCTCGAGAGCGGCCTCGATGTCATCGACGTGGGCGTGGTCCCGAGCCCGCTGCTCTACTTCTCCGTCTTCCATCACGATGCGGATGGCGGTGTGCAGATCACGGGGAGCCATAACCCTGCCAACTACAACGGCTTCAAGATGATGCAGGGCAAGGCATCGCTGCACGGTGATGCCATTCAGCGCTTGCGAGCGCGCATGGAGCAAGAGGACTTCGTCTACGGGACGGGGACGTTAGAAGAGGCCCCCATCTTCGACGTGTATGTCGACTACGTGGTGAACAACATCACGCTGGGTGACCGACCGCTGAGGGTGGTCGTCGACGGCGGGAACGGCACTGGTGGACCGTCAGCGGTCGCGATCCTTCAGCGACTAGGGGTCGAGGTCGTCCCGAAGTTTATCGAGATGGATGGCCGGTTTCCGAACCATCACCCGGATCCAACTGTGGCGGAGAACCTTCAGGATGTGATCGCTGCAGTGCGTGAGACGAACGCCGACCTTGGCGTGGCGTATGACGGTGACGCGGATCGTATCGGTGTGGTGGATGAGGCCGGCGAGATCATCTGGGGGGACAGGCTGATGATCCTCCTGAGCCGCGCCATCCTCAAGGAGAACCCAGGCGCCGCGATCGTCAGTGAGGTTAAATGTTCGCAGACCCTCTTTGATGACATCGCTGCTCATGGTGGTCGACCGATTATGAGCCAAGTCGGGCACAGCATTATCAAGGAGAGGATGCTCCAAGAGGGCTCTCTGCTGGGTGGCGAGATGAGCGGCCACATCTTCTTTAAGCACCGCTGGTTTGGTTTTGATGACGCCGTCTACACGACCATGCGGTTGTTGGAGATCGTCAGTCACACATCGGCGCCTCTGAGCAGCCTCTTTGCCGACGTGCCTAAGACCCATGTCACTCCGGAGATACGGCTGCCGTGCTCTGATGACACCAAGTTCGAGGTCGTCGGTCAGGCAGTCGCTCACTTCAAGGCCTCCTACCCCGTGATCGATATCGACGGAGCCCGCATTGATTTTGGAGACGGGTGGGGCTTGATCCGCGCCTCCAACACCCAGCCGGTCATCGTGCTGCGCGCTGAGGCTGAGTCCGCAGATGCTTTGGGCCGCATTCGTCAGACTCTAGAGGCCTTCGTGGCGAGCCACGGCGGCATGTGATAAGCCGGCGTCGGAGGCCGATATGGACATCGACACCGTCGCCCGTCTCGCGCGCATAGCCCTCGACGCAGAGGAGTCTGCCCGTTACTCGGGAGAGCTTGAGGGCGTCTTGAACCTGGTGGCGACCTTGGAAGAACTCGACCTCTCAGAGGTCGACCCCACTCGGCACGTGGTTCACATCGACACGCCTTTTCGTGAGGACGCCCCAGGCGAGACATTGGCGCGAGAGCGGACGTTGGCCAATGCCCCGTCCGACGATGGTGAATCGTTCATCGTGCCGAAGGTCGTGTGACATGTCGCAGGTGAACTTGTCATGGTCGGCGAGCCGACTATTGGAGGCGCTGAGCGCAGGAGAGATCACATCGGTGGCCTTAACGGAGGCTGCGCTCGCGCAGATCCGTGTGGTCGACCCGTCGATGAACGCCTGGCTACACGTTGACGAGGCTGGAGCGTTGGCCACGGCTGAGAAGATCGACGCCCGCCGCGCAGCCGGTGAGGCGCTCGGCGCCCTCGCAGGGCTGCCGATCGGGGTCAAGGACATGATCTGCACGGAGGGGCTACCGACCACAGCCGGGTCCGCCATGCTCGCGCACTTCGTCCCGCCTTATGACGCCTCGGTTGTCCGGCGACTTCGAGAGGCGGACGCCATCGTCCTCGGTAAGTTGAACATGGATGAGTTCGCGATGGGCTCATCCAATGAGCGCTCCGCATTCGGCGCGGTGCGCAATCCGTGGGATCCAGCGCGGGTCCCTGGAGGCTCCTCCGGAGGATCGGCGGCCGCGGTCGCAGCCGGGACCTGTCCTCTTGCGCTCGGCACAGACACCGGTGGCTCCATCCGACAACCCGCGAGCTTCTGCGGTGTGGTCGGCGTGAAGCCGACCTATGGGCGGGTCAGCCGCTGGGGGGCGATCGCCTTCGCCTCAAGCTTGGACCAGGTGGGCCCCTTCGGCCGCACCGTTGAGGACGCTGCGAGGCTCCTCGATGTCCTCTCAGGTCATGACCCGCTCGACTCGACCTCGATCCCGCGACCTCCATGCCAAACGCTCTCCACGCTGCGCACACCTGTGAAGGGGCTCCGCGTCGGGATCCCCAAGGAGTACTTCGCTGAGGGCCTCGACCCCGGCGTGGAGGCTCAGGTGCGCACCGCCCTCTCCGCCCTCGAAGCGCAGGGGTGCGAATTGGTAGAGGTTTCGCTCCCCCACACCCGTTACGCGGTGCCGGCTTATTACATCATCGCCACCGCCGAGGCGTCATCGAACCTCGCGCGCTACGACGGGATCGCCTACGGCCACCGCACGCCCAAGGCGTTGCCCTTGAACGACATGATCGCAGTCAGCCGCGCGGAAGGGTTCGGCCCTGAGGTCACCCGGCGCTTGCTGCTCGGTACCTATGCGCTCTCAAGTGGCTATTACGATGCCTATTATCTTCAAGCCCAAAAGGTTCGCACCTTGGTGCGACGTGATTTCACACAGGCCTTCGAGCGGTGCGATGTGATCGCGGGCCCGACCTCTCCCGTCTCCGCGGTCAGGCTCGGTGAGCGCACCGAAGACCCGCTTCAGATGTACTTGATGGACGTGTACACGATCCCTGCGAATTTGGCGGGGTTGCCCTGTGCCTCGATCCCATGTGGGTTCGATGAGCGCGCGCTCCCCGTAGGGCTTCAGCTCATCGGTCGTCCTATGGATGAAGCTACGATGCTGCGGGTTGGGTACGCCTACGAGCAGGCGCATAGCTGGTCGGAGCGTCGCCCGGATTTGCAAGCGCTCGCGCAAGCGGGGCCTCCCCCCGGGGTTCAGCCCGAGGGAGGGACGGCATCATGAGCTGGGAGTCAGTCATTGGGCTCGAGATCCACGTCCAGCTCGCGACGCGAAGCAAGCTCTTCACCGCGGCCCCTGTGGGGGTCGATGCGCCGCCGAACACGTTGGTTGATCCTGTGATCTTGGGGATGCCGGGGACGTTGCCTGTGCTGAACCGTGAGGCGGTTGCCATGGCCATTAAGGTCGGGTTGGCACTCGGCTGCACCGTGCATCCAACGAGCGTATTCGCCCGGAAACACTACTTTTATCCGGACCTCCCGAAGGGCTACCAGATCAGCCAATTCGAGGCGCCGATCTGCACTGGGGGTGGGGTTTGGGCGGACCTCGGCGGAGAGCCTCGTTACTTCGAGCTCACGCGCATTCACATGGAAGAGGACGCGGGCAAGACCGTCCACGACGGTGCGCGTGGCTGTTCGTTTGTCGACTATAACCGGGCTGGGGTCGCTTTGATTGAGACCGTCAGCGAGCCGTGTATGCGGACGGCTGACGAGGCGATGGCCTATATGAAGGCCCTCTTTCAGGTCGTGACGGCGCTTGGCGTATGCCATGGAAACATGGAGCAGGGGAACTTCCGTTGCGACGCCAATGTCTCTGTTCGTCCGCGCGGTGAGACGACCTTGGGTACGAAAGTAGAGCTTAAGAATATCAATAGCTTTCGTTTCGTTGGCCGTGGGATCACCTATGAAATCGAGCGCCAGATCGCAGTGCGCGAGGCGGGCGGGGAGATCGTTCAAGAGACGCGGCTCTGGGACGACGCGGCAGGAGTAACGCGCGCGATGCGCACCAAGGAAGAGGCTCACGACTACAGGTACTTCCCAGACCCTGATCTGATGCCGATTCACCTAGACGCCGACTGGGTCGCGTCCATTCAGGCGGACTTGCCCGAGCTCCCAAGGGCTCGGCGAGCGAGGTTTGAGCAGGAGATGGGGCTGAACGCCTACGATGCAGACGTGCTGACTCAGACCGCGCCTCGTGCGGATTACTTCGAGGCGGTCGTCACGGAGGTTGGCGATCCGAAGCTCGTCGCCAATTGGATCCAAGGAGAGCTGCTCGCGCAGTTGAATCGCGACGGCCAGGAGATCGAGACCTCTCCCGTGTCAGCCCCGCAGCTCGCTGAGCTCTTGGAGTTGATCCGAAGCGGCAAGCTCTCTGGGAAGCAAGCAAAGGCCTGCTTTCAAGCCATGTATAAGGAGGGGGTTGGCGCCTCGACATGGATGGAGGCTCACGGTGGTCAGATCACTGATGCGTCCGAGATCGATGCCATGGTGAATGAGGTGCTCGACGCGAACCCTGCGCAGGTCGCGGAGTACCTCGCAGGGAAAGAGAAGCTGATGGGGTTCTTTATCGGCCGTGTGATGGCCGCCACGAAGGGGCGGGCCAACCCACCCACGGTCAATGCAGCTGTAAAACGATTGATGAAGGAGCGGAAATGACAACGTCTGTTCGCCCAATATTGCGAGATGATGCAGGGCACGTGGTCCTGCTCGACCAGACGCTCTTGCCCCATGAGGAGCGCTACCGGACGTATGACACCGCGCGAGGTGTCGCTGACGCCATCACGACGATGATCGTGCGCGGTGCTCCCGCCATCGGCGTGACAGCGGCGCTTGGGTTGGCGATGGGCGCACGGAAGCTCGCGGATGGTCCCGGGTTCGCGGAGTCCTTTGAGGGGCTATGCCGGATGATGGCCGATACGCGCCCGACCGCTGTGAACCTGTTTTGGGCCATCGATCGGATGCGCGCAGTCGTGACCCGAGCATCGGCCGATCATGATGCACTTTTGACAGCGTTGGACGTCGAGGCGTCCGCGATCTTCGAGGAAGATCTCGCTGTGAATCATGCGATCGGCCGTCATGGACTTGAGCTGATCCCGGACGGGGCTCGAATCCTGACTCACTGTAACGCTGGTGCCCTTGCGACTGCAGGGTACGGGACCGCGTTAGGGGTGATTCGTGCTGCCGCAGAGGCCGGCAAAGGCGTGCACGTGTATGCGGATGAGACGCGCCCTTATCTTCAAGGGAGCCGCCTCACAGCGTGGGAGCTGGCGCGCGACGGCATTGACGTCACGGTTATCGCTGACAATGCAGCGGGGCACTTGATCTCTCGCGGCGCGATCGACCTCGCGATCGTGGGGACTGATCGCACCGTCGCCAACGGCGACGTCGCGAATAAGATCGGGACCTATCAAGTGGCCGTGATGTGCCATCGGCACGGCATCCCTTTTTATGTGGCGGCCCCGACGTCGACCGTCGATCTCGCGATCGACACGGGGGACGCGATCCCGATCGAGGCCCGACATGGGGATGAGGTTCGAACCGTATTCGGGGCACCAATCGGCCCGAGCGAGGTCTCGTACTTGAACCCGGCGTTTGATGTCACGCCCGCGGAGTTGGTCACTGCCATCATCACGGAGAACGGGATCGCGAGGGCTCCGTACAACATCTCTTTGGCTCCGTTGGTGCACCCTGTGGATTGATCCTTGACACCACGAGACCTCTTACCTACCTTCGCGGCCCTTCAGACGGAGGCATGACCGATGTACGCAGTCATCCGAACCGGTGGAAAACAATATCGCGTTGCTCAAGGCGACACCCTCGAGATCGAGACGATCTCGGGTGAGCCAGGTGCAGCAATCACGTTCGACGATGTCTTGCTTGTCGGTGACGACGGTGAGACTCGCATCGGAACCCCGACCGTGGAAGGAGCGACCGTGTCTGGCACGATCGTGAACCACGGAAAGGGCCGAAAAGTGATCGTCTTTAAGTTTCGCCGCCGTAAAAACTACAAGCGCAAGAACGGACACCGTCAGAACTTTACCCGAGTTCGCATTGACGGCATCACGCTGAACTGAGGAGGCCGCCATGGCTCACAAAAAGGGACAAGGCAGCTCGCGCAACGGTCGCGACTCTAATCCGCAGTACCGCGGCGTGAAGAAGTTCGGTGGCGAGGATGTCGTCGCAGGCAACATCATCGTTCGCCAGCTCGGGACCAAGTTTCACCCCGGACAGAATGTCGGGATGGGACGTGACTACACGATCTTCGCGCTCTGTGACGGCAAGGTTGAATTCAGCCGCTACGGCCGGTCACGTAAGAAGATCAACGTCGTTCCGACCGGAACCTGATAGTCCGGGCGCGGTAAACAACTACGCGCCCAGGCACTGTCATGCGCTTCGTCGACGAAGCCACCATCGAGGTGGAAGCTGGACACGGCGGCCCCGGGGCTGTCACCTTCCGGCGTGAATCCAAGGTCGCCTTTGGCGGCCCTGATGGCGGAGACGGCGGTCGAGGTGCTGACGTCATTGTGGCCTCGAATACGAGGATCACGACGCTGTTGGACCACCGTTACAAGCGGTGGTACCGCGCGCCGGCAGGTGATCCCGGTGATCGCGGGCAGCGGACTGGCAAAGGTGGTGAGGATCTCGTCATCGTCTTACCCGTCGGCACGGTCGTGACCGACGCTGAGACCGGGGAGGTGATCGCCGATCTCACCGATCCCGATGCGCGGGTCGTCGTCGCAGAGGGAGGCCGCGGCGGTCGTGGGAATACGTTCTTCGCGACCTCGACACGGCAAGCCCCGCGCCATGCGCAACCCGGCGAAGAGGGGGCGAAGCGGACGCTGAACTTGAGCCTGAAGTTGATGGCTGACATCGGCTTATTGGGCCTGCCCAACGCAGGGAAGAGCACCTTCATCCGCTCAGTCACCCGCAGCAGAGCCAAGGTAGGTGGCTACCCCTTTACGACGTTGGTCCCCAACCTCGGGGTCGCGATGTTGGGCGACCGAGAGGTCGTGATCGCGGACATCCCTGGTCTCGTGGAGGGGGCGCACAAGGGGCAGGGTCTCGGTGATCGTTTCCTAAAACACGTGGAGCGCACGCGGGTCCTCATTCACTTGCTCAGCCTTGGCCCCGATGCGCCCGATCCGCTGGAAGCGTTCGACACCATCAACGGCGAGCTGAGCGCGTATTCGCCGACATTACAGCAGTTGCCGCAAGTCGTTGTCCTCAACAAGACGGACCTCCTCGACGACACTTACGAGCTCACGCTGTGGCGCGAGGCCTTCGCGGAGCGCGGCATCATCCCCCTCGATGGCAGTGGGCTGACCGGCTCGAATGTGCGGGAGATTGTGGCCGCAGCGGTGCGGATCTTGGATGACTCCTCCGCTGAGGAAGATCAAGGCGGTACGGACACATCCGAGCCGTGGAGTCCGATCTAGTCGTTTGGCGTGTAGATGAGGTCCCAAAGCGCCTCCCGTGTGCGCGCGTGAGGACAGCCGGCTCTTCATCGCCTCAAAATCGACCGTTGATCGCTTGTCAGTGCAAGGGTCCTGTTGACCTTTCCAGCACCTGGGGGCAGACTATGTCGACACACTGGGACACCATCGAATGATCTGGTATGTGCACGCCTTTTCGCGCTGATGGTGTCGTCCTTTTTTGGTGCTGGAGTTCGATCTTGAACACGCGTCTCACTAGAGACCGAGACAGCTCGCGGAGAGATTTGCGCCCGATGATCGTTTTGATCGCGTTTGGGTTGCTTCTCAGCGCGCCGCAGATATCGGTTGCCCAGAGCGAAGACCCTCCCCCCGCGACTGGAGATGCGTCCCCCGACGCAGCCCCTGAAGTCGCTCCCATTCCAGGTGCTGCAGCAGCCCCAGCGGCGAAGGCTCCCGAGCCGGGTACGCGCGCCTACGACCACAAGCTCCGAGCCCTAGAGGAGCGCGTGGTCAATCTGAAGGAGAAGATCTTTCGGACAAAGACGCGGCTGCTTCTGCTCAAAGAGCGCATCCTGAACGATGTGATCGCCGAGGCACGCTTGATCGTGAATCACCTCGACGATATGGGCGGCAGCTTTAAGCCAGTCCAAGTCTATTACCGGCTCGACGGTGAAGATTTGAAGCTCCTGGACAACGCCACGGGAGCCTTGGATACCGACGAGCCTGTCGCGATCTTCGCGGGCAACGTCGCGCCGGGTAACCACAACCTGCAGGTGGAGATGATCTACCGCGGCGACTCCGCTGTCTTCACCTACATGAACAACTACGTCTTCAAGCTGCGAGCGAACTACACGTTCTACGCGACGAAGGGCAAGGTCACCACGGTGACCTCCAAGGGGTACCTCAAGGGTGATGTCACTTACGATCTTACCGATCGTCCCTCGATCACCTTCGGCGTGGGCCAGCGTTCCTACACCAAAGAGACGCTCGATGAGCAGTCGATTGACGCTGAATCAGGGAGCGAGTAGCGCGTGGACTCTGGGCGCCCCTGGTCCAGCCGGAGCATCTCGCTCTGCGCTGTAGCGTTCACCCTGTTCGCCTTGTTGGCGACACCGTCAGTCTTTGCCCAGACGGCGCCGGCGAATGCTTCTTCGACCTTGAGTTCTATCCGCTCGTTTGAGCTGCGATTGGACAACATCGTACGTGCTGTTGGACGCCTGTCTCGTGACTTCGCTGAGCCCGTCGCGATCATCCGCGATCATCCTCTCGAGACTCGGGTTATCGAGGCAAAGATCCTGTTTGAGGTCGGTAACTTCGAGGGTGCATCCGTCATCCTCCTCGATCTCGTCGCGAACCCTCGGTTCCAGACTCAGTCGGAATATCCGCAAGCCCTCCTGATGATCGGGCAGTCGATGAAGGAGCTAGGGAACAAGAGGGCCAGCGCGCGGTACCTCAAGAAGGCCATCCGGATTGGGCAAGGGACGCTGCGCGACACGGCACAGTACCTCTTGATCGACATGGCGCTCAATGATGCTGATGACCGACGATTGCGGAAGATCGTCGACCAGATCGGTGACGATGTGTCACGGAACGGCAGCCCCCAAACGCGCTATGCGGTCGGCAAGGCCCTTGTGCGCCTCGAGCGATACGATGAGGCGCTTCAGTTGCTGTCCCGTCTCTTGACCGACGACGCGTACGCGAACCGCGCCCGATTTTACATGGCTACGGCTCAGACGGCGCTGAAGCGCTATCAGGATGCGTTGGCTGAGTTCGAGAAGTTGGCTGTCCTCGATGGGGCGAACACCGCTGAGCTTCGCTACCTCTCGATGTTGGCCTTGGGCCGAATCAAGATGGAGCAGGGCGACTTGGAGGGGGCGGCGATTAGCTACCAGTTGATCCCCCGTCGCAGCTCCTACTACGAGGTCGCGCTTTACGAGATGAGCTGGGGCTACATTAAGGCCGAGCAGTACGACCGGGCCTTGGCGACCATCGACACGCTTTTGCTCATCGTGAAAGACCCGAAGCTGGATGTGGAGGCCCACGCGCTGCGCGGTCGTCTCAACATCTACCTGAACGACTATGATCGCGCTGTAGACAGCTTTGAGAAGATCGTGGGTCGCTTCGCCCCGATCCGTAACGAGCTGCTCGCGTTCATGGATGACAGCTCGAACATCAGTCGTTACTTCGAGTGGTTGCTCGAGCGTCGTGCCTCCAACGACGTGCTGAACGCACCTCTGACGGACCGGACGGCAGAGTGGGTGGAGTCTGGGGGAGACATGTTGCGCGTCGCAGAGGTCTTCGACAGCCTCAGTGAGCAGCGCAAGCAGATCCGACTCACGCAAGAGATCGCCGAGGAGCTTGAGCAGATCGTTCGAGCGCAGAACCGCGTGGAGCTCTTCCCGACCCTCAAAGACGGCTGGACCCGAGCTCTCGTGCTTCAGAACCAGCTGGTCATGCTCGCCGCATCTATCCTCCAGACGGAGGGTGAGTTGGCGCTCCCGAAGGTTGACGGGGAGCAGCGCGATGAGTTGATGGAGATCATCAAGTGGCGAAGGAAGCTCCAGGCGTCCTTCCGTAGCTTGCCCATGACCTTCGAGCAGTTCGAGGAGCGCAAGAAGCGCGTCGATGAGCGCTTCTTGGACTTGAAGCGACAGGCGTTTCTCGTGCAGCAACGCCTGAAGGGGGTCCGGCGTCAGGTCCTCGCCCTCGAGGAGTACGTCAACGACAAGCAGTTCAGCGAAGAGAACCGGAAGTTCTCCAACGACGAAGAGCGCGATCTGCGTGATGACATCATGCAGGAGAAGGGGAACCTCAAGTCGTTGTTCGCGGATGTTGAGAGCCTCGATAAAGAGCTTCAGATGGCCTCCAATGAGGTCGGTACAGGCGACGCAGCGACCCAAGATGAGGCCGATCTTCGCGCTAACTTGGTCTCGGCGTTTAAGCGCGAGGGTAACTTCTACGACAGCCTGTCGACCCGTTCGGCGAAGAGCTTGGCTCCCCAGATTAACGCTCTCTCCGCAGTGTTAGAGGCGATCTGGGATTCGATGGCGGCACTTGATCAAGTGGTACGGGCCATCGACCAGGAGGTCGACACGAAGATCGCCGATCTCCACGGCCTCATCCGGGCTGAGATCATCCACCTTGAGGAGTACATGGCTGAGATGAGCGAGCAAGATGACGAAGGTCGTCGGATCGGTCGTCGCATCGGCGGTGAGCTCTTTACGGCCGCTATTGAGCGGATGGATAAGGTGGTGCTGAAGGCCGAGGTCGGGCTCATCGACGTGGCGTGGCAAGAGAAGCGCCAAAAGAGCGAAGACGTCCGTCAACTGCAGAACAAGCGCGCCAAGCGATTGGGTAAGCTAAGCCAGGCCCTCAATGAGCTTACTGAAGACGAGGGAGGCGAGCTGTGAAACGCTCTGCAACCATCGTCTCTTTCTGCGCGATACTCCTCTCGGTAGGAGTGTCGTGGGCGCAGACGACCGATTCCGGATCGTCTGCCGAAGCCGCGCCTGCCGAAGCCGCGCCTGCCGAAGCCGCGCCTGCCGAAGC
>JBMYRH010000013.1:180410-180810 GCA_049602155.1 Myxococcota bacterium | reverse complement strand
CAAGACTTGGCGGAGCTCTACCAGTGCTTCGCGGACGCCTTTAACGATGAGGTCGAGGGGCTCTGCACCTCGGTAGACACCGCCGGGACGGTCGACGTCTCCGACTGCGTGCACAGCTGCGATCGGTGCCCAGCGGGCAAGCAGCGATGTGACGGCACCAAAGCGCAGTACTGCGACGGTGCCTCAGGGTCTTGGAAGACGCTGATGACCTGCCCAGACCACACGACATGCAAGAAGGGCGAGTGCCTGGCGAACGAGCCCGAGCCTAGGCCGGAGCCAGAGCCAGAGCCGGAGCCGGAGCCGGAGCCGGAGACCGATGTCGCTGAGCCAACCGACACCGAGACTGAGGCAACCCCTGACGAGGATGCTGGCCCTTCAAATGAGGCGGACACCGCAGCAC
>JBMYRH010000013.1:17512-180313 GCA_049602155.1 Myxococcota bacterium | reverse complement strand
CACCAGAGGCGGACACCGCAGAGCCCGAAGCGGACACCGCAGCACCAGAGGCGGACACCGCAGAGCCCGAAGCGGACACCGCAGCACCAGAGGCGGACACTGCGGACTGCTCGCCAGCTTGTGGCGACAGCGTCTGTGGCGATGACGGCTGCGGCGGAAGCTGCGGTGAGTGCGCCGACGGCGAGACATGCAACGCAGGCGCCTGCGAGTAACTCACGACGCCCTGCACAATTCTTTAGCGACGGACGCCCCATGAAAATCTGCACTTGGAACGTCAATAGCCTGAAAGCGCGCGCTGAGTACGTCAGCGCGTTCCTCGACGACGTCGCACCTGACGTCCTCGGGATCCAGGAGCTCAAGCTGGAGACAGACAAGGTCCCTCGCGAGATGTTCGAGGAGCGCGGCTACCACTTGGCCATCCATGGCCAAAAGCAGTGGAACGGCGTGCTCATCGCCTCGAAGACCCCGATTGAGGACGTCCACATGGGGCTCGAATTGGGAGACATGGGGCAGAGCCGCCTCGTCGCGTGCAAGACAGCCGGGCTTCAGTTCGTGAACCTCTATTGCCCTCAGGGACAGGCGGCCGATTCGCCGAAGTTCACCTACAAGCTGGGGTTCTTTAAGCAGCTCCGTGCGTGGATCGCAGAGACCTACACGCCCGACGATCCGCTCGTCGTCATGGGTGACATCAACATCGCCCCCAAGCCCCACGACGTGTGGAACCTGGAGAAGATGCAGGGTGTGCCGACCTATCACCCGCTCGAGCACGAGCAATGGGCTGGGCTCACCGACTGGGGGCTCCAGGACGTCGTCGAACCGCACATCGAGCCCGGCACCTTCTCCTTTTGGGACTACCGCGGCATGGCCTTCCGCTTCAATCAAGGCTTCCGCATCGACCACGTGTTGATGACTGAGCCCTTGGTCGGGCGCGTTCAAGACGCCTGGGTAGAGCGCACTTGGCGCAAGAAGAAAGGTGATCTGAAGGCGTCAGATCATGCCCCGGTCGTGGTCGACTTTACCTAAGCCTGTCCGAGGTTTGGTGCGCTGCCTTGCCGGTTTTCGACCTCTCGGCTATATCAGAGCCCCCGTTCAACGAGGCCTGATCTCGAGAGGAGCGCCATCATGGGTAACCAAACGGTCCGCTGTGGGCTGATTCAGCTAAGCAATCCGGTCAACGACGAGTCTGTGCCGGTCGCCGACATCCAGAAGGCGATGTTGGACAAGCACATCCCCTACATTGAAGAGGCCGGCAAAAAGGGCGTTCAGATCTTGTGCCTGCAGGAGATCTTCAACGGCCCCTACTTCTGCCCCAGCCAAGACCCGCGCTGGTACTCAGCCGCCGAGCCCTGCCCCGGTCCGACGACCAAGATCATGCAGGAGTACGCGAAGAAGTATCAGATGGTGATCGTCGTCCCGATCTACGAAGAGGCCATGCGAGGTGTGTACTACAACACCGCCGCCGTCATCGACGCCGACGGGACGTACATGGGCAAGTACCGCAAGCAGCACATCCCTCAGACCAACGGGTTCTGGGAGAAGTACTTCTTCAAGCCTGGCAACGGCGGCTACCCCGTCTTTGAGACCAAGTACGCCAAGGTCGGCGTCTACATCTGCTACGACCGACACTTCCCCGAGGGGTGGCGCGCGCTCGGCCTCAACGGCGCCGAGATCGTCTTCAACCCGTCGGCGACCGTCGCCGGGCTGAGCCAGTACCTCTGGAAGCTCGAGCAGCCCGCAGCGGCCGTGGCCAACACGTACTTCGTGGGCGCCATCAACCGCGTCGGGAGCGAGGCCCCCTGGGGCATCGGCAAGTTTTACGGCACCAGCTACTTCGTCGATCCCCGAGGCCAGTTCGTGGCCGAAGGCTCCGAGGATGATGACGAGCTGGTGGTGGCAGACCTCGACCTGTCGACAATTGATGAGGTCCGCAAGACCTGGCAGTTCTACCGCGATCGCCGCCCTGAGGCGTACGACGAGCTCGTCGAACAGTAGCAGAAGGGCACGCGACGGCCTGACTCTGTCGCATCGGTGGAGGTCTCGTCATGTCGTTTAACCCCGATCCATCTCTCGTCAACGAGGACATCCGTCCCGTCCCGGAGTCCGAGCGCCACTGGAATGTGATGTCTATGGCCTCGCTCTGGGTGGGGATGGTCGTCTGCGTGCCGACCTACATGCTCGCGGCTGGCCTCATCGAGCAGGGAATGAGCTGGAGCCAGGCGGTGATGACCGTCATGCTCGGCAACGTCATCGTGCTTATCCCGATGATCCTCAACGGTCACCCGGGCACCAAGTACGGCATCCCATTCCCGGTTCTGGCGCGCGCCAGCTGGGGAATCCAGGGCGCCCATGTCCCCTCGATCCTCCGCGCTCTTGTGGCCTGTGGCTGGTTCGGCATCCAGACTTGGATCGGTGGCTTCGCCATCTACCAGCTCCTTAACGTCATCGCGGACGGGAGCCTCGCGGGGGACCCCTTGCCGGTCCTTGGCATCAACGTGGCGCAGTTCCTCTGTTTCTTGGCCTTCTGGGGCCTCCAGATCGCCATCGTGTACAAGGGCGTGGAGTCCATCCGCGTCCTCGAGACTCTCGCGGCGCCCTTCCTCATCTTGATGGGCCTTGCGCTCCTCGCTTGGGCTTATATCGAGGCTGGCGGGTTTGGAGACATGCTCTCTACCCCAAGCCAGTTCGACCCCGGCGGCCCAAAAGAGGGACAGTTCTGGTCGGTCTTCTTCCCGTCGTTGACCGCGATGGTCGGGTTCTGGGCCACCCTCTCGCTCAACATCCCGGACTTCACTCGCTACGCCAAAACACAGCGAGACCAGATCCTAGGACAGGCCATCGGCCTCCCGACGACGATGACCCTCTTCGCCTTCATCGGCGTGGCTGTGACCAGCGCCACCATCACCATCTTCGGGGAGCCCATCTGGGATCCGACCGTGCTCCTCGGGAAGATGGGCGGCGGCTTCGCGGTCGTGGTCTCACTCTTCGCGCTCTCCATCGCGACCCTCTCCACCAACATCGCGGCCAACGTCGTCAGCCCCGCCAACGTGTTCATCAACGTCTCGCCGCAGAAGGTGACCTTCCGCATGGGCGCGATGATCACCGCCGGCATCGGCGTGGCCATCTTCCCGTGGAAGCTCATCGAGTCTACAGGCGGGTACATCTTCACGTGGCTCATCGGCTACTCCGCGCTGCTCGGCCCCATCGGCGGCATCTTGATCGCAGACTACTTCCTCTTGCGGCGCACTGAGCTGGACCTGGATGGGCTGTACAAGGCCCAGGGTCCGTACCGCTACAAGGGTGGCTTCAACCCCGTCGCCATCGTCGCCTTCGTGATCGCAGTTATCCCCAATATCCCTGGCTTCTTGAAGGCCGCAGGCGCGCTCGACTCGGTCGCGCCCATCTTTGAGTCCATCTACACCTACGCCTGGTTTGTCGGGTTCATCATCGCCGCAGTGCTCTACCTGATCGGCATGAAGATGACCGGCGGCGCCCAGTCGACCACCCCTACGGAGAGCACCGATGCCTGATTTTAACTTCGCAGCCCGCGACTACGACTTCGTCTCCTACGTCGACTGTAAGAACTGGATCGGCGGCCAGTGGGTCGACGCCCAGAGCGGCAAGACCATCGACGTCGATAACCCCCGTCACAAAAAAACCATGGGCCAGGTCGTCTGGTCAGACCGCGCGGACGTGGACGCCGCCGTCGAAGCCGCCTCAGCAGCTCTAAAGGGCTGGCGGACGACGCCGCTCAAAGAGCGTGTGCAGGTCCTCTTCCGCATGAAGCAGCTCATGGAAGAGCACATCGACGAGCTGAGCTGGCTGCTGAGCCACGAGAACGGCAAGACCATCGCGCAGGCTCGAGGGAGCGTGCTGAAGGGCATCGAGTGCGTCGAGTTCGGCACCTCGCTCCCGAACCTCTCTCAAGGCGAGAACCTCGACGTGAGCCGCGGCATCAACTGTGAGGTGACTCACGAGCCCGTGGGCGTCTGCGGCGGCATCGTGCCCTTTAACTTCCCGACGATGGTGCCCTTGTGGATGCTCCCGCAGGCGCTCGTGAGCGGGAACACATTTGTGCTCAAGCCCTCAGAGCAGGTGCCGTACAGCGCCATGCGGCTCGCTGAGCTCTTCAAGGAGGCCGGTCTCCCTGATGGTGTCTTGAACATCATCAATGGTGGAAAAGAGGCCGTTGAGGGCATCTGTGATCACCCTGAGATCGGCGCAGTCGCCTTTGTTGGCTCGACGAAGGTCGCCAAGATCGTCTACGAGCGGGGCTCCAAGACCGGCAAGAAGATGCTGTGCCTTGGTGGCGCAAAGAACCACCTCGTGGTCGTGCCCGACGCCGAGCTCAACCTGACAGCGACAACGATGGTCGCTTCAGCCTACGGCTGCGCCGGTCAGCGCTGCATGGCGGCCAGCGTCATGGTCGCCGTCGGCGACGTCCAGCACATCATCGACGCCATGGTGACCCAGACCAAAGAGATGGCCCTCGGTGACGATATGGGCGCCATCATCAACCCTCAGAGTGTCGAGCGCATCAACCGCTACATCTCCGACGCTGAGGCGCGCGGCGCCACGGTCTTGGTCGACGGCCGGCAGGCTGGGGTCGACGGACAGCCCGGCAACTGGGTGGGGCCGACGCTCATCGACAACGTCTCACCGGATATGCCTGCGAGCTGCGAGGAGATCTTCGGACCTGTGATGTCGATCGTCCACGTCGACACCCTCGACGAGGCCATCGCGCTCGAGAACTCAAGCCCCTACGGTAACGCGGCTGCGATCTTCACCACCAACGGAGGCGTGGCGCGCTACGCTATCGACCGCTTCACTGCGGGCATGTGTGGCGTCAATATCGGCGTGCCGGTCCCGCGTGAACCCTTCGCCTTCGGCGGCTGGAATGACTCCAAGTTCGGCCACGGTGACATCACGGGCTACGACGGCTTCCGCTTCTGGACACGTCCCCGAAAGGTGACCAGCCGCTGGGAGATGGCGAGCGACGCGACTTGGATGTCTTAGGGGCAACGACATGAACACCGACGAGATGATCGCGCTGTGCAAAGAGCACACGATGTACACTTGGGCCAAAGGCGAAGCGGTCAACCCGCTACCTATCGAGCGCGCTGAGGGCATCTACATGTACACGCCTTCGGGCGAACGC
Organism: Myxococcota bacterium; assembly: GCA_049602155.1. Lineage (GTDB taxonomy): Bacteria > Myxococcota_A > UBA9042 > PHBI01 > JBMYRH01 > JBMYRH01. The sequence goes on along the minus strand of JBMYRH010000013.1, from coordinate 175,158 downwards.
ATCATCGACTTCAACAGTCAGCTGATGTGCGTCAATATCGGCCACGGTCACCCGAAGGTCCGCGAGGCGATGAAGGCTCAGGTCGATCAACTGACCTACGTCTACCCTGGGACTGCGACCGCTGTCCGGGCCCGCCTCGGCAAGATGCTGAGCGAGATTACGCCGGGCCACCTCAACACCTTCTTCTTCACCCTCGGTGGGGCAGAGGCCAACGAGAACGCCATCAAGGCCGCCAGGCTCTACACAGGGCGCCACAAGATCCTCGCCCGCTACCGCAGCTACCACGGCGCGACGAACGCCACGATGCAGCTCACCGGTGACCCCAGGCGGCTCGCCAATGAGCCGGGGATGCCCGGCGTGGTCCACGTGATGGATCCCCGCCCCTACGACTACAGCTTCGGTCAGACCGACGCCGAGATCGTGGCGAACAACCTCACCTACCTGGAAGAGGTCATCACCTACGAGGGGCCGGACAAGATCGCCGCGATGTTCATCGAGACGGTCACCGGGACCAACGGCATCTTGGCCCCGCCCGAGGGCTACCTAAAGGGCCTCAAGGCGCTCTTGGAGAAGTACGGCATCCTGCTCGTCTGCGATGAAGTGATGGCTGGGTTCGGCCGCACCGGCAAGATGTTCGCCTTTGAGCACGGCGACATCGTCCCCGACATCTGCACCATGGCCAAGGGGCTCACGAGCGCTTATGCGCCATTGGGTTGTATGGCGGTGAGCGACGACATCGCGAATCACTTCCGAGAGAACGTCTTCTGGGGAGGGCTCACCTACAGCTGCCACGCACTCTCGATGGCCACCGCCGAGGCCGTGCTCCAGGTCATGATCGACGAGGACATGGTCGGCAACGCTCAGCGGATGGGCGTCATCATGCGTCAGGAGATGGATCGCCTGGTGGCCAAGCACCCATCGGTCCGCGAGGGGCGCTGCATCGGGCTCTTCGGGATGATGGACGTGCAGAAAAACAGCCGCGGGGACCTGATCGCGCCGTACAATGGCGGTCACCCCGCGATGACGGCGTTCGGTAAATACCTGCGCGACAATGGCCTCTTCACCTTCGTGCGGTGGTCGCACTTCATGTGCAATCCGCCGCTTTGCATCACAGAAGAGCAACTCAGAGAGGCATTCGCGATCATCGATCGTGGCCTCGACATCACAGACGAGGCGTTCGAAGGTTAGCCAGCATTGCCCCGCTAGCCTCAACGCGAGATAATGGCCCAAGAAGACCGTCGCGCTTAGTCTGTGCACCCCGGTCTGAAACGCACGCGGAGTCCCAATGTCCAAGCTCTCTATCGAAGTCAACGGCCTCAAGTTCGATAACCCGTTCATCATCGGGAGCGGCCCGCCAAGCACAAACGCCCGAGTGATGTGCAACGCCTTTAAGGCCGGCTGGGGGGGCGTCGTCGCGAAGACCGCCGCGCTGACCACGACCCCTGTCACCAACGTCTCCCCGCGCTACGGAAAGCTGAAGACCGACGATGGACAGACCATCGGGTTCCAGAATATCGAGCTCATCAGCGATCGCTCGATGGAGGACTGGGAGGGCTACTACAAGACCACCAAGGATGCGTACCCAGACCGCATCCTCATCGCGTCGGTCATGGAGAGCTATGACAAAGGGCGCTGGCAAGAGGTCGCCGGTCGCTCCGCCGCCTGTGGTGTCGACGCGATCGAGCTGAACTTCTCCTGCCCCCATGGTCACCCAGAGCGCGGCATGGGTGCAGCGATGGGCCAAGACCCCGCGCAGGTCGAAGAGGTCACACGCTGGGTCGTCGAGGCAGTCGACATCCCGGTCTGGGCCAAAATGACCCCGAACATCACCGACATCACCGTCCCCGCCAGGGCCGCCGTCGCCGGTGGCGCACACGGCATCGCCGCGATCAACACCATCTTGGGTGTGATCGGGATCAACCTGAAAGACCTCAAGCCCCTGCCAACAGTGGCAGGTCACTCCACACCAGGCGGCTACTCCTACCTCGCGGTAAAGCCCATCGCGCTGCGCATGGTCTCCGAGTTGGCTCGGGCGTTGGGCAGCTCTGCCTCTCTCTGCGGCATTGGCGGCATCCGTAACGCGGACGACGCCTTCGAGCACATCTTAGTCGGCGCTCAGACCGTCCAATCCTGCACGGGGCCAATGCTCCACGGCTTTGATATGGTCAGCGAGATGATCGATGGCCTCGAGGCGCGCCTCGACGAGCACGGCTTCGAGACCCTCCAGGATGCGGTCGGTCACAGCCTCCAATACTTCACGACGCACCACGACTTGGTGGACCGACAGGCGGAAGCGCGCGCGCAGCGTAAAGCAGAGATGGCCGCCAAGAAGCGGGTCACCAATGACTCCGAGTGGGGCAAAGGCGACTTCACCGAAGAGGCCGCAGCGCTCACCAGCGAGCGCTAGGCTGCAGCTGCGTGCTTCGGTGCGCGCTTGACGATCAGCTCGTAGTGGTCGGCGAACTCCGGCTTCACCTTCCCATCCTCGTCGACCAACCAAGGCATGACCTGACGAGGTGGCACACGGATGAGGCCGGGGGCGCGGTAGGTGCGAAAGACGATGTCCCAGAGGGGAGATGTCACGCCATGGTTGTACTTGGCGCTCGTAAAGTGGTGATAGAAGTGGTGACGCCTCGCCCATCGACCAAACGCGGTCTTCGGCGCGCTGACGTGACACGCATCATGCAACCAACCGTAGGCCAGGTAGGAGCCACCTAGGCTGAGCGTGAACGCGATCGCGACGGTCAGCCCCCCGACGAGCCAAGCCCCACCAAAGGCGGCGCCAAGGATTGGGATCGCCATTTTGACCTGAGTGGTCCACGGAGACTCGTAATCAAACTTCTTATGATGAGCGAGGTGCTCTTTAGAGAAGGTCAACTTGCCCTTTGACAGGTGCCCGTTCCAATGATGCATCCCGTACTCGGTGAACGTCCAAGCGAAGGCACCGGCGATCACAGCCCACACAATACTCATCTCAAGCCTCCTCGATGATGCGCGACGCGACGACCTCGGCGCGGGCGCGGGCAACGTCAGCGGGCTGAGCCCCCCAACCACATAAGAGCGACGTGACCATGCCGTCGTAGAGTGCGTCCGGGCGGATCACAGTCGGCGCAAAGGTCTCGAGCTTAAAAGTCTGCAACACGCTGCGGAGACCCGCCCAAAAGAGCAGCGGCCTCAAGATGTCCTCGCCATGGCACAAGATCCCAGCCTCTGACGCCGCGTCAAAGGGCGTCTTCAACACCATCAACAGCCCGATGGCGTCCGAGATCACTCGCTCGCCCTCTTCGCGAGGGAGGATGTGCTCAGGCTCTGCCATGATCCGGCCAATGAGGCCCATCCGCTCGGGCCGCCGCTGCGTAAGCTCACGAAACCCAGCAGCCAAGGCGAGGATCGGGGCTAACCGCCCCCACGCGTCGCGCTCGTCAGCCCACCGCTGCTCTGCAGCCTCCACGATCGCGCCGAGCTCCGCCTGAAGCTCCGCGACCACGCGGCGCTCAAGCCCCGCGATCAACGCCCCCTTCGATGGGAAGTAGCGATAGAGCGCCCCCACCGCCAGGTCGAGGCGCTTGGCCAAGGCGTGAGTGGTCAACGCATCCAAGCCGCCCTCGGCCAAGAGCGTCATGCCCATATCGAGGATCCCCTCGATGCGCGCCTGGCGCTTCCTCTCTCGGCGCCCCAGGGGCGCTTTCTCTTCAACTGCTGTGCTGCCTTGGTGAACCATGTTCATAATGTGAACGCCGTTCACTTTAATGTCAAGGCGAATTGACAATCCGCCAACTGGGGCGCTAGCTGTGAGGAGTGATTCGCATCTTCATGCTCGCCTGTTTGCTCACCCTGAGCACCGCATCTCTCGGCCACGCCTCCACATCGGGGGACGTCCTGAACCCCGGGAGAGACGCAGAGCTCGAGCGCAGTCGTCGCGGTGCACCGATGGGACCTTGGGGGCTCGCGCCGTGGGGCGTGATGACGCTGCTTGCAGGCTTCATGACGCGACGGGCGGTCGCCGAGGGTAAGGCCGCCCAGGGGAAGCGCCTCTTGGCCGTCACGAGCCTCATGGTGAGCTTCGGGGCCATGGAGGTGGTCTTGCGCCTGACCGTCGATCAGTGGGCGACGCACGTGAAGGTCCGAGACGGCTGCTATCACGACAACCCGAGGGGCTACTTCAAGGAGGCGCGCTACCTTGATGACCCGGAGACTGTCGCGTGGTGCGCCGGTCCACTGACCGACGTCTGGCGCAGCTGCGACGAGGGAGCGGTTGACCCTGATCGTGATGTGCATCGCATCATGGCCCTAGGGGACTCCTTCACTGACGGTGTCGGGGTCTTCGCCAAGGACACATGGCCCGCTCAGCTGGACACCACCCTAGGTGATCGCGTGGAGGTCGTGAACTGCGGTAAAGCGGCCTCCTTCACGAGCCACACGGCCAAACGCTACTTGTCCCATCGGGATCGTCATCGGCCAAAGACGGTCATCTATGCCTTCGTGCTCAATGACGTGCCGCTGAACCATGCACCTCCCGCTGATGGGACGGACATCGCTTTTCAGTTCCCCAACCGTCAGCGGTACGCCGAGGCGGTGATGGACGCCCCATTCTGGGGGCCTCTTGCGCGACAATCAGCGCTCGTACGGCTCGTGAGAGAGCGCCTCGCCAACCGAACGATCCACCAACGCACAATGCGCTTCTATGAGGACACCTACGCCCCAGAGAATCAGGAAGCATTCCGCACGGCAATGGACCTTATCGCTGCGATGAACGAGCTCGTCACCGATGGAGGTGGACACTTCCTCGTCGTCTTATGGCCGCTGCTGGAGTCCTTAGACCACTACCCCTTTGCCGCGATCCACGAGCGCCTTCAAACCGCCTTAGAGAGCAGGGGGATCGCCCACCTCGATCTGCTGCCTTCATTCGCCGATCGTGACGCAGCCGCGCTCCATGTTCACCCGACCGACCATCACCCAAACGAGGTCGCGCACACCCATGCAGCGCAGGTCATCGCGGCTGAACTTGAGCGCAGACGCTGGCTCCCTCCAAGCGCGCCCTAAGGGCTGAGCAAGGCATTCACCAGGCGCGTCAGCTGGGCTTCGAGGCCTGGCCGACTGAACAGATCTGGGGCCACATGAATAAAAAGCACCCGGGCCTCTGGCGCAGCGTGGATGAGGGACTGGAAGAACGTGAGGTTGCACGCATGGAGGCCAGCATCGGGGCTCAAGGTCGCGACCACACCGCTCGCCTTGATCGTCGCCTCCACCTCACGTCGCCAGGGCTCCCTGATGCCTACCGCGCTCGGCAAACCGGGCTCAAGCTCTCCAAAATAGGGGAGCTCGCCCTCCGTGCGCATCGAGATCCAGTTCGTCGCAGCCGTGTTCACCTCGATCCCCGTGACATCCGTGCGGACGCCGAACCCAATGATCACGTCGGGGGCCTCTTCCATCAAGTCGAAGAGCCTCCCCATCGCTGCTGGCGGGGACACGGAGAGGACCGCAGCGCGACGCTCGGGGTGACCACTAGCGAGCTGTGCGACGTAGGGCCCCGTCGGGTTTACGTCGACCTCAGCGTAGGGCTCAAAGCCGTATAAGAGCACAGAAGGTGGCGATGTGACGGCCGCGTCCTCAGCCAGCGCAGTGGCGCTCCACCCGAGGAGGAGGAGCCCGAGTACCTTGGCCACCTTCATGCGACGGCTAGTCGGCCGCAGGGCGTGCATCAGACGCCGCCTCAGCCCCTTCGTCGCGCAAGCGTGCGGGGCTCACCTTCTCGGGGAACTTGCCCTGAAGCGTACCGTAAAAAGCACGAATCTCATTCATGTCCGAGACGAGGTCGTCCCCTGGGACGAGGTGATTCGGACCAAAGCCGCCGGTCTTCGTCGCATAGTCGAGGTACCCCATCACGATGGGCACCTGAGCCGTCCGGGCGATGTGGTAAAAGCCGGACTTCCAAAAGTCGCGGCGCCCGCGGGTCCCAGACGGGGGCACCGCGAGGATAAGGCGGTCACGCGTCGTGAACTCGTCCGCCATCGCCTGAACCACGTTGTTCGTCTTAGACCGATCGATCGCGACCCCACCAAGCCACTTGAGGAGGAAGCCAAAGGGGGGCTTAAAGAGCGTGTCCTTGCCCATCCAGTTGATCCTCATCCCGAGCACGAACGCGATCGCGAGCATGTACACGAGATCCCAATTGCTCGTATGTGGTGCGGCGATCAGCACGTACTTCTCCCGCTCAGGGAGCGTCCCGGCGATCTTCCAGCCGCTGACCGCCAGCACAAACTTACCGATGGCTCGCCTCAACATGACCACGTCTCGATGTATGACGCAGTGCTCCGCTGGTGCACCGCAAAAGCGCAGCTCAATCGTCCCTCAGCACCAGGAACATCCAAATTTATCCGGTGAACGTTGGTCATCAATACCCCCGGTTAATGACCATGCGCATGGCGCCAAGGAGCGCCTCAAGCCCTTCATCATCGCGGATATCAAAGTACCCTCGAATCTGCCCCTCGGTGTCGATCAAGGCGACCTTGAAGCGGGTCTCCAGATCGGCGCGCGAGCCTGGGAGCTTCTGCTCGACGGCGGGCGGGCTGAAGATGTTGGTGTGGATCTTGTCTAGGTGCGCCTTAGGCCCGGATAAGAGCGTCCACATCCGCGGACTATAACGCAGCCCCTTGCCCCACGCTTCGAGGGTCTTGGGGGTGTCGCGCTCGGGATCGCGCGTGATGCTGACCAAGCGAAAGCGCTTCCCGACTCCGCGTGAGCGATGCTGAATCTGGAAGAGCCTCTTGCCCATCTCCACGACCTGATCGGGGCACGCCGTGCAGATCGAGACTGCGACCCACATCTTATACTTCAGCTGCTTTGTTCCGTACGGCTGCCCGTATTCGTCAGACAGCTCAAAGTCAGCGACCTGACTCAGGACTGGGAGCGGCTTTGGCAACACCTGCGTAAACGCACGGTAGAAGGGATAGCTCGCAATGATGCACAGAAAGCACAGCCAAAAACCGGGCCGCCCGACCAGATCAGCGGCTCGGTCCTGAATCCGATCTCCAAGCGACTTCTGCGCCGATTCACTGCTCATTCACTCCTCCTCACAGGCTACGGACAATACGAAAACCGACATCGTCCAAGCGGATGTCTGGAGACTCACCCCGACGCAACGTGCACGTCAACTCCTCTAACGGACAGCGGAAAGACCCACCGCGAAGCACGCGCCTGTCCGAGCCACCGCGCGCGTCCCGTCCGTCACCCTCGACGATCGGGTATGGACGGTACTTTGAGCTCGTCCATTCCCACACCCCGCCGAGCATCTCATAGAGCCCGAAGGGGTTCGCGCGCTTGGCCTCTTGCGGGTGAAGTCGCCCATCACTGTTGCCGGCGTGCCATACGTAGCGCTCCGCATCGGATGCATTGCGAAACCAGACCGCTTCGTCCGTCTCAGCCTTGGCCGCGTGCTCCCACTCAACCTCTGTCGGGAGTCGAAAGCTCTTCCCCGTCCGCTCGCTGTACCAGTCACAGTAGCCCTGAGCATCTTCAAAGGAGATCCCCACCGCCGGGTGGTCATCACCAGGGCTGTGCACCGGACGCTGATGCTCAGGCCGATACACTTCGTATTGGATGTTCGTGAGCGGCGTCTTCGAGATATAGAAGGGCCCTACATCTGCCTCAAAGCAGGGCTGAGCGTCGGACTCCAAGCCCCCCACCTCGAGATCCCCCCCACGAACCAGCCACAAGGTCGAGCGTTCGTAGCGTGTGTACGGTCCGTCCACGGTGGTGCCTCCAATACGGCGGTGAATGTCTGCATAGGGCACCCAAATAGAATGGTCAACGCAGATCCCCCTTGGCGCCACCCTAAAGACTCTCTAAGTTGGCGTCATGCAGCTGATCATGATGCACAAGATACTCATGGGTACCGCCATCTTTGGTGGCCTCTCTTTCTCCGCCTGGTCGGTCCTCAATTGGACCAAGACCGGACAAAGCGGCTCGCTCATCATCGCAGTGGTCGGCGTAGTCGGGACAGTAGGGCTAGGTCTGTACCTAAAGCGCTTTATCGCGAAGACCCGATCCGACGAGCCACGTTAGAGCCCTCAGAGACAAGGGTCAGAGGCCGACCAATCGGCTGAATGTCCGACGCGACTGTCGTGACGCCGTGTCGGCTCCCCAAGTACTTCGCGATGGCCCGACTGGTCTGCTCTGCGACCGCCGTGCACGTGTTGAGCCCGATGCCCCTGAACGCATTTCCGATGACATGGAGGCCCGGCAATCGCGCGAGCGCGCGGTCCATCTCCTCGATGCGCTCATCATGCCCAACGCGATACTGTGGGAGCCCAAGGGGATAGCGCGCTGCGCTCCCGAACATCGGCTTAGCCGCGATCCCCATGACACGATTCAGCTGCGCACGAGCCGCAGCCATTAACGAGTCGGTATCGGAGTCGCAAATCGAGCGATCCCGCTCTCCCCCGAGCACCACGCGCATCAGCACGTGACCGTCAGGGCTGCGGTAACCGGGGTAAATACTGGTCGGCCAGAGGACACCCAAGACGCTCCCTCGCTCGCGGCTCGGGATCAGGTAGCCAAAGCCGTCCAAAGGATGCGGCACGTCGGCCTCGTGGAACCCCAGCCCAACCACGACCACGGGGGCGTAGGGAACAGCGCGGCAGCTCGCATCAATGCGCGGATCGAGGCCGGCCAAATAATGTCGCGCCGCGGTCGCAGGGGCCGCCGAGACGACCGCATCCGCGACCAGCTCGCAAGGGGCGTCTCCGCCGACCATCACACGCCAATGCTCACCATCACGTGCGACGTCTAGCACAGGGCTGTCAGGGCGGATCGCGTCGCGCAGAGCGTCTTTCAGGGCATCTACGAGGCTACCCATCCCGCCCTTGAAGGAGACGTAGCGACGGCTACCGAGGGCCGTCGGCGAGGCACCACGGCCGCGGTGGCCCCGGCCTCTGGAGCGCAACATGGTGACGAGTAAGCTGCGTCGGTCATCCTCCACGGCGGCCATCTGCGGCAGCGTCGCTCGCAGGCTCAGGCGATCCGAGCTGCCCGCGTAGATCCCCGACATCACCGGATCAAACATCAGCTCCGCAGCTTCCTTCCCAAGACGGCGCCTCGCGAAGGCGCCGACGCTCTCGTCGGCACGAGGACGAGATCTTGGGATCGCGGGCTCCATGAGCATGCGGACCTTCGCCTTGAGGCTGAGCAGGTCACTCCCGAGGAATGTCGATGGGCTGTCCGGATATCGACGAAGACGTCCATCGGAGAGGATAAAGCGCCGACGGCGCTCTTCACATCCACTGACGATCTCGTCGGCGAGGCCGAGCGAGCGCGCGATACGCAGGGTCGATGGGTGCCGATTGAGGAAGCCAGCTGGACCATGGTCAAAGACGAAGCCCTCGCGGCGCTCCGTCCGAATGCAACCGCCGACATCTTTCGAGGCCTCGAGGATGATCACCTCAACACCCGGACACCGCTGACGAATCTCCCAAGCTGAAGCCAGCCCTGAGATCCCTCCACCGATTACGATGACACGGTGCAACGTCCGCTCCTCCAATGTGGTCCGGGTGCGCGAAGGTACACGGGGGTCATATCCTATGGCGCCCCGTAGGTCCATCTCCGTGCGGCTGTCAGGCAGTCACCTACGCCGCATTCGGGGTGAGCAACGGCTTCGTCTCATTCGCCTTGCCCTCCGGACCTGACGCCTCCTTCTCACCGTTCTGCTCAGAGGGTGAAGTCGGCAACGTCACGCCCTCCAAGGGGCGGGCTCGAATGACAGAGGCGTAACCACGACAGGGTGTGACCTCGGCCACAGCGAAGCCGCCCTTCAACAGGAGCGCCTGCCAGCCCGATTGTGTGCGGTGTCGGATCGGTCCAAGCCCTCGGGCCTGGGCATCCATCACCAACTTCACCCGAGCTGACTCTCGATCTTCCAACACCATGTCCACGACCAAGATCGGCACATCCAACCCACCGATGTGACCGCGAAGCACCATCAGCAGCTCAAGGGCGCTCTCGTCGTCGAGCGTACTCAAGACGAACCCCAAGAGCAGGGCGTCCCCTGAGCGAAGCACCGGCAGCTCACCCAAACTCTCGGCGCTTGAGAATGTCACGCGCTCAACGACGGCCTCGGCGAAGCGCGACCACCATGTCTGGCTCGCAACGCTGGCATCAGGGGTGTCCCAGACCACCCCGACGAGCTCCTTGTTCGCTTTCAAGATGGCCGAGAGGAAGCGCCCACGGCTGCGACTGAGGTCGAAGATGCGACCGTGGCTATGCCACTCATAGTCCGCCAAGAGCCCCCCCTCGCTCAGGCGAAAGAGCGAGGCCTCAGCAGAGCGCAACATCACCTCACCAGACACGGGGCGCTCGTCGGGGTTGGCCGCCGACGCGAAGCGCGACTCGGCGAAAGTCTCTCCACCAGACCGCTCCACAAACACAGAGACACCGCTGCCCGCCATCTGGGGAGCCTTGTCCCACGCCCCGTAGCTCTCCGCGAGCATCAGCAACATGGGGCGCAGACTGCGGGGGTGGTCGGTACGCAGCAGCGCGGAGACGGAGTTATGGCGCACCATATGCTCCGTGCCTGCGACGATCTCAAAGCACCCATGCCCAGCAAGGACCCGCAAGATATGCGCCACCGTGCCCGGATGCAGGTTCAGCTCTTCAGCCACTGCTGCGGCGGGTCGCGCGTCGCGCTCAAAGGCGTCCGCGATCCCGAGGCGCGCCGCCGTCATCATGTACTGACTGACGACATGGCCATGGGCGAGCGTCAGCAGCCGCTCCGATGGCGGCGTAAAGCGCGTCTCGAGCACCCTACCCCATTGCCGAAACCGCTGTGCGAGCCCAAGGAGGTAACGATTCGGTGGGAGCCCCACTTCTGCAGACCAATGACTGTAGCGCATAGCGAGCAAGGCGATCAGGGTCACAAACCCAAGGATCGCGAAGGCGATCGTCACGCAACCGATGAGGACAAGTAGATTCATCAGCCCTCAATTGTGTTCGCACAAGCAACAAAGGGCAAGCCCAACGAGGCTCCAACCTATCACTGCAGGGATGTTCTAGCGTGCCCTGCGCTGCACTAAGCCCGGGAGATTACATGGTGGTAGGCCTCGATCGTGTCGACCACACAAGCTCCCCAGAGGTGACGTTGACGCGCAACCGCAGCAGCGTTGCGAGCGAGCTGTAATGCGAGGACTGGATCGTCTAAGAGTCGCTCCACTGCCGTGATAGAAGCGCCGATGTCCCTCGGCGGAACCATGAGCCCTGTGTGTCCCTCCACGAGGAGCTCTGCGATGGCCGGGCAAGCGCTGGCGACGATAGGGACACCGTGGAGCATCCCCTCCAAGACCGTCAGGCCAAAAGTCTCTGTCCAGCTCGGGACCAACAAGACGCTCGCCTCCCGAAGGTGCCCAGTCAGCTCAACTCCAGACGCCCATCCGGTGAACTCAAGCCGCTCCAAGCACTCCGGAGCTGTCTCCTCAAACCATCGACGTCGCCAGCGTCGATCCGCCTTCTGGTTGTCGGGGACGCCCCCGACCACGCGCACTCGAAGCCCGGGCCTCCGGCGCAGGAGGCTGCGAGCCACCGCCAAGAACTCACGCGTGCCTTTGACGTCCGCGAAGCGGCCCACATAGGTCAGCGTCTCGGGCGCCTGGGGAGACCTCGATGCGGCGACATCTCTGATGCACGCGCTGTCCTGAATACCCAGGGGCGTGGTCCAAGGCGTGACCTCCGGGTAGTCCCGGGCGACCGCCGCGCAGCAAGCGCGCGAGGGCGCACACACTAAGTCAGCCTCGCGCAGCGCACGCTCTTGGCCGTCGAGGCTCGCTGTCCGTTCATCGACACCGCGCAGCGCGTTGAGGTTCGCTTGGTGGACATGGAGGGTGAAGAGCGCTGGGACCTTGAGCACCGCCCTGAGCAGCGCCGCAAACTCCCAGAGCATGCCATGGTGCACGTGGATAAGGTCGGGAGCGCAGGCAAGGCTGAAGCGCTTCGCCTGCTCCAGTTCCGCGGGACCGCTGACCCGGAGCACCTGACCATGGGCGCCCTCCTCGACGCAGAGTGCTGGCGGCCCCGTCTCATGCCGACTTGGCCGCCACCCATCAAATGAGAGCGCATCACAGGGGTGACCTGCGTCACCGAGCGCAGCGATGAGGCCTCCAACAGCAGTAGAGATCCCCCCCTTGGACGCGGGAGGAAGATCGCGTGTCAGGTGAAGAATACGCAAGGTGAGGGATCCTTCAGGCGGTTTCCTCAGACGCTGTCACGCAAGGAAACGGACGCCCTCTCTCGAGGTCGAACCGCCTCACCTGGGCTACAGATCGTCGTCCTCCATCGTGAGGCCACTCGTCATCGCTTCAGCGAGGTGCGACTTATAAAAACCCGTCTCCTCCATGGAGGTCGCGCTCTTCTCAGCGGGCACGTATCGCGTCATGTAGGCGCGCATTTTGCGGTGATTCCGAGCCAGGAAGCGCTTCGCTCCGGCGTCCGAGACCTTCGAGATCTTCTCTTGGAAAGCATCCCAATCCGACAACTCGTCGAACGCCTTCTCAAGGGACTTGCACGCGGCGATCTCCGCATTCATTTGGCACCCAAGCCATTGGTCACGGACCGTCTTGCGCCAAAAACCGCCGTGCCCCGTCACCGCGAAGCCGAGTTCATTGAAAGCCTCTAGGACCTCCATCGGCTCTGGTTGCTCCGTCTCAAAGGCGCCCCGGTAGGACTTGAGGAAGGAGCCCTCATAGGTGGACATGTCGGACCACAAGAGGTTCGCCGGACTCTGGCCTGTGGCCTGCCCCGTCGGATCTTGATCTGTGGAGTAGACGATAAAGCCGGCCGCTCCAACGAGCAGCAACAGCGCAAACAATGGCATGAGACGTTTCATGGCCTTCCCCTCTCAGTTCACATGACGACAATCTTGCGAAGAGAGACGTTAAAGTGTCGCGCTCAAGCCGGTCAAGGCTCAGCCGAAAATCAACTGCCTCAGCCAAGGCGCCCCATACGCCTCAATCGCAGCAGCGAGGCACAGCCAAGCTATCGCGTAGAGGAAGATGTTCAGGATTGCGCGCGTCACCTGCATGAAGGAGTCAGAGCCGATCTTGTGACGGGCAAGCCCGAGGCTCGTGAAGACCCCGGCCATGGCCACCAGCACGTACGCGACGGCTTCCGAGATCAAGTGCGGGAGGATGCAGACCAGCGTTTTACTCGCGTAGGCCGCCGGATAGAGCGCCGAGGTCGCCATCCCGCTATCATTCTCAGTCGCGACGAGGCTGAGGTACGAGAAGACTGCGCCCCAGACGGAGGCGTTCCATGCCAAGACGAGCAGCATCCCGGCGTGCCGGTAGATCAGCGCGAAGCTGAAGCACGCGAAGAGCACGCCCGCGTTGTGTTTCAGGATCAAGACGAACTCAGCGAAGACAATATCTTCGAAGCGCCCGGCTCCAAAGTCTCCGATTTGCTTATCGAAGAGCCGCTCAACTGGGGCCAAATCGTTGAAGTGACCCGCCACAATTTGGACGGCAAATAGGTAGGTGGCGAAGACCCCTAAAAAGATCACCATCAAGGACATGGCGAGCTTGAGGTTGGCACGGGCCGGAGAGATCACTTCACCCCAAATCTCATCGCGGTTGCGATCGAGGAGGGCCTCTACAGTCTTCCCCTGAGAGAAGGCGAAGAGCCCTACACCGACCAGGCTCGCTTCGCTCGGGAAGAGCAACGAGCCACAGCCGATCCCCAGCGCTGAGAGGGCCAGAGAGCGCAAAAAGAGCGCAAGCGGGCTCAACGAGTTCGGGCTCAGGCAGTCGGGCAACGTCATGAGGCGACGCTAGCACAGGTGCACGCGGGTATGTAGCCACCCCCACGCACCCACGCCGAAGACACCTAGGGTTGGCATCCCGGGGCGTCAGTGACGCCCCCCGTGAGCGGATCCTCGCACGGGACACACATATGGCCCGCAGCGCAGGGCGACTTATCAAAGCTGATCTCGAGGAAGATCTTCAGACACTTCGGTAAGCAGACCCCGTGATACTGACCCAAGATCAGCGAATTCCCGAGGCATGCCTCTCCTTCATAATCAGGAGACTGCATCGCATCGGGCACACAGAGGTTGCCGGCCGCTTCACCTTTGCATTTCGCCAATGACCCCTCGAGGCCATCCGGGATCAACTCAGGCCCAATGCAATGGCCCTCCCCCCCACAGCACTCTACGTACTCGGAGACCCCGGTGCAGCCCTCCTCTGGTCCGATATCACACCCCTCATCACACACCCCGGTCGAGAGGCCTGTCATCGGGTCGCAGCAGGGCGAACAGCGCTCATGATCGGCGCAGATGTCCACGGGGAGGCTCCCCTCTAGCGCAGCGATATCCGGCAAGACCGTGCTCATACAACGTCCCTCCATCCCGCTCACCGATGTGCACGTCGGCGATACGAAGAAGCCCGCTGATGCGATCATCGGGTCTGGGACGCAGAAGCCCCCGTCACAAGTCGAGAGCTTCTCCTGGAGGTCCGGCTCAACAGCAGCCGCGGGGACGCAGTGCGCCTCGATCCCACAAGATGGGAAGCTCTCCACATCCACGATGGGCTCCGTCGGTGGGTTGTCACAAGAGAAAGACGCAGCGGGCTCCTCGATGACCTCCTCTTCGAGGATCTCCTCTGCTTCGACAGGAGGCGCCTCTTCATTCGGAAAACACTGCAGCCCATCACCGCAAGCTCCGGAGTCTTGGCCGGTGAGCGGGTCGATGCAGGGCGCGCAGCGCTCACTCGCCTCACACACAGCCTGTGGAAGCAGTGACGCGAACTCCCCGACCTTGGGGATACACGTCGAGAGACACACGCCTGGTGCGCCGCCCAATGAATCGCATACGCGAGGCCAAAAGCCCCCCTCCTCAACGATGCTCGTGATGATGCCCTTCGGGACGCAGGCCGACCCGTCATCACAGGTCGACACTTGGGACTGAAGACTCGGCGGCAGCGCATTCATCGGTACGCAGCTGCCGGTGCCGCCACAGCAATCGAGCATCGGCTCAAAGGACTCAAAGTCCGGGCAGGCTCCCGAGCCAGCCACCTCCGGAGCAGGCGTTTCGCCAGGGTCGGCCCCCTGCCCCGGGCCCTGCGGCTCCGGAGACACGCCCTCACCCTCGGGCTGTGAGGTCACGGTCTCCTGCTCGCGATCCGCACCCACCGACTCCGTCTCCCGAGGAGGCGGGGTGTTTTGGGGAGAGACAGCCTCTTGCACAGGGTGCACGGAGTACCGCTCTTCCTGCGCTTCAGTCACCTCATCGTCCGAGGAATCAAGCGGTATCATCAGGCCCTCACAGCCTGTGACCAGCCACATCACTGACACCACAATGACCCACACTCCCAAACGGCAACGTTCCCTGCGCATCACAGCTCCTCCGCGTGTTCCAGGGCGCTGTGCACGTCACGTCAACTCAACGGCAGGCACAGCTCCCCAACCCTGACGCCACCATAATGTACCGACCGGTACGTGCGCAACATCATTTGTACCGATCGGTACACTCAGAGCTCCAGATGGCGACGAGTGGCACATCTAAAGTGATGCAAAAACCGCCCTCGCAGCTGCGAATGCGCACGGAGATGGCGACGCTGAGCGCCAAGCACACGCTATCGGCAGCATGGAACGCCACGTGAGAGGGGTCATAGGGACCCCCACCGACCGCTACCTGGGTAGGACACGGGTAGGCACAGAAGGCCAGGTTGGCAGTGGTCGGTAGGGGACCTTGAAGACCCGAGGGTCGCCCTTAGGCTAAAGCAATCCCCGGCATCGAAACAAGATTATGACCAGACGGACCCTAAGCCTGGGGCTCCGCGAGCAGGTCACCCGGCTGTTTGCCCGACCTCTCAAGCCGAACACACAGCAAAAAGAGCGCCCCCGAGTTCGAGGGCGCTCCGTGGGTGGTGCGATGCGCTTATCGGCAGAGGGACGCCTCTCTAGAGATCGTCATCCTCCATCGTCAGGCCGCTCTTCATCGCAATGGCCAAGTGCGACTTGTAGAAGCCTGTCGCCTCCATCGACGTGGCGCTCTTCTGAGCTGGCACATAGCGACTCAGGTAGGCACGCATCTTGCGGTGATTCCGTGCCACGAAGCGCTTGGCGCCCGCCTCAGAGACATTGGACGCCTTGTCCTGGAAGGCATCCCAATCCGCCAGCTCACCGAGGGCCTTCTCGAGGCTCGTACAAGCGGCAGTCTCTGCGTTCATTTCGCAGCCGAGCCATTGATCACGGACCGTCCGGCGCCAAAACCCACCATGTCCCGTGACGGCGAACGCGAGTTCGTTGAAGGCCTCTAGGACCTCCATGGGCTCCGGGCGCTCCGTCTCGAAGGCGCCACGATATGACTTTAGGAAGGAGCCCTCGTACGCAGACAAATCGGTCCAAAGCGCCACTGATGCACTTTGACCGGTGGCCTGGCCTGTCGGGTCGTGGTCCGTAGAGAAGACGATGTACCCAGCAGAACCAACAAGCAGCAGTAGGACAAACAGTGGCATCAGGCGTTTCATGGGAGCTCCTCAGGGGTGTGGTGGCTAGCGAAAGGAGACGCGTCGACGGGGAGCCCCATGAGGCGTCGCAGGTATAAAGGCTCAGTCGACAGGTGCCGCGCTCCTGGGTAGAGCGACTGGGTAGGACACGGAGAACGCTGGGAAGCGTGTTCAGGGGGCGGCACATGTCGACTGAAAAGAACGATCCGGAGGGGGGCCTATGGGGCCCTCTTTGGCCTCGCCTTTCTCCTATCGTCGCTCGAGTGAAATCCCTTTAGCACTTTCTGTGTTTTTATCGATCAGATGGGCGACTGACCGTTTGTGAGGCGCAATCGGATGCGTTATAAATCGCCCCCGCTGGAGGTCCTATGCGTCACATCACTGCCCTCATCACCCTGTGCTGCCTGGGGGCGATGGGATGCGCCAAGTCCCCTCCCCCCCCTGCGCCGACCGCGAAGGCTGTCGCTGCGGCGCCCGCTGCCTACCGCGTGCTTGCCTCGGTGGAAGCCCCCGGGAGTGTGCTTGGGACGGTGACATACGCAGGCTCAACGAAGGACACGAAAGTCACCGTGGATCGTGACAATGCCACCTGCGGTTCGGCGGGCGAGGGGCTCTCGGGGGCTCTGATAGTGACGGACGGCAAGGTCGCCAACGCCGTCGTCGAGATCATCGGCGTCACCGAGGGGATAGGTTTCGAGCCCACCACGGTGAAGGTCGACAACGTGGGCTGCATGTTCGTGCCCCGTGTCGCGCTCGCTCGGGTGGGCGACACATTCCTCTCTCACAACAGCGATCCCGTCTTCCACAACGCCAAGCTGGACCTCTTGGCCAAGGGCAAGACGAAGCGCATCGCCAACCTCCCCGTGCCCCTCCAAGGGTCAAACAGCCCGCCTCGTGTGCTCAAGAAGCCCGGGGTCGTCAAAGTGAGCTGCGACGCCCACCTGTGGATGCGCTCGACCGTCTACGTCACAACACATCCATACACGGCGCTCACAGCGGCCGACGGCAGCTTCAAGATCCCAGACCTCCCCGCGGGGAAGTACGAACTAAAAGTGTGGCATGAGGTGTTAGGAGAAAAAACGACGGCCATCAGCGTCGGTGCGAATGCAGAGATCACAGCGAACGTTGCGCTCTAGTTGAATCCTTTAAAAGGCTAATCGATTGTGCCATCTTGCCCCTCATGATCAACGTAGACTCCTTCATCAAGCTCGGATTTTGGTCCCAGCTGGTCCTGCTCTTCCTCGTCGATATGGGCACGGTGATGGCCTTCATGAAGGGCCCAGTGCCTTGGTACCACTACGTCGGCTTCTGCGTAGTCAACGCCGCACTGCTCTACATCACGTATCGGACGTGGGGATGGCTACGACACCAGCGGACTTCGGACATTGACGCACCCGACATCGACTGAGCCCGAGGCGCCAGCCGACGAGATCGACGTCGGAAAGTGGGCAATGGTTGGCTTCTTTGTCACGGCCTTTGTCTTTGTGCTGGCGTGGCCCTACCTCACCCCTGACGTGGAGTCCGGTTACCCGCTCACTGACCGGGCAGTCGTTCAGCCTGATGGCACGTTCTTGATGACGATGAACGTCACGGATCGCGATCTCTGGGTCCCACTCGACATGGGCCAGGGCGAGCTCGTTGCGTTCGGCGATAACCCGGACGTGATCTCGCGGCGGTACGTCATACGAGCCCCTGGAGGAGCCAAAGATCTCGGGCTCGTCCCCCTCGCAGAGGCCGACGCTACGAAAGGCGGGGAGTGGCAAATGGATGAGATGGTAGACCGTGAGTGGATGAACCCCGCAACGGACCGGTGGTACGAATACTCCATGTCCAACCATCTGCTGATGACGAAAGGGCACACCTACGCCATCAAGCGCCCGGTAGGCGGCATCGCCTACTTCCAAGTGCAGAGCTACTACTGCGAGCCACCTGGCTCCGGGTGCATGACCCTACGCTACCGCCTGGCGCGCTAAACGCGGCGCAGCGCACCACCCAGTCGGAGGAAGCTCAAACGATAGCGCGAGTTATTCTCTGCGGACGCCGGAGCGCTATCCCTGCTCAGGGGCAGCTGACGTCCTTGCCGATCGGCTCAAAGCTCGTCCAATGACGCTGACCACCGCCATCGTAGCAGGTGATGTCTAGGAGCTTTCCGCGGTTATTCCAGCGCATCCAAGCGCCAGTCGCGTTACCCCCTGCGTACGAGCCCGTGGTCGACTTCGTGCCGTTGGCGTGCCACACATGTGCTTCGCCGTCGCGAAGGCCATTCTTGAAGGTGATGGTCTCAAGCTTCCGTCCACCGACGGCTGAGATCACCCACTCACCCTGCGGACTGGCTTCTTTGAAGCCGCCCTTCACCTCGACAGACATCCGGGCGTCGTTCCAGCCATCCGGCGTCGCGGTCAGATCAAACATGACCTTGCCATCTGCGCTGTATACCTTAGCCGTACCAGCGGTCTGATCGAGGTCAGTCGCTTTGGTTCCATCTGGGTACCACGTCGTCCACTTACCAGTCGCAGCTGATGCACCATCGGCGACGGTGTAGGTGCCGAGGACGCGCTTCTGCGCGTCCTCTTGGTCATACCAACCGGTGAACTCGCCCGTCGCGAGGCCCGCAGTGTACGACGTCTGCGACGCCTTTCGACCGCTCTTGTGGTACTTCGTCCACGTCCCGGACTTCGCATCTGCAGCGTAGGCGCCCTCACTCGAGAGCGCGCCGCTCTTGGTCCACGCTGAACTTGGACCGTTCTTCACGCCCCCTGCGTAAGTCTCCACCGACTTCTTGTTGCCGTTCTCATGCCACTTGGTCGTCACCCCATCTGGGGTGCCGTTATCGAAGCTCTGCTCTGACTTCGGGTTGCCGTTCGCGAAGGAGGCCTTGTGAACCCCATGCTTACGGTTCGCCGACCAAGCCCCTTCCGTTAAGAGCTGCCCGTTAGCCCCCCACGTCTGCCACGTCCCGGTGCGAAGGCCGTTATCGTAGATCTCGACCGAGAGCTTGCTGCCGTTGGCCCCCCACGTCGTCCATGTACCGTCACGTGTGCTCGCGACGTAAGCCGAGACCGTCTTTGGACCACCGTCCTCGAAGAAGGTCGCCCACTCCCCGGTGCGCTTCCCGTTGTCGTAATGGGACACCGTCGCGACCTTGCCGTTGGCGTGGAAGGTCATCCACTTGCCGTTCTTCTTGCCACCGACCCATGTGCTCTCGGCGCGCAGCTGCCCATTCGCATACCAATCTCTCTGGACACCATCACGCTCGCCGGCCTTGAAACGGTGCTCCGACATCACTTTCGTGCACTTCGGTGCGCAGTGTGCACCTTCCACAGTGCCCCCGATGGCGTCTGCCCCAGCGAAGTAGGCACGGAACACGCCATCACGGCGCCCCTGGGCGTCGTAAGACACTTCGATGTCTGCCGCTCCGTCGGACACCAGGCGCGACCAGCGCACCTTGTCGGCGACCAACCCAACCGTCTGCGTCATATCCCCGGTCGCGCTGTAGATCGCATAAGCGTCCGCTGCGCCGGCCTTGATCGCCTGCTTACTCAGGACCTTCCCGGCCCTGTCGAACTGGGACCACTCTCCGTCGCGGGCACCCTTGACGTAAGGCCCCTCTGTCGCCTTGTTGCCGTTGGCGTGAAAGGTCGTCCACGTCCCGGACTTCTCACCGTCCACGTAGCCGCCCTTCGAGGCCACCTTCCCGGTGGGGAAGTAGCCGATCCAATCTCCGCTCAGCTTTCCGCCGGCGTAAGACACGTCGAGGGTCTTGCGACCCTGATCGTCGAAGTAGGTACATGGGCCGTCCTGGTGGGGACCACATGCCTTCGAGACAGACACCGGCGCCGGTGCAGGTGCGGGTTCTTCCGCGCCCATACAGCCGAGGAGCGGAATGAGACCGAGTGCGATTGGGGTAAGACGAGCGTTCACAGAAACCTCCGTAGCAGCGCGCGCGACGTTATATCGAAGACGCACACCGCGCAATGACATCATACCGAAGACGCACACCACTGAACGACCTAGTGGCATCCGACGGAGGCGTTCTGCCCGTCGAAGGGCCTGACGGATCTTGACCCTGCGGGAGTGGGACTGTTAAACCCCCGAGTATGTCTGTCCAGGTGGCTCAGCAGTCCATCTTCCGCGACCTCATGGCGTTGACCAAGCCATCCATCGCGGGCCTTTCGATGTTTATGACCATCGGTGGCTATCTATTGGCCGGCGCCGGCGATCTCTACACCACCGTGTGGGCAATGCTCGGGACGGCACTCATCGTCGGATCAGCCAACGCGCTGAACATGGCATGGGAGTACGAGACGGACGCGCTGATGAGTCGTACAGCGGACCGCCCGATCCCCGCGGGACGCCTCTCGGTAAAGACCGCGACGATCTTCGGCCTAATCTGGGGTCTCCTTGGCCTGGTGATCTTATTCACCGGGGTCAATGCGTTGACTGGTTGGGTCGGGATCGCGTCTCTCTTCTTGTACGTGTGTGTCTACACTCCGATGAAGTTGCGCTCCCCGTGGGCGCTGATCGTAGGGGCATTCCCAGGGGCAGCGCCTCCCCTGATCGGTTGGACCGCCTCCGCTGACAACCTCGCTTGGCCGGGCCTCTTGCTCTTCGCTGTGCTCTTCATCTGGCAGATCCCACACTTCCTAGCGATCAGCCTCTATCGTCAGACCGAATACGAGCGGGCTGGGATCATGGTGTGGCCTGTCGCGCGCGGTAATGAGGCCACTAAGCGCCTCGCCATGGCCTACTCCACGGCGCTGATCCCTTGCAGCCTCGCCTTGGTCGCAGTCGACGCTGCCGGGCTGTTCTATCTCGCAGTTGCGCTACCGACTGGCCTCTGGTTTTGGGCGGTCACGCTTCGAGGCTTCCAAGAGGACGTTAAGATCACGAAGTGGGCGCGACAGCTCTTTATCGCTTCGCTGCTCTACCTCCCGATCATCATGTTTGGCTTGGGCTTCGATCGGATCATGAATGTGGTGCTCTCACCATGAGATCCGCGATCCTAGCCCTGTTCGCGATCGCAATCGTCGGATGTCAGGGCGCGCCGCCCCCTGTCATGGCGACGATCCCGGTCTTCAGCCTGACGACCCCTGACGGTAAGTCATTCAAATCCGACGCCTTGGTAGGTCAGCCCTACGTCGCCAGCTTCTTCTTCACGAGTTGTCAGACCATCTGCCCCATCGTGATGAACGGTGTCCGCGGCACACTGTCGAAGGCCGACGATGCCGGGATCGCTCTCCGCGCGATCAGCATCACCGTCGATCCGGACAACGACACCCCCGAGCGGCTCGCCAACTATCAGACAAAAGAATCGCTGAACGCGGACCGCTGGACCCTCCTCACCGGGACCAAAGCCGAGCTCGAGACCGTCGTCGTCAAAGGCTTCATGGCATACATGGGGACCCGCGAGGAGCTTGAGGGCGACCTCTTCGACATCGGTCATGAGGCACGATTGATGCTTATCGATCCCCTGGGCCGACTGAGGGGACTCTTCGAGTCGGATGAGGCCGGCCAAGCCGCCCTCGTCGCCGCCGCCAAACGTTTATAAGACTAGGGCACCCGCGTGATCCAGCCATGAATCCAAGGCGATAGACCGTCCCAAGCTCTCTGCTGTCCCTACGGAACATAGGAGAAGGGTTGTCACCATGGGTAACCGATGCTAGCGTCCAGCCCGATTTAAGACCGGGTGGCCGAATTGAGCGATTACTCTGTCGCTCGGACCCGTTGAGCAACAGGTCGGCTACAAACCGGTGGACGTTTAAGTGGAAACGCTGGATGTCCAAGACCCGCGAGGCGAATCGTGGCTCAAATCTTTAGCCATACCACTGACAAGATCATCAAGGGCGCGGGCCTCGTGGCACCGCTCGGTCTCATTGCCGTGGTGGCCGCCATCTCCTACTGGTGGTCTCCATCCTTCACAGACGTCGGCTACCAGCCAGAGCAACCGGTGCCATTCAGCCACAAGCTGCACGCCGGGGACTTAGGGCTGGACTGCCGGTACTGCCACAGCACGGTAGAGGTCGGCGCCTCCGCATCGGTCCCGCCGACTCAGACCTGCATGAACTGTCATGGGATGGTCGCAACTGACTCCAAGGATCTTGCACCAGTACGAGCCTCTTGGGAGAGCGGCGATCCTGTCGAATGGACGCGGGTGCACATGCTCCCGGACTACTCGTACTTCGACCACAGCATCCATGTGTCTGTCGGTGTGGGCTGCGCGAGCTGCCACGGCCGGATTGACCACATGGAGGTCGTCTACCAGGCCGAGCCCCTCAGCATGGGCTGGTGCCTCGACTGTCATAGAAACCCCGAACCGCATCTGCGCCCCCTCGATGAGGTCACCAACATGGCGTACGATCCAGCAACCTCGGGCTACGATCCGGCCGCCGATCCAGAGCGGACGCGAGAGCTGTCTCCCCCCCTCCATTGCTCGGGGTGTCACCGATGAACGATCACTCGCATGATGCACAGCCCGGCACCCTTGAGATGCCTCGCCGATCCTTTATCGGCGGCTTAGGGGTCACGGCAACAGCCACCGCGATCAGCCTTCAAGGTTGTGACGCGATCCGCAAGCCCGTCGAGAAGATCCTCCCTTACGTCAGTCGGCCGGAAGATCTCATCCCCGGCAACCCGCTCTACTTCGCCACCAGCTGGCAGCATGGCGGTGCAGTCGAGGGACTCCTCGTCGAGAGTCAAGAGGGACGCCCGATCAAGATCGAGGGCAACCCGCAGCATCCTCACAGCCTTGGCTGCACCAGCGGTTGGGCACAAGCCTCGGTCCACGATCTTTATGATCCGGACCGCTCGAAGAACCCGCGCCACAAGGGCGCAGTGGTGTCCTGGGACAAGGTCGAGTCCTTCCTGGCAGGCTTGTCCAAGCGCCTCGGTGAGAGCAAAGGTAAAGGCCTCGCGCTCCTGCTGGAGTCCGCCCCGTCACCCACCTTCCAAGGCCTCCTCAGTGCGCTCCGCGCAAAGTACCCCGAGGCGAAGGTGTACCGCCACGACCTCATGGGTCAGGGCAATAGCCGCGCGGGCAGTGCGCTCGTCGGTGCCCCCGGTCTCGTTCCGGTCAAGGACCTTGAAGCTGCCGATGTGATCGTCAGCATCGACGGCGATCCCCTTCACTCCGAGGGCGAGACCGTCCGGATCGTGCGCCAATACGCCGATGGCCGGCGGGTCGCTAAGCCTGGCGACACGATGAGCCGCCTCTACGCCGTGGAGACCTGCTTGTCCGTCACGGGCAGCCAAGCCGACCACCGCCTTCGACTGAAAGGCTCGGAGATCGCGAGCTTCGTGGCGCTCCTCGCCAGCACGCTCAAAACGAAGGGCGTCCAGATCCCGGCCTCCGTCCCCGCCCCCTCGGCGCCGGTCGGCGGCAACCCACAGCTGGTCACCCGCTTTGTCGATGCACTCGCTGCAGACCTGGCCGCGAAAAAAGGCAAGAGCCTCCTGATGGTCGGCGAGCAGCAGCCTGCTCAGGTCCATGCCCTCGCCACGGCGATCAACGTCGGCCTTGGGAACCTTGGCAAGACACTCAACTTCTACCCTGACGTGGACAGCCCGGTAGACGGCGACTTGGCGACCCTGACGGACGCACTGCTCGCAGGCGGCGTGTCGCACCTCGTGATCGCGGGCGGCAACCCAGCCTACACGTCCCCGTCGAACCTCAAGTTCGGAGCGGCGATCGGCCAGGCGACCGCCTTGAGCCTCCACCTGAGCGAGGCTTACGATGAGACCTCACGTGAGACGACGTGGCACCTGCCCGCCGCTCACTACTTGGAGTCATGGGGTGACCTCGTCACGACCGACGGTGTCGCCTCACTCCAACAGCCGCTGATCGCGCCGCTCTACGGCACTGCATGGACGCAGAGCGAGCTCGTGGCCCGGTTGCTTGGGCAGACGACCAGCAGCTATGAACTGACGCGCGCTCACTGGCAGCGCCTCGCAAACCGTGGCACGGCAGCGCTGCAAACGACCCTTGATGCGGCGTCGACGCAGCGCACTGCTGCAGAGTCAGCCTTGGCAGACCTGCTCGCAGCCGAGAACGCGACCACCGAAGAGGGCACCGCGGCCGTAGAAGCGCAGCGTCGTGTCGTCACGGCAGCCCGTACGGCGCACGCAAAGGCCCAAGAGACCCTCGACAGCGCAAAAAGCAGCGCGTCGTCCCGCTTCGAGAAGAGCTGGCGTAAATGGCTCCACGACGGTGTCGTCGAGAGTGACAAAGGGACTCCAACCAAGCCTTCGTTTGACTGGAAGGGCCTCGCAGCCGCTTGGAAACCCGCCTCTGCTGTCGAGGGGTATGAGCTGACGTTCATTGTCGACCCCACGATCGGTGACGGCCGCTTCGCCAACAACCCGTGGCTCCAAGAGATGCCGGACTCGGTCACCAAGTTGACCTGGGACAACGCGGCGCTCATGAGTAAAGCGACTGCCGCCAAGATCGGCGTTGAGAACGGCGACTTGATCAGCATCAAGCATGAGGAGCGTGCGCTCTCTATCGTCGCCCTGGTCACGATGGGTATCGCTGACGACGCCCTCGTTCTGCCGATGGGCTATGGTCGAACGCACGGTGGACGAGTCGCCACCGGGTCCGGATTCGACG
The DNA here is from genome assembly GCA_049602155.1 of Myxococcota bacterium. Lineage (GTDB taxonomy): Bacteria > Myxococcota_A > UBA9042 > PHBI01 > JBMYRH01 > JBMYRH01. Next base: position 150,072 of record JBMYRH010000013.1, on the reverse strand, counting down.
TGAACACACTGCGCAATTCGACGACCGGTCACTTGGTCACCGGCGCGGCGGTCACCCCGGTGACAACCCGAGGACCGGGTTCCACCCCGGCGACCTACTCAATCGCACTCACTCAGACCCACGACAGCTTGAAGCCGGCCGAGGGCTGGGCACGCCGCCCGCTGGCGCGCGTCGCCACCGCGAAGGAGTGGATGGCTGACCCAGAGTTCGTGCTGAAGTCCGAGGTCATGCCAGCTGAGAAGCTCAAGTCGCTCTTCCAGGAGCCCAATGAGACCACCGGTCATCAGTGGGGCATGACGATCGACCTGAACACCTGCCTGGGCTGCAACGCCTGCACGATCGCGTGTCAGGCAGAGAACGCGGTGCCCGTTGTAGGCAAGTCCGAGGTCAAGAACGGTCGTGAGATGAGCTGGGTCCGAATGGATCGCTACTACGACGGTACAGACGATGATCCTCAAGCGATCTTCCAGCCCGTAGCCTGCAGTCATTGTGAGAACGCGCCGTGTGAGCAGGTCTGCCCTGTCGCCGCCACCGTCCACAGCCCCGAGGGGCTCAATGACATGGCTTACAACCGCTGTATTGGCACGCGCTACTGCGCCAACAACTGCCCCATCAAGATCCGACGCTTCAACTTCCACAACTACACGAAGCGGAATGACGAAGAGTTCGGTGAGACGATCCACATGCAGCGCAACCCGGACGTAACCGTACGCTTCCGTGGTGTGATGGAGAAGTGCACTTACTGTGTACAGCGCATCAACCAAGCACGGATCGCTGCGAAGAGAGACGGAGACGGCACAATCGCTGAAGGTGCCTTCCAGCCCGCGTGCGCTCAAGTCTGCCCCGCCAGCTCGATCACGTTTGGTAACCTGAACGACCCCAACAGCGCGGTCTCCAAGTCCAAGCAGGACTCGCGCAACTACGGCATGTTGGCTGAGCTCAACATTCACTCCCGCACGACCTACTTGGCTAAGATTCGTAACCCGAATCCGGCCCTCGCGAAGGAGGGAGCATGAGCCTACGTGCCATCATCGCCCTGACCGCCTTGGCCTTCGGGGCTGTAGGCTGCCAAGGGAGCCTGACGCCCGAGCCGCCAGTTCACCTGAATTGGAACATGGACCAGCAGAACCGATTCGATCCCCAGGAGCCGAACCCCTTCTTCGAGAACGGCATGGCGCAGCGCCCTTTTGTGGAGGGCACTGTGGCACGAGGACAGCTGCGCGCCGATGATCACTTGCACCGTGGGCGAGACGCCAACGGCTACGTCAACACGCTCCCAGCGGTCGACGAGAAAGGTGTCGCGATCACCCTCAACCGCGAGCTGATGCAGCGCGGTCAAGAGCGATACAATATCTACTGCGCCCCCTGTCACGACCTCGGTGGTGCTGGAGCGGGCGTCGTGATCCAGCGCGCGCTCGATGCCGCTAAAGGCAAAGAGGGTGGCCCTGGGTTCAACCCTCCGCCGAGCTTTCATGACGAGCGACTCTTGAAGGCGCCCCTCGGCAAGCTCTACGACGTGATCGCAAATGGATGGGGCAACATGCAGCCTTACGCCACTCAGCTGGTCGTGCGAGATCGCTGGGCGGTCGCTGCCTATGTCCGTGCATTGCAAAATGCCAAACGCCAAGGCTTGGACGCTGTCCCAGCCTATGAGGCCGGCGCCCAGGGTTGGGAGGTTCAATAGCGCATGTCGAGCGACACCCCACAGGGAGGTCGGTTCGGCGCGCTGTTGCAGTCAGCGAACCCGAAATACCGCTTGGCGGCCATCGTCTACGTCATCTATGGCGTGATCTACATGACCGGCGCGACCCACCTGGGCTTAACCGGGGCATCATCTCGGGCTGCAGCGAGCGGGTCGTGGATGTGGTACGTCGCTGGCATCTTGATCCTGGTCAGCTTCCCGTTGCTGATCAACCGCGGTTTTAAGTGGTTCTGCCGCTTCTTGGTCTTTTTTCTCTGCTACCGAATCTACGGTTTGGTCAGCATTATGAGCGGACCTGCCGCCGCGGACTTGGTCGCCCTCCCCATCTTGGGTGAGGTCTCCAAGTTAGTCGGCGCGGTGCTCTTCGCAGTGATGGCCGCTATCACGGCCGGCTCAGTCGCCCGAGCTGCCTGGGATCTCTGAGCGGAATCAGTCCGTCCCTGCTGATCAGCCGAAATGGCGCATCGCGATCACGGCGCTCGTCATCCAGGCCAAGATTCCAACAATTGTGAGCCACCGCGGAAGGCCGAGGAACGCCCGAGCGTTGCGCGCTGCGATCCCCACGGTGAGCAACTGCACAACCCCATGGACCGTTCCGTCCAACCTGCCGGCGATCATCGTCAGGACCGAGCACCCCAGAACAAGCAGGCTCCACCACGCCTCATCGCGTCGCTTTCTACGCGCAGAGATCACGGCACAAACGAGCCACGCAAGCATGGCCAAGGTCCCCAAGATCGCGATCAAACGGATCGGTCCAGCTTCTGGTAACGATGGCATCCTCAAGCCCCCTCATAGTCCCGTGCAACCGAGTGGCATTTCAGGGGCCTTAATCGATTGCGCATTGCCCGGACTTCCGATAGGTTCGGCGCGGTTAAAGGAGGGAAGGTGGACCTCATGAACTACCTCCGTAGCCTCGCGCCTACGCGCCAGGCCACATCTCGTATCGTCTCAGTCGTCGTCGGCCTAGGCATATTGCTCTTGGCCACGGTGGCATTCGCTGATGGACCTGCTGGATACGGTCGCCCGTATCGTGACCTGCTCGGCAATGATGGCTCGAGCGGCTGGTTCACTCCGAGAAACCTTATCTGGGTTCTCGCGCAGCTTCACCTTTTGTTCGCAGCCTTCGTGCTGGCGGTGCCGCTCTTTGTGCTCGTCATCGAGATTTGGAGTATCACAAGCTCCGATGAAGCTGAGTCGAAGAAGCTCGATGGCATCGCCTATGAGTTTACGAAGCTGCTGACGACGGCCTTCTCAATCACCTCGATCGTCGGCGCGATCTTCACGTTCGCCTGCATTGGGCTGTACCCGAAGGTCTTCAACTACTTGGCCGAGGTCTTCGGTCCGTCGATGTATTTGTACGCGACGATGTTCTTCGGGGAGTCCTTCTCCCTCTACTTCTACTACTACGGTTGGGGTAAGTTCCGCAGCCGATGGACCCACGCTGGCATTGGCGTGATGCTCAACGTATTCGGCATCACGTTGATGTACATCGCCAACGCATGGACGACGTTCATGATGGCGCCCAGCGGAGTCGACGCATCCGGCGCGGTCATCGATCGCTCCGCCGCGTTCTTCAACTACCTCCTGAACCCGATCAACGTTCACCGACTCATCGCCAACATGTGCCTAGGTGGTGCGGTGGCTGCAGCCTATGCAGCGTACAGGTTCTTGACCGCACGGGACGATAAGACGCGCGCTCGTTACGACGAGATGGGCTACATCGGTAACTTTATCGCGGTGCTCTTCCTGCTCCCCCTCCCCTTCGCCGGCTACTACCTCGGCTTCGAGATCTACGGGTTCAACCAGCAGCTCGGCATCTACATGATGGGCGGCGTGCTCTCGTGGCTCTTCGTGCTGCAGGCCGTGCTCATCGGGGCGCTCTTCTTCGCCGCCAACTACTACCTGTGGCTCGGCATGGACCGCATCCCTGGCGCGGAGCGCTACCAGGGGTGGATCAAGTTCCTGCTGGCGATCATCACGGTGTGTATCCTTGTCTGGGCGACGCCTAAGTCACTCATCTTGACCTCCGGCGAGATCGACCAGATCGGCGGTACAAATCACCCTGTGTTTAGTCCACTCGGCGTCATGAGTGCTAAAAACACCGCGGTCAATATCCTCATCCTGACGACCTTCCTCTCCTTCCTCATCTACTGGCGCGGTAACAAGATCCCGACGGTCTCATGGGCCAAATGGGGCAACCTCATCCAGGCCGTCACCTTCGGCGCTGCTGCGGCGCTCGTCGTCATCATCGGCATCGGCGGCTACATCCCTTCCATGTGGTTGGAGTCGACGAAGCGCGTGGCCATGTCGCCCTATCAGGTCGTCGCGGTCATCGGCTGTATCTTCATCGTCGTACCAATAGAAATAATGATGCAGAGAGGGGCCAAGATCGTCGGAGCGATCCGATGGGGTCAAGTCTCACGACGCTCTCAGTACACCCTCTTCTTCCTCGCTGTGTCCTTCACCTGGCTCATGGCCCTGATGGGCTTTGTGCGCTCCGCACTCCGCCAGCACTGGCACGTCTACGAGGTCGTCAAAGACACGTCACCGGAGGCGTTCACCCCCGCCATCGGTGAGGCGACGATCGTCGTGACCTTCGTGGTCATCCTCTTCTTCGCGCTCGTGGGCTTCTGTGTCGCGATCTCGAACCTGACCTCAGCTCCGAAGCTGGACCTGAAGACGCTCGAGCCCCTGACCCCCGCCCAAAAGCTGGGCCGCTTGGTCATGGCTGTCGCGATCGTCGGTGGGCTTACGGGCCTCGTGATGAGCCTGCGGAGTGACAACGTGGTCGACGAGTCGGCGCGAGCTGAGCTCGATGAGAAGCGGGCGACGACCCAAGCCGGGCTCTCCAGCTATGGAACTGTCGATTCGGACAAGGGCGTCTATCAAATCCCGATTGAGGCCGCGATGGACCAGATGGTCGCTAACCCGTCCAGCCTAGAGCCCCCAGTCGTCGACAAGACAAACTTGGACGAGCTGAGCCCGATGGAGCGAGGCGAGCACCTCTTCCACAACGTACATGCTTGCGGCGCCTGTCATGGCCTCGACGGCAAGGAAAAGACCGCTCCTTGGCTCAATGGGCGCTTTGGAAAAGCTGCTAAGTTGAGTGACGGAAGTGCCCCGATGTTCGACGCCGCCTACCTGAAAGAGTCAATCTATGCGCCGGAGGCGAAGTACGCGGATGGGTATGACCCAGCCACGAACAGCGCCGCAGGTAAGATGCCCTCCTTTGAGGGCAAGATCTCAGACCAAGAGTTCAACGACCTCGTGGCGTACCTAAGCACCCTCTAAGGGCGCCTATAGACCGCGAGAGGAGTCACGCCATGTACCAGTCCATCTGCGTACCGCTGCAAAAATCCGCCCAAGGAGAGAAGACCGAGACGGTCGCCACGGAGCTCGCCAGAGTCTTCAAGGGCAAAGTCGTCGGGCTTCAGCTCCAAGAGCAAGATCGCCAACGCCAACGCCTCGAGAAGATGGCTGCGCTGCTCCCTAAGGGCGCCCAACTGCTTGAGGAGATCAACGACGCTCAGCTCAACAACGGCGCCGCGCCAGCGAGCAAACTTGATGAGATCCGCGTCCAAGAGGGCTCCGGTCTGGACGCGCTCCGAGATGCCTTCGCAGACGGCAACTTCGAGCTCGTCGTGATGCCCGCGCACCGCGCCGGCGAGTCGCACAACTCCTCGATTGGCCCCTACGCCGAGCGCATGATTCGTCGCTCGCACGTCGATACCTATCTGGTCAAAGACGAGTCCCTTGAGGGGCTCAACGGTGACGGCCATATCCTCGTCGCGATGGACGGCTCCCAAGAGTCCTATGCTGGCTTAGTCACCGCGATCGAGCTTGCCAAGCGCCTCGGAAAGGCCGTCGAGTGTGTCGCGGTCTACGATCCTTATATCCACTACACGCTCTTCAACGGGATCGTGAACGTGCTCACGGCCGAAGCCGCTCGAGTCTTTAAGTTCGCGGACCAAGAGAAGCTCCACGAAGAGATCATCGATACCGGCCTCGCCAAGATCTACCAGGCTCACCTCGAAGTCGCCGTCAAGGTGGCCGACGACCTTGGCTTCAAGATCAAGCCGACCCTTCTCGACGGCAAGGCCTTCCAGAAAATCCTACGCCATGTGAACCGCACGAACCCATGGCTGCTGGTTATGGGACGCATCGGGGTGCACTCCGGCCAAACCATGGACGTCGGCGCCACCTGTGAAAACCTGTTGCGTACGGTCCCGTGCGACACCCTGATCATCTCCGAACGCTATCAGCCGCCGGTCGATGTCCAGGCCGAAGCCTCGGTTCAGTGGACACCTGCCGCGAAAGAGAAGATGAAGCGGGTGCCCGAGTTCGTAGTCGGTGTCGCCACCACAGCCATCATTCGATGGGCGATGGAGCGTGGTCACTCTGTGATCACGCCAAGCGTCATCAACTCCGCGATGGGTGACTTGCTCCCCGCCTCAGCTGCACAGGCCATGGGGTACGTCGCGGAGGAGCTCGCCATCCAGGCGGACAACCTCATGGAGGGTACGACATTCATCTGCCCCAACTGCGGTTACGCTGCCCGCGACTTCCGCCCCACGGCCTGCTCGGTCTGTAAGACTGAGGGCACGCTCTTCGAGAAGATCGATCGTGAGGTCATCGAGGCAGCCGGCAAGCTCGATCCTGGCGCGATCGCTGAGGAGACGTTCGACGGGCAGAAGCTCACCTGGGAAAAGAGCGCCAAAGAGGTGCTGCGACGTGTACCCAGCGGCTATGAGCGGCGGCGTGCGAAGGCGCGTATGGAGAAGACGGCGCGTGTGCGTGGGCTCGAGGTCATCAGCAAAGACTTCGCCATCGACATGGTCGAGCAGGAGATGGCCGAGAACGCCTACTTGACCAAGAAGGGTGAGCATCTCGAGATCGCCGTCCATGAAGAAGAGAAGCCCGACGACGCCATCGCGCGGGCACGAGAGGAGTCGCCTCTTCTGTGGACCGACGCAGCGTGGAAACGCATCAGCCGAGTTCCCTTCGGCTTCATGCGTGACATGACGCGTGACAAGGTCGAGCAATACGCAGCCTCTGTGTCCACACAAGAGGTCGACATGGAGATCTGTCTCCAGGGCATCCTTGAGGGTCGACGCATCATGGCGGAGATGCTTGGTGATTACGCCAGCCCAGCCCCTACGGCTGAGGCGATGCCTGAGACAGTCGCCGAGCCCACCTGCCCTGTCGACCACGCCAAGAAGGAGGCCCAGGCAGCCTGTCCCGTAGAGGGTGTCGCCGAGAAGGCCGCCGAGGCCGTGGCAGAGGGCAAGTGTCCCGTGGATCACGAGGCGATGGCCCAAGCCCAGCCAGAGCAAGCCACAGGTCAGTGCCCTTTCGATCATGAAGGTATGGCGAAGGCACAGGCTGAGGCACAGGCCGCTCCCCAACCAGAGGCCGCTAAGTGCCCGGTTGATCATGCCGCGATGAGTCAGTCACCCGAGTGGACCCCCGCTGCGGAGGCAAAGGTCGAGGCAGCAGCGAGCGCAGCCAGCGACGCGGGCAAGTTCGAGGCCAACCGCGCGATGGATCTCGCGAAGAACGTCACCGAAGAGCGCGCGCGGAACGCACGCTTGCAGGAGATTGGCGAGAGCTTCATGAAGAAGCTCGGCAGTCAGTTAGGCTACGGTCACCCTCTGAGTGAAAAGACCACTGAGTACCACTTTGAGTGGACGCCAGAGGCAGAAGCTCGCCTGTCAGAGGTCCCCGACTTCTGCCGTGAGATGACCCGATGGCGTGTCGAGTGGACGGCCGTGAAGAAGGACCTTGGGTTCGTCATCACGCCCGAGATCATGGACGTGAAGTTCGAGGCGTGGGGCGAGGTCTCCAACGACATCATCGAGCGTGGCGACTCCAAGCTGGAGTGGGATCACGACGCAATGGCCCGACTGGAACGTATCCCGGACTTCGTCAAAGGGCAGGTCATCCAGTCCGTCGAAGGCAACGCCAAAGAGTGGGAGATCACTCGCGTCACCAATGACATCCTCGATCGTGTCATCGACAAGTGGATCGAGACTGGTGACTTCCATGAAGGGGCGTACGGCTACAAATAGCCGCGCCGCTCTAGTTCCGCGCACTCGACTCGACCTCTCGGAGGCCTTGGCCCAGACCACGTAAGTGGCTCTGTTTACTGGCCATTTTCCGGCAGGGTCGATTTCTTCTGATCAATCTCGGTCAAGAGTCCGCACTAAATGCATGCCCACCCCGTTTGGCGGAGGAAGTATGCGCGCGATTAAGAACACCCTGGTTCCGCTCTCGATCCTGATGCTCCTCGTTCCTAGCTCGACCGCGGGCGCAATCGTCATCAGGCATGACATCGATCCTGGGATCTATGGTGCCCAGAGTGACCACTACCCCTCCGTCTTGACCTTCCTGTGGCCTGCAGAAGCGGGCGTCGCCGAGACCGCGAGCCTGAGCGCAACTCTGTTGAGCCGACACTGGGCCTTAACCGCAGCTCACGGCGCCGACGAGTTCGCCCAAGGCACGCTGCGCATCGAGGTCGCTGGCGTAATCTACGAGGACGTCGCCTTCGACCGATGGGCGCCACATCCCTGCTTTTATTCTGACGAGAGTCCCCACGACCTCGGCCTCGTTCACTTCCCAAGCCCGCCATGGCCCGCGCTCGACGCCTACCCGCGCCTCTACGATCAGCGTGATGAACAGGGGAAGGTCATCGTCTTTGTGGGGCGCGGCGCACCCGGAACTGGTGAGCTTGGCTCCGACGGGGACACCCCGGGCGGCCCCTTTCGAAACGCTACGAACACGATCGATTTCGTGAGCGAATCACTCCTTGGGTTCACCTTCAACGCCCCCACAGATGAAGCGATCTCTCCGCTTGAGGGGATCAGTGGAGATGGCGACAGCGGTGGCCCTGCCTTCATGTGTGGAGAGCTGTCCCTCGACCCCCTTGGTCGCATCGCGTGCTCCGGCGGTCTTCGTCTGCTCGGGGTCAGCTCATTTCAGGAGAGCTCAGAGGATAGCAGTCAGATTGACGTATACGGCGTCACAGAGCGCTATGTACGCATCTCAAGCCACCATGCATGGATTACCCAAACTATGGCCACAGGAGCCGCTGGAGAGTGCACAGAGCGCATGATGGAGCTTGGGTCCGTAGAGCGCTCCGAGACGTCGAGCGTCTCTGCAGGCTGCCAAGGGGCGCCACACCTGCCTTACGAGGCTCTTTTGCTATGGCTACTGGTGGCCTTGGCCCGGGCACGTCGAACGGTCAAAGCGCACCGATAGCGAAAAAAAGAGCCGCGCAGCAACGCCGCGCGGCTCAAAGTTACACGCCGATAAAGGACCGCTATTTCTTAGCGCTCGCCGACTTCAGCCGGTTCTTCGCTTCCCAAGCCGGGACACTGTCCTTCTGCTCGATCAACGACTCAACGTAATACGCCGTCGCCCAGATCTCATCGTCAGTCAGGACGCCCTTCCAGCCATTCATCGCCGTACCAGCGAGGCCACTCACGAGGGTGCGGTAGAGGTCCTTCCGACCGCGGTCCAAGTTCTCGCCCTCCGCGACCTCTTCTGGGGTCGGGGGTCGGTAGCTCCGGACACTGTTCATGGTGAAGTCCGGTGGGAAATAGCGCACCTTGTGGATGCAGCGCCCATTCACGCCCTCTTCGTCCTGGAAGATGCGGGGGCCGATCATCTGTAGTGCGTAGCTCTGATCGCACACCTGCTGCTTGTCGGTGTCGCAGTCCGCGTCCGTCTTACAGGGGATGCCGTCTTTCCGGGTGTAGACCGGGTGACGTACGCGCGTCGTGTACTTCGAGTCCTGAAGTTTCGGCTCGAAGAGCTCATCGGGTCCCGGGATGTCCTGAATGTCTTGCTTATAGATCTTCCCGGCAGCGACGATCCCCTCAGGCGACTCGAAGGAAGAATGGCAGGTCCAGCACTTCGCTTTGCCGTGGTAGACGTCTTTCCCCATCTGAACCGCTGCGTCCTCTTTGCCAACCCAAGGGTCATCGGTGAACACGAACTTAGGGGCCAACTCACTGTCAGGGTCACGGTAGCCTTCGCCGTCGCGTGAGAACGTCTTGATGTACTGAATGATGTCATTGAGCGTCTCGGGAGAGATGTCCCAAGGCAGCATCGCCGTGCCGTTGAGGCCGTGCTTGATCACCCGCTCGAGCTCCACGTCGTGCGGTAGGCCGTCGCCCTCAGCTGCACCCGCGAACTTGAACAAACCGTTCCGGAAATCACGGGGTGGTGGACGGAGCGCGAAAGACGCAGGACCATTCCCATCACCGTGCCATCCATGGCAGGCGTAGCAGTAGAGCGTGTAGCTCTCCATGCCGCGGTTCAAAGTATCGGCATCGATTTCACCACCGACGACCCAAAAGGGCTCGGAGAACGGCTCGGGATCGCCGTATTGGCAACCCGCCGCAGAGATGGCGAGAAGAGCGGCGCCAAGGAACGCCAAAAGGGCCCGGCCCATGGAGTGCCTCACAGGACGAAGAGGAGAAGGAAGATGAGGAACCAAGCCACACCCACGAAGTGCCAGAACATGGACACTAACCGTGCGTTGGTCGCCAAACGAGGCGAGGGACCCGCATCCGTGATTGGGATAAGGCGCAGGAGCAGACCCACACCAACGAGCACATGCAGGGCATGAAAGCCGGTCATCAAGTAGAGATGACCCACAAAATGACCTGAACTCGGGATCAGGCCCGAGGTATGAACCCCGTGCCAGAGGAACACTTGTACACCACAGAAGGTCACCCCAAGGGCGATCGTGCGTAGCAACCACCGGCGCTGCTCTTGGCGCTCTCCGGTGCTCACCAGTCGACCGTAGCGCGCCAGCGCGAGACTGCTCAATGCAATCAGTACGGTGCTCGCGACCGGTAGCCCAAAGGGCACTGACTGGAGGCTGGCTGGCGGCCAATGGGCGGCGTTGACGCGGTGCATCGCGAAGGCAAAGAAGAGCCCGGCAAACATGACGGCCCATGAACCAAGGAAGATCACCATTCCGATATAAGCGGTCTGGTGCTGCGACGCGATCTCAGGGTGCAGCGTGTGAACCGCTGCCTCCTGACCCATTGCGTCATCCTCAGTCATGGACATTACGGTCACGTACTAGCTCCCCGACTCGGCCTTACCGGCGCTGTCTGCTTCGGCGACCTCTTCGGCCTCCTCGGCGGTGGGGAGGTCGACGACCTCTGCGGGTCCTGACTCGGCCGCGGCGGGAGCCGCCTCGGCCTCTGCGACCTCAGCTTCCGGTGCCACAGCGCTCTCAGCCATCGGTGCGGCGTCTGCCTCCACGCTCTCAGCGGGCGACTCATCGACCTCAGGAGCGGCCTCGGGCAGGGGCATCTTGTCACCCTCGTCACCAAAGCCAGGGACGACCTCGTCCTGCATCACAAAGTCGCGCCCCAATGCCTCCATCAGCGCCGGGTTGGAGAACTCATGTGGTCCCCAGTGCACGTGCGGCACAACCTTGAAGTTGTAGTTGGGCGGCGGCGAAGTCGTCGTCCACTCGAGCGTGCCCACGTTCCATGGGTTGTTCGAGGCCTTCTTGCCCCGCCACATGCTCACGCAGAAGTTCCAAATGAAGGCGAACTGGAAGGCGAACATGGCGAAGGCCGCCATGCTGGTGCCGATGTTGAGGTCCTGCAGGTTTTTCACGTAGGCGTACTGGTAAGGATCCCAGAGGCGTCGCTGCTGACCTGCATAGCCGACCATCATCTGCCCCGTGAAGGTCACCGTGATGGTGATAACCGTGCCCCAGTAGTGAATCTTGCCGAGGGTCTCGTCCATCATTCGACCGAACATCTTCGGGTACCAGAAGTAGATCCCCGCGAACATGCCCAAGAGGCTGGCAGCCGCCATGGTGAAGTGGAAGTGGCCGACCACGAACATGGTGTCGTGCAGGTAGATGTCGGTGGAGATCGTCCCGAGGAAGATGCCTGTCAACCCGCCAAGGCCGAACACAAACACTGCACCGAGCCCGAAGAGCATCGGCGTGTCCTTACGCATCGAGCCTTTCCAAATCGTATGCAGCCAGTTCAGGAAGAGCATCTCAGCAGGGACCGAGATGATGAGCGTCAAGAGCATGAAACCATGCCCAAGCAGCGGGCTCATTCCGGTGTCGAACATGTGGTGGCCGTAGACAACCGCGCTCAACACCGTCACCGCGATCATCGCGAAGCAAGAGCCTCGGTACCAGAAGGCCGGCTTACGGGAGAAGAACGACAGGAGGTCACCCATGATGCCCCAAGCGGGGAGGATGAGGATGTAAACTTCGGGGTGCCCGAAGATCCAGAAGAGGTGCTGGAAGAGGATCGGGTCACCCGAGCCCTGCGCACCGGCGATGAAGAAGTCCGTCCCAAAGGTGCGATCGAACACGAGCAAGAGTCCGGCGGCACCGAGTACCGGGACGAAGAGCACGTTCAGGATGGCGGTCAGCCAGAGGCCCCAAACCGTCAGTGGCATCTTAAAGTAGCCCATCCCGGGCGCCCTCAAGCGAATCACGGTCGTCACGTAGTTAACCGAGCCCATGATTGTCGCGACGCCTGTCACGAAGATCGCGGTCACAACGAGCGACTGGCCCCAGCCTGGGGTGCCGACGTTGGTAGAGAGAGGCGGGTAAGTTGTCCAACCTGCACCAGCCGCACCGAAGGGCACGAAGAAGCAGGCCACGACGAGTACGCCAGACAGCGCAAACGTCCAGAACGAGTACATGTTCAGCTTCGGGAACGCCATGTCCCTCGCGCCGATCATGAGGGGAATGCAGAAGTTCCCGAAGCAGCCAATCAACCCTGGGGTGATCGCCCAGAAGATCATGATGAGGCCGTGCATCGTGAACGTTGAGGCGTAGTTCGCCGGCCCGATCACGCCGCCCGTCTCGGGCATGAAGAGCGTGCCCCCCGGGATCGGCTCGTTAGGGAACGCCCACTGCCAGCGGATGCCCATGGCGAGCAGGCCACCCAAGAAGAGGAAGGCCAAGCCAGTCCATAAGAACTGCTTAGCGATGACCTTGTGGTCGACTGTGAACAGATACTTCCACACGAACTTGGTCGGCTCGTGATGCATCGGCTGTAGATTCTGGTACAGAGCCAGCTGGTCGCTCACGTTACTCCCCCTTCGCCCATGGCCACGCCCAGTTGGCGTCCACGTCGTTTGGATCGTAGGCCCGCTGCGCGTTGACGCTCGCCTGGGCATACCAGGCTTTGAACTCGTCCTTCGGCAGGATCGAGAGCTTGCCCTTCATTTTGTAGTGGTTGGTGCCACAGTGCTGCGCACAGCCGATGTCGACTTCGCGTGACTCGGTGGCTTCGAACCACATTCGGTTGATCATGCCTGGCACGGCGTCGATCTTGTTTCGCAAGTTGGGCAGATAGAACGCGTGAATCACGTCCGTCGCGGCCAACTGCATGTATACGGGCGTGTCCACCGGCACCTTGAAGTCGTTCAAGATGACGATGTCGTCTGCGGTGCCAAACGCGTTGTCGGTCCCCGCGTAGCGCCCCTGCCAGGCCCATTGGCGTCCGTTCACTTGGATCCGGACGGTGTCGGGATCGTCGTTCGGAATGTCGAAGTTCCAAAACGCGTCTCGAACGTCGACCACCGAGTTCACGAGCAAGTTGCCGTCCACGACCCAGAAGATGACCGAGGACAGGATGACGGCGGTCAGGACGTGGTGTTTTGACTGACCGTGATCGTAGTCCGCAGCATGGTTCTCATCGTGGAAGAACCAGCAGTACGCCAGCCAGAGGCACATGATGACGAAGAGGATCGTCACGAAGATCATCGTGATGTCGATCAACCAGTCGATGCGCCAGCCATCGATCGAGATGTCTTTGGGATACCCAAAGCCGTCTTTATGCTCCAACTCGACCGCCGCCCACGCTGCGCCGCTGCTGAGCATCAGGCCCAAGCTGAGCGCGGCAAAGAGCAGCCGCCGGAGGGAAGTCGCCGTCTTCTTCATCTCAGCAGACCTCGCTTGCATTCGTACTCATCGCGCGCTGGTGCACGCTCTCTACGTCAGTGTTGGCGCGCCGGATAATCCAACCGGTCACCGCGACGATCATGAAGGGGACAGAGACCATCCCGACGATCACCAGCGTTGTGGCTACCTCGTCTTTGTCTCGTCCCACGCAGTAAGGACATGCCAGAGCCGTCGAACAGGTCAGTAGGACCATCGCCGTGACACACCAAGAAAGGATGTTCCGCGTTCGTCTCACCTAAGCAACCCCCGCATTGCGCAATAGGCGCCATGCGCCCTCTGCAATGAGTACAAACGCGTACACGACGGGAATAATGCCCACACCGTAGACGGTGTAGCGGAGCCACTTACCCTCTGCGCCAAGGTGCATGTAGTGAATGGCCACCAGGGCTGCCTTGTAGATGGCGAGGCCGCTCAAGGCAGCGATCATCGCTCCCTGGCTCATCGAGAGCTCGGCGACAGCCACCTCGACGATCGTCAAGATCAACAAGATCCAGAAGATCTTGATGTAGAGCTTCCGGTGATCGTGATGCCCTTCTGAATGTGCGTCTGACATTGGAGCCTCCCTTATCCTGCACCGCCGCCGGGGACCAACGGTGGCATCTCCGGCACGAGGTAGATCAGCGTGAAGACGATAATCCAGACGAGGTCCACGAAGTGCCAGAAGAGCCCGACGAGTTCAACTTCGCTTGTGTAGCCATCGTCGAAGTCACCGCGCCCCGCCCGCCAGCGAATGACGCAGAGGTAGATCACGCCGCTCAGGACGTGGCAGCCATGAAAGGCGGTGATCAGATAGAATGTGGAGGCGTAGCCACTGTGGCCGAAGACTAGGCCTTGCTCGATGAGTCCAGGGAAACCGAGGAGCCCGAAGTACTCGTAGTACTGGCCGACGAGGAAGAGCGCGCCACCGAAAATGGTGAGGTTGAGCCACTTGACCAAGCCCTTCCGATCATTGTCCTGCGAAGCCGCGAAGGCGAAGACCATGGAGACGCTGGAACAGATGAGCAGAAAGGTCAGGCCGGCCGTGAAATTGATGCCGAGGATGGGCTCAACCGGGAGGCCGTTCCCACCTGTGCACCCGATAAGCTTCGCGGCCTCTTCGCTGCAGCGCCAGTACGTAGCCGAGCCGCGCATGATGCCGTACGCCAAAAGAAAGCCCGCAAACATGAGCGCATCGGAGAGGAGGAAGATCCACATCCCGACTTTGCCCGCACTCGCGCGCTTATACAGTTCTTCTTCTGGCCACTCGTCCGGTCTCAGCCGGTGCTCGTGGTGATGGTCATCGTGATGATCATCATGGTGGCCGTGCGCTGCGTCGTGTCCGGCTACATCCGCCGTCATGAGCTGGCTCCTACCCTGGGGATAACTATCGCGTCGCGAACGGCTAGGCTGCCGCGCGAGCTGACTCGTCCTCGATGGTCGGGCGCCACTCGGTGCCGCCAACAAGGACGTTACATCCGGAGAAGCGAATCACATGCTCGGTCAGTGAACCGACCTCGAGCTCGCCCTCTCCCGCGTCGATGCCGTGGCGCCCGATCGCGAGCAACCATGGTGACGTGCGTTCGATGTACTCAAGAAGCGCCTCGGAGGTTTGCCCCTCAAGTGCAGTGGTTCGCACTTTCACGCCGCGGCTCTTCGCGACCTTACGCGCCAACGCTTGATGCGCCTCAAGAAGCTCATCGGCCGGGCTGTCAGGCTCGTGGACGACCACGATCTCCAACGGACGCTCGGTCACGGCCGCCATACTACAAGCGGACTTAAACGCCCCCCAGCTCCAGGCTGATCCGTCGAGCGCGACAACGATCGCGTCGGACCCATCCAACTCGTTCGCCAGCGCGTCACGCACCACGAAGGTGTCGACTGCCGTGCGGCGAAGTGTGCGCTCGCACACGGAGCCCGCGCGGCTGGGCTTCACAGCCCCCTGCCCGAGGGCGCCTAGGATCACGAGGTCGTAGTCCGAATCGTTAATATCATTCACGATCTGTTCGAAGTTCTTACCGTCGAAGGTCTTACCCTCGAACGTGACACCCGCGTCCTGCGCAAGCGCAGCCATCGGCGCCAGGTAGCTGTCGCTGATCAGCTGCAGTCCGCGCGTGATGAGCGTGTCATGAATACGGCGTTGCTTCTCGAGCTCCGTCTCTTCCTTGTACTCGTCAGGAAGCGTGAACTCCATCTGCTTGAACCGAACGTCATGCAGAGCAGCAGCGTAGATATGGCTCCCTGTTACTCGCGCACCGTAGGCCTTGCCGAGCGCCACGGTCAGGTCCATCGCGGCGTTCGAGTGGTCGGAGTTATCGAGAGGGGCGTAGATCGATGTATACATCAGTTGGTCCTCTTCACCTTTGGTGGCGGGACTCTAGGCGCGCATCCCTCCGATTGTCAATCAGCCTCTCATCCCCGGCGGTAAGAGCGGGTCATGATTCGCTGAAGATTCGGACCCCCTGCGCCACTCCTGCCAAGCAGTCGCTTGGTCACGCGAGCGGACCGCGCTGAACGCGCGCCGGGGCGCGCGCGCAAGTCTTGCGATCACGACGGATCACAGCGCATCTGCAGCTCAGCACCTCACGATCAATGCGGGGCCCGCAATCGCGCGTGTTCGCGCTAGACCAGCCTTCTGTTGACAGCCTTTCGCTGGGTGTGACAGGCTCCGGCCACTGTCGCGCGCGCTACTCCGGCTAGTGACCCCCGGTACTGAGCGCTTGCGAAACACGATACTTGGAGGGCGGTGCTCCCGAGATGCGAGAGATACTTAACATCGCTGTTTTCACTGTGGCGGTTTCGATGGTGTATACCGCTGTCGCACAAGTCCTTCCGCAGTTGCCAAACCATCCCCCTGCCAACGTGGAGATGGGCTCGAACATCGGGCCCGAAGCACTGGCAGAGGCTGGCGCAGGAATCTATGAAGGTAACTGCACCCAATGTCACAAGGCCGGCGAGACCTCCCGTGCCCCCGACGTCAGCAACATCGGGACACTGGCCTTCAGCCGCGCGGCCGAGCGCACCGCTGCGACCGGTGAGGCTTACACGGACGTTGACTACCTATTAGAGGCGCTCTGCAAGCCCTACGACTACCTTGTTGAGGGGTATGGTCGCGTGATGCCGCCCCAGCAGAAGGCGCTCAGTGGCGGGCAGCTGCTCGCGCTGACGGCGTACCTTCAGAGCTTAGGTGGCGAGGCGACCGTGAAGGGCACCGACGTCGATCCCGTGCTTCGGTTCGGGTGTGCCTCCACCGGGGGGGCCGCGCCAGTGGCGGAGGCCAGCGCCAAGAAGATGTCAGCCGGGCCACCAGAGAAGGTGTTCAAAGATTACGGCTGCGCAACCTGTCACAGCATCGACAGCGATGAAGCCAAGAGTGGCCCGTCGTTGATGACCATCGGTGCCCGTCTCACGACGGGTCAACTCTACGAAGCGATCATCGCGCCAGATGCCACCATGGCGGCTGGCTACGAGAGCAACAAGGGGTTGATGGGCAGTTCACTCAAAGACAACGGCTTCTACGACACGATGACGCCCGCTGATTATCAGGCGCTCGTGGACTGGCTGGCCGAGAAGAAAGGGTAAGCGGAGGTTCGTCTCATGGAGATGATGCTGGGCGCGCTCGCCCTTTACGCCCTAGTGTTGACGTTGCTCTTCCTGATCAGGAAGAAAACAGGCGTCTTCTGGGGAATCGCAATGTTCTTCGCAGCCACCGCGGTGTGGTTGCGCTTGGGTGTCGACCCACCGGTCCCCGCAAGTGTGATGGTGCTTTATATAGGCACCATGACCGTCGCGCTGTTGCTTTACGCAACGAGCAGCGAGGGGAGCCGTGCGGCCTTCTTGGACCCGGTCATCGCGGTCATGGTCGAGAAGAAGCTCTTCTTGCCCCGGCTGCTGTTGGTCGCGCTCATCCCTGCCGCCGTAGGGTACGTGACGCACGTCTTGGTGCTTCCCTCCGAGGCCGCGCCTCCGAAGGTGCGCTCGGTCCATCCATCTCCACCAAACTCGATGAAGGTGCTCGCCAAAGGGATGCAAGACCCCGCAGCGTTCGACATCATCAAGCAAGATAGCCCGCTTCGGCCCCTTGAGGAGTCCGATCCAGCGACCTTCGCCAAGAAGCTCGAATTGGGGCGAGTCATCTACTACCAGAACTGCTACTTCTGCCATGGCGACGTCATGGCCGCCGACGGACACCTCGGACCCACCGTGAAGCCGCCGCCGGCGAGCTTCCAGGATCCAGGCACGATCGCCATGCTCGAGGAGGCCTTCATCTACTGGCGTGTCGCCAAGGGTGGACCGGGTCTCCCGGACGCAGGTACCCCTTGGGACTCATCCATGCCCGTCTGGGAGAAGATGCTGACCGAGGACGAGATGTGGGCCGTGATCGCATACATGTACGACTACACGGGCTACAAGCCACGTAAGAAAGAGAACCTGGCGGAGGCCCACTGATGAACGTGCTTCTGAAAGCGCTCGCCATCGCGCTCCTCATGCCATCGCTCGCTTTTGCTCAGGCTGGCAACGCGGAAGCCGGCAAGATTGTCTACGACAAGCGCTGTTCGCAATGTCACGGTGATACCGGCGCGGCCGACGGCCCGGGTGCCGAGACGATGCTCCCACGCCCTCGTATCTTCGCGGACAACATCTCCTACAAGTTCAGGAGCACCCCGACGGGCGCCCTACCCACTGACCAGGACTTGTACCGGGTCATCATGGAGGGGATTCCGGGCAGCTCCATGCCGGGCTTCCCGATTCTCCAAGAGCAGGAGATCTGGGACGTCATCGCGTACATCAAAGGGATGGCCGAGGACTTCACCGACCCTGAACTCTTGGCTGAGTCTATCCCGGTGCCAGAGCTTGCGGGCCCCGCCCCGCCGTCAAGCCCAGAGGCCATTGCCCGCGGCAAGGCGGTCTATGAGAAGCAAAAGTGCTCCGAATGTCACGGTGAAACGGGCCGCGGCAACGGCACGGGCTGGGACGCCTTGAAGGACCTCAAGGACGACTGGGGCAACCCTATCCTCCCTCGTAACCTGACCAACCGTGAGATTTACCGAAACGGGGCAACCGCCGAGGACATCTTCCGGACCGTCACGACCGGCCTCAATGGCACCCCTATGAAGGCGTACGCTGCGGAGACCACGCCTGAAGAGCGGTGGGACCTCGCGCACTACGTACGGAGCTTGGGTCCAGCAGACAAGGAGACCCGAGACGAGAACATCGTCGCGGCTCAGGTGGACACTCTCCCCACGACGGCCGAGGACGAGGCGTGGAATTTGGCAGATGCTGCTCGCTTCCAGCTGCTCCCAAACATCGTTGAGCCCCCACGGCTGTTCTGGTCATCGGTCGAGTTCGTCACGATCCAGGCGCTGTACAGCAACGACGAGATCGCGATGAAGATCTCGTGGGACGACCGCACAAAGCCAAACGGCGCCAATGACAGTGGCGACTACGCTGACCCGACGGACGATGACTTCGCCGATGCGAAGCTCAAGGGCAACGCCATCTTCAAAGAGACTGATCACCCTGACCAGTTCGTGGTTCAGTTCCCCACCAAAGAAAAGGACTTCGCGTCTCGCCCCTACTTCCTGATGGGCGACAAGAAGCGCGCGACCAACCTATGGTGGTGGTCATCAGCCAAGCCTGACGCTATCCGAGATCGGAACGCCAAGGGCTTCATGCAGATCAAGGACCAGTCCGAGAAAGACCAAGCCGTTGAGGGCAGCGTCACTTGGACGGAGGGCCGTTACACCATGCTGGTCCGTCGTAAGCTCGCCACCGGTGGTAAGGGCGACGTCACGTTCGTGCCCGGTCAGTTCACGCCGATCGCGTTCAACGCGTGGGACGGCAACCGGGGCGAGGTCGGCAACCGACGCGCAGTGTCTACCTGGTACTGGCTCTACTTACGACCGCCGATGCCAGATAAGGTCTACAGCTACCCGCCATTCGCGGCGCTTTTGACCCTTGGCTTGCTCCTCTTCCTGATCCGCACAGTTCGGCGCAGTAAGGGCATGATCGGACACGAGGAAGAGGCGCCTGAGGCGAGCGAGGCGTAGCGGACGCTGGCGGCTAAGCGCCGCCTGTCAGCACGATAAGGATCGCGCCGCACAACGCGGCCGCGGCCCCTATCATGCGTCCTCGCGTTAACCGCTCGCCCAGAGCGACGACGCCCATCGCGATCGTGAACACGACGGTGAGCTGGTTCAGAAGAGCGGCGATCGATGCGTCTGTGTACTTGAGGCCACCGAGCCACAAGAGCATCGCGACGTAGGAGCCGATGAAGGCCCCCGGGAGGAGCGGCCGCCAGACTGGGTGTGGCTTCAAGATCCAGAGGACCTCACCTCGACTACGACGAGGCAAAATCCACAGCAGCTGTGCGATCACGCCGAACACGAGGCGCACGGTTGTCCCCTCCACGAGCCCGCTTCGAGAGAGGGCGGGCTTGGCGATGACAAAGCCGAACGCGACCATCACTGCCGCGGCGATGCCCACTGTGACCCCGGGGAGTGAGATCGACGGCCCATCTCCGTCCTTGGCCCCCCTCATATCACCCAACGTAGCGATCACGACGCCCCCAAGGATGAGCGCTGCGCCCCCGAGGAACGACAGCCCAATCACCTCATCCAAGAGGAGGATCGAGAAGACCACGACCGCGGGCGAGAAAGACGTCTCAACGATCGCCAGCATCCCCGGGCCCAAGCGACGTAACGCGGCAAAGTACAGCGTGTCGCCCACCGCGATCCCTATGACCCCACTCGCCGCGAGGCCGAGCCAGTCCGCCATCGAGCGGCCCCATTGAAACTGCTCACCCATCACCGCCATGGTCACGAGTAAGAGCGGCAACGCCATCATGTTCTTGAAGAGGTTGAGCGACTGCGGAGACACGTCTGCGCTGAGCTCGGCCTTCTTAAAGAGCACCACGCTGATCGCCCAGGAGAGGGCGCAGAGCACCGCCAGCGTCTCACCCAACATGAGGGCTCCTAGAGGTTCGCGTCACTCGAGATCGAGCTGTTTTGCACAAAACTCACCCAGCGCTGCGCAGGCGCCAGGGTTTTGATAGGCACATAAGACCTCTTTACGCTCAAAGAAGAGCGCACCAGAGAGCCCCTCCACCTCTGGACTCGAGGCGAGCCAAATCGGGGTGTCCGCACCGACTGCGACCGGTCGTATCGCCCCCTTTCGAGCGAAGAACCCCCCGAGCCCACCATCTTTCAGGCGCCCAAGTGGAGTGTCCACGCGTCCTGGGAAGCAGGCGTTGGCTACGATCCCCGTCCCAGGCAACCGATCATCGAGATCCCATGTGAGCATCCGTAAGGCTTGTTTGCTCGCCTTGTAAGCCTTGACGCCGTCGTAACGGCGCGACTCGAATTGAGTGTCTTTAGACTCAAGGCCACCATCGAATTTGGAGCAGACGTTCACGATGCGCGCTCGCCAGCGGTGATTACCAGTCTGCTCCATGAGATCGAGGAGCAGCTCGGTGAGGAGGTATGGACCTAGGACGTTAGTGGCCCATGTCAGCTCGAAGCCGCTGGGAGCCACCTGGCGCGTCGGCGAGTAAGTCGCTGCGTTATTAACGAGCACATGTAGCGCATTGTGGCCTTTCCTAAAGCGCTCTGCGAACTGGTGGATGGCGACAGTATCCGCGAGATCTAAACCGACGGCCTCGAGCGAGCTGTTCTCAGTGTCCGCCACCAGCTCTTCGCGGAGCGCGATCGCTTTGTCCAAATCACGGCACACGAGGATCACCCGAGCACCTGACTCGGCGAGACCGCGTGCTATCTCACGGCCTACGCCACGGTTGGCTCCAGTGACCACGCAGACGGGTCCTGTTCGAGAGGGGGCTAGCGACATGGCGTTCCGAAAACTCCAACGCAGGCCACCATTCTACACACCACACGGCCCCACGTCATGAGACTCTGAATCGAACGCTATCGGAGAGGAAGTTTCAGGACGCCTCCTCAATGCGCTATGACCCAAATCTGGATGGAGCCTAGCGCTTCAAGGCGCCCCAAGACGAGGTACGCATGCCCGAGCTTCCCGAGGTCGAGATTCAGCGCAAGATGCTGCAGAGCGCCTCTAAAGGGGCCAGACTGATGCGCGTGGAGCGGCGTGATGAAACTCGGTTTGAAGGCGAACCTACGGCGCTCGAGGGGCACACCATTCGAAGCTGGGCCCGCCGTGGTAAGTACCTGATCGCAGACCTCGGCACATGGAGCATCCTGAGTCACTTGGGGATGACGGGGCAGTGGATCTTGAACGCTGATCCGAACCGAGGACATCAGCGGGTCGTCCTTCACTTCGACAATGGCCAGCACGTCGGCCTCGTGGATCCTAGGCGCTTTGGCTGGACCTGGGTTCTTCCCTCGTCAGAGGTCGCCCGTCACCCGCGTCTCGCATCACTCGGCCTCGACCCACTCTCCACTCAATTCACGACGAAAGCGCTCAGAGAGGCCGTTGGGCCAAGACGCACAGCGCTCAAAAATCGGCTCATGGATCAGAAGGTGATCGCCGGTCTCGGTAACATCGCGTTGAGCGACCTCTGTTGGCGTGCCTCGGTGCATCCGCACCGCCCTTGCATGGACGTCCCGAACGAAGCGTGGTCAAAACTCGTAGAGGCGACCGTGGCTCATATCACCTACGTGCTCGAGGTCGAGGAGGGTGACGAAATCGTCTACCTTGGCTACGAAGGGGCTGTGAACCCGTTCGTATGTTACGGACGCGCAGGCGAGCCCTGCCCACGATGCGGTGATCACTTCGTAAAAGGACAACTCGCCAAGCGCGCGTCGTACTGGTGCCCGACCTGTCAGCCGCTCTCTTAGCTGTCAGAGCCCTCAACGGCCGCGCGGATCGCTGCCACCTCTTTCGGCTTCATGGGCTTCCATCGCCCTTTCCGAACCTTCCGCTCCAGCTCATCGGAGCGCATCCGCAGGCTCGTCACCAGCTTGCCCTCTTCGTTGAAGACATGAGCGCGAGAGCGATCCCCGATCACAACGACGGTGCTGTGCCGTGTGTCTTGATAGAAGGCATCCACGGACGCTTGGCGAAGGTCCTCAAGCGCGTTACCCGTAGGACGCTCTCCCTCTTCGTGACGCTCCTGAGCGTGCTGGGTACGACGACGAGCAGGGCGAAATACCCGCTCAAAGTCGCCCCGCAGCTCGTTGAGGAGCGGCTGAGCGAGGGTCACTAGGTCCACATCGCTTCGGTCCGCCTTGAGTGTGAGCGCATCGATCTTCTCATTCGCGGCCCGCACCGTGAGGCGCAACGCCTCCGCCGGAGCCCTAGGATCTCCAAGCGCCGCCGCCTCGGTGATGGCGTCCATCGAGAGGCCTAGCAAGTTAGAGCGCAGGGTGACCGGCTGCCCTGGGGCAGTCGTCTCGACAATTTGGAAGGTGAAGACGACGCGATCACGGATCTTGCCTCGACCACTCAGGTTGGACGGCACACGACCCACAGCGACCTGACCGAGCACCCGATACTTCCCATCGTGTCCACCAAAGCTCGGCAAGAGACCTTCAGCGAGTTGGCTCGCCCCGATAGCGACCGCGATGATCTCCGGGGGATCGTTGTACAGGCGATCGACGCGGGGATCTTTCCGCGCGATGAGGAGGTTCGTGAAGCTCATCCACTCCGGCTTACCGTTAGACGAATAACCCGCGAAGGTACTGACGTCCGTCGGCGCAGTCGCATGCTCGCAGCGCGTCGACTTACAGAGGAAGCAACGGACACGCCCCACTTCAAAGGCGTCAGCGACTGCGAGGGCATCATCAAGCTTGGCGTTTAGCGCCTGCACCCACTCCTCAGTAAGCGCCTCGCGATCATCCGGACGGGTCAATGGGAGCCGAAGCGTGACCTCGATCTCCTCGACAGGCAGACGCCCATTGTGCGCTCTCCCCCAGGCCGTACCCAACGCCTCAGCGAACTCTGAGAGGGCTCGACTGGCCCGCTCGGCGCGATCACGCAGGGAAAACTCCCGCCGCTCTTGCGGCTTCGGCTGCCGCTCTGGCGGTCCTGGAGGACCAAAATTATCGCGGCGGGGGCCACGATCATCACGGCGGGGGCCGCGATCGTCTCGGCGGGGGCCACCGTAAGCACTCCGCGGGCCACGGTTATCCTTTTGATAAGGCCCACGCGCGTCGCGGCGGGGGCCACGATCGTCTCGGCGGGGGCCGCGATCGTCTCGGCGAGGCCTTGAATCCCCCCCTCGGGGTGCGCGAGGGGCGCCGCCTCCAGCGCGAGGCCCGTCTCCTCCACGCGGCGCACGATCACCACCGCGTGGTGGACCGTCTCCTCCACGTGGAGCCCTCGACTCACTGGACCGCTTAGCGGCCGAGTCACCTTGAGGTGGCGCAGCGCCTTTATCTGCTGGGGTTGGAGGCGCAGAATCGGGGCTGGGAGCAGAGCCCTCTTCGGGCTTAGATGGCGAATCGCTCATGGGTCTCCTCGACGGACGTCGAATGGGCCCTATACTACGCTCATGGCTGAAGGGCACCCACGCTTTGTTTTACTGCAGGCTCGCGACCCCGGTGATCCGATGGCGCAGCATGAGCAGACATGCTTCGCGAACGCTTTAGGCGTCCCCGAAGACCGCATCACGTTACATGACCTGCTGAGCAGCGCACCTACCGAGGCAGTTGTTGATCGTCATGACGCGATCTTAGTCGGCGGCTCTGGTGATTACTCGGTCCTTGAGGGCCATGATTTCTTGCCGCCGTTCTTTGAATTCCTCGCGCGGGTCGTGATTGGTCAAAAAGTGCCAACCTTCGCATCGTGCTTCGGATTTCAAGCCTTGGTGTTGGCGGGAGGTGGCGACGTCGTCCACGACGAGAGCCGAGCTGAGGTCGGGACGTATGAGCTGACCGTGACGGAGGCCGGCCGCACCGATCCACTCTTTGGCGCGCTGCCAACGACCTTCCGTGCTCAGCTCGGTCATAAAGATCATGCCGCGCGGTTACCCGCGGGGATGACGAACTTGGCCTCCTCTGAGTCGGCGCCATTTCAGGCGCTGCGGGTAGATGGTCTCCCCGTGATCGCGACTCAGTTCCATCCCGAGCTGACGCGGGCTGCGAATACCGAGCGCTATCTGCGCTACTGGGAGGCCTATGGGACCGGAGATCGCGACAACGATCCCGTGCTGGCGCGGATGGCCGATAGCCCTGAGTCCACAGCGCTGCTGTCGCGCTGGGTCGAGATGACCCTCGACGACTAAGCTCAGGTGGAAGATCGCGCCGCCTTAAAGGCGGACGACGAAGGCTTCGTAGACCGCGCAGAAGGCATCCGCATCGAGCTCGAGGCTGACATCGGGCGCCGTCTCGCTCTGCTCTTTGGTCGCGATGCGATCGCCCAGTGGGCCCAAAGGCGTCGAGAACCAGAGCTCATCGCGCTTACGCCCCTCCGGCGGGATAAGGCCGAGCCAAACTGTGTGTGGGGTGCCCACGATCCTGACGGTCCCCGGCGGATCGAAGGGCCTCACGCTCCTCCATACCCGTCCATCGACGCGAATCGAGGCCTTTCGACCATTGAACTCCAAGCTCGCGGGGCGTGGCTCGACGACCTTCACGGGGAGCTTCATCGCGTCCAAGTAACGTAGCCAACGCAGGCGCCGTGTCTCGCTCAGCGGGACGATGAGCGACGTCAGGGCGGTCAGCACCCCTGCCGCCCCCCAGACCCAGTCCTTTCGGCCCATGGTCACCATCATGATGGCGGCGACGCCGATCATGAGGCGGGCAAAGATCGCGAACTCACGACCGCGACGCGTCTCCTGATGGAAAGGGAGCGCGTCAATCAGGGCGCGCGTAGGCCCTAGCCATAGGCGGCGCGGTGGAGGCTTCTCCACCGACTGACGCACGGAGCCGGAGACCCCGAGGGGCTCCTCCGCTGTGTGCTTACGGCGACGTCGTTTCGGGCGACGCGTCATGAGACGATCGGGATGCGGGTGGCGCACGCACGGACGGCATCAGAGATGCCGACCTCGGCAGAGAAGCCGACGCTGTCTCGGAAGCGTCGATCACCGATGACGACCGGGTAACGCATGAAATCGATGAGGTAGGTGGGGATCACCTTCCGCGCGATCGGATCGAGCTTCACATAAGGCCTCAGCAGAGGTGCTGGGACTGGGACCAATGGTGCCCCGGTGTGCTTGAGTGCCTCTACGAAGGGCAATGAACCACGACCAGCGACGTTGAAGATCCCCCGATCTCGCGAGTCCACCGCCAACAGCAAGGCCTGGACCATGTCTGTCTCGTAGATGAACTGCCACATCGGGTTGTACCCGGCCAAATAGGGGATCCGGCGCAGGCGTAAGAAGCGGCTGGTCGTGTTGTTGATGTTAGGCCCGATCACGTTGGTCGCGCGCAGGACGATGGTCTTCAGACCTCGATGGCGATAGGTCCAGGTCGCTGCTTGCGTGTCCATTTGGATCGCGTCCGAGAGCTGCGGGACGGTTTGGAGGGCACGAATCGGCTCCTCCTCGAGGATGGGGACGTGGTTATGCGGATGGGCCCCGTAGATGTGATAGGTCGAGAGCACCACGAGGCGCTTCACCTTGTGATTGACGCACTCCTCTTGAATCTTCGCGCTGCCTACGACGTTGAGATCAAAGCGTTTGTTTCGTCGGACACGCAGGTTGCCCACCCGCCCCAAATGCAAGACTGCGTCTGGCTTATGACGGCGGAAGACGTCCGCGATGCTGCGCTTGTTATAGCTCGCTTCGTAAAACGTGATGGACCGCGGGAGGTCCACAGGTGCTCGGCGGTAGTCGACGCCGATGACCTCATCGCCACGATCTGCGAGGGCCATCGCAGTGATTCGAGCTAGGCTGCCGGCGATACCGGTGATGAGCACAGTCGCCATTAAAAGATGCTCTCCCGCTCTTGGAGGCCCGCATCCACGAGCGCTTGCACCTGCGCTCGCACCTCGTCGACCTTCTCTTGGATCACCTCATCTTCATCGTCAAACTCACCGTCGAAGACCATGGGCTCGCCAAAGGTGATGTGAAACTTTGTCGGCATGGGGATGTAAGCCAACGGACCGAGGAGCGGCAGCAAATAGGGGATCGGGACGTAGGGCGCACCCACGAGGTCCGCGAGCGGCTTGGCCTGCGAGATGCTGGGGATGGACTCCTCTGCGCCGATGACCGAGATCGGGACGATCGGCGTGTTTGTCTGAAGCGCGAGCCGCATGAACCCACGCCCGAAGTCCACGAGCTTATAGCGGTTATCAAAGGTCTTTCCGCACCCTCGTGCGCCCTCCGGGAACACCAGGATTGCGTTGTCTGCTTCGAGCAAGTTCCGGCAGTTAATCGGCGCGCCAAGCACCGCTCCTGAGCGGGCGAAGAGCTCGTTCACGAAGGGGATCCGAGGCACCCAACGCTCGACCATCGCGCGCACAATCCGAGGTGGGTTTGCGTCGAGGAGGCACGAGACACCGAGGACCATGCCGTCGTAGGGCAGCTGCCCTGAGTGATTCGCGACGAGGAGCACTCGGCCACTTGGGATGTTCTCAGTCCCACGAACGACGGGTCGAAAATAGCGGTAGAGGTACTTCCCAAAGCTGTAGGTATGTCGGGCTAAAGTCGGGTTGAAGCCCCACGGATCGTAGCCATGCTCATTGAGCTCGTTCGGCAGCGCATCGAACGCCTGCTTCACCTCGGGATCTACGGGGAAGAGGCGAATGGCGTCGTCGAATCCAATCATGACGCGAGTGTGAGACCTGCTTTCGGCCGGCGCAAGCCATCGACGTGTCGTTCGAGAAAACACTGTGTGTCTTCCCAGGCGCGTCGGGCCGATGCGGTCCAGAAGAAGGCATGGAAGGCGTGCCCTCCCGGGTAAAATCGCACGGCGTCGTCTTGACCAAAGCGGGCCAACGCCGCGCTGAGGCGATCACTGTCTTGGCGGATTGGATCCGTGTCACCGCATACAGAGAAGATAGCGGGCAGCGCCCGGTCCGGCTCAGCGGCCCGCTCAAAGAAACAGAGGGGGTCGGCGAAGGTGTTGGCTTCGACGTCGGCAGATGGGTGGGGCAAATAGCCGTCGCAGACCACCTTGATGCGCCCTCGTACCCACTCGGGCAGCTCGGTGCGCTGCAAGTAGCGTTCACCGTCACTGACCTGCAAGATGCCACAGGCGGGGAGGACCACCTTGGGCGAGAGCCCAAGCCCCCAGACCCGCTGAGCGAGCGCCTCCGGGCGCTCCCAGGCCCCGGCGATGGCGAGAGAGCTCACGAGGTTCGCACCAGCCGACTCCCCGGCGTAGACCAAGCGGTCCAGATCCGCCCCATACTCACTGGCATGGTGAGCGACCCACTCAAGGGCCAAAGCAGAGTCCTCGAGGGCTGCAGGGTAAGGGTATGTGGGCGCGAGGCGATAGTTGATGCTGAAGACCGCGAAGCCCATCGCCGCGAAGCCGTACCCGAACATCCAGTGGCTCTCTTTGGACAAGATCCTGAAGCCACCACCATGGACGTAGAGCAGCGTCGGGAGCGGACCCTCCACCCCTTTCGGTCGGTAAATATCGAGGCGGTGGATGGGCTGAGGCCCGTAGGCGACATCCCGGATCACCTCGGACTCCTTCATCAGCCGACGCGCCTTGGGGTGCAGACGCCCCAGAGCCGACATGCCATTGAGGCCCCAGTCGATAGGCTTGCTTGAGAGTCCCATCAGTAGAGCCTCTGGACGCGGATGGAGGCGGCCTCACGGCCAGGAGCCACGAGCGCCTCGCGTGCAGAGGGTCCAATCGACAAGGATGGGCCGCCCTCCCCCTCCACGGCACCGACGATGCCATGGCAAGAGCGTAGTCCCCCCAGCCACCAACGACTGTCGGTCATGTACACAAGGTCTCCGGACTTCACCCCACCCAGGGACTCAGAGAGCGCGGCGCTCACCTGAACCACAGGCAGGTCTGCGGGGCCCCCCAGCTCGTCTGACTCCCGCGCGACGATGGCCGCCGACGCCCAAACGCTCTCCCCCTCGACCCCGTCGCTGCCTTTGTAGACACGGATCGCGTCGGCGACCGTGCCCCAGACGTAGCCACGAATCTGCTCTAGCGGCGTCGCCTTGGAGAAGAAGGTGACGAGGAGACCCAGGAGCGCGCAGACCAGGAGCCCAAAGCAAGCGCGCATGTACTTGAACTGCTTGGCCCCCGCGAAGAGCCCTCCCCCCACAGCGAGCGGCCCCTCATACGTGTCGTCGATCACCAAGAGCGCGTAAGGCAGCCCCGCCTTCCCTGCGCCCTGTGCCGCGGTCAGCACCGCGTCACGCTCGGCTGCAGAGCGCCCTTCGAGGGAGGCGACCACGAACGAGCGCTCCCCCGACACCCCTTGAGCAAAGGACGCGAACGAGGGCGCTGCACCGGACGCATCCGGCCAACGCCTCGTGACCCGCCCATCGCGCTCGGCAAACTCTGACATGCTCTCCACGACGAACGCCTCACCGAGCCCTGCAGAGCCCACGAGGACACGGGCATCTCCACCCTCGATCGCTGTCCACGTCTTCTGAACAAGCTGCGCCGGCACCCCGTGCGCGACCGGCTGAATCAGGATTGGGAAGAAGATCGAGGCGGCGATGGCCACCGTCCCACCCGCGATCGTCCAGCGCGCCGCCGTCGTCGTGAATCGGCGCCAGAACACGCCGTAAAGCAAGGCGATGACCAGGGGCGGCGTGACCGCTGCTGTGAAGGCGCCATGGGCCGCGTAGATGGAGTCAAACATGCTGAAAAACGGGACCAACGCGACCCCCATCAACGTGACACCGATGGAGGCGTAGCGTGCGACTGCGAGCTTTTGACTCTCGTCAGCATCGGGGTGCTTAGGGGAGTAGACATCGTTGACGACGATCGCTGCGACTGCCGTGATCAGCGTGTCCACCGTGGACATCAAGGCTGCGGTGAGCGCCGCCATAATCAACCCAAACACACCGGGTTGTGCCAAGAGCTCCGCGGCGATGAAGAAGACGCGACCACCGTCCATATCAGGGGGGAGCACCCCCGCATGCTGAAGGGCTTTACCCACCCAGCCCCCAGAGGCGACAACGGCGGCCGCCACCGGCATCAAGATGATCATGACCGAGATCGACGCTCGGCGTGCCTCTCGAATGGATCGCGTCGCCATAAAGCGCATCGCGAGCCCTTGGTTCAGGAAGAAGAACATGGCTGAATTGGCCATCATGTCCTGCCAAAATATGCCGACCGAGGAGTAAGAGGCGTCCTCGTTAAAGTTCGTAAACGCCGTACGGTGTCCGCGCGGGAGGTGCTCCCAGAGGAGGTCCGCGCCCCCGAGGTAGTCGGCACCCAACCACAAGATCACAGCGCCGGTCGCCAGCAACATGACCCCTTGAAAGAGGTCGGTCATGATGACGCTGGTCTGGCCTCCCATGGTGACGTAGACCGCGGAGATACTGGCGACCATCGTCGCAGCGGGCCAAATATCCCAGCCGAGGAGGTGGTTCAGGGCCTTGCCCATCGTGAAGAGGTTCACGCCGACGTAGCCGACGAGGTAGACCAGCAACATCCAGGTCACGAGCCTCCGAGTGCGCGCGTCGAAGCGACGCTCGAAGTACTCGGGGATCGACGTGATCCGCGAGAAGTAGAGGATCGGCAGCCAACCAAAGAGCATCAAAGGCAGCCAGAACCAATCGTTCAGGTATGTCTGGCTCGAGGCGAGCCCGTAGCCAAAGGCGACCTTGGAGTACTTGACGAAGCTGTAGCTGCCGATGGTCGTCGCGATGAGGCTGAACGCGACCAGCCACCAGGCGAAGCGCTGCCCTCCAAAGAAGAAGTCTTTGGTCGTCTTCTGTCCCCGTCCGAACCAGGTGCCGATAAGCAAGATCAGCACGAAGTAGCCGATCATGATGCCGTAATCTAGCGTGGTGCCGAGCCGCTCTTTCGGTGCGTAGCTGCCGTCATATGGGACCTCTGGGGCGGTCGTCATCTCACCAAACTGTAGCCACCCCTGCAGTCCCAGAAAGAAGGCTAGACCACCGAGCGCGATGAGGAGGTTCCTGAGCGAGGCACCACGTAGGCCGACGTAGCCCTGTCGCCAAGCGACGAACATACCGGTCGTAAATACCGCGCCACCGACGAGATATTGGTAGGCGAATGCTTCCATCATGTGCCCCGTGGCCTAACGCGGAAGAGGTGCGGCGATCAAGCGTTCTTGAGGATCGGCATCAGCGGATCAACCCTTAGATCTGCTGGATCATCTGTCACACCCACGTCGTGGAAGAGTGCCTGGATGATGTGCTCAGGGCGCACAATCTCACCCGCCGGATCATCAGCGCCCGTGACCAGATCCAACGGAACCGGCATCATCCCCACATCGGAGGAGCGCCCGATGACCTGGCCACCCTTGATGCCCGCGCCCGCCAAGAAGCAGGCGTTGGTGAGCGAGTGGTCGCGGCCGGTGAAGTCGTTGATCAACGCGGTCCTGGAGAACTCGCTGAACCCAACGATGGTCGTGTGATCGAGCCATGAGTCGGACGTCCCCTTGTACTGACTCGATGCCAAATCCGTCAGCAGGCTGGAGACGACGTTGAAGCCCTCCATCTGACGCTCAGGCTGATCGTCGAGCCAATCGTCGTAGTGAGTGTCCAGCCCTCGAGCGACCTCGATGCTGACGACTCGGCTGACGCCGCCCTTGATGGCTTGGGCCGCGAGCGCCGCCTGCGCTTGAGCGCTCGAGGTCGCTTGGGCCGCGTTTTGGATGCCGTAAAGCTCGCGCAACGGAGCCCACTCATCGTCCATGAAGTTGAAGAGCGAATCGAGCTGCTTGGCCACCATCTCGTGAGCGCGGCGCCGAGCGACCTCGGTGTTCTGCATGAAGGGAGAGACCAGGGCGCCTGGACAATGCGTCTGCTGACTGAGCAGCTCGTCGATCTGCTGACGCTCAATGTCCGTGATCTGCTTGCCTGACGCCTGAAGTGCGCGGATGAGATCGCCCACAGACGTGACGCTCAAGCCGGAGGCGTAAGACGGCAGGTCCTCGTTGTACGACTCGACCCTGACAGCGAGGTTAGGGATGGGGTCGCCCTCCCCTAGCAGAGACGCTAGCCACGTGGCCGCAGACGACCCTCGAGCTTGAAGTCCGCTCGGCGGCTTGCCGGTCAAGAAGCGGCGCATGCCCGCAGAGTGCGTCAGCGTGTCCATGCTCATGCCGCGCACGATCGACAGCTTGTCGGCGTGGGCGGCGAGCTGACCAATCGCTGGACCAAACGTGATGTCACCCGCCTGAACGAGCTGACCGTCCGTCGCCTCGAGGAGCTCATAGCCAGGGTAAATCAGAGTGTTCTGGATGTTGTCCGCGTGAAACGCAGTCGGGTCACGAGGATCGAGCCCAAGGAGGATGTCCCAGCCACCATTGAAGTAGCAGAAGATGTAGTAGTGCTCGTCGGCGACCGACCCCTCAGCGGCGCGGGCCAGTCGCTGCAGCGGGCCAAGCCCACCTAACGCCGACAGGCTACTCGCGGCGGACAACCCCCCTAGCAGCAGGGCACGACGTGAGATGTTGGGATCGCTGTCTCGCAAGGGGGTGCTCCTAGAAGCTGTAAAAATCGGGGTGGGAGATCAGGCCGACGCAGACGCCACGCCAACCGATCGCTGGTTCACCTGTGACATGCGTCACGCTCTCAAAGAGCCACCGCCACGCGTTCAATGCAGCAGCATCGCCGACGACCTTTCGGCCGTGATAGCGGAGCAAAAGATAGCGAAGGTTGGCGTCAATCGCGGCAGGGTCACTGGCGACAGTGTCGCTTGTGGTCGCGTGGACCATCAGGTGCGGCTCAAAAGGCTGACCGCTGGTCTCGCGGACCACCAAGTCACTGCAGGCGTGCCGCGCAGCTTCGTCCAGGAACTTGTGAAAGAGCGCCGACGCGGAGCGATCCTCGCGGGTGGCTTCGATGTAGTCAGGCACCCCGAGTGACGACGCGAACACCTCAAAAAGATCCGCCTCGATGCCCCCCTGAAGCTCCGTCCAGCCGATCCCGCCAGTGACTTGCTGTAAGGCCGCAGAGAGCTGCGGGATCGTCATCCGCTGACGCGCACGGCGCATCGGCTCGACGAAGGGCAAGAGCGTCGCATCCCCCTGAGACACCAGGGAGACCTCGCTGTGATGGTAAGCCTCGTCAAGGGTCTCATAGGTCCCCGGGTTCGAAGCGCCCTCTTCGACCGCCTCATCCTCGTCGGTCTCAAGCCCTAAGACAGCTCCGCTCGGGGCCTCAGTCGGAGCCTGTGCCGGCTCGGCGTCAGAGCAACCGGGGGCGACCAGCGCCACAGCGATAGCGAGCCACAGTGAGCGCCTCATCGGACCCTCCTGTACGTCTCGCTCTGGACGATCGCCTTGATCAGCTCTTTGTAGCTGTAACCGCTCGCCGCGAACTCACTGGCCAGCAGATCGATCCACTCCGCTTCGTCTTCGTGGGCTTCACGCCCCATCACCCACTGCACTGCGCGGGTTGTCACGCACTGTGGGAGGTCTGCGTCCATCAGGTTGCGGTTGACCAGATAGTTCGGTCCAGCCTCGACATGCGCCATGTGATCGTCTCGCCGGAAGACATAGCCCTTGAGGTAACCCAGGTACGGGAGCTCCTCGGGGGAGAGCGCCTCGCTGTGATAATAGCGGTTGCAATCATCACCGCATGCTAGCCCCTCATACGCACACTGAACGCAGTCTTCCCGGACCGCAGGGAAGTCCTGAGGGTTCAGATAGCCAGCGCCATTCTCCGTCCAACGCCCCCAGTGAGCCGCAGCGGGCTCGAGCAGCGCATGGCAGTACTTGCAGCCAGCTCGTTGCTGGAGATCTGGGTGCGGCGAATCATCCTCTTCCAAGGGCAACCCTGCTGCAGGCGGCGTGAACGGCTGGCAAAGGAACGCATCATAGAAACGCGTCGCGCGTGCCCGGTCAGTCTGAAAGCGTAGCAAATACGCCGGGCTCGTGAGGATCCCAGCGTGGTGTTGTGGAAGATCGATCTCGACCCAAGTGTCATCGGTCCACTCAAGCGGAGGGATGTTGTAATCGTTCAAGGGCAAGGGATCGACCCGCACCGTCGCGGGCACCTTGGTGCGATGGCGTAGGTAGTCCGCCAGAGGTCCGTTGATGTAGGCCCGTGGGCTATCAAAGAGGGCTGTATAAGGCTCGTCCTCAAGCACCATCGCTTCGATGCGGAGGTCGACATCACGTCCGATCGCGTCGTTCACCGCGTTGTGGGCAGCGCCGTAGCGACAATAGCGCAGGTCCTCGCCACAGCCGCAGCTCGGGTCCATCCTCCCAACGATCGTCCCGCAGGCTGCTCCGGAGAGCCCTTGCTCGGCCTCCTGAGCGTCAAAGGCGCAGACCTTAATCGTCGTGTCAGGCGCCCAGTATGGGTTGATGAGGCGGTATCCCTCATAGTGCACCCCGTCGACCTCTTCGGTCAGGATCGCACCGGTGTTCGGGTCGTACTGAACCGGAGTGTCCGCGCAAGCGACTTGGTCCCCCCGGTACATCGTCGCAGTCTGGATCCGCCAGTACAGCAACGTGCCCCCCTCGCGGCGTAGCGAGAAGCCGGCGTTGATGAGCTGCACGTCGACACGGTTCCAGAGCAGTCCTTGATGAAAGCGCACCACCTGATCCGCGAACGCCTGAGAGCTCAGCCATTGATCGAGGAGCGCCTCCGGGACGTCATCTTCCTCATCAAGCAGGGCATACTCAGCGTCCGTCGGTGGCACCCCGCGGAGCTGAAGACTGAGGCTCCTGAGGTAGGTGTATCTGTCCTGCTCCGGAGGGTCTTCGGGGCAGAGCAGCTGCTCGTTTGGGAGCACAGCATGCGCAGACATGGCCGGCAGCAGTAGCACCACACAGAGCAGCGCACACAGGCCAGCGATGGATGACGTGAGTCGTCTCAAGTTACCTCACTCCGGGAAACCGGCATCTCGCCAGTCCATAATGACCTGAACAGCCTCATTGTCCAGCGGTGGGTAAGGAGCGAGGGGCATTTGAGGTTCCCACGCAGGCTCTGTGACCATGAAGACGATCTCCTCGATCTCAGCAATCCACTGCTCTGGTTCGAAGAGCGGGTGGGCATAGGCGCCCTTCCCGTGGCACGGCTCGCAGCTGGCGATGAAGATCGGTGTCACGTCGGCCGACCATGTCGGCGGGTCCTCGATCACGACCGAGGTCACGTCGTCGACCGCAAGGGCCCAGAGTTGGCCCTCGCTTGCGACCAGCGCTCGTCCCTCGCTGTCGACCCCAAGGAACGTCCCGTCCACGACGGTCTCAAGGGGCCCGTAGCCCTCACCGTAATGAAACCACAGGGCGTCGCCGACGGTCAGCCAAATGCCCCCGAGCTTGGCGGCGGCCGCGACATCCACGACGGCCTCGGGAAGACGCCACCATGACCACGCGCCGTCGGGCGCGCGCTCGTGGAGGTCACCTTGGTCATCGACGACCCAAAGGTGCTCCTCGCTGTCGGCCGCGATCGCCGTGCCAGTCAGCTCACTTCGCGTGGCCGACAAGTTCAGGACATCACCCACAGGGCTGAGCGCCCACGTCCCAGAGCCGTTGACACCCCATAAGGAGTCGACGCCGTTGACAGGCGCCCCGAATGTCATCGCTGCGTCCGTCGTCTCGACTCCCTCCGGCGCCACGGTGTAGACCGCGCCGTCATGAAAGACCCAGAGCCCCTCGGCCATCGCGAGCCATAGCCAGCCCTCAGCGGGCGGGCCGGAGACGAGGAGCGCATGAGGCGCGCTCGGCAAGAGCGCATCCAACGGGCTCAAGACCAGCGTCTCATCGAAGTGGATAAAGAGGCCCTCTTCGGCAGCAACTAAGAGCAGTGGCGCGTTGTTTCCGTCTGGAACCAACGCTCCGCTGTGCAATCCGCCAGCGGTGACATCCAGAGGCGCTGACACTTGACCAGGGATGCTCATATAGACCGCGCCCTCATCATCCTGAACGATCAGCTCCTTCCCGGCGGGATCCCAGGCGTACGTGTAGTCGCCCTCTAGGAGCATCTCTGCCGTCACCTCCCAGGTCGTGTTCGCCTGAATCAGCGTCGGCTCTAACGGGGGTGGAGGCACGTCTTCTGGCGCCGAGCCGTCTCCAGCGGAGAATGAATCGCTCGGTGCCTCTGTGTCTTGTGGGTCCGGCGCTGTGGTCTCGTCCGTGTCTGTCGGCGCCGGGGCATCTGTGGCCCCCTGCCCGTCCGGAGCTGGTCCAGCAGTGTCTGGAGCGCTGCTGGTGCTGTCGACCGGGGCGGTCGTGTCCATCGGCCGTGCCGTGACTGAATCATTGTTCGCGCCACCTTGCGTGGCGTCACTGTCACCGCTTGAAGCGCCTGCGTCAGTCGACGGCGCGACATCCTCAGAGGCGCCGCAGGCCACCACACAGAGACAAGCGAACGGCAAGATGAAAGTTCGTGACAACACAGGGCCTCTCCAGGAGAGCGCATGGTCCTTGGTGTTCCTTCGCCTAGGGCGTGCGCAGGGGGCGAGGATACAGAATTGCGCCATGTGAGAGTAGGCCTTTCAATGTCAGAGCGCTACACTCCACGGCAGCTCGGGGCGAATCCCGAGCCCTAGGCTGTTCTGCGCATGCGTCTGCAGGAGCTCATTGTGAAGTTCATCTTTCTCCGCTCGGTCCTCATCCTTGGCCTCCTAAGCGGCGCCTGCAGCTCTGAACCAGGTGTCACGCCGCCGGAGGATGTGGGCGCGGCGATCGATGTCTCTCCCCCCGGCACCGAGACCAGCCAAGGAGACACGGGGAGCGCCGAGCCCGATGTCAGCATCGAGCTCGATGGCAATACTGAGTCCGATGTCACCAGCGAGCCCGATGTCACCGGTGAGCCAGACACCACGACCGAGCCCGACACCACGATCGAACTCGACGTCACTCCCGAGCCCGATGTCATGCCCGAGGCTGATGTCATTCCCGAGGCCGATGTCACTCCGGAGCCTGATGTCACCAGCGAGGACGCGGACCTCGGCCCAGTCGACGCCGTCGACGACGCCTCTGAGGCCACAGAGGACGCGGAAGGCGATGTGACGGAGGAGCCTGACGTCCCTGTGGGTCCACAACCCTGCGATCCCCCCTTGGCGCTGACGCCCGACGTCGGCTTCGCGACCCCCTATGGCCTCTTCCTGATGTCACCATCAGGGGGCACTGGGGCGTATCTCTTTGAGCTCGCCGATCCCGACTCCAACGGGCTCCTCAACCCCTTCTCGGGCTCCTACTTGGCGCCTGGGACCGTCGGCGTGAGCGACACCGTCCGCCTGATCGATGAGGGCTGCGTCGGGGAAGCGACCGGTGTGATTCACGTCGTTGAGCCGTTCCAAGCAGTGCCGAATACGGTCGAGATCAGCAGCGGTCAATCGATGACATTCACGACCATCGGAGGCTCACCCGAGCAGTACTTCGAGGTCGTCCATGCGCCCTCGGGGGGGACGATCACCCTAGACGGCCTCTACACAGCTGGACCCGTCGCCACAACCGACCTCTTGCGCGGCGTGGACGCCCAGACAGGGCAGCACTTCGACATCACCGTGACGGTCGTCGAAGAGGCCGTGCTCACGCCACGCCCCGGGGTCATCGCCCTGCCCTTGGACAGCACCTACGATGTGCAGATCGAGGGCGGCAGTGGTCACTTCACCTTGACCCCCGAGGACCCCTTTGTGGTCGTCGAGGGGACGACCCTCTCAGGAGAGACTGAGGGGCAAACAACCTTGAACGTCGAGGACATGTTCACCGGCTTGACGACGACCTTGAGCGTCACGGTGATGGCGCCGCTCGAGTTCGCGGTCGAGCGCGCGGGCGACGGCAGCTATGAGGGCATCATGCTGAGCCCGGGTGACATCAACGGCGACGGCTACAACGACGCCCTGCTCGCGCTCAGAGAGGCGGACATCGAGGCCTTCGACTCGGGCGCAGTCTATATCTATTCGGGGACTGCAGAGGGGTTGAGCCCTGCGCCGGCCCGGATCATCTCCCTGCCTGGACGCCGGGAGTTCTTTGGCCGCGGGGCTGACCTTGGGGACGTCAACGGTGACGGCCTCATCGACTTGATTGTGGGTGCCGACGGGCACGACGCCGGTGCAGTCGATAACGGCGCGGTGTTCGTGTACTTAGGCGTCGAGGGGAAGTTCTTCGAGGCGACCGCGTCGACGGTGCTCCCCGGGGTCTATGGTTACGATCGATCAGGCTTCTCGATCACCGTCTGTGACTTTAATGGCGATGGCTTCCAGGACATCGCGAGCGGCACGATCTACGCCGAAGACCGCGACATTGATGACTACCCAACAAGCCAGGGTGCGGTCTACGTCTACCTCGGAAGCGAGGACGGCTTTGGGCTTGAGCCGGACGACGCGATTTACGGCATGATCCCGCAGCCCGATGAGAGCTACGCGGGGGTACAGAACCTGCGCTTCGCTGACCAGATCGCCTCAGGTGATGTCGACAACGATGGCCTCTGCGATTTGGTGGGCTCGGCCTACCGTTGGGGTGCCACGTCGGGGAGCTCCAACGACGGCTACATCGCCGTGTATCGTGGTCAGGCCCCCTCCGCGGATGGCCCTGGTGGTCTGGAGCCGCTGCCCTCCAAGCTGATCGGCGCGATCGATCCCACGAACCAGAAGAGCCAAGCAGGCCGGCGTCTCTCGGTGGGTGACGTCAACGGAGACGGGTACGCCGACATCGCGTTTAGTCAGTATCAGTGGAACAATCCAGAGGCCTCGGGGCTGAACCATGGCGCGCTGCGTCTCTTCCTAGGGGGGCCCCTCAGTGAGGAGGCACCCACGGAATTCGAGCCCACAACTGCGGCGGATCGCACTTGGATCGGCGCCTCCTCATACGATGGGTTCGGGTGGTTAGCTCGGATCGCAGAGGTCAACGGCGAGCCCCCCATGGACCTGATCACGAGCTCCACCAACGGCGAAGGGCCCGAGGGTCCCAACAGCACGGGTGACGTATCCGTGTACTTCGGTGTCCAGGGTGGCTTGCCCTCCGAGACTGCCGACATATATGTCGCGGGAGAACTCGGAGGGGATATCTTTGGGCTGACCGCTGCTGGCTTAGGTGACGTCACAGGGGACGGAATCGGCGACCTGCTCATCATGGCAGGCCGTAATGACGAGATCGGGATCGACGTGGGGCGCCCCTACCTCTTCCCCGGTGCACCGGAGGCCCAGCTGATCAAGCTCGACTTGCCCGGCGAACCCGCCGGTTCAGAGGTCGGTCGTGACGTATCGCTCATTGACGATTTGAACGGAGACGGCTTCCCCGAGGCGCTCGTGGGCGCCCCCCACGCCGACCGGGTCGCGTTGGCGAACAACGCGACAAACGTAGGCTCTGTCGCTCTGTACCAAGGGCGCGCTCAAGGGCACGTCGCTGAACCCAAGCAGCACATCGAGGGCTTCGTCGGACACTCAAGCGGCGATCGCCTCGGCATGCGGGTCGACAACGCCCGTGACTTCGACGGCGACGGGTTATCAGATGTCGCGATCTTGTCGCGTTATGACGACCGTCCCGGGACCTACCCAAGCGCCTGGGTGAGCGACGGCGAGTGCTCGGGATCCTTCTCCAACGGCGGCGCTGTCTACATCTTCTCCAGCGTCGTGTGTGGGGACGGCACCTGCTCGGCGGACGAGGATTGCGGCAGCTGTGAGGCCGACTGCGGGGCCTGCCCCGAAGGCAAGCTCGGCTCAGCCCCAGGCTCTGCGCCTTGGATCGCGTCCACCCCGACCTTCGTCTGGATGGGCACCCAGCTCGGCCAATCCATGCGGGCGATGAGCGCGGACATGGACATTAACGGCGACGGGCTCGGTGACTTCATCGCTGGAGGCTTGGATTGGGACGCCCCTGGGGCCTCGGCCGCTGGTGGATTCTCGGTCGTCTTCGGGCGCCCTGCCCTGGTAGACGACAGCCCGGTCGTGGGTGAGAAGACGATCGAGATTTGTGGTGAAGAGGCGAGCTTCGTCGGCCTGCGCAACAACGACTACCTCGGCGGCTGGGACGGCCTCACGTCGATGGGGTACCTCAACGACGACAACTGTGAAGACTTTGCCGTGGGTGCATACGTCGAGGACTTCGCGAACTCCAGCCAAGGTACGGTGAGGATCTTCTTCGGCTGGGGCGGCGACGGCTGCCCAGAGGCGCCAACCTATGTGCTCTTAGCCCCCCTGCTGAACGGTGGCCAGTCGGGCTACTCACTCGACGGAGGTCACGACGCCACCGGCGACGGGATCCCTGACTTGCTCGTCGGAGGCCATCGCCTGACGGTCAACGGCGACTCCACAGGGGCGGCTTGGCTCGTGTCCGGTGATTACATCCGGAGCCTGCCCACGGAGCTCTTTATCAACGGGGCCGACCCCGACGTAATCCACCCCTACATCCCCACAAACTTCGGACTCCAGGGGGTCTGGCGCATCGATGGCCAAGTGGACGACGAGTACTTCGGCGCCTCCGTCGCGCTGGTGCCGAACCTCAGCGCTCCAGGGCGCGCAGGCCTGGCCGTCGGTGGCACCTTTGGAGATGTCGGTGGCACAAAGCGAGCCGGTGGCGTCCGGCTCTACGGCGTCCACGAAGGGGTGGGGGGCATCGTCCTCGACCCTGTGGCTGAGGTCGCGGGTGAGAGCTGGCGCGAGGGCGGCCAATTCGGGAGCGATTTGAGCGCAGTCGAGAGCGGTGACGGTGCGCAGCTGCTCATCGGTGCGCTTGAGGGCTCTAGCCAAGGGCTCGATCAGGGCTCGGTCTACAGCCTCACGCTCTCTCCGTAACCGGTACACTTCGACCGATGTTGCACTCCGTGCTGCTCTCTGCGCTCGGCGCAGGGCTGGTCGCAATCTTGGCCACCGTCGCGATCGAGCGCTTCGGGGGCAAGCTCGGGGGGCTCCTTGCGTCGCTCCCTAGTACGATTATCCCCGCATCGATCGGCTTCTGGGTGTCGGCTGAGGTCACGTCAGACTTTCAAGACGCCCTCTTCGCTGTCCCCGGCGGGATGTTCGTCACTGCAGGGTTCTTGCTGGCCTGGCGCGTCATGCCGCCGAGGCTCAGGCGGGGTGGACTCTATCGGCGCTTAGCGTGGATGACGGTGAGCTCCCTGGGGCTCTGGGCCTTGGGAGCGGCGCTCCTGACGTGGTTCTTGCGCTGGCAGCCGTGGCCGATGATGGCCGTGGGCGCCGCGTTCTTTGGAGCACAGCTCACCCTCGGCATCCTCGCCTGCCGCTCAAACCCTCCGGCGCCCGCTGGGAGCAAACGTGTCGGGGCGATCGTGCTCGGCCTCCGCGGCCTCTTGGCTGCGACCGCGATCGGGGCCTCGGTCTGGATCGCAGGCCTCGGCGTCCCGATCCTCGCAGGGATGGCCTCGGTCTTCCCCGCGATCTTCCTGACCACGATGGCTGGGCTTTGGCTCTCGCAAGGCGAGGCCGTGCAGGCTGGCGCGGTCGGGCCGATGATCCTGGGCAGCGCAAGCGTCTCCGCGTACTGCTTGCTAAGCGCCTGGACGTTCCCCGAGTGGGGGCCTGCCGTCGGCGGCCTCTTCGCTTGGCTCGGGGCGGTCCTCGCAGTCTCCCTCCCTGCCTGGAAGGCCTTCAACCGCCCGTCAACCGACGCCAAGCCCACATGACCCTGGACGGGGGCTCCAGAGCCGCGCGCGACCTGCAGTTCAAGCCGGTGCGTGCTTGAGCGCCTCGGCGAGGCGCTCGTAGTCCTCGAGTTGGTTGTAGAGCTGCGCGGAGATCCGGAGGAAACGGCCGCGCCCATTGGGGAGCGGGCCGATCGGGACGCAGAGCCCGTGGGTCTCCCACAGCCAATGCGCTAATGGATCGTGGCCCCGAGGACCTGACGGCAGGTTCGGAGGAGCCGCGGGCAGCAAGAAGGCGACCATCGAGCCAAGCACCTCCGCGGGCGCCTCTTGCGCCGTAGCACCGAGGACAGGGCCGACCAGCGCACGCCCCGCGAGCGCCAGCCGGTGATTCCGGTCACGAATGGCGGGCCAGCCGCCGTCGACGAGGCCCTCCATGTAAGAGAGCGCGCTGGGGATCGACAGGTGCGGCGTCGGATCGTGAGTCCCCGTCCAGTCAAACTCCAGCCGGAACCTCGAGGTCCCCGAGGTATCCAGAGACGCACCATGGCTGATCGTGAGGGGCCGGATGCCGTCCTGACGGTCACGGCGCACGTGAAGATAGGCCGCCCCCTTCGGACTGCACAGCCACTTGTGGCAGTTCCCAGTGCTGTAGGCGGCGCCCAGGCCATCGAGATCGACTTCCACCTGACCGGGGGCATGAGCTGCATCGACGAGCGCGTCCACGCCGCGGGCCTCCAGCGCCGGGACAATGCGGTCCAAGGGGAGGACGAGCGCCGTCGCCGAGGTGATGTGGTCCAGCAAGGCCAAGACCGTGCGCGACGTCACCTTGCTCAGGATCGCGTCCACAAGCGCGTCGCTGTCCGCGCAGGGGAAGGGCAGCTCGGCGACGACCACCTTGGCCCCGGTCCTGGCCGCCACAAAGTCGGCGGCGTTTCGGCAGGCTTGATAGGTGACATCGGTCACCAAGATCTCGTCGCCCGGCTCAAAGGGGAGGGAGCGCAGGACCGCGTTGACCGCCGATGACGCGTTGGTCACGAACGCCAGATCGTCGGGGTCCGCGCCCAGGAAGGCCCCGAGGGCCTCGCGGGCCTCGGCCGCCGCATCGAAATAAGTACGCAAAAAGAAGCCGACAGGGTTGCGCTCAAGCCGGTCGCGCCACGCACGCTGAGCGGCGAGGACCGCAGTGGGGCAAGCCCCATAGGAGCCGTGGTTGAGGAGCGTCACGCTCGGATCAAGGTCCCAAGCGCCTCGCCAATCCCGTCGTAAATCAGAGTCGGTCGTCGTCATGGCTCGACGGTGGCATAGTCTGAGAGAAGCAGCCAGAGGACCCGAGGCAATGTCTAGCGATCCCCCCATCGACATCGACGCGCTGATGACGCGCGCACGGCGACTCGCCGGGCGCACAGTTGCGCAGCTGGCGGAGCAACTGGCGCGCGAGGTGCCCCCGGACCTGCGCAGCCACAAAGGCTGGCTCGGAGAGCTGATCGAGGAT
Source organism: Myxococcota bacterium (assembly GCA_049602155.1). Lineage (GTDB taxonomy): Bacteria > Myxococcota_A > UBA9042 > PHBI01 > JBMYRH01 > JBMYRH01. The sequence continues at coordinate 107,405 of JBMYRH010000013.1, read as the reverse complement.
GCCCTTGGGGCGACCGGCGGCTCGAGGCCCCAGGTGGACTTCCCGCAGCTCGGGATCGAGCTCAAGACGCTCCCGGTCGACAGCAACGGTAAGCCGAGAGAGTCCACGTGGGTCTGCGCGGCCCCGCTGGATGGCTTCGTCGGCGAGACCTGGGAGACGTCCAAGGTGCGCGCGAAGCTGGCGCACGTCTTGTGGGTCCCCGTCCTCGCTGAGCCACACTTGGCGTTAGCAGAGCGTCGCCTCGGCACAGCGCTTTTGTGGGCGATGGACCCAGAGGCCGAGGTGATCTTGCGAGAGGACTGGGAAGAGCTGAGTGAGCTGATTCGATTGGGTCACATGGAGCAAATCGATGCCCGCAAAGGCACATGGCTTCAGCTCCGCCCCAAAGCAGCGAGCAGCAAAGTGACCCGGATGACCCTCGACGCCGAGGGTGAGTGGGTTCACGTCAACCCGAAGGGCTTCTATCTCCGTACGGCATTCACAAAGCGACTGCTCGCGACCTATTGGCGACACGATCCAGGGAGCACATGATGCCGCTCTACTTTGCCTTCGGCTCAAACATGGACGCTGCGCAGATGGCGACTCGATGCCCTGGCGCAGAGGCGCTCGGTGTCGCGACCCTCACCGCTCATCGGATCGTCTTCCGCGGCCCCTCGAAGAAGCGCGGAGGGGGGGTCCTCAGCGTCGACCCGCACCCGCCCCAGTCCGTGCGCGGGGTCCTCTATCGTGTGACCGATGACCACATGATGGCGCTGGACCGCTTCGAGGGGGCCCCCGAGTGGTACCTCCGCGCGGACTGCGTGGTCACGTTGGACACCGGCCCCTCACACACAGCCACCCTGTACCGATTGCCCGAGCATGTGCGGGAGATGCCGCCCACACCCGCCTACGTGGCGCAGGTGGCCCAGGCCTTCGACGCCCTGAAGCTGTGTCATGATCCGCTCGATGAGGCGGTATCAAGGGCCAGCTTAGCCACGTGAATCTGATGGTCGGACCTGCTATGCTTCGCAATCACGGTGATACCCATGAGTGAGGGAACGTGCGGCACGGAAGATCCGGTGAGAAGGGATTCAAGCTAGGGGCGCTTATCGCCGGTGCGCTCGTCGCAGCGGCCTGTGGGAGCGCATCCTCCGGCGACACAGGGCTCGTTCAGCTCACGAGCCCAGGACCCAACGCCCAGCTTGAGAACCTTGGCCAAGGAGAGGGCCGTGCCGTCGCTGGCGAAGACGCATCGACCTCCGGTGGCGAGGTGCAGCAGCCGGACGGCGGGACGTTCGACGATGCGACGGCGACCCAGGACACCTCGACGGACACAGCGACCGGTCCAACATCGGATGCACACAGTGAAGACACGAGCGTTGAAGAGGACGTCACCGCCCCGCTGGACGACACCGCGTCCACCTCGGACGCATCACAAGGCGCCGACACGACTCACCCTGACGACACGACCGAGCCTGATGACACGATGGCCCCGGTCGATGACACCACACCGCCTGAAGACACCAGCGACGAGGACAGTGCCGGGGACGACGCAGGACCAGAGCCCCTCTGCACGCCCGGAACGACGAGCTGCGAGGACCAATCGATCGTCGTCTGCGACCCCTCAGGCGAGCTTTGGATCGCCGTCGCGACCTGCCCCACGGACATGCCGTGCGTCGACGGCGTGTGTTGTGCGCCTCAATGTGACGGGAAGGCCTGCGGCGATGATGGATGCGGCGGCTCTTGCGGCACCTGTGACGACGCCTTGGTGTGTGACGCGGTGGGCAACTGCGTCACACCACCCGCGTGCATCGAGGGCGAGCCTTGCGACGACGGTGACCCCTGCACCACGGACGACCTGTGCACCGAGGGTGCCTGCACAGGGGCGGTCCTGAGCTGTGAGGACAGCGACCCATGTACGACAGACAGCTGCGGCCCCACTGGCTGCGTGAATGAGGCCATCACCTGCGATGATGCCGACCCGTGTACGGCAGACAGCTGCGGCGTCGACGGCTGTGTGTTTGCCGAGAAGAACTGTGGAGATGGCGACCCGTGCACCGAAGACAGCTGTGGAAGCCAAGGCTGCGTGAATGCGCCCGTCACGTGCGACGATGAGGATCCATGCACCGAGGACAGCTGTGGGGCGCAAGGCTGCGTCTACACCGACCTCGACTGTGACGACGGGCAGACGTGCACTGCGGACAGCTGCGGCCCCAATGGCTGCGTGAACGAGGCCACGGCGTGCGACGATGGCGACCCATGCACGACAGACAGCTGCGGAGCGGCTGGGTGCATCTTTGAGCCTAAGGACTGTGACGATGGTCACGCATGCACCTCCGACAGCTGCGTGGATGGTGCCTGTGAAGCGACAATCCACGACGACAGTTGCCTCATTGACGGGGCGTGCAAGAGCAGCGGGGCGAGCGCGGACACCGCCTCATGCCTCGCGTGCAGCCCCACCTTGAACCAGACCGCTTGGAGCCCCGCCTTTGGTGCGCCATGCGATGACGGCGATGCCTGCACCGAGGCTGACACGTGCCAAACTGGCGTCGACACTGAGGTCGCATGCAAAGGGGCCTCGATCGTCGAGGACAACGGAGACCCGTGCTTGGACGTGGTCTGCGTCGCCGGAGACGTCTGGACCAAAGAGGTCAACGGCGTCGCCTGCGCCCCGGACGATCCTTGCTCGGCGACAGGGCAATGCCTCGACGGCACCTGCGTGCCGCAGGCCCCCTGCGAGTGCTACCAGGACAGCGACTGCCAGCTGGACGAGATCTGCGAAGAGTTCGCATGCACCCCGACCTTCTGCGGCAACGGGCTGTGCGACGCCGGAGATGATGAGGACTGCCCAGAGGACTGCGCCGAGTGCCCCAGCGCCAGCTGGTGCCCAAACCTGTGCCTGGATCCGATCACCGCGAACCCTGCGTGCACACAGAGCTGCTGCGGCGATGGGTTCTGCGCACTCAGCGAGAGCGCGACCTGCTGCCCAGAGGACTGCTCACCACAAATGGCGTGCGAAGCCGCGACGAGCGTCGACACCGTGCCCACGACCATCGAGGGCAACACCTATAACAGCAACGCAGCGCTCGAGACCGACACCGACCAATGCGACACAAGCGCATGGACGTTTGGCCAAGGGTTTGGTGAAGGACGTGAGGACGTGATCGCGTTCACGGCGCCATTCACGGGCACCTTCGTCTTCCAGCTCGAAGGACCCTGGAACAGTCAGGTTTGGTTCTTCGACGACTGCAACGATGCGGCCGGGAGCTGCATTACGACAGGCCCTGAGGTGACCGGATTAGGGAGCATCTCCGAGCTCGATATGGAAGCTGGGAGCACGGTCTTCGTCGCCGTCGACGCGATCAGCATCTACTTTGGTGCGGGGCCTTACACGCTCATCATCGATGGGCTCTGCGCACCGGATTGCAGCGGCAAACAATGCGGCGACGATGGCTGTGGAGGCACCTGCGGCACCTGCAATGATGCGTCGCTCTGCAGCGCGACAGGCGACTGCCTGAACGCCTCTGAGGTCTGCAACTACCACCTCGACTGTGAACACAACGAGGTGTGTGGCTGGTGGCCCACCGATGAACTGAACCGATGCAGCGCCCTGTGCAAAGGCCCGACGAACTGCTTCGCCAATCAGATCTGTGAGCGGGTCCCTGGCTCTGCCCATGTGGCCTACTGCCGCGCAAAGACGGACAAAGCGGACATCGGGGAGCCATGCACGGACTCAGAGAGCTGTGACTCAGGGATCTGCGCCAAAGCGGCGTGTCGAGAGGCCTGCATCAGTCAAAAAGGCTGTCAGGGCAGCGACATCTGCCGAAAGCTGACCTTCGGGACCACGGTCACCTCGGCCTGCGTGCCGCCTGACGATGGGCTCGGTCAGACCGCCTGCGGTTCCTGCGACTCTCAGCACTGCGATGTCTTCTCCGATAGCCTCAACGCGGTGTGCGCAGACATCTGCGTGACGACCTCGGACTGCACCGACGATCAAGCCTGCTATCTGGTGGACCACAGCGCGGATGTCAACCCAGCCACGGTGCCATATCATCCGACCTACCCCAACGCCTTGAACGACGCGGTCATGGGATGCTTCACCCACCCGGATGGGCTTGGTGACAAAGACGACGGCGAGTCATGCAGCGCCTCGGCCCAATGCAGCAGCGGCATCTGCCTACCGATCGCAGCCGATGGCGGCTTTTACTGCACCCGCCCTTGCTACAAGAACTCTAGCTGCGATGGCGATATGCTGTGCCGCCTCACTGGCATCAACTTGGTCAGCACGTACCTGCCCGAGGTCGGCCTCGGCGATCCCGGGGCCTTCAGCTTGGTTCGACTTTGCGACTTTCCATCGGGTGTCACGGGCGGAGAGTGACCCGCTGTCCAGCGCAGAGCATCGGGATAGGAACCCAAAGAGCCCGCGTGGTACGCTGTGTGCGAGGGGATCATGCGCCCCTTACACCGCCCACCGTGGACCACCCGTGCCAGAGGCCTCTCATGACGTCCCCACATCGCCGTCTCCTCATCCTCATGCTCGCGGCGGCGGCATGCGCCACGATGGCGACCGCCTGCGGCTCAGTAGCGTCGGCACCGACAACCGGCGGCGACGACCCGAGCACCTCAAGTGACACGAAGGATGACGCGGCCCTCAGCGATGAAGGAGACGCGAGCACCGAAGATGCCCCTGAACCAGGTGACGGAAGCGAGGCGCCAAGCGACATCGCAGTACCAAGTGACGACATCGCCCAGCCGCCCCTCGAGGACACGACAGAGCCCGCGGAGGATGCCGGACCAGGCGTCGAGGATGTGACCCCGCCGGAGGAGGACACCACGGCGCCCACCGAGGACATCGTCGCCCCCGAAGAGGACACTGAAGCGCCGCTCTGTGTGGCTGGAGAGACCGCCTGTGACGAGGGCTGGGTCGTGGTCTGCGCTCCGGGTGGTGAAGTCTGGAATCAAATCGTCGAGTGTGATGAGGACAGCCCCTGCTTCGACGGCACCTGCTGCAACCCGAGTTGTGATGGATCGAGCTGCGGAGACGATGGCTGCGGAGGCTCTTGCGGCGCCTGTGCGGATGACGAGACATGCGAGGACAGTGCCTGTGTGTGCGCCCCCCAATGCGACGGTAAAAACTGCGGTGACGACGGCTGTGGAGGCGTCTGTGGCGAGTGCGCTGAGGGAGACCTCTGCGACTCCGGGGTCTGCCTCTGCATCCCGGACTGCGGCGGCGCGATGTGCGGCGGGGACGGCTGCGGAGGCTCATGCGGTGCGTGCCCCGCAGACAACACCTGCAGCAGTGGTGTCTGTGTCGGTCCGTGTGCGCCCGGGGACACACGCTGCAACGCGGGGAGCATCGAGGTCTGCAACCCAGATGGCGAGACGTGGACCTCCATCGCGACCTGCGCAGAGGATATGCCCTGCTTCGAAGGGACCTGCTGCACGCCTGTCTGCGACGGGGTCTCCTGCGGCAGCGACGGCTGTGGTGGGAGTTGCGGTGCGTGCGGTGACCAAGAGGCCTGCGTCAGCGGATCGTGCCTCCCGACCTGTGACGCCCCCGGTGAGACAGGGTGCGCCGAGGGGCATGTGACCCTCTGCTCTCCAGAGGGGATGCTCGAGAACCTCTTAGACTGTGCCAGCTTGGGACAGGTCTGCTCCGAGGGCGAGTGTGTCGAGCCGGTCATTCCACCTGCAGACTGCCCGGAAGAGTGCACGGGGACCTCCATCGAGGCGGCGCTCTGCGCGCTGGATATTTGCTACGCGGATTACTTGGTCGGTGCCGAGATGCTGAGCCCCACAGACTCGGTCCTTGATGGGGCATACGCCGCCATGGCCCATTATGGAGACGCAGACAACGACCTGGCCCCTACCCAGGCGCCGTCGTACTTCGTCATGGCCTCAGGGATGATCGACAGCAGCGAGCACTCGGACGGCCTCGAGGGTAACGGCGCGGCCCCAGACCCCTTCGCGAGTGATGGCTACGACATGCGAGATGCCGTCGAGTTCAAGCTCGACTTAGTGGTGCCTGAGGGGGTGACGGGCTTCAGCCTCGACTTCATCTTCATGTCGGTCGAGTACGAGGAGTGGATCGGCTCAAGCTTCAACGACAAGTTCTACTTGATCCTGGAAGCCGGCGACAGCGACCCCACAGTCATCAACTACGCCGCGTGCTCCGACCCTGACACCTACTTCGACTTCGAGAACGAGAGCGGAAAGTGGTGCTATATCGCGATCAACACCGCCTACTCCGAGCCCTGCTCGAACCCAAGCACCAACATCTCAGGGACTGGGTTTGAATGCGACAAGGGGAGCTCGACGGGGTGGCTCCGGACGACGCACCCCGTGCAGAGCGGTGAAGCGTTTACGTTGACGCTCCACATCCATGACACGAGCGATCAAATCTACGACTCCGCGGCGATCATCGATAACTTCCAATGGCTCGCTGGCGACGTGATCCACGAGACAGTCCCCATCTCTCCGGATGGCTGCGAGGGTGAAAGCCCCGCGGGCTGTAGTCAGACAGGCTGCGCAGATGACGCGCTGTGCATGCCTAGCCCCGACGACGAATGCATCCCGACCGCGTGTACCTGTACCGGAGCAGGCGAGTGGGTGTGCGCAGACGATTGCTCTGGCGGTGTCTGTACTCCGATCTCAATGCTCGCCGCGATCGTCATCGAGCTCAACTGGTCGACCCCCGAAGACGAGGACCAGAGCGACACGGGGCCAGAGGCGGGCACTGACCTTGATCTCCACCTCGCGCACCCCTCCGCGATGACCGACGAGGGCATCGCGTGGATGGAGAGCCCATGGGACTGCTTCTGGTTTAACCCGAACCCGAATTGGGGCAGCCTGACCAGCCCAGACGACGATCCCAGCATGGTGCTCGACGATACTGACGGACAGGGGCCTGAGATCATCGCACTCTACGGGCCTGATATGGACGCGACCTACACCATCGGCGCCCACTATTGGAACGACAACGGCTACGGCGACAGCTTGGTCTCGATTCGCGTGTGGGTCGCAGGGCAGCTCGCCGCGACGCTCCCCTCGGAGGGGGAGAACGGAGAGGGACCAGACGCGATCACCCTGAGCGAGGGTGACCTCTGGGAAGCTGCGACCGTACACTGGCCAAGCGGCGAGGTGATCGAGCTCCTTGATGAGGACTCGGGCGAGCCGCTCGTGACCCCCAACTTTGAGACGGACGTCTTCGACGAGCCCTAAGCGAGCAGGTCGATACGGACTCGGCGCGCGAGCCAGCGCAGCCGAAGAGGAGCCCGGTAATGAAGCGCAGGCAATTCCTCCAATCGACCGCTGTGATGGCGGGCGGCTTGGTGCTCGGATGTGATGGAGATGGGGGCGGAGCTGAGAGCGGTGAGGGGGAACCTGCAGAGGTCACCTTCCCCGAGGAGACCCTCGCGCCCGGTGAAGGCTACTTCCCGCAATCTGTCGCCTCCGGTGATCCACGCCCGGACGGGGCCATCCTCTGGACCCGAGTCGAGGATCCAGAGGCCGCAGATGGCGCCCTGGCGCTCGAACTCCAGCTGGCCACTGACGCAGACTTCACCCAGCGCGTAGCCCTCGACGGTCAGGCGGCCTTGATGGTCATCGCCGAGGCCACCTTCGATCGCTGCGTCAAGGTGCGGATGAACGGCCTGGATGCGGGCGCCACCTACCACTACCGCTTCGTCTATGACGCTGGGGGCACCCGCTACAGCAGCCGCGTCGGTCGATTCAAGACAGCGCCGGCGCTCGACGCCGATGCCCCTGTCCGCTTCGCCGTCGTGTCCTGTCAGGACTTTATTGGTAAGCACTACAACGTCTACAGACGCTTGGTCCAAGAGGACCTGGACTTCTTTGTGCACCTTGGCGACTACATCTATGAGACGACCGGCGACGCCTCTTTCCAAGCGGCAGGGGGCGACCGAAGCGTCTCGTTTACAGACGAGGCCGGAGCGATTGAACTCAACCCAGGGACAGACAGCGCCTACTTCGCGGCGCGCTCGCTGAGCAACTACCGAGACCTCTACAAGACCTTCCGCTCCGATAGTGACCTCCAAGCGATGCACGAAGCCACGGCGATGGTGGCTATCTGGGATGACCATGAGTTCAGTGATGACTCCTGGGGCACCCACGCGACGTACTTTGATGGCGCACAGGACGAAGACGATCCGGAGCGGCGACAGAACGCCGATCGCGCCTGGTTCGAGTACATGCCTGTCGATTATCCGGGGGACCCTGACTTCGTCTACGAGGCCGACGCGGCCCCCTTCCCCGACGACATGACCATCTATCGCGACCTGCGCTTTGGCCGACACCTGCACTTGGTGATGACCGACCTGCGCCGCTACCGCTCCGACCACATCATCCCTGAGGATGGGTTCCCAGGGGCGATGGCCGTGACTCAGGACCGCGTCCAAGCGGCTCTGGGGGAGCTTCCAGAGGTGCTCATCCCTTATGTCACCCTGGAGGGCTTTGACGACGGTCGCTACGCCACCCTGCTCGAGGCACATGCTGAGGCGCTCGGAATCGATACCACCGTCCTGAGCGGTCCGATGAGCGTCGGGTGGATCAACGACCAAGTCACCCAGCTCAACGAGGCGCTCGAGCCGGAAGACGCGCACCCGCTCATCAGCGACGAGGACGCCGCGGAGGCGGAGCGCGGGATCGCCTACCATCAGCTCTTCAAAGCGAACCACTACGGGATCATCGGTTCACGCTACTTGGTGACCGCCGACCCCTTCGACGTCCTCGCCAAGGTGAGGTGGATCGAGACCGAGGGGGCAAGCGAGACAGCCATGGGGGCCACCCAGCGAGAGTGGTTTATCGACACCGTCACCGGCTCCGACCGCACCTGGAAGGTCTGGGGCAATGAGTTTGTCTTCATGCCTCACGGCGTGGATCTCGAGCCCTTCCTCCTCATCCCCCCCGCCTACAAGAAGCGATTTCACCTCTCGGTTGAAGACTGGGACGGGATGCCTAACCGACGCAAGCAGCTGCTAGAGGCCATCGGCCACGTCGACAATTTAGTCGCGGTCACCGGTGACATTCACGCCTTCTTTGCTGGGGTCCCCGCCGAGGGTGATGCGTCGCTGGTCGAATTCGTCACGGGCGCAGTCTCGTCAGGCACGTACAAGACCCTGCTCGTCAATCAAGCTCAGAGTGACCCTGACCTCGTCGCGGCCGGGGTGGGCGTCTTGGCCGAGCAAGTCGGGCAGTTCCTGACGGCCAAGCAAGGCCAAGCCAACACCCACTTGGCGCACCAAGCCTTTGATAAGCAAGGATGCATGACCCTGACCCTCGACGCCGACCAACTTGAGGTCACCTTCTGGAGCATCGACGAAGAGGAGAGCTCTCGCCGCTTTGAGGGAGACGATGACGCCCTGGACGCGCTCTTTGAGCGCACCCGCTTTCGCCTGGAGCAGGGAGATAAGACCCTGTACAAAGACGTCGACGGAGCATGGCTCCGCTGGGTCCCCGAGACGATGGAGTGGACGTGATCGGCGCGAGGTTCTTCACACTGTGCATTCTCGTCGGGTTGATCGGCTGCCAGACCAACGCGAACGACGCAGAGCTAGGTCCGAATGCACAGGACACGGCCGCCCAGGGTGACGGGGAGCCCCGCCAAGGCGCGGACAATGGCGCGGCCCCTGAAGCCTCTCCGTGGCGTTTGGTCGCCGAAGGCTACGAGCCCGGCGCCTTCTTCTCGGGATGGGCAGGCCAAGAGGACGTCTGGTTCGCTGGCGGCGAATTTGGAGCGCCGCTCATCGCGCAATACAACGGGGCTGGATGGGTCATGCATGACCCTGGCACCGGTCATCAAGCCTGGTGGATACACGGCTTCGAAGATGGCCCAATCTTCGTCGTGGGCGACGCAGGCAGCATCGCGCGCTACCAAGACGGCGTATGGGAGACGATGGAGACCCAGATGCCTGGGGTCACGCTCTACGGTGTCTGGGGGGCGAGCCCGGACGACGTATGGGCAGTTGGAGGCCCGTACGCACTGAGCGAGTCAGGCCCACCGCTCCAGGGCCCTTTGGAGGAAGAAGAAGAGCGACGTACTGACGTGCTCTTACACTTTGATGGCACGAGCTGGGAGATGGTCAAGTTGCCCGAGTTGCCCGAGCGGTCCACGGCCGCCCAGAGCCTCTTCAAGGTCTGGGGGACCTCGGCCGACAACGTGTTCGCGGTCGGTGGCGGACGCCTCATCTTGCATTATGACGGCGAGAACTGGACGGTTCAGGACACCGGCGACGGTTCACAGCAGCTCTTCACGATCGCTGGCCGTGGACCTGATGACGTATGGGCGGTCGGTGGCGGCGCGACCCCGGCGCTCTTGCATTACGACGGGGTGAGCTGGACCGATCACGAGCTACCACCCTTCACCCCGCAAGTGCTTCAGGGGCTCTGGACCGCGCCTGGGGCGCCCGTCTACATCAGCGGCTACGGCGGGTTCTTAGCCAACCTCGCAGACGGGATTTGGACGGTAGATGACCCTGTGACGACCGACCCCCTGCACGGCCTCGTCGGGGACGCGCTCGGGGGGATCTGGGCCGCAGGTGGCAACATCATGGCCATGTCTAAGAATTACCGAGGGACGCTCGCGGTGAAGGGCAGAACGGTGAGCCCTCTAGACGCTGTCCCCCAGCCCACACCCGACCCGGTTGAGCCTGATGCTGGGCCCCAAGACGGAGGCTCCCTAGAGGACAGCGAGGCCCCCTTTGAGGATACGAGTGAGGAGGATGTGGGCCCCACGCCGGCCGCATGCGATGCGCCGATGCTCTCCTGCCCCGACAACCAGCTGGGCCTCTTTGTCGGCGGCCCCTGTGAGGGCGACGACCTGCTCTGCTCCTACGAGATCGCAGCGGATATGGAGTACTGGCACTTCACCTGCGTCGACGGACGATGGTCGATGTCGCCCGAGTGCCTCAGCATCGGTGGTGCGTGCGGCATCCCTGCGCCCTCCGAGGCGTGCCTCGGCCCCTATGACGGTGACAGCCTCGGGGTCGGCTTCGAGCTCGGCCCGGCGAACCTTCAGAGCGCCTTCACCCCCTTTACCTCTGGGGAGGAAGTGACCCTGGCCTGGGGTGGTCAAGGCTCTCCAATGCTGGAATTTCGGCTTGAGGTCGACGACCTTGAGGCGCCTGAATGCCTGAGCTACCAGATGACCGCTGAGCTGTCCGCTGGGACGAACGCTCAAGCCTCGGGGACGGTCCGAATGCGGTGTGGCAAATCGCTCGCGATGTACATCATCCTCCCCCTCGAGATCATCGACTGCGATCCGAGCCTCTTCGACCTCCAGCTCACGGTGACCATCCCCGGGCTGGGTGAGCGCGTCTACGACTTGACCTTTCAAGGGGGCGGCGGCTGCTTTGGTTGAGCGATCGTCTGGGCGACGACAGGTAGGCTACTCACCCGCACCGTCGAGCAAGAGAATCGGCTCAGCCGCACATCCTGGGTGGCCAACCTCGACCGGTCGAGCTAACGTGCCGCGCAGTCGCCCCCTGCCCCTCCCCCACTCACCGAGGAAGACCATGCGCCCCCTGAGCCTGCTCCTGCTCGCGTCCCTATTGGCTTTCGGATGCCAATCGACCCCACCTACCGAGACCCCGGCGAAGACCGCCAAAGCAGCCCCTCAGGTAGCCACGGCCACACCGGAAGCGAAGGCCCCTAAGAAGACCGCCAACGCAGCCCCTGAGGCGGTCAAGCCTGAGGCCAAGAGCCTGACGGTGTACTCAGGCCGTGGCGCCGTCCTCGTTGAGCCGCTCTTCGAGCGCTTCACGAAGGCGACCGGTATCGCCGTTGAGGTGCGGTACGACAAGTCGACGGGCGCCCTAGCAGAGCGCCTGGCGACCGAAGGCAAAGAGAGCCCGGCAGACGTATTCTTCGCGCAAGACTCGGGCTACCTCGGGGCCCTCGCCGAGCGCGGGTTCCTAAAGGCTGTGCCCGAAAAAACCCTCGCACAGACCGATGAGCGGTTCCGACCGAAGTCAGGGAAGTGGGCACCTGTGAGCGGCCGAGCGCGCGTCCTTGTGTACAGCCCTGAGCGTGTCCCCGCGGCGTCTTTACCGACCTCCCTCAGCGATCTCACCAAGCCCGAGTGGAAGGGGCGCATGGGCTGGGCGCCCTCCAACTCAAGCTACCAAGCGCATGTCAGCGCGCTGCGTACCCTGTGGGGTGAAGAGAAGACACGGCAGTGGCTCGCCGGCATCAAAGCCAACGAGCCCACCGTCTACCCAAAGAACTCCCCGCAAGTGAAGGCGGTCTCGAGCGGAGAGATCGACCTTGGGTGGGTCAATCACTACTACCTCCACAAGCTCAAGGCCTCGAACCCCGAGCTGAAGGCTGCGAATCACAGCTTCACCAAGGGCGACGCGGGCAACCTGATGATGCTCAGCGGTGCGGGCATCACCGCCCACACGACAAAGACCACCGCCGCCGAGAAGCTGCTGGCGTTCTTGGTCTCGGATGAGGCGCAGACCTACTTCGCGACGAACGTCTACGAGTACCCAGTGCGCGCGACCATCGCGCGCCACCCAGACGTCCCGCCGCTGAGTGAAAACCTTGTCCAAGTGAAGCAGGCAGCGTTGACCGACGTCTCAGGCACGGTCGCGCTCCTCCGGTCACTCGGGCTCAACTAAGAAGGCCGCGGTGAAGGGCGCAGCCCAGGGCGCAAGGCGCCTGACCTTGGGCGCGACCGCAGCGGTCGCCCTCGCCGTGCTCCCCATCTTGGGCTTGGGGCTCGCTTGGGTGGCGCCCCCGGCCCTCTTTGCGCCTCCTCCGCTGAGCATGGAGCGGTTGCTCCCCTTGGTCCTCCGGACCTTGGCGCTGGCCCTCGTGGTCGCGACAGGCTCTGCGTTGATCGGGACGTGGATCGCCTGGGTCGGCGCGATGACGACCTACCGCGGTCGCCGATGGCTAGTGCTCGCCTCGCTGCTCCCCTTGGCGGTCCCGAGCTATGTGCTCGCGACGGTGACACGCGAGGTGCTCGCCCCCGAGGGCGCGATCGGAAAACTGCTTGGCCTTCAAGGGGCGGCTACCGGGTTCTGGCCCGCCGCCTTGGTCTTGACCCTCGCCTGTGCCCCCTATGTCCAGCTGATCGTCGGCGCGACCTTGGCCCGCATCCCTGCTGCTGAGCTTGAAGCGGCGCGCGGACTCGGCGCATCACCTTGGCGACGGTTCCAGGCGGTGCTGCTCCCTCGGCTTCGACCGGCGTGGGCGCTCTCCTCGCTGATCGTCATCCTGTACGTCGTCGCCGACTTCGGGGCCGTCGCCATCCTCGACTGTGAAGTCCTGACCTGGGAGCTCTACAAGGCCAGCGGGAGCCGCGACGCAGTCGTCATCGCCTTCGCGACGATGGCGTGCGTCATTCCCCTCGTCGCAGGGGTCAGGCTTTTGCATGGCAAGACGGTCGACGAGGTCGGTGCCTTGCGCGCACCGCTCCCGCGACGCGCCCTGAGCGGTAAAGAGCATGCTCTCACCTGGAGCCTTCACGGCGTGCTCATCGGCTGGGGAGCGCTCTTGCCCACGGTCATGCTCACCGCCTGGGTGATCGGCGGCATACGCCACAACGTCACCTTCGCCCCCTTGGCAGCCTCCGCCGGCTGGACCGCCTTGTACGCGACCCTCGGCGCTACGGTCACCGTCGCCATCGCGATGGCGCCCGCGTGGTTGAGCGCCCGTGGCAAGGGCCGCATGGCGGCGTGGGTCTCTCATGGCGTCCACCTCACGAGCAGCCTGCCGGGGGTGTTGGTCGGCGTCGGCTTATTGCACCTGATCTTAGCCCTCAAGCGGCACGCCCCGATCGGTGAGCTGGGCCTTTGGTCCGGCATGGAGGCGGCAGGGGTCTTCTTGATCCTCGCCTATGCGATGCGGTTCTTGGCGATGGCGCATGACGCCCTGGAGCCCGTCCTGACCCGGTTAGACCCCAGGCTCTCGGAGGCTGCGCGAGGCTTGGGGGCGACGTCCGGGAGGCGCCTCCGGGAGGTTGAGTTACCTCAGATCTTGCCCGGAGTACGCGCTGCCTGGATCCTCATCTTCCTGGCGATCGCCAAGGAGCTTCCGCTGACCTTGCTCTTAACACCCCTGGGCCAACACACACTGGCCTACCGCCTCTTCGATGCGCAGCAAGAGGGCTCGACCCCTGACGTCGGCTTGGCTGGGTTAATGCTGCTCGCCCTCGCAGGGGTGATGTTCGCGTTGGTCCACCTCAACCCGCGGGGGCGACACGATCATGCCTAGCCCCCTCTTACATGTCGCCTCCCTGGCTCACGCCTACGGAGCACACCCGGTCTTGCGTGGTATCGATCTGACCGTCGATCCGAGCACCCTGACCGCGGTCTTGGGGAGCTCTGGGGTCGGCAAATCAACCTTGCTCCGGGCCATCGCCGGCTTCGTCACGCCGCAGAGCGGCACGATCACCCTCCGAGGCGAGCCGATGGTGATCGATGGCCGTGAGGTCACCCCAGCGGAGCGACGGGGCGTCGGCATGGTCTTTCAGGATCATGCGCTCTTTCCCCACATGACCGCGTCCGAGAACATCGCATTCGGCCTGGACGCGTGGTCTAAAGCCGAGGCTGAGGCCCGATGCACTGAGATGCTGACCCTCGTCGGGTTGGCGGACCGCTCGAATGCGCTCCCTGAGGTCCTCTCAGGGGGACAGCGCCAGCGAATTGCGCTGGCGCGCGCCCTCGCACCTCGCCCAAGCCTCTTGCTCCTCGACGAGCCCTTCGCCAGCCTAGACGCCGAGCTGCGGCGCGACTTGGCGGACGAGCTGCGCACGATCTTGCGGCGTGAACAGGTCGCGGCTCTCTTGGTGACTCACGACCATCGCGCGGCGCTTGCGTGGTGTGACCAGGTCGCCATCATCGGCGCAGAGACCTCGGGCAGCCCAGGGGAGCTGCATCAACACGACGCACCCGAGGTCGTCTATCGACGGCCTCAGACAGAGATCGCAGCGCGCCTCACCGGCGAGGCCCTATTTGTGGCCGCCACGGCCGAAGGAGAGGTGGCCACAAGCGCCCTCGGGCTGACGCCTCTGCTGGAACCCCGCCAAGGTCCATGTCGCCTAGTGGTGAGACCCGAGCACCTCGAATTCACACCAGCTCCAGAGGGCACGGCGCAGGTCCTGGGACGACGCTTCGAGGGGGCCACCGTCCGACTCCAAGTCGAGTCACCTGCGGGCCTAATGAGCCTGGAGGCCGACGCGGCGAACGCCCCACAGTCCGGCACCCAAGGTACGGTGAGCGTCAACGTCAAGGCGTGGGCGCTCCCCCAGTAGAGGCCGCTCTCGCGACGAGAACGCGCGCTGAATCGATTCCCCCGCTATACTTCCATGCCAGTGAAACGATCCGAGGCCACCGAAGCGAACGTGATGCAACTATCCTCCTCCAAACTGATGCTCATCTCATGGATGACGGTGATGCTGACCGCGGTCGCCTGCGGAGAGTCGGACATCACGGTGCCAGATGACGGCGCCGCTGACGCTTGCGGAGCGGCCTGTGACGAGGACGCAGATCGGCTCGAGGCGCTGCCCGGCGAGACCCTCATCTCCGAGCTCTCCAAGAATGAGCTCGTCGCCTTCTGCGAGCGTCGCAAGGCGTTCTACGACGCCTTCATCCTGCTGCAGACCGATCCTGCGCTGAATTGCACCGCGCAAGGGCTCGACCTTCGCTTCGAAGAGGGGCGAGACATCCCAGCCTGTGAGGCTGAGCGAAGCACCTGCATCGAGGAAGCGAGCAAGCTCCCCGCGGCCACCTTCGAGCTCCTCAGCTGCTTACCCTACCAGGTCAGCAGCACGGAGATGGCGGAATGCACACTGAGCCTTGACCAATTCGACGCCTGCACCGACGCGCTGCTGGCGCAAGCTGAAGCCCTGATTGATGCGCTGAGCTGCAGCATCACGATCGAAGAGGCTGCGCGCTTCCAAGCGCGAGATAACACCGATCTCCCGGATGCATGCGACCCTCTGGCCGCTGTGTGTCCACCGCTTCAAGCGGAATTCGACGCCAACGCCGAATAGCGCGTCATGCAGCCGCCCCCCGCTCCCGCTCTCTTGCGCGCCACGGCAGGGCTCATCGACAGGCTCATCGAGCACCCTAAGCGCGCCGTCGTCGGGCTCCTCGTGCTCACGGTCGCTGCGGGCTGGTGGGGCGGTCAGATCCCAATAAACGGCGACATGGAGGCCCTGCTGCCCGCAGACACTCCGGAGGTCGCGCGTGCACACGCCGCCCGTGACGCCCTCGGGACGCGCACCGCGCTGACCGTCCTCATCGGCGGCCCCGAGCGGCACACCAACCGCCGTGTCGCGCGGACCATCGCCGAGGCCCTCTCGACACAGACCGACGCCATCAAGCGGGTCGACTTCGAGCGAGAGACCGACGCACTCGAGGCCAACGCATTGCTCTTCTTGAGCGTCGACGCGCTGCGCGACCTTGAAGGGGAAGTGCGGGACGTCATCGCTCACGCTGTCGCTTCAGAGATGGCGCTCGAGGACCTCGACGACGAAGAGAGGTCTCGCCCTCCCCCGCCACGCTTCCCAAGCGATAACGCGCTCTTCGCGGAGCACGGGCTTGAGCACCTCCGCCCCTACCGAGAGAGCCCCGATGGGGCGGTGATCGCGGTGACTGCCTACCCGCGCTTCAAACCCCAAGATATCCCCCGGTCACGGGCACTCATGGCGACCGTCGACGCCGTGATCGCCGAGGCGACCGCAGGGGAGCCCGTGACCAGCGCCGTCGACGGCGACTACACCGGCGTCAGTCGCTCGGTGAATCAGCTCACAGAGGCCCTAAAGACCGCGACGGTGCTCGCCTTGTTGGGGGTCATCCTGGTCCTCTGGCTGGCATTCCGTCGCCTGCGAGCCGTCGTGCTCGTCCTCGCTCCCCTGCTCGCGGCCCTCGCCTGGACTGTGGCCTTCGCGCGCCTGGCCTTCAACGAACTGAACCTCATCAGCGCCTTCATCTTCGCCATCCTGATCGGGCTCGGGATCGACTTCGCTGTCCACGCCCTCGCCCGGATCGACGACGCCCAGCGGTCAGGGCGGCGCCTGCCTGCCGCGGTCAAAGACGCGCTGACCCAGCTTAGCCCCCCGATGCGCGCCGCGGCGGGGACGACAGTCGCGACCTTCGCCTCACTGCTCATCTTTGATTTCCGTGGCTTCAGCGACTTCGGTGGCATCGCTGCGGTCGGTGTCGTGATGGCGCTTGTCGCCGTCTATCTCCTCGTCGCCCCGCTGAGCGTTATCCTCGGGGGAGACGCTCGGCCCCCCCGCGAGACCCACGGTCACAGCGGCGTCACCGCAGAGGGCCGACGATGGGCCTGGAGCGCCCTGTGCGTCATGCTCATGAGCACCGGATGGGCCGCGATGGCCCTGCCTGAACTGGTCTTTGACGGGGACATGCGCGCCATGCGCATCGCCGCGCCAGCCGAGGTCGACACGCTCAAGCGCAAGTATCGCGCTGAGGTCGCGCGCCGAGCGCCGAGCCCTGCTGTCCTGCTGACTAAGAGCTTGGCTGAGACGGAGCGGGTCACCCGCCACCTCGAGGCCATGGTCGAGCGCGAACCTCGGCTGGAGGCCGTGACCTCGATCGCCAGCTTCGTCCCACAGGAGCAAACCGAGAAGCGGGCCATCGTGGCGGAGATTCGTCGCCGCGTGACTCAGAAGATGAGAGCGCTCGAGGGGCGAGACAAGGCGGACGCAGAGCGCCTGCTCCCCTTCTTGAACCCCACGGGGTTGACGGCCTTGGACCTCCCCGAGTGGCTGCGCTCTGAATTTCGTGATGCCCAAGGCGATGTCGGTCACTTTGTGCTGCTCTTCCCGGCCGGAGTGAAGTCTCGGGCCGAGGAGGTCTTGGCCATTCAAGGCGCGATCGGGGCGCTCACAATCGACGGCACGACCTACCACCCCACGGCCTCCTGGATGTTCACCGGTCAGGCTTACAAGACGGTGCGCGAAGAGGGTCCGTGGGCGGTGGGGCTCGCGGCGTTGCTTGTCTTGCTCCTCTTGCTCCTCGATCTGCGCCACCTCGGCGCCGTCATGCGAGCCTATCTCCCATTGCTCGCAGGTGTGTTGCTCTCCTTGGGGATCGCAGCGCGCGCAGGCATCTCACTAAACCTCTTCAACATCGTGGTCCTGCCTGTGATCTTTGGGATCGGCATCGACACCGCCATTCACCTCACCCACACCCGCCGTGCTGGGGCCAGCGTTCGCGAGCTGCTAAGCACGACAGGTCGCGCAGCCGGCTTGAGCGCCCTGACCACAGCCATCGGCTTCGGCAGTCTCTTGGCCGTGCCTAGCGAAGGGCTCCGATCGATCGGATGGCTGGCGCTCATTGGGATCGGGTGCACCACGGCGTTCACGACGCTGGGTATCGCCGCGTGGTCCTACCTAGAAGGCACGACTGAAGCGCCTGACGGACCGATCTCGTAGGGTCAGGCCAGCATGAGAGTTCGCACTCTGCCGCGATTTCGATTAAAGCCAAGGGACCATATTCTCTGCCGGTTTAGGAGCCACCATGCGCGCCACTATCGCCCTCATCCTCTCTGTCGTACTCATCCCCGCTGCGGCCTGCGACGGCACAAAGAGCAGCGCCCCGGTGGTCACCTCCGGCGTCGACCAAACCGTCGCCATCAGCGACATGGACGAGGCTCAGGCCATCGCCCTGTGCGAGGCCTCCAAGGAGGCAGGCAAGCTGACAGCCGAGATGGCGTCGAGCGTCGGTATGTGTATGACTGCGGGGATCATGGTCTTGGCCTTCGGTGGCGACTCCGCGAGTTGCCAAGCTGCAGTCGACGAGTGCGAGGCTGAGTCGTCGGGTGACGCTGGCTTTGAGGTAGAGGAGACCGAGGAGGTCCCCTGCGACGGGACCTTCGGTGAGGAGATCGGCTCCGAGTGCACGGCGACCGTCGGGGACTACGAGGCGTGCGGCAATGCCGCGCTCGCGCAGCAGCAAGAGGCCGTGGACATGCTCAACTGCAACATGGACATCTCCTCGGGGGGGGCGGACTCGAGCGAAGAGCCTGAGCCACCTGCTGAGTGCGTCGCGTTGGAAGAGATGGGCTGCTCTCTAGACAGCTTCGGCGACCAGGCGAGCTCGGACATGTAGGGACCTCTGATGCGATTTGTTCACAGTATGATTCGCGTGCGAGACCTCGACGCGGCGATCCACTTCTTCTGCGACCTCCTCGGGCTCACCGAGGTGCGCCGCCGCGACAGCGAGCGCGGACGCTTCACCCTGGTCTTCTTGGAGACGGGGACCGAGGGGGACAACGCGCAGATCGAGCTGACACACAACTGGGACCAAGACGACGCCTACACCGGCGGCAGAAACTTCGGTCACCTGGCCTTCGTCGTCGACGACATCTACGCCGTCTGCGAGCGCATGCAGGCCGGCGGCGTGACCGTGCTCCGGCCCCCTCGGGATGGCCGGATGGCCTTCGTGCGCTCGCCGGATGAGATCTCCGTCGAGCTCTTGCAAGAGGGCGACGCGTTGCCCCTCAAAGAGCCTTGGCAGAGCATGCCAAGCACCGGTGAGTGGTAGAGAAGGCTGCCCCTCAATAAGTGTCTGAGCACCCTTGAAGCATGAGGCTGCAGTCCACGCAGCGGACGACCCCGTCCCGGCGCGCTGGATCGGCATCTTCACAGCGCATCGCAGTGAACACGGGGCCGCCCTCTAGACGGCCAAGGATGTCCTGGTCGTCTGAGGTGCAGGTCGTGATCTCGCCCCCGCAGTCACACGCCTCGCCGCCCTTGAGCGCGCCGTCGCCGCAGAGCACTCCGGAGGGCGCTCCTCCACAGTCTTGGGCGCACGGCTGAGCTTCACCTGGCTGACACGTGCCGTCACCACACAGCGCGGGATCAGGGCAATCGTCGGGGCAGTTCTCCCACGTCTCCACGGAGTCACAGACGCTGTCTCCACAGACGCCGCTGACCGACTCAGTTGAGACGTCGATGCTGCCACAACCCGAGGCTGCCTGCAGGCCTAGGGTGCACAAGAGAATGCTGAATCAGGGCGCTATCACGTCACTCCTCAGATCCACCCTCGCCCCCACCCCACAGCAAATCGCGCTCACACCGGCTGTCTCGGAGACCCAAGGATATCAGAGCCAGGTAGATGACGACATTCGGACCACAGCGCGGCTGTCAGTCGCACATTGAGGCCCCGCGATGCCAACGAACTGGAGACAAGGTGAGCCCTCGGCTACACTCCGGGCCGTAGAAGATATCTTTGTTGCCGCCTGCGCCCGGAAGGGACCAAGGAGCACTTGTGCTGCACCTCATCTCGCGTTTCGCCATCCTCATCGTCGCCCTCGCACTGACGGCCTGCGGCTCGATCGACATCCCCGCAGACACCTCAGGCAGCTGTCAGCCGGGGTGCATCAGCGGCACACCCAAGGCCTGCGTAGAGGGTAAAGAGGAGCTCTTGCCGCCGTGCCAAGACGGTTTTGAATGCGCACCGTCGACTGGTCAATGCGTCCCCATTCAGGCCGACGAGCCCGACGGCGACGGAGACGGGGTCCCCGACAGCGAGGACTGCGCGCCGGAAGACCCAAACGTCAGCGCGACGTCCTGTGCAGACGGAGCTCAGTGCGGAGACGATGGATGCGGTGGCACATGTGGCACCTGCGCGGATGGAGAAGACTGTGACGCCGGACAGTGCGTCAACCTCAGCTGCGAACCCAATTGTGACGCTCGAGAATGCGGTGAAGACGGATGCGGTGGGTCGTGTGGAACCTGCAATGAAGGAGCGGACTGCCTTGACGGGCAGTGCGAAGGCAGCTCATGCACACCCGACTGCGCCGACAGCCTAGCTGCCTGCGGCGACGACGGGTGCGGAGGCTCATGTGGCACCTGCGACGAAGGAAAAGCGTGCCTCAATGGAGAGTGTGAGGCCTCTGGCACAGAGCTCGGCACCATCATTGAGGTGGCGACCGCGGCGGGTACCTTCACGACGCTCTTGTCCGCTTTGGAGGTCACGGAGGAGCTGAACGAAGCGCTCTCAAGCGCTGGGCCGTTTACGGTGTTTGCGCCCACCGACGACGCCTTCGCCCTACTCCCGGAGGGCACCCTCGATGAACTCTTAGAGGACGTCGACGCGCTGAATAACACCTTGCTTTACCACGTCCTTGAGGGCGCCATGACGGCTGACATGCTCAGCACCTTGGATGCCGTCCAGACGCTCATGGGTGACGAGTTGACCATCACGGTCACAGAGGATGGCCTCTTGCTGAACGATACCGTTCAGGTCACCGCGACGGATGTGATGGCATCCAACGGGATCATCCACGTCATCGACGCCGTCCTTGCGCAGGCCTCATCCCCCCCACCTGGTGCGCTCTATTGCTTCCAGTTCGGTCTCGATTGTGTGGACCTGCCCGATGCGCAGGACTGCGTCCAAGCCCAGCTCGACGCGGCCGATCCTGCCGAGGTCACGCTCTATACCGAAGTCTCTACGTGCTGCGAAAACGCATCCGGTCAGTGCATGGATTGGGATTCAGTTGCCGAGGATTGTAGTGAACCCTGGTTCGCATGTAATGCCGGCGCTGAGGCCGCGGGGAGCGGCGAAGCCAACTGCACCGATAGCCGTAACTGCATAATGGCGTGCCCACAGCCCGCACCGAATGAACCCTTTGATTGCCTGCGGGACTGTTACGCGCAGATGGCGAGCAGCGAGGTCTACTTCGCGACCCTAAAGCTCCTCCAATGCGAGGCAGAGGGCGCGACCGACTGCGCGGTCGAGACCGTGGCCTGCAATGACACAGGGCCATGCGTCCCCAGCTGCGCCGCTGAGAACGCCTGCGGCGATAATGGATGTGGTGAGTCCTGCGGCACGTGCACTAACTCCAACGAAGAGTGCTCTGACGGCACGTGCATCTGCGTCCCAGACTGCGACGGTGCTGTCTGTGGTGATGACGGCTGCGGTGGAGTGTGCGGCGTGTGCGCCGATGGCTCATCGTGCCAAGGGGTCGACTGCGTGTTGGACTGCACGCCGCTTGATGACTGCGGTGACGTGGTCTGCGGTGTCCTTGATGACGGCTGTGATGGCTAC
Organism: Myxococcota bacterium; assembly: GCA_049602155.1. Taxonomy (GTDB): domain Bacteria; phylum Myxococcota_A; class UBA9042; order PHBI01; family JBMYRH01; genus JBMYRH01. The sequence continues at coordinate 85,380 of JBMYRH010000013.1, read as the reverse complement.
CTGAACTGTGGCGACTGTGAGGATAACGAGGCCTGTACCGGTGATGGCCAGTGCGTGTGTATCCCTGACTGCGCAGGCAAGGACTGTGGCGATAACGGCTGCGGCGGCTCGTGCGGGACCTGCGACGCCGGCGGCGTCTGCGAGGCCAATGGCCAGTGCACCTGCACCCCTGATTGCAGCGGGAGCGTGAACCTAGCTGGACTTATCTTCCAGGAAGGCAATGACATCAGTGATGGCTACATCACCTGTTTGGGTAACGATGAGGTCTACGCGTTCAGCACCGAGGCCAATAACACCTTCGTGGTCGGCAACATGGTCTCACACGTCGGCGAGCAGGGCTGTGAGGTCTCGATGAACTATCGGAACCTGAGCGACGGGGTCACTCAGCACTTCACAGGCGTCCCCACGGCGCCAGGTGTCTCCTCAACCGTGTTCGGAAATAGTGACGTGGCTTATTTGGACCTCGAGACCGGTACGCACTCGTCATCACCGACTGCAGAGGCCGACATTATAGTGGTCTGCTGCGGAGCAACCGAAGCCTCTGCGGGCAGCGTCAGCATCGTCTTCGAGATCCCCTTCATCTGGTCAGTAAACACCGCGTTCGCCGAGATCGAAGGCGTCCCCTTTGAAGGCGTGGGCACCGACGCGCAGTGTGGAGATGACGGCTGTGGTGGATCCTGCGGGACATGTAATCAGGCGACCTCTTGTAATGACTGGCAGGTCTGCGAGTGCACCCCGACCCCCGCGACCATCTGCGTCAACAACGCCAGCTGGGCGGTCGACAGCTGCGGAAACCCCTATGAACTCATCACCACATGCCCCTTTGGGTGTGATGGCGGTGTGTGCTCAGGCTGCGCGCCGGCCTGTGGCAATAGCGAGTGCGGCTCTGATGGATGTGGTGGGAGCTGCGGCGCTTGCACTGGAGGCGAGGTCTGCAACATCGCCCCCTTGATTGGAAATCAATGCGTCTGTGCGCTGACCGATGAGGTTGTCTGCGGCGCGAACAATGGCCTCCATTACGCAGACTCCTGCGGCAACCCCACAGGAGACCCCTTCCAAAGCTGCGCCTTTGGCTGCGCAAACGGTGCGTGCCAGGCATGTCAACCGAGCTGCACAGGTGACGGTGTGGGCGGCGGCAGCTACTGCGGCGGCGACGGATGCGGCGGACAGTGCACCTGCGAGGGAGGGCAATACTGCGGACCGAACAGCACCTGCGGGGACTGCTGGGTCGATGATCACTGCCCCACCGGCGACGTCTGCGCGACGATGAACTTGCCGACCTTCTGCGCCGACTGCGTCGTCGACTCCGACTGCAAAGGCGCTAACCAAGCCTGCATCGGCTACACATGCAGCTCACTGGAGCCGCCAACGATCCTCATCAACGAGCTGGATTACGACAACGTCGACTACGACGGCCAAGAGTACTTGGAGATCTACAACCACGGCAGCAGCCCGGTCACCCCAGCTCAGATGACCAACGTCTATCTCTACGTCATCAACAGCGCCCTCGGCGGAGGCAACAGCGTCTCCGAGGTCATCCCGCTGGCTGAGCTACTTACTGCGAACTTGCCAGCGGGTGGCTACGCGCTCCTGGGGACAAACGCACTCTTGGACAGCCTCAACGTGACCGTCCCGTCACTCAGCATCTCCCCCAACACGCTGCCCAACGCGGTCTTCGGGGGCGCAGGGGTCGCGCTCGTCATCGGCGCACTCGACAGCGAGGCCCAGTTCGTGATCGACAGCGTCCACTACGAATCTGCCGTCGTATCAGTGTCCGGCTTCCCAGCCTGGTCCGCGGAGGGCAGCCCCGCGCCAACCGACTCCGGGGGCGGCTCGCTCTCGCGGTGCGCCAACGGCAACGACACGAACAACAACGCCAACAACTTCGATCTGACCTCGGCCAAGACCCCCGGCACGACCAATTCGTGCAGTACCGGTCCTGATGGTTCGAAGGATTGATCGTCAAATCAACGGCCTCACGCGAGTCGTGATTGAAAGGCGACGGCCGCCGTTCTACAGTGGCGCCCTGCTGAACCTTGGAGAACCGATGAAGCTGCTCGTCCTGCTGTGCTTTGCCCTGTCCCTCGTCGCCTGTGATGAGGGGACCACTCCGTCCACTGGAGACGATGGCCCCCCCGTGTTGAGCAGCGGTAACAAGAGTGACGACGATGAATACGATGATGAGGGTTGGCTCAACATCCACGATGATGAGCCCGAGATCACGGGAGATGCGGACGCCACGGGCAGCACCGACGAGGACGACTGGTCTGATGATGGCTGGTCTGAGGACGACGACTGGTCTGACGATGACGATTGGTCCGGTGAGGCCGACGCTGGCCCCACCGATGAGGACGTCGTCGACGAGGTGGACCCCTGGGCACCCGCCAAAGACGTCACCCTGCATCGTGTCGTCTTTGATGAGAGCCTGAAGGCCCCAAGCTATGAGTACCCCTACACCGGGACTGGGTTCAGCCTAGGTGGCACGGAGTTCTGGCAGAAGTGGTCAGGCGGAGAGAACCCCACCTACAGCTTCCTCAATGGCACCGAGTACGGCCGTCGTTGCATGCTTGCGAGTGCAAAGCGATTCGAGGCCATCATGGCCGAGCCCTCCGAGGCCCTGAAGAACCTCAAGCTCGACTCCAACTGGTCCGGCTCGTTCTTTAACTGGAATGACGACTACTCCCAGTCTGATTGGGGCGACGGCAGCTCGGCGCGCTTGTGGGCGTGGCGCACGACCCTTATCAAGTGGATCAGCCAGACGAACAAGGACGGCAGCTGCTACCTGCCGACCCAAGAGATGGTCGACAAGTTGGTCGTGAGTTGCCAAAGCAAGGCAGACAGTAGCAACGGCGAGATCGTCGGCTGCAAGGCCCCTTAGGGTCGCTTCTTACAGCCGAGTGCACCCGCTGGACGCGAGACGATGATGCGGGTTCATCACCTGAACTGCGGGAGCATGCGCCCGATTGGCCAAGGCCTCTTGGAGCGCATCAACCCTGACGCCTCAGGTGCCCCCATGGTGTGTCACTGCCTCTTGATCGAGGTGGGAGACGACCTCGTCTTGGTCGACACGGGGTTCGGGCTCGAAGACATCGCACAGCGCCATGCGCGGCTCTCGCGGGCCTTCCTCAAGGCGGCTCGCCCTGCCCTCTCGCGATTCGAGACGGCGGCGCACCAGGTCGAGGCCTTCGGGTTTAATCGACGGGATGTCGGCCACATCATCGTCACACACCTGGACCCAGATCATGCCGGCGGGCTGAGTGACTTTCCTCACGCCAAGGTCCATGTCCTAGCTAAGGAGCACTTCGGGGCCACCTCGCGACCGAGCGCCCGAGAGCGCGCCCGCTACCGCCCCATGCAGTGGGACGCGAACACACGCTGGCAGCTCTATGGCGTAAGGGGAGAGCCTTGGTTTGGCTTCGACGCTGTGCGCGAACTCAAAGGGCTTCCTCCCGAACTGCTCATGATCCCGATGAGCGGCCACTCTCGAGGGCACGCCTGCGTCGCCGTCGACACCGGCTCTGGGTGGCTGCTGCACTGCGGTGACGCATATTTTCAGCATGGTTCGGTACACCCCGAGACAGCCTGTGCCTCGGCCCTCACCCTGTTCGAGCGCACGGTCGCGCTCGACTACGAGGTCGTGCTCGCCAATCAGTATCGACTGCGTGAGCTGGCCCGCGCTCAATCGGGTGCCGTGCGCCTCTTCTGCTCACATGACGGTCACGAACTGACCCGCATGCAAGCGTCTACAGCAGACTGACGCGAGGCAGGGCGTCTAAAGCGGGCAGTCCAGATCCGCTTCGACGTCTCCGGTGGTGCGGGCCTCCAAGGTCATCGAGGGCTGCAAGGCCCCCGCGAGGTCTGTGAGCCAGATCGACACACACTCCCGGACGTCAGGCTCCCCTGGGCAGGGCACACACTCCATGCCCGGCACAAAACCCGCCATGCTGACACAAGGGCCAATGGCCATCTCTCTCATATCGATGGTGCCCCAGAGGCTCACCTCGTGAAACCCCGAGAGGGCGCCAGTCGTGCTTGCCGTAAGCGCAGCTTGTAGCTGAAGACCTCTGAACGTCGCAGGGACCGCGGTGAGCCCCAGGGGCATCTGGGAGAGGTCGGCGTAATGAGGGAGGTCAACGGGGTCGGTGCACATCACGGGGTTCGTGTAGGTGATGGCCTCCATGTCGATTGTCGGTTGGCAAAAGTTCTGCTGGTCTCCTTGAACGACGAGGTCTCCGATGGCGATGCGGGCCGTGAGGGTTGATGGGTCGATGACCGTGATCTCGAAATGTTGGAGGGGGAAGATTTGCCGCACAAAGTCCCCACCGTTGGGAGGCGACACGACGTTCATCGTCTGACTCAGCCCAGGGCTGACGCGGAAGGTCATCGCCCCTGCGCTCAAGGCCGTCTCTGGGTACGCGGCGCTTCCTGTGGCGAAGGACCAGCTAGATGCCCCACCTGGCCACGTCAGGCTGACGTTATAGAGCGCATCAGGACGCAAAAGTTCGTCTGGCTCAAAAGCAACCCGCGTCGGTGCGATGAAGGTGCGCACCCCTGCGACCGCCTCACCCGACGCATCCGTGACGGTGACAGTGACCGCGTCGCTTGGCTCATCGCTCAAATCGACCCACAGAACCGTCCCTGGTTGAACCTCCTCAGCGTCCTGCTCGGGGTGATGCGCCAGGACGGTCAAATCAAGGGCGACGGGGTCTTCCGAAGACACCTCGTCTCCGCCCGCAGCGTCCCCCCCCCCTGTCGTGACTCGGTCTGGGCTGATGGCCGCATCGGCGCCATCGTCAGGCCCTGAGGACGAGGCATCGGTACAGGCTGAGGCCACGACGACAGCACAGAGCGCTAGGCATGGGGCAAGTCGCATCATAGAGGGTCCTCGGTGGATGACGATGAGGTCACTAGGGTCTCGAGGACCTCGATGACCATGGCGGGGAAATGCTCGCGGCTTATCATCGCGATGCTCCCGTCGGGCGCGTAGACCACTTGGACGGGGAACGGTGGCTGGGGGCCATCCGAGAGAGAGCGATCGATGAAGTGCTGATAGAGGCTGGAGTCACTCCCTGGCATCTCCCAGCACGTCAGATCTTCTGGTGTGTCGACGATCACGGGGACCCGAAGGGCGGTATCCGTGATCCGGTTGAGTATGGATTGCTCGGAGTCGATGGTGCTCACCGCATAAGCCGCCACCTCATCTTCAGAGAAGCGCGCCCTGACTTGTCGCATCAGGTCTGGAACCTCCAGACCACAGACAGGTCACCAAGATGAGAAGAAGGCGATCAACAAGGGCTTGCCCTCCGCGAGGGGGTCTCGGCTGTCGAAGCAGACCTTCTCCATGTCACAGGGCTCCCCTTCGGCGACGCCACCGCATCGATTGATAGAGGGGACTCGGAATGGAGGACCGGGGTCACCCGAGTTGTAGTTCCCCTCGATCCGCGCGGGGTGAATCGCCCGCTCAAGGGCGTCGGGGTCGTTGGTGTCAAACATCACATAGCTGCTCTCGGTCAGCTCCGGATGGATCACGACGGGCACCTCCACGTACCCCATCGGGGGCACCACGCTCACCTCCTCACCAAAGGTGATCTCGTCCGTCGGGACACCTGAGATCGTCAGCGTCTCCCGCCCACCGTTGCGGACGCGGAGCGCGTGGTTGTCCGGGCCGGTCTTCTCGATGCTGCTGATGAGGACACGCTCACTAAACACCGTCCGGGGACCTCCTCCCCCCATCACCATCGGGCCCGGCGTCGGGCTCGCCCACTGGTCTCCCTAGGAGCGCCGGTCATGGACCGGCATGACGATCCCCGTCAACCTCGGCCTAGGCGAGGTGGTCCAAGCGGACATCGTCATCGGCGGCGAGGTGACCGTCATGCCTCGCCTCATCGGTGGCGCACCACATCACCTGCAAGCTGGCCTGCACGTGGCCTACACGATGGACCTCTGGTGGGACGTCGACGCGAACGAAACGAGGGCCGCGCCAGCGCTCGAGACGTGGTCAGCGCCTCGCTTAGAAGACAAAGCCGGCCATAATCGTGAACTGACCGTCGTCGGTATCCGTCAGCGCACTCGTCGTCCCAAGGGGGACGAGGTTGTGCTGATAGGCGAGGCGCGCCTTGAAGAGCGAAACGCTGGCCGTGAGCGCTATCTCGGGCTTGATCATGCCCACGATCGCGTCGTCGTTATGGCGCATATCGAGCAAGTTCTGCAGGCCGATACTGGCCCCAACTTCGAGACCGAACCACCCGGGGATAGGTGCCGCAAAGAGCGCGCCGACCTGGATGTCGGCGAGCGCGAGCCCGTCAGGGACGCCGCTCCCCCCCGTGTATCCCTGAACCTCACCCGAGATGAGCAACATCGGCACCACCTCATAGCTGACGTGAATCACCCCCACCGCGTCGGCGCGCTCGCCCTCGACGTCAAACCGGGGACCGATACCGGCGAGCACGGAGAGCTCACCAGCCTGGGCATCAGTGCCCGGCAATGTGAGACAGAAAACGAGCGCAAGGAGTGCGGCTGTACTTCGGAGCATCGAGGGACCTCTCTTGGTTAGAGTGGTTATGGACGTACCGCTCGCATAAATATTCAGAAAAAGCGACCTCATCCTCGTTCAGAGGGCGCGCCCCCTCCTCGGACCTCAGAGCCCAACCGCCGACGCTTACGTTTGCGGTAAGGCGCCGATTCCTGCTGCTTACCGAACGTCAGGGCGATTAACCTGCTCTTGGGTCGATCCTGAGGCACGCAGCGACGCTGCTCAACGGTGAACGATGTACAGCCCTGAAGCATGCGCAAAACGGCTCAGCGCACCACACATAGAGCCCCAGGAACTCAGCAGCTCTGCGCGTCACAGAGCGCTCCGTCAAATGCCCTACGCCGAGGCCCTCTCCTCCCTCGCTCCCTCTGGCTCACTGCAACTCAGCTCAGCGTCAGAGTCCCCCGGTAGAGGGGTCGACGCAGCGACGCAGATGGCCAACCTGTTGGCCTATGCAGAGGCCAATCACGGGGGCGCGTCCACAGGACAGTGCTTCCAATACGTCTGGCGCTACATTCACTCCTCGGGTTACGGCAGGATTGAAAACTACGGTGACTGCCCCGCCATGGGCTCAGCCGAAGCTCGGATGTTCGCTGAGTTTATGAACAGCGGCACACACGCCGCTGACTGGGGTATTGTGAGGCTCTCTGGGAGCACACCATATGACGCCCCCGCGGGATCGGTCGTTGTCGTCGGACCCGGCTCACCGGGCACATCCCACGCCACCGCCGGGGACATCGCGGTCGCTCGTGGGGATGGGACCTTCATTAACGACGGGCCTCAAATGAACTACGGCCCTCCGGAGCGTTTCCTCGCGGACGGTGGGAGCCTGTTGGGTATCTACGCGCCTGCTGGGTAGCGTTGCCGACGGGCTGCGCTCCGTGACGGGTCGCGATTTTCACGCATGACGTTACGATGGTGCCGCGAACGACCGTCGCCTGCGCGCCTGAGGAGCCCCGATGCTGACCTTCGATCCCCACCCACTCCTGGACACGGTGCTCCTCGAAGTGAGCTTCCCGGCCCAGCTGCGTGACATGCCCAGCGGCACCACGCTGTGTGAAGGGCTGGCTCTGGACGCGGACGTGCCCATGGCCTCTTCGGACTCCGTGCGACTGAAGGTCCGGGACCTGCTCCGTCACGGTGGCTTCAAGCCCACAGGTCGATCCAAGCCAGCCTCTGAGTACCTCATCAAGGCGGCCAACAAAGGCTTCCTCGGCCCGATCAACCTGGCGGTCGACGCCTGCAATGTCGTCTCGCTCCACTCGGGGCTCCCTATCAGCGTGGTCGACCTCGACCGCACATCCGCGCCTCTCAAGGTCGGGTTGGCCGAGCCTGAGGCGTCGTATGTGTTCAATGCGTCGGGCCAGCAGATCGATATCGGCAACCTGCTTTGCCTGCACGATGCAGACGGGCCATGCGCCAACGCGGTCAAAGACTCACAGCGCACCAAGACCCAAGATGAGACACGACGATGTCTCTACGTGATCTGGGGCACGCTCGATCTCCCCGGACGCACAGAGGCCACAGCGACGTGGCTGACCGCCCTGTTAACAGACCATGGCGCCGAGGTCATTCGGTACAGCGGAGGCGTGGGATGAGCGGTCATACAGTCTTCGTGACGGCCGCGCGATCCCGGGTGAAGGTTGACGAGAGTCCCCGTGTCGCGTCAGCGTCTTGGGGATCGCTCGCTGCTGATGACGCAGCGGGCGCGCATCTGACCCCGACCTACCCGGTGCCCAACACGCGATGAGCAATGATGTCCGAGAGCTGATCGGCCAGACCTTTGTGGGCCGATATGAGATCGTCTCCCGCTTAGGCGCAGGCGGCATGGGCACCGTGTACAAAGCCAAGCACTTGGCGATGGAGCGAGAGGTCGCGATCAAGGTGCTGAACTCGCACTTGGTCAACGACGACGCCTCTCGAAAGCGCTTCGTCCGAGAGATGAAGGCGACCTCGGCCATCGAGAGCCCCTACACAGTCAGCGTGCATGACTACGGCACGACCGAGGCCGGGGAGGCCTTCTTGGTGATGGAGTTTCTGCAAGGGCTGACGCTCAAGCAGATCCTCAGACGAGACGGCGCACTCTCGCTCGACCGGCTCCTCACCATCACCCGACACGTCGCCTCGGCGCTCGGCAGCGCCCACACCTGCGACATCATCCACCGGGACATCAAGCCCGAGAACATCATCCTCCTCGACACCTTCGACGGAGGAGAGTGGACCAAGGTCCTCGACTTCGGCATCGCGCAGATCGGGCTCGACGACGCCAACACCTCCCCCGACCAGCTTACCGCCGCTGGGACCGTCCTCGGGACGCCCTCTTACATGTCGCCAGAGCGCGCGCGTGGCGAGGCCTTCGACCACCGCAGCGACCTCTATGCGCTGGGTGTCTTGATGTACGTCATGGCGACAGGGAAGACGCCCTACGAGTCGAAAGAGCCGATGGGCGTCCTCTTCAAGCACATCACCGACCCAATCCCGACGCTCAAAGAGAAGAGTGACGCCGACCACCCGCTGTGGCTCGAGGAGCTCATCCACACCTTGATGGCGAAGGAAGCGGACGACCGCCCCTCGACAGCGGCGGAATTCTTAGCGCTCTTGGATGACGCGGTCAGCGATAACACCCCGACTAAGCGACGGGAATCGCTCATTACCCCTGACAACCCGGGCGCGGAGAACCCCAACGACGCGCCCACCCAGATGCTGCCTGAGGCCAAGCCTCCTGCTCCGAAAGACCCGAGCACGGAGACCGAGCGTGTCGGGCTGCAACAAGGGACCGCCAAGGTCGAGGTTCAGCCCGGGGCTCCTCAGCCTCGTGGCGGGATGAAGTGGCTCCTCGCGCTCCTCTTTGTAGGCATCGTAGCCGGTGGCTTGATGCTCTTCGGGCCGCCTATGGACGCCCCCCCAGCCGAGCAGACACCGGCAGCTAAGGCGACCGCTTCTTCGACGGCGAACGCCACGGTGGAGGAGGCTGCCGAGGAGACAACGAAAGGGGGCGCGAAGGAACCCGCAAAGGTCGACAACGAAGGCCCCCCGACGCGCCGGCTCGCCGCTGTGCTCTTCACCGACATGGTCGGCTACTCCAAGTTAATGCGCGTCGATGAAGCCGAGAGCCTTGAGAAGCTCCGTACACACGATACGCTGCTGGAGGCGGCCTTCTCAGCCCAGAGTGGGCGCATCATCAAGCGCCTCGGGGACGGCTTCATGGTCGAATTCGGCAGCTCTGTCGAGGCGGTCAAGGCGGCGCTCGCGGGGCAGAAGGCGCTCGCCACGCACAACACCGGCAAGTCAGAGTCCGGGAGCATCATGGTCCGCATGGGCGTCGACGTCGGCGATGTGGTCGTGCGCACCTCGGACCTCTTCGGTGAGACCGTCAACGTGGCCTCTCAGATTCGCCGGATGGCCCCCCCTGGTGGGGTCGCGGTCACCGACACGGTGCTGACGGACGTGCGTGGCAAGCTCAAGGCCGCCGGGAAGAGCTTGGCCCCCACGCGACTCAAAGGCCGCACCGCTGCGACGACCGTCCACATCCTTGAGGGCGCCGACAAGATCCTGAACGAGGTCAGCCCCGCGCCAGAGGGACCGCAAGGCGGGGCAATGGGGGGCGGGCCTGCGCACGCGAACTCTGCAAGTTCGTCGGCAGCAGCAGAGCGACTGAAGGCCGCAGAGAGGCTGTTGAAGAAGGCCCCTGCGAAAGCCCTAAAGGCGGCCATGGCCATCTTGGCAGACCACCCGGGGGACGGCCCCACCATGCTCCTCGGGGCGCGTGCGCGCCGCGCGCTGAAGCAAAACGGTGGCGCGTTAAGTGCGCTTGAGGCCTGTAGGAGCGCTCAGCCCGGCTATGTGCCTTGCTTCTTTGAGCTGGGGCGCACCAAGGAGATCTTGGGCCGACGTGACGAAGCGCACGCCATCTACGAGGCACTCATCAAGGCCCACCCTGGGTCGGTAGAGGCCCTCGAGGCCCGCAAGCGCTTGAAGCGCTAGAGCCAACTCGCCGCGCCTTTTTGCCCCGTGATGGGGCCGGCCGCATACTCGGAGCGCGATGTTGAGGAGCCTGCCATCACCCCGCGACCGGGGCACGCTGTGTGCCATCTCTGCGCTCACCCTGATGATGAGCACACCGAGCCATGGAGCTACCCCGAGCTACCGGGAGCTCGCGGACCAAGATCTGCCCTACACGGAGATCATCCGAGAGGGCTACCGCGCGACGGGGAGCGTCAGCATCGGGACGACACTCACGGGTCGACTCACAGGGAGCGTCGCCCTCCCCGCTGAGGGCCCCCACCACCGTATCCTCGAGGATTGCCGTCCGCGTGACACTCACCACGGGACCGAGGAGCTGATACAGCTCGTACAAGACGCCTCACGGGCCGTGATGGCGGCAGAGCCAGGCCCGAGGGTCGGCGTGTGTAACCTGTCCCACCCCAAAGGCGGCGCACTGAAGTGGAGCCAATCGCACAACTCTGGACGGGACGCCGACCTCGCCTTCTTTGTCCGAGATCTCGAGACGAATGAGCCCGTCGACGCCCCCGGACTCATCGTGTTCGGGCGCAGCGGGATCGAGTTCGCGGAGACACCTCGCTTTCGCTTCGATGTGGCACGCAACTGGCTGTTGGTGAGAGCCCTCCTGACCCACCCCTCCATCGTGGTGCAGTGGATCTTGGTCGATCGACGCCTCAAGCGCCGCATGCTCGCCCACGCCGCCGAGCGCGGTGCGCCCGCCGAGCTCTTAGAGCGCGCGAGCAAGGTCCTACATCAACCGAGCGATGCGCACCGACACAACGATCACTTCCACGTGCGCATCTACTGCAGCTGGGATGATCGCGCCGATGGCTGCCTCGACACCGATCCCTATTGGCCTTGGCGCCACGTCGACCCAGCACCACTGCGACGGCGGACGGCAGCGCTCTCCTTTGGGCTCAGAGATCCCAACAAAAAGATCCGCGGTGCAGTGCTGGAGCACCTCAAGGCCATGGAGGGGTTCGGGGCCTCACCCGCAGTCGCAGAGATGGCGATCATGGACGCCGACCATCGCTTGCGAGGCAAAGCCGGGAGCCTGCTCCTCTCGTGGCGTGCTGGAAACGCGGTGGTCATCGACGCCATCACGCGCTTCATCACCGGACCAGGAGGTGGGATCCTCAGTGATGGGGGGGCCACCGCGGCCGATTGGGGCGAGCGCGTTGAGCGCCCTGTGCATCACATCAAGCCATGGCGCATCGGCGAAGGGAGGGAGCGAAGCGCCAACCACCTCCATCGTGCCTACAAGCTCCTCGCCAAGCTCGCGTCTCTCCACACCACCCCGTTCCTCATGGAGGCGTTGGGCTCGAAGCGTGTCGTCGGTGACCCGGACGATAAAGGCTCCTTAGAGGCCCGTATGGCGGCCCGGGTGGCGATCCACGTGATGGACTTGACCCTGGTCCCCTCGCTGATCACACACCTAAATCACCCAAAGGCGCGGGTTCGGAGCGTGATCAACCTCGCGATCCGGCGCATCACGAACCACGTCGTGCGCGGCAATTGGGGCGGTCGAACGTCACCTGAACAGCTCCAGCGAAACATCGCGCGATGGCGCGCATGGTGGGAGGCTCATAGCGCTTGGACGCGTGACGAGATGGTGAGCGATGGCTTCAAGCGACGCGGGCACCGCTTCGTCACCCTGGATCACAAGGACAACATCCCACGGTTGATTCGGCTGACTAAGCGCACCGATGAGATCGGCTACAACGCGGATCGCCTCTTGGTGCGCATCACCCAGCGCGTGACTCCACGAGGAGCGACCGCCGCGAAGAAGCACGCGCGATGGACCAAGTGGTTCCCCGATGTGAAGCCCTAAGGGCGCCCCACATCTCCAAGGGCCGCCCCCTCCAAGTGAGCCACGAGACGATCTCGATACCCCTCTAGCCCTAGCACCTCGAGCCCGACGACCTTGGCACGCTCATCCCAGGTCCGCATCGCCAAGATGGGCTTAAAGAGAGGGGCGGCCTCGAACGCCTCGGCCTCCGCAGCGTCCATCGGCCCCCCCTGCCAGGCGAGCGTGCCACGGGAGGCCTCGGACAGGCGCGCTGCGTAGGCGGGCTTCGCGAAGGTCAGGTAGCGCTTCGCCTGAACATGTCCCTCGACCAGCAGCGCGACTAACTCAGAGAAGCCCTGAGCCCGCAGGTAATCAGCCCCGACCCGCTCGTGCTCAATGACCCCGAGCCCGGCCATGCTGGGGGCGTCCGGGTCCAAGAGGTGGCCGATGTCATGGGTCAACGCAGCGAGCACCTGCTCATCCGAGCCACCCGCCTCCTGGGCAAAGTGTGCGGCCTGCAGTGCATGCTCGAGCTGATTCACGTCCTCGCCGATGTAACCCGACGTCGCCGAGGCAGCCAAGACCTCCAACACCGCGTCGGCTCGTGCAGCGATCTCTGCGCTCATCGTGTGGCTCCTGTCCCGGTCCCCAAGGCCTCGTATCTTGAAGCATGCCGACCAGAACTCCAGCGATAATCACGCCTCACCCAAGCGCTGGCCTGAAATACACAGCGCGCAGACCTCAGCACGCGTCTGCTCCGCAGGTGCTCAATTCAAGGCATCAAGCTACACTCAGACCGCTTGATGCTTGGAGCACACGATGCAACCTGACCTCGACACCAGAGCTGCCCTCATACTCAGTGCGCTATGCGTGGTCGCCCTCGCCTTCGAGAACCTGTCTGCGCACCTCGCTCCGCCAGCGCGCGCAGAGCACCTCCGCACTCCCGCCGGAATCATGGCCGGAGACACTGTGTCATGCCGGGTCCCGGGTAACGGCTACAAACGCTGTTTACCCGTGTTCATGGGGCAATGATGGCCGCACCAGCGACGATCGATGAGGCGCTCGAGCACCTCAGTACACACGACGCCACGATGGGCGAGCTCATCGCGAGTCACGGCCCCTACACTCCACGCCGCGCCGCGCATCCAGAACCGTTTAAAGCGCTCTGCAAGGCGATCATCTACCAGCAACTCGCGGGTAAGGCCGCGGCCTCGATCCACGGGCGCTTTGAAGCCCTGGTAGAGGGCGGTGTCACCCCGGCGAGCGTCCTGGCCCTCGACCCCGAGATCATCCGCAGCGCGGGGCTCTCCAGCGCAAAGCGGGATGCCGTGCGCGACTTGGCGCTGTATGGGGCCCGAGGAGAGCTCGACATGGCGACCCTCGACACCCTCGATGACGACGCCCTGACCCGCTGGCTCTGCCGTGTCCGCGGGATTGGCCCGTGGACGGCTCAGATGTTCCTCCTCTTTGAGCTCGGGCGCCTTGATGTGTGGCCCACCGCCGACCTCGGGGTCCGCCGCGGGTTCGGCCATGCTTTTCGAGGTGGCGAGGCCCCCAGCGCCCGCGAACTCGGGCCACTCGGGGACCGATTTCGACCCTTTCGCTCGATCGTCGCCTGGTACTGCTGGCGGGTGGCAGACGCCGCAAAAACCGCCTAGGACGCCCTAACCTCGCGTGTCTGTATGGCGCAATCGCTCACGACCAGTGGACACCCCGTGACCGAAGCCAGGGGGCCGTCGTCATGGTGAATCGGCTCGCAATATAGCGTTTAATGCACGAAACGCGAGCACTCCAGAGCGTTCGCTTCGTGAATGAGGCGTTGCCCGCGGCTTCATAGACAGGCACGATGGGGGGACGTGCATCCTCTGATCGCTCCAGGAGCCTCCCATGAGACGAGCTATGAAATCCCCCTTACGTCACGCCCTGCTCTGCCTCGCGGCAGCAGCACTCATCGGGTGTGGTGGGGACGCCACTGAAACGAATACGGACCCCGGCACCTCGGACAGCGAGAGCACCCCGGATGTGCTCGGGAGCGGTGAGGCTGATACGACCGCCACCACGGAGGAGGACAGCGGTCCGACCGATCCGGTCGATCCCACGCCCACCCCAGACGTCACGGAGGAGGAGCCCGAGACCACAACTCCTGACCCCGTCGAGGACGTCGTAGAGCCCGAGCCGGAGCCGGAGGAGGACGCAGGGCCAGGGCCCGATCCCGTCGAGGACACAAGCGACCCCGAGCCCGATCCTGAGCCGGAACCTGATGTCGAGGAGCCCATCGACCTGTGTGGAGACGGCACCTGCGACCCCACTGAGGACTGCACGAGCTGCGCAGGGGACTGCCCCACGTGCCGCCCAGAGCCCGGGGATCTCCTCATCACAGAGATCATGCAGAACCCCAAGTCCGTGAGCGATGACACCGGAGAGTGGATCGAGGTGCTCAACATTGGCAGCGCCCCTGTCGAACTCGCGGGCGTCCTGTTGCGTGACGACGACCTGGACCAGCACCTCATCGCGCCGATGCCCTCACTGGTGATCGCGCCCGGTGAGTACGTCGTGCTCGGCGCCTCCGACGACATCGGCGGCGTGGCCTCAGACTATACATGGTTTGACTACTCGCTCGGCAACGGCAGCGACGCCGTCATCCTCGAGGTCGACGGTGTCATCATCGACGCAGTCTCCTACGACAACGGCGCGACCTTCCCCGACCCCAACGGCGCGTCGATGAGCCTGAGCCCAGAGACCATGACCCCAGAAGGCAATGACGACAGCGGCAACTGGTGCGCAGGCCAAACGGAGTTCGCCTCGGGCGACAAGGGGACCCCGGGGGAGCCCAACCCCACGTGCGTCGTGTGCGGAGATGGCAGCTGCGACGCCAGCGAGGTCTGCGAGACCTGCCCCGATGACTGCGGCTCTTGCACCCCGTGTGACCAAGGTGCAACAGCGACCGACGAAACCTGCAACGGCGTCGATGACGACTGCGATGGCTCCGTGGACAACGGGGTCGGATGCGACGATGGCGTCGCCTGTACGGAGGACTACTGCGATGGCGCCTCTGGGTGCGCCTCTGAGCCTGCTGACGGCTCATGCTTCATCGCGGGGACCTGCTACGCCGAGGGCGACACCAACCCGGCCAACACCTGCGAGGTCTGCGATCCCGGTGTGACCAAAGACAGCTGGGCCTCCAAGCTCCTGTCCTTTGACTGTGAAGATGGCGATCCCTGCACCGAGAACGAGAAGTGCGTCGCCGGCTTCTGCATCCTCGGCGAGCCCGTCCCCGGGGACAATTTCGAGCCCAACGACAGCCAAGAGGCGGCGCTCGTGCTCGGTGACATTCAAGATGACAACGAGTTCCCTGCGGGCACCTTTAATGGGAGCCTCTTCCCGGAAGGTGACATCGATTGGTACACCTTCCACGATGAAGATATCGTGACGAACATCTCGCTGTTCCGCCCCAAGGTCGAGCTCATCAGTCCCTTCGGTACCGACTATCGGATGTGCACCTTCGCGACCTGCGATAACGGTGAAGAGCCCGACATCGTCGATTGCGAAGGAGGCGTCGAATGGAGCGCCGAAGAGGGCCTCTTTGGCTGCTGTGCGAGCGGCTCGGAGTACCTGTCGATCAAGATGAGCGTGCAGTGCACGTGGCAAGGCACCCTCTCTGACAGCAGCGACGTGCACATCCGCGTCGAGAACCAGAGTGATGAGTGGTCATGCGATGACTACGAGCTCTCTTGGGGCGACGACTAAGCCGCGCAGCTTGAGCTAAGAACAAAAAAGGCCCCGGTGGATTTTCCACCGGGGCCTTTTATCGTTCTACCGAGGCGCGAGGCCTCGCCTCTACTAGAGGATGATGTAGGTGAAGTTCAGACCCACACCGTAGTGGATCTCACCGTCACCGACGCACCGGTCGTAGGAGTTCGCGTTCGTGCCGTCGCCGCCACAGAAGTCGAGGTAGCCGCCGAACATCATGTCCGTACCGAGGGCGTAGTTGCTCTCAAGGCCCAACTGGAAGTTGAAGGCCAAGTCGCCGCCGTCCGGGATCGCCATGCCGACGTTCGCCACAGCCTGGGAGTTCCACTGGATGCTGTGGTCCATGTTGAGGCCGACCTCAGCACCCACACGCATCTCCATCTCACCGATGTCGCTCGCACCCACGACTGCACCACCGCTGTAGCCAGCCATGAGGCCCATCGCGAAGGTCTCCTTCACCCACAGGCCCATCGTGTCCGAGAACAAGATGCCGAGGTTGAAGCTCTGGTGCAGAGACAGTGCCTCGCCACCAGCGCCGCCGTGGTCGCCCGTGGCGAACTCAACGTCAACACCCACGTCCCAACCGGCGTTGCGGTTGCCGATCTTGTAGATCGGGCTGTCGAGCACGTTCAAGAGGGTGAAGGTGTCGGTCGTGCCGAGCGCCTCGCCCAAGGCCTTGAAGAACTCAACCGGGCCGTTCTCACGGTAGTTGGTGGTGTAGGACGCGCGCTGACCGATGATCTCAGCGACCTTCAAGAGGTCCTCGTCAGTCGCCTCACGCTCGAGGAGCTCGAACATCGCAGCGGCCTGAGCGACCGTGCGAGCGTCGACCATACGGCCGTACGCAGCGCCTGCATGGACCACCGCGGCGAACGACGTCGCGTCGCCCACGCCGAGGCCGAGGCCCACATCACCGCGGATGCTAAACCCGCGGGAGTCACCCAAGAACTGCTGATAGCTCACGCCCGCAGTGTCCATCAGGTTAAAGGAGAAGTCGGCGTCGGCGTTTGCCATGCCTGCGTCGATCTTCAGCTCGTTGGTGATGCCGAAGTTCATCATCGGGCTTTGGTTGTCCATCACGAAGTTGGAGCCCACGTTGATGTTCAGCGCGCCTGTGTCGTCGTAGCTGAAGAGATCGTGCCCGTGCACGCTGAGCTGCATGGAGTCGTAAGTCGGGACATCGTAGTTCGATGCCGCGTCTTGGACGCCAGCGAAGGCCATCGGGCCGGTCGCACAGATGACCAACAAGCTCAAAAGGATCTGGTTTAGCTTCTTCATAATGCCTTTTCCTCCTTGACCTGCCACGTCGGTCGCCCGAGCAACCGTGCTGACGCACGACCGTTACAGATCTGCAAAGACGCCTCGATCCTAAATCCGGCTGTCACTTTTGAAAAAAAAGATAAACCCACCTTCCTGAATCATTTCACAAACTTGAACGTGAACATGTTTCAGAACGTGTTTCAATTCGACAGGCTAGTCCCCTGTTTTGAAAATGAATGAACATTCACTCAGAAATGAATGGTCATTCATTTCAGGTGCCTGATTCCCTTGGGTTTTACCTCTATTGAAGGTCTGACCAGATGAGCTGACCCCTCCGTGAGCCGTAAAGCGCCACTCAGGTGCGATGGGTCTCCTCACCATAAAAAAAGCCCCGGTGGAAAATCCACCGGGGCCTTTTATCGTTCTACCGAGGCGCGAGGCCTCGCCTCTACTAGAGGATGATGTAGGTGAAGTTCAGACCCACACCGTAGTGGATCTCACCGTCACCGACGCACCGGTCGTAGGAGTTCGCGTTCGTGCCGTCGCCGCCACAGAAGTCGAGGTAGCCGCCGAACATCATGTCCGTACCGAGGGCGTAGTTGCTCTCAAGGCCCAACTGGAAGTTGAAGGCCAAGTCGCCGCCGTCCGGGATCGCCATGCCGACGTTCGCCACAGCCTGGGAGTTCCACTGGATGCTGTGGTCCATGTTGAGGCCGACCTCAGCACCCACACGCATCTCCATCTCACCGATGTCGCTCGCACCCACGACTGCACCACCGCTGTAGCCAGCCATGAGGCCCATCGCGAAGGTCTCCTTCACCCACAGGCCCATCGTGTCCGAGAACAAGATGCCGAGGTTGAAGCTCTGGTGCAGAGACAGTGCCTCGCCACCAGCGCCGCCGTGGTCGCCCGTGGCGAACTCAACGTCAACACCCACGTCCCAACCGGCGTTGCGGTTGCCGATCTTGTAGATCGGGCTGTCGAGCACGTTCAAGAGGGTGAAGGTGTCGGTCGTGCCGAGCGCCTCGCCCAAGGCCTTGAAGAACTCAACCGGGCCGTTCTCACGGTAGTTGGTGGTGTAGGACGCGCGCTGACCGATGATCTCAGCGACCTTCAAGAGGTCCTCGTCAGTCGCCTCACGCTCGAGGAGCTCGAACATCGCAGCGGCCTGAGCGACCGTGCGAGCGTCGACCATACGGCCGTACGCAGCGCCTGCATGGACCACCGCGGCGAACGACGTCGCGTCGCCCACGCCGAGGCCGAGGCCCACATCACCGCGGATGCTAAACCCGCGGGAGTCACCCAAGAACTGCTGATAGCTCACGCCCGCAGTGTCCATCAGGTTAAAGGAGAAGTCGGCGTCGGCGTTTGCCATGCCTGCGTCGATCTTCAGCTCGTTGGTGATGCCGAAGTTCATCATCGGGCTTTGGTTGTCCATCACGAAGTTGGAGCCCACGTTGATGTTCAGCGCGCCTGTGTCGTCGTAGCTGAAGAGATCGTGCCCGTGCACGCTGAGCTGCATGGAGTCGTAAGTCGGGACATCGTAGTTCGATGCCGCGTCTTGGACGCCAGCGAAGGCCATCGGGCCGGTCGCACAGATGACCAACAAGCTCAAAAGGATCTGGTTTAGCTTCTTCATGGTGCCTTTTCCTCCTTGACCCGCTGCTCTTCGTGTCGTCTGACCGAAGTTCTATGGAATGTCTCGGGTCTCCAAAGACGGCGCGATGCTAGGCCCGGATCTCGGAAATGCAAATAGTTGGATGGGCATTTTTCGGAGGCATTCTGCGGACTTATACTAGAACGTGTTTCGAACGTGTTTCAAACCGCACAGCGGCTCTGCTGCGAAATTCTTTGCGCAGACGCCTGGGCACCTTCTCGAGCACGTCGTTTTTTTCTGCGAAGCCCCCCTTTTGTGAAAGTCGAGGTGACAAAAGTTGGTCAAATCTGTCCGTCGGGGGCGCGCCACCGAGGGCGATGAATCGACCCAGTGACGCCCCCTTCGACGCAGGAGTGAGAGACAGGGAACGACGGCTCCGCTACACTCCGAGCCATGAACCGCTCCTACAACAGGCTGATCCATGGCGCGCTGAGTGTTGGTCTGACCGCGTTTGTCCTCACAGGCGTGGCCTACGCGGAGACGTTTCAGCGTGTCGTACCCCCAGGACAAGAGCGTCAACTCGGGGTGATGGTCGGCGTCGGCAAGGTGGTCTTCCCTGGCGGCTGCAAGTTGGACTCCGCGACCGTCGTGAAGTCGGTCATTCGAGTCACCTACCGCTGTGGAGCCAAGGGCACCCCCGTCGAACTGATGCTCCATCCGCCCGAGCACACGGGCGACATCCTCGCGACCACTGGGAAGTTCGTCCTGACGCGGACGCCGGGTGACAAGGGGCCGCTCCCAGAGGGCTTCATCACGGCCCTCGCTGAGCGAATCCGCGCCAACGAGGCGCGCTGGTATTGGATGAAGGTCAAAGGCGACCACCAAGCCGCCAAGAGTCACCTTCTGCCCACCCCACCCAAGACCTCTGAGGCGCCGGCGCAAGCGCTAGACCCAAGGCACGTGAAGATGTTCGAGGCGGGGGCCGCCCTCTACCGCGAGCAAAAGCACGCGGAGGCCTTGGTGCTCTTCTTAGAGTTGGCGCGCGAGAACAACCGCTTCGGCGGTGTCCTAGGGATGGTCGTCGCCAACCTCGCACCCACCAAGCCCAATTCGGCCAAGGTCGCCGAGTACGTGGCTGCAGCGGAGGCCGCGCCGGACGACCTCCTTAGTCAGTATGTCGCCGGGGTCGCCGCCCACTACTCAGCGCACTACATCGCCTCTACCCACGAAGAGAAGCGACGGCTCTACACCACCTCCATCCGCTTCCTCGATAAGACGCGACCCACGCTTGAGTTTGAGCCTCGTGTCTTCATCTATCTGGCGGTCTCACACTACCGACTCGGCAATCAGGCCGAGGCTGAGCCCCTCATCGAGAAGGCCGTCACCATCGCTAAGTACGACCCTGATGCGTACTACTGCCGGGCCGAGATCTTCCACAGGACGGACGTCGCCCGCTCCCTCGACGACCTAGAGACCTACCTCATCATGACGCGAAAATTCGCCGAGGCCGGCGGGTGGGCTGCGGATGAGAAGATTCAGCGCGTGCAAGCGATGCGAGACTATCTGAAGCGCGTGCAAGCTGGTGAAGCGGTGCTCGCGGAGATCTTCGATCCGTTGGCGTCTGACACCCCTGGCACCGTCGCGCCTCACATCCCCGCGCCCGCGGAGCCCTCAAAGACGGCCCAGGCACTCGCGAAACCCCAAGCGTTCAGCCGTTGGGTCGGGCTCGTCGGGCTCTTCGCCGCGCTGATCTTGGGCCTCGGGGTTTGGCTCCAACGACGTAAAGCCGGCGCTCCGACCGACGTATGATGAACATCAGCGGAGCCGACCTCGAGCTCGCCCAAGTGCTGATCGCGCTGGTCCTCCTCGGGCTGTCAATGGTCTGCCTCCCGGTCGCCTATCGCGTCGCGTGGCAGAGGCTCTCGCACGGAGAGCGCCGCTGGATCGCGGGCGCCATGGTGGTCGGGGCCGTCCTGAGGTGGTTGGTCGCGCCCTCATTCTTGGCCATGATCTTCATCGGCTATAAACAAACCGAGCACGCCCTGACCTTGCTGCCGCTGTCTCACTATGGCGTCGGGGCCACGGCGTTCTATCACGCCCTCTTCGGTGTACTCCCCTCCCCAGACCACCGGACGATGATCGCCATTAATGCGACCGTGGGGGTCCTTACGCTGCCGCTCTTGGGCGCATGGGCGGGGCGCCTGCTCCGCGACGGCCGCGCCGGAGTCATCGCCGCGTGGCTCGTCGCCTTGACCCCACTCTTCATACGAAATGATGTCAGCGAGGCGAACAACGTCCCGACCCTCTGGTGGTTCATCGCCAGCATGGTCTTGCTCGATGCATGGGCCCGATCAGGGCGCCTTAGCCTGCTCGCTGCGGCCACCCCTCTGCTCACGCTCGCCGCCATCGCTCGGCCCGAGATGCCGCTGCTCATCGCCCTCGCTCTCCCTCTGTTCGCCATCGCCTCCGGGTGGCCAGCGGCGCGCTTCAAGCCCACCCTCGCCCTCGTCAGCGCCGCGCTCGTGATCATCGCGCTGACCCTCCCTCATGTGGCCCACATCCTCAACGCGATGGACACACTGTCGGATCGCGCGAGCCTCCCGGGCTTGAAGCTGGAGGAGGTCTCTCGCTTACCTCGCATGGTCCTCTGGGAGCGGAACGTCACGCTCAGACCAGACCTCTTCCCCATCGCCGTGAGCGCCCTTGGCCTCATCGCCCTGCTGCTTGGCCGCGGGCAGCGCATCAAGCTCGGCGCCCTGACCTTGGCGGCCCTCATCAGCTTGACCCTCTACGTCGTCGATCTCGACGAAGCGAACATCGCCCGTGTCCAGGTCCCGGGGGCGCTCTTCATTACGCTCCTCGGCGCCTCAGGGGCCGCACAGATGTGGCGCGCCCGCTGGTGCCCTCAGCTCCTGGCCCGGGTGCCGATCGCCGTGGCCTTAGCGAGCGCCATCCCGACCGCCAGTGCGCTCTGGGCACCGGCAAACGAACACACCGAGGAGGCGCTGATTCAAGAGGCCAGCGCGGCGCTCCCCACCGATGCGCCCTTCACGCTCCTGCGGCTCGGCGAGGGTGATCGACGCGACAGGGGCCAAGACAGCCGATTCACCCACTATCACTTCCCAGACTACCTGTTCCGCCCCCCAACGAACGATGGCGTGCTCCGGTCGCTCAATGACTTTATCGACGAGCCAGAGTTCGGGGTCGCGACCTATTTCTTTCAGGGGATGCGGTGCTACGCAGAGTTTCGTTCGCCTGGCGTGCCAGCGCCGCTTGACGATGACATGCACCCAGCGTGCGCCGCGATACACGAGCGCTTTGAACTCGAGCCCGTCTTCGAGCGCGACGTGGAGAACTACGGTGATGTCTGGATTCGCTACTACGGAGGCGCCACCTCGCTCCGCGTGGGCCTCTACCGCGTCCAGGGCCCGCGATGAGAGACTGCGAGACAGTCCAAGGCCTCTCTCGGGCCGGATAGGGGGGCTAACCTGCCGGGCTCCTATCTTTCGAGCGGAATCTCCCTATACTGCGCCGGCGAAACGGCGCTTAGGCATGCCGGTCGTAAGGATCCCCCATGGTGAGCATAGCGAGCACTGATACACCTCTAGACGTCGAGAATCGGCGACCCAACCTGCGTAAAGACCAGTTCGACAACATGAACGACTGGCTCAACGCGAAGGTCACCGATCGCATCGAGAGAGCCAGAGAGAGCGGCGAAGAGATGAGCGCCGAGCTGGCCTGGGTCGCAGAGAACGATCACACCATCTACCAGAACCGATTCAAGCCACTGGTCTACGCTGTCTTGGCGACCATCGTGGTGGGGATCGCGTGGACCCCGAGCGTCCCCGCGCTGCTGTTCACCTTGGTGGCGCTCTATTTCTATATCGACTTCTACAGTGGGGTCCTCCACGTCGTGTTGGACAACCCCGCCTTCTGCAACCTCCCCATCGTGGGTGTCCCCTGCGTCGAGTTTCAGTGGCACCACACGTTCGCCTACGACATCTCCTCGCGAAAGCTCACCGACGTGTGGGGCGATCTCAACCCACTGCTTGCGATGAAGGCGGGGGTCCTCTTCGCCATCCTGGGGCCGACGCGGCTCGCCTTGATGGTCGCGGGCGTCGGCTTCTTCTGGGCCTACGTCAATCAGTTCGCCCACCGCATGTCACACGCTCACAGCAGCACCCGCCCCAAGTGGGCTCAGTGGCTCCAGCGACGACACATCTTGATTCCGCCGTCGGTGCATCAGGTCCATCACAAGACCTACGACACGACCTTCCCGGTGCTCAGCGGACTCACACGCCAACCTATCGAGTGGCTACTGAAGCTCGTCCCAAACCAATGGGTCTGGCTCACCACCTTCTTGTTGCTGACCGCCTTCGACCTCGTGCTCTTCACGATGGTGCTGGAGACGCTGCCCCTCTTCTAAAAGAGAGGCAGGTGAGACCAAACGCCCTACTTGCCGTCATCGGCCTCTGGGAGACACGACCCCTGGGTAAGCACGCCATCGTCACATGACGTCGGTGCGCTTAAGGTATAGCCAGGGCTGCAGGTAGGCGAGCACTCCGAGCCGCTTTGCAGCACCTCTGTGCAATCACCGAGGTCATCAGCGTTCTGCGGAAGAGTTGACGCATCACAGGGTTCCGGGAGATCGAGGGTCTCGCAGTCATCACCTGTATAGCCAGTGCCTTCACAATCACAGGTGTAGGTCGTGCTGCTTCCATCGTCCGTACAGACACCGCCGTTCTGACATGGCTCAGCGTCACAGGCTGTGGCACAGACGCTGTCAGGCTGCACAGCTGTCGTCTCGCACTCGGCCTCGAAGACGTATTCGGGGCCCGCGCCGTTGGGGTTCTTGCAGCACACCTGACATGCCTCCAAGGCTGTCTCCACGCCCCCCGACTCCGTGCACGATGAGGGCGTAATGTACGACGCATCTTCTCCGATAGCGCAGCAGATGGGCTCCTCCTCTGGGGCGCACAGCGCGTCATCGACGAAGCTCCCCATACCGGCAAGGCAGAACTCGGCGGGGACCTCCTCGAGGCCACCTCCAGAGAATTCACAGCACACCTGACATTCGGTTGGACCGGCCATCTCGCCGCCAAGAGACGTGCACTCCGAGGTCGCGATGTAGGCCGTCCCGTCACCGGTGTCACAGCAGATCATCAGGTCTTCGACGGGCTCACACAGGGCGTCATCGACGACGTTACCTTGGCTCGATGCACAGGCCGCGGCGGTCGTCTCGCTGAAGAGGCCAGCCTTATCTTCGCAACATACGGGGCACTGCGCATCGGCCACCGCTGCGCCACCTTGCTCTGTGCACTCGGACGTCAGGATGTAGTCGGTCGACTCGCCGTTCTGACAGCAGATCATCAGGTCTTCGGCTGGTTCGCACTGCGCGTCGTCGACGATGGTCCCTCCCCCTGAGACACACATCGCGGCGGGGTCTTCGCCCACGCCGCCCCCGCTGTATTCGCAGCAGACCATGCACGCCGATGCCGCCGTCTCAGCGCCGTCCCCAGCGGTGCACGCAGAGGTCGTGACGTAGGCGGTGTCTTCGCCGGTCGCGCAACAGATCATCGGGTCGCAGATCGCGTCGGGCTGAACTTGATCGCAGTCTTGCTCGAGGGCATACGCCGGCTCTTCACCGAAGGGGTTCTTGCAGCAGACGTAGCAGGCGCTCTCCGCCAGCACGGCCCCCTCTTGCTCACTACACGCGGTCTCCGAGATGTAGGTCGTGTCCTCGCCAACGCCACAGCAGACGTTGACCTCTGGGGCCTCACAGAGCGCATCGTCGACGATCGTGCCTAGGCCCGCGATGCAGAAGGTGGCGGGGTCTTGACCCAAACCGCCGCCTGGGTATTGGCAACACACCACGCATTCCGAGGGCGCCGCCTGTGTCCCGCTCTGCGCCGTGCACTCCGACGCCAAGATGTACGAGAACTCCTCGCCGATCGCGCAGCACAGCGGCTCATCTGGCGGGTTGCAGACGGTGTCATCGACCACCTCCCCGGACTCGACCGCGCACTCGGTCGGGGTCCCCTCGAAGAAGGCACCTTCGCCATTCGAGCAGCAGATCTGAACATCGCACTCGGCGTCTTCCAGCACGAGGGCGGGCTCACAATCAGATTGCGGCGTGACCACAGGCCAACTCGAGGTCTGGCAGCAGACGTCACAGGCCCCCTCCTCCCAGCTCAGATCCGTAAAGGCGCACTCCAAAAAGGGCACCTGCTGCGGGCCATCCTCGGTGTTGCAGCACATCAGTTGGTCGCAATATTCTTGATCGGTGATGATGCCCTCAAGGACCTCACATGCCGTCGGCGTCGCCATCACGACGTTGCCGGTGTCCGGTCCGCTCGAGATCTTGCAGCACGCCTCCTCTTCGACCACACACTGCTCAGCCTCGATGACGTCGGCAAAGGGGCACTCCAAGAACGGGAGGGACACAGGGCCGGCCTCGGTCTGGCAACACAGCGTCTGCGTGCAGAACTCCTCGGTGTTCGGGAGGCCATAGGCGATCGCACAGTCAGTGGGTGTCGCCAAGATGACGTTCCCCGTGTTGGGGCCGAGGATGATCTGACAGCAGCCCTCCTCTTCCGGCGGCGTGCATGCGCTCTCCGCGTTCACGTTCATGAAGGGACACTCCAAGAACGGCGTGTACGCCATTCCATCGGCGGTCTCGCAGCAGACCTCTTGGTCGCAGTACTCTTGAACCGTGTTGATTCCGCCTTGCTCGGCGCAATCCGTGGGCGTAGCCATCACCACGTTGCCCGTGTTGACGCCAAAGGAGATCTTGCAGCACTCCAGCTCCTCGGCCGGCGAGCAAGGGTCATCGGAAGCGTCGTAAGTCGCCACCATGTCCAAGAAGGTGCACTCGGCATACGGCATGAACTCTGGCCCATCACCCATGTCACAGCAGACCTCTTGGTCGCAGTACTCCTGGAAGATCGGTGAGCCACCTTGCGCAAAGCAGTCCTCAGTGGTCGCCATGTAGGCGTCACCCAGGCCTGGGTTCTCCATGTCCTTGCAACACCCCATCTCATCGACAGGTTCGCAGGCTGAGGTCTCGGTCAACTGCAAGAAGGTGCACCCCATGTAAGGCACCATCTGCGGCCCGGTGTCGGTCTCACAGCAGATCTCTTGTGTGCAAAAGTCTTCGCCGACAAACGCACCGCCGAGCTCCGCACAGACACTCGGGAGCGCCATCAACGCGTTACCAGCGTCAGGCCCGCTCATGACCTTACAGCACGCCTCCTCCTGCACAGGCTCACAGGCCGACGTCTCTTGGAGCGCCGCGAATGTGCAGTCCATGAAGGGCATCAGCTGCGACCCTGCGTCGGTCTCACAGCAGATGAGCTGTTCGCAGTAACCGTCGTAGACCACGCTGCCCCCCTGAGCGAGGCAATCCGGCGACGACATCATCGACGCGTTACCAGCGTCGGGGCCTGTCATGACCTTGCAGCAGAAGGGGCGCTCGCAGAGGCCCTCGGGGAGGACGCTCTCCTCATCACAGGTGCCCTCAGGGACCCAGGCGACCCCCTCCTCGGTTTTGCAGCATGTCTGTGGCTCGTCGGGCTCGCAAAGCGCGGCGTCGACCACAGCATCCTCCTCGCACTCGGTCGAAGGGACCGTCACATAGCTGCCGTCACCCTGGGCGCAGCAGACGTCCTCGACCGGCGGCTCACACAGCGCCATGTCCACCACGTCATCCGCCTCGCACTCGCTTGAAGGGACCGAGGCATAGCTGCCGTCCTCTTGGGCGCAGCAGACCTTCTCATCGGGCGGCTCGCAGAGCGCCGCATCGACGACCGCGTCTTCCGCGCACTCGGTCGAAGGGACCGTCGCATAGCTGCCATCACCCTGGGCACAGCAGACGTCCTCGGCCGGCGGCTCACAGAGCGCATCATCGACGACTTGGCCGTTCTGCATCATGCAGGTGCCGGTCAGCAGGGTCTCGAGTGAGTCGTCTCCCAGCTGGCAGCAGATCTCTAAGCAGCTGTCAGCGTTGGTCTCTTGCCCAGGTCCAGCAGCGCAGTCCTCTGGAGACGCGATGCCGAAGGTGCCGTCAAGGTAACGACAGCAGATGGGCTCTTCTGGCGGCGCGCAGGCGGCCAACTCCAGCTCCACGCCCCCCTGACCGGCGCAGTTCCCCTGCAGCTCAATCGTCGTCGTTTCATCGGTGAGCTGGCAGCACACCTCTTCGCAGTGCCCCGGGTGGGACGGGATGCCATTACCCTGGCACTCCCCGGGCGGGATCCAGCTGTAGGAGCCGTCCGTATGGTCACAGCACAGCGCTGGGCACGCCGTGAGCGCCACCTCGCTGCCCCCCGCCGCGTCGCAGTCCACGTTGGTCGTGTACTCCGCCCCCTCGCTGGTCTCACAACAGACCGACGTGATCGTGCCTGGCCCGTCTGTGACATCAAGTGTCTCTTCGCCGTCCGCCTCGGACGAGACATCAGGCGTCGCTTCCCCGTCTAACTCCGACGAGACATCGTCAGCAGGCTCGGGTGCATCACCACCACAGGCGGTGACAAGTAAGAGACTCAAACCGAGCGGCCACAGAAGGCGTAACGGTCCACGAGACATCGACGCCAATTCCAGTATCACGACCCCTCCAGTGACGGTGATCCCCGAGAGTAGAGCATGAAACAGCGCTCGAAGCCGGAAACACGACAGTTCATCTCCGCGCGCACCCCTCATAGTTCTGGGCTGTTGCGGCTCACGCCCACGTTTATGGTCGGCGAAGATGAGTTACAGCGTCATCATCGCCATCCAACTCGAGTGGCCCGACATGCGCTGCATTGAGTCGCTCACGTGGCCCGTCACATGGCCGCTGAGCCGAAGTGAGCACGCCTGTGCTAGCCTCGAACACAGAGGAGCCGACATGGGAATGATCTACATCGACGGCGACGCCTGCGCCGTAAAGAAGGAGACCTATAAGGTCGCCGTTCGCCACGGCTGGCCTGTCCGAGTTGTGGCGAACCACTACATCCAGACCCCTCCGGCCCGGACCATTGTCTGCATCACGGTAGGGAAAGGGGCCGACGTCGCCGACGACTGGATCGCCGAGCGCTGCGAGGCGGGTGACGTCGTCATCACCAATGACATCCCGCTGGCGGCCCGATGCCTTGAGAAGGGAGCTCGGGTCCTGGGACAGAAGGGGCGCGAGTTCACCCCTGCGTCGATCGGTGAAGCCCTCGGGACGCGCGAGCTCTTCCAGAACCTCCGGGAGGTCGGCGTCATGACCGGCGGCCCCAAGCCCATGGCACAAAAGGACCGGTCTCACTTCCTAGAGCGCCTCGACGCCATCCTCGTGGCGATCACGCGGGAATCGCAGGGGTAACTCTCACCTGACGGCCGCGCGACGCTGGAACTTGCGTCCGATCCGACCCCAGATCCATCATGGCGCAGACCACGACGCCAGGATCCGAACAATGACGCGCGCGCGACACTCAATCAGACCGCTCAGTGACTCCTTGGGATGGCTGCTCGCGGCCTGTTTTCTGGCAGCTTGTGGGGCGGCCGATCCCCAAGCCGGGGATGGCATCCCAGACTCAAGCACCTCGCTAGGGCAGCCCGGCACCATGGACGTCGTCGAAGCCGAGGACACGAACGCACCGACCTCGGACGTCACGCAGGGCAAGGACACTGGCCCGGGAGGAGACGACGCCACGAGCGCTTCGCCATGTGAGGGCCTCTCCGATGGCGTGCCCTGCGACGACGGCAACGCGTGCACCCAAGACGACCAGTGTGCTTCTGGGGTCTGTGTCGGCGGCGTGAACACCCCCTGCGACGACGTCGGGGCCTGCCAAGAGGCGAGCTGCGACCCAGCGGTCGGTTGTGTGTACGAGGACGCCGAAGAGGGCGCACCATGCCAGGCGCCGTGCTTTGGGAACGCGACCTGCCAGGAGGGCACCTGTGTGGCGGAGGAGGCCTCCGCGGTCATCTGCCCCGAGCCCGACGAACCCTGCGTCGATCAGCTCAGCTGTGACCCGGCGACCGGGGCCTGCACCATGGCCATCTACTCGGCGGCGGACACCCCCTGTGACCTGGATGAGAACCTCTGCACGCGCGAGGCTTGTGACGGCGATGGCAGCTGTGAAGATCTCGAAGCGACCGAGGATTGCAGCGCGCAGAACCTGGACAACCCATGCTGGACCTGGACCTGCACCCCAAAAACCGGCTGTGTGCAGACGGCGTTCCTCGAGGGCAACTCCTGCGACGACAACAACCCGTGCAGCAGCAACGATACGTGCACCCAAAATGAGTTCGCTCAAGAGCTCTGCGTCGGCACCCCGGTGCCCATCGACGACAGCAACCCATGCACAGACGACTCGTGCATCGACGGTGTGATCAACCATGCCCCCCTCGATGGCGCAGTCTGCGAGTCCGAATGCGGACCAGGGCTGTGCGACACCACCGAGTGTGTCCCAAGCCAACCCTGCGGTTGCGCCTCGGACGCCGAGTGCGAGGCCTCGACAAACCCCTGCGACGGCAAGGCCTACTGCGACACCGCCACCGGCGAATGCGACGTCGAGCCAGGCACCGCCGTGGTCTGCCCAGAGGTCGACTTCCCTTGCGCGATGGCGTTCTGCGATCCCGCTTTGGGGGCCTGCGCGATGGGCCCCGTCGAGGACGGGACGCTCTGCAGCGACCAGATAGCCTGCGTGCAAGATGGCGGCTGCGTGGGCCAGGTGTGCCAAGGCGGCGTCGAATCCAACTGTGACGACCAAGATCCCTGCACGTTGGACGCCTGTGTCATCGGGCAAGGGTGCGTCTACGAGGACGCGCAGACAGCCGAGTGCGGCTTTGGCGACCTCCCTGTCGCCTGGTACCGCTTCGAGGAGACCAACGGCCCGGTCGTCGACAGCACAGGGAACGGCCATGACGGCACAGAGAACCCCGGCGGGGTGACCCGCGGAGTCGAAGGCGCCATCGGGCTCGGCGTGAGCTTCAGTGGAGGCGCCGGCTCAATCCAGGTCCCAGCGCACCCCG
Organism: Myxococcota bacterium; assembly: GCA_049602155.1. Lineage (GTDB taxonomy): Bacteria > Myxococcota_A > UBA9042 > PHBI01 > JBMYRH01 > JBMYRH01. Next base: position 55,458 of record JBMYRH010000013.1, on the reverse strand, counting down.
ACCTCGATTTCTCGGACGCAGCGACGATCGAGGCCTGGGTCTGGCTCGGGACGACCTCCGGGGTCGGCTCTATCGTCAGCCGAGGCACGGGTAACAACGACAACAACGTGCTGATGAACAGCTCACAAGGGAACATGCAGACCATCTTCTCGCAGACCGGTGTCGGGACCACGAACGTGACCAGCGCGAGCGGCATGATCCCCATCCAAACCTGGACCCACATCGCGGTCGTGAACGACGGGTCAAGCCTGCGCTGCTATTTCGATGGCGTCCTCGTAACGAGCGCAGCGGGCGGGCTCATGGGGGCCATCGCCAACGACCTCTTCATCGGTCAGCGCGAGCAAGGTGTCTTCGCCTTCAGCGGCCGGATTGATGAGATCAAGTGGTGGACCACGGTGCGCACTCAAGAGCAGATCTGTAGCGACGCCGAGGGCAGCTGGGACGGCGTCGCCTGCGACCTCTAACCCGCGGCGGCCGCCTTCGCCTTCAGGCGCGCCACACACCCATGCAGCGTGCGAGAGACCCGCGTGCCCGCGTCGATCATCGCCAAGCGCGGCCATGTCGCCCGCTCCCCTTGACGAATCAGGCGCATCAAGTCGGCGTCACTCGCGTTACGCAGAGCGATGCCGTAGTTCCATGCCGTCAACTTCGGGGCGAGGGTGATGTCGCCCAGGTAGCGCTGATCCGCGATGCTGTGGGCGCGATCGAGCAGGCGCCTCAGCCCCGGCCGTCGTGTGTGCCGGCGCGCAACGCTCAGCAGCTGAAAGCCCTGAGCTGCGAGGGACGATGAGACCAAGTCAGTGACCACCGGCAGTGCCCCATCGCGCACCTTGGCGCGGGTGAAGGCGAGCACGTGCGGGTTCGTCTGGCTCACGATGGTATAGTTGACGCCGAGCAGGCGCGCGAGGCGCTCGGTGGGCAGATCGCCTTCCACGCTGCCGTCGCTCCAGCGCTCACCAGGGACGGCTTCACTGACCACCCCACCTCGACGACGCATCAACGCGGTCGGCGAAAAGAGCCCGGGGATCGCGCACGACGCCAGCGAGGCGCTCGTGACCAGCACATCGGGCGCTGTCGTATGACACAGCAGCCGCGGCTTTTGACGGGCCCGAGTGGGAGAGACGCTCATGCAGAGGATGCGGCCCGTCCGCTCGTAGGACTCGAGGAACGTGTCCGTGCGCATGTTGCCTTCAATGGCTCGAAGCAACTGGTCGTTGGCCATCAACGCCTGCGCATCACGGATCTGACCCAACCCTGAGAGCCGAAAGACCTGGGTGTCGATGAAGCGCGTCGGGTCCCCTAATAGCTCGAACAGCTCGTCATCCGTCCGGGTACAGAGCCCCCCAGCGATCATCGATCCCGTCGACGCCCCGCTGACGATTTGAGGCAAGAGCGCTTGCTCAAAGAGCGCCTTGACGACCCCGATGTGGAAGAGCCCGAGGGTCGCGCCACCGCTCAGCAAGAGCGCCGAGGCTCCGACGTTTTTCGCCTGCGCTTCGAAGGTCTTGAGCTTGGTCGCCTCATCCATCCCAGGGACTTCGACCTCGCACAGGTGCTGCATCGCGGCCGTCACCGCGTCCAGGTAGCGCTCCACGAGGTGCTTGGTGCCGACCCGCGATCGTCGGTAGAGCAGCGGATCGCTCAGGGTCAACTGATGCTGATAGAGGCCTGTCTTGAGCGCCTCAACCAGCGCGAGAGGAGACCCCTGCCGGGTCAACCGCTCGAGCGTATGCAAGGAGTCGCGCAGCGCCCCTGCGTCATAGTGCATCGAGGCATCATCGGCCCGCCACGCGGCGCCCCCCTCCGCCTCGTCAAGGGCCTCAGAGAGCTGACGCCACGTGGCGTAGTCCGGAGCCTCTTGAAGGTCACGCTTGAGCGATCGGATGGTGGTACCACGCCTCATGGAGCGGGTTTTAACCGCTCACTCGCGCGGCGTCGACTTCGAACCCATCGAAGCGGACGCCTGACCTCCGCCGAACGCTCCCCCTCACATCATCGCCACCAAGAGGGCACCGAACACGGCAGACTGGCTAAAGACCACAGCGACGAGGGTCGCCGCGCCGCGGGCGCCCCCACCCCCCGAGGTGTCCCCAGTCCCTTCACCACCCGACAGGGCGTGACAACGACCTTCGAGCACAGGAACCCGGGGCGCGATCACCAGCTCGCTCACGAAGAGTCCATAGAAGACGGTGAGCAGGGTCACGGCCATCGCCGGCCCGATCCGACTGGGATCATCCATGCTGTGGAGCATCGAGATGAGGCCGATGAGGTAACCGACCACCGCGGCCCCGCAGAAGGCGTTTCGTGCGCTCTGGAGCACACACATCTGCTGCTTCAGCGCGCTCGCCGAGGTTGCGGGGTCCCCGACCCCCATCGCGTGGAAGAAGTTCAGGGCGCCGTGGTGCGCGAAGGTGTAAAGCAACCCTCCACCGATGACGATTAGTAGCGCACTCGCGCTAAAAAAACTGGCGATCGAGAGGCCGCTCACGCTCATCGCAGCGACGATGAGCGCGAGTCCTACAACGGCGTAGAGGCTCCGGGGCATGGGCTGATCCTTGGCAGGGTTCGCAGGGTGAACAGCCCTCAAGGTAAGCCATCGGACGTCGTCGGGGATAGCCCCGGACCAGTTTCACGCGCCTCTGCGTGCTAGGCTTGCCTTGGACACAAGGCCCTTACAGGAGGCGAAGACAGGATGACGTGGCTCTCCGAGCTCTCATGGCCAGTGCTTATTATTGTCTGTCTGACCTTGGGCCTCGCTCCGTTTAATCCGCCCCACATTGTGGAGAAGCTCCAGATGCTCTCCGAAGGGACCCTGAGCAAACCGCTCGACTGGTTTGACCTGTTGATGCATGGGGTGCCCTGGCTGCTCCTCTTCGCCAAGGTGACTCAAACGCTCGTCACCGGTGGCGAACGGTGACGGGGCGCCTCAACGCGCAGGCCGTGGACTTCACCCTCACCGACACCCACGGCGGCACGCATACGCTCTCAGACCACGCAGGGCGTTGGCTCCTGCTGGTCTTTCATCGCCACCTCGGCTGACTCCCCTGCCGCCGGCACCTGTCGCAGTTGCGACGTGAACACGCTGCCTTAGAGGCCCTGAATATCGACGTGGCCGTCATCACCTTCGACGCAGGGCCCATGGCGACCTCCTATGCCGACGAGACCGCGCTCACGTGGCCGCTGCTCGTCGACGAAGACCGCGCGCTCTACCGCGCCTATGACATGCTCCATGCCCGCTTCTGGGACATCTGGGGACCGCAGACCGTCAGCGCCTACGTACGCGCCATGATGGCCGGGATGCGCCCAGCGGCCCCGGGGCGCGACGTGACTCAGAGGGGTGGCGACGTGCTGATCGATCCCGACGGCGTCGTTCGCCTCCACCATGTCGGCCGAGGGCCTGCCGACCGCCCTGAGGTCACCCGCATCCTCAATGTGGTCAAGGGCGCGACAGGGGAGACGCGCTAGCCACCAAGCGGGACGAAGCCCCCCCCGATGGTGATCGCCTCGGTGCACTCTTGCTGGATTTCGCCGTCCTCAAAGATGGTCGCCGTGTAGACGGTCCCTGAGCCGTGCACCCCACCATCCGCCAGCGCGACCGTGTACGTGTAGGTGAGGTAGGCCGTGCTCGGGGGCTCGCCCCCCAACGAGGGGAAGTAGATGGAGAGGGCGACGACGAACTCGAAGCGGCAGTCCTCGTCGGGTAACTGCGTCACAGTGATCTCTGGGATAGGCTCGGTCACCTCGGGGAGTACGCCGACCAGCGACCCATCGGGGTTCTGGGTCACGGTGAAGGTCTTAGTGTTGGGCCCCTGCGCAGGCTCTCCGTTCGGGGCGCAGCCCTCCCCCGGCAACGCGGCGGTCGTCGTCTCGAGCGTCCAGGTCCCCGCAGGGTCACACGCCGGACCCGAACCACCGATGTCCTCCTGGGTGATGTCTTCTCCAGGTGCCTCGGTGTCTTCAATCGCCTCAACGTCCGCCTCAACATCCGAGGGAGCCTCGGCGTCCTCCACGGCGTCGCCATCGGTCGCTGTATCGTCCTCACCGCCGGCATCGCCGGTCGACTGCCCTGGCCCCGTATCCGTGCCCTCGCTCACTGCATCCGCAGCCCCAGTGTCTGCAGGTGCGACATCCTCGGCGGCGATGTCCTCAGCGCTCTGGGCGTCCTCGACGGCAATGTCCTCGGCCGCCGCAGTGTCCTCGGCGATCGCCTCCTCGCTGTCCTCAGGATCGAGCTCGACATCCTCGGCGGCGGTCGCCTCCTCGCTGTCTTTCGTCGATGCTCCTATCGCGTCCTCGTCACCGCTGGTGTCGAGGTTGTCCGTGCTTGGGACCTGATCGGCGTCGCTCGCCACCGAAGAGGTGTCCGCTGTGTCCACAGGATCGGCAGCGGTACCGCATGCCGTGAACGCGAGCGCCATGAGCGCGACCAAGAGTGACCGGTTGTCGTGTGTCATTCGCGCTCCATCTCCTCGTCGATCGGGGGCTCTGCTGCCTCCTCGGGGGCGGCGGCCTCAAGCCGGTCCGTCCATTGATCCGTGCCCTCTACGAACGCACGAAGCCAATCCCCCGCGCTCATGCCCTCGATGACCGTCGTGTCGAGCCCACCCAGCTCAATCTTACCGAGGCTGCTGAGGGCCCCCGACGAGAACTCCAGATCCGCGACGTCCTCACCGATGATCCCAATCGGGGTCCCCAAGAGCGTCGTATGCGCGATCCCTTGAACGATGAAGCGCCGATAGCGATCTGGAAAGCGATCATGAAGCGCCTGCGTCTCGGCGAGCATCGCATGCTTGAAGCGATCGGGCTCAATGTTCAGGAAGGTCCCCGCGATGACCGAATCATGCATGGAGCTGAAGACCGCCATCTGGATGTCGGGGTCTCTCTCAAAGATCCAGTGAACCAGCCGCGTGATGTGCCCATCAGCCCAGCAGTCTTCGCAGGTCTCAGGGAAGAGCGGGACGAGCCCCTGCTCGTCCAAGATCTTCTCCACGAACGCGGGCTCTCCAGGGCGCGCGACGCCGACCCCAGAGTCATTAAAGATCTGGAGCGTGGCCTCGGGGTACACCGCGCGCACCAAGACCGATCCAGGGATCGTCCCAAAGGCCCCCGCGCTGCTCCCGGTCAACAACACCCGCGACGGGTTCGGGAAGCGGTCTCGGATGGTCCGGAGCGCTCCGGACAAATTGTGAAGCCCCCGGTGTAAGCGCTCCCCCACCCCATCACCATCCTCATCAAAGTCACGGTCGCCCGTAAAAAATGAGCCATCGCAGTAGGGCAAATAGAGCACCGTCCAGTCGGCCATCGGGTTGCTCGGGTTGTCCGGATCAAGGGCCTCAACCAAGGGCACCCCAGCCGCCGCCGCCGTGACGGTCAGGCAAAAGTCTGACCAACAGGTCCCTCCCCCCTGGAGGAAGATGAGCAAGTTCTCCGAGCCTGTGTCTCGCACTGAGAAGCGGAACTCAGCCCCCCGCATGCAGCGCGGCCCGTCCTCGGGATCGAACACATAGACAGTCGTGTCGCCGTCTACCGATTCGATGGTGGGCTCCACGCCCTCGTCGATGTACTTGAGCAAGCCCGAGGTGCGGGCCTCCGTCACCAAAAGCGACTCCACAGGGCCCGCCTCCGCGGCGTCTTCGCTCACGTCCTCGGGCTCAGTAAGGGCGTCAGATGGCGCGTCACAAGGGGGCGCTAAACACCCGACCTCGGGCGCTGCCACGGGCTCGGCAGGCCCCCCCTGGCAGGCGACGAAAAGCACCGCGCTGAGCACACCGCTCATGCATGACCTGAAATTCACGCCCTCTCCTCGCTCGAGGCACCCTCGCTGCGAAGTGTCACTTAGGGAGCCAGAGATGTCGAGCAGCGCGACATCAAGAGGGGGCTCTGGTCAAAACACCAGCGACCCGTGAACTGGCCCTCTAAAGGCGATGTTCTCAGGGGCTCAGCGGGACGTTTTCCCTTGACCCATGCCGGCAATTCTACGAAGCATCCGGGCTCCGTCACACAGGGTTTCGACATGTCCAACGCCATCCCCACCCGCGCAGAGGTCGCCGACTTCACGCGCCGCGCTATGGCACTTGAAGACGAGATCATGGCCCTGTATACGCCGTTTAATAACGATTTCAGGAACTTCGTAGATCACGAACGAAACCGTTACCCGGAGTATGTGTACCAGGCGAGCCAAGTCTTTAAGCCTGGCGCGCGCATCGTGAACCTCGGCTCCGGGACCAACGCGCTCGATCCGCTGCTCCAGAAGATGGGCATGGACGCGTGCATCGTCGATGATTTCGGGGACTTTGGCTACGCAGACTTCGACTGCAAGGGGCTCTTGGAGCGTGTCCACGGCGCGACAGGCGTGGACGTCCACAACCTGGACTTCCTCAACCACCCGCTCCCCTTCGAAGACAACTCCGTCGATGTGATCCTGTCCATCGACAGCCTGGAGCATTGGTACCGCGGTGTGCGCGAGCTCATGGCGGAGATCAAGCGCGTCACCCGCGTCGGCGCCAAGATGATGATCGTCGTCCCCAACGCCGCCCACCTCAAGCATCGTGTGCGCGCCGTCACTGGACGCAGCACATGGGCGCGCTTCGAGGAGTGGTACGAGTCCGAGCCCTTCCGTGGACACGTCCGCGAGCCGACGATGGCTGACATGCGAAAGCTCTTCGCGATCAACGACTTCAAGGTCGAGAAGCTCGAGGGCGTCAACATTGAGTGTCTGCACCGCAGCGCATCCGCTGTGAAGCTCGGCGCGGATCGACTCTTGCGCTTGGCCCCCACGCTCTGCAGTCACATCTTCATCACCGGCACGAAGATCAAATGATCGCCGCGGGCTGTCCATGACATCCCCCTCAGGACGACGCCTGGGCACCGCGAAGGTGACCCGATGAAGCTCGCCGCGATTGGTGATGTTCACCTGGCATTCAACGACGCGGACTTGGCCACCTTTAACGCCTCGGACTACGCCGCGGTGCTCATCACGGGTGACCTGCCAGGGATGCGCCACGGCCAAGCCTACGACGTCGCAGCCCGCCTGGCGGGGCTCACCCGACCCGCCTTTATGGTGCCCGGCAACCACGACGCGACCACGGTCCCTCAGCTCCTGAGCGACATCGCGGGGGTGAAGGGCGGCCCTCTCAACCGCCCGGGCCCACATCGAGAGCGCATCGCAAGGCTCGACGACGCCCTTGGCCCTGTCACGCTCGGAGGCTACAGCGCGCATGAGCTCGGGGGTGGGGTGAGCCTGGTCATCGGGCGACCCCATGCGCAGGGTGGCGGCCTGAGCTTCCCAGCGACCCTCGCCGACCGCTTCGATGTGCACTCGATGGCGGAGAGCGCGGAGCGGCTCATCGAGGCCGTGGACGCCACCCAGGGGGAGCGGCTCGTCTTCCTCGCGCACAATGGCCCCAGCGGGCTCGGCGCGACCGCGACGGACATCTGGGGGTGTGACTTTAAGCGAGGCGCAGGCGACTGGGGCGACCCGGACCTCGCCGTCGCCATCGCCCATGCCCGCGAGATCGGCCGCCAGGTCCTCGCGGTCGTCGCCGGCCATATGCACCACAAGACCCGCGGTGGTGCGCAGCGGATCTGGCATGTCGAGCGCGAAGGCATCGCCTATATCAACGCCGCGCAAGTCCCGCGCATCCTCCGGCGGGAGGGCCAGCGCCTGCATCACCACGTCGCCCTCGACCTCACGGGGGACACCTGTCAGGTCGAGGCCATCTGGGTCCCCGAGGCCGGTGACCCAGACAAAGGCTAGCGCACCCTCCCCCTCCGTACGTTATGCTCCTCGCCGTTGCCAGCAAGTCGGAGCCGCGACGTGTCTCACCCCACCCCCCAACCTGATGCTCACACCGCCTGGAGCAAGGTGCGCATCAGGCCGCTCGAGGCGCACGAGCACTCCAACCAAGGAGGCCCGGACATCGTGCGGCTCGTCGAGCCCATCGCGGAGGGCTCTCCTCAGCTCCTCGCCGCCCTGCTGAGGGAGGACCTCGGGCAGGTAGAGTCGCTGATGGCCGACCACGGCGCCGTCCTCTTTCGCGGCTTTGAGGCGACGCCCCCAAGCTTCCGGAGCGCGGTCGTCGGCGCCTACGACGCGTCCCGCTACATCTGGATGATGCCCATGCCGCCCAAGGTGGCGCGCTTCTTCTTGAGGCTGCCGCTCATCGGGTGGTTCCTGAGCTGGCTCCTCGGGCGCATCGAGGCTTGGTCGACCGGGCGGACCCTCACTCAAGAGGACGCCTCGACGCTGGCCTACGAAGACAACATCCAGTTCCCGCACCACGAATTCGGCATCTTCTTCAACGTGCCGCGGGTCATCGCGTTCCTGTGTGAGAAGGCGAGTGACCAAGGCGGAGAGACCCTGTTCTGCGACGCCGAGGCGGCGTGGGAGGGCCTCGATCCAGCGCTCAAAGCGCGCTTTGAGACGGCCCGCTTTATCCGCTACAAAAACGAAAATCAGTTCCTGCCTCCGCCCTTCACGGCCCCGGCGCTGCTGGCTCACCCCACGACCGGCGTGCCGAGCCTGAACCTGACCGGGTACCACCATCAGATCGTGGCAGAGGAAGGGCAGCGGCTCTTCCCCGAGGTGCGGATCGAGCTCGGGGACTTCGACGAGAACTTCATGTTCCGCCCCACAGTCGTTGGGCCCGATGGCGCGCCCGTCGTGCTCAGCGAGGACGACTATCGCGCCATCATCGCGGCGCACCTTAGCCAGGGCGTCCTGCTCCCCTGGAAGCGTGGCGATGTCCTCTTCTGCGACAACTTCAAGGTGGTCCATGGCCGCATCAATGGCGGCACCCCGCGGAAGGTGCTGCAGGTGATCTTGTGTGACTACCAGGCCAACAAGACGCGCCTCTTCGCCTAGGCCCGCGCAGGCATCAGGTGCGACCTCAGCATCAGGAAGGCCAAGAGCCCGATGGGCCCATAGAAGAGGGTCAAGAGCAGGACTGGCGCGAGCCTGTAGCCCGCCTCAGGCGCCTCGTTCACCATCCAGCGGGCGCAGAAGAGGTCGAAGCACAGGAAGTGAACCCATCCGGCGGTGGCCGCCCAGGGGGCGTCAAAGATGCTCATGACGCCGCCGAGGCTGAAGAACGACCCAGGCCCTGGCGCCTCCCCCAAGCTCGCGAGGAGCACGCAGAGGGCGTAGACGACGGCCAAGAGGCCCCAGGGCCAGAGCGCCTCGGCGAGGTGACGCGCGGCCCGACTGCGAGGCGCCGCGATCCAGACCGCCCAGACCGGTAAGGGCAGCAGGTTCAAGACAGGGAAGACTGCATCGGCGCTCATGGACGCTCCTCTGGACCAAGGCCGTGGGTATTGTGACGCAAGGGGTCACCTGTGGACCAGCGACGGAGCCCAGGTGTGCTTTAATCTCTCCAGGTACACCGACGACGAGGAGGAGACCATCGAGGTCGCAGGCCCCCACAGCGCGAGACTGGCGACGCACACATTGGCGGCTGCGCTCTTGGCGCTTGGCGCGCTGACCGTCATCGGCTCGGAGAGTATGGCGACGGAGCCGACCTTCACCTTCTGGCAAGATCCGGCCTCCCAAGGCCTCCAGCTCACCCACATCCGCGTCCCGGTCTGGTGGGACATCGAGGGCGACGAGAGGCCTGAGCTGCTCTACGTCTCCGCCAACGGCCTCGAGCGCCTGACCACGACGGGAGACGGCGCGCACGCCTTGGACCCTGTGCCGATGGCCCCCGGCGTCGCAGAGGACTTCGGCCCGGGGCGCGCGACGCTGGCGACCCTGGACTTGGATGGCGACGGGCGCGAGGAGCTGCTCGTCTTTGGGGGCGAAGCGCACGCCTACCGTGTGACAGACGGTGAGGTCGCGCGGGTGGAGACCACCTGGCCCGAGGCCCCGCTCATGAACCTGAATGACGCCGCTGTCGGCGATCTGAACCGTGATGGGCGCCCCGACATTTACTTCGCCCTCGGCCGCATCAACTGGGAGCAGATACACCTAAGCGGCCGCCCTGATGTCCTCTGGATGAACCGGGGTGACGGGCGCTTCGAGGCCATCGAGGTGCCCCACCCTCGCGCCGCGCTGACCCACGGGGCGACCCTCGTCGACCTGGATGGAGACGGGTGGCTGGACGTCGTCGAGAGCGTTGACACCTCGTGGATCTCCGGTCCAAGTCGCATCCTCCTCAACCGTACCGAGCCTGGAGACCGCTCACCCAGCTTCGAGGTCTCTGTCGCCCCCTGGGACAGCGGCACAGAGGGGCGCGGCGTCGCCGTCGCAGACGTCAACGCAGACGGCCTCCTCGACCTCTACAGCGCCTCAGTCGGGCACGACCTCTTCGCCCTAGGCCACCCAGATGGGTTCACCGACGCGACCTTCGACGCCGGGTTTCACCACCTGTGGACCCCATCAGGCCCGCGCTATCAATGGTCACCGCGCCTCGTCGACATCAACCTCGACGGGCGCCTGGATCTCCTCGCGCGCCACGGTGCCCCGCTGCCCAACGGTGACGCACTGACGACCTCCCTCGCCCCTGACCTGGTCTACACCCAGGGAGCAGATGAGACCTTCTCACGTGTCCGAATGCCGAGCACCGCCGAGGCCGACAACGGCTTCAACCTCGCGGTAGGCGATCTGGACGGAGACGGCCGCCCGGACGTCGCCCGAGACGGGCTCCCTGGTGGGCTGCTGCTCTGGCGCAACACGACACCGGTCCCAAGCGACGCACGCCCCCTGACGGTCGACCTCGCCCCCACGGTGAGCGGCGCGCCAGCGACAGGTGCCATCCTAGAGGCCGACTGCGGCGGTGAGGCTCTCCTGCGGCACCTCACCCAAGGCGGCACCTTGGGCGCGAGCGAGGCCGATCAACTCCACGTCGCGCCCCGTGACTGTGGCTCCGCCGAGGTGAACCTGCGAGTGCGCTGGCCCTCAGGGGCCGTAACGGAGCAGAGCGTCGGCCCCGAGGTGACCCACGTGGTGGTCAGCGAACCCCTGTGGGCGACGATGGCCTCGAATGAGAGCGTGCTGCTGGAGCCGGCGGCCACAGGCGCCTCCCAAGCCTGCCTGACCGTCAACGATGCGCCCCCGGTGTGCTGCGCCGAGGCGTGCACCCTCGCGGCCCCCCTTGAGGGTGCACTGAGCGTCGCGCTCGAAGACCACCCGCCCATCGCCCTCAGAGACCCCGCGCCTCACTGGCTGCTTATGACCGAACCCGCGCTGCCCAAACCGGGGGCCCAGCTGACGCTCCACATCGCCGCCACTCACGCCGTGGACCTCAGTGACGCGGCGCTTGAGGTCACCGTCGAGGGCGCCGCGGTCCCCTGGAGCGAGGGCGCTTCCGGTGCCCTCACCGCGCAAGTCGCCCTCTCGCCCGAGGTGCCCACCGTGACGGTCGCGCTCCGCTCTGGTGACGTCGAGCTCGCCAGCTGGACCCGCGCGGCGGGCTACAGCTTTGACGCCCAAGCGCCTCAGCTGGAGCTCTACCCCACGCGCCTCGAGGAGCCCGGCTTCCCCCTGGCCACCTGGGAGGCGATGGTGCACCTGACCGAGGGCGACGTGAGCACGGACGACATCGAGCGCATCAAGCTGACCGACCCCAAGGGCGCCTTGATTAACCGCACCGTGCAGTTTGACGAGGGGAACCCCAGGCGGGTGCGCGTCACCGCCCCTTGGGATGCCCTCAAAGGCCTGGGCCAGGTCACCCTCTACGACCACCTAGGCGGCGTAGGCGTCGACCTGCCGGTCAATCAACCCGAGGGCGACGATGCGCTGCTCGCTATGGTGAGCCACGCGACCTGTGGGCTGCGCAGGCCGCGGATGCGTGCGGGCGACGACATGTCCCCAGGGGTCCTCACGGTCTATGACCAAGGCGGCCATCGGATGTGGCTCCCAGCCAGGCTCCTAGAGCTCACGGTGACCGGTGGCAGGCTCGACGTCCCTGTGTCGGCCAAGCCGCCGATGCGTGACTTGCTCTTTGTCGTCGGGTCGCAAGCGGGGGGCGGCGAGGGAGCTGTGATCATCCAAGACGCCAACGGACGCGAGCTCGGGAGCTGTGCCTTCAGCCGCTGGGAGCGCGAGGGCCGCGCTGAGGCGCTCGAGAGCCACACGCTGACCTTCTCCAAGGCTGTCATCGACATTGACCTGGACGAAGTCAGCCAGATGCAGCTCGGCCTCTACGACGTCCATGGGGAGCTCTTGGGCGCGGACGCCTGGCCGGATGTCCTGCTCACCGGCGGCAGCTTCGCGACCCCGGTCTACTTGAGCGAGACTGGCGCCTTCAGGGCCGACATCGCGGCCGACCCCGCAGCAGATGCGGTCCAGGTGAGCGTCATCCTCGAGGGCAAGATCCTCGACACCCAAACCCTGCCGCTGGTCGGCCTCGGCGACCCCAGCCGCGATGACGAAAGCGCTGAGCCGACCTCCCCCGAGTCCCCCGAAGAGGACGGCGGCTGTCAGACGAGCAGTCCTGCGCGCCCTGCCTTACCCTTGGTCGCGATTGTCCTCGCCCTCATCGCTTGGCGCAGACGCATCACCTGACACGACACACCGGACGACAAGCGACGTCTTAGAACCGGCCGTCGAGCTGGAAGGTCATGCCCTTACCGATCGGGCTCGGCGAGAGGCCAAAGCGGAGCGGTGAAGCCGAGTGGTCGACCAGGTGCTTGATGGCGTCGGGGGCCGAGGGGCTGAGCGCCAAAGATAGGATGCCGGCTGTGAGCGCCGCGCCCGCGGTGGCGAAGCTGATGATGGCGGCAGTGGCGAGGCTATTGCGTGCCCCCTGATGCGCGTCGATATCCAAGAGCGCCTGGGTCCTGATCTCAGAGTTCGACGCTGAGCCAAAGGTCGTAAGCGCCTCATTAAGCGACGTGTGCTCACTGCCGGCCATCCCGTAGGTGACGCCGCCAGCGATGCCGGCCGCGATGGCCACACCGATGAGGCTCCAGCCTGCAGTGCTGTACGTGGACTGACTGGCCTTAAAGGCGTCGACCAGGACCGTCGGGTCTGTGAGGTCGAGCACGACCTCTTGCTCAGCCCCCGCTCGGACCATGACACGCCGATGCACGGAGTGGCCGCGTGGCGACGTGCAGATGACCTGGATCTCGCCGTTGGGGAGGCCGGTGAAGCGGTAGCTGTCGCCGGGCTGGTATTTCCCGGCCAGCACGATCTCCACCTGAGCGCGATCCTCGGGCGGCGCGAGGCAGCGCACGCTCACCGCGCCCATGGTCTGAAGCTCGATGAGCGCGCGCCGAGTCTGGCCCTCTTCGACCCTGAGCTCTTGCAGGGTCGGTGTGTAGCCCTCGGCCCTCGCTTCGACGCTCCGGATACCGACCCGGACGCCCTTGATATTAAGCGGCGCTGTGCCGCGCTTTATCCCGTCGACATAGATCTCGGCGTCCGGTGGATCCGAGCCAATCGATAAGCTCCCCAGCCGCTCTTCAAGTACCGCATGGACGTCCTCATTGGACTGCTCGCGCAAGAGCACTGAGCGGCTGAATGGCCGGTGGTAATCCTCGCCGATGACCTCGACGGTGTGTGAGCCCACATCCTCATCGCGCACAACCGGCGTTGTGCCCACCAATCTACCGTTTATCCGCACCTTCATGCCGCTCGGCGCGCTGGTGACCGAGAGCGTCCCAAAGCGCGCCGAGAGCCTGGCTTCAAAGCTCACCCGACCGCCATTCGTGACCTCGACGGTGCCCGTCTGGGTGCTGAACCGCTGGAGCTGCACCTCAACCTCGCGTGTGCCGCTAGGGACCTTATCGAGGCGCCCGGTAAAGCCAAGACCGTCGGACCGCGGCGTAAGGGTGACCGTGACCGGGGAGCCATCGACAAAGACCTGTGGGCGCGCCTTGGAGCGATCTGAGACCTCGGTGCGGATGTCGAGGGTGATCTGCCCATAGCGTGGCTGAAGGCGGCGCTCCACGCGCTTATCTTGACCGGGCTCGACGAAGATCTCGCCCTCAAAAGGCTCATGAAGCGGCGCCTCAATCTTGAGCGCATAGCCACCTGCGGGCTGGCGCTCACTCTCATAGCTCCCCGTGCCGACCATGCGGCCGTTGAGAAATATCTGAGCGTCTCTGGGTTCGGCCTTGATCATGAGCTCAGCGAAGTTCGGCGTGAGCGTCTCACTAATGCTCGCCTTGCCATCTGCGGGGACCTCGATGGTGCCCGTCCAGTCCAGGTAGCTCTTTCGCTTAATGCGCACCGCGTGATTGCCCGCGAGGACGTCCAGCGTCGCCGGGGTGCGTTTCCCCTCTTGGAGCACGCCGTCGACATAGATCTCTGCGTTTTCGGGCTGTGACTTAACCGTGAGCCAGGCTCTCTCTGTGCCCTTGGAGGTCTTGACCTCCTCAAGGAGAGTCACATCAAAGGCCTCGACAGGCGTTGATTCATCAAGGCGCACCTCCATCGACTGCGGATAATAGCCAGGCTTTTCAAAGACCACCCGGTAGGGCTGGGTACGCATCGGGAGCTTGATGCTTCGCTTCTCACCCGCTTTCAGCGTCCCCTTTTTGTCGGTCCCCTCGATGAGGTAGCGCACGCCACCAGGGCTTGCGCCAAGGCGTAAGGTCGCCGGGCGGACCTCACCGATGCGCACAAGCGCGCCCTTTTGAGCGCCAGGCTGCTGGATGGACTCGCGCCTGAGGCTGCGCAAGAGCGCCTCGACCGCCTCGGCGACTGAGATCTGAGGGCGCTTTGGGTTCCAAGACGCCGTCCCTGATGCTGACAGACACCCCGTCTCGGCGTTGGTCATCTCTAAAAACAAGGTCGGCGCGCTGCCGTCGACCACCTTGATGCGCAGAAGTGAATTGGCCGGCATCTCTTCGCCAGTGACGCACCCCGCCTTGTCGCTAAATCGCGCGTCTTTGCTCTTCTTCTTTATCTCGTCGAGGAGCTTTCGCTCGGCTTTGCCCGCGACGACCTCGATCTTCCCAGACTCAGAGAGCTTATTGCGCACCAAGCCGCTTAAGAGCTCGGCGTTCGCTCCCGTGCCCGCCTCAATCGCGACCCTGGGCATGGTCGCGAGGTAGCGCCTCACCGCCGCGTCGACGTCGCCGACATGGCCACCTTGGACCAAGAGGTTACCTTGCCAAGACCACAAGAATGCCGAGGGTAACGTCAGCGGCTTTCCGCCCCCGTAGAGCTTGGAGACAATCCCAGACTCATCGCATTGGATGTCGTTAGGCTGCCAATCAAGCGGCGTGCATCGCCCCTTGGCGTCTTGGGTGTTCACCACAATCAAACGAAGCCCGTCATTGCGGTAGCGCTCGTGTAGGCGCTTCCACTTCGGCACAGCCTCCATGCAGGGCGGGCACCAGGTCGCATAGAACTCGACGACGACCAGCCTGACGCCGCTCCTTGAGAGCCAGCCTTCGACGTCGACTGACTGAGCCTTGGCCTGCGGCGCGATGCTCATCAGCATCATGGCCGCCACGACAAGGCTCAAGAGCCGACTCATAAGGCGCGGGTGTGTCATGGGCGCATCGTATCCCGAGCAGGTCACTTTTCCAATCGTGGCCAAACCGCAACGTATTCGGTCCTCAGCCGAAGATATTGATGCGCACGATAGAGCTTATCACCCCACCCGAGCGCGCCCTGCACCCTCTCGTTCACCCGCGCTTTTTGGGCCAGAGCGCCGAGTTGGTGACGCGGCGATGCATTCGGTGTGGAGTGCTTTAGACGTCTGTATGAAGGCAGTTGTCCAAGGACAATGGGCGTTACAATGAGCGCGCTTTGTTGCATCTCACTTCAGTAAAATGATAGGCGGTGCGCGCCTTTGGAAACTCGGGGAAGACATGACTCGCCTTTTGACCCTTATCTTCATCGCAGCGGCCTTTCTGTGCGCCGCGTGTGACGCGGGCCCTGTCGAGGACTCAGACGCGGCTCTAAAGGCCCAGGTGGTCGCAGACCTTGAAGCCAATGGCGGGAAAAGCGACGACGGGAGCGACCCTTGTGAAGACATGGGCTGGTACGACGATGGGCTCTGCGACTGGTTCTGCCCAAAGGCCGACAGTGACTGTGGCCCCTGCGACTACCCCTCGATTCAGTGCGCGATCGACGAGATCGCCGTCGACACCAACGACACAGGCTGCGCTGACACCTGTGAGCCCGACCCGGACTACCGCCCCACCCATCAGATCGAGATCGGTCAACTCTGCGACTATATAGACGACTGCATCGAGGGCGCCTACTGCGTAAAGCAAGCTGGCCGATGCGATGACGGAGAGCCCGGTGTCTGCGTCTCCATCCCTGAGTGCCCACCTGTGAGCGAGTTTTACATCGAGTGGGTCTGTGCCTGTAACGGCGAGACCTTCGCAAACTCAGAGGATGCCCAGTGCGCGGGCTTTAACCTCAATCATGCAGGTGAGTGCGCCGACGAGTAGCGCTTCACAGCGCTCCCCTTAACGAGGCGCCCGCGCTGCGCTCGGCCGGCCTCATGACGCAGAGGGCCAGTCAATATCAAGTGGTCACCGACGGCTACCACTTGCGGCGCCAAGGTCTGCACGTCATTGTCGGCTCACGTCGAAAAGGAGCGCCACCATGACCCTGACACACTGCTATTGCGGCGGTCGTACTGCCCGCACCCTGAGCCTTTGCCTCGCCCTATGGCTAAGCGCATGTGGTGCCGAGAGCGCACCGGCTCCAGGCGACGACGCGACGACCGCGGCGAGCGACGCCGCCAACGGAACCTCGAGCGACGCAGCGGAGATAATTGACGACGCAAACATCACTGTCGATGCCTCAACGGGGGCACATGACGACGCTATCGCCCCCCCGTCGGGCCCTTGGGCGCCGACGCTGAGCGACGGGGAGTGGGGCTGGGTAAGCCGCCATGACGGGGCCGGCGCGGGCGCGCACAGCTACACCGACGTGCCTGAGGACTTCTACGAATACACGCGGTTTGAGCGCACCGAGCCCTTTGAGATCCGCGCTGTGAAGGTCATGGTCTCGGTCGCTGAGGCCCAAACCTTCAGGCTCTTTATCTGGGATGACCTGGGCGGAAACTTCCTGCACATGGAGCCCACGACGCCTCTGGCGAGCTTTGAGCGCGCTGTCACCACCGCAGACGACATGACCTGGCTTGAGTTCACCCTTCCGGAGCCCGTGCGGGTCGATCCCGGCCGCATGTTCTATGTCGGCACCATCATTAACGGAGAGCTGGGCGCGCGGATCGCCATCGACGCCGCGCTCACCGAGGGCGCAGAAGACAAGCCAGCCTGGTCGCTGATTTGGCTCTCCAAGCAGATCGACCCAGCGAGCGGCTCCAACACGGTCTTCGGCGCAGGCAACGGCGACTTGATGGTCGAGGTCGAGGTCCGTGACGTCGCCATCGTGAGCTCTGAAGATAAGGTCTTCGAGAACCACGGGCCCGAGCTCTTGGGCTTTGAGGGCGCGAGCAGCTACTTCGACCTGGAGGGAGACGGCGACCTTGACGGAGCGACCGGCGCGACGCTCTGGATAAATGACGGCAATAACCAGTACAGCCTGGCGCCAGAGGGGACGATGCCCGAAGGGGTCAGTGGACGCGGCCACTGGGCTGACTTTGATAATGACGGCGACCAGGACGTGCTCTTGAGCGGCCAGGTCGAGGTGCTCTTGAGGAATGACAACGGGGTCTTTGTCGACATCACATCGTCGAGCGGCATTGATGACTCCCAGACACACACCTGCAATGGCGTCACCAGCGATGGGCACGTGCCGACCGAGACCGCGACCTGGATCGACTATGACGGTGACGGTCTCTTGGACCTCTACCTCGGAAACTTCATCTGCTGGGATGACGGGTTTGCGGCCAAGGACATGCTGTTTAAGAACATGGGGGATGGGGTCTTTGAGGACGTGAGCCAGCCCGCGGGGCTTTACCTTGGCCAGGTCTACGGCCAGGCCTCTCGGTCGACCTCACCGGCGGACTTCGACAATGACGGCGACATGGATCTGCTGGTCAATAACTACCGGCTACACAGAAACCTGCACTGGCGAAATAACGGCGACGGCACGCTCACAGACGTCGCCCTCGACAACGGCCTGGCCGGCACCGAGAAGCCAAGCTCACTTTACGGCCACTCCATCTCATCGGCTTGGGCGGACTTTGACCACGACCAGGACCTCGATGTCTTCATCGCCAACCTGGCTCACCCACGCTTTTTATCCTTCAGCGATAAGGCCAGGCTCTACCTCAACGATGGGGCCGATGAGCCGACCTTCACCGACGTCACCGAGCAGGTCGGCCTTCGCTACCAAGAGACCGCAGGGGCGGCGCTCGCCTGGGACTATGACAACGACGGTGACCAAGACCTCTACTGGAACTGCATCTATGCCGGGCGGCGAAGCCAGTTCTACCGCAACGAGTACCCCACCGGCGCCTGGACCGAGGTGACCCACCCCACGGGGCTGGTCGTCGAAAACGGCTGGGAGACCTCAGTCGCCGACCTCGATGATGACGGGGACCTCGACATGGCGGGCAACAAGTACTGGGACGAGCCGGGAGGTAACCTGCGGATCAACCGCAACCCCTGGGGGCGAAAATCGATCCAGATTCGCCCCGTCGGTCGAGGTGAAGGGGGCACCAACCGAGACGGCTTCGGCGCGCGCATCAACGTGATGGTCGACGGCACTTGGCGGCTCGTCGAGAAGACGTCATCCAGCGGCGTCTCGAACCAATCGAGCCCCTGGCTCCACGTCGGGCTCGGGGACGCCGAGAAGGCGGACGTCATCGTGGAGTTCCCACTGACGGGCTCAAGCTACAGCTTCGGGCTGCTTGAGCACGGCCGCTACACCATCGATGAGGACGGCGTGCTCACCCAAGAGCGGTGAGGCGCAAGGGGAGCCGCATGAGGGCCTGCATCATCTCGAGCCTCACCGCGTTCGCGCTCTTGACCTCTGGGTGTGCCATGACGCTCACGCCCACCAAGGCGAGCCCGACACGCTCCAAGATCACGCTCCGCAAAGCGATCGAGCCCAGGCGCACCGAGGACCCCACCAAAGTGAGCCCAGAGGCCACTCAAACCCCGTCCGGGCTGGCTCACCTGAGACTGAGAGAGGGTACCGGCGACGCCCGCCCAACCCCTGAGAGCAAAGTGACGGTGAACTATATCGGCTGGACCGATGAGGGGCGGGTGCTCGACAGCTCTTACATGCATGGCGAGCCGGCGACCTTTGTGCTGACCAAGGTCATCAAGGGCTGGCAAGAGGGTGTGCCGCTGATGGTCGTGGGCGAGAAGCGCCGGTTCTGGATCCCCGGCGACCTCGCCTACGCCGATAGCCCGCTGAGCCACGTCCCGAAGGGCATGTTGACCTTCGATATCGAGCTCTTAGCCTTCGAATAACTCGCCAACTGCGCGGCGCGACGCCCCCTTGCTGTGAGGTCAACTGCAAGGAATACTAAGGGCTCTCTCATGGAGGAGGGCCCATGCGGGTCGGACATCGACGCGTGACCAGGGCCCCCATCACCGCGCAGTCGGATGGCCCCGCCCTCGCGTCGACCGTTGCCCCCCCTCATGAACGCAGGTGCACGGCGAACACGGTGCCGCCAATCGGGCGATTCGCCCGATGAACAACGACCCCCCGAGGTCCGCTTCGAGGCGCAAGAAGTGGCTCATCTTCATCGTCACGCTGTGCGCCTTGGAGGGGCTGCTCAGGCTGATGGCCGGCAACATGCAGGTCGCGCCCTATGCCTTCCACCTCGATGACGGCCGATGTGTCGGCCTCCAGCCCAACCAGGCGCTGACCTACACCGGTTGGCTTTGGCGCATCGACCCGGTGACCCACGGCGCGAACAGCTTCGGGTTCCGTGGCCCTGACAGAGCGCCAGCGAAGCCCCCCGGGGTGTTTCGGGTCGCGGCGCTGGGCGACTCCTTCATTTATGGCCAGGGGGTCGAGAGCGCGGACAGTTTACCAGCGCAGCTCGAGCGAGGCCTGCGCACCAAGCTCCCCACGGTCGAGGTCTTGAACTTCGGTGTCCCGGGCTATGGGATGGACGACTATATCAGCCAGTATCGGCGCTTCATCGCCCGCTGGTCGCCCGATCTGCTGCTGCTCTTTTTGCATGAGAGCGACCTGGATGACGCGATGTGTGCTCAAATCCCAGCGGACGCGAGAGGAGCCGTTGATGACCAGCTCCACTCCTACGTCGTGCGGGCTGCGTTCATGCTCATGAAGATCGGCGGCAACATCGCAGGGCGTGTCCTCAGCGACAGCCAACGTGCACAGAACATCGAAGGCTTCGCGAGTCAGATGACCACGCTCCACGCCGAGGCCAAAGCGAACGGGGCACAGCTCGCCGTGGTCGCCATCGGGGATCCACTACGGGCTCCGGGCGCCCTCAATGACCTCCTCTGGCTCCACCGCATCCCTGCCCTGCTCGACGGCGACACGGTCTGGCAACTCGAGCGTATCCCCGGCGAGGGCCACTTCACACCGCAAGGGCTGGCGGAGCTCAGTCAGCTGACAGAGGTCTTCCTCGTGAGTGAGGGCCTCGTCCCCGCGCCCACGAGCCCTTGAGGGTCACTGCCCTCGATCACGTTGAGGCCGCCTCGGCTCCAGCGCGCGGCGCGGCGCTCCGCAACGAATGCCACGGTTTGGCGGACCGAGATCGGCTTCGCTGCGTAGGCAGTCGCACCAGGCTCAAGGCATCGGCCCCGATCTCGCCCCATGGTGAAGGACGTCAGCGCGACGAGATAAAGCACGGTGGCCTAGGGCTCCGAGCACAGCCGCCGGACGCCCTCGATGCCGTCCATGTCAGGTATCTCGACGTGGAGACAGACGATGTCTGCTACAAACAGGCCCGAGCTGCAGCCCGACAAAGCCACCGCAACAGCTCAGCCTAACAAGAGATTGAGAGCGGACAAGAGCACCATGAGCGTGAGCCCGGCGGCGCTCACCACGACGGCGGCGGGGACGGCGACGGGGTGACGATCGATGGCACGGCTTAGCTCCGCGAGGGTGCGCTGCATTGTCGTCCCTGGGCAGACCATCGGGATCCGGCCTTCAAGCCACTGTTGGAGCGCGTCATTGAGCGCCCCGATCGTCTGAAAACGCTCTGCGGGGTCCACCTTGAGCCCCTTGGCACAGATGCGAGAGAGCGTGCGGGGGACTCGCCCGTTGAGCGCATCAAAGTGGGCCTCGGCTGAGATGCGCGGTTCATTCAAGATGACCTGAGCGATGACGACGGTCTTAACCGGCGTAGTCGTCCCCAGGTAGTGCGTCAGGCTGAGCAGCTCATAGAGCACTGCGGCGACAGAGTAGATGTCTGCGCTCGGGGTCGCAGGATCAGAGGACATCATGCGCTCTGGGGCCATGTACAGTGGTGTCCCGTAGATGTTGGCCTCGGTCTCCTCGACCTCCTTGGACGTCGCGACAGCACCGTGAGGGTGCGCAGTGGCTGAGCGCTCCACGAGCTGTGAGATGCCCCAATCCACGACGAAGAGCTCACCGCAATCACCCACCACGATGTTCTCGAGCTTAATATCGCAGTGCACCACGCCGCGCCCATGGGCATAGGCCAGCGCATGACACACCTTCTGAATCAGCTGAACGCGACGCTCAAACGTGTAATGCGCGTGCGTCTCCGCGTCCCCACCCTTCAAGCGCGTGATGATGTCCTTCAGGCTCGTGTGGCCGCGTACGAGGCGCATCGTGAAGTAGGGCTTACCGTCCTCTCCCACGCCAATATCGTGGATCGGGACCAAGTTCGGGTGCTCGAGTTGGCTGTTGATCTGGGCCTCTGCCACGAAGAGATCGACCTCCTCCTTCGTGGTACCTGAGCGGAGCAAGGTCTTCATGGCGACGCGGCGGTTAAACCCGCGATCTAAGACCTCAAGGACCTCGCCCATGCCGCCCTTACCGAGCGCCTCGCCGACCTCGTAGCGCTCCGCCGTGCTCTGCGCGACCAAGGCCACCGAGGACGGGCTGTCCGAGTCAGGCCCCCCTCGCGCCACGCTACGCACAGGCGCGGTACCCAACGTCTCGGGCACCACCGTCTCTCCCGGGGCCCCCCAGCGCTCATCTGTCTCACCGTCACCCACAGAACTCTCCTGCTCGCTCCCTGCTGAGAGCGGACCCAGCGCGCGGCCCCACTATAACGTACTCAGACCTGGCTATCATGCGCCGCGCGCGCCCCCCGACTATCGCCGACAGGGGGGCTCGACAGACCTCGCGCTCAGGCCGTGTGGTCGGCGGGCGGCGCGGGCGCACAGCTGGCTGGCGTGCAGCGCCCAGTCAGTCGCAACCGATTCGCCGCGAAGCGCGCATAGAGCCAGTCGAGGCTGTGGGAGATCCCCGGGAGCCGGGTCACCGGCATGAGCCACCACAAGCCGACCGCGCCATAGAGGAGCCGGAACACCTCCACCCCTTCGACGAGGTTGCCGTGAGCATCTCGTCCGCGGATCGAGGCCATCAACTCATCCATCGACAGCCCCGTCGCCTTGGGATCGAAGTCCGGCGCGGCGATGTCACAGAAGGTGATGTGTCCGCGCCGGTCGAGCCATCGCAGGAGACGGATCTCACCCGCGCACAGCGGGCAATCGCCGTCGAAATAAACGAGGCACTCACGCGGGTTAATCGCCGTGCCTGTGCCGGTCGCGCCTTGAGTGTTCATCGATGGTGCTTCAGGTGTCATGGAGAGTGAGTGTGCAACAGCCCTCCCTTATTCCCAAGGAGCGTCGAGATGGCGATTGAACAGAATGACTTCGCGCAGGTCACCGGGGCATTCGAGACCTCGGATGGGGTGAACCTCACCGACGCGCTCTCCCAAGGTCGCCACGCCTTGGTCCTCCTTCGGCACTTTGGCTGAATCTTCTGTCGTCGGGCGGTCGCCCGGCTGCGAGAGGATGGCCTGCTGAACGGGGAGACCTCCGTGCTCTTCGTTCACCAAGGGACAGCCGACCAAGCAGAGGCCTTCTTCGCAGAGATGGAGGTCCCCGATGCCCGGCATGTCAGCGACCCGAAGCGACGCCTCTATAAGGCGTTAGAGATCGGCAAAGGGGGGCTGATGAGCCTGATGAACCCCGCGATGATCAAGGCCGGTAAAGCGGCCTGGGAAGAGGGGTTCCGACAAGGGCGAACGGTCGGGTCCGCGGCCCAACTCCACGGACTTGCGCTCGTCGAAGACGGCGTCGTCATCGACGTACAGCGGCCCGAGCATGCGGGCGTCGAGGTGGACCATGAGCGCGTCGCCTCGTGCAGCAGCGGGGCGTGTCAGGTCTTCTGATACCCGCACCAGTCTGGGCAGCGCAGGTGGGCCCAGTCGTCTTCCCAGCGTGCCACGCCCCCCCCGTCGCGCATCCACACGATGAGGTTGCGGCGGGCGCCACTGTGGATCTGAGCCACTCGGTGGCGATTCTTCCCCGCGTGCAGGACGGCAACGCCTGGCTCATGAGGCCAGGTGAAGCGCTCCATGAGGCGCCCCGGTGTGTCGACATGCGTGGCACATCGCGGCCCCTCAAAAGAGAGATCTGAGCCCTCCCCCGAGGCCGAAAGGCAGAGGTTAAAGGTCACCTCGCTGTCGTCGACGTGGAACCCGAGGTCCTGGTCAAAGCCTGGGCCATAGCGCACGACGTAGCTATGTTGCTCAGAGACAGGCCCGACGAGGTGGGCGCCAAAGAGCCACTGAGCAGCTGGAGCCAGCCACTCTGTCGCGAGCTCATCGAGGAGAGCGTCCAGCCCAAGGGCGTCGATCAAGAGCCCCCGGCGATGCATGGTGTTGCTCGGGGCATCCGGGCCCTCTCCACGCTGCTCATGCGCCGCGACGGAAGCGTCGAGGGCCTCGCACCACTCAGGCGTCAGGACGCGCCCAGTGAAGATGCCAGGGGATGGCTCGGTCCACCATCGGCGTGCGGCCTGCTCCGAGGCCCGCGACTCCAAGAAGCCCGGCGTAAATGTCAGCGCGCCCAACGCCCGACTCATATCGCTCTCCGCTCACCGACGTGGCGATGTCGACCATGCCGCTGAGGGGTGTTGAGGTCAATCTCGGGCCATCGAGTGAAACGCCCATCATGCGCGGCTTTGCCGAGAGGGCGGTCTCCCTCAAAGCGCCGGGGCGATTCCTTGATACCCAAAATCAAACGACTGCTCTAGCCTCTCCACATGCTGTCCAAATCACCTCTTGGAGTCTCGGCGTCCTCGGACGCGACGAACCCGCCCCGTCTGCTCGCGCTGATGGCGATCTTCGCCTTCACCTCCTTCGCAGCGGTCGACCCCTTCATGACGCAGGCCTCGGTATGGCCGCTGATCAAAGTGCGCGCGATGACTGTGCTCGTCCTCCTGGCCGTGCTGGCCTTGTTGACCACGGCGTTCGGCAAGCGCCATCCGACCCTGCTCGGCGGCATCGTCGGCTCGTGGACAGGTATCGGCGTCGTCATCCTGACCGAGATGACCGGGGGGGCAGCGAGCCCGTATTGGACCATGGTGATGCTGACATTCTTCACCGTCGCGTTGGTCCTCCCGATGACGGTGGCTCAGGCCATACTGTGCTTCGGGAGCGTCGCGCTCTTCTATATCGCGTGGTTTGTGAGCTTCGAGGCGACGGCCTCGACATTAGACTGGGTGATGAGCAACGCCGGCATCTGGCTCTCGCTGGTCGTCAGCGTGGCTGCCGTCGGGTTCCTGGGGCGCGTGCGCCGCGAACAAGAGACCTCCCACAGTGACTTAGCGCGGCTGAATGAGAGCCTCCGTAACGAAATGGCGGTCCGCGAACAGGCTGAGGGTCTGGTCCTTCGCTCTCAGCAGCTCGACGCCGTCGGTCAACTGGCGGCCGGGATGGCGCATGAGCTCAACAACCTCCTGATGATCATCAGCGGGGCGTCAGAGTCGCTGCAGAGCGGGCGTGGCGATCTGATGAAGGAGACGAAGCGGATCATCGACGTCGCGCAGCGCGGCGGAAAACTCACGACGGATCTCTTGCGCTATGCACGCAAAGGGCAAACGAAGAACGAGCGCTTCGCGCTGTCGACGCTCGTGGAGGAAGTCGCTGATACAGTCTCGGCCACCCATCGCGACCGCATCCGCGTGACCCTCGCCGTGACCGCTGAGGCAACCTGGGTCTGCGGCGACTCGGCCCTCTTAAGGCAAGTGCTGCTCAACCTGTGCCTCAACGGCATCGACGCCATGGATGGCAACGGAGAGCTCACGATTCAACTTGTGACCGCCCCAGAGCGGGCAGAGCTCTCCCTGTCTGTCCGCGACACCGGCAAGGGCATGACCGATGTCGCGCTGAGTCGAGCCTTCGAGCCCTTCTTCACCACCAAAGAGCCCGGAAAAGGGACAGGCCTCGGCCTGTCGATGGCGTACGGCACGATTCAAGATCACGACGGCTCTATCACCTTCGAGACCGAGCTTGAGCGGGGCACATGCGTCACGGTGACCCTGCCCCTGAGCGATGCGCCGGTCCTGAGCTCAGAGGAGCCTGCCCCTCCCGCGGTCATGCTCCCCAACGTCACCGCCCTCTTGGTCGACGACGATGACCTGGTCCGCGCGGTGCTCACAGACCTCCTCGAGGCCGTAGGGATGCAGATCATTGAGGCCTCAAACGGTCCGGCGGCCCTTGAGCTCCTCAAGCACGATGATAAAGGCATCGATGTCGTCATCTTGGACATGGTGATGCCGGTGATGGACGGGGAGGAGATCTTCGCAAAGCTACGCGAATCTCACCCCGCTTTGCCCGTGCTTATCTGCTCTGGGTACGTGCAGCAGGACGCCATGCTCAAATTCGAAGGCGCCACGCACTGCGCGTTCCTGGCTAAGCCCTGTGAGGCTTGGGAGATGGTCACCGCGCTCGTGACGCTGCTTCGCGAGGCATCCAATGAAGATCCAGCCGAGCCAAAGTCAGCACCTCTCGGCCCCAATATGGGTACCGGCTAAGTGAAGATCTGACTCAGGTCCACGCCCTCCTCAAGGGCGCTATCACGCCACCCTGGGATCACCGCGTCGCCGCTCCCTGGGTTCACCTTCTCGCACACCGTCCCCAGGACTTGCTTGAAAGAAGTGAGCCCCTCAATGCCCGCACTTGGTTCGCCATACCGCGCGATCTCCGCCTCCGGGAAGAGCTCGCCGTAGACCCCACCCTGTACCTGCTTGCCGATGAGCATCATCGAGGTGCCCTCACCGTGATCTGTGCCGTTGTCACCGTTCGAGACCAGCTGACGCCCAAACTCCCCGTAGACGAGGATGACAAGCTTGTCCGCTAACGGTCCAAGGGTCGAGAAGAGGGTGTCGAGCCCCTTGCCCTTGCCGAAGACATCATGGAGCGCCGGCTCAATGTTGTTCCGGATGAGGCGATGATGGTCCCAACCCTTGCCTTGATCGGTCGTATAGTCCGCGCTGATGACGTTGGAGTCTAGGCGGTCGAGGGCATTCATGACGTCGTAGATGCTGCTGAGCTGACGCCCGAAATTAAGGCTATTGAGCGCATTGATAGAGTTCTCGGTGGAGAGCTCCGTCAGCGCCTTGGGCATCGGCACCTCGGCGAGCGCATCACCGACGAGCTGCGCATAGAGCGACTCGCGCATCTTGCGGCCGTAGTAGCGCTGACCCTGCTCCCGCTGAAGGATGGGGCGATAGGGCGAGGCCTCTCCCAGGGACTCCGCCTTGGCGGCGTAGTAGCTTGAGAGGGACCGAGACATTTGCCCTTGTCGGGAGCTCTTCCAGTCTGGAGAGTCGTAGCCCTCAAACTCGTAGAGCCCCATGTTCCTTGAACTCTGCGCGCTGATGACCCGCGCGTTGTCATGGCTCAGGGGGTCTGTCGGGTGAGGTCCGTAGCACACCAACCGCAGCGGGTGGGTGACTGAGACAATGTTGCGGTCACAGTGGTCGACGAGTCGCCCACCCCAACCGCTCTGCTCATGGGCCAGCGGGCGGGCCTCCGTGTTGGCGCTCTCCAGGATGAGGATGGAGTGGTCATGATCCCGATTCGTGGACGCGACGACGTTGTTGATGAGCGCGACCTGGCCTTGGTCGAACATGTCGCGTAGCCAGTCGCAATAAGGGTGCACCCGAAAGTGCTGATGGTCAGCTGACTGGAGCTGAAGGTACTCGGCAGCGCGCGCGGCCAACCCCTCTGGGTCGTCCGGCGCCAGGGTGTGTGCCCGCGCTTGAGCCGGCCAGAAGGTCGCGCTGAACGGGTCACTCTCGTCATATGGGGGCACGAAGACGAAGCGGAAGTCAGGGCCACCTTCAAGGTTGAGCGTCAAGAGGATCGTGTCTGGGGCCAGCGCACGAGGCGACTGAGCCATCAGCCTCTCAGGGCCAACCGCGAGGCCGAGCCCCGCCGCCAAGGAGCCCTTGATGAACCGACGTCTATCCATCTACTGGCCCTCCTGCAGGAACGCATATGGCGTCGCCGCGATGAAGGCGATCGCCCTCTGAATACACCCATTGGGGCGCATGCGGACGGTCCGACTCGCCGCCCCGAGGTCGAGCTCCTCCTGCCCGAGAGCGACGATTCGGCTCAGGTTGGGCTCCCGCTGCAGCTCCTCCACCGTGTAGACACGCTCAGGGTCAGAGGCATCGAGGTAGAGCCCGAGGTCCATGCCCTGCTCTCCGGAGCCCCCCGTGCGGGCCCCAAGGATGGCGTAGAGGTGCGCCTCTTCCAGGGGGCCGAAGTGCTTCAGGCCGTCCGCGATGAAGCGCTGCCACAGGTAACGTGCCACGTACTTCACGCGCCATTTCCCTTCATCGTCCGCGGGGATGACGACCTGCCAATCCCGCATCCCGAAGAACTCAGACGCGAAGCCAGTCTCGTAGTACGCGACATCTTCGGTGCTTCGATTGTACGCGTTCTTGAAGACCTCGGGGTCGTTAAAGGCCTCCACACTGGTCTGCTGACCGAAGACGTTGTGGACCGGGTTAAAGGGCTCGAGCTGCTGACTCTCCCAGAGCGCAAACAGAGGGTTCTGGCCCAACGTGTCCCCGTACAGTTCCTGGTTGCTGAGCTGCATCCGGTTGTGGATGAAGAGGTTGCGGTCGTAGCTGCTGTGGTACTTCAGTCGCTCCGGAGAGTGATAGAGGTCGCTGACCGCATAGCGACGGAGGAAGTCCAGAAGCGTCCTGTTCGTCGGCCCACTCCACATCTCGCGGATGGCCTCCTTGCCGGCCTCGCTGAGGTTATCGTCGGCGAGGTTCGAGGCGATGATGACGGGGAGGTTATGCAAGCTCTCCGGGTGGTCGATTGCGACCTCAGCGAGGGCCTCTATCTTCTCTCTCGCGTCCCCGCCGCTGATGAGGGTGTCGAGGATCTCAAGGCTCGGGTGATGATGAAGGTGCAGCTCCTCTTCAAAGTCGACCTCGACATCGGGGAAGCCAGTAGGGAGGCGGTTCACCACGCCGTCGATGCGGTAGTACGCCGCCATGCCAGTGAGCGCCTTGGCCGTGTTCGAGATGGAGATCAGCTCGTGGTCGAGGTGGTAGTCCTCCCCACCGAACGCGGCCTCCCCCAAGATCCCAAAGAAGAGCTGGTGAAACTCGCGCGCGAAGTCCTCGTTGCCGCGAAACTCCCCCTTCGCGCTGTCCCATGCGTTGAAGTTGTGCCCGTACTGGTAGGCCACCGCGCTGTTGAGCGCCCCCTTCGCGACGACGGCGTGATAGGGCGCCCCGTCCCGGAGCTTGCCCATGATGTTGTCGTAATGCCGGATCATCGGGTGCGGCGCGACGCCGGCCCGTTGATTGGTCGCCATGTGGTAGTTCGTCTCCCAAAACCCGATGCGGTGATAGAAGGTGTTGAGCCCCCGGGACCGAGCCGCCATGTCCCAGCTGTACGCAGGCGCCGGGTAGTTCTCGATATCGAAGCCCAGGCGACGCTCTGGATCGATGAGGCCGTCGGGGTCGGCGGCGAAGTAGCGCGCGATGCCCTCGAGCTGCCCCCCATCCTCCGGGATGAAGGCCGCGATCCCCTCGGCGAGGCCATCGCCCTCTGAGGGAGAGAGCCGTTCGTTGATCGGCTCGAAGGTGAGCATCTCCTCGATGGCGTCCGTGGGCGGCATCGCGGCCCAGAGCGCGATCTGGTCATCCGTGGCGAACCCACCCCATGCAAACGTCTGCAGGACTTTACGCACCGCCGTACCGTTCCAGTTCGGGTACGGGGTGGGCTGATAGAAGGTCGCGACCAGCGCCAAGTCGCCGTCCATCGTGACGGTCAGGGGGTTGTCTCCCCCCTCAACATCACCCGTCCAGCCTCCAAAGACCCAGCCCTTCTGGGGGGTCGCCTCGAGCGTCAGAGACTGCCCAAGGGCGTATGAGCCGCTCGGTGGCATCACATCTCCCCACCCCTGGAGGGTGATCAAGAGCGTCTCAGTACCCTCTACCACCACCGCGGTCGCGTCCTCAGTCGGCTCAGCCGTGCTCGTGTCGCACGCGACGAGCGCCAGCGGTATGAAGAGTGCGAGAAGCCAGCGACCCAAGTGATCGCCTCCGGGGGAAGTGGTCGATTGGCCAGCTTGGGACCTGTGCCCCCACGAGGACTAAGCCGGCCATATGATGGCTGATATTATGTCATGCAGGCCAAAGTCCGAGCAAGCCGCTGGCGGCCTCGCAGCCCTCGAGTCCACCTTATCTCCCGGGTCAGGGGGCGCTCTTTGGAGGCGCAGTCGCCGGCTTGACGGCCCCGAACGTGTTGTCGGCCTGCACATCGTTGGCGTAGCTGGAGCCGTCGGCGGTCTCCAAGTTCGCGCCCCGGTTATCCCGGAAGGTGTTGCCGGTGAGGGTCAGCCCCTGGGATCTCCAAGCCGAGAACCCGTAGTGACAGTTGTGGAAGAGGTTGTCCCGAAATTCACTGTCGGTGACCTTAGTCGTGATGATCCCGAAGTACCCCGAACCATCGAGCTCAGAGTTGCGCACCGTCATCTGACTCGAGTCGTAGATCTCCACACAGCCATGAGCACACCATTCACCGACCTCATGGACGACATGGACCCCCTCAAGGACCACCTTTGAGCTCTTTGAGAGCTGCACGACGGGGAAATCGCCCGAGGCGACGAGCGACGTGTTCTCCCCTGAGATCACCACATCATTGACCGTGGAGAGCAACAACGTGGTGTGGTGCAGTGAGCGTCCGGGGCAGAGCTTGATGCGATCACCATCCTTCGCCTCGGTAAACGCCTCGGCCACCGTCACCTTCAGGAGCCCTCCGTCTCGCGTGACCTGCGCCTGGCCTGCCGGACATGCATCATCTGGCATCGCTCCCTGCCCCTCCGAGGACGTCATCACCGATGTCTGTGGCGCACCACAGGCCATCGCGGTCAGGGCCAACGTAAAGAGCGTCGCGGAGAGAGGGCGTGACATGGGGCACCTGAGGGATGAGCGGGTACCAAGAGGTTGTGCCCCACAGATCAAGGAGCGTCAACGACCCGCGCTCGGCAGATGCGCACCTCCACGAGGCCCCCCTCACGGGCGCCCCTCACTCTCGACTCACGGGGCCTCATTTAGCCCCTCCGAAGAGGGCTAAAAGCACTTCAAGTGAACTTGTTGTGGCTCTTGAAAGGGCTTCGGTGCTATCGATTCGAAACCTGTTCTATGTCCAGTCCTACGATTGACGTCCATGTCTCGAACTCGCATCCAACCGTCTCTAATCACCTCGGGTATCCCGCGGTCACCTGATGAGGTGCACGCGGCTCGAGACAACGTGAGAGCGCGGTGCTGTTCATGAGCCGCAATCAGCGCTTCGCAGCAGGGTGGATCTTCTTCTGCATCCTACAGACGGTGCTCGTCCGCGTCGGCACGAATGCGGGATACGGCCCCGTCGCTGCGATGGACGAAGTGGGCTTCTCCGCGCTGCTGCTCGGCGTCTTTGGCCTTGGCCACATCTGGCTCCATCGCCGCGCCTCCGCCGCGGTGCTTTGGATCATCGCGTCCTTCCTCATCATCATGGCGGGGAGCAATCAGCTCTACTACGACGCCTTCAACAACTGGGCCGCTCTCTATTGTCTGGGGCAGATCGGTGAGCTTGGGGCGGTCAAGTCCAGCATCGACTCGATGCTGCCCTATGACGTCATCGTCGTCTGGTTCCTGATCCCCTTCTTGCTGCTCTTCTGGCTCAGCCGTGTGTGGCGGCATTGGCAACCTCGCAACAGCGGATGGCTCGTCCTCGCTGGCGTGATGGCGATGGGCGTCGGCGACCTCCAGCGCGTCAACGTGACCTCCACCACAGAGAACCACTTTATCTTGAGGGCGCTCCGCATGGAGTCCATTCGACTACTGGAGCGGAGCGCGGACTACGACCCCGAGGGGCTCTTAGCGGGTCGAGAGTTGAGCGAGATCGTCGCCCCGATGCCTGGCTACGTGCGCGGCGAGGACCCGGATCACCCCCTCCTGCAGCGCCCCAAAATTGCCACGGCGCCCTCAAGGCGCCCAAACATCATCATCATCGAGGCCGAGAGCTTTCGCAGCGCAGAGTCTGGAGCGTACGGCGCCAAGGACAGCATCACCCCGGAGTTCGACGCGCTGGCCAAAGAGGGGCTCCTCGCGCAGAATTTCTATGCCACCGGGATGCAGACAGTCAAAGGAGAGCTCTCCGTCCTCTGCAGCGCGTACCCCACCCTCGGGGACCTCCCGCTCTACAAACGTGTGCCCAAGACTGAGCTGACCTGCCTCCCTGAGCTCCTTCAAGTCGCTGGCTATGAGACGCACTGGTTCAGCGCCTACAGCTCGACGTACTCGGGCAAGCGCGCGTTCTTGGAGAGCCATGGCGTCGCGCACATTCACGGGATCGACGAGCACGGCAAACCGGATGATGTGGCCATCGGCTGGGGGGTCAGCGATGTCGTGATGGCGGACCGTATCTTGGCGCGGCTCGACGAGGCCCCTACCCCGTTTATGGCCACCTGGATCACGCTGTCAAACCATCACCCGTGGCGCTGGGACTACCCGATGGAGTTCCCGCCAGACCTCCAGGTGAACTCGGAGAGTGAGCCCTATGCTTACTACCGTCGTGGCATCCATTACACCGACCACGCCCTCGGGTACGTCGTGTCGAAGATCCGCAGCCGTGATTGGGGCAAAGACGCCTGGATCGTCATCACGGGCGACCACGGCATGGCGATGTACCCCGAGGCGAGCCCTCGCTCCGAATTCGGCAAACGCGAGGCCCACTTCCGAGTCCCCTTCCTGCTCTTGGCGCCCGGCGTCGTGGCCCCCCAAGTCGTCGAGCGGCCTGCATCTCAGGTCGACATCGCGCCGACCCTCCTCGAGCTGATGGGCTACCGCGCACCGCACGCCTTTGTCGGGCAGAGCATCCTGCGCCCTGAGGACGCGCCAGCTTCCCCAGTGCTGCTCGTGGGCGTCGACGCGGCCTCTATCGTGGTAGACGACCAGCGATGCATGGCGTCACACACGAGCTGCAAAGAGGAGAGCCTCCCGCGGTGCGGACCTGAGGAGGCGCCCGAGGCCGCGACCCATGTCTGCTACACCCAGACAGAGGACCTCTTGAACACCGAGGACATCGGCATGACTCGCCTCAGCGAGGAAGACCACGCCGCCCTCAAAGAGCGATTGCGCCTCATCGCTGGCCTCCAAACACACCTTGAGTCTCACGACCGGCTCGGCGGCGGTGACGGCTGGAGGCCCGAGCTCCTCCGGCTCATGGCCGCCTCAAACGCACCGAAGGCCAGCACCGCAGACAGCGCGTCCGCAGGGACACACGTCGAAGCTCCGAAGAGCCCTCAGCTCCCCTGACGTCTGTCTCCCCTCACTGAGCCCCAGCCCGACGCCCTCAGAGCGCCTCCAGCGCTTCAGCGGTGCACTCAGGGGGCGCCGTGACCGCGTTACATCGCGCAGGGTTTCCGTCGGGGAAGTCGAGCCAGTAGCTCATCTCCTCTGTCGGCTCCAAGAAGTCGTCCTTGTACATCTGGACGCCGCTCGCCAAGGCCGTCTCGAGGCGCGCTGTGCAGTCCACTGCGTCATCGCCTGCGCCGCAACCGTTGCTCGCCACGAGGATGTTCGCGGCGTGCGCCTCTGGGACATGGCTCGACCCCGGGTCGTTGATCTTGGCGACGCCCGCCCAAGGGGCATCGTACTGGTCCGGCCCCGCGCCCATAAACATCGTGCGGCCCTGGAGGGTCTGGCCGTTGGAGGTGTAGGCGTCTGTCCCTGATCCCCCGTTAAGGACCATGAACATCGTCCGGTTCCTCACCTCTCCCAGCGTCGGCCACCCTTCATCCTCGAGCGCAGCGCGCAGTGACGGGTGGTCGCCCCGCACGTCATCCGGGGTCAGCAGGCGCTCGGGCGGGAAGACCTGTTGGATACGGTCATCCAGGATCGTCAGGTCGTTAAACGCTCCACCGCCTGTCTCCTCCTTGGCCTCGATCCATACCATGATTGGCAGGTGACCCTCATTGACATCAGACCAGCCCTTGATCACCTCTAAACACTGCGTGAACGTGCCACAGGAGGTCTCCTCATCGATGAAAAGGATGTGATACACCGTGACTTCACCGCTCTCTAGATGGACATCGATCTCAAAGGCGCGAACACCGTGGTCCTCCATCTGTGTATCCAGCGGTGGGTGGCTGTAGGCGTGACTCTCATGGAAGACCAGCGGGGGCTCCTGATGGTAGCTGTTGTGCGTCCCCTTGACCTGCATGTGGTTGAGCCGGAGGACGTCATCGAGGGGATACGACGGGGCGCTCGTCGCGTCCTCAGAGCCCTCCTCCAGCGTCTCTGAGCTGTCCTCGTCATCTGAGTCATCCACCGCGAGGGCGTCATTGAACACATCTGTGGCGTCCTGTATCGGCGTCGCGATCACAGCATCGGGGCCCGTCTCCGCGTCCTCAACAGGGGCATCATTCGGCTCTTGGCCCCCCCCTGCGTCGACCGCCAACTCCGAGCCCTCACTCCCGTCGAGGAGCGCTGCTCCCCCCCCATCCTGAGAGCCCCCTTCAGGGGGCGTCTCCGAGGTGCCGCAGGCGCAGAGCACGAGCGCCAACAGGGCACATGAAGCTCGCCGTGCTGATGCTGTCCTGTCTGGTCGTGAGCCTCGCATGCGTCGAGGGTAGCAGATCTCTCAGTCGTCGAGCACACCACTGCTCACCGAGGACTCACCCATGGTCCCACACCCGCGCTGCGTGCGGATGCCGCTTAGGGGATTTCTCTGCCCTGGTAGTCATCAGGCGCGCCGCGGGGGCGTGAAGCATGTACACTGCTCAGCCTACGAGTCGAGTCACCCATCGCAGCCTATCGCGACGGGGGAGCCCGGAATCAGGCCGCATGAGCGCGCCCTTGAGTCACGAAGCGCAGTGCAATGACCGAACCCAAACAGACGCGGATCAATAAGTACCTCAGCGAGGTCGGGTACTGCTCAAGGCGGGCGGCAGATAAGCTGATCGAGCGGCGACGGGTCACCATCAACGGTAAAGTGCCCAAGATCGGGACCAAGGTTGGGCCCGGTGATGAAGTGCGCGTCGATGGGACCCTCGTCTCGCCTCCGCAGCGCAAGCGGATCTACCTCGCCTTCAATAAGCCGGTCGGCATCGTCTGCACAACAGACACCCGGGCAGAGCGAGACAACATCATCGACTACATCGGCCACCCCGAGCGGATCTTCCCCATCGGGCGCCTCGATAAGCCCAGCGAAGGGCTCATCTTCCTGACCAACGATGGCGACATCGTGAACAAGATCCTGAGGGCGAGTAACAACCACGAGAAAGAGTACATGGTCACCGTCGACCGCCCCGTCGACCGCACCTTCTGCGAGCGCATGGCCGGTGGCCTCCCCATCCTCGGCACAAAGACGCGCCGATGTGTCGTCGAGCAGACGGACCCCCATGGCTTTCGCATCGTGCTGACCCAAGGCTTGAACCGACAGATTCGCCGAATGTGTGAGTTCCTGAATTACAACGTCGTGACCCTCAAGCGGATCCGCATTATGAACGTCAAGCTAGACATCCCCATCGGACACTGGCGCAACCTGACTGAGGGCGAGCTCCACGAGATCAACCGCCTGACAGCGTCCAGCGACAAGACCCACCGCCCGCGCAAGTAGCGCCCCCTAAAGCCCTGGCCCCTGATGACGACGACGCTACATCGCCCCGAGCCCATCCTTCGCCACCGTGCCCGCCCTGTGGACCGACGCGACGACCCCCGCCACGCGGCCTCGCGCCTCATGAACGGTGAGACCCTGGTCGTCACGGACTCCTACCGCACCGGCGCTGAGATCCTCTGTCAGCTCGACGCGCTGATGGAGCCTCCCGGTGACGGCGCCAGTTATCAAGCCCGTCAAAGCGCGCGACGCACCCACCGCGAGACCGCCCTGCGCCTCCTCGCCCCGATCACGAACAACCGCTTGGCGCTCGACCACCGCAAGCCCATTGGGTTCCTCCAAGAGCTCTACCCGGAGGTCTCGACCTTCGCGCTCCCCATCGCACAAATCCAAGAGCTCTTTGGTGCGTGGAAGCGCTACGAAGAGGGGGTTCACTTAGCGGTCCTGGGCCACCGCGTGCACCCCTTTTATGGCACCTACGTGCCGACGCGCCTCGCCCACCTAGAGCTCTTCGGGACCTGGCTCAGTCAGCACAAGGGCCCTCGAGAGCGCGCCGTCGACGTCGGGACCGGCTGCGGCGTCCTCGCGCTGATGATGTGCCGCGCGGGTTTCCCAAACGTGCTCGCGACGGACACCAACCCGAACGCCATCGAGAGCGTCACCCGTGAGGTTGGCCGGCGCCCCACACCTCCGCCGATCACCCCCGTCCACGTGGACCTCCTCGGCGAGGGCGACGACCCCTTCGACGTGATCGTCTTCAACCCACCATGGATGCACGGCACCGTCGATGGCCTCCTAGACAGAGCGCTCTATTTCGATGACGACCTCTTTGAGCGCTTCTTTGACCGCGCCCATGCGCGGCTGGCCGAGTCAGGGCGCATCGCCATCGTGTTCTCGAACGTGATGCAGCTCGTGCAACCCGACCAACCTCACCCCATCCAGCGGGAGCTCGACGCAGGGCGGCTGAGGCTCGTTCAGCAGATGAAGCGTAAGATCAAACACCCGCCAGACGAGAACGGCCGGCGACGGCACACCCGGGAGCGCGTCGAGATCTGGGAACTCGCCCGCGCTTAAGGCAGACTGGATCCCAGCTCCCTCACCCACTTCCCCCCAAAGCCACGAGGCCAATCACCTTGGTCAACGCCATCCGTCTCGCGCTCTTTATCGGCGTCAGCCTCCTCAGCCATGGATGCGCCACCACACATCACGTGGAGGCCACAGAGGCCGCGGCGACCTCCTCAACGACGCAGTACCTCGTCGGGGAAGCCTCCAGCAGCTCCCCGGACGGGAAGACGCCCTTTGGCCCCCCCATCGCCGTGCGGGCAAGCCGTGAGATCAACCTCACGGCTGGGACGATCGTCGAGCACAGCTGGCATCGCGGAGAGCACCACCAGAGCTTCTTCACGCGACGCGGAGAGACCCTGGTCTTCGATGTGCGCAACGAGAAAGACTCGTACCACGGGACGGTCACCTTCAGCTCGGCTGACATCGCCAAGGCGTCGGTCACCTACAACATCGCGATGACGGACGGGTCAGGGACATTGACCGGCACAGGGGCCTGGAGCGGCCACACTTACAGGACTGACAAGATCTTCTCCGACCCCACCGGCACGCCTCGAGCCCGCATCAATGAGACGCTGACGATGGTCACCAAGAAGGCCTTCGATGTGATGGCTTCGCCCGAATAGCGCCCCTCAATGGGCCGCGAGACGCGAGCGCTCAGCCGTCCAGGCCGCTGCAGTTCGCGAAGTCATCCTGACACCCATTGTCGGCCATGCACTGGTCGCAATCTGCGCCACCATCAAGGCACTCAGACACGCAGTTGGCCATGGCGCACGCCGCCGGGACGGCGTAGCAGGTCGCGCAGGGCGTACTCAAGCCCAAGTCCTGAGCCACGCAGTCCGTGATGCACCCGAGCTTATCGCCGTCGAAGAAGCAAGGCATGCCGCAGTCCGTGATGCCCTGCTCAAGCCCAGCCTCGCCGAGGTCGTCGATGATGCTGTTGTCCTCTGGGTTCGTGCAGGCGCCCTCCTGCACCTCAGGGCCGACGTCTTCGACTCCTTGGGCATCGTCGTCAGGCTCCGAGGCCGTGTCCGCGGCGGCGTCTCCGCCTCCCTCTCCTGAGGGTGCATTGACGAACTCGGGGAGCGGGATCGCGTCAGCATCCGAATGCACCTGCTCCTGAGCGAGCGGGGTCGTCGGGTTACAGCTCTCCTGCTCACTCTGACACCATCTCAACGAGAGCTTAGGGCTGTAGAAATAGGTCTCATAATGCCGCGCCGCCAGCGCGATGCGGTGCCAGCCAGTCTCGTAAGGCGCGCAGCCCGTGTGTGGGCTCTCGTTTGAGCCGTAGCCAGTCTCTGCGAGGGGCGCGGTCGCTGGCTCGGGGTTCACATAGAAGAGCCCGCAGTTGTTGCGGCGCCCAGCGATATCACCGGGGCCAAACCCTCCGGCACCGGTGTCGACGCTGAAGCAATAGGTGCTGGCGGATTCGACGTGGAGCCAGCCGGTGTAGAGGATCTGAAAGCTGTCCCAGACCCCGACGTTGCCGCTGTCTTCCCAGTTCGGCTCAAAGTCAAACTGGCTCGCGTCTCCATACTCCGCCGTGTTCCCCGCGGAGTACTCCCAGCCGCTGCGGATCGACATGCTCTGGTTCGACGGCGTGAAGTGCTGATCCAGCTCACCGAAGTCCGTCCCAAAGAAGAGGCCGCACTGGGCCGAGCTCAAGAAGCCCTCCGGGGGAACGCCGATGGTCGCCGTCAGCCCGTTAAACCGAGTGGGATCCGTCGACTCGAGGGTGTCGCTGAGCTCTTCGCAGTCCGACAGGCCATCGCCGTCGGTGTCTTCGTCGAGGTGCTCAGGCGCGCAGGGGTCGTAAGGGATGAGCTCAGGTTCGGCGGTCGCGGCGTCCTCAGGCTGGTCGGGGACCACGGCGGCATCCGCATCGGCGACACCCACGTCCTCGGGCTCGGGCTCGGGCTCGGGCTCGGGCTCGGGCTCGGGCTCGGGCTCGGGCTCGGGCAG
>JBMYRH010000013.1:0-17414 GCA_049602155.1 Myxococcota bacterium | reverse complement strand
TCGATCACGTCCTCAAGCGGGTCAGGGGTGACCTCCTCGGGTCGGGCCACGTCGATGGGGGCGCTGACGTCCTCAGGCGAGGTCTCCGGCCCCTCCGCGAGATCATCGCCCTCTGTGGCGTCTGAGGGGCCCTGAGGGTTCGTATCACCGACGGTGTAGGCACCGGCCCCCACGACGGGGATCCCCGTGTCGGAGTCCGTGCTCACGCCGCACCCCACTAGGGCGAATGTCATGGCTAAGGTCCAGAACTTCATGGCCCGATTGAAGCACGATTGTTGGGCCAATGCATCCGTCGTTCTGTGTCACGTCAGTGGCGCAGTACCGAGGAGGGATGACTCAGAACCAGACCGGCATTTGCTGCGCGGCGTGCTATATTCTGAACGCACGCCAGCCTTCAGACGATGAGCTCAAGCAGTGACCCAGGTAGACCTCACAGAACGCGCCGCCCAGCTGATGGTGTCGCACGTCGAGCAAGCCACGCAACAGGAGAGCCTGAAGCCCCTCGTCGAGGGGGTTCGACAGTTGCTCACCGAGATGGGCGTGAGCATCGGCCGGATCCAGATCCCCATGACAAAATTGGGCGCCTTAAGGCACCCCACCTACTGGGGCATCATGCTCACCTGGAACAGCGACTCCGCCTTCGAAGAGACCTTCTTGGTCACCCACGAACAGCGCGCGCAGCAAGACCTCCCCTCGTCGCTCGCCGATATCCACGTAGGGTCATTGGCGGAGAACCTCCCAAAGCACAGCCCCTACTTCGACCTCCTTCAAAGCGGCCAAGACGCGCTCCGAATCAACTTGGCCGAGGACAACCTGAGGCATGAGATCCTCAAGACCCTGCGCGCGAACGGGATGGTCGACTACCTCGCCCTCGCCCTCCCTATCCCAGGGGTACCGCTCCCACAGCTGATGAGCGTCGCAGCGACCGCCCCGTTCCCCGACGACTTCGAAGCGCAAATCTCACGCATCAAGAACATCCTCGCCCTGAGCCTCTTTGGTGCCTGTCAGGCGTCGCAGTCGATGGCCTTGGCCAAGACGTACCTCGGGAGGAAGACCGGACCACGCGTCCTAAGCGGCGACATCGCGCGGGGCTCTTCTCAGGAGATCGAGGCTGGGATCATGTTCTGCGACATCCGAGGCTTCACGGCGCTCTCCGAGCACCTTGGCGGCTCGGGGATGCTCCCGGTGATGAATGCCCTCTTCGAGGTCATCGGCGAGGCCGCCACCGCGCAAGGGGGCGAGATCCTGAAATTCATCGGGGACGCCATGTTGATCGTCTTCCGACGCGACACCCGGAGCGATGCCGAGATCGCCAGCGCCATGATCGACGCCACCGACGCCGCGACCCGCGGTGTTCAAATCGTCGCAGAGTCCCATGCCCTCCCCCTAGACGCCGGCTTCGGTTGCCACATTGGGAAGGTCCTCTATGGCAACATCGGCACCCCGGATCGCCTCGACTTCACCGTCATGGGGCCCGCCGTGAACCTCACCAGCCGCCTCGAAGGGCTCACCAAGTGTGTCGACTCTAAGGCGGTGTTCTCCCAAGCGGTCGCCAAGCACGTGGACACCCTCACGCACGCCGGAGACTTCGAGGTCAAAGGTATCACAGCCCCAGTCGCGCTCTACATCAAGCCCACAAACGCCTAACAGGGCCCCGCACCCCAGAGCGTATGAGCGCGAGCAGGATGACGAGCGCCCAGAACGCCAGGTTCCCTCGACGTCCTATGCGACCAACACCGCACCCTGAGGCGTCACGAGGCGCCTCGGTGATGTCCTCCGAGGCCGCCTCGGTGAGGACGCCGAGCTCATCGGCGACGATGGGCCAAATGAGCGGGCAGATGTTCCGCACCGTCGAGCCCGGCGCGCAGGCATGGGGCGACACAGCCGAGAAGGCCAAGGCTGACTCCCAGGGCCACTCGGCCGGGTCTGGCGCCACCGCGGGCGCGTGCCAGAGCGCCGCCCCAGACCCTTGTGGCGGACACGCATAGACGCCCCCGGTACCGTGACGCAGGCAGGTGATCGGCGCCCCCGTCGGCGGCGCCCACTGCGCCCCATCATCAGCGGACCAAGACACGCCTGAACTGTAGATCACGTAGAGCGCATCGCCGAGCAAAGCGACGTCGCGGATCAACTCGGTTTGGGCGATGAGGACCTCAGCGCCAGCCTCGGAGACGCGCACGAGCCGGTCGGTCATCCCGGCCGGGAAGCGCAGATAGAAGCGCCCCAAGGCATCGGCGCTGAGCACCTCGATGCGCCCGGTCTCAGCGGGCAAGGGGATGCGCTGCGCGCCGAGCTGAGCCACCGGCG
Source organism: Myxococcota bacterium (assembly GCA_049602155.1). GTDB lineage: Bacteria > Myxococcota_A > UBA9042 > PHBI01 > JBMYRH01 > JBMYRH01. The sequence goes on along the minus strand of JBMYRH010000013.1, from coordinate 15,107 downwards.
AGGGGCCATCAAAGCCGACCAAGAGGAGGCCCCCATCGGCGCGCTGGCCTGCGTGACGAAGCGAAAACTCAGCTGGCCAATCGAGGCGGGCGTCGTCGAGCCCGTCGACGACCCAGAGCCCGTCCATCGTGACGACCCAGACTCGCTCGGGGTCTTGAGTATCTGCGATGACCCGCAGGATATGCGTATCGATGAGCGCAGGATCATCGACCCACTCACACCCATCCAAGCTCGTCTTGAGCCCATAAAGCGTCCCGACAAACCATCGACTGGAGGTCCGTGCGGCGCTCGCGGCGATGTCCGCGTCCGTCGCCTCGTCGCAGATCCAAGCCCACCCTATGTCATCGGCGAAGAAGCCATGCGAGGTCACCAGCGTCACATCGCCCGAGTTCAAGAGCACGTCATGGGTCGCCGGTGGACCACCGTGTGCCTCGGCAGGTGCATGCCCAAGTGTCCAAGCGCTGAGGAAAGTCAGCGCGATCAAGGGCGCGTTGCGCATCGGTGCAAATCGCCTAATCGCCGACTAGTTCTGACCCGGGCGAGGGCAGGCTGTGGTCTCGTAGTACGCGATCTCGGGGAAAAATGGGTAGCCCGGCCACCGCTCCGGGCAGACGTGCGTGTGGTAGCGGCTCGCGAAGTAGGTCGTCGTCCCATCGGTGATGTCATGGACGTGGCCGTTTTGAGCGTCAAAGTCGCTGTCGTCAGGGATCGAGCCGTCGAGTTCTGTGCAGCCCAGGACCAAGGTGCCGTCGCACATGAACCCGTAGATCTCCAAGCCCCCTGCGCCAGGCTCTGCGTTGTCAGACAGGCCACGATCCACCAAGACCTCAAGCGGCCCAGGGGTCTCGAAGTGGTAATGGTAGGTCGTCCCCGCCGGGTGCCCCTCGTAGAGGTCAAAGGTGAACGCCTCGTCCGCCAAGTCATCCCCAGGCTCCGCCATCGCGGCGAAGATGACCACGCCGTTGAGCGCGACCCCGACAGGTCCCCCTGAGTACTCGTCGTCGCTCGTGTTCATCGTGTTATCCACCATGGACGCGTCGATGGTGATGCCCTTGGCGACAGGGTTGGCGGGGACCGTCATCGAGAAATTGATGGCGCTGAGCTCGTTGGGGTTCTTGGAGTGGGAGCCCCCACGGTCATCCCAGGCGACATAGTTCGCATCGCCAGCCGAGTAATACGGGCTGGCGTGAGGGGGCAATCCGTCGGTCATGATCGTCGTGCCCTCCCCGGCTGAGGTCACGTCCACGCACGCAAAGTACTCGGAGAAGAAGGCCGGGACGCCCTCACCGTAAGACTGCTGACAGGTCGCGAGCGTCAACGCGTCGGTGTTGATGGCGCTGCTGTCAGAGCTGCCGCTCATAGAGCCTGGGCCTGGGCCATCCGCCGTGTCCGAGTCACAGCCAACAAGCGCCAAGCTCACGAAGGCGATGCATGCGATCAGTCGGGTCATGGTCACGGGGCACTCTCCTGTCCAGAAGGTGTGATGAACGACGTACTCATCACCAACCATAGAACCCTACGATAGGGAAGAGGTGGCCTCATTCAGTGCTGGAAAAACCGAGCGCCTCCATGTGCCAAACGACGCTGAGCCCGTGACCCTCAAGGTCCACCCGACCTAGAGCAAACAACGCGCTGTGATCGCGCTCATCGCTGCGTCTTGTCGCTCGATGAGCGTCTCAGGCTTGCAGGTGAGCCCGGAGAGCCCCTCAGAGGTTTGGCAGTCCTCGTCGGTCAGGCACAGCTCGGAGCAGTAGCCGAGCGCCGACGCCCCTAGGACGCACGTCCGACCCAAACAGTCCGCGTCCTCCGCGCAGGATGCCCCCACCGCGCCGGCCGGTGAACTGCCCACCTGCCCGTCCACACAGAGATACTCCACCAGCGCAGGGGCGTCCGGGTTTCCCGCGATGGCATGCGCCCGGCAGAATTCATTGGGGGCTACACAGTGGCGTGTCGCCTCGCAGGAGGCCAAAGAGCTCTCTGCAGAGGTGGGCGCGCAGTGCGCGACGTAGACGTCATCCGCAGGGGTCAGGTTGTTCTGACCTGTCATCAGCATGCTCGTGCACACGCTCTTCATGCCCGACGCAGCGCTCTCGCAGTCAGAGGCCGCCGTGCAGTACGCGCTGCAGAGCCCCCCGGCGCCCTTTTGGTCCGGGGTCTCAAGGCAGAGGTCCGAGGCACAGAGGTGGGCCGAGGATGTATCGCAGACGTCACCGAGGCTCAGCTGACCCTCTGCATCCGCACGACACTTGTACTCCCCACGCCAAGTGCGGTCCTCTCCCTCGCCACTGCCTACAACGCGGAACTGACAATGCGCCCCCTCGGGGCAATCGGCGTCGGAAACGCAGTCGGTGGGCACGCCGACATGCGGCCACACTTGGCAAGCGTCGACATTCAAGTAGGTGTCGAGGGTCTCGTTCTTGTCGACATCCAGCGCCCACTGAAGCGCATGAAGGCATTCACTCCCAGCTTCACAGTCCTCGGCGGCCGAGCACGGCGCGGAGCAGTGGTTGGCGAGGCACCCTTGCTCCCACGCGCAGAGCGGCAGACCGGCATCGTCGCCGGGCACGCTGCAGGCCTCGCCATAGCCCACCGTCTCCTCCGGTTGGAGGGTGCATGCTGGGGCGTAGGCGACCTCATCGACGACGTCTGCGCCGTTCCAAAAGGGGCGACAGAACCAGTCCGGGTCAGTGCAGTCGTCTTCAGCGAAGCAAGGCTTCGGCATACACAGCCCGTGCGTGTAGGCGTTCGTCGCGAAGGGCGCCGTCTCGATGCACTCAAAGGCGCTGCAGTCGGCGTCGGCCCCGCACGTCCGCGCGGGGTCCTTGCTGCAGCTCCCGCCGAGACAGACGTCGGTCAAGCAGTCGGACACGTCTTTACAGAGGCTGACGCAGGCGCCGCCGTAACAGAACCCGCTGGCGCAGTGCTGAATGGGGCCCGCGTTGGGATCGCTATTGCACGCATCGCCGACGTCTGCGGATTGCTTCTCCCGGGCCATGCACCGGCTCTCGACTTGGCCCATGACGTAGAGCGGCGCGCAGATCTCATCGTTCGGGCAGTCCACGTTTGAGTCACAATCAGCGAAGGTCGTCCCCGGTCGACAGACGCCCCAAGAGGCCTCGGTGACGTTGGCCTGATTGACGCAGTGGTACTCGGCACCCATCGGGCCATTCGCAGCCCCCGCGCACTCCTCAAGGGCGGTCGGGTCGTTGATCCCATCCACACCGGGCGTGAGCGTGTCGTTCCGGACCTCGTCAGCGTAGACCGTGCAATTCTTTGAACAGTAGGTCCCGAAGAGGCAGCTCCCCGTCGCGCACTGTCCGTCCATACACTGCCCAGCGCTGTCTTGGAAAGCGTCGCTGTACCAGACGCAGTCGGCGTTATGGTCGTGATCACCCGTGTAGCAACAGGCCCCGCCGAAGGGCTGCAGGGCACCCTCTAGGTCCCCCGAGCAGATCTCAGGGTTGACCGGCTCACCGCTCGGCGGCGGCGGGCTGATCCCTCCCCCCGGAGGCGAGACATGATCATCCGGGGTGCTCGGCTCTGTCGGCGGCTCCGACGCCCTGGTGGGCGCTGTATCTTGAGCTGACTCTTCGACCGATGTCTCCGTGGAGGCGACGCCAGGGTCCTCCTGTGAGGATTCGTTCGCGCTCACCTCGGACGGCGTGCCCAAGTCAGAGGACGGGCTACCCGCGCAGCCGACACACACAAACGCCAAGACAAACAGAGAGGTCAGATATCGCATGGGCCGCTCACTCGCAGGGAGAGCACAGGTGCTCTGTAGACCGCGACCCTAAGTCAGACCAACAATCAGGAAAAACGAAACGTTTTGCTTCCAAAGTTCAACAAAACAGAACCTTCCTAGGTGTTTCACATGCGAACGTTGCACGTGGCCACCGATCGTCGCCCCCGCATCACGGGCCCTCACCCACATGACCCCCCAGTTCAAAGGTCACGGCGGCGGAGCTATACGGGCACACGCAGCTCGGCCTTTGGGTTGACCTAGGGAGGCCAACCCAAGACCGCGAAGCGCTCCTACCATGAGTTGAATCGTTCGATTTTAGGGCCGACTATGAGGCGCTTTGGCTCGCCTTGGCCCAGATGGGGCTAGAGCCCGTTTGCTGCCCCAGCGATGCGCGCTTTCAGGTCGAGCACGACGTTGGTCGCGAGCCCCTTGGTGTTCTTATCGCTCCAGAACTTCATCCGCTTGACGATGACGTCAGCGACGCTTTGGGCCAACTTCGCGGGGACCCCGGTCTTGCCGACGGTGAGGTGACCGATGCCGATGTTGGAGTTCCCCCCGTGCATGATGGCCTTGGTGTCGCCACCCCAGGCTTTGAAGATCTCGCGGATGTCACTCTCACGGCCCTTCTTGCCCTTGATGTAGCTCACCAAGAGGTCGACCGCAGCCTTGTCACCAAGCTGGCTCAACCCCAGCGCAGCCTGAAAGACGTCGCGCTCCATGCCGCTTTGACTCTCGGCGAGCTTAGCGGCCTTCTTCCAAGCCTTACTCAAGAGCTTCAGGAGCTTCTTCTTGGTCTTGGGGTCGGCGAAGTTCGCCTCACGAGCCAGCAGACGAAAGCCCTGGTTGTGAACAAACTGCTCGCTGCCGCCGCGCTCCTCAAAGCTGAGCCAGTACGCGACCGCCTTGGCGGCCTGCTTGTCCTTCATCCCCATGAGCGCGACCGCGGAGGGCACGGCTTGGTGATGAGCGGACCAGGTGTCGACCTTCTTCTCGATGCGCTTCTTCCCCTTCCGGATGCGCAGCGTCTTCTCCCGGTACGCCTTCTTCAGGTTACCCTGGAGGTTCTCCTTGGCGTCTTTGAGCGCCAGACCAGCCGCTGCACGGATCCCATGCAGATGCAGCCATGAGTCCCCCTGACCGTTTGCGTAATTGGCGATAAACTCCCGGGCATCCTCATGGGTCGTCTCGACCATCCCGAGGTAGCGGATGCACGCCGCGATGGGGCGGTTGTTCTCGTCGGTTGAAGAGAAGAGCTCGACGCAAAAAGAGGCGATCTGCTCGACCTGCTCCGGCGCGAGGCTCCAGGCCGGCAAGTGAAGCAGGGTGGGCTTCACCTGAGACCGCTCTTTGTTCCGCGCGTTGAAGGTCAACCCTTTGAGGATGGCCCCCAGCTGATCCTTCGCCCCCATGTAGTAGAGCGCCTCATAGGGCATGGCGACGTACTCTTGCCAGAGGTCACCCTGCTTCTTCTCGGTCTCGATCGTCGCCGCGATGCGCGCCGCTGCGCCCTCCACCGGATAGAGGACCAACCCCTTCGCAGCCGGGACCGCGCTCTTCGGGCGTGCACGGGTGTGCGGACCCTCGATGGTGAAGGACCAATTTTCCCCGCTCGGCCCACAAACCTGAGGGCTCCCCGCGCAGCCATGCGGTCCAGTCCACTGGTTTGTATCAAGCGCATCAAAGAAGACCTGCCCCACACCCTCCATGGGCTTACCAGCGAGGGCCTTCCACGACGCCTCACATGACTCGACACCGCGGGAGCAGTCGCTGTGAATGAGCTTCAACAGGGGGTGCTTCACCTGGCCTTGGTGAATCTGGGAGGTGTTCTCCCCCACCTGGATGTCAGTGCGATACGTCTTCAAGAGCTCGTTCGCCAGCATCTCCTTCGCGACCACCCTCTGGTCACGACCTTCAGCGGCGACCGGCGACGCAACGAGAGTAAGGCCGACGGCGGCCAGGGTGAACAACTGTAGCGACTTCAACATCACACCCTCCTAGGGGGAAAGAGACTCGGGCCCTCTCGTCTTGGCAGGACAGAGCGGTTCGCGAGCCCAAGCGAACCAGGACGCAGACGCGAACATGTGCAAGCGGACAAAGTCAACCTCGGCGTGAGACTGCGAGGCCGACGGCACCCTCACACCGCACCTCTGCGCCCATCTGCGCCGTCCTGCGCTCCCCGCGCGAACAGCCAACGCGTCACGCGAGGCTCAGCCGTTGTGATCACTTGATATACCGCCAACTCGTGGCGAAAGAGGCCCCCTGGCGGTTCGGCGTCACCACCCCGACAGGCCTCAGGGCTCCTCATTCAGGGTGGCACCTTGGTCTCCAAGGGCGAGCAAGGGCTCACCCTCTAAGCGACATGGCAACCAGCCCCTCCGCACGGGCGCCCCGAGCGAGGCGTAGAAGTCGATGGCCGGCTGATTCCAATCAAGCACCTGCCACTCGAGCCTGCTGCAGCCCCGCTTGAGGGTCAGTGACGCCAATGTGGCCAGCAAGCGCTTGCCTATCCCCTGGCCACGCCACGACTCGAGGACAAAGAGGTCCTCCAAATAGAGCCCCCTCTGACCGCGCCACGTCGAGTAGTTATGAAAAAAGAGCGCGAAGCCGACGGGGATGCCCCCTTGCTCAGCGATGAGGCACTCAAAGGGTGACGGTTGAGCCTCGAGTTGTGCCCTGAGCGACTCCGGAGTGGCTTCGACCACGTCAGGCTCCCGCTCGTACACGGCGAGCGCCACGATGAAGTCATAGATGATCGTCGCATCATCCGGGGTCGCGAATCGAAACTGAAGCGCGGGCTCGGTCATGTCATCGCACCACGGTCGTCTAAAAGAGGGAGGCTCTCAGTCCACGGGTGAGCCTACATGATACAGCGCCTTGACGCAGCGCGCACGGGGTCGACAGCACAAGCAAAGATGAGCCCAGGCACCGCACACAACAGGAATCACAAAGGGTGCGTCACGATACCTGGCGAGAAGGTGAGGGACAACGCACCCCCGTCTGCCCCTGCTGCGCGATTGTAAAGGTCGTCGGCTTGGGTAACCCTTAGGGCCATTCACACACTGAAGCGGGGCCTGCCATCTGTCGCTACCCCAAGGAGCCTGCGCATGACTCGCCTGCAACTGGGCTGCTTTCTGTTCGCATTCTCGATCGCCGCGTGCGGCGAGAGCGCCTCCCCGGCTCCCGAAGACACAGGCGCCGAGGCCTATGATGTGAGCCCGGTCTTCGACGCAGCCATCGAGGCGAGCGAGGATGCAGCGGAAGAGGTCGTCGACGCGCCCACAGATGACACATTCACCGAGGTGCAACCTGGCTCGGACGTCGACAATGACGACGCTGCAACGGACACCCTCGTCGAGAGCGACGCCACGACCACCGATGTGACCCCTCCCTGTCTCCCCACGACCTGCGAGGCCCTCGGGGCCGAGTGCGGGGTGGTCCCAGACGGATGCGTCGGTGAGCTCAACTGCGGGTCATGCGCCGAGAACGAGAGCTGCACCGATGACCTGGAGTGCGCCTGCGAACCATGGTGCATCGATGAAGTCTGCGGCGAAAAAGACGGCTGCGAAGGGACGTGCCTCATCGGGAGCGGCTGCTGCACCCATGAGTGCGATGTGGAGGGCACCCTCAGCTGTGACGGCGCGTCGGTCATGACCTGCAGCCAGAGCGCGGACAACGCGTGCTTGGAGCAGGTCGCCTCCGAGACATGCGCCGAGGGCGCGATATGCCTTGAGGGCGCCTGCTGCACCCCGACCTGCGACGACACAAACTGTGGTGAAGATGACGGATGTGGCGGTGTGTGTGGTGGGGCATGTTGCGAGCCGGCATGTGGGGGTAAGCTCTGCGGCGCTGCGGACGGCTGCGGAGGGACCTGCTTAGACGGCTCGGGGTGCTGCAGCCCCGACTGTGTCGACAAGGCCTGTGGAGAGAGCGACGGCTGTGGCGGCACCTGTGACCAGCAGTGCTGTGACGATGACTGCACCGCAGGCCAAACGCAGTGCTCAGGGACAGCGTTGATGCTCTGTGGCGACTACGATGCTGACCCGTGTCAGGAGTGGAGTGCTCCCCAGCCCTGTGCCGCTGGCAGCTGTGAGGGCGGCGTCTGTGTCGAAGAGCCTGCGGGCAATTGTGTCGACCCGGTCGCGGTGATCTCCGGGCCTGGTGGTTCGGGCAATGGGGTCTGTGATGCGACCAACGTGCTCACCAATGACGGCCAAGTCGCGGAGCTCTGGTCGGGCACCGACAACACCTTCGACTTCCTCGGCGTGCCCGTGAGCGCCTGCACCATCGTGGACTTCGGGCTGACGTGTACGCCGGACGAGATCTGCGTCGAATTCTGGGCCGGAGACTCAGGCTGTAGCGGCGATGACTGCGGCGGCCAGTGCGAACTCTGCAAGGGCGCCGGCAAGACCGGCATCGACGTCTTCGCGCACACCGAGAACAGCACCCTCAACTACGTCTACCAGTACTCAAGCTACGCAGATGAGACGTCGAACCCGGGCAAGACCTTCTGCTACAAGCCCAACAACGACCCGCTCCGGTACGTCATGGTGTGCCGCGCGGACTGCGGACCGAGCAGCTGGAACGCCCAGGTCGACCACGTCTGGCTCCAGTAGACCACACAAGTCAGGGCTGACAGCCACCTGCAGACGGTCGCGCCGAGAGCGTCGCATGCTCACGACCGTAGCGGAGCATCTGGGCGGTAAAATCTCTGGGGTATTCGACGGTCACGTCCACGATCTGGCCCCCCTCCTCAAGGGGCACCAGCCGCGGCGCGATGAAGCCCGAGTAGGGCTTTAGGTCGAGCGCGTTGTAGCGCGCCAAGACCTGCGCGTGCAGCTCCGGCTCGACCTTGATGCCGTAGGTCTCAACCAGGGCTTTGCCCGCCTCGAAGTCACCCTCGGACTTAATGCGCTGCACCTCGCGTAAGAGCTCACCAAAGAGGACACGAAGGCGGTCGTAATCCCGGACCACGAAGTAGGTCTTGCCCTCACGATCAACGCGCTCGATGGCCCCATCGCCGTGCTCGAGCGTCCACTTCGAGACCAGGTGCCGGTTGCGCATGTGCGCCTGCTCGATGTCGTCGCCGTGGGTGATGCGAGCGAGCTGCACCATGAGCCCGTTGCGGATGTAGTCGTCGTAGGCAGCGCGGCCTACCTCGAGGCTCTCCATGAGCCCGAGCTCGATCAATTTGGGATCCATCAAGAAGTAGAGCCCGACCAAGTCCGCGCGCGCCTCTTCGAGGGTGGAGGCGTACTGCTTGAGCGTGGTGTTGAGCCCCGCCACGCCAGGATCCAAGCGCCCGGAGGCGTGGCCAATGACCTCGTGCAGGTCGGTGTGAAGGTGATCGGCGACGAATCCATGGGCCTTAGCTCGGGTCACCTCATCGTCGGTCAGCGCGAACTCCTCGAGCAGCCCGGAGCCTTTGCCGGCCTCGTGGTACGCGTGACCGATGTTGCCCAAGCTGACGGACTTCGAGCCGTGGTCGCGGCGAATCCAGTCCGCATTCGGGAGGTTCACTCCTAGAGGCAGCGTCGGCGACGAGTCACCGCCAGAGCCCGTCACCGTGATGACCGTCCCCATGATGCCGGTGACCTTCTCTTTCTTGTGGTGTTCCAGGATAGACGAGTTCGCCTCGAACCACTGCGCGTGGCTTGAGATCGTCGTCATGCGCTTGCTCGCCTCAAGATCCTTGAAGCTCACCAGCGCCTCCCAGGTCCCGCGGTACCCCAGTGAATCACCGTAGGTCTCGATGAAGCCGTTGATCGTGTCGATGCGGCTCTCGGTGTCTTTGACCCACGCGACGCTGTAGCGATCAAAGTCCTCAAGGTCTCCCGTTCGGTAGTAACGCACGAGGTGGGTGAGCGCCGCGCGCTGCTCGGCGTTCTCCGCGACCTCGATGGCGCGCTCCAGCCAAAGGACGACCTCCTCAATCGCCTCGGAGTAGAGGCCCCCGATGTGCCACGCGCGCTCCACGAGGCCGTCGTCGCAGCGCACGAGCTGCGAATTCAGGCCGTGAGAGATCGGCGTGTCATCGTCCCCATCGATCTTCTCGCTGTAGAACGCCTCAACGTCAGCCTGAGTGACGTCGCGATAGAAGTTGTTGGCCGAGCCTGTGACGACGTCTACCCCGTCGCGCTGCTCCACCCTCACGGCGTCGATGGCCTCGTCGAAGAGCACCGACGAGAGCTCGGCTGCGAGCGCGGCCACATCGCCGCCGGGCGCGATCGGCAACGACCCGCTCTCCACGCTGTGCATCCAGCGCGAGAGGTCGTCTGCACCAAAACCCGGCTCAAACTTCCGCGTCGAGTAGTGGTGGTGGATCCCCTTGGAGAACCAGACGCGCTTGGCCCAGGTCAAGAACGCTGCCCACGCAGGGTCGCCCTCCCCTGCGCTGACGCTCACCAGAGCCTCGATGGTCTTGCGCACCACGAGGTTCGACGCGTGGTTTTGGTCCCAGGTGATGTCGCGCCCTGCCAGCGCCGCCTCCGTGAGGTAATAGGCGAGCTTTTTGTCGCGCAGCGGCAGCGCGTCAAACCCGGGCACCTCGTAGCGCAGCACTCGGACATCGGCAAAACGATCGACCTCCCAAGGGGTCGTCGTGGCAGGCTCATGGGCAGCGTGGGTAGCGTCACTCATCAGGTTCTCCGTGGTGCTCACGCACCCTGAAATCAATAGGCCAATGGTCAAGGTAATCGGGGCAAGGGTATGCAGCTGTAACGACACAGTCGGTTCCTTGGGCGGGGGGCGTCATCACAGCCTCAGACCTTCAGCGTTGGCAAGCCTCGACCTGCGTGAGCTGAGGTCAAAGACGGTGACCTAGACACCCTGACCCTTGGTCAGTGCACCCTGCGCCGCCAGCTGCTTCTGCTCGCTGTAGCGGAGGGTCAGCGCGTCACTTCGATCCCTCATCAGCACCGTGAAGCGGAAGAGCTCTTCGAGGACATCGACGACCCGGTCACGGTAGCTTGAGGGCTTCATGCGCCCGTCGTCATCGAACTCCTGCCAGGCCTTGGCGACCGAGGACTGGTTGGGGATCGTGACCATGCGCATCCAGCGCCCGAGGATCCTCAGCTGATTGACCGTGTTGAAGGACTGCGACCCACCACAGACCTGCATCACGGCCAAGGTGCGCCCCTGGCTCGGGCGCACGGCACCATCGGAGAGCGGGATCCAGTCCAGCTGGTTCTTAAACACCCCAGTCATGCTCCCGTGCTGCTCCGGGCTCACCCAGACGTGGCCCTCGGACCAAAGTGAGAGCGCCCGCAGCTTCTGAACCTCTGGGTGGTCATTCGACATGCGGTCAAAGACTGGCAGGTCATGGGGGCGAAAGACCTTCACCTCGGCCCCAAAGTGAGTCAGCACGCGCTCGGCCTCTTCGGCCAGGAGTCGACTGAAGCTCCGCTCGCGCAACGAGCCGTAGAGGATCAAGATCCGAGGCGGGTGACCCGACCCCTCTACCCCAAGCGCCCGGAGCGTCTTGGCCACGTCATGGTCCGGCAAGTCGTCTTCAATCATCGTCATGAGGGGCCCTCGCATCGGTCGGGTTTCACGTGATTGAGACGCTATGCTGACAGGCCGCGTATGTCACCCGAGAACGCGCCGAGGCACGCCGCCTCGCCTCAAGGGCTCGCGATCGCCGCGCTCGCGGCCTCGTCCAGCCACGCTTTATCCTCTGCCTTGATGGCGTCTGGATGCCACGTCCCGAGCGCTGCAGGGGTGCCCGTGAGGAATTCGAAGAAGACTGCGGCTGCGAGGTAGGTCCCACGCACGCTCGGGTGACTCCCATCCCCCGAGTAGAGGGACGTGAAGCGCGCGGTGGTCTCCACCTGACCCACCGTGACAGCGAGCGCGTCGTCGTGGACTGCGCGCCACCCCAGCCCGACCGGTGCCACACCGACGGGCTTGGCCGCCGCGGCCTGCGCCAAGTCCGCGTACTCCTGATAGCCCTGCGCGAGCAAGTCCTGCATCGCGCTGTAGGTCGCGTAGATGCTGTTGGCCGGGTCACCATCTCGGCGACCCCAGGTCATGAAGAAGACCACACGAGCCCCGACGCCTTCGATGAGGAGCGCCCAATCGTCCATCTGCTCCAGGCTCTGGGCCTTGTCTGTCGACCACTCCTTCGGGAACCCCGGCACCTGGCTCTGATCTTGGAGCACCACGATGTCCCAACCCAAGGGGTCGTTCAGGAGGCCATGCAAGGTGGACCCCTCCGTCGTCGCCTCCGCGTAGTGCTGATGCAGCTTCTTGCCCCCCGGCGAGTACTTCGCGTGCGCCATCGCAAAGCCAGGGCTGCAAGGCTGTCCCGCAGCGAAGCTCGCGAGCGCGCTGTCGAGCCCACCGTTGGAGCCGATGTACGAATTGCCGATGAAGAGCACACGAGTCGGCCACGCTGCGTGATCGGTGCACCCCTCAGGCGCCCCCTCCTCACTGTCGCCGTCTAGGGCCACCTCGCCGTCAACCGCCACCTCGACATCAGAGGGCTGCGTCGCATCAGAGGGCACCTCACTTTCCGGGCCCCCGTCCACATCAAGAGGCGCCGCCGCATCAGCAGTCATCTGCGCGTCAAAGGGAGGCGCTGCGTCGAAAGAAGACACCGAGTCTGATGGACCTCCTGCATCAGGTGTCCCGGCCTGGACATCCTCAGCGGGAGCGTCGACCTCCGTCACAGCATCAACGACCTGCGCACCAGCGTTGACATCAGCCCTCGACGTGGCGTCCTGACCCGCTGTGCCTGTGGAGGTCATGTCGTCTTCCACAGTCTGCTGGGTGTCCGGGGCCTGAACAGCGGGGTCAGCCTCTGCGTCGGAGGAGCAGCCGCTAAGGGCCAAGATGAGGAGAGCGGTGAGGACGAGCGCCCCGCGCTTCGAGCGCTGCGAGAGCCCGCGGAAGCAGAGGGTGGTGGTCGACAGGGGGCGCTGAGTGCATCGTACGATCATGGCGGCAGCCTAACCGTCATGTCGGCGTCGAGCGACCTCAAAGGCGGTCTACAACGACAACGGGCGCGTCACGGGGTGCGCCAAGTTTGTGCCAATCGCGCGAGTTATGTACGGTCGAGGCGTCTCGGGGAACCCTGCTCTGCGTCGATCGGTCATCGGCGTACACCGCTGCGTCATGAGGACGGCATATGAAGATTGCCAAGGACACCGAGACACGCCCTGAAGGCGCCGCAGAGGGGCCGGCAAACGCCCACCGAGGTGACGCGTTGACGCGCCAACTGCGTACGATGTCCTTCGCCGAGGGCACGAGAGCTCTGCAGCCGAAGTCCCATGCGGGGCTTCAGTGCGAGGGCGGCGACCGCTCGTCGAGTGCTCAGTCCATCGCCCAAGCCGCCTTTCAAGGACCCTCGGGAGCGCTGCCCCATCGCGCGGCGATCGAGTCCAGCTATGGCGTCGATATGGGGGCGGTGCAGGCCTACACGGGCCCTGCCGCGACAGCGGCGTGCGAACAGCTGGGGGCGCGCGCCTTCGCCGTCGGGAACCGCGTCGCATTCGCGGACACGGGGCCCTCGAAGCACCTCGCTGCCCATGAGGCCGCCCATGTGGTTCAGCAATCAGATGGCGTCCAGCTCTCGGGCGGGATGGGGCGCGCGGGCGACCGATATGAGGTCGCCGCAGACGCCGCAGCCGATCGCGTCGTGGCCGGACAAAGCGCGCAAGACCTCTTGCCTCAGGGTGCCGCGGTCCGTGACATCGGAGACGCCGCGGTCCAGTGCTACACCGACCAGATGATCACGGGAACGCCGCATCGCGTGGCTGACGACGGCAGCATCGCGGTCAACGCCGAGACCATCTACGGCTCAAAGGTCGCCTACGCGGACGCCTCGCTCATCGCGAGCGCCTCCAAGCTCCTCGAGGCTGGGACCTCGGTCATGTCGCTCGAAGCCGGTAGCTACAGCATCACGGTCGAGGACGAGAAGGGGACGAAGCGCACACTCCCTGACGTCGTCGTGACCAACACACAGAACAACACGAAAGATAACGACATGCTGCTCTACGCCGACTGCGGCCGCAGCGCACGCACGGTGAGCGGCGCGGACAAAGGCAGAGGTGATGGTTCAGGCAGCCTGAGCGCGGAGTACCAGGGTGCGGACGGAGGAGCTCGAAGTGCGCCAAAGCACGAGTCGGGGGCCGTCTCGAAGTGCAAAATCGTGGCCGAACACATCCCCGAGATTCGGGGTATCATTGAGGGAATGCTCGCCCAGCATCGTGGGATCATCTCCGAGTGGCCTAGCGCGACGACCGACAGCGCGAAGAAGAAGATTCGACGACGCTTAGCCCGCAAGGAGCGCGAGATGTGGGCGGTCTGCGAGGCCGCCCTCAACAAGCTGAGCGATGAGGAGCGTGACGCGCTCGACAAGAAGATGGCCGTCAACCGCTACGCAGATCCCGAGGTCGGCCAAGCCCTGCACATCTCCACTGGCGGTGCGCGGCACCCCGACCTCGCCGAGGGGGAGAAGACCTGGAACTTCCACTGGGCCGGCGTGGTCATGAAGTCTGGCTCCGACAGCATGACCCTCGAAAATTACGCCGTGGGCGACTACGAGGCCCAGAACACCGAGTGGGTCTATCAACTGTACGGTGTGGGGAAGAAGGCAGGGCAGTCTTTCCATGAGCAGCATAAAGACGTGCACAAGCAGCACGGTGAGAGCCCCACCACCATGGCGATGGACAAGCGTAAGTAAGTCGATGTCATGGAGCACACTCAACGTCTGTGTGGGGATCGCGGCGATGGCCCTCGCCTGCCAACCCAGCCAAGAACGCCAGCTCGAGGAGGACAACGTCATGAGCCAGAACCTCAAGCCCAACCCCAAGCCTTCGACGGCGCCCACGCCCGCTGTCAGGGACACAAAGCCGCGGTCATCGATCCGGTTCCCTGAGGCGCTCGAAGGTACTGGCACCTTGCCGCTTGTCACCGACGAGGAGTCCCTCGACGACGCCGACGAGGTGGTCGCGCGTCTGCGTGGCAAATACGTGCAAGTGGACGTGCGTCGCCGACCAGTCGCCCCGCGTCAGCTCCGAGGGCACGTCTCTATCGTGCTCTCTGATGGGACCTCCGTGTCGCTCTTCCCCATCTGGCACGCCGACGCGCGGCGTCCAGAGGAAGAGATCGCAGCCTTCGAGGGCCTGCAAGTTCAAGTCGTCGGGACCGCCTACTACGAAGCCCCCAGCGATCCGGCTGGCGGTGCGAGCCCAATGTCACCTTGCGTGATGGACATCAAGGCGATGACCGCCACACCTTGAGCCACGGCATCACGCCAGCCGTATCTAGTACTCGGAAGCAGGGTGTGTTACCGACCTGCACGGTGTCTGTGACCGTTGACAGACTGTCGCAGCACACCAACCATCTAAACACCCGAGATCAGCTG
>JBMYRH010000012.1:188066-195764 GCA_049602155.1 Myxococcota bacterium | reverse complement strand
ACTCGACGACGCCGTTTCCCCATGCGGTGCAGGCCTGGTGCATGCCCACGGTCCAGAGCGCCCCGTCAGCGCTGTTGGCGCTAGGAGCGCCTGAGAGCAGGTGATGCACACCGTCACCGTCAAAATCCATGAAGGCCAGTGCGGCTCCGAAGCCATCACCGGGTTGTGGCGCTGGTGTGAGCCCAGCGCTTAGGCTGTCGATGTGCGTGCCGGGCGTCGTCGGATTGTCGATGAGATTGTCGACGAAATTCGGTGAGTAAACGAGGACCACGCCGCCTGCGCCATCATTGAGCCCGGGGGCGCCAACCAGGAGGTCTTGAGAGCCGCTATTGTCAAGGTCACCAGCGACACTTAGTGATGCGCCAAGGCGCGCGTCTGGCAGATATTCACCGAAGAGTGTCGCAGTGCTTAAAAAGCTGCTCGCAGTGATCGCGCCAGATCCCTCGAGCCAAAGTCGCCAAACGCCACCACAGTTCTCGTTTGAGCCCCCGCCTTCTCCACAGCCAAAGTTGTTGCCGGGCGCCCCGACTGCGACCTCGATGATACCGTCTAAATCGGGGTCACCGAGGACTGCGATGCTCGCGCCGAGTTCCTGAGGGGCGCTATTTGCGGGTCCATCCTGGGCATATACAAAGTCAGCGATGTCCAAGACCTCGACATGGGTGAGCCCCCCATCCAGACTCAAGTTGAGCAGATAAAGAGCGCCTCGGTCCTCTCCGAGCCCGTCATCGCCCGGTGAGCCCACGAGCAGCTCAGGGACCCCGTCGCCGTTCATGTCGGGGAGCGCCCCTATCCCTGCGCCGAAGCGGTCGTACTCCGAGAGCGTGCCGCCAAAGCTTGAGAGGCCGTCGGCGATGGTGTCTGCGTCAATGACGCTCGCGCCCTTGACCGTGCCGTCAGTGTTCAGGCGCAAGATCCAGACCGAGCCTGTAAAGGCCAACCCGTTCGAGTGGACCGCGAGGTCAGTGACGCCATCGCCGTCGATATCTCCCAAGGTCGCAAGCGCGCTCCCAAAGCCGCTATCGGCCGTAAAGTCGACGTCAAAGCCAGCCAAGCCAGGCGCGATGAGCATTTGGGACTTCACCGTGCCATCGGCGTTCATGAACTGAATGGTGACGGCCCCTTTCTGAAAGCCACCCGAGCCATCGCTCGGCATCCCCACCGCCAAATCAGGCACGCCATCACCGTCAAGGTCACCGAGGTCAGCCAGTGAAGCGCCATAGCCGCCGGTACCGCTGAGCTGCGTTGCGCCATTGACCTGGCCGTCATAGACCGTCTTGCAGCTCCGCACATAGAGGTCGACCGACTCGACGCCGATGTCTTCATTGGTGGCGAAGTCCGGCGCCATGATGCGGCCCTCGAGGTGCGTCTCGGTCGCATAATCGACGTTGGCGACGAATGCTTGGCTGCTGAAAAGGGGAGCGTCATGCCAGACGTAGATGTCATCCCAGCCGCCCTCGTTTCCTGTCTGACACATCGCTGAGGTCTCGACGTTCGCGAAGTATGGGGGCATCGTCCCGCCGTCGATGGGGCAAAGGTCGCCGGTCTCGAACTCACCGGACTCAGCCGTGCCGATGCTGACGGCCTGGCTGTAGACGTGGTGACGCTGGGTCGGGGCTCCGAGGGTCCAGGAGAGACCCGCCATGTAGACCTCTTCGAGCCCAGCGTCTTGGGCGACGGTTCCGCCATATGCTTGGGGACTGCCGAACTGTCGGGCCGTGACCTGACCGCGGACTTGTTTTACGTCGAGGATATTGGAGGCGAAGAGGGCGCTCCGTGCGTAGGTGCTCGGATCAACGGCGGCCGCGGTCCGAGCGCAGCGCGGCGCTCCGTCGACTGCCAGCCACTCGCCAGGGCACGCGTCGCTCGCGAAGTTCATGCTCGCGACACGCGTCCAGCCGCCGCCGTCGCTCGTCATGTCGCAGTAAGCTTCATAGGGGGGCTCGCTCGCGTTCCACCAGGCGGCGGTCTGGATCTCGGTTGTCGGAGAGAGCTGAGTTGAGCTTGCGACGAGCGTGATGTCCGAGCCGGCTTTTCCTGGGATCTCAGTCGAGACCCGAAGCGAGGCAAAGGCCGCACCTGGTCCCTCGCCGCCTGTGAAGTTTCCTCCCGAGAGCTTCAAGCTGCGCAGGCGCATCGGGACATTGCTGGCCTCACCTGCTGCGTTTTGTGTGAGCAGCACGCGGTTCTCCTCGTCGACGACCTCGGCGGTGACCTCGAGGACATCGGCGTCATCGGCGAGCTCAAGTGCGTAGGCGAGCTTGACCGCGACCGTGCTCAAATCACCCGTCACTGCTTCAGACCCGAGGCCGATGAGAGACATCGTGACGTTGTCGTTTTCGCGGGTGAAGCTCAGGTGATGGGCATGACCATGAGCGTCCATCAAGCGGATGGACTCACCCTCAAGCGGCACGCCGTGGATCTGAATGCTGGTCGTCGCTTGCGCCGTATCGCCATCAACAGGTGTCGCCACGAGCCCCTGGATGCCGTTGACTTCATTGAGCTGGCCCTCGTCGGGATCGAAGAAGGGGCCATAGGCGACGTACTCAGAGGTCGATGTTCCGTTAATCGCGTCGACCATCAAGTTTCGAATTTGCCCCGGCCCAAGACGCGCGACGTGAATCTCATTGAGGCCCGGGTTGCCCATAGTATCGACGACCGTGATGCGGATGGTCTCGCCAGAGCCCCCGGCGTCCTGACCGACAGTGAGCTCGATATAGTCACCGTCTTCTGGAGCCTTGATGAAAACACCTGTCTCGGTCGTCGGCTCGATGGCCGCGGTCGGCACGCCGTCGGGGTCGATGATGTAGGTCCCTGATGGCGCGTCGGGGTTCTTCTTCCAAATATCAGTACAGTCGACGCCTTCCGAGTACTCATCGCTAAGGCCAACGCAGGCCCCGTCGGGGTCGCAGCTTTCGCCCTCGGTCCCCTCATCGCCGTCGTCGCAGGGGGCCCCGGGTTGGGCGAGGGTCACATCACAGCCCTCACCGTTTGGCACCGAGCTGACTTCGCAGGGGCCAGGCTCGCAGGCGTAAGGCGTCCCAGCGCATGCGCCCTCGGCGTCGCATAAGTCCTCTTGTGTACCCTTGTCACTGTCGTCACAGGGGGTCCCTGCCTCGGCATAGGTCACCGCGCAGCCCGCGCCGTCAGGCTGGCTTGTGATCTCACACTGCTGAGGCTGGCACTCAATTGCCGTCCCGCCGCATTCACCCTGAGCATTGCAGGTGTCGTCTGCGGTGGTCGGGTCACCATCATCACAGGCGGTCCCCTCGTCAAAAACCACCACCGTGCAGCCTTCACCGTTTGGCACCGAGCTGATCTCGCAGGGGCCCGGCTCGCAGGTATAGGGCGTCCCGGCGCACGTGCCCTCGCCGTCGCAGGTGTCGTTCTGAGTGCCTAGCTCTTCGTCGTCACAGTCGGTCCCGAGGGGGGCGAAGGTCGCATCACAGTCCTGACCGTTAGGAGTCGAGGCCAGCTCGCACACCCCTGGTGCACACGTGTAGGGCGTCCCTCCGCAAGTCCCGGCGGCGTCGCACATATCATCTTTGGTGGTCGAGAGGCCATCATCACAAATGGTTCCAGCGGCCTTATATACCGTGTCACACCCTTCGCCATTGGGTGTTGAGCTCTCATCACAGGGACCAAGTGGGCAGTCAATAAGCTCTCCGATGCACTCGCCCTGTGCACTGCAGCTGTCACCTTCCGTGTTGCTGTCCCCATCGTCACACGCACTCCCGACCTCCGCGTAGACGTAGCCGCAGCTTATGCCATTCGGTGAGGCGCTCTCGACACAAGGGCCAAGTGGACAATCCAAGGCCTGACCGGCACAGCCGCCCTGGCCGTCACAGGCGTCCTGACTGGTCGCCGGGTCGCCGTCATCGCACCCTGTCCCCGCGGGCTTGTAAAGTGTGTCACAGCTCTGCCCGTTGGCGACTGAGCTTGTGATGCACTGCCCTGTGTCACACGTGTACGGAGTGCCGGCACAGCCACCCGCGCCATCACACACGTCGTCTTTGGTCTCGAGGCTCCCATCGTCGCAGGGGTGTCCATCAGCCCAATAGTCGACATCACAGTCCATACCGTTCGGGATTGATTGGGACTCGCAGAGTGCCGGCTCGCAGGTATACGGGGTCCCTGCGCAGGCGCCTTGACCATCGCAGACGTCTACGTTGGTCGTTAGGTCTTCATCATCACAGACAGCACCCGCTGGCTTATAGGTGATGTCGCACTCCTCGCCGTTGGGGACTGCGTCGAGAATACAGGTGCCGCTTGGACACGTGGTGGTGTCGCCCTCGCAAGAACCATCCGGCTGACAGGTGTCGTTGATTGTCGCCGGGTCACCATCGTCGCAAGGGGTCCCGACAATAATATCGTTTGAGCACGCGCCGCTGCTCAGGCAGGTGTCGAAGGTGCAGACATCGTCATCGTCGCAGGGCTCGTCTTCATCCACCTCGCCGTCGCAGTCGTCGTCTTCGCCGTTACAAACCTCGGCACTCGGAACCAAGGCCTCACAGGCGCTCAGACCATCCGCTGTGCACATGCGCATCGCGCTGCAGGTGCCGAACTCATTGGTGATGTCGCATTGGGTCTGAAGGCCCAACTCGACTGCGTGGTCCGAGCATTCACAGACCCCGCTGGAATTAACACACTGCTTGCTGCTTCCGCCCCGGGTCGAGACCGCCTCCTGACATTTAAAGCCTTCAGGGCATTCCGCATCGACCTCGCAACTCGCGCCGCAAAATGAGCCCTCCCCCTCATAGGTGATGCAGGCCGCGGCTGTGGTCAGTGACTCGCAGTCGCTGCCCTCCATACAAGGTTTGCAGAGGTGCTCGAATAGAGAGACGCAAATGTAGGTGGGGTCACCGCCACCGAGGACGACCTGCTCGCAGGACCACCCTGGTGGGCATTCGCTCTCACAGGTCTTGGTGCAGACCTCGTCGCCTAAATGCTCGCCACAAAGCCCAGAGTAGCAATCGGCATCTTCCTCACAGGGATCACCAAATTCACCTGGTGACGCTGGCTCTGAGGCGTCAGTGATGACGTCCTCAGGGCTTGTGCTCTCACCCACATCTTGGCTTGTTCCCGCGGCGCTGTCGCTCTCTGGGGCAGAGACCGAAGCGTCCGTGAGGTCACTTTGCGTATCGCTGTTATCGGGTATCCAGACGTCGCTAGGCGTCGGGGAGTCTGCGCCATCAGTCGTCTGAAACGCGGGGTCTGAGGTCGGGCTGCAGAGCCCCTCTTCGCAATTGAGACCGGGGTTACACTGCTGAGTCGGAGAGCAGATTGCCCCGACCTCTCCTTCTTCGATTGCAGAGCCGCTGCAACCGTCAAAAGCGCAGAAGATAAGGACGATGAAGACTATTCTCAGGCAACGCATAAAGGGCCTCTTCTTGGATGCGTAGATGCCCAAAATCTTGCCACAATATGTGCGTCCGTGTCCCCCCCGCAGAAGCGTGAAATTTCGACCTCACCCTTACCTGTTCAAGTCAGCACAGGACGCCAGGGAACGCCGGGGAACGCGGTGGTCCTTGCCTTGATTGGTTAATCCCCCGGAATCGCTCGACATCGCCGTGCATCGCCCTCAGCTTCCCAATCTCACACTCGGTGGGGCGTGATTGCCCCTCAATCGGGGCAATGGGTGGCAAGAGACTTGTACTCTGTGGGTTGCGTGACACCCGCCCTTACCGCCGGACCCTTACCTAGGCTGGCCTTTGACCTTACCTAAATTTGGGTGGCCGCATCTGGGGGTGACGCGACGGCTCTGCGCAGGCTTGGGTCATCGTTTCTGGAGCTGTTGACTAGGTCGCTCACCGGCCAGCGGACCATGGCGTCGGGCGGGCAAGGGGCGAGGAGGCCTCGGGCGGCCCGGACCGAGCCCTCGCGAGAGAGCCAAGTGTCATAGTCGGTCGGGGCCAAGATGACCGGCATCCTGTGGTGGATGGGCGCTAAGACCGAGTTCGCTTGAGTCGTCATGATCGTGAAGGTGTCGAGCGGCGCCTCGGCTTCATCGGGCTGCCAGCGCTCCCAGAGCCCGGCCATCGCGAAGGGCGACTCGTCAGCGAGGCCGATATGGTAGGCCTGCTTGGTCGTCTCGCCCTTGGGCGTGTGCCACTCGTAGAACCCATCGGTCATCACCAGGCAGCGCCGGCGCTGGAAGGCGTCACGGAACGCGGGCTTCTCGACCACGGTCTCCGACCGTGCGTTCGTCAGGCGGCTACCGATGCCGAGGTCCTTGGCCCAGGACGGCACCAGGCCCCAGCGGACCAGGTGGACCTTTCTGTCTCCGCTCGCGTTATGCCGGACCACAGGCGCAAGCGTCGTCGGCGCGATATTGTAGCGCGCCTGCAGTTCGGGCACGTCGCTCGGATCTATCTCGAGCAGGAGCGCGAGCTGCTCGGCGGTCGCGCTGATACCAAATCGACCACACATCGTGAGGCTTTGTCCGTCTTGGGTTAGGGTCTGCCGCCTATGGCGACGCCGACCAACTATATCACCCCTCGGGGGTTCAAGCGGCTTCGGGCCGAGCACGACCAGCTTTGGTTTGTCGAGCGACCCCATATCGTCGACGAGGTGTCTCGGGCGGCCGCGATGGGTGACAGGTCGGAGAACGCTGAGTACATCTATGGGAAGAAGCGCCTGCGGGAGATCGACCGGCGACTCAGGTGGCTTAATAAGCGCCTCGACGCGACCGACATCGTCGACCCGGCCATCGACCGAGGCGACCGGGTGTTCTTCGGTGCAACGGTGACCCTGGGCTACATGGACGGCACCGAGCGCACCGTGCACCTCGTCGGGGTGGACGAGATCGAGGTCGACAAGCAGCGCATCAGCTGGCGCTCACCCGTGGGCCGCATCCTCATCGGCAAGAGCGAGGGCGACGAGGTGACGCTTAACCACGCCGGCGAGGTCACCCTCATCGACATCCTCGAGGTCCAGTACCTGCCTCAAGAGCCTGACGCCGACCCACTTAAGCCTTGAGGCGCCGCGCTACTCCAGGAGCTCGATGATCTTGTCCTCGGCCTTGGCGTCCGTGCTCCCGCCCTTGGCCTTGTAAGCGATCTCCCCACCCTCGCCAAAGACGATGTTCCAGTGGTTCGCGCTGGTGATCCCGAGGGCCGACATGATCGTCCCGTCGTCGATGAGCACCGGCATCGTCAAGCCATGCTGAGCCTTCACTTGATTACAATACCCCTGCGTCGGCAGGCCGCCGCTTGAGTTCTGCATGATGAGGAAGAAGGCCTCGTAATCCTCTCCACCGATGGCCTTGAGCGCTTCGTATTGGGCGTCCGCCGAACTGGCGGTGCTGACGCAGCCACCTCACCAACCGGCAAACGAGAAGATGTGCACCGCCCTGAGCTCACAGAGGGCATGGATGCTGTGAGCGACCCCATCACAGTCCAGAAGCGACCAGTCATCAGTGGTGTCACCGGCCGACGTGCCAAAGGGCCCCGTCGGTGGGCAGAGGCTCGCAGCGGCGCACACCCCTGTGTCGCAGGTCTCACCAGCGGCGCACTCACCGCAGCTACCACCGCAGCCATCGTCGCCGCACGCCGCGTCACCACAGCTGGGCGCACACTCGCAGACCCCCGCCTCGCAGCTCTCGCCTTCGTCGCACGCACCACAGCTACCGCCGCAACCATCGTCGCCGCACGCCGCGTCACCACAGCTGGGCGCACACTCGCAGACCCCCGCCTCGCA
>JBMYRH010000012.1:0-187966 GCA_049602155.1 Myxococcota bacterium | reverse complement strand
TCATCGGGCATGACCCCGGCGTCTTCATCGGGCATGACCCCGGCGTCCTCATCGGGCATGACCCCGGCGTCCTCATCGGGCATGACCCCGGCGTCCTCGTCGGGCATGACCCCGGCGTCCTCATCGGGCATGACCCCGGCGTCCTCCTCAGGCGCGACCTCGGCGTCCTCCTCAGGCGCGACCTCGGCGTCCTCCTCAGGCCCCGTGTCGACGTCGAGCGCGGGCTCGGGCGCCACATCGGGCTCAGGTTCCGGCTCGGAAGTCACGTCGAGCGCGGGCTCGGCTGTCGCGTCGCCGAGCTCATCGGAGGCCGCGTCGGGTTCGGCATCAGGCACCGCAGCGCTGACGTCTTCGGTGGTGGCGTCCGAGGCCGGGTCACTGAGCGTCTCACCACCACAGGCGACGAGGAGGGTCAGCATGACGATAGAGGTCGTTGTGAAGCGGGTCATGACCTCAGTCTACGGGCGTGACCCCTTCGCGACAATCCACGGGGCTATCGGCGCTCCACGACGACGGCGCCCCTGAGGTCGCCCATCGCGTAGCCGACCGCCGCGTCGTCGGGGTACTGCTCAGCAAGCGCAGCGGTGACCTCGGGGGCGAGGGAGCCCTTGGGGCCGTGGCAGCTTAAGCAGACAGGGTTCTGGATAAAGAGCCCGTGGACTGCCGTCTCCTTACCGTCGATGACGCCGAGGTGGACGGGCTTGTCCGGGGTCAGGCCCTTCATCACGGCGTTCATCGCGTGGGTGGGGGTGTTGGTCTTGGTGTTGCGCACCCGGGTGCCGACGCGGCGGATGCTGAGCGTGTCGTCGCTCATCTTGGCGGCGATCTCCGGCGCCTTCTCGGCGCAGACCGAGATGGCCTTCGCGGGGCCGCCGGCCTTGAGCGCGGCCTTGAGCTCAGCGCCGAGCGCCGCCTTGAAGAGGCCGACCTTCTCCTGAGCGTCTTTGGCGAAGCCTCGCTCGGCTTTCACCTCGAGGAGCTCACGGACGGGCCCCTTGAGCCGCGTCATCCCGTGAGACAGACCTATCGTCATCGCCTCTTCGGTGGACGCCCCTTTGAACTTCTGAGCGTGGAGCGCGAAGAGCGCGCCGACTCGGTTGCCGCTTTGACAGTGCACAAGGGTTGGCTCTCCGGCCTTGAGCACCTCATCAAGGCGCGCAGCGTTTTTGTCCGTGAGCCCCTTCTTTCCCGCCATCGGCATCGCGATGTAGGTCAGCCCCAGGCGCTTGGCCTCGGCGGCCTCGTCGAAGGTCATCTCGCCCTCGGTCTTGAGGTTCACGACGGTGGTCAGGCCCGAGGCTGCCATCTCCTCGAGGTGGGCTTTCGTGGGCTGGCCGCCGACGACCAACGTCGGGGAGATGAGCTTGCCCTTGGGGAGCGGCGCTGTGAGGCTGACCTTGGGGGCGGGCGCCTCGCTCTCCTGCGCGGCCTCGGGCGCCTCGGGGGTCGGTGGGGCCGGCTTATCACAGCCAGCTGTGAGGCTCGCGAGGGTGAGTACGGTGGTGAGCGTCAGGGTGCGAGTCAGCACGGTGGTCTCCTGTTCAGGTCCTGAGCAGAGCGTAGCATGGTTGAAGGTGAAGGCGGGGGGTGGCACCGTGAGGGCATGAGTGACCTCGACGAGCGCACGCTGTACCCCGCATTGAAAGTGGACGGGGTCACGTTTGGCCCTGTGATCGCGCTCCCTGAGCGCTACGAGGTCTATGACTTCACGACGGGCTACGACCCCGACAGGACGCTTGAGACGCCCTACGGCATCGGGCGCTATGACGAGCACCGACCCGGTATGTACTTGGGAGACCAGTTCGTGGAGGGGCAGCGTAGCGTGCACGTCGGGGTCGACATCGCCGCGCCGGCAGGCGAAGCGGTGCAGAGCTTCTACGCGGGGACGATCTTTGCGTTGGCCGACAACGCGCTCCCCTATGACTACGGCCCGACGATCATCACGCGGCATCAGTGGCTCGGGCAGGTCGTCTTCGCACTGCATGGGCATCTGTCCCGTGCGTGCTTGAGCCGCTGGGCGACCGGTGACGCGTTCGAGGCTGGCACGGTGCTCGCGGAGGTGGGCGACCGAGACGTTAACGGAGGGTGGAACCCTCACCTGCACTTTCAGCTCTGCCGCTTTGAGCCCGAGACCTGTGACCTGCCGGGGGCGGTGAGCCTGGCCGATCGGGCCTGGGCTCGGACGGCCTTCCCGGACCCACGGTTGGTCTTGGGTCCGCTCTATTGAGAGGGGCGGCTCGCGTATTGGGCCATGTAGTCTTTGACGCGGACCTTTCGGGCGGTGTTCTCGCTGCTCATATAGCGGATCTTACCGAAGATCTGGCGCTCCGGACCCCAGGCCCTATCGAAGCGCCCCAAGCACCAGAAGATCCCCGAGTAGGAGTTGGGGTTCCTGCCATCGAGGCTGTAGCGGTTGTTCAGCTCGACCAGCACGTCCAGCGCGATGCGCGGGTGCTCGGTCCACTCTAGGATCTTCTTCGCCCAGAGCATCCGAAGGTAGTTGTGGATGACGCCCTCACGCCGAAGCTGGCGCTGCGCCGCATTCCACAGCATGTCATGGGTCTTCGCGTTGTCCATCGCCTCAAGGTCGTAGAGGACGGGGCGACGGTCCGACGCGTGGACCTCCAGCGTCTCAAGCGCCCACCCAGGCAATGAGTCGAACCGGTCGTAGTCCTTCCAGCGCACATGGCAGAAGGTGTAGCCCAGCTCACGCCACGTGAGCATCTGATCGATGAAGCCCTCGGCCCCTGCACTCATCCCCCACCACCCGGCGCGGCTGCCCGTCGGCTTCGGCGCGACCTTGTCCGGCGACCACGCCTCTCGCGCGAACAGGTCTCGCAGGACAGTGTGCGCACTGATGTGGCCGAAGTGGAGGTGGGCAGAGAGCCCGCTCGCGATGTTCCGCTCAACCTGATTGCGCTCGGTGTAGACGCCCACCATCTCTCCGAAGAAGCGATCTAACCGACGACGCGCCTCGACCGCCCCACCTGGGACATCGGTGGGCGCTACGTCGTGATCGATGGGCAGCTCCGCGAGCGGCGCTGTGAGCGCTGCGTCAAAGCAAGAGGACCGCCAATGCCCTAACGGCAAGTCAGTCGGCGCCACCGCGGTCGGCAAGCGCGCGGAGGTCAGCGGCGCGGCCTCGGGCATCGCGTCCAAGTGGTCGAGGACGACCTTGTGGACGTGGCGGCGGAAGGAGTACGCCGTCGTGAACTCCCGTGGCGCCTCGAAGAGGGGTAAGATCCCGTTGGAGTCGATGACCTCGACGCGGACATCGAGGCGCTGCGCGGCCGCATTCACCATCCGTGGGAGGAAGAAGCAGGGGAAGTGGTCTGTGACGACACAGCACGCGCGGGCCGCGAGCGCTTCGAGCAGCCCCTTACCGCCGCCAACATGGCGCTCGACATAGGGGACGTAGGTCACCCCTCGGACGCCCGAGAGCGCCCGTTGATTGTCCGCCATGCCGTCCATCACGAAGCGGTGAAGGCGGTCCGAGGCCCAGCGATAATCGCAACGCAGGGGCTCGAAGACGACCAATGGCTTGCCGAGGGCCTCAGCCTCGGCGAGCGCGTGCTGGAGGCCGAAGTTGTCGGTGGTTCGCCGGGCTGAGATCATCCAATAGAGGACGTAATCACGCTCGGGGCGCACCGGGGCGCTCTGAACGGTCTGACGGCGCATCAAAGGGATCGGGGATGTCATGATGCCTCACGGGTTTGAGTGGAGGTCTGTGCGCTCAGCCGCGCGAGGTGCCGCGCGAAGCTCTTCATGACCCAACGGTGCAGCGTGCCCTGAGTCAGGCGATAGACCCACCACGGGAGGCGTGGCACGAAGTCATGAAGCGCGGCGATGAGCGTCCTGTCCCCAAGCACGTAGCGGAACTCAAGGCGCCCCCGCTCGGACTCACGAGCGAGGAGTCCTTCAGTGACGAGCAAGACCTCTCGGTCCGCCGCACTGCGGTCTGGCAAACGCCGAAGCCCCAAGAGCTGATGGCCGGTCAGTCGCAGGGTGAACTGCACATCCGCGCCATCGTCTGAGGTCGTGATGCGGACGAGGGCGCGGATGCGATGCGCGAGCCAACGGAAGTACTCGGTCGCGACCCAGCGCGTGTCCATGCCCTCAGGCGTGACCATGCGCTGCACCGAGCAGACCGTCGAGGGCCCCTTGGACCGCCGCGCGGCGCGAAACGCATGCGGGACGATGGCTTGGGTCCCCTGCTCGTGGGCCGCCAACGCCAGCATCTCTGTGATGTTCGTCGCTGGCGCTTCGCCGGGGAGGCGTGCGTCCGGGCGCGCGAGCATCTCGTGGTGGAGGCTCTGGATAAGCGGCGCGACCAAGGCCTTCGGGGCGCCCGTCGTGAGCGTCACCCAGAGGCGGGAGAGCTTGGGCGAGAGGAAGGGGACTGAGAGGAAGCGCCGTGTGAGCCCAAAGGAGGCCGCGGTCGCCCCCATGAGCTCCTGGTAGCTCAGCGCCTCGGGGGAGCCGAGGTCGAACACCTGGCTGTCGGTGGCCGGGGTCGCCAGGACTTGCGTGATGGCGCCGACGACGTCACTCAGGGCGACGGGCTGCATGCGGGTCTTGGTCCAGCTCGGGCAGACCATCACCGGGAGGCGCCTGACGAGGCGCGCAAGCAGTTGATAGGAGGAGCCCTGGGCGCCGACGACCATCCCGCAGCGCAGCGTGGTCACGGGGATGCCCGTCGCGCCAAGGGCCCGCTCCATCTCCTGGCGACTGCGTAGGTGCTCGCTGAGGGCGTCGGTGGTCGGCAGCAGCCCCCCGACGTACACGATGTGCCGGACGCCCGCGGCGGCCGCGGCGCGGGCGAAGTTGTCGGCGCAGAGGACGTCGAGGTCTTCAAAGTGCCCCTGCACGAGGCGCGCAGCGGGCATCATGCTGTGGACGAGGTAGACGGCATACTCCGCCCCCTCTAGCGCACGGGTCGCGCCAGAGAGCGAGAAGAGGTCGGCTTGCCGACAGGTGGTGTAACCGCCGCCCGGTTCACGGACAGAGCGCGACAGCGCGATGGGGGTGAAGTGCTGCGCCAGGGAGGGCCCCAAGGCTTGGCCAATGAACCCGGACGCGCCGGCGACGGCGACCACGGGGCGAGCGGGAGGGGGGGAGGGGTCGGTCATGGTCCTGGCGCCCGGTGGGATCACCGCCGGGGTTGTGGTGCCGCTGGAATCGGGCTGTGGGGTTCGGTGTTGAGCGCGCCGCAGGGGCGCGCGCATGGGTGGAGCAACACGGCGTGTCACTAATCTTCTTCCCGCGTTTTGCCCAGCCGAGAGAAAAGAATCACCTTGGGGTGCCCACCGCAGCGCGGTAGCGTGCCAAACAAGACCAAGCGACACATGAGGTCAACCGTGACGACCCCCACTGCAGACGATCCCATCCGCCTCGGCGTCTCCGAATGCCTCTTGGGGCATAACGTGCGCTTCGACGGTGGGCATGCCCGCGATCGATTCGTCACCGACGTCCTCGACCCTTGGGTGGAGTACGTGCCCGTGTGCCCTGAGGTCGAGCTGGGCATGGGGACGCCGCGGCCCACGATTCGGCTCGTCAACGAGGGCGAGGGCGAGCGCCTCGTGTGCCCAGCGACCGGAGAGGACTTCACCGACGCGATGAAGGCCTACTCGGAAAAGCGGGTCGAGGCGCTCAAGGCGGAGAACCTTGATGGGTACATTCTCAAGCGTCGCTCACCGTCCTGCGGGATGGAGCGCCTGCCGGTCTATCGCGGCAAGATGCGCCTGCCCGGCGGCGGCGTAGGGGTCTTCGCTGAGGTGCTGCTGAGGGAGCTGCCCGGGCTGCCTGTCGAGGAAGATGGGCGGCTCAACGATGCGATCCTGCGGGAGAATTTCATCGAGCGGATCTTCTGCCGGTTTCGATGGCGGCAGATGGTGAAGAGCGGCCTTACCCGTGGCAAGCTCGTGGCCTTCCACACCACCCACAAGCTCTTGCTGCTGAGCCATAATCAGGCGGGCTATCGGCGCCTTGGGTCGCTGGTCGGGACCATGAACAAGCAGAATGAAAAAGAGATCTTCGCCGAGTACGAGGTGGCCTTTCAGGCGTGCCTCAGCCACAAGGCGACCATCAAGCGGCACGTGAACGTGCTCCAGCACGCGATGGGGCACCTGAAGCACCACCTCCCCCCTGGCGATAAGCAGGCGCTCCTGAGCTCCATCGATGACTTCCGGCGCGGCCTGGTCCCGCTCATCGTCCCGACGACGCTGCTGCGCTTCAACATTCAGCGCTTCGACATCACCTACTTGGCGGACCAGCTCTACTTCTCGCCGCACCCCAAAGAGCTGATGCTGCGCAACCACTGCTGAGCAGAGTCAACGCTCACTCGGGGAGCGCGACCAAGAAGGTCTGCATCTCCCCTTTGCCTTTGACGTCGATGAGCCCGCGATCTTCAAAGGTGAAGGTCTCTCGAGCAGCGTGAGCGACGGCTTCAGTCACCTGAATACGGCCAGGGAGCCCTGTAGACTCCATCCTGGACGCCACATTCACGGTGTCACCCCAGAGATCATAGGTGAACTTCTTCGAGCCGATGACTCCAGCGGTCACGGGCCCAGAGCTGATCCCGATGCGGAGCTCGAGGTCATGACCGGTCCGAGCGTTATACTCGGCCAAGGTCCGCTGCATCTCTTGGGCCACTCGGATCATCTGCGTCGCATGATCCGGTCGCTCGACGGGGACCCCCGCTGCGAGCATGTAGGCGTCCCCGATGGTCTTGATCTTCTCCAAACCGTGTGCGCTCACCGTGGCGTCAAAGGCGCTCACCACCTCGTTGAGCATCGAGACGGTCTCATTGGCCGCCTGGGTCGCCGCTAAGCGAGTAAAGCCCACCAGGTCGGTGAAGAGGATCGACACGTCATCGTAGTTGTCCGCGATGGTCTCCTCACCAGCCTTGAGGCGCTCGGCGATCGCGCTCGGGAGGATGTTGTGGAGGAGCGCCTCCGACTGATCATGTGCCTTCCTGAGCCCCAGCCTGGCGCGATGCAGGTCGAGGAAGAAGGACACGAAGACAGCCACGATCATCCCGACCGTGAACGCGATCGAGAAGCCCCGGCAGAGCCCCATGACCTGTGCGCTCATCTCCACCGCGAGCGGCGCAATGTAGGTGTCTCGGTTGATCTCAAGGGTGGTGAGGACCACCATCGAGATCACTGTGTAGGACGTTATCCAGACGCGGTCGGCGGGGAAGATCGACAACACAGAGAAGATCGGCAAGAGCGCCAAGAAGAGCTGGATGCCGCTCATCGGAGGCACGAAGAGCAGAGAGACCCCGCACAGGTGCAGCAGCCCACCTCCGTTGAGCACGATGCCCGCGAGCCGCGACCGCTGCCGATCGGCGAGCAGCAATGTGCCGATGTACCAGAGCAAAAAGAAGGCGTTATAGGACGTCAGGGGCCACCACGACATCGCCGCAAAGAAGAGCGTGTAGGCCAACGTGACGACCACGACGATCTTGTTGATCGTCGCGAGGACACGCTTGCGCTGAACCTCGGACTCGCCGAAATCATCAAGATCGAGCGCTGCCTTGCGACCGCTCAGCGTCGTGTCTGAGTGTTCATTACTCACCCATTCGTTTTGCGATAATCCGAGGCGAATCTCAAGACCAGCCCCTCTCAGCGCTCAAACAGGTAAACAGCCTACCTAGACCTTCGCGGTCCGAAACCCTCGGACCCGCCACAGTCGCCACCAAGGCAGGTCAGGTCGAGCGTGGTGCTCGAAGTGATACCCAAAGTGGTAACAGGCGAGGAACGACCACAGGGGTGCGATGTCGACGCTGCGCGCACGTAACGGTCCATCACCCAAGTAATGGCCGGGCCGGTGCGGCAACCAGGTGCCCACAGTGAAGAGCTGAAAGGTGCTCAGGATGAGCGGCGCCGCCCAAAACGCAGCGACATGCGCCACGGGGAGCTCCAGCGCAAAGATCATCCCCCCCAAGAGCAAGCACAGCCACCCGAACTGCCTCCAGCTCAAGTACTGCTGCATGAAGTCCACGTACCAGGAGATGAAGCCCGGCTTTCCACGATGAAAGTCAGGGTCGTGCTCGGTCGCGGGCTCGGCGTGGTGTGCATGATGCGCACGCTCGAGGGCGTCGTAGTCGAGCCCCGCATAGCTCCAGGTGGCGAGCCACCCTACGGCGCGGTTGAGGCGTCGATGACCCGGAGCGATGAGCCCATGCATTGCATCATGGGCCGTGATGAAGACCCCAGTGCTGAGGAAGGTCTGGACCGCCACCCAGGCCCCGTCTGCCCACCAGCTGCCCGCCCCCGGGTGTCGGTAATTCAACCCTAGGACCATGCTCGTCGCCCACAGCGCGAGGACGGTGAACGCCATCATCAATCCAGGAGCCACGTGGGTCGGTCGCCGGACGACAGCACGGCGCCTCAAGAGCGAGAGCGCTCGTGGAATGCCCCGCAAAAACGGCCACCACGGGAGCCGCCACACCAGCGCAAGCTCCTCCCGAAATCGGGTCCGCTCATCCAAGAAGTTCAACACACGCTGTACGCCACGCTGCGCAAAGAGCGCGCCGAAGATGCGGGCACCATAGCGGGGCGCTTCGTGCAGGATGCGAAGGAGCAGCACATCGTAGAATCGAAAGCGCGTGGAGGCGCTCGGCAGCGTCGTCAGCCTCCCGGTGGCCGCAAAATGCGTCGCCAAGGCTTGGGTGTGACGCTGGATCCGCGCGAATGCATAGCCCGTGCTGGGCTTCATCTGGCCACCGACGATGCCAAGGTTGAAGACCCGCGCGCTGCTCTGCTGAGAGGGGTAACGGTCGTCCATCGGCAGGGACCCTGACTCGCGACGCTCCACGTCGTAATCCACGCCTAAGCGCTCGCGAATATAGGCCTCTGAGGCCTCGAAGTGCGCCTCGGCGGAGAGCGGCGATGACGAGAACATCGTGTGTTCGATGAGCGCGCGATCTGGGGCAAAGGGCAACACGTAGACAAAGGCGACGCCGTCGCGCTGCGGGACACGAAAGTCCATCATCGTGAACGCGCCCGTATCGAACACCGGCTCAGCGGTCTTGATCTCAAGACCTCCGAAGTGCTGCCTCACAGGATACGCGAGCGACTTCGCGGCGTCTTCGGGGCTGTAGCGCATGCTCTGCGCGACCCAGTCAGAGCGCACAGTCCCCTCGCTCGTGACAACAAACGCGCCCCCGGCGTCCTCCCCCATGTCCAGGATGTCAGCCGCGAGGAGGGTCACCTCTGGGGCGGCCTCGAGGCGCGCGAGGACGCGCGCTCCAAACGCCTCACTCCTCACACAGTGGTAGGCCTGTGAGCCCAAGGACTCGTCGATGGTGGCTTCATCGGTGTGGACGATGGCGCGGTCCCAGCGATGGGCAGCGACGTCCGCGAAGGGCATCGTCTCCGGCCCCCAAAAACACCAGAGTTTATCAGCGGAGAGCTCGAACGAGCGATCGATCACAGCGACCCGACGGCCTTGGATCCCGGCGTCGAGCAGATGCCAGGCGAAGCTCAACCCAGCGCACCCAGCGCCGGCGATGACGATGTCGTAGTGGTCTGTCATGACGCGAGCTTACCTGGGATCGGCGCCGAAGCCACTGCTGCAGGGTTCGCCCCGGGTCGCCCTTGGAGCGCCAAGTGCAGGCTCGCGTCGTGTGGGTGTTTGGCTAGGAAGCCGCAACACATGGCGCGCATCACGGCGCCGGTGGTGCGCCGTATCTTCGTGCCCATCGGGACGACAGCGCGCCCGAGCGTCACGTCGCAATCACGGTCACGGAGCACACCACCGATGGCACCATAGACGCGAGACGCGGTCTGGATCGCCAGCCTTGGTCGCCACGGGATGGCGCGCATCCCCTGGTCGCCGCTTGCGTAGTAGCGGTCGGCGAGGTCAAGGACCTCTCGCAAGACCGGCGCCATCGCGGCCCCGTCGATCTCGCCCATTCGGACCTTCTCAGGGTCAATACCCGCCGCGACGAGGCGTCGAGATGGGATGTAAATGCGCCCCCGCTGCGCGTCCTCAACGACATCGCGGCAGATGTTGGTGATCTGCATCCCAATGCCCAAATCGACGGCATGCGCGAGCGCCCAAGGCTCGCGGACGCCTATCACACCGCACATCATCAGCCCGACCGTCCCTGCGACGGCATAGCCGTACTGAACGAGGTCCGCATCGTCGACGCAGGTCACCTCGCCGATGTCGGAGACCACGCCGGTGATAAGATCTTGTGCCGCCTGTAGTGGGAACTGACAGCGCGAGGCCACCTCCAAAAAAGCGTCGACTAAGAGGCTGCCGGACCGTCGGCCGTGGAGCATCTCGCTGAGCTCCTCGACAGCGCGGCGGCCGGCGTCCGGATCATCGGCCTCATCCACGAGGTCATCGACCTGGCGACAGAAGGCATACACGATCGCGGCATCATCGCGCTGATTGGCGGACAGGAAGACCGCTGCGAGGTTAAAGGTCCGCGCGTGGGTCGCCAACACCTGACGACTCTGCGTGGCCATGCAGGTGGACGGTGCGCTCGGGGTCACGCTAGCTGGCCTTCTTGAGCGACGCTGTGTCTGCGGACTCCGTGCTCGGGGCGATCGCCATGACCTCGGGGAAGTCCTCTGCCACGCAGCGCGCTGTCATCTTCGCGGACATCATGACCGACGGCGTGCCTGCCCCTGGTTGTGTATTCGCCCCCACTAAGTAGAGGCCCTCGATGGACTTCACTCGGTTGTGAGGTCTAAACCACGCGGATTGGGTCAGGACCGGCTCTAAGCCGAAGCCGTTGCCGAGGTGGCTACGCAGGGTCGTCTCGAAGTAGTCCGGGGTGACCCAGCTCTTGTGGGTGAGGCGCTGCTTGAGGTTGGGGATGTAGCCTTGCTCGTCGAGCATCTCGAGGACGCCGTCCACGAAGTCGGGGCCCAAGGCCTCCCAGTCGAGCCCGCTGCCGTTGTGCGGCACCGGGATCAGGGTGTAGGCGGCGTGGTGGCCTTCTGGGGCCATTGAGGGGTCGGTCAAGGTGGGCACATGGAGGTACTGACTGAAGTCATCGCCCAGGACCTTGGTGGTGAAGATCTCCTTGAGCAGCGCCTCATACCGAGGCCCAAGGATGATGTTGTGGTGGCGAAGGTCGAGGGGCTTCTCGGGGTCGTCCTTGAACCCAAAATAGATGACCACCAAGCTCATCGAGTAGCGCTTTGCTCGGACGACCCAGTCCGGGGTCGTGGGCCGTACCTTGGGCGGCAGCATGCGCATCATGGTGGTCGCGTAGTCCGCGTTCGAGACCACCAAGTCAGCCTTGAGTTCACGCCCATCTTCCAGGCGAACGCCACGAGCGACCCGGCTGGTCAAGCGACCCGCTTCACCGCCGTCTCGCGTCGTGACGAGGATCTCCGCGACAGGCGCATCCAAAAGGAGGGTCCCACCCAGGTCTTCAAACTTCTGCACGAAGCCTCTCACGAGCGCCCCCGTGCCGCCCATGCAGTAGTGGACGCCCCAAGTCTTCTCAACGAAGTGAATCATCGCGTAGATCGCGGGCACGCTCAGAGGGTTACCGCCGATAAGTAGCGTCTCGAAAGAGAAGACCTGTCGCAGCTTGTCGCTGGAGAAATAGCGGCTTGAGAAGCGGAAGAGGTTTCGGACTGCGTTGAGCTTCAGGAGATCGGGGAGGACCTTGAGCATCGACGCGATGTCGAGGAAGCGCGTGTAGCCCAACTCGAGGAAGCCGCGCTCGAAGATGGCGCCAGCGGCCTCATGAAAGGC
Source organism: Myxococcota bacterium (assembly GCA_049602155.1). GTDB lineage: Bacteria > Myxococcota_A > UBA9042 > PHBI01 > JBMYRH01 > JBMYRH01. The sequence goes on along the minus strand of JBMYRH010000012.1, from coordinate 176,239 downwards.
CTCGTAGCCGTCGAGATCTTCCGGGCAGATCTCCGCGATTTGGCGGCGCGTGTTCTCACGGTCACCGTCGTAATCAAAGTACGTCCCGTCATCGAAGTAGATGCGATAGAACGGCGACACGGGCTGGATCGTGCAGTACTCCGAGGTCCGTGGTCCGCCGCTGACCCCGGACGTCACGCGGCCCTCAGGGCCGAGCAGCTCGGGGGGGAAATCTGCACGGTCAAGACCATGGTCACCGGGACCGAGCGCGAAGAGCTCCTCGATAAAGTGAGGGACTGTGATGACCGTGGGGCCCATATCGAAGGTGTACCCATCGACCTCACGGACGTAGGCGCGCCCCCCCGCCTTGTCGAGCGCCTCCACGATCGTGGTCTCAAAGCCCATGCTCTGGAGACGCATCGCCATGGATAGCCCTCCGAAGCCCGCGCCGATCACGATCGCGCGCTTCGCATCGCCCTTCTGCGCGTCGTGACTCATCGCCCGAACTCCAGCGCGTTGATGGGCTCGGCGATCTTCGATGCGGTGGCCGTCACCAGGGCGCGGAGGCCCGGCTCGACTGCGAGCGCGCGGGCTTGATGAAGCTCAGCCACCAGCGCACGAGCCCACTCACAGGCGTCCGCGAGCGCGCCGCTGTCGATGAAGCGCTGCGACCATGCCGCAACCTCTTCATCGGTCGTCTGGTCACGAGGACGCTCAAGCAACGCAACGAGCGCCTCTTGGTCGCCGGGGCAGCGCGCTAAGTGGGTCACGATCAGCGCGCTCACTTTACCTTCGCGGAGGTCGTTACCGACCTGGCCGCGGCCCTTGTCTCCGAAGAGGTCAAGGATGTCATCGCGGACTTGGAAGAGCGCGCCGAGGCTCAGGATAGCGTCGCCGATCGCGCGGGCCCTCACCGGTTCATACCCGACCGCAAGCGAGGCCGCCTCGACAGGGAGGGCAAAGAAGGGGCCTGACTTCCCGATGGCGGCGCGGAGGTAGCTGGAACGGTCGAGCCAATGGCGCCCTAGGAGCTCAAGCTCGAGGGACTGGCCGCCAGCGGTCTCGGCGGCGCGCCGGGCGAAGGCCGAGGCGACGTACCAGCGAACCGACGGGACAAGGTCGGTCTGCTCCAGCGCGAGGGTAGGCAACATTAACATCGCGTCCCCGACGTTGATCGCCTGCGCCTCGCCGTGGCGCACCCACACGGCGGGTTGGCCACGGCGAACGGTGTCCCCGTCCTGCAGGTCGTCGTGGACCAAAGTCGCGTTGTGTAGCAGCTCGCAAGCCGCCGCAATGGGGACCAGGGTGCCGGGTTCGTGGCCGAGGGCCTGAGCTGCGCGGAGGGCGATCGTCGCTCTGACGAACTTCCCACCGGTCTCTAAGTGCTGAATCACCATGCTGCGGAGAGGCTCGGTCAAAGAGGACGCGGCAGTCTGAAGTGCATGACGCTGCACATCGACCATCGCTTGCTTTAGGGCGCGCTTCGCGTGCTGAGCCTGTCCCTTCAACACTCCGCTGCGCATCACCGGTTCGCTGACCAATCGAAGCGAGGCAGATTGTGTCCCAACCATAGCAACTCCCTGAGTATCGGGTCGCAACGTTCGGGCGGTGTGTGAGCTAAGAACAGCTCACGAAGGCAGACCGCCCCCCGTGCCGAACGAGATTACGATCGAATGAACATGTTTTGCAACAGTATTGACATCAATCAACCTGTTCAGCATTGATTTGAATCAATTTTTCGCAATGTGGCGAGCCCATTCACGTGCCGCTATTCGTGCGACTACGAACCAATGCACGAGGAAAGACGCCCGACTGAAAGTGAACGCAGGCGTGCAGCGGCCGGCAGCTCACACCGTGTGGGGCCACCGATCCGTCGAGGGTCGGGACGCTCTGACGCCATCGAACGGTCTCATTGGAGGCTGGGGACGCCTGGGGCCTCACCGAGCATGTCGGTGACAGCGTCGACTAGGCGCTACCCTAAGCCGATCGGGCAGCTGACCCCGGTGCCGCCGATACCGCAGTAGCCTGCAGGGTTTTTGTGCAGGTATTGCTGATGGTAATCCTCGGCGTAGTAGAGCGCCTTGGCCGACTCGATCTCCGTGGTGATCGTCCCGAGCCCCGCGGCGGTGAGGCGCTCCTGATAGCGTGCCCGAACAGCCTCTGCGATCTCGCGCTGAGTCTCGGAGTGCACGTAGATTCCAGAGCGATACTGCGTGCCCTGGTCCATCCCTTGCCTCATGCCTTGCGTAGGATCGTGGCTCTCCCAAAAGAGCACGCACAAGGCCTCGAAGCTGAGCACTGTCGGGTCAAAGATGACGAGGACGACCTCGTTGTGCCCCGTGAGCCCGGAGCACACCTCCTCATAGGTGGGGTTGGGCGTATGACCAGCCGCATAACCGACCGCTGTGCTCCACACCCCGGGTGTGTTCCAAAAGACGCGCTCGGCCCCCCAAAAACAGCCAAGGCCCACCATCACGACCTCGAGCCCCTCGGGGAAAGGTCCCACCATAGGGTTCTTGGTCACGACGTTCGTCGCCGCCACGGGGATCGCCACCGTGCGCCCTGGCAGGGCGTCCTCAGCAGCTGGGATGGTCATTGGGCGTCGCGAGAAAATCACCGGCGCACCTCCTTCGGGCAGAGCCTACCGATTGTGGGCGACCAGGCAAAGGGGCACGCACCGGTGTGCGCGTCGCCCTTACGCCAGAGCGCCCCTTTGAAGGCCGAAGAGGAGCAGCCAACAGGCCACCCCCGATCGTGCACTCCAGCCCACCGTTCGGATCCAGTTCGTGCGCACGAGGCGTTGATGGGCCCCGGGATCGAACCCCCCAGCGAGGCGCCCGTGCGCGGGGACAGAGAAGAGGGCTGTCGACGCCCACACCAGGACGAGGAGACAGAGCCCCACAAGCGCAGCACCTTCGTCCACCCTCGCAGAGGGCAGTACCACCAGCGCTGCGGCAGTCAGAGCCTCGACGATCATCGGTGGCCCAACGACCCAGCCAGTGCGCTGCACATGCTGCGCTTGATAGGTCGTGAAGGTCCCGCGGCCCACGGCGGCCTTGAGAGGGTAGTGAACGACTTGCACGAACCATATCAGCCCTGTCATGAACCAGGTCGCTGCGGCGTGCAGGACGATGAGGGCGAGGTCGGGGTCTATTGTCTGCATCGTATCACCATGGGATCGGGGCCCCGTCCCACGCGAAGAGACCGCCCGAGTCCGCTGAAGAGAGCCCCTCCAGCACCTCGCACAGGTAGGCGCAGCTCTGGGCGGGTGAGAAGACGGCGTGCCCTGGGGACAAGCGCTTGGTGAAGGGCTCGGACAGCTCAGAGGCGACCGTACCGGGGTGCAGCGCCACGACGAGCAGCTTCGGGTGACGGGTGGCGGCCTCGATTGAGGCGGTCTTCACGATCATGTTCTGGGCAGCCTTCGAGGCCCGATAGCTGTACCAGCCCCCAAGGCGGTTATCCCCGATGCTGCCGACACGCGCGGAGAGCGTGGCGAAGATGGCGGACTCCCGCCGGGGCATCGTGGGGACGAGGTGCTTGATGGCGAGCGCGGGCGCGATGGCGTTCACCGCAAAGGACCGCCCCATCGCCTCCGCGTCGACCTCGCGCCAGGCGCGCTCTGGGCGCATGCCGTCCGCGTGAAGCAAGCCTGTGCAGTTGACGATGACGCGAGGCGCTGCGCCCTCCTCACGGAGCCGCGTCGCGAGGCGCTCAAAGCTGCGCTCATCCGTCAATTCCAAGGGGAGCCGCGCGACTTTGGGAGCCGATGCGTCCGCTGTGCACCACGCCTCGTCTCTGCTCGTCGTGAACACGCGCTCGACGTCAGCTGACGCTGCGAGCGCGTCGACGAAGGCCGCACCGATGCCCCCGCGGCCGCCGAGGACCACGGCTGATAAGGGGCCCTCTAATCCGGACCAGGTCATGGACACGCTCCTGCGCTACCGGGGACGAGACTGACCCTCGGGAGCAGGACAACACAGTGAGGCGGCGATCCACTCCAACGGATGGCGAAGATGCGCCCCGTCCAAGCGCGCCACCTGATGCCTGCATGAATGACCGGTCGCCAAAGCGAGGCTCGAATCCTCGGTCAGGTGGTGCCGCCAACTCATCTCGAAGATGCCGCGGGACTCCTCTTGGTGTCCCACAGTGTGCCCGTATGCCCCAGACATTCCGCAGCACCCCACCCGGGCCACCTCCAGAGAGGCACCGAGGCGCTCGAAGAGCTCTGACCAGCGTCGCCCCGTCTCCGGAGAGAGGGCGCGCTCCGTACAATGCCCAAATAACCGAACCGTGGGGACCTCGGTCCCTCTTGAGACCTCTGGCCACGCGTCACTCGCGGCCAGCCACTCGTCGATCAAGAGGACCCGCGGCCCCGATCCACCGAGCGCCTTGGGGTACTCATCTCGGAACGCCAAGGCGACCGCGGGCTCAAGGGCCACCATCGAGAGCCCGGCATCCTCGAGGCGCGAGAGCACAGCTGCGTTCCGTCGCGCGAGGCGCGTAAAGCGCCCGAGGAAGCCACGGACATGGAGCCCCTTGCCGCTGGGCATGTAGCTCAAGACCTCGACGTGGGCACCGAGGTGGCGCAACACGTCGACGGCGGCGCCGAGGATCGTCGGCTCGTAAAACGACGTGAACGCATCCTGTACGAGGACCACCGTGCGCGCCCGCGCCTCTGGATCGAGGGCGAGCAGCTGAGTCGCCGAGCGTGGCGTCAAGTCACGCTGCTTCAGGACACCATCCGCCGAGGGGCTCGCCAGCGCAGGGAGGTCTGTCAGGCCTGCGAGCTTCTCGATACACCACGCGCTCAAGGGGTTGCGAAGCATCGCATTGCACAGGCGGGGAGCCCGCGCCATCCAAGGGAGGAGGTGCTCGAGCCCGCCGATCAGCAGGTCGCTCAGCGGGCGTGCATAGCGCCCGTGATAGCGGTGGAGGAACTCAGCTCGGAATGCAGGGATGTCCACCTCAACCGGGCATTGAGTGGCGCACGCCTTGCAGGCGAGGCACCCCTCCATCGCAGCCTGCACATCATGGGAGTAGTCGTAGCGACCAAGGCGCTGCCCAAGGCGGCGCAGGAGGCGCCCTGGCGTCCGCCACCACGCGCTCGGGCGCGGTGCTTCTGAGCTGGGTGTGTAGCCGACCTGAGCGAGTTGGCGGAGCCACTCACGCATGACCCCCGCGCGGCCCTTGGGCGAGTGGATGCGGTCACGGGTCACCTTGGACGACGGACACATGATGTGGTCGGGGTCCACGTTGTGACAGGCCCCATTACCGTTACAATGAATCAGAGCAGGCCAGCGATTGCGGGTCTCCGTGGCGATTTGGCCGTCTAGAGCGCCTCGCGTCGGGGCGTCGATGGACGCCAAGGGCAGATCGGTCCCCGCGGGTGTGGTGATCTTCCCCGGATTCAGGCGACCGGTCGGGTCGAAGACCGCCTTGAGTTCTCGGAGCGCCCCGTACAGTCGCTCACCAAAGAACGTCGGGTTGAACTCTGCGCGGAACCCCTTGCCATGCTCCCCCCACAGCACACCGCCGTAGCCTTGGACCAGTTCCGCGACACGCTCGGAGATCCATCGCACTTTGGCGGCATCCTCGGGGTCGGTCATGTCCAGCGCGGGCCGCACGTGCAAACACCCCACGTCGATGTGACCGAACATGCCGTAGCTCACCCCCGCTTCCTCAAGCAGCGCCCGAAACTCAGCGACATAGGCAGGCAAGTGCTCCGGGGGCACCACCGTGTCTTCGACGAAAGGGCTCGGCTTTCGATTTCCAGGCAACTTCCCCAACAAGCCGACGCCCTTCTTCCGGAGATCCCAGAGCGCCGCACGCTCGGTCTCGTTGGCCGCCATGTAGGCCCCCAGGGGCTGACCAGGGCCTGCCGAGTGCGCGGCGACAGACGCCAAAAGGCGCGAGGCCTGCGCATCGACGGCGGCGACATCAGCGCCCTCATACTCAACCAAGTTCACCGCGCGCGCAGGCGCCTCGCCGGCGCGGTCCAGTAGAGGGCCTACTCGGTGCCAGATGATGTCCTTCCGTGCGAGGTCGACGACCGTCTCATCGACCGTCTCGATGGCGCCTGGTTGCGTGTCTGCGAGCTCTTGAGCGTGCGCGAGAGCGTCGCTAAATGACCCATAGCGAAGCACCACAAGGCGACTCGCGGTGGGGATAGGCACGACGCGCAAGGTGGCCTCGGTCAACACGCCGAGTGTCCCCTCCGAGCCTGCGAGTAACCGGCTCAGGTCAAGGCGCTGTGCGCGACCGTCCCACGAGTGCGCGAGATCATAGCCGGTCATAAAGCGTTTGAGCTTTGGGAGGTCCTCACGGATCGCATCTTCGTGAGCCGCCAAGATGCGTGGCACCTCACGGTGCAGATGGCCGACGAAGTCGTCTTGCGCTTGAACAGCGGTCAGAGCTTCACCCGCCATGGGCGTCGAGCACCAGACCTCTCCGCCGAGGAAGACGGTCGTCAGGCCGAGGACGTGATCACTGGTCCGTCCGTGGATCCGCGAGCCCTTGCCCGCCGCGTCGGTTGAGATCATGCCCCCCAACGTGGCGCGGCTCGAGGGCGAGAGTGTCGGGCCAAAAGTGACCCCGTGGGGCGCCAAGTGGCGGTTGAGATCGTCGAGGACGACCCCCGGCTGGACGCGCACGCACCCCGCCTCAAGATCGAGGTCCAGGATCGCATTCATATGACGGGACAGGTCGAGGACCAGCCCCTCCGTCAACGATTGCCCGTTGGTGCCGGTGCCGCCCCCACGAGGCGCCACCGTCACCGCTTCAAACTCTGGCGTGTTGAGGAGCCGCATCAAGACCGCGACGTCCGCAGTCGAGCGGGGGTAGACGACCGCCTGTGGCAAAAGCTGATAGAGGGAATTGTCTGTGGCGCTTACCAATCGCGTCGCGGCGTCCCGGCGCACCTCCCCCCCAAAAGCGGGCTCACGCTCCAGCGCTGCGAGCAACTTGAGGTAGGTCGCCTGAACATCAGCGAGCTGGTCGAGTCGGGGAATCGTGGCCACGTCAGGTGCTCAGCTCTTGGTCAAATGTCACAGTCGGGGACGTCAACAGGATCGGCTGTGCAGTCGTCGGGGATCCCGGCGGACAAACACGCGTAGTGGCCAACATAGTCCAGGCGCTCAGCGAGCTCGCAGGTCGCCACGCAGTTGGCATCGTAAGTGCTCGGATCGATCGCAGCATCAGGTCCTGCAGCGGCCACCGAGCATTCACTCAGGGCGACCCAGTACGCGAGGCAGGCCTCGGACGCGTCGCACGGACCTTGCACGGTGTCGGTGATCGAGGCACCAGCTTGGCTCGCGTCGTCAGTGGCCGGCGACGACGCGTCCGTGCCGTCAGCGATCGACGTGTCGGTGGAGGCGCTGTCCCCGTCACTGGTCGATGTGGAGGCCGTGTCTTCGACACGCTCTGTCCCCGTGGCGTCTCCAGGCCCCACGATCGCTGGTGGGGGGAGGTCGAGGTCATTGACGGGGGTCTCACACCCTGAGGTGAAGAGGCAGACTGTCACCGCTGAGAAGGCGGTGAGTAATAGACTCCATGTCGGCTGCATTTCGATCGGCCCCCTGACGCGACTCGGTCCACACGACGCGCCGAGACCATAGCACCGAACCTGCTGCTCGTCGGAGTTCTCGATCGACAGCGAGGTCGACCGTTGACGAGTCGGGCCAAAGGGCCTCATCATCGGCGCGCCTCAACAAGGAGCCGACCATGACGCGTCTACCACTGAGCCTAATCATCCTCGCCGCCGGCCTCGCTGCCATCGCCTGCGAGAAGTCCGAAGATCCTGGTGGCCAAGCCACGGCCACGAAGGTCGAAGCTGCGCCCGCCGCAGAGGAGCCCGCTGGCCCCGTCTCACTCCCGGCGCCCGAGGGCGCGAAGGTCTCCTTTGAGAACCTCAAAGAGGGCGACAAGGTCACCAGCCCGGTGAAGGTCTGCATCGCGACTGAGGGCCTCGAGCTTGAGCCCTCTGGCCCCGTCAATGCGGGCAAGGGCCATCACCATATCCTGGTGGACATCCCCGTCCCAGACGACCTGACAAAGGACATCCCGAAGGACGCTCAGAACATCCACCTTGGCGACGGCTCGGCCTGCGCTGACGTGACCCTGAGCCCAGGGCCGCATAGCCTGCGCTTGCTCTTCGCCGACGGATCGCACCGGCCGTACACGCCCCCGATCACGGCGGAGATCAACATCACCGTGGTCGAGGCTAAGCCCAAGCCCGCCGCGGCGGCACCTGTGAAGGCTGCTATTCCCCCGGCGGTTCAGCTCAAGCCGAACATGCGCGCCATCCCCAAGCAGGTCCTCGGCGCCCCGAAGGCTGGTGCCAAGGCCACTGTGATCCCCGGGACAAAGAAGGTGATCATCAACCCGAAGGGTGTGTCACCGAAGCCCAAGGTCGTGGTGAAACCCAAGGTCGACGCCAAGCCCAAGGTCGTGGTGAAACCCAAGGTCGACGCCAAGCCCAAGGTGGTCGTCAAACCCAAGCCCAAGGTCGTCGTCAAGCCCAAGCCCAAGGTCGTCGTCAAGCCGCAGGTGAAGAAGAAGCCGAAGGTCATCGTGAAGCCGAAGGTATCCGAATAGCACCTAGCCCGGAGCGCGCCCTGCACCCACGGAGGAAGCGCTCCGTCGACACGCTGTGGACACAGAACATGGCTTCGTCAGCGTCGACCCGGTATAGATCAGGCGATGGATCGTTTCCCACTCAGCGCCGTTATGGTCGTTAGCCTCCTACTCTTCGGGGCCTGTGATGTCGTCGTGGGCTATCGAGACGTCGATCCCGAGATCGATCTTGATATCTTGGTGCCGTCGCTCGAGATCACGGGAACACCCTCGCTCGATATCGGGTTTTACCACGAGCAGCTCTATGAGCCGCTGCACGACGGGGACAATTCGCCGATCGTCAATGGCCTGCAGGGGGGCACATGGATCATGCCAGCGCTACGGATCGACGGGATCTACCCCTTCGCGGACACGCGCTGCACACTGACGGTGGAGACCGGCGAGGTGGTGGGGGACATTACGGCGACGACACGCTACTTCTTGGCCAAGGACGACATCTTCGAGGTCCAGGCCTTCCCCGTGCCGGTGATCCACGCGAGCCCCAACGAGGGCGAGCCGATCGATGACCTGTACAACCTCAGCGCGACCCTGGCTTGCGAGGTCGTCGACAGCGAGGGCCGCAAAGGCACCGCGACACGGGAGCTCTTCCTTGTCGACGGTTAATCGCCAGTGGCGTCTCCCACTCTCCGTGCTCGTGCTGCTCGCTGTGGCGGCACCTGCGTGCAAGGACGTCATCGAAGACCGCGTCGTGCACCGCTCGAGCTGCCTCGTCTGTCATCAACCGCTTGACGATGAGGGCGTCCCACATGGGATCGGCGAGGCGCACCCATGGCACCCGCTCTCCTGTACAGACTGCCACGGCGGAAACGACCGTGTTTGCGACGGCGTGAAGGTCGTTGAGAACGGAGAGACGACCTGTGACGGCGAGTGGGTCTACGACATGGAGCTCGCCCACGTGGGCCCGGGGACCGGGCCAAAGTACCTGAAGAACCTCTCCGCGGCCGAGCTGGATGAGGTCGATGAAGCCTACGTCCGGTTCATCAACCCTGGGGACTTCCGAGTCCTCGACAAGACCTGCCAGCCCTGTCACCCCAAGCAGACCGAGGCCGTGATGCGCTCGACCATGGCGCACACGTCGGGGGAGGTCACTGTCGCACGCTATCGCGCGATGAAGCAGGCGACCCCGTACGGCCTGCTGGGGGTCACCGATGTGCACGACCCGAACTCCCACGAGGCCAGCGAGTGCGCTGTCCCTGAGCTCCAACGCATGGAGCCGGCGCCCATCGACATCACCAGCGACGATCCCCACAACGCGCCAACGGTGGCCAACGCCCAAGACCAGTACATGGTGAAGTCATGCTTCCGCTGCCACCTGTCGGACTTCGGTGAGAACCGCTTCCCGGGTGACTTCCGCTCCTCGGGGTGCACGGCCTGCCACATGCCGTACTCCGACGATGGGCTCTACATCGGCACGGACCCGTGGGTGAACCGTCAGACAGTGCCTCACCCTGTGACCCACCAGATGACGAAGTCGCCCCCGTATGAGGCGTGCACATCATGCCACTACCGAGGCGGGCGCCTCGGGATCAACTTCCAGGGCTATCGCGAGGGTGGCGGGCCTGGCTACAACCCGGACAACCCCGCCGTCTTGGGCAAAACCCTGCACGGTCATGATGCGAACTTCTACATGACCGACGAGGACATCGCGAACGACTGGGACGAGACCCCGGCGGACGTCCACTTCGAGGCCGGGATGCACTGTATCGACTGCCACACGACAGAAGATGTCCACGGTGATGGACACATCTACGCCGACACCCAGTGCGCCAACCGCACCCAGTGTGAATCCTGTCACGGCTCTGTGCGAGAGCGGGCCGAGCTCGACCCCCTGCGGGACAACATCTACGAGCGCGACGGGACGCTCTTCCTCTTGACCCGCGTGACGGGCATCGAGCTGGAGATCCCCCAGACCATGGACACCGTGACCAAGGGCCACAAGGACTACAACCCCTTGGCCGAGCAGTCGATGGGGATCAACGAGGACGGCTTCAGCCACACAGACGAGCTCGAGTGCTACACATGCCACGCCTCCTGGACGCCGTCCTGCTACGGCTGCCACGTGGAGATCGACCTCACGAAGGACGCCGCCTACCACACGACGGGAGAGATGGTCCCGGGCCGGCCCGTTGGCGGGCGGAAGTGGGTGACCCTCAACGACATGGTCCTGATGCGAAACACCGAGGGGAAGATGGGGCTGAGCATGCCCGCCGAGCGCTTCTTCATGACCTTGGTGGGCCCGGGTGAGGAGGAGGGCGAGAGCGAGGACATCTTCACCTCCAAGCCGCGCACGTTCACCTTCGACGACGGCCGCACCATCGCTGGGTTCGGCCAGCGCACGTTCAACCCGCACACGACCCGCCGGACGAGCCAGTTCATGGCCTGCGATCGCTGCCACACTCAGGGCGATCCCGAGGCCCCGGACAACGCCACCTTGTTGGATCTGACCTACGGCTTTGGCACACAGCGGTTCATGGAAGAGGCCTGCGACGTGACCAACGAGGACGAGTCCTGCGATCCCGAGACCGACTGGACGACCTATGCCCTCGACGCGATTCAGACCCGCGAAGGTCTACCCCTGGTCGTCCCCGGGCACCCGTTCCCTCAAGAAATGCGGCCCCTCTCGCTGGATGAGATCGCGCGCATGAGGGCCGTACAGGTCCCGCAGAGCCCACCGTTCAGCACCGAGATCCCGGAGGACGCCGCCACGGACCCGTGGTGGCCCCGAAACCAGCGGATGGGTGACAACATCTACACGCCCGAGGAGCTCGATCTGCTCCGCAACCCCCCAACCACGATCCCTGTGGAGCCAAGCGGCCCCTAAGGTCATGAGCGAGTGGATAATCGCGGCTTGGGGCAGAACGCGAGAGGCAGCGGGGCGAGGATTACCTCTATAATTCCGAACACTCGCCGAGTCTTCGAGTCCCGCGGCATAAACATCTTCTGGGTCGGGTTCGGTATTACGGTCTCGTGAATTGACCGGAAGCCTGTATGCTCTCCGCGCTCACGAATGGTTGTGGAGGTGCTCTGGTGATGTGGCGTGTGTTCAGCGTAGTGACCTTGACCTCGATTCTCACCATAGGCTGCGCCGCGGAGCGCAGCACTGCCGATCAGGTCCAGCTTGAGACCGCTCAGCTCCCCATCAAGGGTGGCTACAATTCGGTCGACCTCGCTGTCGTCGGCTTGGGTATGGCCAGCCAAGGGGGCTTCGGCACCTGCAGCGGCACGATCATCAGTGAGAACGTGATCCTGACCGCGCAGCACTGCATCGCGAACATGTCGACGCAGAGCTACGTCGACTGCAATCAGAGCACCTTCGGTCCATCGCAGACCCCTGAGTACGTCTTTGTCACCAACCAATCCCCGATGCCCTGGGATGAGGGCGCCTACATTCGCTGCCAAGAGATCGTCGTCCCGCAGGCGAGCAACTGGGCCTGTGGCTACGACATCGCGTTGCTGATCCTTGAGGAGCCCGTCCCAAGCTATTGGAACGCCCCGGCGATGATCCCACGCGTGGACACGCCGCACACCGCCGACGACCCCTACTCCGCCATCGGCTACGGCTCCACGAACGGCCAAGGCCAAGGCTCTGGGACCCGCCGCCGTCGCGATAACCTCTACGTCAACTGCGGTCCGGGCGAATGCCCGAGCTGGTACCCACTGACCTCCTCGGAGTGGATCGGTGACACAGGGGTCTGCCAAGGAGACAGCGGCGGACCGGCCATCGACGAGTACAACCGCGTCATCGGCGTCGCCTCCCGCGGCGGTGCGGAATGCTCCAGCCCTGTCTACTCCGGCGTCAACACCTGGGGTGACTGGATCAAAGACACCGTCGTCTATGCCGCCGAGCTCAATGGTCTGAACGTCCCCGCTTGGGCGTTGGGCTGGCCCACGCACCCGGACTACTCCTACCCTATCGGGGGCTGGTGTGAGTCCGGCAACGACTGCGAGTCTGGGCTGTGTGCCGGCGCCATCTGCACCCGCCGATGCAATGACCAAGCGCCATGCCCCACCGGCCTCTTCTGTAACGGCGATGAGGTCTGTGAGGTCGTCCCCGTCGGCGGGCGTTGCCTGGAGCCCTCGGAGTGCTTGGGTGGATGGTGTCTGGACGGGACGTGCTCACGCACATGCTCGGAGGACATGCCGTGCCCCAGCGGCTTCGAGTGTGACCCTGTCGCCGTCGGCTGCCGCCCCGAGATCGGCAACACCTGCGCCTTGAACGAGGACTGCACCTCGGAGATCTGCCTCGGCGACCTCTGCACCCGCGAGTGCGACGCTGACCTCGACTGCCCCGAGGGGTGGAACTGCACCAATGGCGCCTGCCTCCTCGACAAGGTCGGCATGGGCTGTAAAGACGACCTGGCCTGCCCGGGCGGCTACTGCGTCGACGGCCTCTGCACCCGTGCGTGCGCTGACAACACGCCATGCCCAGCCGGCTACCTCTGTGATGCCGACGCGGGCATCTGCGAGCTGGTCCCTGCGGGCAGCGCATGCACCGACGACATGGACTGCAGCTACACGCTGTGCGTCGAGGGCATCTGCACACGCACCTGCTCGGACGAGGCCCCCTGCCCCGCTGGGCTCTTCTGCGAGCCCACCTCGGGGATGTGCGAGAAGGCGGAGGTCGGAGGTAGCTGCGCCACAGATGACGAGTGCGACTCAGGCATGTGTGTCGACGGATTATGTACCCGGGGCTGTGGTGATCAGACGGGCTGCCCAGCAGGCTACCGGTGTGATATCCAACAGGCGCTGTGCATCCTCGTGGATGCGGGTGGTGCATGCACCGATGACACCGAGTGCAGCTACAGCGTGTGCGTCGATGGGATCTGCACACGCGCTTGCTCTGATGAGGCCCCGTGTCCGTCAGGGCTGACGTGTAGCGCCGACTCCGGGCAATGCGCCCCAGGTGAGGGTAGCTCATCATCCGACGGTGACGGCGCTCCGAGCGTCCCCGAGTGTGAACTGACCGAGGGATGCTCGGCCTCTGGGTGCTCCGACCCAACCTACACCGGAACCGCCGACTGCAGCGCCGCGGGCGCGACATGGGGCCCCCTCACGACCCGTGACAGCTGTGTCGCAGCTGGGCACACATGGGGACCACTTGAGACCGAAGCCGACTGCATCGCGGCTGGGAGCACATGGACAGCCGGAGGTGGCGGGTGTGATGCTGGTGGACAGTCGTCACACCCATTGACCGGTGGGCTGGTCATCGTAGGGCTTATGTTCCTAGGATGGAGGCGACGCGACAGCGCGCCCTCCTTCTAGACCGACCTGTGCCATGCCCCATCGATTGATCCAGCCCGCGAGCGAGGGCGCTGCCCCTCCGCTCCTCTTGGGCGTTGTCCACCTGCAAGCCCTCCCCGGGAGCCCCGGCTTCAAGGGGGATATGGCGACCGTCACCGCGGCCGCCGTGCGGGACGCTGAGGCCCTCATCGGTGGGGGCATGAACGGCTTCGTCGTCGAGAACTTCGGTGACGCTCCCTTCTTCGCAGACTGCGTCCCGGCGGAGACCATCGCCGCGATGGCGCGCGTCCTCGCGGCGCTCCCCGATGGCGACCACCTCGTCGGGGTCAACGTGCTGCGCAACGATGCCCGGGCCGCCCTGGGCTTAGCGGCTGCGTTCGACCTGGACTTTATCCGTGTGAACGTGCACGTCGGAGCCGCAGTGACCGACCAGGGAGTCATTGAGGGGCGCGCTGCCGAGACCCTGCGCGCTCGACATGCGCTCGGCGCCGACGTCGCGGTCTTGGCCGACGTCGACGTGAAGCACGCCGCCCCGCTCGGTCCGAGGCGGCCCCTAGGCACCCTCGCAGAAGAGACTGTTGGCCGGGGTCACGCCGATGGGCTCATCGTCTCAGGCAGCGGCACCGGAGCGCCCACTGCGCTCGATGACCTGCGCGCCGTCAAAGCGGCATGTCCCGAGGTCCCCCTCCTTATCGGGAGCGGCCTCACCATCGAGAGCGCTCCCCAGGCGCTCTCGGTCGCTGATGGAGCCATTGTAGGGACGGCGCTCAAGGTCGATGGCCACCTCAGCGCCCCCGTCGACGTGGATCGGGTCAAGGCGCTGGTCGCCGCGGTGAGCCAATGAACGACGAACGGCCATTGAGGGACCAGGCACGGGCGATTTTCGACGCTGCGGTGGACGCTGTCGAGCCTGCACGGGCCGTCGAGCGCGCCCTCGCTGAGGTCCCCTTGGAGGGGAGCCCCTACGTCATCGCGGTCGGCAAGGCCGCGAGCGCGATGGCGGGCGCCGCGCGGGCAGCGGGTGCCAGTGAGGGGCTCATCATCACAAATATGGGCAACGCCAGGCCCCGCGCGGGCTTCCGGGTCTTGGTGGGGGACCACCCTGTCCCAGGGACGGGCAGCCTCGCTGGCGGAGAGGCCGTTGAGCGCGCTCTGAACGAACACGAAGAGCTGCTATTCCTCGTCTCTGGGGGCGCCTCATCGATGGTCTGCGCACCGGCAGGGGGCGTCAGCGTGCACGACCTGGTGAAGACGACCGAGCTGCTCATGCATCGAGGGGTCGACATCCACGAGCTCAACACCGTTCGGCGCCACCTCTCAAGGATCAAGGGTGGCCAAGGGATACAAGAGGGGCAGCGTGTGCGGACCCTTATCCTCTCAGACGTTCAAGGCAACGACCCTGCGGCGATCGGCTCCGGCTTAGCGGCCCCTGATGCGACCACCTATCGCGATGCGCTTCGCGTCCTGCAGCGGCACGGGTTGATGGGGGCGGTCTCGCCTTCGGTCCGTAACCACCTGGAGCTCGGGGACGCCGGGGCGTACCCCGATACACCAGACGCCCGCGATCCCCGGTTGGCTGATCTGACGGTCTCCATCGTCGCGGGCATTGAAGAGGCGATTGAGGGGGCTAAAGCACAAGCGATCGAGCTCGGCTACCGCCCTATCATGCTGAGCCCGCGGCTGAGCGGCGAGGCGCGAGATGCTGCCGCTTGGCTCGACACTCAGGCCGTCCCCTCGGGTCGCGTCGCGCTCATCGTCGGGGGTGAGACGACAGTCACGGTCCAGGGGCGTGGCCGTGGAGGGCGCAGTCAGGAGTTCGCGCTCGCCTTCGCCAAGTTGAGGAAGGCGCACCCCTGGACGCGCCCCTGGGCGCTCTTGAGCGCGGGGACAGACGGCCGAGACGGCCCCACGGACGCCGCGGGTGGCTTACTCGATGCCGAGATCGTCGAGGCGCTCAGCGACATCGACCAAGCGCTGGCGGACAACAACGCCTACCCGACCCTCGACGCCGCCGGAGGGCTGCTTCGGACCGGGGCGACGGGGACCAACGTCGGCGACATCGTCACGCTACTCGTCGACGAGTAGTCGTTCTTTGAGGCGGTGCTTTTGGAGCTTGCCCAGCGCGTTCCGGGGCAGCTCCGCCATCACGTGCACATCGCGAGGGCACTTGTAGGCTGCGAGTTGATCCCGCGCGAGGTCACGCAGCGCTTGAGGCTGAAACGGGTGGGCCGGATCGACGACGACGACGGCTTCAATGCGCTCCCCCCACTCGGGGTCGGGGAGCCCAAGCACGGCCGCTTCGCGGACAGCGGGGTGACGAAGGAGCACGTCTTCGATCTCGAGGGCCGAGATCTTAAAGCCCCCGCTCTTGATGATGTCAGCCGAGCGACGGCCCAGGATGCGGTGATAGCCCTCAGGGTCGAGGAGCGCCACGTCCCCTGTGCGGAACCAACCATCGGTGAATGCCGCCTCGGTGACCTCGGGTTGTCCCCAGTACCCGCGCATCATCCCATCACCGCGGACCCAAATCTCCCCAGGCTCATTCACCGGACAAGTCTCCCCCGCCTCATCAACGATACGGACGGTGTAGCCCGGAACAGCCTGCCCCACGGTGCCCGCGCGCCGCTCCCGATCATAAGGGTTCGACAGGGTGAAACCCGTCTCGCTCATCCCGTAGCGCTCAAGGATACGATGCCCCGTCAGAGCCTCGAAGGCCGCGTGCGAAGAGGCTGGCAGTGCCGCCGAACCCGAGGTGAAGAGGCGCATCTCGCTCAGGGATGTCTGCGACGAAGCGTGGTCCTCTAGAAAGGCGAGGAGACGCGCATACATGGTCGGGACCCCCATAAAGATGGTGCCCCCTCGCGCCATCGCGTCGACCACCTCGCCAGCATCAAACTTGGGAAAGATCGTCGCCGTCATCTGGTTCAAGAGGGTCCCTAAGACCCCCAGCCCGAGCCCGTGGACATGGAAGAGTGGCAGCGTCAGGATCAGGTGGTCCGAGGGCGACCACCGCCAGAGGCCTGTCGTCGCTCCGATGTTGGCGGTCAGCGCCGAGAGGCTCAGGGCGACGCCTTTGGAGCGCCCAGTGGTCCCCGAGGTGTAGATGAGCATCGCCGTCGCATCGTCCCCTGTGGCGTCGGGCATCGCGACCTCAGACGACGGCAGGGACGCGAGCGAGACCGACGGGCAGCCCATGGTCGTCGCGACCTCGCCAGCGGCGGCTCCCTCGTCGTAGAGGACAAGCGCGGCCCCGGAGTCGCTCAGGATGTGGGCGATCTCCTCGGCACGATAGCGGGTGTTGATAGGGACGTGGATGACGCCAGACCGGAGGTGGCCCAAGAGCGCGATCAAGAGGTCCCTCGACGATCCCGACTGCACTGCGACGCGGTCACCCGGCGACACACCGCGCGCCGCCAAGCCAGCCGCGTACCTCCGAGAGCGGCGGTCCAATTCACCGTATGTGAGCGCGTCATCGCCGAGCATGAAGGCCACGCGATCCGGGCAGGCCTCAAAGCCCTCAAAGAGTGTCATCATCGCCCGACGCGCTCCCAAAGTTCAGGTAAGACCGTGCCAGAGGGCCCGATCAAATGGGCATCAGCGGTGCGTGAGAGGTCCGTGACCTCGGGGTTCACGTCGATCAGGTAGGCCCCACACTCTCTCGCGTGGAGCGCGAGGGCGACGGGCGGCCACACTTGGGCGGAGGTCCCGACCACTAAGCACACGTCAGCCTGCCTGGCTGCAGCCTGAGCCTGCTCAAGGATGCCGGGCCAATACGTCTCTCCAAACCACAGGATATGTGGGCGCATCGCTGCTGTGCAGTGGCCGCAGCGGGGGACGGGATCATCCACGATGGGCCCCTGAGGGAAGGGGGCGAGGCGCTCGCACGCGACGCAGCGCATGTCAGCGATGGACCCGTGGAGCTCGACCACGTTGACGTTGCCCGCCCGCCGATGGAGTCCGTCGACGTTCTGAGTCGCGATGAGCACCTCGGGGATGGCCGCCTCCATCCGCGCGATGACGTCGTGCCCAGGGTTGGGGAGGCATTGACCGTACTGCTCAGCGCGCCAGCGGTACCAACGCCAGACGCGACCGGGGTCCTCGGCGAAGGCCTCCGGCGTCGCGAGGCTCTGGAAGCTGAAGCCCTCCCACAGCCCCCCCGCACCACGGAAGGTCGGGATGCCCGACTCGGCGGAGATCCCAGCGCCCGTCACGACAAAGAGGCTTGATGCCTCACGCAATCGCGCCGCCGCGATGTCTAGGAGCTCGTCACCCACCCAGCCTCCCAAGGTCGTGCGTCAGAGGGTACCACATCCCGAATGATTGCCTCCGAGATCTAGACACTGAACAAGTGTTCACATAACGTAGCGCTATGGCACGTCCACAGACCCTCAGTCACGTCACAAACCCACCGAATCCGTGGCACAGCTCGGTCATCGACTTCGATGAGATGCCACCCCCGACCCAGCTCACTGTGATCGCCGACCGTGCGCAGCGGATACTGACACGCAACACGAGCCCCGATCTGCCCTTCCGGTGGAGCTTGAACCCTTACCGTGGCTGCTACCACGGCTGCGCCTATTGCTACGCACGACCGTCGCATCAGTACCTCGACCTGGGTGCTGGGACTGACTTCGAGCGCACGCTGGTCGTGAAGCCTGACGCCCCCAAATTGCTCCGTGAGGCCTTCGACCGGCGAAGCTGGACTGGCGAGCACATCCTGTTCTCAGGCAACACGGACTGTTATCAGCCTTTGGAGGTGAGCTACGGGCTGACGCGAGGGTGCCTAGAGGTCTGCAGGGACTACCGAAACCCTGTCAGCATCATCACAAAGTCCACGCTCATCGAGCGGGACATCGACCTCCTCGTGGACCTCGACCGCCGCGCGCGCTGCACGGTCACTGTGAGCTTGCCCTTCATGGACGCCGACTTGAGCCGGGCCATTGAGCCCTATGTGCCGAGCCCAAAGCGTCGCATCGAGACCCTTCGACGCTTGGCGGAGGCGGGGCTGAGCGTGAGGGTCAACGTGGCGCCGATCATCCCTGGGCTGACCGACGATCAGATCCCAGCCATCTTGGAGGCGGCCCGCGATGCAGGCGCCACCCAGGCGAACTTCATCTTGCTGCGCCTCCCGGAGACCGTCGCTGAGATCTTCGAAGCTCGCCTCCGAGACGCCCTCCCCGACCGCGCAGACCGGGTCATGAACCAGCTGCGCGCCTGCCGTGGAGGGCAGACCAATGACCCGCGCTTTGGGCGGCGGATGGGCGGGTTCGGTGCACGATATCAAGCCATTCAGGCCCTCTTCGAGACCACCGCGCGGCGCCTTGGGCTGAACGCGAGCGCCCCCTCGACCCACCCGGCCACCTTTTGCCGCCCGCACGAGGGGCATCAACTCGGTCTCTTATAAGAACTGCCCATCAAGGGTCGACATATCGAGTGCAGTGAGGGACAGAGACGCCGCGCGCGCGCTGGACTCCGCGCTCGACACCTTGCTCGCGCCAGGGATCGGGAGCATCGCCGGAGAGGACGCCAAGAGCCACGCTAACGCGACCTCATAAGGGCTCACGCCGTGGCGCGCGCCGACCTCACGGAGGGTCGCGTCGCCCCCGATGTCCTCTTTGCCAAAGCCCCCCACCGGTGAGTAGGGGAAGAAGGCCATCCCATCGGCTTCGCAACGCGAAATGACCCCATCGTCCCAGGCGCTCGTGTCGTGAGGGTTGCAGCGATTCTGAACGCTGACGATCGGCAAGATGCTCTGCGCGATGGTGATCTGCTCCACGGTGACGTTGGAGAGCCCCACATGCTGGACCTTGCCGGCATCGCGGAGGCGCGCAAGCTCACCCACGCTGTCCTCGAATGGATGATCGTCACACGGTGCATGGAGTTGGTAGAGCGCAATCGCGTCCACCCCAAGGGCGCGGAGGCTCGCCTCACAGGCTGAGCGCAGGTGCTCTGGCGTCCCGTTCGTCGTCCAGTCACCGCCAGGGCGCTGCAGCCCTCCCTTGGTCGCGACAAAAACCCCTGCTGAGCCGGAGCGTTCGCGGAGCGCGCGGGCGATGAGTCGTTCATTGTGACCGATATCCGTGTGGTCAAAGCAGTACACGTCCGCCGTGTCGATGAACGTCATCCCAGCGTCCAGTGCGGCGTGTATCACGCGCACCGAGTCCGACTCACTGGGGCGCCCCGTGATCGACATAGGCATCCCACCGAGCCCAATACAGCTCACCTCGTGTCCACTGCTCCCAAGCGTTCGCGTCTGCATACCGTCCCCTCCACCATCGGTTCACGTCGTGACGCATCTCAGCGCACTCGCCGCGATAGGTAAAGGTCCGACACCCCGCCGTGAAGCCGCGAGCGATGCTCCCCACACGCGAAGAAGCAACGCAGAGCGCACACGATGGACGATGGTGAAAATCACACCACTCGATCTGGAAAGACCCTTTTCACGTGTAGATAAATTACACACAGAGAACACGGAGAAGTGACATGCGAGCAGTAATTACAGGAGCTTATGCTTTTGGCACGCAGGTTGCTCTGTAGTGGGGCGTGACGGCGACCCGCCATGACCAGGAGACCCCGATGAACCGATCCTACGCACCGAGAATCCTTCGCACCGCAGCCCTGACTGCGCTGACCACCAGCGTCATCTTGACCGCGGCCTGTGACGAGCAGGCTGGAGGGGGCGACAACTACATCGAGCAGATGGGGAGCGCCGACCAGATGGACTGGACAGCCACCGCGACCCTGGGCGCCTCCAGCGGCTGCGATGACGCGCTGGAGAACCTCAAGGCAAATGTCCGCACAGAGATGCTGATTCAAGCGGAGCAAGTGCGCCGCCAGATGATGGACTTTGATCAAATGGGCGGGTTCTTCGGAGGTGGGATGAGAGACGATGTCGCGTTCGCGGAGTCCGGCTCAATGGACGGCAACTCGACCGCCCCCTCAGGGGGCATGTCATCGGACGCCGTCGCCCCACCCACCGATGTCTCCGAGACCAACGTGCAAGTCATCGGTGTCGACGAAGCGGACATGGTGAAGACCGACTCCGAGTTCCTCTACACGGTGTCGGGCAGAGATATGGTCATCGTGGCCGCCTGGCCAGCAGATGACATGGTCGAGGTCGGTCGAATCGAGGTCGCCGGTTCACCGCACTCCCTCTACCGCACCGACGACACGATCGTCGTGCTCTCCCGGGCGAACCTCCATGAGCTGCTGAGTGAGGAGAACGCCCTCAACCAGAACGGCTATTACGAAGAGGAGTACTACGAGAACTGGCACTATTGGCAACCTCTGACGGTGGTCACGGTCATCGACGTCGCCAACCCAGCTTCCCCGGTCATCACCCGGACCGAGGCCTTCGAGGGCAACCTCTCGGCGACCCGTCGGATCGGGCCCGATGTCTACCTCGTCCAGAACACGTGGTCCCAGGTGTCTGGGCTCCGTTACTGGCCAGACGTGGACTGGAACGCCTCCCTCAATCAGCAGCTGAATGCTCTGGGCCGGATGGTCCAAGAGAACTTGGACATCATCGACGACCTCACGCTCGCCGACATGGTCCCCTTCCGTTACGAGGTCTCGAGCGAGGGCACCATCGCGCTCGACGAAGGCATGCTGGCAGCCGACTGCGATCATATCTACCTCCCCAGCGCACACTCTGGGACCAACCTGACGACCGTCGTCACGATGAACCTCGACAACGGTGCCACCCACGGCTCAGCGGTCCCGGGCAACTGGGGCTCCGTCTACGCGTCGGCTGACGCGATGTACGTCGCGGCCACCAACTGGGGCTACTACTGGTTCTGGGACGTGGAGGACGAGGCCCCCTCGGTGACCTCACACATCCACAAGTTCGACATCTCCCCCCAGTCAGGGCGCGCAAACTACGTCGCCTCGGGCTCCGTCCCGGGCTACGTCCTCAACCAGTTCTCAATGGATGAGCACGACGGGAACCTCCGCGTGGCAACGACTGAGCCGAACTGGTGGGGCTGGTGGGGCAACGATGACGCCTCCGAGAGCCACGTGACCGTGCTCGGCGAGGCCGATGGAGTCCTGACGCAGCTTGGCCACGTCGGTGGGCTCGGCAAGGGCGAGCAGATCTACTCCGTGCGCTTCATGGGCGAGCGTGGCTACGTCGTGACCTTCCGCCAAATTGACCCGCTCTACGTCCTCGACCTCCGCGACCCCTCCACACCCAAGGTCACCGGTGAGCTGAAGATCCCCGGCTTCTCCTCTTACATGCACCCCATGGACGAGAGCCACCTGCTGACCATCGGTCGGGACGCGACGGACGAGGGGCGCATCGAGGGCCTCCAGTTCCAGATCTTCGACGTCAGTGACCCCGCCGCCCCAGCGCTCGTTCAGAAGACGGTCTTGGGTGACAGCTGGAACACATGGTCCGAGGCTCAGTACGACCACCATGCGTTCAACTACTTCGCCGCACGCGGCCTCCTCGGTCTGCCAGTCAGTGGCTGGGAGTACGACGAGCAGAACGACGAGCATGGGTGGTACGGCCGCTACGTCTCCAAGCTCCAGCTCTTCAAGGTGGACGCCGAGACCGGCATCGTCCCGGCGGGCACCATCACGCATGACAGCCTCTTCGAGCAGTACGAAGGCGGTCAGGACGACTGCATGCGCTACTACTCCTACGGATGGGAGTCCCAGATCCGACGCAGCGTCTTCATGGACGACATCGTCTACACCATCTCCAACCTCGGTGTGCGGGCCCACGACACCCGCGACCTCGAGGCCGGGAGCATCACTGAAGTGCTGACCCTCGACGAAGCACACAACCCTTACCACCACTACGGCTGCTACTAGACCGGAGGTTCGAGAGAGGCGCCGATGGGGCCCTGGAGCGATCGCTCCAGGGCCCTTTTACGTGTCAGCGGACCCTCGGCGCTTGCGAGGGCCCGGAGGGCTCGCGATACTCGCGCACCATGAGACCCCGACTGCTCCGAGCCGATAACCTCACCCCACCGACACGTACACCGTGGGGTGGCGAGCGGATATTGAGCCGCTATAAAGATGGCTTAGAGGTGACACCACAGAGCGTCGTGGGCGAATCCTGGGAGGTCTCGGTGGAGCCCTCGTTCCCGAGCCGCTTCGATGACGATGGCACACTACTCGCTGACGCGATCTCCACGGACCCGAACGGCTGGCTCGGCCACGGGGTCGCCGCGCGCTATGGCGGGCAGACGCCCCTGCTGATCAAGCTCTTGGACTCGGCCGACAACCTCTCCGTCCAAGTACACCCACAGGACGGGGACACCGCCCTTGGGCCTGATGAGTCCGGAAAACCAGAAGCCTGGATCATCCTCGACGCTGAGCCGGGAGCGGGGCTCTACCTGGGCTTCCGCGAGGGCATCACGCGGGAAGATGTCGCTGCCTGCCTGCGCGACCAAGGGCCCCTCGACACCCTGATGAACTTCGTCCCAGTGACCTCAGGAGACGCCTTCGTGATCGCTGCAGGGACAGCGCACGCGATCGGGGCTGGTGTCACCCTCGTCGAGCCACAATTCGTCACGCCAGGTCGCCGTGGGCTGACCTACCGCTTCTGGGACTGGAATCGACGCTACGATGGCCGCGGGCGTCGTGATCCTCAGGGCTCCCCGCGCGAGCTTCACGTCACGCGCTCCCTCGAGGTCACCGCGTGGGACCACCCTGGAGGGGACCCCTTCGTCGAGGGCTGCCGCGCCGCACCACAGCACCTCAGCTCAGGGAGCGGCACGCTGACCCGTGCCCGCGTGATCGACTGGCCGTGGTTCATGACCGAGCGATGGACAGGGACCGGAGAGATGAACCTGCCTCCCTTCGGGACCCTCTTGGCGCTCACTGCGGTCAAAGGTCACGGTGCGCTTCATACACCCAAGCACACCCTCGCTGTGCGTCGGGGTCAGAGCGTCGTCGTGCCCGCCGATGCCAGGCCGCTCACAGTCAGTGGCGAGGGGTTAGATCTCCTGGCGACCTACTCGTCGCCTACTTGACCCGCGTACACGTTGTACCGCCCGGGCGCGGTCGCGAAGCCCACCAAGACGAGGCGACTCGCGCGGGCCATCTCGATGGCCAATGAGGTCGGTGCGCCGACGCAAACCAGGGCCGCAAACCCTGCCATCAGTGCCTTCTGAACCATCTCGAAGCTGGCGCGCCCGCTGACCCAGAGGATCGCATCCTGGGTCGGTAACGCGTCCTCTAGGAGCAGGGTGCCGACGACCTTGTCGACCGCGTTGTGGCGGCCGACATCCTCAGCCGAGGCCAACACGCTGACAGGCCCATGGACTGTGAAGGCCACCGCGGCATGGCAACCACCGGTCTTGGCGAAGCTCGGCTGAAGCGCGGCAGCAGCCTCATCGAGGCTCGCGAGGACCGCAGCGGAGACGACCTGATAGGCGTCATAGGGGGTCACTCTCTGGTGAATGCTCTCGATCGTCGCCTTGCCGCACAGACCGCAGCTCGACGAGGCGTAAAATTCGCGCTGCGCATGAGCAATACGCTCGGCGGAGTCCGGGCAGCCCGGCGCCAGCTGCGCGAGGAAGACGTTCCCGGCGTGAGGGCGATTCGGATCGGTGCATGGCCCCAAGCTCGTCAGATCGGAGGGGACCTCGATCACCCCCTCTGTGAGCAAAAACCCCGCCGCCAAAGACGCGTCGTCGCCGGGAGTTCGCATCAAGACCGCGAGTGCCACACCGTCTACCCTCACCTCTAGCGGCTCCTCTACAATCACCGCGTCTTCGACCGATAAGGCGGCCTCGGAGCGGGTCATCTCGACGTGGGTAATCTGATGTTGTTCAGGCACTGAGGCTCCTCGGGTTAAGGCTTGAGGGTATCGCGCGTCGCGTCATCGTTGACAAGCGACGGCACGAGCCGTAGGTTCCGCCTCCCTCGCGACCCTGAAGAGCAGGTCGCCACAGGAGTCAGACATGTACGAAGTCATCTATGGTGAGGACACCATCCAGCACCCCACACGCGCCGAGGCCATCACCGCGGCCAAGGAGCTCTCGGCTGAGAACGCCCGAGGCATGATCCAGGTCCAAGACCAGGACCGCCGCGAGCGCATGACTTACCAAAACGGTGAGCTCATCAGCTACGACTACGAGACACGCCGCAGCTAGGCCGCCCGGCGCGTTTGAACAGGTGACGCCGCCGACGGCGTCACCTTCGCTGAAGCGCCATTATCAGCCGCACTGAGCTAGGGGCAATCGCCCCCATCCCAGTTTGTCTCGGCACAATTGAGCGAGGCGTCGCAGAAGCCGTCGTTGATCCACGTCGCCGTCGTGCACCCACCGTTGCAGTTCTCGACCTGCGTGGCTGAGCAGACGACCGGGCAATCGCCTCCGTCGAAGTTCGCTGCCAAGCAGTTAAACGGTTCGTCACACGTCCCATTGCCTTTGAGTGAGGCGTCTGTGCACTGATCATTGCAGTCCTCCTCTTGGCCCTCTGGGCAGCAATCGCCAGCGTCCCAATTCGTCCCGGCGCAGTTCAGCGCGCTGTCGCAGTAGCCGTCGCCGAACCAAGACGAGGTTGTGCACCCACCGTTGCAGTTCGCCGACTGACCCGAGGGGCAGCAGTCGCCCACGTCATTGTCATGCTTCGGGCAGTCCAGCTCCGCGTCACAGGTCCCATCCGAGAGCTTGTTCGCCGCCACACAGCCCCCCGTGCACGCGGGCAGCTCGCCCTCAGGGCAAGGGGTGCAGTCGCCGCCGTCACCCTCGTAATGCTCACAGTTGAGGTCGAGGCCGCCGTCCGTGCCGTCTTGACAGACGCCGTCGCCCACCATGTCGGCAGTGCCACAGAGCCCGGCGCATCCATAGATCTGATCCGCCGCGCACGCACCTGTCGTCACGCACGCCCCTGCATCAAACCCGAGCGCGATGCAGTCGAAGTCTGCGTTGCAGTAGGTCCCACCGAGGGAAGAGGCTGAGTAACATCCGCCAGTGCATGTCGCCAGCTGGCCATCTGGACAGCAGTCGCCACCATCGGCGTTGTTCTTGATGCAGTTCATCAGATCGTCGCAGACACCATCCCCGGTCGTGTCCGGGCTGCACCCGCCCGCGCAGTCTGCGATCAAGCCCTCGCCGCAAGGTTCACAGTCACCGTCATCGTAGCCATGAGCGTCACAGAAGAAGTCCACGTAGGGCACCGGGCCAGCGCCAGCGTCGCAGGTGCCGTTGCCCTTCAGCGCCGTATCAAAGCAGAAGCCGACGCAGTCTAAGACATGGCCGGCGGGGCAGTCACAGTCGCCACCATCGTAGCCGGTCATCGCGCAGTTCAACGACGAGTCGCAAATGTTATCTTGAATCCACGTCGCGGTGGTGCAGCCGCCGCTGCAATTGCCGATCTGCCCCTCGGGGCAGCAGTCCCCAGCGTCGTTACCGTTCTTGACGCAGTTCAAGGTGACGTCGCAGACGCCATCGCTCATCGTGTTCGGGGTGCAGCCGCCACCACACGCAGGGAGCTCGCCCTCCGGGCAAAGCGCGCAGTCTCCGCCATCGTATTCGTGCGCCGCGCAGTGGAAGTCAACGTCGACCCCGGCCCCCTCATGGCACGTGCCGTCACCCTTGAGCGCCAAGTCCGCGCACTCACCGCTGCAGTCCAAACCCCAGCCGGGCAGGCAGCCACAGTCACCCATGTCGTTCAGGGTCAGTTCACAATTGAGCGCGGAGTCGCAGTAGCCATCACCGAGCCAAGTCGCGTATGTGCAACCACCGGTGCAGTTGGGGACCTGCCCCTCGGGACAGCAATCTCCGCCGTCACCTTCGTTCTTGATGCAGTTCATCGCGTCATCACAGGTCCCGTTCGCGATCGTGCTGGCCGCGCAGCCGCCACCACAAGCTGGGATCTCGCCCTCCGCGCACACCGCACAATCGCCGCCATCAAAGTTGAACGCCTCGCAGTTCAAGTCGACGACGCCGTTACCACCATCGTCACAGACACCATCACCGGCAGAGGAGCTGGTCATGCAGAAGTCGTTGCAGTCCGGGAGCCCGCCGAGGCCGCAGGGGAGGCAGTCACCGTCGTCAAAGAGTGACTCCTCGCAATCAAAGGCTGGATCACAGCTCCCATCACCGTAGTCGGACGCGGTCGAGCAGGTGCCGAGGCAGTTGGGGATCGACCCGGCCTCGCAGCAAGTCGGGCAGTCTTCTATGCAGTTGTTGCAATCTTCGGGGCTTTGACACAGGCCGTCACCACACTCGGGGTCGACGCAGCCTTGAATCGCCGTACCCTTGCAGACCCCTTGGTCACACCGGTCATCGGTCGTGCAGCCATCACCGTCGATACACGGGGCGTTGTTGAAGCTGTAGACACAGCCCTCGATGATGTCACAGGTCTCGCTGGTGCAGGGGTCATTGTCGTCACAGTTCTTGGGGATACCCCGGCACTCGCCCGCGAAGCAGACGTCGTCCAAGGTGCAGTCGCTGCCATCGTCACAAGCCTCTGTGGAATTCGTGGCTGTGCACCCCGACTCCGGGTCACATCCGTCGATGATGCAAGGGTTGTTCGAGAAGCACACGACGTCGTCACCAGGCACACAGACACCCTCGCTGCAGGTGCCCTCCTCGGTGCAAGCGTTACCGTCGTCACAGGCCGATCCGTCAGGGCGCAGCGTCTCCGCGCAGGTGCCGTTATCGCAGAAGGCGATCTGGCACACTAACGTCTCGATCAGCGCATCGCATTCGTAGTCGAACTGGCACGCAGGACCGCTCAGGGTGTTGTCGTCCTCCTCGGGCACGGAGGACTCGCCCTCCGCTCCGTCCACGCCAAACTCCCCGGCAGAGGTGTCTTGGGTGGAGGCGGCTGTCACCGCTGGGCTTGCGTCCTGCGGGACACCTTCACAGCCGAGGGCCGCCAACGCGGCACCCGCACAAAGCACACCGACACTCAATCGTCGCATACACATCACGGACTCCCTATTCGCTGCTGCAGGCCAAAGGCCCGTCGAAGTCGTAGTTGAACTGTCGATGATTCACGAGGAGATCCTCGACCTCTGTCGTCTTCTTCCACCCACGACAGAACCAGCCATCGAGGAACTCCACGAGGTCCACCCCCGGCGTCCCTCGATCCACCCATGAGGCCATGTTGAAGTAGGTGAAGAGGACGTCGTAGATGCCTGCGCGTGCCCCATGGACACCGTCCCAGACCTCGTTGACGCTGCTGTCCGCGAGGTCCCAGAGGAAGGACGAGACGAGGCTGTCCGAGAGGTCACCATCCATCTCACCATTGGAGGTCCGGAACGCCCACGGCGTGTCCATCAACTCAAGGTCGCGGATGTCATAGATCATGTAGCCCACGCGAGGCGTCGTGTTCACGAAGTACTGCGTCTCCATGGCATCGCACGCGAAGAAGGTGCTGAGCCCCTCTGTCCAAGCCCGGCGAACGTCAGAGCGGGTGCCATCGCTTTGACCCGATGGGCTGTCATCTCGGCTCACGCGCTCGGTGGCGAGCTTGAAGAGCTCACGCAAGATGATCATGTCGTCCCACTCATCGCGGTCTTGGTCGTTTCCTCGGACACTCAAGGCGCCAAGCTCGTTGCAGTTCTCGGCGTCATAAGCCTTCTGGCTGCAGTAGAGCGTGTCCGTCGAGTCAAAGCCCGTCATCCAGAAGCCGCGGACCTCACCGAGCTCTCGCCCCGTCATCAGCGTGACGCGATCATGGCCGGTCAGGAGGACATCAAAGATGTTGAAGGCCCCAGCAAGGTTGTCGTCGCTGATCTCGAAGTCCTTCTGCGAGAAGGTGATGTTGGCGTCCTCGCCTGGGCTGGTGAAAACGTCCGATCGGACCCGGTACTCGTTCCCGAACTTCGGGTTGTCCGCGACGATGATGTCGCGGAGGCCATCATCGGCGTTGGTTTGACTGACGATCTCCACGTAGAGATCAGCCTCTGAGTCAGCGGCGTAGTTGACTTCGTAGTGGCCGTTACGATCGGTCGTCGTCTCGCCGATCAGCGTGTCCTCAGGATCGTCCCCACCGCCTGGCGCGTCGGGCTCACCGTTCACCTGGAAGACGTTGACGATCGCGTGGCGCACAGGCCGCATCATCCGAGCCGAGATGCCCCCCGCATCAAAGGTTTGGTCACGGTAGCGTGCGTCACCGATGACGCGCTTACCGCAGTTGCAGTTATCGAACTGGGCCACGGTGATGCCGGCCCCCGCGCCCCCACCGGTGTCGGTATTGGGGAGGAAGCTACCTTCGTAGACCTCGACAAACCCGCAGTACTGAATGGTGACCGTGTAATTCGAGCCGCAGTTGCAGCAGTCGGACCAGAAGGCGACACGGACGGTGTAGTTGCCCACCGGCGCCTGACCCTCGGGCCAAAAGATGTTCTCGTTGTTGATCCCATCGATACCGCACGCGGCGTTGGAGTCGAGGTCAAGCTGCCCCCCCGAGGGACACGACTTGTCCCCGTAGTAGAGCTCACAGCCACCCGCAGGTGAGCAAGCATCTGCCGCCTGACCGCTGGTGTTCGGCTCGAGCACGTGGAGATCGATGTCGACGTCTTGGTCAAAGCTCACGCTGACCTGCACGTCACCGCCACCGACCGCCTGGACCGTCATCATGTGACCCGAGTACGCGGAGACGCGACCACGGACATCACGCAGCGCGAAGCGAATGGGTAAGACCAGGGGCGGCGTCTCCTCCGCCAAGAAGGTACGCAGGACCATCAAGACCTCTTCAAACCCCGTCGAACCGTAGAGCGGCAGCTGGTAGTAGCCAGAGTGGTTCTCAAGGCCGACGATGAGGCCGCTGATCTCGCTCGTGAACGGCTGATTATAGAATTCGATCGCGACCTTAGCCGAGCCGCCAGTCACGATGTGCGTATTGCCGCCAGCGACGGTCGGCGCCATCCCCATCCAGTCTGGGCTGGGAAGCGGGAGGGGCTCGTTGACGAAGACCCCGCCCGGGATCGTGAAGGGCGTCACGGGTTGATTGCGGAGATCCACCATCAAGAGGTTATGGCTGACCGTATCCTCCCCGACCGTCGCGCTGACCGGCACGGTGTAGCGGCCATCGGCTTGCATGTTGGCTGCAGTCACCGTGTAGGCGACGTCAAAGACCCCCAGACCACCTGTCACGGTGACATTCGATGGGTTGAAGCCCGAGTCGAGCGCAGAGAAGTCAGCGATGACCTGCGCGTCTGGGTCCGAGGTCTTCACGGTGAGGTGAATCGTCTCATTGTTGCTCAACACCGGGCTCGATGGCGTGACCTCGTCGATCGAGAAGCCCGGGTTGTCGAGCTGAATCGTCAGGGTATCGGTCGCCTCGGATACCCCGGTCTTGGCGATGACATCGAGGGTCAAAGAGGTGGCGTCGATCCCGCGGGTGTCGAGGTGGAACTCCGTCGGGAGCTTCAAATCATGGAATATGATCGTGCCGTCGATGGTCACATCGACCACCTCGACCCGGAGCTCGTCGAAGCCGACCGGCTCCAAGAGGATGCGCGTCGTCCCAGAGACGGTGGCCCCATCGGCGGGGGCCGCGAAGCGCACGAAGCCTTCGATGAGCTCTGCGCCGTCGGGGAGATCGACAGGGCCGGTGTCTTCGCCCGTGGGGTCGCCGCCTTGTGTATCGCCGGAGGGCGTCGTGGCGCTGTCCCCTGCGCCCGTCGCGCTCGTGTCCCCAGTCGGCTCACCGGTCTCGGAGGAGCCGTCGGTCCCCACGGCAGTGGAGCCACCATCGGCCGAGGGAGCGCTCGCCGCGTCAGCGCCGCCAGGGTTCTCCTCCGAACCGGAACCTTCACCGCCGGTTAAGGTATCCGAGCAGCCCGATAACGTGCTGAGAGACAGAATGCAGAGTACGCCCAAAGCGCGCAGTCCGCTGGTGTTGCATCGTCGCATGATCCCCTCGTAGTTCTCTCGAAACGCTCGTTCGCAGTGGCGCAGGTTATTCACCAAAACATGCCTAAAAGTCGAGGCGATTAGCCCCTTTCTCGCGACAATCGCTCACGGCGAGATCAATGAAGGCAGCCCTCAGAAACCTCAGCGTCGTCGCGCACACGACATCGTATACACGCCACACCTTCTGCACACTACTCGCTCACTCAGCACCGCCTGACACGCGGATCGCTCTAGAGGAGCGACGCGCTCAACCGGGCACCCTGTGCACAGCATGACAAAAAGAAGACACCGCGTTCAAGTGTCGCTCGGCTAGCGTGTCGCAAGTTCGTCGACTGGAGCCGAGGTCGTCTGGACCCGAGGAGACAGCTAGGGCACCATTGCTCGCACGCTATGAAGCCATTCGAAGTCACCGTCACGACATCATCCACCGAGCCGACCCTCAGGATGAATCTCGATGCAGCCCATTGGATGGATGCATGGAAGTTCGCCATGAGTGAGCTCGGCTTGACCGTCCAAGATGAAGGCAAGGTGCGGTGCGAAATCCGGCCTGATGGTGCGGTCGAAGTGAGCGTCCCGGACGAACATGAGCGGCGCTTCCTGGTCTCCTCCCCTCCCGCTGAGATGCACACCACCCAGGACCTCCCGGTGCAGGCGATGCGTGGCTCTGTGAGGCCCTCTATCACCATCGAGGAGATGCCCGCGGTGCGCCCGCAGGATCATCGGAGCTCAACGGTCGAACCTACGGTCCAGCTTTGGCCGGCGAGGCTCTTCCCCGCCGTTTACAAGCTCGACGGCGACGACGCCGCGATCCTGCGAGAGGCCTGCACGATGCTGGCAGGTCATATCTCAGCGCACCACCTGCAGTTCCTGCTACCAAAAGAAGATCGCTCTGGGTGGCGCGTGGCGCTGAGCTATGGCCGCCACAGAGAGGTCCTCCAGGACCTCGAACTCAGCAGCACGGCCCCTTTACCCGGCCCCGTCAACCACATCTCTGGGCGGCGGCGGTTTGAGGACCCCGTGACCCTGACCTACACAGAGAGCGGAGCGAGCCCTGTGCTGGTGACCGTGAATTCCGGGCTCTGGGCGACCGTGCGACTCGACGGGTTACTGCGTGGCGTCTTTCTCCTGCTTAACGCCACTCAGGGACACGGGTTCAACCACGAGGCTGTGAGGACCACCCAAGAGGTCGCCAAGCTCGTCGCGGACCGCTTGAGCCGCGACTAGAGGTCAGTGTCCGGGCGTTCTGGGCGCTTTATCGACCTCTGAGTTGATCCGAGTCGTCGAGACCACTAGACTCATGTTCAGTATGACTCAACGCAACGACTCCAGCGCAGCTCAAACCAACCTCTTCGGCGGCGGATACCGTGACAGCGATGCGCGACGCGGAGCCCCTGTACCCTCGGAGGCGCAGCTCTTCGATCCGATGATCTCAGCCGTCTTGCAGCCAATGCAGCACTGCTGCGCAGGGCGGGTTTGGGTGGCCAATATCGACCATCGGGGCGAAGGCGAGTGCGCCTTCTGTGCGGTTCGGTCAGAGCGTATGGGGCCAGCGCCGAGCGCCTACCCAGCGGCTGCGCTGGTGGGGCGGGTGCGGCGGGACCTGCGCAGGTTCACCGGACAGAAGGGCTGGATTTGGCTGTCCCCATGGGCAGATCCCTTTGTGCCCTCTGCCAGAGATCTGACCGGTCCTGCGTTGAAAGTCGCTGAGGAGATCCTGAGGAGCGGTCAAGATCTCACGCTGCGAACACGAGGTGGGCTGAACACAGCGAGCGGCCTCGTCACCTTGGCGAGGCGCTACCCGGGCCGCTTGCGGGTCGAGGTCGGCTTCTTCGCAACCGATCCCGAGCTGGTAACAACATGGGAGCGAGGCGTCGCGAGCGTCGACGAGCGGCTCGCGCTGAGCCAGGCTCTGCAGCGCGCGGGCGCGGAGGTCGTCGCCACGATCGGCCCACTCATCCCCTTGGTCAACGACTCGGCTCACGCGTTGGCGGCGCTGGGCCGTCGCCTTCGACGCGCCGAGATCTTCCGGTGGAACCCGCGATGGATCCGCTACGGCTCGGGACTCGTCCCTCAGGTGCGGCGTGAAGTGTCCCGCAGCAGCGCGCGTATCCTGCAAGGCTGGTTTCACATGGGGCGCGGCGCGGGGCAGGCCACCCCCGAGGTCCCCGAGCGGGTTCGGCGCACCATCTTGGGCCGACTCCACGAGGTCGCCGATCGGCACGGCGCAAGGTTGACCGTCTGCAAGTGCACCTCAAGCGTCGGACGTGGACAGTGTCTTGAGGGACCCGACAACGCTGAGGACCGGCAACAGCTCGACCTCTTCGCCTAGGGTACGAGGCAGCTCAAGCCATCAGCGCGATGACGACGAGACGGTGCCGTCGAGCGCGGCCTGAGTCACAGCGCCGTCAGAGAGCCTCACGGCGGTCAGGTGACGCCCCCACGCGCAGCCCGTGTCTGTGGCGAGAAGCCCAGCTTCGCGATGATGGCCTAAGGCGGCCCAATGCCCCGTGATGACGGTCAAAGAAGGGTTCCGTGTGTGCGGGGCACGCCACCATGGCACACGATCCTCGGGGAGATCCGCCAAGGTCCCCGTATAATCAAAGGTCAATGCCCCGCTTGAGCTCACACATCGCAACCGAGTCAAGACAGCCAACGCGGCGAGCTGACGGGCCCGTGGGGCGTCCGCGCGGGACCACTGAGTCACCTCAACAGTGTGACTCTCTGTGAGCAGAGACGCTGCCTCGTCGCTCTGCAGGAGCCCCTCTAACTCTCGGGCAACCAGCGCGGCCTCATCGATAGACCAAGCGGGGTGTAGGGCTGCGTGAACCATGACCCAGTCCCCGTCCCGCATGAGGAGCGGCTGAGCACGAAGCCACCGGACGAGCTCATCCGCGTCATCCGCCGCGAGGAGCTCATCGAGCGTATCGCCGCGGCGGCGTGAGATCGCGCCCAGCGCGCGCCCCAAGAGGTACAGGTCATGGTTGCCCAAGACGACACGGACCGCCCCCGAATGATCACGAGCCCACCTCAGCACAGAAGCCGAATCAGGCCCCCGATTGACCAAGTCACCGGCGAGCCAAACCTCATCGCGCTCAGGGTCGAAGGCGATCGCATCCACCAAGGCACTGAGGGCGCGATAGCACCCTTGAACATCGCCGATCGCGTAGACCGTCATCGGCGCCCCTCCGATCCGGCCATGAGGCGCATGCGAGGATCACCCAAGGCCACACAGGTGCGTCGCGGCCTGCGCACCCCCATTCCGCCATCCGCGTCGAAGCACTTGGCCATGTCTCTCCAGAGATATGGACGCATGGCGCCCCTAAGGAGCCCGTATGAAGCCAAAAAGATCCCTCGGAGACAAGCCTGTTGCCCGATGCCGTGTTGACTCACTCACGGCCTTCGGACAGGCTCGTTTCGCACCCAAACCAGGAGAGCTGTGATGAAGCTCTGGAGCGACAGTTTCAAGGACCAGGCCCCCATCCCCGAGGCGTTCGCATTCGGGAAAATGGACCCGGATACCCATGTCACACTGAGCGACAACAAGAACCCTCACCTCGCTTGGGATGGGCTGCCCGAAGGGACGCGCTCTCTGGTCCTCATCTGCCATGACCCTGACGTGCCCTCCGTCGGTGACGACGTGAACCAAGAGGGGCGCACGGTCCCGGCCTCGCTCCCGCGCGTCGATTTCTACCACTGGGTGCTGGTTGATTTGGCCGCAGACACCCACGAGATCGCCGAGGGCAGCTTCTCAGCTGCTGTCACCACCGGTGGCAAACCAGGCCCCGAGGGTCCACAAGGCACCCGGCACGGCGTGAACAACTACACAGACTGGTTCGCCGGAGCCGACGGGATGTCAGGCGACTACTTTGGCTATGACGGCCCTGGACCACCTTGGAATGACGAGCGCCTGCACCACTACGTTTTCACTCTCTACGCCTTGGACAGCGCGCGCTGCGCCGTCGAGGGTCGCTTCGGTGGCCCGGAGGTGTTGGCTGCGCTCGAGGGGCACGTCTTAGGCTCGGCCTCGATCACCGGCACGTACACCCTCAACCCAAGCGTCAGCCAAGGCTAAAACAAGTGTGGCCCAGCGTGGACACCCCCGTGTCAGACACGACACACACCGCGCCTCTTAACCGGGGCAAGGGTCACGACAACATAGCGTTTACAGCGACTTAGAGGTCACCTCTAGGTTTGGCACTCCCCTTGCTTTGTGCAGAGGACGTACCCAAGCCTCGGGAGGACCTCATGGCTCAGACCTGTCTCGTATCTCGGCACCCATCGCCGCCCTTTTCCCCGTTCCTCATCGCGCTGACCCTCGCGCTCCTCGGCAGCTGGAGTGTCGCTCATGCGGCGCCCCCCGACGACTGCGTGACCCTCGTCGCGGTTGACTCCGAAGGGGGTGAACGCCCCTTCACTCTTGAGTCGACGGACGTCAAAGCAGAGGCCAGCGCGGGCTACGCCTCGGTGGTCGTCACGCAGACGTTCCGCAACCCCTTTGACCTTCCCCTCGAGGGGATCTATCGCTTCCCGCTGCCTCATCAAGCGGCGGTCGATCGGGTCGCGTTGATCGTAGGGGGGCGCTTCATTGAGGCTGAAATTCAGGCCCGCGAAGAGGCCAAGGCCGTCTATGAGAAGGCGAAAAAGGAGGGGCGCCGCGCGGCGCTCGTCGCGTCAAAACGACCAAACGTCTTCGAACAGTCTGTGGCCAACGTGATGCCGGGCGAGCTCGTCCACGTGACCCTGCGCTACGTCGCACCGCTCCGCTACGAGGACTCGGAGTACATCTTCACCTTCCCCGGAGTAGTCGGTCCACGCTACACCTCCCCATCGGCGAGCACACAGACCGGCCCCGCTGCGCAGGTCAACCCCGGCTATGTGGCCGACGAGGACACACGACATCGCCTCAGCGTGGAGCTCCACCTGAACGATGCAGCCCCCGTGTTTCAGGTCCACAGCCCAAGCCATAAGCTCCTGACCGAGGCCGCAGAAGACGACACTGTGTGGGTCAGCTTAGCGGACACGGAGGCGCTACCTAACCGGACCGTCGAGATGCGCTATCGACTGGCAGCTGCGGCGCCGGTCGCGAGCCTCGTCGCGCACAAAGATGTCGATGAGACAGGGACCTTCGTGCTGACCGTCGAGCCCCCCGCCACAGTCGACACCAAGGACATCCAACCGAAGGAGCTCGTGTTCGTCGTCGACACCTCCGGATCAATGATGGGGGAGCCGCTCGATAAAGCGCGCGCTGCGATGCGCTACGCGCTTAAGCAGATGGGTCCAAGCGACACCTTCCAGGTCATCGACTTCGCCTCGGGTGTCTCATCCTTGGCTGCGCAGCCGCTGGCGAACACCCCCGAGAACCTCCGGCGAGGGCTCGCGTTCATCGATGGAATGTCCAGTGACGGAGGCACCGAGATGTTAGCGGGCATGCGTGCCGCGCTCGAGGGCCCCACGAGCTCAGGGCGCCTCCGCATCGTGTGCTTTATGACCGACGGGTACATCGGCAATGACGGCGATGTCCTCGACTATGTGGACAACCACGTGGGCCAGGCGCGTCTGTTCAGCTTCGGCGTCGGCGAGGACGTGAACCGGTACCTGCTCGACGAGATGGCATCTCGTGGGCGCGGCGCCGTGCAGTACGTGCGCTTAGGAGCCGCCGCAGACCCCGTCGAGCAGGTCGTTGAGACCTTCTATGCGCGCATGGGCCAACCCTTGTTGACTGACGTCCGGATCAACTGGGGCGGCCTCAAGGTCGCTGAGGTCAGCCCTCAGCGTATCCCCGATCTCTTCGTTGGGCTGCCCCTCAGGGTCTTTGGCCGTTACGAGGCCGCCGGTCGGGGCCAGGTCACGATCGAGGGCATGCAAGGTGGAGAGCGGGTCGCGATCCCCATCACTGTCACGCTGCCCGAGCGGGCGACAGAGCACAGCGCCATCGAGGTCATGTGGGCCAAACAGAAGGTGGCAGAGCTGCTGCACCCCAACGAGTGGCAGGACTCCAAGGAGGTCATCGCGCAGGTCACAGAGCTCGGCCTACAGCACCACATCCTGACGCGCTACACCTCGTTTGTGGCGGTCGAGCGGGACCTCGTCGCCAACCCCACACCAGAGCTCCTTCAACAAGCCTTGGCGGCAGTACACCTCCCCGCCGGGATGCGCCCAGAGGGGCTCTTCGGGAAGCGCCGCAAGGCCAGCCTCACGCCAAACGCTATCAAGCCAGGGGACCCCGAGATCCTCGTCCACGCGCCTCGCGACGCACGCGACGTGCACGCCATCCTCCCCTGGGGCGAGAGGATCGCCTGTGCATGGGAGCCTATCCACAGCGCTTGGCTGGGGCGCTTCCTGGTGCCCCGCGAGGCCCAAGAGGGCCGCTATCGCGTGAGGGTCTACGTGACTCATCGCTCCGGGAAGATCGAGGTGATCTCTCTGACCTACGTGGTGGACGCCACCGCGCCGGCGATGGACCTGACCCTTGACCAACCGACCGTCACTGCCGGAGGTGAGGTGGTGGCCCACGCCACCCCTATCGAGTCCGTCTCACGAGGACAGCGTAGCTCGTTTGTCCGCATCCGGGCCGATGTGAGGCGGGCGATCGTCGTATTGAACGGTCAGAGGATCCCGCTCGCTCCAGACCTCATTGGCCACGGCTGGAGCGCGCGGATCCCCATCCCAGCGGACCTCGCCCCTGGCCGGTACGTGTTGGAGCTCCTCGTGACCGATATGGCGATGAACGTCCACCGCGCGTACGCCTCCGTGAACGTCCGATGAGGGCCTTGATCATCCTTGGCCTCTTGGGCCTCAGTATCGCCGTGAGCGGCGAGGCGAACGCGCAATGCGAGACCGTCCCTGCACCGGTGCACGGAGAGGTCACCCTCGACGGAGCCCGGTACGAGGCGACAGCCGGCGGCCTGCGCATCACCGAACTCAAGACGGGGCAGCACAAGGTTCAGACCGCCTGTGACGGCTTGGCTGGCACCTACCTTCAAGCCATCGCGACCGCGCCGG
Source organism: Myxococcota bacterium (assembly GCA_049602155.1). GTDB lineage: Bacteria > Myxococcota_A > UBA9042 > PHBI01 > JBMYRH01 > JBMYRH01. Next base: position 138,557 of record JBMYRH010000012.1, on the reverse strand, counting down.
GAGGGGCGCTCACCCTGGCAGTGCAGGGGAGAGGGCTCTGGACCTACCACCCCACGACGGGGAGCCACAGCCAGCTGCTCCAAGATCCGCGGCTGCGGTGGCCCACTTCATTGGCGTGGTTTCACGGTCAGCTGTGGGTCGGCACGGTGCAACACGGCCTCTGGCGCATCGACCTCTCAGGCGCATCACCGCGACTGACGCAGCCCGTGTGGCGGTTCCGCAGCAAGCGGGTGACCGGGTTGGCTGTGAGCCCAGAGGGAGGCTTGCTCGTCGGGCGAGACCTCGGCGGGCTCTGGCGCGTCGACGCCAAAGGGCGCTCCAAGCGGATGCTGAAGGGCAGCGTGCAGGGCCTGTCGACCGTGGACAGTCAGCTCATCGTCGACCGAGGCGCCGACCGCTGTGTGTTGACCGGGAGGCGCCGCTGCCATCCGCTCCGGGCGACTCGAAATGACAGCGCCCAGGACCTCATGGCGCACACGCTGCCCAACGACCACATCAGCACGTTGGCCGTCCACCCTGGACCCGACGGCGCACCCAGGCTGTGGCTTGGGACATTTGATGGGGGCGTGGTCTGGAGAGACGCGGAGGGTCGATGGCGGCGACCTGAGGCCACTGGAGATGCGCCGAGGTTAGTCAACACCCTCACCAGCGACGGTGAACGCCTATGGGCCGCCACAGCGACAGGCGCCTTCTGCCTTGAGGGCGGCGCGTGGCGCCGATTCGGTGAGCTGAGCGGCCTGCCGAGCGACCATGTCAACGCGGTGCACGTGGACGAAGACGGCGCCGTGTGGTTCGCGACTAGCCGAGGGCTCACCCGCTGGAATACGCAGGGCATGACCACCTGGAGTGACGCAGAGGGGCTCCCTTATCGGATCGTCTACTCGGTCGCGACCCATCGCGGGCAGGTGCTGGCGGGCACGTCGTACGGTGTCGGGCTCTTCGACGGTGAAGCCTGGACATCCCGACGCATGGGGACGTCCCAGCTCAGCGATGACTGGATCAACGCAGTCGCGTTCCGCGCTGATGGCACTGCGCTCGCTGGCACCTACGACGCAGGCGTCAACACACTGGATGACGGCGGGGCGCAGCCAGTCAGTGGCCTGGGCGATGTGTGGGTCAACCCGAGCGGCCTCTTCCCCATCGATACGCTCGGCGGAGTGTTCATCACGACGCTCGGTGATGGGCTCTGGTTCTGGCCCGATGATGGTCCGCCTCGCCACTATCGCGGCGCACACGACCTCCCATCGAACGACGTCACCTCTGTCCAAGCCTTTGAGGGCGCCCTGTGGGTCGGTACGCGTCATGGGCTGGCGCGCTGGCCGCTAGACAGGAGCCACGCCCAATAAGCGTGTTAGGGTGCGGGGCGTGTCGACGCTCCGCACCATCCCGAACCCTGAAGCGCTCAGCCCCGAGGCGCTCTCAGCTGCGCTTGAAGCGAGAACTCACACCGAATTCCCGGCGCTCCCTGGCAGGACAAATCACCTCCGCTGCGGCGTCCTGGTGCCGATCCGATGGGCGCCAGAGCCTGAGGTGTTGCTCACGCGACGCCCATCGACCCTGAAGCACGGGGGAGAGTGGTGCTTCCCCGGGGGGCGGCCTGAGGCAGAGGACGTCGATCTCTACGCGACCGCATGCCGGGAGGGCCGAGAGGAGCTTGGGCTGAACACGGTCACCCGACTGGGGCGCCTCTCATCGATGCCCCTTGGGACCTCTGACTTTCGACTTGAGCCCTTCGTGGTACACGCCCAAGACGCCACGCTGACGCCCTGTGATGCAGAGGTCGCCGAGGTCAAGGCGGTGCCGCTCTTGGCGGCGATCGCGGCGCACTCGATCGAGGGCATCCCCTTTGAATGGGAGGGGCAGCATCACTCTCCCATCTACCCCCTTGGCGACCGCTACCTCTTCGGCGCCACGTCGCACACTTTCACCGAGCTGGTGGCCATCGCAGCCTCTGTGGTGGGCCTCTCAGCGCCTGAAGTCGTGACCACGAAAGTGACTTGGGGTGCAATCTTAGCTGCGACACGACGCGAGCCCACAGAGCCGCTCGCTTGACATCAGGGACGTGCTCCCTGAAAAACGGCCGGCTATGAAGCTCTCTATCGTCATCCCAGCCTACAATGAGATCGCCACCTTGGTGGAGGTCGTCGGGTTGGTCCGCGCCCAAGCCGGCCCAGAGGCAGAGATCTTGGTCGTGGATGACGGCTCGACTGATGGCACGGTCGAGGCCTTACAGATCCTAGAAGCAGAGGGCGCCGTGGTGGCCTTCTACCAAGGGAAGAACCAAGGCAAAGGGTCCGCTGTGCGCCGTGGATTGGCCGCGGCGACCGGCGACATCGTCTTGGTCCAAGACGCCGACCTCGAGTACGACCCCGCAGACTACCCCGTCTTGCTAGAGCCCATCTTGGCGGGCCGGGTGGACGTGGTCTATGGCTCGCGCTTTCGTGGTGAGAGCGAAGGCTGGTGGTGGCGCCAATGGATCGCGAACCGCACCCTGACGTGGCTCTCAAACCGCCTGACGGGCTGGCGGGTGACGGACATGGAGACCTGCTACAAGGTCTTCCGCCGTGACATCATCCAGTCGATCATCCTTGAGAGTGACCGCTTTGGGTTCGAACCCGAGGTCACCGCGAAGCTCGCTGGGATCAAGGGGATCGCGATGGAAGAGGTCCCAATCCGCTACCGAGGGCGCAGTTACCACGACGGCAAGAAGGTCACGTGGCGGGACGGACTCAAGGCGATCGGCACGATCGTGAAGTACAATCTGGTACAAGACCGCTCGCACTGGTATGTGGGCGGCCCCAAAGACTTAGAGGCCATTATTGGCCAGCGGGGCCGAGCGAAAACGGATTAATCCAGCCCGTGATGATCAATCCCTCCCCCAACGACAACTTAGCCCAAAGCGTGGCACGCCACGGCGCCAACACCGGAGTCACACAGAGATACCCATGCAACCGAAGCAACCCCCAGAGATCGAGCGACCGTCTGGTTCTCGATTCGGCCCGGCGAGTGATGATGACTCCACCGGGTTAGTGGCATTGCTGCAGCAAACTTGGGACATCCTCTTCCGGTACAAGTTCGTCGTCCTCGTCGTGCTCGCCGCAGGGATGGCGGCGGGCTATGCATGGTTCGAGCGCCAAGTGCCAGTCCACCGCGCGACCGCGACAGTCATGATCGACTTGGCGCCGCCGAAGGTGCTCGGGGACGTCAACGAGGTCGTAGAGCTCGGTAGCCCCACCGGCCGTCGAGGGGACACCCGCTACTTTGAGACGCAATACAAGCTCATCACGAGTCGGGAGATCTTGCGGACCGTCGTCGACCGCATGGGGCTGTGGCAGGATCCCCATATCCTCGGGTTGGAGGACCGCGACGACCTCACCCCCTCCGAGATGAGCGCCGCCCTCAAAGAGGCTGACGCAGTCGCGGCGCTCGCACAGCGCGTCACCGTGAGCCCGATCTTCCAATCGACGCTGGTGAAAATTAACGTCGACGACTCTCGCCCTGCCTTGGCGATGGAGCTCGTAAATGAGGTCGCCGAGGCCTACAAAGACAACAACCTCAACTACCGCCAGCAGATGGTGGCTGAGGCCACCCAAGAGCTGGAGTTGCTGACCCAGAAAGAGCGGAAGCTCTTTGATGCGGCCGACGCGGCGGTGAACGCCTACGAAGAAGAGCACGCCGTGGGCCTCATCGGCACCGCCACGAAGAACCTGGCGACGCGCATCGGAACCTTAAGCTCGGAGCTGACCAAGGTCCGGATCCGCCGCATGCGCTTAGCGGCGGAGAAAGAGACCCTCGCCCCCTACAAGCGAGGTCGAAAGATCGGCCGGATGACAGCGAGCAAGCTGCTCGGCAACTCCTCAGTGCAAGAGTTCAAACGCGAGATCGCCCGGCTAAAGAGTGAGCTCAAGGGGCTTGAGTCGCGGTACCTCGATCAACACCCTGAAGTGGTCGCTATCCAGAAGCGAATCGACTCCCTCACCCGCGCTACCCGCACGGAGATCCAGAACATCGCCCGCAGCGTCGAGCGCGAGTTCACGGAGGTCCAATCGGTCGAGACACGCCTTGAGAGCGAGCTCGCCAGCGCGAAGGAAGAGGAGACTCAGCTCGCGAGTATCCAGCGCGGCTATGCCACGCTGAATGAACAGCGGACGCAGGCGAAGAGCCAGTTCGAGATGCTCAACAAGCGCTACCTTGAGACGCTGCTCTCTAAGCAAGTCGAGATGAACAACATTCGGGTCATCGAGCCAGCTGTTGCGACGGCGAAGATCTGGCCCCTGGCGTCGGTCGTCTTGGGCGGATTCTTCGCGATCTCCGTGCTCATCGCGCTCTCCCTCGTCGCCTTACTTGAGTTCATGGACTCGACCATCAAATCCTGGCGCGACATCGAGACCCGCTTCGGCTTCAAGGTCCTCGGGATCTTGCCGATCATCGAGGAGAAAGAGGAGCGTAAGAAGGAGCTCGCTGAGGTGCCACAGCGGTCACGAGACCTCTATGTGTACGACCACCCAAGCTCGCGCGTGGCTGAGGCCTGCCGCTCCCTCAGGACCAACCTGCTCTTCATGGGGACCGCGAAACCGATTCGCTCCTTGCTCATCACCTCGTCGGATCCCTCCGAGGGCAAGAGCACAGTCGCGATGTGCTTGGCGATCTCGCTCGCCTCCAGCGGCGCAAAGGTGCTGCTCGTTGAGGGCGACCTCCGACGCCCGCGCATGGGCAACACCCTCCAGCTGCCACCGAAGACCGGCCTGACCCACGCGCTAGCGACGGGCGATGATGTAAGCAAGCACGTCCAACCCTCCGGCATGGAGAACCTCGACGTGCTCATCAGCGGCGCTATCCCGCCGAACCCCGGTGAGCTGCTTCAAACCGACCGCTTCAAAGACATCCTCGCGACCTGCGAGGAGCGCTACGACATGGTCATCATCGACTCGCCACCAGTGCTGCCTGTGGCCGACTCATTGGTGCTGTCGACCTTGGTCGACGGTGCGCTCTTGGTCGTGCGCTGTGGCCGCACCACGCGGCACGCACTGCGCCACACGCTGCGCCAACTCCAGTCGGTCAACTCTCCGCTGCTGGGGACCGTCTTGAACTTCCGAGATGAGACCTCCAACCGTTACGGATACGGATACGGATACGGATACGGGTACGGATACGGGTACGGTCAACCTTACGCTGCCGACCAGCCCGCAGACGGCGAAGCCTCGGGCTAATCAACAGCAACCGCGTGATGGACATCAAGATCTGACATGGGCGGCAAACCGCGGAGCAAAGAGCGCACCCGACGTACCTCGTACGTCTTAGACCTCATGGGGCTCGGCATCCTCGCCGCGCCGCTCGCTGTGGGCTCCGTTCACTTTGAGAGTCAGATCTTGCTCGCCGGCCTCGTCAGCCTGCTCCTCGCCATGGTCTGGCTTAACCCACAGCGGGCATTACCGCGCCTGCCAGCGACAGGGTGGGTCGGGCTGGCATGGCTCGCATGGTCGCTCCTCTTGCTCGCCCCGTGGCCAGCCGCTGTGGTCGGCGCGGTAGACAGCAACGCGACCGCCGCCTACGCAGAGGCTGGGGCGCTCCTTGAGATGACATTGTCACCGTCGCTGACCCTCGACCGCCCTCGCGGCGCAGCCATGATGGCGCTCCTGCTGATCTACGGCCTGATCGGCATCACCGTCTGGGGGCGCACCCTTCAGGGCAGGAGCACCGCCCGGTCCCCCATCCCCTTCTACGTCGTCTTCTCGGGGGTCTTGGTCACCGTCGTCTGCGCGATCCACACCGCCATCGACGCGACCGTCCTCTATGGCATCTACACGCCGACAGCGTCTCTAGAGCACGAACCGATCCGTGGCCCCATGGTGAACCCGAACCACACCGCGGCGCTCCTGTTGTTGACCACCGCGGTGACCTTTGGCTACTGGCTCCAAGCCAAGGAGCGCCGACGCATCCTGCTGCTCGCCGGCTCTTGGGCGACGATGGCGGCCCTGATCGTCCTCTCTGGCTCCCGCGCCAACCTCGCGCTGCTCGTGGCCTCCCACCTCTACCTCATCTGGTTCATCCGCCACGGCACGCGAAGCAAAGCCCGGCGCCTCGCTGGCCTTTTCATCGCGACGATCGGCGTCTTGGGGGTCCTCGTCTTCAGCTATGCCCTCTGGACGACAGCCAGCGACCCCAACCTCGAGCCAGGGAGCCTCTGGGGCGAGCTCGTGATTCGTTGGGTCACCGGCTGGCAAGTCCTCATGGATCGACCATGGGTGGGCCATGGCCCCGGCAACTTTGGCATCGCGGCGACGCTCCACACGACGGACTGGTACACCGGCTACCTCAGCCGGGCGCACAACCTCCCGCTCCAACTCATGGCTGAGTGGGGCGGTCCGGTCGGGCTGGGCCTCTTCGCCGTCGGCACGTGGTGGCTGGTGCGGCTCCTCATCAAGACGCAGAGCACGCCTAGTCGTCATGCGGTGGCGGTGGGCCTGACCGCCGTGGTCATTCAGAACATGGTCGACTTCTCCCTGCTCATCCCAGGCGTTGGTGTCGTCTGGGTGGCCACTGCGGCCTGGCTGGGGGGGCGCACGAGCCAATCTAAGACGAAGATGGAGCCATGGACATGGCAGCACGGTGCGCTGACGTTGACGTGCATCGGGACCCTCGCCGCCCTCTGCGTCGTCGCCTATCAAGGTGACGCGCGACGTGCCGATGCCGCCATACGCGCCATCACGACGCCACAGTCAGCTGGGCACATCATCAAGGCCAACCTGTCCGAGCACCCCTCGGATTTTCACCTTCACGCGCTCAGCAGTGCGGTGGCGCTGAGAGATGGCGACGCGCCCTTCGCCCACGGGCTGGCCCAGCGCGCACAAGCCCTGGCGCCGGGGGCCCCCACCGCGCTCGTAGCGGGCGTCAACGCAGCCTTCGAGGTGGGTGATGAAGAGGCCGCCCACAAGAGCCTGCATCGCCTCTGCCATGAGAGCGCCTATTGGCGCCAACAGTGCCTGACGATGTTGATCGCGCATCGCCAGCGTGGCGAGCTCCTGGCCAACATCTTGAAGGCGGACGCCGAGCTCACCCTGGCGCTAGTCAACCATCTGCGGCAGCGCGGCTATCGCGACGCGACCACTAAGATCTTGACCTGGGCGCGCACCCAGTTCCCAGACCAGCTCGACATCCAGGAGTCCCTTGTGGAGAGCTGGCTTCGTATGCCTGAGGCCGCAGAGGCGCTCGACGCGCTCTCGGTCAACCTGCTGGCTCGGAGCGCGGAGGAAGAGCGCCCTGAGCAGCGTCAACGCCTGCAGCGGCTTGGCTACCTGGTCCAGGCCAAGCTCGTCGAGCGTGAGCGTCGCTACGTAGAAGCCCGGCACCTCTATGAGGAGGCGGCGAGCCTCGACCCCAAGCGTAGCACTGAGCCTCTACTTCACGCCGCCCGAGTCCTGCTCAAGCTCAAGGACGATGCGCGGCTCGAGGAGTGCCTCAAGAAGCTCCGGGCGTCCCTCGCGCCACATGACACTGTGGGGCACGTCGCCTTCTACCGCCTTCAGAGCAAGGCGCTGAAGCGCCGCGGGCGGCTCCAGGCGGCGATCCGCTCCTTGCACAACGCTATCCGGCTCAGCCCTCGAGACAGAGGCCTGTACGAGGAGCTGGCGGTCGCCCTTGAAGCGCGCGGAGACAGCCGCGGGGCGAGCAAGGCGCGACAGCGGGCCGCAGAGGGGCTCTAGGGCCACACAGGTTCAGCCCCCTCCTTGAACGCCCCACCGCGAGTCGCTGACCTCCCGCGTCACGGTCTGCCACACATAAGACAGGGCATCTCTAGGCGTGTCCCTCAGGCGCATGCGGAGGCGCGCCCGGCCCACACGGCCCCAGGGGCGACTACCAGGCCAGGCGCCCTGGCCCTCTAGGTCCCTCAACAGTCGCTCTGCGGTACGAGCGCTCGGGGCGAGCGCAGCCATGACCGCCTTAGGCGCGGAGGCACCAAACCAGCGCTCAATGATGACGAGCGTCGCCCAGACGCAGCGCTGAGCGTGCCAGGCCCGCGACGTCCTCAGGACACGCTCCCAGTCCAGCTCGGGAGAGGCCACCATCCGGTGGACGTCCAGCCAGCTTCGTAGCGGGACACGGAATGCTGCGTTGGCAGCGTGCAGCGCAGTGTGGAGCAGGAGGTCAGAGAGCGCACAGATCCTCCAGCCGGAGTCCAACACTTGGCTGCGCGCCAAGACCTCTGAAGCGTCGACAGAGAACTCCGTCCACCGGAGCAGCCGACGATGGACATCACACCCCACTCGGTGTCCCCCGAGCGGCACCATCCACTCCCGTTCAAAGGGGGCGTGCGCTGAACCCGCCAGGTGCGTGGCGTGGGTCACATCTTCCCAGCCGGCGGCGCGCGCGGCCCGAGAGACATCAGAGATGTCGTCAGGGTGCACGAGGATGTCGACATCCCGACGGGCGCGATGACTCGGGTCTGAGTAGAGCGCGTAGGCAGACGCCGAGCCCTTCAGCGCCGCCCAGCGCTGGGTGGCCGCAGCGGCCATCACCTCGGCCACTCGCGCCTCTGCGAACCCGACCACGACGGAATGCTCCGCGCGTTGACGCACCGCAGCGGCCAACCAGGGTTCAAGGTCGGGGAGGGCCTCAAGCGCGAGGACCTCGACCTCACCCATCTTGGCAGCCTGAGCCAACTCAGCCGAGGCCGACGGCGGTGACGCCTGTCCAGCAAGGAGAGCGCGTAATGCGCGCCAAGTCTCCCGAGAAGGCTCCGCGTGAGGGTCTAGTTGTGTCACGTCGTGAGTGTTTCAAAGGGGGGCAATGCTCGCAAGCGCCGCGGTAAACCTTGATCAGCGGCGCGCGCTCTGGCAACGAAGGCATGTTCGAGGAGCGATGTTGAACACGGCGGCACCCTACATCCAGACTGAGTACAGCATGGGCAGCGTAAACGCGGCGCGAAAGCTACCGCTGCATACGCGTTTCACGCTCTTCTTGCTCGTGCTCTGGACGGTCTCTCAAATCATCGCCGCCGTCCCTGCTCTCCCCGATGGACTTCGAGCTGTGCTCGTGCGGAGCAAGGTGCTCATCGGACCGATGGCGCTCGGGCTCATCGCGATGACTCACTTCAAGGCGCTGCAGCTCAAGCCTGCCTTCCGCATGCTCGGGATGTTCGTCGCCTATAGCGTCTTCAGCTTGCTCGTCCGCTCCGAGCCAAACTGGGAGCGCGCGAGCATGATCTCAGCCTGGGCCACGTGCTTCGTCGTGATCCCAATATCGCTGAGCACATCGCATCGAATTCGAGAGTTCGTGCGCCTGAGTTTCTCCACGATGTTCATGGCGTCGATCTTCGCGATAGCCGTCGCGCTCTGGGCCGGAGATGTCTCGGAGAGCGGAGGCGGGCGGACGCGGTTCCACTTTGGGATGAACCCGAACTACTTCGCTGTGATCTCTGCGACGTTGAGCTATGCGGGGTTCATTGCGTTGCTCTTGGCCCCGTCCATCAGTCGGACGCTCTGTTGGGTCGCGATCATCGGGGGGCTCGTCCTGACCTTCCTGACCGACTGCCGCACGCAGCTGTTGATGCTGGGGGTGTCCTTCGCCATCTACGGCGCCTACAGCCATCGACAGTTAATCGCGGGGTTCTGCCGATTGGTCCTCGTCACGGGGACATTGGCACTGAGCGCGTTCATGATGCTCATCGCGACCCCCATCTTCACGATTGAGCAGACCAACGAGATCTCCTCAGGGCGCGTCTTACTCTGGTACAGCCTCATCAAATCCAACCTGGGCTCTGGTGAGTTAATCCCGCTGCTCTGGGGACAGAGCAACATCACGTTGGACACCGGGATGGCTGGCTGGAGAAAGCTCACGCACATGAGGTTCGATGCCTTCGACCGGAACACTGAGACCACGGCGCTCTTCCAGCGTGTCGCCTTTGACAATGCTTACTTGGACACCCTGTTGATGACCGGGATGATCGGCCTCATCCTCGCGCTCTTGGGCTGGTGGCACTGGTGGAAGGCCCTACGCCCTGCACCGTCAGACCCGATCGACGTTCGACAAGCAAAGGGCATCGCTCGTGGGATCCTTGGTGGCATGCTCGTCACCGGGCTCTTTGCGTCCTCTTGGCCCGCCATCGGCAATGTCTCCATCTCCTTCAGCATGGTTCTGGCCATCGCCTTGACGACCGTCGCGAGGGGCGCAGAATCACCCCCTGTCGTCGTCAGCCACGCACGCGAGACCTGGAACCCACCCGGAAGAATACGATGACGCTCCCCGACGCCTCTCCAGGCGCACAGCCCCGAATCGGGGTCGCTATCGCCGTCCACAACAGCTGGGATGTGCTGTTGGACTGCCTCATGGCGCTAGAAGCGAGCGTCACTGACGCCGAGCTCTCTATCGTCGTCTGTGACGACGGCTCAACCGACAGCACCCGTGAGAAATTGGCCACTCAATTTCCCGCCGTACGCGTCGTCACCGGTGACGGCAGCCTCTGGTGGACAGGCGGCACAAACCGCGCCGTGGAGCTCTGCCTCGCCGACGGCTGTGACTACGTCTTGCTGTTGAACCCCGACGCCTTCGTCGCCCCTGACGCCATCCAGCACCTGCTCGACTGCTCGGTCGCTGAAGACGACGCGGTGTGCGCAGCGTTGGTCATCGACCGAGACGCGCCAGAGCACATCGTGTGGGCGGGTAGCCACTGGGGGCGCATCGCGAGCCCCCTGCCGATCTGGACGAGCCGCTACATTCACCGCCGAGGCACAAAGGTCGCGACCATCCCCACCTCCCCCTACCCCACGAGCGAGGTTCACGGGCGCGCGGTCCTCTTCCCCACCGCCATCATGAAGCGCTTTGGCCTGCACGATGACCTCGATATGCCCCACCTCGGCGGGGACACGGAGTACTCCCTCCACCTCGAGGGCAATGGCGTGAGGATGTTCATCGTCCCCCAAGCGCACGTGACCCTAGAGACACGCACCTCGAGCATCGGGATGACCGGACCCAGGGGCGCATCCTGGAGCCTTCGAGACGCCAGCTCTCGATTCAAAAAGCACCTCTGGGACAGAAAATCCGGTGAGCAGATGTCGGTCTGGTGGACGATCTCAAAACGCCATGTCCCGTGGTACGGCACGCTCCCTACCTTTGGCTTCATCATCGCCCTTGGCTCCCTTCGCTTCTGGCAACGTGAGCTCAAACAAGCCCGCAGCACGTCGAATGGCGGTTCCGCCGAATGATCATCAGCCTCTCTGGGATTGATTGCGCGGGTAAGAGCACCCAGCTGGACCGCCTTGAGCGCGCCCTCACCGAGCGTGGACATGACGTCCGCCGTGTCTGGTTTCGACCGGGCTATTCGCCGCTGATGGACGGCTTACGTTCGATGGTGCGGCGCGCCCGACCCAACTCTTTACCCAGCGCCTCCACCCCAAAGGCACGTGCTCAGGCGTTCTCTCGACCAGGGGTCAACCAGACCTGGGTCGCCATGGCGATCGCGGACACGATCATCAACCTCGGGGCCCACGTCCGCTGGCTCAGCCTCCGCGGCGCGACCGTGCTCTGCGACCGCTACGTCGAAGACGCCTTGGTGGACCTCACGCTCCGCTTCCCGGACCTCGTCGCGACGAACGGCAGGCTACGAAGTGCCCTCGTCGCCGCTTGCCCCACCCCCGACGCCGCCTTCCTCCTCCAACTCTCAAGCGAGGAGGTGGCGAGGCGCGCTCTCATCAAAGCCGAGCCCTTTGAAGACGCCCCCGAGGTGCGCGCAGCCCGATATGACGCGTACATGAGGTTGGCCGCTGAGGGTCGCTTCACCGTGATCGACGCCGCGCAACCCGTCGAATCCGTCACACGCGCCCTCCTCGACGCACTCAGAGAGGCCTGATGCGCCTCGCGATACATGCGGGGACCCTGCGAGGCTTTGGGAGCGGCATCGTCGGGCGCGCGATCCTCGATGGGCTGCGGCACGCAGAGGGCGTAGACGCCTTGCTCGCGCTCGTGCCCACAGAGTGGCCTGATGAGGCGCTCACTCAAGCCCCAGACGCTCAGGGCACCTCGCTGACGATCCATCGGTTGGCTCCAGGTTTTCGTGCGAAGTTGCTGGGTGAAAACCTGACGCTCCGTCGGCTCCTCAAGGCGTGGAAGGCAGACGCCCTCTTGTCCCTGACGGACACCAGCCTCATAGGGTGTCCGGTGCCGCATGTGTTGATGGTGCAGCAAGCCTTTGTGGCCTACCCCCCAGAGCGGATCACGTTTGCGCTGCCCACACACACCAGGCGCCGATTCAAAGCCATGAGCCTCTACATGCGCCTGGGCCTAAGAGACGTGGACCTGGTGAGCGTCCAATCGGCGCATATGAAGGAGGCCTTCTGCGCACGGTGGGGCTTCCCAGCAGAGCGGGTGACAGTCATCCCGAGCACGGTCCAACCGGCGGCGCGCAAGTTCGCCCAAGGGCCCCTTACCTCCCCGGACTCTCCCCCCTACTTGGCGTACGTATCTGGTCCAGGACCTCACAAGAATCACGCCGTGCTCGCGCCGATGATGGCCGCGCTGCGCCTGACGCATCCTGCGCTCCGATGCCTTGTCACAGTCCAACCGGAGGCGGTGCCAGAGTTGGTCGACGCCGCCCGCGACCTCTCGGTCTATGATCGCTTTGAGTTCGCGGGGAGCCTCGTCGCGGAAGAAGCCATGGCCCGCCTCAGTCAGGCGAGCGTCGCGGTTCTGCCCTCACGAATTGAGTCCTTCGGCATCCCCTATCACGAGGCCCTGGCCTTGGGCATCCCCGCCGTAGCCGCCGACGTGCCCTGTGCCCGTGAGGCGCTCGGCACCTCCGGGTCCTATGCACCGACCGATGACGGCGCCCTCTGGGCGGAGCGCGTGCGGGAGGTCTTGGCTCACCAAGCCGTCAGAGCACAGGCAGCCCGTGCACAATTTGCCGCGACAACCTGGTCCTGGGCGGACATCGCTCAGGCGTACGCCGCCATGGCTCAGGACGCGATCGGCCGCCGATAGCTCGGGAAGAAGCCCCCGGCCCCCTCAGCGGCGCCGGCGGCCCGCGCGGCAGCCTCAGCTTGCGCATACCCTTCGGGATCTCCTTGGACGCGCCACGTGTGGAACTCAGCGCGATGCGCAGAGAAGCCACGCTTGAACTCGTAGAGGCTGTCCTCAGCGGCTCCCACGCCACCACCGAGGTGGAAGCGGGTGGCTCCACGCTCCTTACCGACCCGACGCATGTGATCGATCATCAAGCGGCTCGGGGAGGTTCGACGGTGATCTGAGCGGGTCCCCGAGAGATGAAACTGCATAAGGCCGCCGATCTCACTGAAGACCCCGGCGGACACCACAGCCTCATCGGGCCCCTCAACCACGCAGAGGTGAAGGCGCCCATCGAGGGCTGTGCGGAGCGCCTCGAAATAAGCGCGGTCGTAGAAGTAGCCTGCGCTCGCCGACAAGTAGCTCATGGTCTCGTTGTAGAGCGCCACGAAGTCGTCGACGCGATCCCATGCGGTGTCGACGCGCGCGGCGTAGCCTTGCCGACGCAGCTTGTTCATCCGGTTGCGATCACTGCTTCGTGTTTGACGCCACATCTCTTCGACCGACTCCGTCATGTCGATCCAGACCGTCGGCCCGTGCCTGACCAGCTCGCCCGCTCGGCCGAGGGCCTCGAGGGGCGTCGCGATGAGGGGGTGCAGCCGCACGAATGCTGAGATGAGGCCAGCCTCCCCGAGCGCACTGGGGACGGCCTCAAGGAGGCTCGCATGGCAATCAGGGTCGGGCCCGGATAGCAGCGGACACGGGTACCCATAGGGCGAGATCGCGTCCCGCCCCGTGACGCCAAGGTGAGGGGGCAGGTCGCGCAGGATCAAGGGGAGCAGGAGTTGATGTCCTGAGACCTCCACGTAGAGCGCCGAGGGTTCACCACCGCTGCGCGACGCCTCTAGGGCCACGAAGCTCGGGAGGTGATGAAAGTCGTGCGCTTGACCGTCGAGCAGCGCAGACCAGCGCGGGTCATCGGGCGGGATGAGGCAGCTGTTCATGGTGCGCAGGCCTCTGCGATGACCGTGGCGACGCGCGCCATATCCTCGGGGTCGTAGCGCATGTCGCAGTGGACCGAGAGTGTGCGGTCGGCGAGGGCACAGTGTGCCTCTGAGACCCCCGAGAGTGCCGGTGTGTCCATGGGCCAGAGCACCGCGGGATAGATCCGCGCCTCGATCAGCGCTGTTCGCACAAGGTCACGCTGCGCAGGCTCCTCGCACACGAGGAATGCCGAGAAGGGGCAGCTCCCTTCGCTCCCTGTCAGGACCTTGAGGCCAGTCACCTCAGCCAAGGCGCTCACAAGGACATCATGGTTCGCGCGACGCCGTGCGCGCCAGCTGCCCAGAGGCAAGGCATCGAGGCGGACCTCGCTGGCCGGGTACATCCCGCTGATGGCGCCGCGCGCGATGTCGGCCTCGCCGTCGAACGCGAGCGCTCGAAAGTCCGCCTTATTCACGAGCTCTCCTGCGAGGTAGTGGCCCTTGAGGCGCATGGCTTTCCACTTCGCTTGGGCCGCCATCGCTCGGGTCTCGGTGATCTCCGGTGGCGCCGGGAGAGCGTGACCCTTGGGTGACCAGAGGACCCCACCGTCGGGGATGGGGACCGTCTTTCGGAGCGACGCGATCGCGTAGTCCGCGCGACGGTCATGGGCCCACTCAGACAAGGGGTCATGGGTGTGGTCGACGATCAACGTCGCGCCGCCGAGGTCCACCCCGTCTTGGATCGAGCTGTCGCGCAGGCCGAAGTAATTCACCAAGAGGACGACGTCCCTCGGCGATGGATTCAGGGTGTCGGCGGTAGGGCCCGCTTGCGTCGGTGCGTCTTCGTAAACGACACACGAGATCCCGGTCTCCACGAGCGCCTCGACCACATGCTGACACATGTAGCTCGGCACCCAGAGGCGCTCCCAGTCGAGCGTGGAGAGGCCATGCTGGATGATGAGCCGCAGCGCATCACGTCCGCTCCCGAGTAGGGCACCTCTGGAGGCCCACGGTCGAGCGCCAAGGTCAGCCTCGTCGCTCTCGGCGAGGGGCCAGTGAAACTCGGAGCCATGCTCCCATCGGTTCGGGTCGGTCACGGCTGGAGTATCCTCGGAGGCCGATCCCTCGGCAAGTGACTACGGTGGAGGACGTCACATCACGTCTCTGCTAGAGTCCACCACCATGACTCGCATCTACCTCTCTCCACCTCATATGGGCCCCGACGAGCGACGCCTCCTGATGGACGCGTTCGACTCGAATTGGATCGCTCCACTTGGTCCTCATGTCGACGGCTTCGAGGCCGAGATGGCCGCGAGGATGGGGGGCGGCCACGCCGCCGCACTCTCAAGCGGGACTGCGGCGCTCCACCTCGCCATGCGGATGCTCGACGTCGGCCCAGGTGACGAGGTCTTCACCTCCACGTTCACCTTCGCGGCGACAGCCAATGCGATCTGCTACCAAGGGGCCTCCCCTGTCTTCATCGACAGCGAGCGCGAGACCTGGAATATGGATCCCGACCTGCTTGAGGAGGCCCTTGAAGCCGCCGCGAAGCACGGGCGATTACCGAAGGCTGTCGTCGTCGTCGACCTCTACGGTCAATGCGCGAACTACGACGCCATCGAGCCCCTCTGCGAGCGCTACGAGGTCCCGCTCATCGAGGACGCAGCCGAGGCCCTCGGTGGCTCTTGGGGAGGGCGACCCGCTGGCAGCTTTGGCGCGATGGGGGTGCTGTCCTTCAACGGCAACAAGATCATCACCACGAGCGGTGGCGGGATGCTCGTCAGCCAGGACGCCAAGTGGACCGATCGTGCGCGCTTCTTGGCCACCCAGGCCCGGGAACCAGCGGCGCACTATCAGCACGAAGAGGTGGGCTATAACTACCGGATGAGCAACCTGCTGGCGGCGGTCGGGCGGGGTCAGCTCGCGGCGCTCGACGCCCGGGTCGCCGCCCGACGGGCGAACTTCAAGCACTATGCCGCCGAGGTTGGGGCCTTGCCAGGCGTCACGATGATGCCCATGGACGACCGAGGTGAGCCCAATTGTTGGCTCTCCTGTCTGACCATCGACCCTGAGGAGTATGGGTGCGACAGAGAGGCTGTGCGTCTACGGTTAGCGGCCGACGAGATCGAGTCTCGACCGCTCTGGAAGCCCATGCACCTTCAGCCGGTCTTCAAAGACGCCCGCCGGGTTGGCGGATCGGTCTCCGAGCGCCTCTTCGAGGTCGGGCTCTGCTTGCCAAGCGGCTCAGCGCTCTCTCAAGCGGATCGTGAGCGCGTCATCGCCCTCTTCAAAAGCTGCTCACCTGCGGGCTGATTTGGGCATGGAAAACCGGCACAAGGGCCTGAGAGCTTGACCCCGAAGCTTCGGGCGCCTTGAATCCGCCCCGAACTTCTCACGATCAATCGCTCGGAAAGAGGCAACCAACCTCATTATGAAGCTGCTCACCGCCCGCCTCGGCCGTCACACGGTCGACCTCTTGGTCCTGACGCTCGCGTTCTTCGCCGCGTTCTATATCCGCTTTGACGGAGAGGTCACGGGGCAGATGCTGAAGCGTATGCTGTTTCTGACCCCCTACGTGGTCATTTGGCAGTTCGCCGTGATGGGCTTGCTCGGTATCCCTCGGTTCCCGTGGCGCTATGTGTCCATGCGGGAGGTGATGCAGATCGGTCTGGCCACCTCGATCTCTGCGGTGCCATTGGCCGTGATGCGCGCGGTGATGGGCCAATTCATCGACACCTGGGGCCCGGCGCAGTACGCGATGCTCCCTTACGGCGTCATCATCATCGACTACATCTTGGTGCTCTTTGGGGTCACCGGCGTGCGGGCCCTCTGGCGCCTTCGGATCGAGCACCAAGGGCGGCAACAGAACCAGGGGGCGGATGGGCAAATCTCAGCGCGCGTCCTCTTGATCGGGGCGGGCTCCGCTGGGGTCTTGGTCGCGCGTGAGGTCGTCGGGCGCCCGAACCTGGGCATCACGCCCATCGGCTTCGTCGATGACGACCCCGCCAAGCAGCGCGCGATCATCCATGGGTTGAAGGTCCTCGGCACCACCGAGGACATCCCTGCCCTGGTTCGAACCCATGACATTGCGCAAGTGGTCATCACCATCGCGGCCGCGAGCGGCAGCGCTATCCGAGACATCGTCCGTCGCTGCGAAGCGGCCAACGTGCGCGTCCAGATCATCCCAGGGATCGATGAGATCCTGGATGGCAAAGTGGCGTTGAGCGCCATTCGCCCCGTCCAAATCGACGACCTCTTGGGCCGAGATGCCGTCGTGTTAGAGGAGGACCTCGTCGGTCAGTTCCTCTCCAATCGAAGCGTGATGGTGACCGGCGCGGGGGGCTCGATTGGCAGCGAAATCTGCCGACAAGTCGCACGACTGAAGCCTAAGCGGATCGTGCTCTTCGAGCGCGCCGAGCCGGCGCTCTTCAACATCTTAAGGGAGCTGCGCCAGTCCTTTGGTGAGCTTGAGATCATTGCTGCCCTCGGAGACGTGACAGACGCCGACCGCGTCGAAGACACCTTGGAACGTTGGCGCCCTCACGTCATCTTCCACGCTGCTGCGCACAAGCATGTGCCCTTGGTCGAGGAGAACCCAGGCGAGGCGATCCGCAACAACGTCATTGGCACGCGAAGGATGGCCGACGCAGCCGACAAATACGGCGTCGAGAGCTTCGTGATGGTGAGCACCGACAAGGCTGTGAATCCGACGTCGGTGATGGGGGCGACCAAGCGCGTCGCCGAGATCTACATCCAGGCCATGGCGCAGACGAGCGCCACGCGCTTCGTGGCCGTGCGGTTCGGCAACGTCCTGGGCTCCGCCGGGAGCGTCGTCCCGATCTTCCAAGCGCAGATCGAGGCCGGTGGCCCAGTGACTGTGACCCACCCGAAGATGACCCGCTACTTCATGACGATCCCCGAGGCGAGCCAGCTCGTCATGCAGGCAGGCGCCATGGGCGACGGCGGCGAGATCTTCGTCCTCGACATGGGTGAGCCCGTCCACATCGTCGACCTCGCCCGGGACCTGATCAAGCTCAGCGGCCTTGAGCCCGACGTCGACATCCCTATCACCTTCACAGGCGTCCGCCCCGGAGAGAAGCTCTTCGAGGAGATCGGCTTTGACGCCGAGAAAATGGACAAGACACGGCACCCCAAGATCTTCACCGGCCGACTGCAGCCCGCCCCGTTCAAGGACGTGAAGCGGCAAGTCGACTCCCTGAGGGACTGCCTGCAAGCCCGCGACCGGGATGAGGTCTTGGGCGCCCTGACGGCCATCGTACCCGAGATGCAAGAGGACGCCCGCAGCGAGGCACATGACGCCAAATCAGGCGCTGAGCCCCTTGCGGCAGCCTCATTGACGCCCAGCGAGCAGATGCCGTGAACGTCCTCGTGACCGGTGCTGCAGGCTTCATCGGCTACCATGTCACCAGTCGGCTCCTCGCCGATGGCCACACGGTGATCGGCCTCGACAGCCTCAACGCCTACTACGACCCTGCCCTCAAGCGAGGGCGCCTCGCTGAGCTCGGCATCCAAGGTGACGCGGAGACGAGCCCCACCCACCCAGGCCTGCGGTTCATCGCGCTGGACCTGACGCGCAGCGAGGAGGTGGCCGCTGCGCTGAGCGACACAGATATCGACGTGATTGTGCACCTCGCTGCACAAGTCGGGGTGCGCTACTCCATCGAGAACCCCAAGGCCTACATCGACAGCAACTTGGTCGCCTTTGGGACCATCCTTGAGGTCGCGCGGACCAAAGAGGTGGCGCACCTCGTGTACGCCTCGAGCTCATCGGTCTATGGCGGCAACACGGAGGTGCCCTTCGAGACGGACCAGCGCGTCGACCAGCCTATCAGCCTCTACGCAGCCACCAAGCGCGCGAATGAGCTGATGGCACATACCTACAGCCACCTCTATGGCTTGCCGACCACCGGGCTCCGCTTCTTCACGGTCTACGGCCCCTGGGGCAGGCCCGACATGGCCTACTTTTCGTTCACAAAGAAGATCCTCGCGGGCGAGACCATCGACGTCTACAACCACGGCGAGATGTCACGAGACTTCACCTACGTAGGCGACATCGTAGAGGGCCTGACGCGCATCGTCGGCGCCCCACCCATCACGACGGGGGGTGCGCCTTACCGTCTCTACAACTTGGGCAACGGTACCCCGGTCGGGCTCCGTGACTTCATCTCGGAGATCGAGGCTGCCCTCGGGGTCAAGGCGACCTTAAACCTCATGGCCATGCAGCCCGGTGATATGGCCCACACATGGGCGGACACCACGGCCCTAGAGCGGGACCACGACTATCGACCGGCGACCCCGTTGGCCGTCGGCGTGAAGGCCTTCGTAGACTGGTACCGCGCGCACTACGACTGAGGCGCCTCTAAAAGAGGAACTGACCCAGCAAGTTGATGCCCAAGATGTGGGGCTGCGTGAACACGCGGATCGCGTGGCCCGACGAGTCACGCTCCACCTGGGTGCGGTTACCATCGTGGCCATAGAGGAGCTCTCCCATGAGCGCGAACTCAGGCGCAGGGTGCCACTTCAAGCCGAGCTCACCCCAGCCGACGAGCTGAGCGTCGATGCCCGCGGGTAAGATGTACCAGCCGCCCGCGTCGGCCTCGCTGACGACCACGGTGCGGACACCTGCGCTGGCGGCGTCCTCGCCCGCGCCCGTCGGGGCCAACCCACGGTACGTCGACGGCATCCTCACGCCACCCGTGACCGCCAAGGTGACGTTGCCCATGCGGTAATCGACGGAGACTAGGCCCTGCAGCTCGGGGACGGTCTCAGCGTTCTCGGGGATGGTCGTGTAGGGGAAGAAGCCGGGCACCTGAGCAGTGATGTGCGTCAGGCTTCGCATCCGTGCCTCCACATGCAAGCGCAAGTCGGAGAGCTTGAACTTCATGCCGAGGTGACCTGCATAGGCCCACTCTAAGTCGGTCGACCCCGGCTGCTCGAAGTCGCTCAGGTTCTGAACTTGGAGCGTGCCCTCAGCCGTCGCGGCCATCGCAAAGGAGCCGTCATAGGCCTCCTTCTCGACCGCCTGAGCGCCTGCCACGGTGCGCTGGTAGAGGCTCGAGTCGATGCGCAAGCCGATCGGCAGACCCTGTCGGTAACCGACGCGCAGAGAGCCACCGCCACTGAAGATGTCCTTACCTAGGACGCCCTCTTTGGTGAGCGTACCTTTGTGGAAGAAGCCGCCGTTGGCTTCGATGCTGAGGCCCGCCTTTGGGAGGTCGAGCCCTAAACCACCGAGGGCACCGTAGAAGGTGCGCGTCGAGAAGAGGATGCGGTTGCCGATGTCACTCGCCAGCTCGATCTCCAGCGGCGACTTGATGAGCGCCGTCTTGGCGCCGGCGAAGGCATAGAAGCCCCCCGCCTTGAAGCCGAGCTTGAGGCCAGGGGCGGCACCACGGCGGAAGTTCTCCGGGAACTCGTCCTTGGTCCCCCACTCGATGTCTGGGTGAAAGCCCAGCTTCATCGGGCGCGCATCCACGGGGTACATCTCAAGCTGCATAGAGTTCGTGTCACTGAAGGCCTTGTCCAGGCGCAAGTAGGAGCCCAAGTCATAGAGGCTGACGTTGCCCGCTTTGGAGCTCTCAGGGTCGGTCACGACCCCCAAGCCGAGCACCAGAGCGCCTGCGGCAGTGAACCCGTCGCCGATGTCCACAGATTTGTAGAGCCCCAAGCGGCTCGTGCCCTGGGAGCAATCCTTTCCGGTGACGCCGTCGATTTGGGTCCGAGCGCATCGGCTGAAGTTCGGGTCAGGGCTGTTCTCGCGGGTCTCGCCCGAGCCGAGGAGTAAGTTGTCGTCGCCCCAGTTGAGCTGAATCAGGACACGGTCGAAGATCTCGCTCCCCGCATCATCTGCGACGACCTTCGACTCCGGAGCAGTGCACACACCGTCGACACAAGAGACACCGTCATCGCAGGCGCAGGTGCCGCCGCAGCCGTCATCAATCATGCAAGCGTTCGGCGCACAGCTCGGTGTGCAGACCGGCTCAGGTGGCGGCAGCAGCACGGTACGCTCAGCGGGCGCTGGGGAGGGCGCTGGGGCGTCCACGGTGTCCGGAGCCGGGGGCGCGTCAGGGGCACCCTGAGCGAACGCCGAGCTGCTGAAGCTCAGCGCGATGAGCACGATGAAGAGGGTTCTAGTCATTGGAGACGCTCCCAGCTTGCGGCTGCGCTTCGACGACGTCTTCGTCAAAGCGCGGATCGATCACCCAGAACTGCAGATCGCAGGTGTCCTCGGTGCCGTAGCTGCCGCAAAGGTAGATATGACGAAGCGACCCCGTGAGGCGCTCCAAGGTCGAGGGCTCGCAGAGGTACTCCACGAAGCCCTTGTCGGTGATGCCCACCTCACAGCGCCCGGAGAGATCCGGTCCGCCGATGGTGGTGATGTCGAGCGGCTTGAAGGTCGCGGCTAGGGCAACTGAGCCGTAGATCTTCTTCTTGTCCTGGCCGACCCACCCTGCGTACTGAGCGAACTCGAAGTAGCCCTCTAGGTCGGTGCAGATCGCCCCTCCTTCGTCCTCTGTGCAGGCCTTCCGACAGGCCTTCTCGTCGTCGTCGGCGATGGCACCGTCTCCGTTACGATCGCAGGCGATGAAGCGGGTGGAGAGCTGCACATCCGCGAAGGTCACGAGGTTGGACTCATGGGCCTCTAGGAGCTGGCTGTTTTGCCAGACGTTGCCGAGGTACTCGGTGCGGTCAGCGCTGCGGTCTTCTCGGACCAGGAGGTCGGTCACGTCCCAAGGCTCCGGGACGCCCGTCGACAGGTCCAGGCCGGGGAAGTCGTCGCACGCCGGGTTGGTCTCGCCGTCCTCTGTCTCCCAGTAGACCTCGAAGGTCGGGAAGACCACCTGCGTGTGGCCGACGTGCTCTTGGACAGCGCCGGAGAAGCCACAGATCTTGTCGCCATACTTCACCGGCGTCGGCAGGGAGTCCCCTGGCAAGATCGGCCCCTTGGGCTTGGAGTACGTGAAGACGAACAGCGAGGTGAAGAGGTCGCCCGCCGTGTTCCCATCAAGGTCGATGACGTAAAAGCCGTTGTTGACGACGTTGCTGACGACGAGGTTGCCCTGAGTGATGTGGACTTGCTCACCCACGAGCGGGCTGGTGGAGATCATGATCGGGTCAGCGTGCTGAAGGTCGCGCAGGGTTGGATCGGCGAACCAGAGGCTCGGGGAGACGCCGCTCACGAAGCTGACAGGCGCCTCGATGTCATCGGTCGCGTCCAAGCACCCGGGGTCTGCGAGGTCGACCAGGCCATTGGCGTCATTGTCGATCCCATCCGAGCATTGGCCGTACTCCGCGTCCTCTGGGCGCGCGAGGTAGCCGTCCACTTCAAACCAGACGTGAGCGTGGCCGAAGCTCCGGAGCAGGAAGACCTCGACGCCCTCGAGCTTGCCGTCGACCATGGCGTAGCTCACCTTGCCGTCAGCGACGACCCCAGGGGTGACGCGCACCGAGACGGGCCCCTCGTAAGGGAACGGCAAGCCATCGCGACCATAAGCGGTCACGTCGAACAAGTACCGCTTGGCGCAAATGCGCCCCTCGGTCCCAATGACGCAGACCTGACCGTCCGGGCACCCGGCGTCGCTCAAGCACGCCTCGCCCGCGACGAAGGGCAGACGATCAGCGTCACTGCCGGTCTCCTGCACTTCACCACTGTCGGCTAAGACGACCTCAAAGCTCATGACGTCGTTCAAGAGCGGATGATCGACCACGCACCCCGTCATGAAGCTCAGGGCGATACAAAGCCTCCATGGTGTAGCGTTACTGGTCATCATCAATATCGTCCGCCAGGGGGATGTCAGACAGATTCGCAGGCAGGATGCGCTCGATGCGCCCGTCACCCTCCGCCTCTGGGCAGGGGACCGCCAAGCAGCGCGACATGGCGCGCCAATGGGCCCAGGCCTCGCACGCCGACTCTCGATCGATGTCGGCGTCGCACACCTGGGGGACACAGACGCCCTCGCGGCACGCTTCGCCGCTGAAGCATTCGCTGTCACCTTCGCAGCGCACCCTGCAACGGTAATCGACGCAAGACGCCGGCAACACGACACAGGCCCCTCGGAGACATTGCGTCCCCTCTGCACAGTCCGACGCGCTGGTGCATGCGGTGCAGTCACCGCCCGAGCAGCTCTCATCGACATTCAAGCAGTCGGTGTCGCGCTCACACGCAGAGCCCTGGCGAGGCTGGCAACGACCGCCAATACAGAGGGCTTGACCCGTCCCAGCGACCGCTGAGGCCCCTGGGCAGTCCGCGTCAGAGTCACAGAGTCGCTGACATAGATTGTCTGAGCAGGCGATCCGGTTAAAGCGACACCAGCCCTCCATACACGTCTCGGAGTCCGAGCACTCGTCGCTGGACGTGCAGCTCTGGCACGTCGCGTCGGTGCAGTCCCCGAGCGTCATGCACTCGGTGGCGGCGTCGCAGCCGCTGCCGAGATCGATCGCGCACTCCGAGACACGCTCGGTCTCCCCGGTCGTCGTCTCGCCCACGCGATGACACCGACGGCGCGTGTAGAACGCCGTTAGGTCCTCTACGCAGCGTGCATAGCCCGTGCAGCCCTCGAGCACGAAGTTGCCGTGCTCGGGATCCCTACATTCTTCGACGCACACCGGGCTTCGAATGACCGTCTCGAGCACCGCGTCCCGCAGGGCGACGTCGGTCACAACCTGCGTGTTGTTCACCTTCAACACGGAGAACCCTGAGCCGCCACGGGCGATGTAGTCGTTGGTCGCCATCTCGTAGACCGAGGTCAGGTCCAGCGGCACCCGTGTACAGGGATCTTCACATCGCCCGGCGCCAGTGCATGTCCCGGCGCGCAAGGCGCCCTCCGCGCAGCATTCTTCTCCCTCTCCGCACTCCGAGGTCGCGCTACAGAGGACGGGAGTCTGCTCGACCTCCCCGGTGCAATCGCGGAAGAAGACGTCGGTGGCGCGTGGGGGACATTCGGGTTCGCACCCCTCAAAGGGTCCGCGGCAGTCCATGACGAATTCCACGCCGGAGACCTGGATCTGGGTGATGCAGCCACGGCCGGCGGCGCGCCGCGTCGCGAAGTCCAAAAGCGACTGCACATCCGCCCCAGAGAGGTACATCGACGTCACGTAGTTATTGAACGGGAAGACGTTGTAGAGCTGATCGAGGGTGATGGCGCCCGGGGTGATGTCCGTTCGGATGCCCAGGGAGTTCGTGATCGCGAAGTCGGCTCGGGCGTACTGCCGGATCCCCTCGGCGACGAGGTTCCCTAACGGTGAGTCCCCACCGGCGAAGTCAAAGCGGCGGATCATCTTGGTGGCGAACCCGTAGACGCTGTCGAGGTCGATGAGCTGATGCAGCTTGGCCCGATAAGGCTCGACGAGTTCCACCATCTCCGCGTCTTGGGGGATGGTCGAGTCCACCGGGAAGACTTGGTAATCGTGGGCGACGACGTCGCCATCACGGACGACGACGTCGAGGCGCCCGACGAACTTCGCGAAGGCGCCAGAGTGGGCGAGGATCACGTCACGCCCGGACTTGTCTTTCACGACCTTCGGCGGGTTCAACACGATGTGGAGGTGGCCCCCCATGATGATGTCGAGGCCCTCTGTCGCTTGGATCAGCTCCTCGTCTTCGCCGAGCCCAGCGTGGCTCACGGCGACGATGAGGTCGACGTGAGGGCGCAGGATGTCGATCCAGTCTTGGACGACGGTGTGGATCTCCATAGGCACGAGGTTCAACGAGTTACCGATGTCGGTGATCGACGAGATCGACGAGAAGTTCGCGACCCCGATGATGCCGATCTTCATGCCGTCGGCATTCACGATCTCCACAGGCTTCGCGATCTTCCCCAGCGGCTCATCGGGCTCGAAGAGGTAGTTCGCCGCGACGACGGGGTAGGTCGCCCAGCGTTTCAGCTGCGTCGCATAGTTTTTGATGCCCTCATCGAACTCGTGGTTGCCAATGACGACAGCGTCGGGGCGCAGGAGCGACATCGCGCGCTGCTCGATCTCGCCCAGGAACGCGTTGAAGATCGGGGCGCCTTGAAAGCAATCACCGCTGTCGACGTGGATCGAGCGGCCGGCGCGGGCGCGCTCTCGCTTGATAACGTGCGCGACCCGCGCAATGCCACCGAAGGGTCCGTTCTCTTGCTTGAGCCCGAGCTTCGAGTCACCCGCCAGCACCTGCATGTCATAAGGCAACAGGCGCGAGTGGATGTCGGTGGTGTGGAGGATGCTCAAGCGCAGATCGCGGCCCTCAGTCACCGGGGCTGCGTAGCGCTCTGCGCAGCCGGCGATCAAACCGAAGACCAACGCGTACGCAACCAGCCACGACTTCCGCATCCACACTCTCCAAAGTCCGGCGTGCTTTAGCACGGTGAATTCGCGATGTCGACGCCCCTTTTGCCAGGCATCGCTCGACCAAGTTCGTGCCTTGGAACCGGGAACGTCTGAAGGATGGGTCGCCACCTGTGATAGCGTACGGCCCAATGAGAGTGTTCCAATGGTGGGCCCTGGTCGGGGCCTTGTTGTTCTGTAGCACGAGCTGGGCGGGGACGGTCCGCGTCGAGAGTGGGGTCCCTGTGCGCTGGGCGCAGCCGCACGTAACCTACTACCTTCAGCAGGCTGGCTCTGACGATCTGGAGCCCGAAGAGGCGCTCGAGGCCGTCCGCCGTGGGTTCACGTCGTGGACGGATGTGTCCTGCAGCAACATCACCTTTGAGGAGCTTGGAGACGCACCCGATCCCACCGTCTCGGTGCTGGCGGGCGCTCCTGCGAACCTCCAAAACGAGGTGGTCTGGCTCGAAGACGACCACTGGACCATGGGCGCGTATGTCCTAGGCGTGACGGCCCCCATCTCCGGGGGTAATGGGGAGATCATCGAGGCCGACATCGCCTTCAACGGCCTGCAAGTGCAGTGGAAGATCGGCGGAGGGAAGGGCACCGACCTAGAGTCCGTCGCCGTCCACGAGATCGGACATATGTTCGGTCAGCAGCACAACCTCGGCCCCTACCCGGCGGACATCGAGCTCCCCACGATGCACCCCAACATCTTGCCTAAGCGGCGCAGCCGGACCCTAGAGGCCGATGACGAGATCGGGGCTTGCTTCCTCTACCCCGTCGACGAGGTCTACCCCTGCGAGACAGACGCGGACTGCCCCTTCATCATGAAGCACGACAGCCAGGGTGATGAGTATTACGGCGGCGCCTACCGATGCGAAGAGGAGACAGGCAGCTGCACCGACTTGCACTACTACCCCGCGAGCGTGGCGCAGCTGGGCGAGTTCTGCGAGCACACCTCGAGCTGCGTCGACGAGCTCTTCTGCATGCCATGGCTCAACGAAGGCGTCTGCACCAACTACTGCGTCGTTGAAGACCAAGCGTGTGACGAGGGCTTCTACTGCGCATCGTTTCAGAGCTGGGAAGCCATGGGGGCATGCCTGCCCAGCGACGGCGAGATCGCGCCAGCGTCAGGGGTGACGCCAGGGTGCCAATCAGGCTTCGATTGCAGCGGCGAAGACCTCTGCCTCCCAAGCCCAGACGGCGAATCCAAAGCCTGTACATCGCTGTGCACAGCCTCCAACCCAATCGAGTGCGACGAGGGCGAATACTGTCACGTCTATCAGGAAGGGAACGAGACCGGGGGCTGCTTCCCTGTCGAAGAGCCCGAGCCCGAGCCCGAGCCCGAGCCCCAGCCCGAACCGGAGCCCGAGCCCGAGCCCGAGCCTGAGCCCGAGCCCGAGCCCGAGCCCGAGCCCGAGCCTGAGCCTGAGCCTGGGCCGGTTGATCAGGGCTCAACGACCGACGAAGGCGTCGAGCAAGGCCCCGATGACGAGACCAGCAGCGTACCGGACGAAGAACCGCCCCCGGGTGTAGAGAGCGCTGGAGGCTGCGCAGGCGGCGGTTCAGCGCCCCTCTCAAGCGGGATTCTTATCGGTTTGGCAGCGTTGGCACTTTCCCGGAGACGTCTTCAGGGGGTATGACCCTCTCATCGGCGAGAAAGCTCGTCGGAATCGGCGCACGCCACCTCGCGCGTGCACCATGGACGCCCGGAGCGTGGATTGGTCTCTCGTATCCTGACCCCTGCAGAAAAAGACGCGCTGGTCCGCTTCGACATCGAAGGCCGAGGGCCTCACGTCGAGAGCTTGTTCATCAAGTTGAACCTGCCCGACGCGCGCGCCCTGTGGCTTAAGCTGACCTTTTTGCGGCGCAGCTTTGGCGCCAAAGAGGCTGTGGTCGAGGCCTGGGCGATGGCCTTCAACCTGGGGAATTTCGACGGCACCGATCCGCACCTCGCGCTCAAAAAGACATGGCCCGCATCCGAGGCCGAGATCGCCCCCAATTGCCTCTACGTGCGGGTGGGCTCGATCGTCCTAGGCCAAGGTCGCGCCGAAGGTGAGCTGGTCGACGATGCAACCGGCGAGACCGTGCAGTGGGACCTCAGCTTCACCAGCGAGCCAGAGGGGTTTCGGCACCTCCCTCACGACTGGATGTACGAGGGTGGGATCCCAAAGTCCAAGGCCAACTCTCCACAGCTCGACAGCCGCTTCACCGGCTCTGTCTGCATCAACGGCATCACGACAGAGTTCAAAGACGCCCCAGGGATGCTCGGCCACAACTGGGGCACGCAGCACGCCGAGGACTGGACGTGGGTCCACTGCAACCAATGGACAGGCGTCGAGGGCGTCGTGTTTGAGGGGGTCACCTCGAAGGTCAAGATGGGGCCGATGACGACGCCTCGATTGACGGTCCTCCACCTGCGCCTCCCCGGTGAACGGCTGACCCTCAACGGTCTGTGGCAACTGGTCCGCACGAAGAGCCACCCCGAGGGCCTGAAGTGGACCTTCCGGGGTCAGCGAGGTGACCGGCGCATCGAGGGGGCGTTCTCAGCGCCTCCCGACCGCTTCGTGGGGGTCGATTATCACGACCCCGATGGTCGCGTGGCGCACTGCTTGAACACCAAGATCGCGGACGGCGCCATCGTGCTCTATGGCCGCGGTTCCAAGGGCTGGGAGCAGCTCATGGCGGCGACCTGCGATCGCTCTGCGGCCCTGGAGATCGGCTCCCGGGACGACACCTTTGACGTCCCGATTCGAATCCGATGAGGCGCTTATGAGCGACATGCTCTACTTGGACCACAACGCCACGACCCCGGTCTTGCCCGAAGCCCAAGAGGCGATGGCGAAGGCTGTCTCAGAGTGCTGGGGGAACCCCTCGTCGAGCCACGCGGCGGGGCGCGCCGCGCGGGCCGTCGTCGACAGCGCCCGACGGGCGATCCTCGAGATGATCGACGCCGAGCGAGGCGCACAGCTGACCTTCACCTCCGGCGCCACGGAGGCCATCAACCACGTGATCTCCAGCGCCCCGGCGGGGCGCGTCATCACCACCGCCTTAGAGCACGTCGCAGTCCACGAGGCCGCTGCTCGGCGCAGTGATCTGACAGTGGAATTTGTCGAGGTCGAGGAGAACGGTCACGTCGACGCCCTGCGCTTGCTGGACCTCGTCGACGCCGGTGACTCCCCTGTCCTGGTCTGCTGCATGGCCGCCAACAACGAGACCGGCGTCGTCCAGCCCATCGGCGAGCTTGTGCGGCCGCTCCGCGCCCGCGAGGTGCCCTTGTTGGTCGACGCCTCGCAGATGGCTGGGCGGCTGAACCTCAACTTTGAGCCCCCGGATTACCTCGTGCTCACGGCCCACAAGCTCGGCGGACCCAAGGGCGTCGGTGCGCTCGTGACCCGTGGACCAGCGGACCTCCCGCCGTTCATCGTCGGTGGCGGGCAGGAGTCCGGCATGCGGGCCGGCACGGAGCCGGTACCAGCGATCGCAGGGTTTGGTGCCGCGGCGAAGGTCGTCCTTGAGACCCGCCACGAAGAAGCGAGCCGCCTTTGGAGCCTTCGGGAGGCGATGGCCAAGCACCTCCTTCATCGGCTCCCCGGCAGCCGAGTCCTCGGGCTGGGGGCGCCGCGCTTGCCCAACACGCTCTCGTTCATGCTCCCTGAGGGGCAGACCTCTGCTGAGGTGAAGGCCGCCCTAGATGCCGACGGGATCTGCGTCAGCGCAGGGAGCTCCTGTCATGAAGGTCACGCTGCACCCTCGGCCGTGCTCACGGCCATGGGGATCAGCGCCGAGGAGGCCAGCCGCGTGCTGCGCATCTCGATGGGTCGCGTGAACACCGCTGAAGATATCGGCCACTTTGTCGAGCGCTTGTCAGCGCTGGCAGGCGGACAGAGCGCATGACGCCCACGTGGCTCGGTCGCATCAGCTACGACGCGGGGCTCGCCGCTCAAGCCGAGGCGCGAGACCGCGTGTTGGCTGGCGCGCCGGACGAACTCTTGCTCCTCGAGCATCAGCCCGTCGTCACCCTGGGGCGCCGCGGCGGTGAGGTCAACGCAGCCGCGCTGAAGGCGCAGGCCACGCCCGTCGTCTCAACCGACCGAGGCGGCTTCGCCACGTGGCATGGCCCGGGGCAGCTGGTGGGGTACCCCATCGTCAACCTGCGACGGGCGCGCCTTGGGGTCCCTGAGTTTGTCGCCCAGCTCGGCGGATGGCTCGTGAGCGTGTGCGAGGCTGTTGGGGTGTCCGGGGTGACCTATGATTCCTGTCGCCCCGGCGTGTATCGCGACGAAAAGAAGCTCGGCTCGATCGGCCTGCATATCCACAAAGGGGTCACGACACATGGCTTCGCCCTCAACGTGTGCAACACCCTCGATGGCTTCGAGGCCATCGTGGTCTGTGGTCACCAGGGCTTAGCGGTCTCGACCTTGGCGCTGGAGGCGCGACGCCCTGTGAGCCTCGAAGAGGCGCATCGGGCCGTACTTCAGGCCGCAGGCGTCGCTACTGTTTGAGGCCCGTGACCGTCCAGTAGATGGTGGTCTCACCGATGACAGGGACCGCGAAGGTGTCACTGTTAAGGCCGCTAAAGGTCTCTGGGTCACTGAAGTGGACGTCGTACACCTCGACGTGCTGAACGTCGCCAAGCATGCTCGCCTCGGTGTACTCGCCAGTCATCTTGAGGTTCTTCCCGGTGAGCGTGCCGACGTAGTCAATGACGTAGGCGCCGACCTCAGCATAGCCGACGACGTCCACGCCATCGATCTGCAGGTCGACCATCGCGGGCAAAAAGGGCACATCACCGCCCATCACTGATTGGGTGGACGGGTTGGCGCTGACCGACCACGTGCCGCTCAGGGTCGCCTTCACGCACTCCCCCTCTTTGCTGCAATTGGCGTCTTCGGGCTGACAGCCTTCGCAGAACTCATCAGGCTCGCAAGCCTCAGCTTGGCCACCCTCCGAGCCGCAGGAGTCAAACCAATAGACGTCGTTGCCTTTGCACCGCCTCTCATGTTGAGGGAGGCAGGCAGTCACACACGCACCTTCGGAGCAATAGCCGACCTCAGCGCAATCTTGAACCGCGTCGCCAGCCACTCCGCAGCCATCGACCGGCACCAGCAGATCACCATCACAGGTGAGAGATGACACGGCCTCGCAGGCCTCACACGCACCGAGGCTGCAGTAAAAGTGCCAATCACAGGGCGCCTGCGCGACCGCCTCGCCGTAAGGCGTACAGGCGTAGGGCACGTTTCCTTCGCAATACGGTGTGCAGACGGGCGGAGGGGTCACTGGTCCGCGCGGCGTGTCTGGTCCGCGCGGCGTGTCGGCCGAGGTTCCGGCGCCGGCATCTGAAGCGCGCGAGGACCCGGTCGCGTCTTCATCGCTGGGGCTCACTGCGCCCGCGCAGACGCAGGGCTCCCAACCACTCCCGGCCTCATTACAGCTCTGAGCGCCTTCGCCGTCGGGGCACACACAGGTCTGTGTCGCACCAGGGTCACAGACCCTGTCCGTGGCGACTGCGTTGTCACACCCGTTCATCCAGACCATGCCCACAACCAGACTGCATGCGACTGCGCCGCGGGACACCCAACCTAAAGCGTTCATCATCACCTCGCAGCAGCAGTGTAGCGGGGTCGCGCCTCTCCGGCGAATCCGCTGACTGGGGTCGAAAACGACAGAAGCCCCGGCGAGATGCTCGCCGAGGCTTCAGGGACATCGGAGTCGAGGCGCTAAGCCAAGCCGCCCTCTTTCAGGGAGCGGAGGCGCAAGCGCAGCGCATTGATACGGATGAAGCCCTCGGCGTCTTGCTGATCGTAGACCGTGTCCTTCTCAAAGGTCGCAAACGAGAAGGAGTAGAGGCTGTTGGGGCTCTTTCGACCGATGAGCGTCGCGTTGCCCTTGAAGAGGCGCAGCTTCGCGGTGCCGTTAACGGGCTCTTGGGTCTCGTCGATGAGCTTGCGCATCAGCGAGCACTCCGGCGAGTACCAGTAGCCACGGTAGATCTGCGCCGCGTACTTCGGGATGAGGGAGTCACGGAAGAGCATGACCTCGCGATCTAGCGTCAAGGACTCCACGGCGCGATGCGCAGTGTGAAGCAAGGTCACGCCGGGGGTCTCGTAGACGCCGCGCGACTTGATGCCGACGTAGCGGTTCTCGACCAAGTCCACGCGCCCGATGCCATGACGTCCACCCATGATGTTGAGCATCCGGACGAGCTCGGCTGCGGTGCCACCCTGACCGTTCACGGCCACTGGGGCGCCCTTCTCGAAGGTGATGGTCACCTCCTCGGACTCATTGGGGGTCTCCCCGATGGGGGTCGTCAGCAGGTGCGTCTCTGGAGGCGGCTCGTTCCAGGGATCCTCCAAGATGCCGCCCTCAAAGCTGACGTGCATCAAGTTGCGGTCAATAGAGTAGGGCTTCTCAAGGGTGGAGGTGATCGGGATGTCGTGCTTACGGGCGTAAGCGATGAGGTCACTGCGGCCCTCAAACTCCCAATAACGCCACGGAGCGACCACACGGATGTGAGGGTTGACCGAGTAGCTCGCGAGCTCGAAGCGGATCTGGTCATTGCCCTTACCGGTCGCGCCGTGCGCCACGGCGTCCGCCCCGACCTCCATCGCGATCTCAGCCATGCGCCGGCCGATAAGCGGGCGGGCCAGCGAGGTGCCCATGAGGTACGTGCCCTCATAGACCGCGTTGGCCTTCACGGACGGGACGATGAAGTCCCGAGCGAACTCCTCGGTGAGGTCCTCGACCACCGCGGACGACGCCCCGGAGTCCTTGGCCTTGTCCTCGAGCCCATCGAGCTCCTCCTCCTGGCCCACATCTGCCGTGTAGCAGACGACCTCACAGTCGTACGTGTTCTTCAGCCAGTGGAGCATGATCGACGTGTCGAGCCCCCCGGAGTAGGCCAGGACGACCTTGTTCAGCTTGAGATTCTTCCGATCTACCATCGTGCTTCTCCTCTGCACCGCCCCTCGGCGGTGACCTAGTCACTTCTAAGCGGCCGACGACTCGTCGACACGCCCCCATATCTGCGCCGCTACGTCGCTCGGCGGGTGACCATCTGCCACCACCGCGAGCACCGTGTCATCTCCAGCGAGGGTCCCTGCGATCCCCTTGATGTCGAGCTGATCGAGCGCCAAGCCCACAGGCTGAGCGCCACCCACTCGAGTCTTCACCACCAGCATGTTGCCCGCCGGGATGATGTCATGAAGGAACGCGCGGAGGTTCGCCAGGGCCACCGAGCGATCCGGAGGGCCAGGCGTGGACCGATAGCGCGCCCCACCACCGGGCAAAGGCGCCTTGACCACACCGAGAGACCGCAGGTCCCGCGATAAGGTCGCCTGGTTCACGTCGATCCCCTCCGCTGCGAGCAAACTCGCGAGCTGGTCGTGACTCTCAACGCTGTGCGCATCGAGTAACCGGAGGATCAAAGAGTGGCGGCGTGTCTTCATACGCGCATCGTTCTGCACAAATGCGCATATTTATGCAAGCACTTTCTGTGGCCCCTCAATGAACCCGCATATCGCCCATTACTGGGTTGAGATCAAGGGGCCTCGGTGCTGACCGAGATCCGATCGGCGCGGAAGGACTTAGCGGCCTCATCCACATGGCACCACGCCCGCAAGAAGATCCGACCGTCACGGCGATAAAAGCCAAGTGGGCTGATGCAGCGTCGGGTGCGCCCTTTCGAGCCGCCCCGATACACAATCCAATGGGGCTCACCCTTCTCCGCCGACGCAAGGAGGGGCAGGAGATGCTCCGGGACCTCGACATGGAGCTCATTCAACGCGGGGGTCGGGGTCGGCGGGACCTGCAGCTCTGCAAGAGTCTTGGGGCGCAGATGCCCCACGGAGCGCGCGAAGACGTTTCGGGCGTGGAGCGCATCTGCGAGCGCACGGTGATGCACCACATCCCCGTGACCACAGCCAAGGCGCTCAACCAACGCCATCAACCCGTATTTGCCCGCCTTGGGGAACGCGCGGCGCGCGACCTTGGCGGTGCACAATGAGGTCGGCGCCGTCCATGACACCCCCAAGTTGTCCGCAGAGAGCACGAGGAACGAGAGATCCACGCGGGCGCTGTGCGCGAGCAGGACCGTGTTCGGGGCGTCGAGGTACGTCGCGAGATCGGCCCACACATCGCCGAGCGTCGGTGCATCTGCGACGATCTCATTCGTGATACCAGTCAACTCCGCCACATACGGGGGGATTGCGCGCGGGGGTTTCACGAGCTGCTCAAATTTCGGCCCCATCGTGACAACACCGTCTTGGGTCACGTTGAACCGAACGGCCCCCACCTCAGTGATGTGGTCGAAGCCGGGGGCCGGCCCTGTGCACTCCAAATCGAGGGAGACAAAGGCGACCTCATTGATGGGAAGCATAAGCGGCACCCACCGTGTTTAGCCTAAGCAGCCTCCCGCGTCACGACCTACCCGAGTGAGCGCGACGCGCGAGGAAGCTGGCGCAAATCAGTCGGGCGTCGACAACCTCAATTCAGCATGTTATCCGGCTCCTTCGTGGCCCTGCGGGGCCAATGACGCACTCACCCCTCGGCACCCAATGTCTTACCGCCTCGCCATCGTCATCCTCCTCGCCCTAACCGTCACAGGTTGCCACGCCGGCTCGGTGTCCTCTGAGGCTGTGGCTCGGTGCTACCCCGAGGGCAGCTGTGATGAGGCCATGTTCCAGGGCGGGATCAAGGGCGGCGTCGCCGACTTGAAGGTCGGCGCCTCGCTCTTCCAGATGCACTGCGCGAGCTGCCATGGGGCCGATGGCAAGGGCCTTGAGAAGACCAAGCGTCATGACTTCACCAGCGCCATTTGGCACGCCAGTCGACAGGACCTCGACATCGCCGACGCGATCTTGCGCGGCCGGGCGCCGATGATGCCCGCGATCTCCCTCTCCGAGTCCCAGCTCCGTGACGTCATCAGCCACGTCAGGTCCCTCAAGACCGCCAAGTCCTCAGACGACCGCCCCTCGGGTAGCGGCTACTAGGGGAGCCATGAGGGCACGCAACGCCACCATCGTGATCGCGCTCGCGGCGCTGGTAGGGCTCCTCGACGCAGGGCTCTTGACCTGGGACCACCAGGCCCACCGCATCGACCCCACGATCACCAGCGAGGTCTGCGGCCAAGGTGAGGGCTGCGATATCGCACGCTTCCATCCCCTGAGTGAGATCAGCTTGGGAAGCGAGCGCCCCGGGCTGCCCATCTCGCTGCTCGCCATCGGCGCATACCTCGCGTGCCTCAGCTTAGCAGTGAGGCGCTGGCGCTTCCGACAAGAGCGCGACAGCCCTCGACTGTTGCTCGCTATCGCGTTGGGCTCTGCCCTGTACTCCGCCTTCCTGGCCTTCGTCTCACTGATGGTCCAGGGGACGCTGTGCAAGCTCTGCACGGTGCTCTACGTCGTGAACTTCATCCTCCTCGTGGCGAGCGTCGTCGGCCTCGGTGAATCGATGTCCTCCTGGGCTGCGGGCTTCATAGACGCCGTACGCTCCCGGGCAGCAGCAGCAGCAGCCGTGCCGATGATCGCGACGCTGATCGGGGGCTATGCGCTCTACGCCCCACCGGTCGCCGAGGCCCAAGCAGCGAGGGTGCAGGCCCTAATCGACGAGGCGCAGAACCTGCCCGCTCAGCCGATCCTCGCTATCGACGTCTCCGACCGCCCGAGCACAGGGCCCGCCGACGCCCCCGTGCACGCGGTCGAATTCGCCGACTTTGGCTGTGGCCATTGCCGCATGCTCTTCGCCCAACTCCATCACTACATGGAGGCTCACCCGGGCGAGCTCCGGGTGACCTTCGTAAACTACCCCCTCAACAGCGACTGCAACCCTGCCATGGGCAAGCCGTATCACGCTGCAGGGTGCATGCTTGGGGCCGCGAGCGAGTGCGCACATGCTCAGGGCAAGTGGGAGGCGCTGGTCCCCTACCTCTTCGAGCGCGCCAGCAGCCTGGACAGCTCAAGCCTCTTGGCCCTCGCAGCCTCAGTCGGGCTCGATGGCAACACCTTCCATGCGTGTATGAACGACCCGGCGACGCTTGAGCGCGTCAAAGCCGACGCAGAGCTGGGGATCAAGGCCGGGGTCGACGGCACCCCGACCTTCTTGCTCAATGGCCGTCGGGTCATTGGTGGGCGGCCACAGCCGGTCTTAGAGGCGATGATCACGGCCATCAAGGAGGCGAAGTAGTTATGCGGCGTGCTGCCATCGGGATCTTTGACTCCGGTATCGGTGGGCTCACCGTGGCCGCAGAGGTCGTCAGTCAACTGCCCTGTGAAGACATCGTCTACTTGGGCGACACCGCTCGGCTCCCTTACGGCACAAAGAGCGCGTCGACGGTCTGCCGCTACGCCGAGCGCGCCACAGAGCTGTTGCTGCGCTACCCCATCAAGGCGGTCGTCGTCGCGTGCAACACCGCGAGTGCTCACGCGCTGCCCACCCTGCGCGCCATGACCGAGATGCCCATTCTAGGGGTGGTCGAGCCAGGCGCACGAGCCGCGGTGGCAGCCACGCGGAGCGGCGTGGTCGGGATCGCGGGGACCGAGGCCACTATCGGCTCCGGGGCCTATCAAAACGCCCTGAACGCGCTCCGCGATGACCTGACGTTGACAGCCTCTGCCTGGCCCCTGTTGGTGCCACTGGCGGAGGAGGGTTGGACCGATCACGCCGCGGCGCGGCTCATCGTGAAGACCTACCTAGAGCCCTTTGTCGCAGCAGGGGTCGACACGCTCGTCCTCGGTTGCACGCACTACCCTGTCTTCAAGGGGCTCATCGCCGAGGTGCTGGCCAGCGAGTTCGATCAACACGATGTCGCGCTGGTCGACTCGGCAGAGGCCGTGACCTTGGAGCTCCAGGAGCTGCTCAGCGCACAGACCCTCGAGGCCCCCGAGCGTGTCGGGCGGCGATCCTTCTTCTGCACTGACGCCCCAGCGCGCTTCGCCCGGGTCGGGGCCGGCTTTTTCCCAGCAGGGGACTTGACCGCCGTGAGCGCTGTCGATCTCTAAGCGCGCCTCGGTTCATGAGCGACAGTGCGGGTCAAACGAGGCCATCGGCTGTCCTCAAGAGGCAGTACGACTTATAAGGAGAGCGTGAGCGATCTTCTCCCGGTACTGGCACCCCCTGCGACCAAACCCGTCGCCTCCGTGGCTCACGTCACAGACGCCTGGTATGTCGCCTGCACGAGCCAAGAGCTCCGCAAGGCCCCCCTGGCGCGGACGGTCCTCGGCATCCCGATGGTCCTCTACCGAACCCAGGGCGGTGATCTCGGCGCGCTCCTCGACCGCTGCCCCCACCGCAACGTGCCTCTCTCAATGGGGTGCGTCAAAGGCGCGCATATCCAATGCCCCTACCATGGGTGGCAAATGGACAAGGCGGGCGTCTGTCGTCACATCCCCGGGCTCGCCTCTGAGCCAGAGGGCAAGGCACGGCGGACCCCGGCATTCCCCATCCGTGACCAAGACGGCTTCATCTGGGTCTGGACAAACTCAGAGGTCACGCCCACGACCAAGCCCTTCAAGCTGCCCGACTTCAAGGCCGACGGTTACTCTGTCGTGCGGCGACGCGTGACCTTCCCCGGGACCCTCCACGCGACGATGGAGAACGCCCTGGACGTGCCCCACACCGCGTTTTTACATGCGGGGCTGTTCCGAGGTGCAGGGGAGCCCAACGACATCGACGTGGTCGTGCGTCGCTACGCAGATAAGGTCGAGGCGGAGTACATCGGCGAGCCGCGCCCCGAGGGGCTCGCGGCGCGTATCCTCTCCCCCTCTGGTGGCACAGTGGTCCACTTTGACCGCTTCTTTCTGCCGTCCGTCGCGCAGGTCGACTACCGAATCGGTGACGAGAACCACTTCCTCGTCACCGCGCTCGGGACGCCGGTGAGCGACTTCGAGACCGTCGTGCACGCGGTGGTCGCCTTCAAGATGCGCATCCCTGGCTGGCTCCTCAAGCCCATCGTCTACCCCATCGCGATGAAGGTCTTTAAGCAAGACGCCGTGATCCTCGACGCCCAAACGAAGGCCATCGCGCGCTTCGGGGGTGAGCAGTTCGCGTCCAGCGACATCGACATCCTAGGCGGCCCCATCTGGCGCCTGCTCAAGGCCGCGGAGCGCGGGCAGATTGAGGACACTGACAGCGACCCCGTCGAGCAGCGGCTGACCATCCGCGTTTAGACCGGTCCGCTCATCGTTCGCTCAAGCACCCTACTGCGGCGTGAAGAGGTTCAGCGTCTGCACCATCGAGGTCGCGTCTTGGTCGACGCACCCACCGACGACCAAGACATCACCCCATTGATCCACCACCGCGCGGTGACCCACTCGGCGGGAGGCCATTGGAGCCACGCGCGCCACACAGCCCTCGGTGTGGCACGAGCTGGCGACGTCGATGACCGCAGGGCTACCGTCATCCGCAGCGTACTCGTAGATCACCTCGGTGCGATCGAGCGCCTGCGTACCGTCGGAGCCCCCCAAGACGACCACGCGGGTGCCCTCGACCAGCGAGGCGCTGTGGCCCCCTCTCGCGGCGTTGAGGTTAAAGGTCTCTAGGCCAGCGACGAAGGGCGACTGCCACGTGGCCGCGCGGGCGTCGTACACGTCGATCGCCGTCGATGACCCGCTGCGATCGACCTCGGTGTAGCCGGCGATGAAGTAGATGAACCCCTGCGCGGCCACGTAGGTGCCAGTCAGCTGAGTCCTCGATCCCTTGGGCAACGGCAGAGGGTGCGGCAACATCAGGTCGCTCTCGACCACGTAGAAGAGCCCCGAGTCGAGGGGCTCTGTGTCTGACTCTCCACCAAAGATGACCACGGCCTCTTGCGCGACGCCGTTGTCATCGAGGACCGGCGCCGCGACGGCGGCATGAAAGCGCCGAGGCGTCGCATCGGGGAGCACCTGAGCGCCGCGAGAGCCCTGCGCAGGATCCCAAAGCTCCCAAGTCCCCTCTCCGTCCGCATCCCCACCGACGAAGAGCACCGTCGGTGTATCGTCTATCAGGGTCGCAGTGTGCCCTGCGCGGGCCTTCGCGAGGGGCTGCTGTAGGAGCTGAAACCCATCACCCGGCGCATACCATTCGACGGCGCAGATGGCCCCATTCGTCGCCCCAGCGCCGACCGCACAGAGGGCGCCAGACTGCGCTGATGGCGCCCAGCCGCCTGCGACGAAGACATCCCCGCTAGGGACCTCTATCGCGGAGTGCCAAGCGCGGGGGACCGCCAGCGAAGAGGTCGCCGAGAGGCCCCAAGTGCTGCCATCGATCACGGCTACAGTGTCTAGGCTGGCCACTCCGCTGGCGCCATGCCACCACACGGTCCCAGGCTCAGGCGCACTGCCACCCACGATGAGCGTGTCGCCTTCCGCTGTGTGCGTCAGGGTGTGGCCGATTCGCCCGGTTATAAGCGCCTGTGGCGTGTCATCGGGCACCGAGGAGAGCTGAGTCGTTTGGTTGATGCGCGCCATCTTGGTCGTCAGGACCGAGCCTGCGGCGATACCCGGCGTCAGCGGATAGCGACCGACGCTCAGGAGGTAGCCAAAGTCACCATCGGCCCGGACGCTCCACCCCTCGACCACCATACGGGTCGGGGCGCTCTGCATCCCTATCGGGAGCGCCTCATCATAGTCCAATTGCCCAAACACGTAGGGCTGCGTCGCCGTAGACTCATCGGTCCCGTCGCTGAATTGAAACCGGAAGACCAAGCGCCCCACGCCCGCCATCGGATCCGCAGACGCGCTGGGCAAGAAGAGGCGCACCACAATTGGCGTCGTCGGCCCCTGCGTCGCGACAGGCCCCGTGTCCTGCTGACGTGGCGCGGCACACAGCCCATCGTCAGCGCACGCGCTCCCCGCCGTCAGGCAGACCCCACAACTCCCACCGCAGCCGTCATCGCCGCACTCGCGCCCGTTGCAGCTTGGCTCGCAGGTCACGGCGCACTGATTCTGTACGCAGTAGGGAGCGACTTGAGGGCACGCACCACAGTCCCCCCCGCAGCCATCGTCCCCACACTCACGCTCCGCACACTGGGGGACACACTGAGACGCCTCTCCGCCCCCCGAGCACGCCCCGACCGCCATCGCGGCGATGACCACGAAGGTGCAGAGGATCCCTAAGCCATAAGATGAACATCGCATATCAGGGGCTCCCCTCCTGCTGTCCGGCACCCACCGTGGCAGTGACCGCCGCAGTGATGCGCTCACCGACGTCCCACGCATCCGCATAGAGGAGGTGCTCGCTGTCGGTCGTTCGGTAAGGCGCCGGCCGCGCGGTGTCGACCCAGTGAAAGCGGTCGCTTGGGAACGCAGCTTCAAGCGCCTGCCGGATCGTCTGCGCGTAGACGGTCTCCTCCAAGGCTGGCTCGACCGGCATCAAGAGCATCATCGGTGTGCACCCGCGTGCGATCAAGGTCTCGACCTGAGCGCTCAGGGTCGCGATGGCGGCCGCAAGCAGCTCCGGATCCGGGCGGTCCCCAAACTCCTTCACGC
Source organism: Myxococcota bacterium (assembly GCA_049602155.1). Lineage (GTDB taxonomy): Bacteria > Myxococcota_A > UBA9042 > PHBI01 > JBMYRH01 > JBMYRH01. The sequence goes on along the minus strand of JBMYRH010000012.1, from coordinate 98,788 downwards.
GCCCCTCGAGCAATCGACTGAGGGTCGCCGTGTCGACCGTGTCGTTCATCTTCTGTGCCACAGAGCGTCCGTAGCCGCTGCGCAGCGCGCTCAAGATGACGTTCATCGGCTGAGCCGCGATCTGAAAGACCGACGCCGTGTCCTTCAGCGCGAACCCCAAGGGGGCCAAGCGATCTGCGACGAATGCCTCGTTGGCCTCCCGGAGGATATAGTTCACCTCGATCACGACCACCTCAGGCAGCCGAGGTGCCTGCGCTGCGATGCTCAAGCCTGTCAGCGAAGACTCACGGGAGAAGCCCATATTGTAGACCGCCTCACCGAGGGCCTCGGGCGGGATCAGCTGGGTCAGAGAGCTCCCCACGAGCACGGCTTGGTAGCCCTCACCATGTAAGAAGTGCTCAGCGCGGCTGACGTTGCGAGCTGAGTAGTTCTGAAAGGTCTGAACCTCGGGAGCTGCCCACGCAAACCAGCCTCCGTAGATCGCCAAGCACACCGCAGCCCAAGCGAGCGCGGCGCGTGTAAAGCGACGACCTTCGGCGCGCTGCGCCTCGATCTCAGAACTGGAAGTAGATGAAGGCATCAGCGTCACCGTGGTTGACACAAATCGCGAAGAGGAGCGCTCCGTAGAGCGCGGGCTCGACACGCCGTGGCCATGTCAGACCGCGGCGACCGAGGAGGTAGAGGAGGTGGTAGGCCACGACCGGCAGCGAATAGCAGGCCACCGTGAACACCACCTGGAGCCGCGTCGAGCGCGCCCCATTGCTGACCAAGGCGGAGACGTAGCTCAGGACGTGGTCAAAGTCTGGGAGCTTGAAGAGGAGCCACGCCATGGTGACGAAGACAAAGACAGCGAGCATGCGCAGGGCGATCATCACGGGGTGAGTCGACGTGTATATGCGGGTCTTGAGCAGCGGCCGCTCCAGGGCGAGCGCGACACCATGCCAGGTGCCCCAGACGGCGTAGCTCCATGCGGCGCCATGCCAGAGGCCCCCGAGGAACATCGTCATCATCAGGTTGAAGTAGGTCCGCTTGGAGCCGTGGCGGTTCCCCCCCAAGGGCACGTAGAGGTAGGTCTTCAGCCACGTCGACAGCGAGATATGCCACCTCCGCCAGAACTCGGAGAAGCTCTGCGAGATGTAGGGGAAGTTGAAGTTGTCCGGGAGGTGGTAGCCGTAGAAGGCCGCGATGCCGATCGCGATGAGGGAGTAGCCGGCGAAGTCGGCGAAGATCTGCATCGAGTACCCGAAGAGCAACACGCAGAGCTCGAAGGTCGAGTAGAGCTCAAAGTACGGGTAGGTGATCCAGAAGGTCTGGTGCTGCATGTTGTCAGCGATCACCATCTTCAAGAAGTAGCCGAGGATCAGCGCTCGGCTCACCTTGCCCCAGGCGATCTCACCGAACCGTTTGCGCGTGATCTGTGGAAAGAAGTCGTGCGCTTTGACGATCGGGCCCGCGACCAGCTGCGGGAAAAACGAGATGAAGAAGACGGTGCGGCGCAGGTGGTCCAGGAGGCCATCATCGGTGATGGCGACCTCGCGCTCAGGGCCTCGCTCTTCACGGAAGACGTCGACGACGAGGCTGATGCCCTGGAATGTGTAGAACGAGATGCCGATCGGCAGAGGGATGGTCAGCAACAGGTGACCGACACCGTCGATGGCCTCTAGGTCGCTGTAGAGGGTCGCCGCGAGGAGGCGGTTGTACTTAAAGAAGGCCAGGACTGTGAGGTTCGCGACGACCCCGATCGTGGCCCAGCGGCGACGCTCCGTTTCAGCGCGCTCGTTTAAAACGCGGTAGCTCACGACCCCGTTGATGAGCGCCGAGATCACCAGCAAGAGCAGCAGCAGTGGCTGCCCATACGCGTAAAAGACGAAGCTCGAGAGCGTCAGGATGGTGACCTGAGCCTTGGCGAACGGGCGCGCGTAATAGATCAGCGCCGTCACGATGACCAAGAGGACAAATTGTGGGCTATTGAAGAGCATCTCGACTCTGAACATGCGCGGCGCCGCAAGCTAGCACGAGTTCTTCACGGGCGACGTCGGAAATTGACCGAAGGGTCGCTGCCCGTGCGGACTAAGCCTCCAGCCGCAGCGCAGCGCTTCGTCCCGGGGCCGAGTAACGCCCCAAATACGGGCCCACTTGCATCCCTAGATCGAGCCTCATACCCTTTGGGCCTGCGCCGTTCACTCTAATTGGAGATCACCTGTCATGATCCGCACCCCCATCGCTTTGCGCCTCCTCACCCTCTTGACCATCGCAGGCCTAGGCCTCGTCGCCCCCGCCTGCGGGAGCAGTGACACTGGGGTCGGGGGCACCTCAGACATCGCAGCGAGCGGCGATAACGACGCCGTGGGGGGCGCCACCACCGGTGACACCACTGGCGCGACCGGCACCGATCCCGGCGACGATGATGACGCCGCCGGACCCGACGACACAGGGGAAGCAGAGCCCGAGGGAGACGCGCCAACCTGCACCGCTGATTGCGAAGGCAAGACCTGCGGCGATGACGGCTGCGGCGGCTCCTGCGGCGAGTGCGCTGAGGGAGAGGGCTGCGGGGATGACGGAACCTGCGCAGCCGCCGAGTGCGCCCCAAACTGTGACGGCGTGACCTGCGGTGACGACGGCTGTGGCGGCTCCTGCGGCGAGTGCGCCGAGGGAGAGGCATGCGGCGACGACGGGGCCTGCGTGGCTGCCGGTGACGATCCGTGTAACCCCAACCCCTGCGACAGCCCCCCGGCAGACAACTGCGAGGGGGACACCCCCGTCGTCTATGACGCGATGGGCGAGTGCATCTACATCGGCGACACCGTCAGCTGCAGCTACAGCTTCACCGAGGGCGAGCCCTGCGGTGAGGATCTCTTCTGCTCCAATGGCGCGTGCATCGAGGGTGGCATCCCGAGTGAGTTCGGGAGCGACTCGAGCCTCATCAACGAGATGCTGATCGCCGCTGCGAACGAGCCCGAGGACTGCTGCTTTGACTTCGACGGCGACGGGCAAATCGACAACGGGGTGGGCGGCCTGCTGTCCAGCCTCGGGTCGTTCCTAGGTGACGTCGATGTCGACGGCTCCTTGGCGGACGCCATCGCGGACGGCTCGATCAGCATCGTGCTTGAGGGATTGGGCGTGGACGACCTCGTCAACGACGACCAGGTCGACGTGAAGGGCTATGTGGCCTACTTCGATGACGCCGGAGACCTCTTGGTCCAACCCGGCAGCTTCAATGAGGACGGCACGCCGCTGGTCCACTTCGTCGACGGAGAGATCGTCGATGGCGTCGCGCACATGGGCCCCGCTGACTTCGAGACGTCGCTGCCCCTCGCGGGGATGACCCTCAACCTCGCGGTCAAAGATGCGCGCGGTCAGACGGCCATCAGCGCCTCCGATGACGGCAGCAACTTCGACATGACCGATGGTCGCCTTGGTGGCTTGCTCCCCTTCGGTGACATCGTCTCGACGCTGAACATGGCGGCGAGCGCGTGCGAGTGCCTGGACTTGAACGGCGGCGACATGTTCGACCTGAAGAGCGAAGACTCCATGGGCTGCTCATCCGCCTTCAACTCGGCGAACCCAAACTGCAATGACAGTGACGGCTCGTTGTGCACCGGGCTGGCTGGCATCGCCGATCAGAAGTTCCTCGTCTGCAATATCGGGCTCGGCTTGATCAAGCCGGACATCGACACAGACTTCAACGGCAAGGGTGACCACTTCTCCCTCGGCCTCCGCTTCTCCGGTGAGGCGACCCCTATCGCGGGCATCGGCGAAGACCAGTCCTTGGACGGCTGCGGAGACTGCTCCGGTGGCGGGAGCCCGTTAAACGGACTGGCTCACCTGGCGCTCTTCGCCATGTGCTTCGCCTTCGTAACTCGGAAGCGCCGCGCCTAAGCGCGATCGTCAGTGAACCCGCGATTCAGACCTCTGCCCCCCCAGCACGTGGGGGGTTGGGGTCGAACTGTGTCCTCGGCACTGTCGGTGTGTCAGGGCGCCCACAGAGGCTGTGTCGCCGGGCCCACAGCCTCCCCTCCCCACCCAACAAAGACCCAGCAATAACAACAAGTTAAACTCTTGGCACGCACCTTGTATTGGTGAGAGACATCTCCAACCCGAGAGGTGTCACCATGACCCAGAGCACACACAACACCCCCCTCCTCCACCGCGCCATCACCCTCGTTCGAGGCTGCCTCGTCGCGCTCCTGATGCTCCCCGGCACCGGCTTAGCCTTGGTCGCCGCAGCTTGCGGCGACTTAGACGTCTCGCCGGCCATCGCCGTGGACGCTCAAGTCGCCCAAGGGGACGTCATCGACGCGCCCGGCCCCTCACCGATGGTCGCGCCGGTGAATGAGCCCACCAAGATCGCTGAGGCGAAGGCCCCCGTGGTCCCCACGCTCCTGCCACTGGATGAGGCGCTCCCCACGATCAAGGCGCCGGAGCCGGAGCCCACTGAGGAGGCCGCTGGGGGACTCTCCGTGGTCGAGTCGGCCCTCGCCCACGGCGTCTCTCAACGTCGCCCAGTGCGACCCGTCACCGAATTCCAGGTGGGCGATGTCGCCTGGGCCTGGATCTCGCTGAAGAACAGCGGAGATCGCCAGCCCGCGACCATGGTCTGGACACAGGACGGACAGATCCGCTCTCGACTGACCCTTGAGGTAGGCACCAGCCCTCGCTGGAGGACCTGGAGCCGCCGCACGATGCGCGCCAGCGATGTCGGCGACTGGCGCGTCGAGGTCCAGGACGCACAAGGTCAGGTGCTCCACACGATGCGCTTCAAGGTCACCCCCCAGGCGGAGACTGTGACCTACGCGGACTCCCCGTTCGACGGGTGCTAGCCGACCGCGCTCGCCCCGCTGGTCACGGGGTGGGCGTGGTGACCTCCGCCGCAGCGCAAGCCAGTCGGCATGCATCCAGGCGTGCATCCCAGCACGCCATCCCGTCGACCTTCTGGCCCTTGGACATGCCCTCATTCATGCAGGCCAGGAGCGCTTGATACCCCGGCCCATCCGCGTACTTCGCGACCCATTGGACGCCGGGCTCCCCGCGCATTTGCGCCGCGCACGCCTCTCCGCACCTGCTCGTCGCGCCCTCGGTGCTCCCCGCTTGGACGCCCCAGAGTGCGAGCAGGATCGCCCCGATACTCAAGGGCATGATGACCCCGCGATTGCGGCGCCAGAAGGTCCCCAAGGCGCTGGTGAATGTCTGGCTCATCGCAGGCTGCTCTCTCATGTCATGGGGGTGCTCGGGCCGCGCTCGAAGCTGACACCGCCTAACCCACATCGGGGCAGGCCTCATTCCGCCGAATTTCGCCGGAGGACAGATCCTAGCCCGGGTGACTGTGCGAATGAACGCTCCGGGTCCAAACCACGTCACCTCTCGGGGGATAGACGACCTCCTCTGCTGTCGCACGACGGCCACCTTGTGACGTCGGTCCACAGCCTCGATGTCTAGCGAATCATCACAGACAAAGGGGACAACAGAAAGCAAGACGTCATGACAGACTAAGGCTACATTCCGGCTATAGAATGGTATGATGAGAGGCGACAGGGGGCATCTGAGCGCGTGAGCACGATCGACCGACGGGAACTCTTCGCCCGCTTCGCCGGCGAGACCGAGGGGGGCACGTACTTCGTGTCCAACTACCCCCCGTTCACAGCGTGGTCTGCGGACGCAATCACCTCCCCGCCGAAGGCCCTGACGCTGCCCGGGCGTGCTGATACGCCGCTGGGCGTCTACGTCCACGTGCCCTTCTGCCGCAAGCGCTGTCACTTCTGTTACTTCAAGGTCTACACCGGTCGGAACGCCCGCGAGGTCGACGACTACATCGACGCCGTGATCGCGGAAGCACAGATGCTCGCCGACGCGGCGGTCGTTCAAGGGCGCCCAGTGCGCTTCCTCTATGTGGGCGGAGGCACCCCGAGCTACCTCTCAGCGCGCCAGCTGCGTCGACTCATCGAGGGGCTCACGCCGCTCACCGATCGGACAGAGCTGGAGGAATTCACCCTGGAGTGCGAACCCGGCACGGTCAGCCCAGCCAAGCTCGAGGTCTTGGCGGACTTGGGCGTGACCCGCCTCAGCCTGGGCGTCGAGAGCCTCGACGACACCATCCTCGAGGGCAACGGTCGAGCCCATCGCCTTCAGCACGTCGACCGTGTCTGGGCGACCGCCAAGGCGAGCGGCATCCCGCAGCTCAACGTCGACCTCATCAGTGGGCTCGTCGGTGAGACCGACGCGACCTGGCGAGGGACGCTGGACCGATTAGTGGGAATGAATGCGGACAGCGTCACGATTTACCAAATGGAGATGCCGACCAATACGACCTTCTTCAAGGCGCGGGGGAGCGGAGATTTGATGGGGGATGACGTGCCTGATTGGCCGACGAAGCGTCGGTGGTCCACGGAGGCGTTCGATGCGCTCGCCGACGAGGGCTACACGTTGACCAGCGCGGTGACGGCGGTCCGTGCGCGGACGCGATCTCCATTCGTGTACCGCGACAGCCTGTGGGGCGGGGCGGACATGCTCGGCCTTGGCGTCTCGGCCTTCTCACATGTCGCCGGAACGCACTATCAAAACGAGAAGCACATTGAGCGCTACATCGCCCGGGTCGGCGAAGGTGAGCTACCTGTCCAGCGCGGCTACGTGATGAACGACGATGAGCGCCTCATCCGCGAGACGGTCCTCTTGCTCAAGACGGGGAAGCTGGACCTGGCACGATTGGAGAGGCGGTACAGCGTCGACCCCTCCAAGCGGTTCGCGTCCGCGCTCGCGGTCCTGGTTGAGGAGGGCCTCGCGAGCCGCACCGACGACGAGGTGACCTTGAGCAAAGAGGCGCTGCTCCAAGTCGATCGCCTCCTCCCTGCCTTCTTTGACGAGGTGCATCAGCCCCAAGCCATGAGGAGGCGTGTCCATGGGTGAGGCCACAGAAGAACAATGGGATGCTGTCGTCATCGGCGGCGGCCCCGCCGGGACCACAGCCGCAGCAAACCTGGCGAAGCGCGGTCACCGCGTCGTGATGCTGGAGAAGGAGAAGGTCCCCGGCTACCGGGTCGGTGAATCATTGATCCCCTATTGTTACTTCCCCCTCGAGCGCCTCGGGGTCCTCGATGCGATCGAAGCCGCGGGGTTCACACACAAGCACAGCGTCCAGTTCGTCTCCCCCCGAGGTCGCGTCGCGCGCCCCTTCTACTTCTCGGAGCACCACGACCACCCCTCCTCTCGATCATGGCAGGTCGAACGCAAGGACTTCGACACCATCATGCGTGGGCGCGCCGAGGCGCTCGGCGCCACGGTCCGAATGGGCTGGAGCGCGACCAAGCTCCTGGAGACGGATGGCAGCGTTCGGGGCGTCACGAGCACAAGCACGGAGGGCGAAGTTCGGACCCTCAAGGCCTCGGTGGTCATCGACGCCAGCGGTCGAGATGGCTTCGTGATGCGTCAACGGCGTTGGCGCACCCCAGAGACGCGGCTCAACCGCATCGCCATCTGGACCTACATCGAGGGGGCCGTTCGAGATCCGGGGCGCGACGAAGGCGCGACCACCATCGCCCGCATCCCCAGCGGCGGGTGGTTCTGGCTCCTGCCCCTGGCAGATGACCGTGTCTCGGTGGGGGTCGTCGAGCGCGCCGGGGCGCTCCTCGATGACGGCAACGACCTCGAGGCGGCCTTTCATAAAGCGGTGACGACGAACCCCTGGGTCGCCGAGCGCTTGGCGCCGGGCAAGGTCGTGGACCGTTTTCGTGCGACCCGCAACTACTCCTACCGCTCCGAGCACTCAGCGAGCGACGGGCTCTTGCTGTGCGGGGACGCCTTCCATTTCCTGGACCCGGTCTTCTCTTCAGGGATCTTCTTCGCCCTCGTCACCGGTGAGCGAGCCGCCATCGCCGCCGATCAATCGCTCCGTGGTGGCGAGAGCCGCGTCGCCTTTGAGGCGTACGCCGATTGGCTCCGAGAGGCCATTGAGCCGCTCCGACAGCTGGTGTTCGCTTTCTACGACACCGAGTTCAGCTTCGCCGATCTGGTCCGGTCAAACCCGGCGCTCCACGGAGAGCTCACCGATTGCCTGATTGGCCATACGGAGCGCGACTTCACACAGCTCATCGCAGCGATGGGGGCGCTCACCGATCTCCCGGAGCCCGCGACGAGCGGCGGAGTCGCGTGAACCTGCTGATGCTCACCGCTGGGACGGGCTCGTTCCACTGCGGCACATGCCTACGAGACAACGCGCTGGCCCAAGGGCTCCGAGGCCTTGGACACGATGTGCGCCTCGTGCCTCTCTACCTGCCGCTGATCACCGATGGGGAGAGCGCGAGCGCGGGAGAGGACGTCCTGCTTGGGGGTGTGACCGCTTACCTGCAGCAGCACTCTGCGCTCTTCCGCGCCCTGCCAAAGTGGGTCGACCGGGCCCTCGACAGCCGGGCCATGCTCTCCCTGGTCTCCGGTCGCGCGACCCCGCGGGGTTGGGCCCGATGACGCGCTCCATGCTCGCCGGCGAAGACGGACACCAGGCTCGCGCCATTGAGCGCCTTCAAGAGAGCGTCCGCGCCATCACACCGCGACCGGACGCCGTCATCCTCTCGAACGGGCTCTTGCTCGGGCTTGTGAGGCCCCTCGAGCGGGCCCTGGGGTGCCCTGTGGTGTGCACTCTCCAAGGTGAAGATGCGTTCCTCGACGCCCTACCTGACGGGGAGCGAGACGCAGCCTGGGCGCTCGCTGCGGAGCGCGCGAAAGACGTCCATCACTTTATCGCCGTGAGCGCGTATCATCGCGACGTGATGCAAGCGCGCCTACAGCTCCCCCCGTCGAGGGTCCACATCGTCCACAACGGGATCGACCTGGCCGGCTTTGGTCCTGCGGAGGCTCCGCAGGGTCGGCCGACGATCGGTTACCTCGCCCGCCTCTGTGAAGAGAAGGGGCTGATGGTGCTCGTCGAGGCCTACATCGCGCTCCGCGCGACCTGGGGAGGTCCCCCGCCTTCCCTTCTCCTTGGTGGTACCCTGACTGCCCTCGACAAGCCTGTCCTCGCGAAGGCCTGTAAGCGCCTCGCTGAGGCCGGGGTCAGCGACCAACTCGAGGTCCACCCCAACATGGCTCTGGAGGATAAACAGGCGTTCCTCAGGCGCCTCAGCGTGCTCTGTGTCCCTGTACAGATCAGCGAGTCCTTCGGCCTCTACGCGATCGAGGCGATGGCGTCAGGTGTGCCTGTCGTCGCTCCCCACCGCGGGGCCCTCCCCGAGCTCCTAGAGGCGACCGGCGGAGGGATCGTGGTCGAGGATGACTCACCGGAGTCCTTGGGGGCCGCGATCGGTGATCTCCTCTTGGACGCCCCTCGGCGGGAAGCGCTCGCGCGCGCCGGGCTGGCAGCGGCCAGCGCAAAATTCGGCTCCAACATCATGGCGAACAGCGTCGCAGACATCCTCGCGGAGATCGTGACATGAGCACGCCTCTGATGCGCGCCGAGGGTTTGGTGCGGCGCTTCAAGCGGCCCGACGGCCAAGGTGATCATGTCGTGCTCCGCGGGGCCTCTTTGACCCTGAACTCCTCAGAGGCTGTGGCGATTGTCGGCCCCTCAGGGAGCGGTAAAACAACCCTGATCCACTTGCTCGCTGGGCTCGACCGACCGGACGAGGGGAGCGTGCAGGTCGCAGGGCAGACGCTTTCAAGCCTCGATGAGGATGCGCGCGCAGACCTCCGGAGTCGGCACATTGGCCTCGTCCTCCAGAATGACCAACTCTTACCGCAGTGCACCGCCATCGAGAATGTGCTGATCCCGACCTTGGCGCGCCCCTCAGGGGAACGAGAGGAGCTCCGAGGGCGTGCCCTCGACCTGCTGAGCACAGTCGGCCTCGCCGACCTCCTGTCACACCGCCCAGCGCAGCTCTCCGCGGGCCAGCGTCAGCGTGTGGCGGTGGCGCGCGCGCTGATCCAGCGCCCGGCCGTCATCCTCGCAGACGAGCCCACAGGGGCCCTAGATCGGGAGACCTCCGACGGCCTCATCTCGGCCTTGGACACCGTGCGAAAGGACCACGCTACAGGCCTCATCATCGTGACGCATGATGCGTCCGTCGTCGCGCAGATGGACCGCACACTGAGGTTGGTCGATGGCGTCCTGGAGGCGAACTTAAGGTGAGCCCGTGGGACCTGGTCATCCGTGGCCTGAGCCATCATTGGCGGAGTCACCTCGCCGTCACCCTTGGTGTGGCGATCGCCGGCGCAGTGCTCACTGGCGCACTGCTGATCGGCGACTCGGTGCGAGCGAGCTTGGAGGCCCTCGTCACAGAGCGCTTGGGCTCAGTCCAACATGTCGTCGTCGCCCCTGGTGGCGGAGTGCGGGCCGCGCTGGCGGACGAGCTCCAAGGCGCGCTCGGCGAGAGAGCGATCGTCGCACCCGTCTTGAGCGTCTCGGCGATCGTCACTGACCCGAGCGAGCGCTCGAAGGTCGTCGGCGTGCAGCTCCTCGGGGTCACGCCGGGCTACTGGGAGGCGCTCGGGGCGCCCACCACCTCCCCCCCACTTGAGGGGCTTAGGCCAAACAACAGACTGGCTGAAGCCCTCGGGCTAGAGGCCGGCGCCGAGCTCATTGTGCGGGTCGATGGCGGAGGTACGACGCCCTTGGACGCGCCGATGGCGGTGGTCCCGTCCAGTGTCCGCGCGGGGCTCAGGGTCATGGGGCGGACCCTCGCAGAGCGGCCGGGGGGCTTCTCCCTCGACGTCCATGGGCCGGAGGCGATGACAGCCCTGGTGCCCCTCGCTTGGCTAAGCCAGCTCGTCGCAGAGCGCCCTGAGGAGGCGGCCCCAGCCCGCGCGAACACGCTGCTGATACGGGGCGCCTCGGCCGAGGCTGTCACCGAGGCGCTCGGTGAGCATTGGCAGCTCGCGGACATGGGGCTCACGCTCTCCACGAGAGGCGACACTGTCTCCCTCCGCAGCGAGCGCATCGTGCTCCCGAGCGTCCTGGTCGACGCCGCCCGAGGTGACGCGAGCGGCGAGGTCCTGACGTGGTTCGCGGACACGCTGCGCTCTGGCGATCGCGAGGTCCCCTACAGCTTCGTCTCCGCGATCAAGGGTGCATCGACCTGGGCACTCCAGGCAGACGAGGTCGTCGTGAACACGTGGCTCGCCGAGCAGCTCGACCTCTCCGTCGGCGACCCCCTGGAGATCGTCTACCCCACCTTCGGCCCCCGACGCACACGAGGCGAAGCCCAGGCCAGCTTCCGAGTCTCTCAGATCACCGCGATCGAGGGCATCGCAGGGGACCCGAGCTTGTCCATCGCCTTTCCGGGCTTCGCAGGGGCGCGCTCATGCCGTGAGTGGGAGCCCGGCGTGGCCATCGACCTCCAGAGGATACGCCCTGTAGACGAGGCCTATTGGACGGCCTATCAGGGCACCCCAAAGGCCTTCATCTCACCCGCGGCGGCGTCGAAGATGTGGGCCAACCCTTACGGTCCGCTGACCTCACTGCGCGCGACCTCCGTGGTCGCTGAGGGCTGGCGCACGTCGCTGCCGCGAACCGTGTCACCGGCTGACCTTGGGGTCCACGTGCAACCCATCGCGAGCGCAGCGCTGGAGGCGGCCAAGCCCACGACGGATTTCGGGGGCCTCTTCATGGGGCTCGGGAGCCTCTTGATAGGGGCCGCCCTGATCTTGGTCGTCTTGCTCCTCCGCCTCGGCATCGTCCAGAGGCGCGGGGAGGTCGAGGCCCTCCGCGCCATGGGGTTGAGGCAGACGCAGATCAGCAGCCTCCGCCTCAAAGAGGGCTCGGTGACCGTGCTCCTCGGGGCCCTCATGGGCCTTGGGCTCGGCGTCCTCGTCGCGCAGGCGGCGCTCGAAGCGCTTAGCGGCCTCTGGAGCGGCGCCATAGGGGGGTTAAGCCTGGTCTTCTCAGCCACCGCGGGGTCGCTATTCATAGGAGCACTCGCCACAATCGCTATCGGCCACGGAGCCCTGCTCTGGGCGACTCGCGCGCCCGAGGATGGGGCGCACACCACGACAGGGCGTGGCCCACTGCTCCTCTGCACCGCCACGCTGCTGTCCGCGGTCGGGCTCCTCGTCACCTGGGGCGATGCGCACCCAGCGGCGGCCTATTTCGGTGCAGGGGGCATGCTCCTCATCAGCGGACTCGCCGGGATGCGTGCCGCGCTCTCAGCGCGCTCTTGGAGTCCACACATGACGGTCCGCGCCTTGGCTTGGCAGAACGTCGCGCGGCGCCCAGGGGCGAGCGTCGCGGTCACCGCCGTCTTAGCGGTCGGCACCTTTGTCGTGGTCGGCGTCGGCGTCAGTCGCCATGATGCCTCCCGGATGACCTCCCGAGCGTCGGGCACCGGGGGCTTCGCGCTGGTCGGTGAGAGCACGTTGCCGGTCAGTCATGCCTTGAACACCACCGAGGGGCTCGCCTCCTACGGCCTCTCGGTCGAGGATTTATCTGGGGCGAGCGTGGTGCCGCTCCGGGTCCGAAGCGGCGATGACGCGAGCTGCCTCAACTTAGCGCGCGCTCCCCGACCCACGTTGTACGGCGTGCAGCCCGAGGCGTTGGCGCAACGTCAGGCCTTTGGAGCCGAGATCTGGGCGGGCCTCACGCCGCTGCCTGACGAACCAGATGTCGTGCCCGCCATCGGGGACACAGCGACCCTGATGTGGCGCCTCAAGCTCGGAGTTGGTGACGAACTGCAAGACACAGATGAGCAAGGGCGGCCCTATCGCCTGCGCATCGTCGGGGTGCTGCCCACCTCGATCTTGCAAGGGGGCCTCCTGGTCGACGGCGAGGCCTTGGCGGAGCGCTTCCCGACCGGGTCCTCAGATCGCCTCTTCCTCATCGACGCCCCCGAGGCCAGTGTGCCCGCGGTCGCCTCGGCCCTCTCAGAAGCCTTGGGAGACACCGGCTTCCGGACCACCCCAGCCATCGAGGTCTTAGGTCGCTACCTCAGAGTTGAGAACACTTACCTGGCGATCTTCCTCGCCCTCGGCGGCTTTGGCTTGCTCCTGGGCGCACCTGGTGTCGGCGTCCTCCTCTTTCGACACGTCCTTGCTCGGCGACGAGAGCTCGCCATCCTGCAATCCATGGGGTGGCATCGCAGTCAGATTCGGCGATTGGTCGCCTATGAGCACGGCGCCATCGTCGTGCTTGGAGTCAGCATCGGGGGCGGCGCAGCGGCGCTCGCGGTGATCCCTGCGCTGGGCTCGAGCGTGAGCCGAGACCCCGCCGAGGCGGCCATCATCGTGGTATGCGGCGTCGCCGCCCTCGGGCTCCTCGGCGTCTTAATAGCGACGCGAATCGCGCTCCGAGGACGCCTCGCGGACTCGCTCAGCGAGGCGCTGTGAGCGACCAAAGGCGGTCCAAGTCACGGACGATGATTCGGCCGTCGACCAGCGCTGGGGTCGCGCGCATCTCCCCCAGCTTGGCCTGATAAAGCGGCTGGTAGCTGCGCCCCGTGCGCGCGATGACAACCTCGCCGCTGCCGCCCATCATCACGAGTCGGTCACCAGAGACGACCGGACTGGGCATCACGTCGCCGTGCCCCAAGGGGACCACGGTCTCGTAGACCAATTGTCCGCTGGACGCATCGAGCACGACCAAGCTCCCTCGGATCCCGAGCGCGTAGATCAGGCCGTCATGAAGCAGCGGCGTCGCGTAGGTCTTCTCGCGCGGCAGCCCACGGCGCCAGACCTCGTTGGCTCGCAGTCCACTGAGCGGCCCCGAGAGCTCATAAGCGACCGCGGTGCGCTCTTGGAGGTCGGGATCGGTCGTCGCGCCGACGAAGTACACACGGCGTCCCTGGGTTAGCGGGCTCACGAAGTAGACGCTCGCGCCCAAATTGTCGGCCAAGAGGGCACCATCAGCGACCCGCACGACCTCCCCCATCGGCGTGACGACCAGCGCCACGCCGTCGATCGTCGTGGCTCGCGGCGGGCCAAAGTCCAGGTAAGACTCGCTCCGCCTCCAGCGCTCGGCCCCCGTCGCAGGATCGATCCCGATCAAGTGATTTAAGGCGACGACGAGCACCCCATCGACCAAGAGCGGCGAGGCCGTCTGGCCTTTATGAAACCCCCGCATCCGCTGCGTCGGATGACCGAGGTGCGTCGCCCACCGCAGCGCACCGTCTAAGGAGAAGCTCGCGAGGACACCATTGCCCAGCAGCGCATACACCGAGGTGCCATCCGAGACCGGCGTGCTCGGCGCCGTCCCCATGACATCTATCGGCTCTGGTGGACGCAGATGCGCGTAGCCATCGAGCTGCTCCTTGAGCGGCCCTATCTCAGCCAAGAGCGCCTGAGAGCGGGCAGCGGCGTCTTGACTGCCGCGCGCCTTGCGCATGGCGCGCTTCAGCTTGTTCAGCTCGCGCTCCTTTGCGCGGAGGGCGGCGGCCACCCGCGCGGCTTCGGCCCGCTCTTGGGTGACACGAGCGCGCTCTGCGTCTCCCACAGTGTCGAGGTAGCTCACGTCGTGGGACCAAAGCGTCTTCCCGGTCTTGGCGGAGACGCAGAGGACCGTCAGGGGCTCGGCGGTCACGATGATGCGATCCCCTACGACCACCGGCGAGGCGTTGCTCCACGCTGGCATCTTCACGGACCACCCCCCCGGAGCAGACGAGGTCCATCCTGTCGGCACCGTGCCCGCCGAGAAGGTCCCGCTGCCATCGCCCAACCAGCCGATGGGGCCAGACGCAGCCGCAGCGCTTGCGCTCAAGACCCACAGGGCCGCGATGCATCCGATGAGCGCCCCTCTGTGCATGCGTGCTCCTGACCTGAGTTCTGTGAACCTGAAGATGTTCGCCCGGTCCAGTAAAGAGCGTCAAGGCTCAGCGCGCTGAGCGTTGACGGTGCACCTCTGCCTCCGCCATGCTCCCGAGCGACCGCGACGGAGCCCGCATGTCCTCACCTCCCCCCTCACCCGATGCACCCGCGCCCGCTCCGACGAAGTCCAAGCGTGGAGCAGGGCGTCGTTGGGGGCGGATGCTGGTGGTCACCGTCGCCCTCGTCGCGCTCGCCTTTGCTCTCCAAACCCTCGCGCGGTACAAGGTGGCGATGGACGCCGGCTCGGGGGAGCTCTGGGGCCTCTGGGACTGTGATCCCACCTACATCGTAGAAGGGCGCCCCAACCTGGAGCGAATCGGATGCATGGTCAGGCTCCCGGACGCCAGCCTGACCCAAGCGCTGCAGCGCTCGGCCGACCTCATCGGGACGATCGACGTCCACAGCTTTGTGATGGGCGCGCAAGCGACAGACCCCAAAGCCCCCCACTACGACGCGGAGGCCTCGGAGGACGAAGCCCCACCGCACACGGTGACGCTGACGCCCTTCTGGTTGCAGCGCTTCGCCGTGAGCGTGCGGCAATACCAATGGTGCGTCGTGTTCGGGCCATGCTCGGAGGACGAGGTAGCCACTGGGGGTTACTTCACGTACAGCCAACGGAGCACCCTCGACATCCTCCTCTCCTACAGCGCCGAGGCCGAGCGCCCGGTCACAGGCATCACCTGGGATGGCGCCCAAACCTACTGTGAGTGGATCGGAGGGCGGCTCCCCACCGAAGCCGAGTGGGAGTACGCTGCGCGAGGGGGGCAACTTCAGCGGCGCTACCCTTGGGGAGACGCAAAGCCGAGCTGCGGCCACGCGGTCTTCGGTGGAGGGGCGGGGGGCCAATGCGACGTGAGCGGCCCAACCTCCGCCACCGAGTACCGCGTCTACGGTCAGGACAGGATCACCAACATTCAGCACATGGCCGGGAACACCTGGGAGTGGACCGCAGACTGGTACGCCGAAGACGCCTACGCCAGCGCGAGCCCTACCAACCCCAAGGGACCGGCGTCAGGGACCGGCCGCGTGCAGCGCGGGGGAGGGTGGAGTGACGGCGACGCTGAGGTCTTGAGGAGCGGATACCGCGCTCAAATGGCCCCCGACATGCAGATGCCGGATGTCGGCTTTCGTTGCGCCGCCGATGAGGTCGACCGTCGGCCCTACACGCAGCTGCTCGACGTGGATCGCGCCGACCTCTCCGGCTGGCAGGTCTGGGACGGGAGCGCTCTCGACGGGTGGAGCCTCGAGGGGGGCGCCCTTCGCTCCCCTGAGGGGGCCGGACCTCACACGCTCTGGCGCCCACACACCCGCCTGGCCGAGACGCTCCTCAGCACGCGGGTCTTCCCCACGCGGCGGCTCGGGGACGCCGTGGCCCTGCTCTACGGGATACAGGATCCGCAGAACTACTACAGGGCGGAGCTGCACCTCGGGGCGCGGGTGGCGCGCATCATCCGAGTCATGGACGGTGTCGAGGGGCTGATCGCGGAGACCACCAACGTACGGCTTAGCGACCGTGGTTGGCTGACCCTCAACCTGGATTGGCGTGGTGGGCGACACACCTTTGACTTGGCCAACCAGCATTTGGTGAGCGGTGATGACACCACGTGGACTCAGGGTGACATCGGGGTGCAGGTTTCCGGCCATCGCGCCGCGATCTTTGGTACGGTGTTCACCACACCATGACGACGATCCCCACCCGACTCATCTCTGCGCTGCTCGTGACCTCACTTCTCGGGCTCCTCACGCCGCCAGCGTCCGCCGACGATTGGCCCCAGTGGTATGGCCCTCAGCGTGACGGCCTCTCCGCTGAGAAGGGCGACCTCGTCAGCACCTGGACCGAGAAGGGCCCGAAGGTGCGTTGGACGCAGGCCCTCGGGCCGGGCTTCTCATCCTTCGCGGTGGTCGGCGACACGGGCTACACGATGGCCACGAACGACCCCCACGTCTCCGTCGTGGCCTTTGACGTGAAGACGGGCAAAGACCGCTGGCGGACCCGCATCGGCCAGGCGTACACCGACCGCATGGGCGGCGATGGGCCGCGCGCGACGCCGACGATCCACGAAGGGCAGCTCTTCGCGCTGGGCCCAAACGGAACCCTCGTGGCGATGGACGCCAAGACGGGGCGCCTCGCTTGGATGCGGCAGATCGCCCAAGAGCTCGGGGGCGAGGTCCCCAAGTGGGGCTACAGCGGCTCACCGCTGGTCTCAGGCGGCCTAGTCTACATCGAGGTCGGCGGCAAAGACGATCACAGCTTGGTCGCCTTCTCAGCCAAAGACGGCAAGGTCGTGTGGAAGCGCGGCGGCTTCAAAGCGGGCTACTCATCCCCGGCGCTCTTGACCTTAGCGGGGACCCCTCAGGTGGTCTTCTTCACCGCACAGGCGGCGGTCGCGACGCGTCCGAAGACCGGTGAGGTGCTCTGGACCCGACCTTGGGAGATCTCCTATGACGTCAGCGCCGCGACCCCCATCGCCGCCGGGCCCGACGCACTATTCATCTCCGCAGGCTATGGCGTCGGCGGGGTCCTCTACGACCTGACGCGCCAAGGGGAGAAGGTCGCGATCAGCCAGCGCTGGGCGAGCCCTCGGATGCGCAACAAGATGTCCACCTCTGTGCACATCAAGGGCACCCTCTATGGCTTTGACGAGGACCGCTTGACCGCCATGGACGCCAACTCAGGGACCCTCGCCTGGCAATTCGATGAGTTTGGGCGCGGGAGCCTGATCGCGGTCGGAGACCGCCTCGTCGTCTTGGGCGAGGATTGTCGCTTGGCGATCGTGGAGGCGACCCCGAAAGCGTACACGCCAGTGAAGCCCCCGGTGCGGATCCTCCCGAGCGACCGATGCTGGACGGTGCCCGCGCTCTCAGACGGCGTGCTCTTCGTGCGAGACCTTGAGCAGATGCGCGCAGTAGAGCTCATCAAGCGATAGGCACCACGATCGTCGACATCCATGACACGGAGTCGTACCCTCCGATCGTGCGCAGCGGACATCCCATCTCTATCCTCGCTTGGTGCCTGCTCACGGCGTGCGCCACCACCACCCCACAGCCCGTCACCTCTGAGGCTGACGTCACGGGGTGGCTCCAGTGGCGAGGTCCCGCGCAGGACGGGTCAAGCGCGAGCCCAGGCTTGCCTACGGCGCTCAGCGCTGAGGCGCCAACGGTCGCCTGGGAACATGAGCTCGCGGGCCGCGGCACCCCGGTTATCGCCGGCGACCGCCTCTACGCGATGGGGTACGAAGCGGAGGGCGGAGAGATCGCCGAGGTCTTGATCGCCCTCGACGCAGCGACCGGTGAGCGACAATGGACCCGGCGCTACGCCGACTTCTTGAGCGACATCATCTACGAGCGCTACAGCATCGGCAGCCCCGCTGTCGACGCCAGCACCGGTCACATCTACGCCATGACCTCCCCGGGGCTCCTCGTGGCGGTGACCCGTGATGGTGCACCGCTGTGGGAGCGCTCGATGATGGAGGCCTTTGGCCGCCTCACGTTCCCGAACGGCCGCACAGGGGCGCCGACCCTCGTCGACGATCTCGTCGTCGTTCACGGTGTCTCGACGAGCTGGGGCTCCCTCGGACCCGGGCGTGACCGACTCTTCGCGTTCCACAAAGAGACCGGCGCCCTAGCCTGGGTGTCTACGCCGGGGACGCCCCCGAAGGACAGCTCATTCTCGACCCCGGTCGTAGGGGTCCACGATGGCCGCCGCGTCCTCTATGTAGGGACAGGCTGCGGTCATGTGGTGTGCATCAGCGCACACGACGGCCAACCCCTCTGGCGCTTCAAGCTCTCCCACGGGGGGATCAACGCGACCCCGCTGCTCATCGACGACCGCGTCATCGGGATCCACGGCAAGGAGAACATCGACTCCAGCCACCTGGGCAGGATGGTCGCCATCGCGCCTGGGGCTGCGACCGCCGTGGCCGGCAAGCCGACCACCCTCGGGGCGGAGCATGAGCAATGGCGGGCCCCCCTCGTCAGCTTCACCAGCTCCCCCGTGCACGCCGCTGGGGTGATCTACCAAGTGACGGCAGAGGGCAACCTCGTCGCCGTAGACCAGGCGACTGGGGGCGTACTTTGGCGCCACAAGATGGGGCGCGCTCAACTCCACGCCTCTCCTTTGATCGCTGGCGGCGTGCTCTATGTCCCGATGCAAGATGGGATCTTGCACGCGCTGAAGCCCAACCGCGAGGGCCCGCACCCCATCAGCCAAGTTCAGCTGAGAGGCAACTGCATCGGGTCCCCCGCGGCCTACGCCGGGCGGCTCTATGTCCACACCACCGAGGTGCTCTACGCCTTCGGCTCCGGCACCGCCGCGGACACCATCCCCTGGCCCGACGCCCCGACGCACGCCGCTGCAGGGGGCGCCACCGAGTTGCGGGTCCTCCCCGCCGAAGTCGTTGTTCGGCAAGGGGACACGGTCGCGTTAAGCGTCCAACCCGTCGACGACAAAGGGCGCCCCGCTGGGCCGCGGCGAGCGACCACCTCAATGACCATCGGCGCCGAGACCCCGCCGCGCGCGGGCGTGGAGAAGGTGATTGACGGCGACCTCGAGGGGCACCTCAGGGTCCGAGTGGTCCCTCGCGACCATTACGCTGAGCACTTCGATGACGTCCCTCAGGCCCTGCGCGACACCGCCGGGGGCGCCTATGGACACCCCCCTAGCTGGTGGTCTGGGGCCAAGATGAAGTGGCGCGTGGTGGCACTGGAGGGGGGCAACGTGTTGGCCAAGACCCTGGACCGCGTGCTCTTCCAGCGGGCCATGAGCTTCTTTGGCCACCCCGACTCCAAGCAGTACACGTTGGAGGCCCTAGTGCGCTCCGATGGGAATCGCCGCAGCATGGGAGTGGTTGGCGTGGTGAACCAGCGCTACATCATCGCGCTGGACGGCAACCGCCGGGAGCTGACCGTGCACTCCAATCATGATCGTTTCCGCCACGCCGTGCCGTTCTTGGCGCCGGCCAAGCAGTGGATGCACCTGAAGACCCGGGTAGACGTCGACGACGATGGGCGCGGGACGATTCGGGCAAAGGCGTGGCCGAAAGGCAGCGAGGAGCCCAAGGGGTGGACCCTCGTCGCTGAGCACGCGACCGCGCACCGCCACGGCGCGCCCGGGCTCTTCGGCTTCTCACCCCAATCGATGCATCGCGTGTATGTCGACGACATCCGGATGAGCCCGAGTGAGCCTTTGGAGGGAGCGACGCCATGAGGCAGCAGTTGACGATGGTGCTGGTCTGCTTGGCCTTCGCGCCGACAGTCGCTGCGAGCGACTGGCCGATGTGGGGACGCGATGGGGCGCGTAATATGGCGACCTCTGAGGCGCCCCTCCCCGGGACCTTCGGGACCGGGACCCCGGTCAAAGGGAGCGATGCGGTCGACGTCAAGGGGGCCAAGAACGTCCGCTGGGTGGCCAAGCTCGGCTCGCAGTCATACGGCAACGTCACCGTGGCTGATGGCCGGGTGTTCCTCGGGACGAACAACGCGGTGCCCCGCGATCCCAAGCTCAAAGGGGACTACTCCGTTGTCATGGCGCTGAACGAGCGCGACGGCTCGTTCCTCTGGCAACTCGGGGTGCCCAAGCTCGGCGCAGGCAAGGTCAGCGACTGGGAATTCTTGGGCATCTGCTCATCCCCCGCCGTCGACGGGGACGTCGTCTACGTCGTGACCAACCGCGGCGAGGTCATCGCGCTAGACGTCCGAGGCCAAGCCAACGGCAACCAGGGTCCCTTTAAGGACGAGGGCGCCTACATGGCGGGGCCGGGCAAGCCCCCGCTCCCTGTCGGTGAGCGCGACGGCGACATCCTGTGGCGCTATGACATGCGCAAGGACCTCGGGGTCTTCCCGCACAACGTCACTAGCAGCTCGGTCCTCATCGTCGGTGACCGCCTCTTTGTCTCGACGTCTAATGGCGTCGACTGGTCCCACCGCAACGTCCCCGCCCCTTTCTCGCCAGCCTTGGTCGTGCTGGACAAGAAGACAGGTGCCCTGCTGGCCGAAGAGACCGTGGGCATCAGCGAACGCACCCTGCACGCCAACTGGTCATCACCCGCCGTGGCGAAGGTCGGGAGAAAGGATGTCATCCTCTTTGGAGCGGGCGACGGCTTCCTCTACGGGTTTGACCCGAAGCCGACCACGGACGCTGAGGGGTTGAACGTCCTGCGTGAGCTGTGGCGCTATGACGCCAACCCAGCGAGCTATCGCTCGGTCGATGGCAAACCTGTACCCTACGCAAGGCGGAACGGCCCGAGCGAGATCATCGCGACCCCCGCGGTGCACAACGGCCTCGCCTGCGTCGCTATCGGGCAAGACCCCGAGCATGGCACAGGCAAGGGCAGTCTGAGCTGCTTGAGCCCGTCTGGAGAGGGAGACCGCAGCCAAGCCGGCCCTGCCTGGCGCTTTGATGGTATCGGGCGCTCTATCTCCACGGTCGCGATCGCCGATGGGCTCCTGGTCGCCGCCGACCTCTCAGGGCGCGTCTACGGCTTAGATGCCGCGACCGGCAAGCACCTCTGGACCCACGACACAGGGGGACACATCTGGGCCTCGCCGCTCATCGCCGACAAGAAGATCTACATCGGCAACGAGAGCGGGTTCCTGACCATCCTTGAGGCGGGCAAGACCGAGAAGGTCCTCGCTACGCTCGACCTCTACGCCCCGATCTACGGCTCGGCCATCGCGGCCGGCGGTGCGGTCTACATCCAGACCCAGACCCACCTCTGGACCGTCTCAAGCACCCCCACTCCCCGGCGCGGGAAGCGCCGATGAGCGCTGCGACCAAGCCCTGGGTCTGGATCGGCGTGGTCATCCTCTTCGTCCTCCACCAAGACGTCTGGCTCTGGGACGAGGCCGCGCTCTGGTTCGGGCCTCTGCCCGCTGGGCTGGCCTACCACGCCGGCTACTCGGTGTTGGTCTCTGCCTTCTGGCTCCTGGTCGTGAAGTTCGCCTGGCCGCCAGCGCTCGATGCGGATGAGGAGGAGCTGACCTCATGACGATCCTCATCGTCGTCGGTGCCTACCTCGTGGTCTTGCTGATGATCGGCGTGGGCAGCAGCCGCCTCTCCCGTGGAACCAGCCAGGACTACTTCGTCGCCAGCCGCAGCATCGGCCCCTTCCTGCTCGTCATGTCCCTCTTCGGCACGACGATGACCGCCTTTGCGCTCATCGGCTCAACCGGAAAAGCCTACACCCACGGCGTCGGCGTCTACGGGCTGATGGCCTCGATCTCAGGCTTGGTCCATGCCGCCATCTTCTTCGCCATCGGCGCGCGGGTCTGGGCCCTCGGGAAACGCCACGGACACCTCACCCAAGTGCAGCTCTTCCGGGATCGCTTCCAAAGCGAGCGCCTCGGCACCTGGCTCTTCCCCGTCCTCGTCGCCCTCGTCATCCCCTACCTGCTTATCGGGCTGATGGGCGCCGGCATCACGATGCAAGGGGTGACCCGCGCGGCTGGGATCGAGGGGGGCGTCCCTCCCTGGTTAACCGCCGCTGTCATCAGCGGCGTGGTCTACGCCTACGTCTTCGCCGGCGGCCTCCGCGCAGCGGCCTGGGCCAACGCATTCCAGACGGTCGTCTTCATCGTGGTCTGCTTAATCACCTTCGGCACCCTCGCCGAGGCGCTCGGTGGCGCCGAGTCCGCCAGCGCTGCCGCCAAACCGGCGCGGCTCATTCGCGAGGGGACCTTCGAGCCCCTCCACTTCATCAGCTACGTCTTCATCCCCCTCTCGGTCGGCATGTTCCCGCACCTCTTTCAGCACTGGTTGACGGCCAAGAGCGGCAAGACCTTCAAGGCGCCTGTCGTCCTTCACCCGGTGCTGATTATGATCGTCTGGGTGCCCTGCGTCCTCATCGGGGTCTGGGCCACTGGGGTCCTCGAGGTGCCGCCCGCCAAGGCCAACGCGGTGCTCGGCATCATGGTCGCTAAGTTCACGACCCCGTGGATGTCAGGCCTCATCACCGCAGGCATCTTGGCGGCGATCATGTCGTCTCTGGACTCACAGTTCCTCTGCCTGGGGACCATGTTCACGCAGGACATCGCGGCGCGCCGCGCAGGGGGGCTCGACGACACCCAATCGATCCGCACCGCCCGACGCTTTGTCGGCGCCGTGGTCCTCGTCACCTGGCTCCTCAGCCTCGTCGCGACCCGCGGCATCTTTGACCTCGGCGTCTGGTGCTTTAGCGGCTTCGCGGGGCTCTTCCCCCTCATCGTGGCGGCGCTCTATTGGCGTCGAGCGACCGCCCACGGCGCCATGGCCGGGCTCATCGCCGCGGTCCTGACCTGGGGCGGGCTCTTCGCGCTCTCCTTTGGCCAGCCAGGCGAGCTCGTCGTCGCTGGCGTGACCCCAGCGGCGTGGATCGTGCTCGCGTCGACCAGCGCGTTGGTCATCGTCTCGCTGATGACTGAGCCGCCCTCCGAGGCCACCTTAGAGCGCTACTTCGCGACGCGAGGAGCCGGGAAATGAGCGCCCTGGATGCTCACGTCAGGGAGATCGTGCGGTGGCACCTCTCCCCCAAGACTGGCACGCCGCTTTGGATCGAGTGGGCCCAAGCCTCTGGGGTGCGCCCCGAGGATATCCAGGGATTCGAGGACCTCTCCCAGCTGCCGCGGTTTGATGACACTTGGCTGCGCGACCTACCGCACGATCAGCTCATCCCCCGCGCTTACGCTGACCAACCGTACGCCGTCTTTGAGACCGGTGGCACAACTGGGCGCCCCAAGCAGCGCCTCAGCTGGCGCGACCACCAGGTCGACTACGAACGCTTCAGCGATGCGCTGGATCCCGCCGCGTTCCCCCAGGGCGGCGCCTGGTTGATGGTAGGGCCCACAGGCCCGCGGCGGCTACGCCTCACCATTGAGCACCTCGCCAATCACCGTGGCGGACCGTGCTACCACGTCGACTGCGACCCGCGGTGGGCCAAGCACCTCGCCTCCGAAGGGCGCCACACCGAGGCCCAGGCCTACACCGCCCACGTGATCGACCAAGCCCTCACGGTCCTCAAGCACCGCCCCATTCAATGCCTCTTCACGACCCCGACATTGCTAGAGGCCTTGGGCGACGCCATCGATCTCCAGGCCCTGGACCTGCGGGGCGTCTTCTGTGGTGGTACCTCGATGTCCGCGCAGACCCTGCGCTTCTTGGTCGAGGAGGTCTTGGGGCCGGACATCACGTTGCTCCCCACCTATGGCAACACACTGATGGGGCTCGCCATCGGCCTCCCTGTCAACGAGGCGTGCGGCTTCCGACCCTCCTATTACCCCCCCGAGCCCCGGGCCGTCTTGCGCGTGGTCGACCCCGACAACACCGAGCAGCTGGTCGACTACGGAGCCTGGGGTCGCGTCGAGCTGACCACCCTGACCCGGGAGCTCTTGCTGCCACGGCACCTTGAACGCGATGAGGCGATCCGCCTCGCCCCGACCGCAGCCTACCCCTTCGATGGGGTCGGCGATGTGCGGCCTCTGGGGACGGGGGCTGGAGACGTGAGCGTCGAGGGCGTCTACTGATGCGCCACATCCCGATCCTACGTCACGGTGTCGTCTACCGTAGCCTGGACACACGGACCTTGAGCGCGCCCGGCAGCGAGGCCCCCTTGGCAGAGGTCAGCCTCGCGAACGCGGGCTTGGTCCGACGCGATGCACGTCGCGCCCCTGCGGCGTCACAGGATCCCATCGCCGTCGGCGAAGCGCTCTCCCGCGCAGCGGAGCTGTTGCAGAGTCCGCTGCGCCTCGATCCTGACGCGGCCCCGATGGATGTCTCGGAGTTCAGGCGACTGGTTCAGGCCAGCACGGGGCTCAGTGAGGCGGTGATCACCCATCAGCTGAGCTTGCTCGCTGAGACCCTGACCGACCTCGGTCAACGGGCAAAAGACATCCCCCCGGCTGCGGTCCGCGACTTGGCCGTTGTCCTCCCCTCGAACGCCTTGGCCGTCAACCGTGCATGGCTCCCCGCCATCGCGCTTGGCGCGCGGGTCGCGCTGAAGCCCGGGGCCTCTGATCCTTTCACGCCGCACAGGCTAGTCGCCGCGCTCATCGCTGCTGGGATCTCTCGGGAGCGCTTCTGCATCTACCCCTCCGACCACGACACGACCGGCGCCCTCATTGGGGCAGCCTCCCGCACGCAGCTCTTTGGCGACGCCTCCGTCGTCGCGCGGTACGGCGACGATCCCCATGTCCAAGTGAACGGCCCCGGGCGCAGCGCCGTCGTCTTGGGATCCGCCGTGGACTGGCGCGCACACATCGACGATCTCGTAGAGGGCGTCGCTCTGCACAACGGTCGAAGCTGCCTGAACACCTCATCGATCGTGACCCTGGGAGACTTCGCCACTGCGCGTGACCTCGCGACCGCCCTCTGCGAGCGGCTAGATGGGACGCCGAGCGTCACCCTCAGCGATCCCGACAAGACCCACGCCATCGCGGCCCGCGTTGAAGAGGCGCTCGCCATCGCCGGGGCGACGGACCTGAGCGACGGCCGACGCGACCACTCTCGCTGCACCACCAACGAGGACGGCCAACCTGCGCTCGCGCCCTCGGTCATCCTCTGTCAGGATCCTAGCCACCCACTGGCGCGCATCGAGCTCCCCTTGCCCTTCGTCAGCGTCACGGCCGTGGCCCCTACGGCGCTCTCCGCGTGGCTCGGCCACACCCTCTCCGTCGCGACCCTCGGGGTCGAGGCCGACCTTGAGCAGGCCCTCGGTGATGCCTCCGAGATCGAGCGCCTCTGCCCCGACTCACCCCACAGCCTGAGCACCTCGATGGCCAGCCTGCACCTCGATCGCATGCGGGGGCTGCTCTCATGATCGTCCCGACCGCCCAGGTCATCACGCGCGACGATGCCCTCGAGGCGCTGGTCGAGCTCGAGCACCTGGCAGGGGCACGCGTCCTGCTCGTGAGCGACGCAGGGCTCGTTGCCGCAGGGCACGTCGGTCGCGCGGAAGCCCTGCTCACCGCTCACGCCGCCACGGTCTCTCGCCACCTCGACGTGTCGGCCAACCCCAGCAGCGACGACGTCGACGCGTGTGTCAGCGCTGCAGAGGGCGTCGACGCCATCGTCGCGCTCGGGGGTGGCAGCGTCATGGACGTCGCGAAGCTGGCGGCGCTCATCGTCGACACTGGCGACCCCCTGTCGACCCACGTGGGGGTCCACGAGACAGCGCGACGCACCACGCGGCTCGTGCTCATCCCGACGACCTCCGGGACAGGCAGCGAGGCCCAAGCAGCGGCCATCGTCAGCGACGCACAGACACACAAGAAGATGGCGTGCTTGGCACCTGGGCTCTCGGCGGACGTCGTGCTCCTCGACCCGACGCTGACGCTCAGCTGCCCCCGCATCGTGACCGCCGCCTCTGGGCTCGATGTCATCGCTCACGCCATTGAAGTGGCGGTCACCACGCGCAGGACCGCGAAGAGCGACGCCCTCGCGAGGGGCGCCTTCAGGCGCGCTCAGGCCGCGCTCCCCCGAGTCCTTGAGGACCCTAGCGACCTCGGGGCGCGCGGAGAGATGCAGCGCGCCGCGTACGACGCAGGGCACGCCATCGCCCACAGCATGCTCGGCGCCGCGCACGCTGCAGGCAACGCGCTGACCGCGCGCTTTGGGACGCCGCACGGCTTCGCGGTCGGGGAGATGTTGCCCATCGTCGTCGCTTACAACGCGCAAGACAGCGAGGTCGCAGAGCGCTACGCGAGCGTCGCACAGACCGCAGGCCTGGGACGCTCGGTCGAGGCGCTGCTCGACCGCCTCGAGGTGCTCGTTGCCCAAGCGCTGCCTTCGCGGACACACCTCGCGGCTGACGACCTCATGCCGCTGGTGACCGACGCAGCCTCACAATGGACCGGCACCTTTAACCCAAGGCCGATGGACGAAGACGGCTTCAAGGCCCTCTTCGAGGCCTTGTCATGAGCGCACTCCTAGTGATGCTGACGGCGCTGAGCGTCGCCCCCGCGGTGGCCCCGGAGTGGCCTCACCATCGGGGAGACGCCGCCCTTCGGGGGATCGCTGAGGGCACCTTGACCCTCCCCCTAACGCCTCAGTGGTCAGTCGCCCTCGGGGCGCGCGTCGAGGGGTCCCCGATCGTCGTCGGAGGCGCTGTGATGGTCGGCAGTGAAGACGGTGTCTTGCATGCGCTGAGCGCCGCGACGGGAGAGGTGCTGTGGCGCCGAGACGTGGGCGCTCCGATCCAGAGCACACCGTCGCGGGTCGGGGGCGTCATCGTCATCGGCGACAACGCAGGGAACGTCCACGGGCTAGACCCCAAGACCGGCGCGTCGCAGTGGCGCTACGCGACAAAAGATAAAGTCCTCGGGGCCGCCAACGCGCTGCGAACCAAGGCGCGGACCCTGGCCATTATCGGGAGTTACGACGGTAACGTTCACGCTATCGACGTCGCCACGGGCCAAGGGGCGTGGACACATACGACCGATAATTACGTCCACGGGACGCCGGCGATCGCCTCTGAGCTCGTCGTCGTCGGTGGGTGTGACGGGGTCCTCCACGTGCTCGATGCATCCACGGGCGTCTCGGCTGGCTCGGTGACGGTCGGGCCTCAGATTGGTGGGTCAGCGGCCATGGTCAAGGCCGTCGCCTATGTGGGGCATTACGGGAACCGAGTGGTGGCGCTCGATCTGGACACCGGAGAGGCGCTGTGGCGCTACCAAGATCGGGCCTTCCCGTACTTCTCATCGCCCGCAGTGAGTGACACGCTCGTGATCATCGGAGGGAGGGACCAGCGCGTCCATGCGCTCGACAGGGCGACAGGCAAGGTCCGCTGGACACACCGCACCCGAGGCAAAGTCGACGCCTCCCCGGTCATCGTCGGAGACAAGGTGCTCATCGGATCGCACGATGGGCGCCTGCGCGTCCTCAGGCTAAAGGACGGAGAGCCTCTTTGGAGCCGTGACTTGGGGGCCCCAGTGCTCGGGAGCCCAGCCGTCGTCAATGGTCAGGTCATCGTCGTCAGCAACCGCGGCGAGGTGCGTGCCTTTGGCTCGAATGCGGCGCCGCCCAACGCTAAGGCAGGCACACGATGAGGGCCCCAAGAGGGACCCGGACGTCGAAGACGCTCAGCGCACTGAGCAGCTGCGCGCTGCTCATCGTGGTGGGCGCTCTGTGGTCGGGCTGCGCGCCGCCGAAGGGGACGGAGGAGGCCGGGGTGACCGCGTCATCTGGCGAGGCTACCGCCCTCTCTACAGCGGTCGAAAAACGTGCACCTGCCGCCCCGGGGAGCGGAGCAGCACCGACCCCCGCGACCGACGCGGCGCCAGCTCATGCGCCTCCCGCTGCAACCAAAGGTCAGTGGCTCAAGCACCAGAGCGGGTTCGTGAAGGCGAAGGGCTGGGGCTCTCGCTTCTTGGGCCGGATCGAGGGGAATCACGTCAACTACTCCGGAGACCTCTGGGGGCTCTGGGAGTGCGACGCCTCCCATATGTACGACGGCCGCCCCGGGTTCGAGCGCGTGGGCTGCATGGTCCGCCTGCCCGGACGCGACCTCAGGCGCGCGGTCTTTCAACAGCTCGGCAGGCGTGGCGACTCTCCCGTGGAGCGCTTCTTGATGGGCGCACAGTCCACCGATCCAGACGCCCCGGGGTACGACCCGGAGGCCGGCGAAGACGAGGCCCCACCCCATGAGGTCACGCTCTCGCCTTATTGGCTTCAGCGCATGGAGGTCACGGTGCGCCAATACCGATGGTGCTTGGTCTCTGGCCCTTGCCGAATCGAAGATGTCGGCGTGGGCGGGACATTCCACTTCGATGGTGACCTCGAACCCGGTCAGTTGGGCCCTCAGAGGCGCGGTGATGAGCGGCCCATGAACGGCGTCAGCTGGGAGGGCGCGAGGCGCTACTGTCAGTGGATCGGGGGGCGGCTCCCCACGGAGGCCGAGTGGGAGTACGCCGCGAGAGGTGGAGGCCTCCACTATCGCTATCCGTGGGGTGATGAGCCCCCCACATGCCGCCGCGCCGTCTTCAAAGGGACCGCCTCGCGACCTTGTGATGTCACGAGCGCGAAGGCGGAATTCACCCCCGATGGTCACCACACCCCGAGCCACATCCTGCATCAGGCCGGTAACCTCTGGGAGTGGACGGCGGATTGGTACGCACCGGACTACTACGCCCAGTCCCCCACATCGAACCCCAAGGGGCCAAAGAGCGGCAGTGGGCGGGTGCAGCGAGGCGGCAGCTACAGCGATGACGATCCAGCGGTCCTACGTGGTGCGTTCCGTGCCCAAATGGACCCCGCCCTAAAGATGCCCGATGTGGGGTTCAGGTGTGCCTCTGACCAGGTCGATCATCACCCCGTCACGCCGCTCTTCAGCTTCACCACGAAGGACCTCGCCTCGTGGTCCAAAGGCATCGACGACACGATCGGCACTTGGCGTGCCATCGATGGCCTAATGACCGCGGAACTCCAACACGACAAGGAGACCCTCCGCTGGCATCCCGTCATGGTCGACGATGAGGGTGTCCTCACCGTTCGGATCTTCCCCGAGCTAGAGCAAAAAGGATCGGTCGCCTTGCTCTACGGCGTCCAAGACGCTCGGAACCACTATCGCGCAGAGCTTTACCCGGCGTCAGGCGTTGCGCGGCTGATCCGAGTCCTCGACGGTGTCGAGGGGATCATCGGCGAGGCCTCAGAGTTAAGCCTGCCGAATCGGGGATGGCTGAGCGTCCACATCCGCTGGAGAGGTGGCAAGCATCGCCTGTCACACAGCGCCCTCAACCTGGTCCACGGCGACGACAGCACGTGGTCAAAGGGCGGCGTCGGGATGCGCCTCAAGGGCCCTGGCAAGGCCACCTTCGAGGGCGCCTTCACGACCCCATGAAGCCATCAATCGCCCCGACTGATAGGAATCAGGCCTCGTAGGGACGCGTTTGTATGAAGGGCGTCACTGGCTAAGGACGCGATGAAGCAGGCGCTCCTGATACGCTCGGCCAGCGGGTGCCTGCTCCTCTGCGTATCGCTGCTCCTCTTCCCTAGGGACCTCGCACGGATCGCGATGGGGCTCCCCAAGCCCTTCAACTCGGAAGCCACCTGGGGAGAGGCTTAGGCGCCCTAATCACCTGTTCAGCTTCTGTCAGGTGACGGCGGAGCGGACCACTCTGGGACATCCGGGATCTCACCGGTGCGGAGCCACTGTGCGACCTGCTCCAAGGCGTCGACGAGGCGCGGGCCGGGGCGATTGAAGAGCGCATTGCCGTCCGCCAAGGCCACCCGCCCGGATTGGACAGCTGGGATGGTCTCCCATCCAGGGATCGCCGTCAGCGTCTCCCACTCAGCGCGCGTCTGGTCCAAGCGATAGCCACACGGCGCGCAGAGCAGGAAATCCGGGGCGAGGTCGACGAGGGCCTCGGGAGTCACGACGATTGACTTAGCGCCAGCTGGGTTGAGGGGATGACGTCCCCCTGCCCGCTCGATGATCTCCGGCGTCCAATGCCCCCCGACAAAGAGAGGGGCCATCCACTCGATGAACGCCACCGTGGGGGCCGCGTCATTGTACAGACCGCTCGCCGCCTCAACCCGAGCCCAAAGCTCGGCGCGGACGCCCTGCGCATGATCTTGTAGACCCAACGCGGCGCCCACCTTAAGCAAGTCATCGAGGACATCGCTCAAGTTCTTAGGGTCCAGGCTCACCACCTCAGGCATCGGCGACATCGTCCGAACGACGCCCCGCACGGTCGCCAAGTCGATGGAGCAGACCTCACACAGGTCCTGGGTCAGGATGACGTCCGGCGCGAGCGCCTTGAGCTGCTCGGTGTCGAGCGTATAGAGCGAATCACCGTCCTGGAGCGCCGCGCGCACCTGGGCGTCGATATCCGCGCTCTCTGTCGCGACGGTGCGTTGCGCGGTGAGCATCGGGCGATCGGTGACCGACTCGGGCCAATCACACTCGTGCGACCGCCCCACCAACCAATCCGTCGCCCCCAGGGCAACCAAGAGCTCGGTCGCTGAAGGCAGTAAGGACACCACACGCTTACTCATCGCACACCTCTCGGTTGAGGGGCCCAATCTAGCCACACCGAGGGGCCTTGTGCGAGGTCATGCCGGGCCTTCGCTACATATCGCAGGCGCTTTGCTCCTCTGAGCATTGCCCTTCGTTATTGCAGAACATCTCGACCTCAGGCGCGAAGCAGTCTTGCTGGTCGGAGGGGCACGGGCCGCACATGGTACCGCAGACTTTGTCTTTACAAGGGTCAAAGGGCTCGCAGGTCCCGCAGCAGACCGTGAGCATCGAGCCCTCGCTGCAGGCCTCACAGTCGCCGTCGCTGACGGTGCAGTACTCGCCGAGTTCACAGTCATCGCTCGACATGCAGCCGCTCATTTCACCTGCGCAGAATTCTTCGACCGGCATGTTGGGGCTCACGATGCAGGCCCCCTCTGTGTCGCAGATCTGGTCATCGCCGCACGGCGTCCCGCAAGGCTGATCTTTACAGGGGTCTGCGGGCTCGGGCTCGCAGCTGGGCTTATCCGCGGTGACGCAGGACCCCGTCTCGTCACAGGCCATCGGCACCTCAGGGCACCCGACACCGTCAGGGCACGCACAGCCATCGCCGCAGGCCTTGCCCTCACAGGGGTTCTCTACGCAGGTGCCGCAGCAGACCGGATCGGCGCCACCGGCGCCCTCGCAGGTCTGACACTCACCAAACTCAGTCGTGCATACCTGAGCCTCGCCGCACTCATTGCTGGCAACACAGCTCTCTGAGCACCCCAAGGTGTCCGGCTCATTATTCGAGCACACCCCCTCCGCGTCGCAGTAATGCGGCAAGCTCGGCTGCATGGCGCACTCCTCATCTCCGGGGGCACAAGGGTTGCACGACATGCCGCAGGCCACGTCAGCACAGGCGTCGTAGGGTGGTGGCTCCTCGCAGCCCGGGTCGCTACTGACCACCACGCACATCCCCTCAGCGTTACACGCCATGGGAAGCTCCGGGCACTCGGCGCCGGACGCACAGAAAAAGCAACCGGCGCCGCAGGCCATGCCAGCACAGGGGTCGGCCTCGCAGGTGCCGCAGCAGACCGGGTCTGCGCCAGCCTCACCGGCACACGTGCTGCACTGTCCGTAGGCGGTCGTGCAGACCTCGCCGTCATCGCAGGCGGCGCTCCCGACACAGGTCTCGATGCAGCCCAAGGTCTCCGGCTCGTTGTTCGAGCACAAACCCTCTGCGTCACAGAAGTGCGGCAGCATGGGCCGCTCGGCGCAGGCGTCATCACCCGGCGCACAGGGGTTGCACTCCGCGCCACAGGCGAGGTCAGCGCAGGCGTCGTAAGGCTCGGGCTCTTCGCAGCCGAGCTCTTCACTGACCGCCACACACATCCCGTCGGCGTTGCACGCCATAGGCAGCTCGGGGCAGTCGGGTCCGGGCGGACAGAAGCAGTCGGCGCCACAGGCGACGTCGTGGCAGGGGTCCGGGGCGCAGGTGCCACAGCATATCTCGAGCTCACCTTGGCAGGCTTGGCAATCGCCGTAGTCGATCGTGCAGAGCTCGCCGGGCTCGGTGCACGCGTCCGATGAGACGCACCAGTCACCCGCCACACCCGTAGCCGTGTCCTGGACATTCCCAGCATCGGCGGATTGAGGATCGCTCACGGCATCACCGCTATCCGCGGACGGCTCACTGCTGCAAGCAGAGAGCGCAATGACACACAAGCTCACGAGGCAAAGGACAGGTGCACGCATGAGAATTCTCCTTAGGTCTCGGAGAGCTTAAAGGCTCACGCGATTCAACGCGAACCGCGCCCCAAGGAATCGAGAGAGCATGCGAGGCGTTGCCAATTCGGACGAGGGACTGTCCCCCTTCGTCAGGAGGTCGCATGTCACCCACACATCGCCGCACCGCAAAGCGCTCCGTGGGAGTCGCCCTCCTGGTCCTGCTCCTCATGAGCCTCTCCGCCTGCGCTACAAGTCCTCAGGTCGCTCGGGCCGGGGCGCCAGGGTGGGTGAACCCCTGCGTCCGTAACTCGAACACCGGCTTCTGGACCTGCGTGCACACCAAGCGAGTCGCGTGGTTCGAGGGCAAGCGGGCGCGCACTAAGGCGTGGCTCGGGCCCCGCGCACGACGATGACGAGGCGCATCTCGTCTCTGTTGCGCAGCGCGCCGCCGAGCGCAGAGTAGGGCTTAAAGCCAAACCAGGTGTGGCGAATGGTCAACGAGCCACTCGCGGTCAGCTCACCTGTCCCGACGTCAATGCCGAGGGTCATCGGCGCGGTCACCTGCCGCGTCACGCCTCGGAGCGTCAATGAACCGGTGACGTCCACCTGACCGCCCCGCCGCGCGCAGGTGGTCGCCGTGAAGCGGATCGTGGGGTGTTTGGCGCCCCAGAGCTGCGACTGGTCGAGTAGGTTCTCTTTCACCTGGGCACGGTCTGACGCGGTGAGCATCCGCTTGAGCCCCACCCGCTTCCTGAGCGAGGGCGGGTCGGGGTCCAGACCCGCGACCTGGATGACGAAGGAGACCTCACAGGTGTCCGGAGCCTTGGGGTCCCAGGCGATGTCCGCGCTGAACGCTCGAGCCCGCACGACATGGTCATGAGAGAGCTTGGCGCCGAGCGCGTCGGGGTCCTTGAAGACCATCACGAACAACCGGCTGCGTTGCGCGTCGACATCATACCGCGCTAGAGCCGCCACAGCGGGAGAACTCACGCTCGAGAGCACCGTGACGAGCGGCACCAAGAAGGCCAAGAGGAGCTTGAACATCGACACCTCCCGAAGGTCGGTCGATCGAGGGTGAGCGCGATGATAATCACGCGGGCCAGGCTTGCACGAGGTTTCGCCGTCGGCGACCAGAGGGTGTACGCTCGCGCTCAGGAGCACAGTGAACGACGACCCGACCATCCTCGCCGCAAAGTCCGGCGCCAAAGCACGCTATGACGGCGTGGTCACGCCCCACCGTTCCTGCGGTATCGCGCTGGCTGAGACCTTCGGGCGCGCCACGGCGCCCTACCAATCTCTTCGCCGCGGTGGCATCACAGGGTGCGGCGAATGTGGCGCGGTGGCCGGCGGTCGGCTCGTCGTCGGTGAGCTCCTCGGCGACCCCGACCCAGCGGGCCCGGTGACCCCAAGCCTCAGGGGCGCCATGGTCGACTTCGAGGGCAAGCTCAGGGGCCGCATCGACCGAGGCAAGGCCGAAGGGGAGGACCTCATCTGCAACACATTGACCGGTCAGTTCGAGGACTTTCGCAGCCCAGAGCGCGCCGCATTTTGCGCCCAGATCGTCTCAGAGGTCGCTGCCCTAGTCGCCGAGGTCGTGGTCGAGCAAGGGCACACAATCACGGTCACGCCAGTGACACACGACGAGACTTGAGCCCTCAGGCCGGCGCCCCTTGGGCCTCTTTTCTGTGCTCAGAGACGTGCCTCATCACGTCGATGATCGTCTTGAGCCCGAGGATCACGAGCGCCGGGCCCAAGGTCCCGACCCCCATCAGCCAGAAGCCCCCGATGACGGCGAATTGCTGAACGAAGATTCGGACGTAGGGGCGGGCCATCTCCTGGCCTTGTGTCGTCCTCTCGTAGCCCTTTCCGCGCAGGAAGTGGACGAAGAAGGACTGACCATGGCTGAGCGCAAAACCACCGACCATCACGAGCAACCCAGTGAGCTCTAGCCCACCCCGCAGCTCCCCGGCGTCTCCCGCCCCGATGAGGACGAAGATCGTCTGAATGCCGACAAAGCCGCCATAGTGGACGCTGAAGAAGAAGACCATGGCGGCGTTTTCGCCCCTCTTCTTCGCGACGATCCAGATCCGGAGCGCGGTGTAGACCCCCACAACGACGGTCTCCAAGACGTAAGCCAGGACCACGGAGAAGCCCGACCACCCCAAGACAAGCAGCCCGAAGAGCGGCAGTAGATTCGCCGCAAGGAGCCCTAGCAAAGACACCTGCGTCGCGGCGTTAAGCCGATAGCCGTCGAAGGCCGCGTGTGGACTGCGATCCGAAGCGCTCTGTTCAGTCTCCTGGCTCAGTGAGCACGCTCACAGCCCACGTTCATGCGATGACCGCGGTTCTTCATGCACGCCTTGTACTTCTTGTCCTTGCACTTGCCCTTGCCCGTGATGCACTTGCAGTAGCGCCTGCCGCAGAGGGCGTCGGCCTCCTCCCACATCATCTCATGCTTGGGGCCCTTCTCGATGACGGTCACGTCTACCCGATCCTCCCAAGTCACGACCTCCACCAAGGGTTGATGCTTGTAGATGATCCGCTTCGTCTCTTTATCGAGGCTGTCTTTCAGCGTCGTCGCCAGCCACTCGCGCTTGGCCTTGTCATCGTAGGTGTCGTCGGTCCGGTCATCCCGCTTATCACGGAGCTTGAAGGCGTGATAGTTCGCGCGATCTTGCCGAATGATCCCAGCGGCGCTCTCGATAGGCCTACCGCTATTGTTGCTGTGATCTTCAGCGCCCAAACGCGCCCAGTAGAGGTCTTGAGAGCCCTTGGGCTTCATGCAACAGATGTGCGCCCAGCCCGTCTTTCCTTTGTACTCCCCGCTGGTGATGGTGATGTTGCGCCACTTCCCTTCGGTCGCGAGCACCTTGACCGTCGTGCCCTCTTTGAGCTTTCCGACATGCTTGGCCTTCGAGGTGCGTTTCTCACGCACATAGAGCCAAGGCTCCTTCTTGTCGCGAGCGACACGGAAGACCTCCCAGGTCTCAGAGGCCGCATCGGAGCCCTCAGCCTTATCAGGCGCACCATCGGCCTCCGCCGCTTTTGAGACCTTCTCGGCGGCGTTTGGCGCTTCGCATTTTTGCTCGAAACAGATGGCGCCGCGCTCACAATCCGACTGGGTTTTACACGGCTCACCCGGCTTGGCCTTACCACCACAGCCGAGCGCCATGGGCAGCATCCCGACGAGCATCCACATCAGAACTCGCTTGTTCACAAAAGGGGCATTCATCACTCCCACTCCTCGCACAGCAGCTGGTCACGGTGTGGTCAGGTTAGACCGGAAAAAGGCGACCTACAAGGCGTCTTGAGAGACGTGCTGAGGAGGCCCAAAGGCTATATTGAAGGGTGCTTTCCGCTCGCTCAGTGGGCTCTTTAGAGGGCCGGTTGCGAAGGGTCCTCGGCGGTCATTGCGCAGTGTCACTTCGGGAGGGTATTCTGAGCCAAACAGAAACGCATCCTGGCTTTAGAGCCTTAAAGACCAAGAGAGTTCCCCATTTACGTGCGCCTAAAACGACCCAGAGCGCTTGGCTTACCTTCGCGCGCGCGGTTGCGCACGACCCGGCTATGCACCCTCGTGCTGGTGCTTGGCCTCGGTGCGACAAGCTGGGCGTCGACACCGGAGGCAAGTAAAGAGGCCGCGCCAAGCGAGGAAGCTGAGGCCGCCTCTTCAGCAGACGCTGAGTACCAAGCGGGTAAAGAAGCGCTCAGCACCCAAAACTATGACAAGGCGCTCAAGCGCTTCAAACAAGGGCTCAAGCTCGCACAAGACGATGAACGTACGAGTTGGCAGATGATGCTCGCGGTCGCGGTGACCTATCAGCGCATGGGGCGCCCCGCTTTCGCCATCGAGTACTACAAACGCTTCCTCAAACGGAGCGATGACTACCGCGACGCGTTGACAGTTAAATGGTCCAATCGACGCTCAATGGCTGAGCGAGACATCGAGGCCCTTGAGACCACGACCAAGACCACCCACGGCTTTGTCACCGTCGTGAGCGATCCCCCCGGGGCGGACATCTTCCTCGGACAAGACCAAGCCGGTGCGGACAAAGACGCCAAGACGACCTTCGGCATGTATGTCCGCGCAGGTCACTACAACGTCACGCTCAAGCTCCAAGGTTATCAAGAGGTGACAAGAAAGGTTGAGGTCGCCGAAGGCAAGCTCGTCGCGCTCAAGGTGACCCTCTCACCTGTGACCCTAGATCCCCCGACTGAGGGCCTGACAAAGCCCGACGACAGCGGACCAAAGGCGGGGGACCTCAGCGCGGAGTTGACCCTCGGCTCAGAGCCCAACTTGGGCCCCTGGATCGTCTTCGGCACAGGCGGCGCTGTCGGCGTCGCCAGCATCGTCTTGGCGGTGGTCGCGATGGGGGCGCGGAGCGACTGGGAGGACTACGCAGAGAACTACCAGAGCGCGGGCGATGGAGACGCAATCCAAGCCAACAGCGACACCTATGATGCCCTCGGTCAAACCACCAAGGGCTATGAGCTCGCCATGGGTGTCACCGCTGGCGTCGCGGTCGCGACGATGGTGGGCGGCCTCGTCTGGTGGCTCATCGACACCCCGTCTCAACGCTCGGCGGACACAGCCGGGCTCCCCGAGCTTTACCTGGCACCGAGCCCTGGTGGACTCACCGGTCACGCCACTTGGAGATTCTGAGTTGTTCATCCACTCACAGATGCCCCAGAGGCGCACCGCATCCACGACACCTTTGGGCTTGGTACCCCTCGTGTGGGTGCTCCTCGCTGTGACAGCCTTGGGCTGTGAAGACCCACCGGTCCCCCAGGAGATCCAGGACTATCGAGAGGCCCAAGACCCGAGCAACTGCACCCCAAGCGGCGACGAGGTGTGCGACGGCAAAGATAACGACTGCGATGGCCTCACCGACGCCGCTGATAAAGGCCTCGTCCTCGTCTCATGCGGCGAAGGCCGAGAGCAAGGCGTCTGCGAAGGCGTGATGCGCCCAGCGACGGAGTGCCAGGGCGATGCCGGATGGCCCACCACACCGTGCTCCAATGAGACCCTTGAAGACCTCATCGACGAGTTCGAGGCCGCAGAGACCACGATCGATGACGGCCTCGATAATGACTGTGACGGCGTCACGGACTCAGCGACCGTGATCACGCCCCCTGACGCCTCTGTCCCCCAAGACACCACCACGCCGGCAGATACAACGGGGCCGACAGATACGGCTGGCCCCTCTGACACCGAAGACCCGCAGTGCTCAGATGTCACCGACTGTGAACCCTCGGAGCCGAACACGCACTTTGTGAGCTGTATCGATGGGTTTTGCGTAGAGGAAGCCTGCGCACCGGGCACCTGGAATAACGACAAAGACGTGCCCGGCTGTGAGTACGAGTGCACCACAGATGTGTTCGACTGGTGTGATCAGGACGACGACGACTGCGACGGCATCGTCGAGGACATCGAGAACACTGAACCAGGTCCTTGTGATGTCGATGGGTGCCCTGGGGTCTACACGCTCCTCTGCATCGGGGGAGAGACCAACCTCGTGTGCTCGCCCGATCCACCTGAACCGTGCACAAAGAGTAACGAATTCGGGATCTGCGACGGTCTCAACCTCTGTGATGGCGGCGAAATCACCTGTAACGCCCCCACCCCGGCTGCTGAGATATGCGACGGTATCGATAACGACTGCGACGATGAGACCGACACTGACACTGACGGAGCGCAGCTCGCCCAGAGCTGTTACTCCGGGCCAGAGGACACCGAGGGTGTCGGCAACTGTGTCACCGGAGTAGCGACCTGTCAGGGAGGCGCTTGGGGGGAGTGCTTCGGTGAGGTCTTACCCACAGATGAGACCTGTGATGGGCAGGATGAAGACTGTGATGGCGAAGTCGATGAAGACTTTCCAGACCTCGACGCCGACGGCCTCTGTGACGGGCTTGACGAGGACATCGACGGGGATGGCGTCGACAATGAGGGCGACACCTGCCCGCTCTATGCCAACCCCACCCAGGCCTACCAACACGACGACCCGAGCGTGTGCTGCGGCTGCCCCGCTGAGCCCGAGGGGCTCCATGAGGCCTTCGAATGTATCGATGGGGCGTGTGTACCGACGCGATGTGTCGCGACGCACTATGACGACCCCGATGTCGAGGGCCTCGATTGCCAAGCGCGCCCCACGCTCTACGTCGACGGCTTTTTAGGAAGTGACTCCAACGAGGGCGGGGCGCCCGGGTTGAACAACGCCCTGAAGAGCATCACGGAGGCGCTAAACAAAGCTCAGCCGTGGACCCTCATTCAGGTTAAGGCCCTGCAAGAGGGCGCCGTCTATGACGAGTCGGTGGTCATCTCGACCCGCGGCGTGCGGCTTCAAGGTTATAGCGATGTGGGTGATGAAGACACCATCATCGCCCTTGAAGAGGCGCTCCTCATCGAGGTCAAGGCGAGTGACGTCATCATTGGCGGTGGCTTGCTCCTTCGAGGGGGACACGGTGCCGTCCGTATCGATAAAGCCTCTGAGTGCGCTCAAAACACCGGCAGCGATTCGACCACGGTCGAGGTCTTGGCCGACCAAGGCTGGCAGAGCACCGGCATGACCCTCAAGCCTGGCGCCCCCTTCTACGCCTCGGCGAGCGGAGCGTGGAACTGGGGAGACGCGTCGGTGGGCCCCGAGGGTTGGGTGGAGGGCGACCCCGCGCCTGAGAGCTTCCCTTGCCCGGGACTCACCCAGTATGCGCTCGTCGCTCGGGTGGGAGGCGGAGGGTGCCAACTCGTCGGGGCCGGCGCAGCGCTTGACGCCGCTGAAGGAGGGATCCTTGAGCTGAGGATGAATGACCCCGGGGTGGACAACAACTCAGGGAGCGTGACCGCTCAGGTCTCGCTCTGCGTGGTTCAAAATGTCCGCATCGAAGACCTCATCATTGAAGACCTCTCGACGTCCATCGACGGACATTACGTCGAGGTCTCAGCCATCTCAGCAGAGGGGACTCAGGGCCTCTCAATCGAGCGGATCGATATCCACGGGCTCAGCCACAGCGCGGCCGGTCCAAGCGCCTCCACCTATGGCATCCGTCTGAGCGAGTGCAAAGGCGTTTTGATTCATGAGGTGGCGATCACGGATGTCGAAGGCGCTGGGGTCGGGCCCAACGTCAACACCGCCGGCGTCGCCGCGTTTGGGGTGACCGACCTGACCCTAAGTGAGCTCACCATCGACCAAATCACTGGCGCTCCAGAGCACTACGCCGCCGGGGTTCAGGTCATTCAACTCGACCAAGCGCTTGGCGCATACCGGCTGAGCGGAATCTCTACCTCAAACGTCACAGGCGGCACCGTCGCATCACCCACAGAGGCCCCTGAAGCGGTGAAATCTTGGGCCGCTGGTGTGACGATTCAGAGCGTGACTAACGAGGCAGATCCGCCGATTGTGCTCGAAGATATTCGCATCGAAGGCGTCCGCGCTCACGCCATCGAGAGCCAAGGCGTACCGCTGAGTGTCGGCCTCGACATCAAGGCAGCGCACCGTATCGATGCGCGCCACCTCATCCTGAGCGACATCGGCCTAAGCGGAGATCTTACAGCGATGAACGTCGGCGCGCAGGCCGCCGGCGTCGACATCCGCCACGCGGCCACGGTGAGCATCGAGCAGGTCGTCTTTAACGACATCGGCACTGGGCTCAGCGCGAACTCTGGACGCGCGGTGATGCTGAGAGACTGGGGGGTCAGTGAAGATGTCCGGGTCCAGAACAGCATCGTGAACCATGTACGAGGCGTGGCGTTCGACACCGCGGTCAATCAAGAGGTCGATCCCCCTGGGATCTTGGTCCTCAATACGATCATCGGGCCCGACCGCCCTTGGCACTACGCCCACCACTATCCCGAGGCCGCGTATCCAGAGGACGTCAAGCTGATCGGGGCTCAGTGGTGGGTCGACCCGGCGTTCGTTGACGCGGAAGCGGGTGACTTCCACCTCCTGGCGCATTCACCCGCGATTGACGCGGGCTTCTCAAGCGCCTCAGAGCCTATCAATGCCGATACCGGCCTGAAGAACCTCCACCCCTGCTGGGAACCCCAGCACAACGGTGACGCGCTCAACCTTGGGTTTTATGGGAGCACCGCCCAGGCGAGCGTCAGACCAGGGGCAGCGTTTGGACTTGGCTGCACCAAAGACGATGAGCCCCCCTTCGCTCATGCACCAGGGTGCTCAGAGGGCCTCTACGTCGCGCTCGACGCCACAGATGGCCCCTCTTGTGGCTGCTTTAACTCCGGCGTAACCGAGGCCGCGCTCGATGAGCTTGGCGCCGACTGTGAAGGCAGCCTCGGTCAGTGCACTGACAACCCAGGCGTCGTCATCTGCGCCGAGAGCACACACGCCACGGCGTGCAGCGCCCAGGTCGAAGGTGAGGAGGCCTATGCGGGCACTCCCCCAGGCTGCGGCTATGGCGACGCGGACTGCGACGGCGAGCTAGACACCACTGACTGTGGCGCCTGCCTCAACGCCGAAGACCAGGTCCTGATTACCGAGGGCCTTGCGGGCGACCCCGCGTGGCTCATCACCGGGTGGTTCGATGACCAGGCCTGTCTACAAGCGTCGTGCGACGCGGGCGACTGCGACGTCATCGGGTGCGCGGACACCGGTGGTCCGCTAAGCGATGGGTGTGAGACGTGCCTGCATGCCTACAACCACTGCGTCAATGACGCTGGCTGCTCTGCATCGTGTTGGGCCAATGGGCTCGAGGGGATGAGCTCGCCAGAGTGTCAGGCTTGTGCCCAGGGCGCGCTCTGTGACTTCGCGCGCGACCGATGCGCCTTTGTCGGCGGCGGCACCCACCCCTGCGAGTCGCTCTGTGACATGTATGCGGACTCCGGGTGCGTTGAGGCGGCCGATGCCGGAGCATGCCTCTCGACCTGCTCGACGCTGGAAATGCTGAGCGCGGACTCGGACTCAGACACGGTGCAGTGCCGTATCGCGAGGCTCAAGGAAGGGGAGGGGTGCGAGAGCACCGAGCTCCTCTGCTCGGACGTCGATGGAGACGGTCAGAACCCGCACGCGGGCGACTGCGCTGAGGGAGACGTTGGCACCTTCAGCGGCGCGGCTGAGGTGTGTGATGGGGTCGACAACGACTGCGACGGCGTGACAGACGGCCAG
This sequence comes from Myxococcota bacterium, assembly GCA_049602155.1. Lineage (GTDB taxonomy): Bacteria > Myxococcota_A > UBA9042 > PHBI01 > JBMYRH01 > JBMYRH01. The sequence goes on along the minus strand of JBMYRH010000012.1, from coordinate 57,270 downwards.
GGGGTCTGCTGTGGCAACGGCGTGATCGACCTCGGCGAGGTCTGCGATGACGGTAACCTTGAGGGTGATGACGGGTGCAGCGCCGACTGCGGTCAGGTAGGCCTGCCCCTCGCCTATTACCCCTTTAACCCGCAGCCTGAAGGTGACCCGAGGCCGGTCGCCAACGAGAGCGCCCGCTCATTGGGACTCTTTGATGCGCTCCTCTACGGCACCGGGGACTACACCAGCGAGGCAAACCTAGCGGGTGGGAGCCACATCGACTTCGACGGGTTTATGAGCGTCGGGAATTTCGAGAGCTGGTTTGGGGCGAGCGATGAGGACCAGTGGATCTCAGCCGAGCGCTTCTCACTCGCGCTCTGGGTCAGGCCTGACGCCCTCCCATCGGGCAACGGAAACTTCGGCGAGCAGGCCACGCTCGTGACCATCGGCGACGCGGGGCGCCTCACAGCCTCTCACCGAGTGGGCGAGGGCTGGGCCTTCTCCATCCTCGATCCCGTCACGGGGCTCGACGGTGACGAGACCTACGTGGCGACCCCCGCTGACCACCCGAGCTATGTGGTGGGGCGCTGGACGCACTTGGTTGGCACCTTTGATGGCGCCCTTATGCGCCTCTTTGTCGATGGACAAGAGGTCACAAGCGCCGAGGTTGAGGGCTTCCAGCACGTCTACCCCGAGGGGCTCGGCCCTTCGAACACGCACTTCGCCTCCAGCATCCAGCTCAACCGCGTGCTCGTCGGTGGCCTTGACGAGGTCTCCCTTTGGGATGTCGCGCTGGGCGCTCAAGACGTCGCCGCGCTCTACAACAACGGCATCCCCGCGAGCGCCAACAGCCTGGGACAGGAACCCCTCTGTGGCGATGGTGTCATCCAGACAGGCGAGCAGTGTGATGACGGTGATACGCTCCCGAGCGATGGATGCAGCTCACTGTGTCTCCGCTGTGGCAATGGCCTCCTCGATGCCACCTTCGGCGAACAGTGTGACGACGGAAACATCTCGGATGGCGATGGCTGCGCGGCCGACTGCACCCTAGAGGGAGACCAGCTCTTCACCGACTGCGCTGAGCTCCACCTCCATGTCCCAGGGACGGCGAGCGGGCTCTACGACATCTACCCAGACGGGAGCGAGGCCTCGAAGATCACGGTGTACTGCGAGATGGACTACGAGGGGGGGGGCTGGACGCGCCTCTTTATCGCCGAGAGTGACGACTACGTCTCGACCACCATCGACTATACCCTCGATGACCCGGCCTTGAGGAGCGCAGCGCACGAGGTCCTCTTTGGCTTCATGCCGCTGAGCGGTGGGCCGCTCGCTGACACAGCGCGCTTCGTGATGCCCGCAAACTGGGTCACGCAAGCGCCCATGCGCTACAAGGACGAGGACGAAACAGTGTCGGTGAGCGTCAACGGCGCGCCCTATGAAGAGGCGCTCCTGCGCTATGGCTACGGCGCCTTCTCGGGCGGGTGTGCCGCCGCTTGGCACGAAAACAACAGCGTCATCGGTCGCGTGTGTGTCAAGGGTACGGACGCGTCGAGCTGGACTGGGTTTGCCTACAGTGGCTGGAACGACGCTTTGTGGCCAGATATCTGCGCATCCTCCATGGACTTGAGCGAGGCGCACTTTGACGAAGCAACCAGCACCGTCCTGAAGCCCTGCCCGGAGGACCGTCGCTTCGCCATCTTCACCCGCCGACCTATCTGCGGCAACGGCATCGTCGAGCCAGGTGAAGCCTGCGATGATGTTAACGACAACAACAGCGACGGGTGCACCTCCGCGTGCGAGACCTACGCACTCGATGAGGTTAAAGACTGCGCCGACATCTTGAATCAAGCGCCTGGCGCGCCCGATGGCGTCTACCTCATCGACCCCGACGGCCCTGGTGGCGCCGCGCCCTTTGAGGTCACCTGCGCGATGAGCACCCCGGGCTCGGGGTGCTATAACCCGATCGATCTCAGTGCGGAGGGCTTCGTCGTCGGTGACTGCGGCCAGAGGCCTTGCCGCACGCTGACCTTCTCGGGTGACACCTCAGTTGGAAGCCCGACCTTCACGGTGCCTAACTGTGCCCAAGACCACTCGTTCACCCCCGACCTGCTCTATCGGATCGCGCTGCCGACGCGCGGCACGCAGCTCGGCTTCAGCCTGGAGAGTGAGAAGAACCTCACCTTGAGCCTCGGGCTAGAGAGCCCGACCTTCTGTCAAGGCCAGCCAACGTGGCACATCCCAGCCTGTCATCCCGATGACAACACCAACCCTGAGTGGCACCTCACTGGTGGCCAATGGTTCCTCGCTGACGACGCCGATGTCGTGCGCATCTCGGTCGACGGGCTAAGCTTCGCCGAGGAGGCCGGGCCCTTCACCCTGACCCTCTCCGTGAGCACCTGCGGCGATGGCATAATCGATCACGACACCGGCGAGGCCTGTGATGACGGCGCCACCCTGGATGGAGACGGCTGCGCGTGGAACTGTCAGCTTGAGTCCGATGCGCTGATGACCGATTGCGCGGCCATTCACGCCGCGGTCCCCCTGAGCCCAAGCGGACTCTACGACATCTACCCAGAGGGCACCGAGGGCTCCAAGGTCACGGCCTACTGCGACATGGACCATGATGGGGGTGGCTGGACGCGCCTCTTTATCGCCGAGAGCGCTGATGAAGACGCGCTCGACCTCGACTATGCGCTCGACGATCCCGCGCTTCGCTCCACAGACCATGAGGTCCTGATGGGCTTCATGCCCTTAGGCGGCGGCACGCCTGTCGACACGGCGCAATTCCTCATGCCTGAGAATTGGGTGACGCAGGCGCCGATGCGCTACGCGCAGGTCGATGAGCTGGTGAGCGTGAGCGTGAGCGGTGGTGCTTACGAGGAGGCGACCTTGCGCTATGGGATCCACTCCTACGGTTGGACCTGTAATTCTGATTGGACACCACCGGAGCCCTCGGGTCGCATCTGCGTCAGCGGCACGGAGGCGGTCCATTGGGGGGGATTTGCGAGCCAGGGGTATGTCGATGACATCTTCCCTGACTTCTGCGCCACCAGTGAGCTTGGTCTCTCGTCGATTATGGTCTTTGACGAGACCCACACGATCTTGACGCCCTGCCCCGAGTCGCGGCGCTTCGTCATCTTTAGTCGGCGCTCAGTCTGCGGAAACGGCGTCGTCGAGGTCGGCGAGGCGTGCGACGATCAAAATGACGATGAGACAGATGGCTGCACCTCAAGCTGCGAGGACTATGACCCGGCGCAAAGCTCGGATTGTCTCGAGGTGCTCGCCCAAGCGCCCAACGCGCCTGCTGGGGTCTATGGGCTGGGAGAGAGCGAGGTCGATTGCCCATTTGGTAACCCGGGGGCGAGCTGTGCCTTCCCGATCGTTGTCCAGCCTCAGGACTTCATCCCGGGTGATTGTGGCCTCGTTCCTTGTAAGGTCGCAACCCTGAGTAACGTCACGGGCAATGACAACTGGGACGTCCCTGGCTGCCCGGACGCCCAGGGGGCTCCGGATCGCACCTACCGCGTCACCTTCCCTTGGGAGAAGGTCGCGTTTTCGCATGAGAGCGTCCTCACGCCGGCGATCAGCTGGACAGAGGAGACCCAAAGCCCCTGTGGGGAGCCTGGCCCATGGGATTTACCTGCGTGTGCAGCCTCTGAGCCCGAGCACTATCTGCTCGACGGCACCTTCCGCTCGGTCACATCCCAGGGTGTGGAGAGTGACACCTATCGTTTGGTCGTCGACCACTTGGTGCCTCAGGGCTCGCAGATCTTCACGCTCACCGTCGCGGCGCTCACCTGTGGCGACGGCGTCATCGACCACGACGCCGGTGAGGAGTGTGATGACGGCAACACCCAACCTGGAGATGGGTGCGCATGGAATTGTGAGCTTGAGGCAGAGGCGCTCATGATCGACTGCGCGGCCATCCACGCGGCGGTCCCTACGAGCCCGAGCGGCCTCTATGACATCTACCCCGACGGCACCGGCTCAAAGTCCACGGTGTACTGCGACATGGAGACCGAGGGCGGTGGTTGGACCTTGTGCATGGGGCAGCACGCTGGCGAGACGCCGGCGATGCCCTATTGGCGGGACCCCAGCGCCGCTGAGAACTGGTACGCCTGTGACAGGCTCAGTGGCGTGAGCTCGGCCGCGCGCGTCAGCGTGAGGAATGCGGAGCACGCCTACAGCTGGACCTTCGAAGGCGTCAACCCCGTGCTGGGGACGAGCGCCAGCGCGGGTGATGTCTACTCAACCGATGGTGAGGCCTCCCTTCGCCTGACGAGAGATGGCACTTACAGGCCGCTCTACGGTTATGGCGACCAATCGCTCACTCAAAACTTCCACCTCTTTATGCGGGTGGGCAGTGACCTCTTCGGCATCGAGGCCACCACGGGCTGTCATCCCTTCCTCCCTGCTTTTGATTTCTCAAGCGCCGGTGTGATTGAGAGCGGTGGACTCGGGGCTGCGCTTCCGCCTCAGGTGGGCTTCCCATGCGGCAGCTATGGCGATCTTGGGGTCTCGATGGAGCTCTTCTTCAGGCGCCCCATCTGTGGCAACGGCGCAGTCGAGAGCGGCGAGGGCTGCGACGACGGGAACCTCGACGAGGCCGACGGGTGCACCTCGACGTGCCAAAGCTATGACGTCTCGCAGAGCCCCGACTGCCTCGCGATTTTGCACGCCATCCCAGGCACGCCGAGCGGCCACTACACCATCGACCCTGAGGGGCCGGGCGCTGGCGGTGACCCCGCTACGGTCTACTGCGACATGACGACCCAGGGGGGCGGCTGGACCTACTGTGGCCGACGTGTCGACGCGACCACCCTCGAGGGTCCCGACTCCCAGTCGGTCGAGTGGCAGCCGCGCAGCCCAGGCGAGGGCGACAACTGGCACGCATGCCACCGCATCCCGGAAGCAGATCAGCAGGTCCGCGTTGACGGCGCTCGGTCAGATGGTGCCGCGTCATCGGAGATGTGGATCTTCCCAGGCCTGAGCCCCCTTCATGGTGGTCAAGCAATGCCCGCAGCGGCGCCCAAGGAGGCGCTCCTCGACCTCACCCCCAACTATCAAGGCACCTGTACAGAGGATGGAGCGACCAGCGGGCACCAGTTCCGCATCACCTCAACCGGGGCTATCTTGGGGGTCGAGCCCCCTGAGGGCTGTGACATCACCGAGACACCGCAGGTCTTTATTCAGGGCTCGGGCTTCCTCCCCTGTCAGCCCGAAGACACCCTGTACCCGCCTCATATCAACGGCAACTGCTACTCCGAGGCGGCCGGCGACAACACAAGCCCCGTGGACGGTGGCCTGAGCCTCGACCTCTTCGTGCGCCGCGGCACCTGTGGTGACGGCATCATCGACCCGACCGAGTCCTGTGACGACGGCAACATGAGCAACACCGATGGGTGCACGAGCACCTGCGCCACCTTGAGCGCGCCGGCTGATTACCCTGAGGGGCTCAAAGACTGTGTCGCGGTTCAGGCCCTTGTCCCGAACGCGGCATCGGGTGTCTACCTCATTGACCCAGACGGCATAGGCGGGGACGCGCCGATCGAGGCGTACTGTGACATGGTCACCGACGGAGGTGGTTGGACGCGGATCTTCATCGCTGACGGCGACAATTACGAGTCGGTCAACTACGACTACAGCCCCATGAGCGAGGCGCTCATGGCGACCCACACCGAGGTGATGATCGGCTTCGCGGACAGCTGGATCCCTCGGGCGCGCTTCGCTCTCCCCGAGGACTGGCGCACCATGCCGCCGATGAATTACGAGGCGGAGAGCGTCGTCGTCGACGTGGCGCTCAACGGCGAGGAGCTCCTCGTCCCAGCCGAGCTAAAGTACGGCTGGGGGGGCTACTTCACCAACTGTGCCGCGGAGTGGTCCTCGAGCGGCTTCGCCGGCCGCATCTGCCTTGACGGGACCGAGGGTCCGTATTGGGGCTCCTTCGCGGACGCACAGCCAGACTACTGTAATAGCTCCTCCGAGGGCTTTAACGCCCAGCTCTGCGGCGCGGACAAGCGCTTCGTGATCCAGGTGCGCCGCCCAGTGTGCGGCAACGGGAGGATCGAGATTGGCGAGCTTTGCGACCAAGACGTTGATGACAACACCCTCGGCTGTACCACGACGTGCCAAGCCTATGACATCGATGAGAGCGCCGACTGCGTGGCCATCCGCGACGCGGTCGCTGGCGCAGAGAGCGGGCTCTACACCATCGACCCCGATGGTGCAGGTGGGGACGCGCCCATCACCGTCTATTGCGACATGGAGACCGACGGAGGCGGCTGGACGCGCATCTTCCTCGCTGACTCGGCCGACTACCACACCACAGAGCTGTCCTACACCGTCGACGCCCCAGAGCTCCGCACCGAGACGTCTCTCGTCATGATCGGCTACATGGACGAGCAAGGCGGCCCCCTAAGCTCAAGGGCGCGATTCGTCATGCCAGGCTCAACCTACTGGCTCGACGACTTCCCCCTCACCGCGCCTGGAGATGACGTCACGGTGTCTGTCTCGGTCGAAAACGGTCCACCGACAGAAGCGACCTTGCGCTTTGGCTATGGTATCTCGTCCTCGCTCTGCACCAACCCATGGGGTGGCGGCACCTACGGACGCCTGTGCATCACAGACACCGACGCGCCTTACTATGGCGGCTTCGCCGATGAGACCATCGATCACTGCGGGACCTCCAATGAGGCTTACCCGAGCAGCGTGAGCGGGGTCACGGCGTGTGACGAGAGCCGCCGCTTTACCATCTTCGTACGGCGACCGACCTGTGGCGACGGGGTGAAAGATCCGACAGAGGAGTGTGACGACGCCAACACGAGCAACCTCGACGGCTGCACGACCTCGTGTGAGCACCTGCAGGCCCCGTCGCATTACGGTGAAGGGTTGGTTGACTGCTCGGCTGTCCTGGTGCGCGCCCCGAGCGCCGAGTCCGGCCATTACCTCATCGATCCCGACGGTCCTTTTGGCGATGATCCCCTTGAGGCCTATTGCGATATGGAGACCGATGGCGGCGGCTGGACGCAGATCTACCTGGCCGAGAGCAACGCCACCGACTTCGACTACGATATTCTTTTGGCGGGCACGAACGCGACCTACACCCTAGACAGCCGAGCGCTCCGTGACCTCAGCTCAGAGGTCATGATCGCCTACGCGCCCTCGCTTGAGACCCGCGCCTACTTCGCCCTGCCGCAGGACTGGAGAGAGCATCCACCGATGGTCTATGGCGAGGGCGTGCTCCCTGTGGCCGCCTATGTCAACGGCGCAGACACCCCGGTGGACACCTGGCTGCACTACGCGTGGAACATGCTTCCGAGCGACACAGGCTGCCCCGTAAACGCGGGGTATCATAACGGTGATGGCGTGGGTACCATCTGCCTCTCGGGGACGGAGGCGCCCTACTGGTCAGGCTGGGTCTTTGACCAGACGGATATGTGCAGCGGCTCCCATGAAGCCTATGACACGACGCCGTGCTCAAACGAGCGGCGGTTCACGATCTACGTGCGAAGCTCAACCTGTGGCAACGGCATCGTGCAGCCCGGGGAGGCCTGCGACGATGGCAATAAGCTCGCGTCTGATGGCTGTGTCAATTGCGAGGCCTATAGCGACCCCACAGACTGCGCTGACATCTTGGAGCAGGCACCGAACAGCCCAAGCGGCTACTACTTGATTGAGCCCTCGAGTGAGGGCCCCAAGCAGGTCTACTGCGATATGACGACCCAAGGCGGGGGCTTCACGCGCCTGTTTGAGAGTGACAACGACAACTACTCGGACCCAGCCATCGGCTACGACGTCACGGGTAAGACGCTTGAGGCGCTCATGGCGACTCACGGCGAGGTGCTCATCGGCCACTTCCAAGAGGGGCCACCACGCATCGTGACAAGCTCCGCGCGCTTTGAGATGCCGGAGAAGTGGAAGACACAGGCGCCGATGAGCTGGCCGGGCGAAGACGAGCCCGTCAGCGTTCGCGTCAGTGATGATCTGCCCCCCTACGCGATGACGCTCCGCTATGGCTATCAGAGCTTGGGGACAGGTGGGGAGGACGACTACAACTCGGGCACCTGGGGCGATGGGTACTACAAGGGCGCCGTCTGGTTCACAGGCGCGCAAGCGCAATGGGCGGTATGGACGCGCTTTGCCGATCCCAAGAGCGACCTCTGTGGTCCAGAGAGCTCCTCCAAGTGTGACGGCGGAGTACGGTTCTTCATCCAAGCACGCCCGATTCGATGTGGTGACGGGGTGCTGAGCGCCGATGAAGAGTGCGACGACGGCAACCTCGACAACGCCGATGGCTGCACGGCGACCTGCGAGTCGTACGCGGTGGCGGACTCCCGGGACTGCGTGGACGTCTTGCAGGCGGCGCCAAACGCGCCCTCTGGCATCTACAGCGTCGATCCCGACGGCCCCGACACGGGCGAGGCGCCCATCTCGGTCTACTGCGACATGGAGACCGACGGCGGCGGCTGGACGCGGCTCTTCATCGCCGAGAGCGACAACTACGCCGCCGCCCCCCAGAGCTACACCCTCGACGCCCCTGAGCTCCGCACCGACACCTCGGTCGTCATGATCGGCTACACGCCGACGGCGGGCGGCCCCGTGAGCGACCGCGCGCGCTTCGTCATGCCTGAGTTCTGGGTCGATAGCTTCCCCTTGACCGCGGGGCAGGCCGACGTCCCGGTCGACGTCTCGGTCGAAGGCGGCCCAGAGACCTCCGAGACCTTGCGCTTCGGCACCTGGACGATGGCTGGCTTCAAGGGATGCGGGCAAAACTGGATCAATTCTCCCTACGGCAGGCTCTGCATCACGAACACCGAAGCGCCCTTCTGGGCCGGGTTCGCGGACCCAGCGGGTGATGCCTGCTCAACCTCGAGCCTGGACGCCGAGCTGGGCCCGGCCTGCGACGAGGACCGCCGCTTCGCCATCTTCGCCCGCCGGCCAATCTGCGGAGACACCGTCATCGACGCGGGTGAGGTCTGTGACGACGGTAACGACGACAACACCGACGGCTGCAACTCGGTCTGCGAAGCCTACACAGACCCCATCGACTGCACCGACATCTTGGAGCAGGCGCCGAGCAGCCCCTCTGGGGTCTACACCATCGACCCCGACGGTCCTGGGGCAGGAGGCGAGCCCTTCGAGGTCTACTGCGACATGGTCACCGATGGGGGTGGCTGGACGCGCGCTTACGTGACCACCGATTGGGTGACCTATGGCAGCAACGTCCCGTATGACGTCCCCAACAGCCTCGCTGGCATCTCCGACGAGGTGATGCTCGCTTTGACGAGCGTCGACGCGGCGACCGTTGAGTCGCGTGCGCGCTTTGCCATGCCAGAGAACTGGAAGACGCTCTCTCCCATGTGGTGGTCTGCCCAAAGTGAAGAGGTCTCGGTGTGGGCCAATGGCGCGGAGGTCCCGATTGATACGACGCTGCTTTATACCAAAGGCCCCGCAGGGGATTGCGTCGAAGGCAACTTTGAGGAGGCCACTTCGGCCAAGTTGGCGGGGGAGAGCTACGCGAGAGACGGGCTCATTTGCATGACCGATCTGCCGGAGATCTCATGGGGTAACTTCGCCCGCGATGATCTCGACCATTGCGGTCCGCAGTCGTGCTGGAATACCGACCAACGCTTCGCGATCCAGGTCCGCAGGCAGCGGTGCGGTGACAGCTCTGTGAGTGAACAAGAGGGATGTGATGACGGCAACGACGATGAGCTTGATGGCTGCCTGTCGACCTGCACGGTCAGCGCTCAAGGGCGTGACTGCGCGGATATCCTGAAGACCTTCCGCGCGCTCGATCGGCCTGCGCCAAGCGGCCCCTACTTCATCGACCCGAGCGACAGCGGCGCCGCTCCTATCCGTGTGCTCTGTGACATGGAGAGCTACGGTGGGGGGTGGACACAGGTCTTTTCCGCCGAGACCGATAACTATCAGTATCAGACACCGCCGGGGATCACCTGGGGCCCTGACGGCCTAGAGGCGCTGCGGCGTGCGGACGAGACCATGGTGCTCATGGGCTTCGGTGCACCCGGCCAGGCCGAGCCCGAGGACGGCTGGGTCTCTTTTCAGATGCCTGGTAGCTGGGAGGCCGATGACTCGCCGGTCGACGGCTCTGAGACCCTTGACGTCGATGTGGTCTGGGACCAAGGCGGCGCGACGCCGATGCCTTTCGGTGTACGGACCCTTCGCTATGGCGACGAGGGTTTTCAGGGCGGGTCATGCAAAGGCGCGTGGGATTCCGCTGCACTCCCTATCGGGAAGCTCTGTATCGAGGACCTCCCTGTGCCGGCCTGGTTTGGGTTCAACGATCCGTCGACCGATCTGTGCACGACCTCGAATAGCCTTGTCGACTTCGTGACCGGTGAACCTTGCACAGAAGACAAGCGCCTGGGCCTCTGGGTCCGCCCCTCCGAGTGCGGCAACGGCATCATCGAGGCGGTCGAGGGTTGCGATGACGCCAATGAAGACGAGAGCGATGGGTGTCTGTCGACCTGTGAACTCTATGCTGGCGACGCAGTAGACTGCCTTCAGATCCTCGAAGACATGCCGGAGGCTCAGACCGGCTACTACCTCATCGACCCCGATGGCGCCGGTGGAAACGCCCCCTACCTGACCCACTGCGACATGGACCGAGACGGCGGCGGCTGGACGCTCGTGACCATCCACGCCGATGACGAACAAGACACCTGGACCTGGGATAACCGGGCCTACTTCACGACCGACACCACGACATTCGGTACACTGCAGGGCGCCTCAGTGGGCGACTTCAAGTCACCCGCCATGCACGACCTGCCGATGGCTGACCTGCTCTTTGTCCACGCCCCGAGTGACGTCTGGGCGAGCTACGAGAGCGTCGGTGATGGGGCGGAGAGCCTGGCGGAGCATATCTCGGGCTACGCGGAAGAGACCGTGTGGGAGGCAGACACCGGGTTTGAGATGAGCGCCGGGACGCTCGTTGCCAGCGGAAAGCTCCTGGACACCGACCTCTACTTCAACGCCCCCGACGGCGATGGCGGGGAAGGGCCGAACGCAGCGGACAGCCATGGGCCAGTCTGGAACTCGTGGAGAAATCAATGGATCCCCTTTGATGACGCATCGATGTCTGCGCTTGGTCCCATCAGTAGCGATCCGCAGCTGGAGGACAACCGCTTCGACTCTCTGGTGGCGCTCGGGGTCAGGGGCCTGGGCTTTGGATACCCCCTCGACCTGAACACCGGCGCGGCAGGCACCGGTGAGAACCACATGTTGGTCTACGTCCGCACCGCCCGGTGCGGCGATGGGATGACGACCGGCGACGAGCAATGCGAGCCGACGGGCGAGAACACCGCGACCCCGGGCTGCCTGTCCGACTGCCGCGCCTACGACATCGCGAGCCCGGACTGCCTGGCCATCAAGCAAGCCATCGACGACGCGCCGAGCGGCTATTACACGGTCACCCCTCCGGGGGATCAGCCGGTGCAGGTATGGTGCGACATGACCAGCCGTGGTGGCGGTTGGACCAGGCTCTACCTGAGCCCGACGCAGCCCATCAACACGACGACCGAGGACTACGACGTAACAAGCCCGGGGCTCAGGAGCATCGAGTCGAGCGTGATGCTCGCGCTCTCAGACGCTCAAGGGACGCTCACCCACCAGACCATCTTCTCGATGCCAGAGCTCTGGGTTGATAAGGCGCCGATGGCCTACGAAGCCCAGGACATCCAGGTCAACGCGTCGGTAGATCTCGACGGGGAGAGCAGCTTTCAGCCCGCGATCCTTCGCTTTGGTTACGCGCTCTTTGATTACGATGAGGGGGCTGAGGGCTCGGATTGTGCCACGGACTGGGTAAGCGGCGTCGAGCAAAAGCAGGGCCGCATCTGCCTCTACCAGCCGGAGCAGGGCTTGCCCGACCACACCGCTCCCTTGCTCGATAACGCGCCCTTTTTCAACAGCTTCGCGAGGGATGTCGACGATCAGTGCACCACCTCCGAGAAAAACTGGGATGGTGGTGAGGGCTGTGATTCACAGAGGCGCTTCGCCATTTTCGTGCGCCGCCCGTGGTGCGGCGATGGTCATAAAGAGCCCGTGGGTAATGAGCTCTGCGACGACGGCAACGACGACAACACGGACGCGTGCACGACGACCTGTCGAGGCACTTGGCCGATCAAGGCGAGCTGTCAGGAGATCCTCGGCCTGGACCCCCTCGGCACCTATGAGAGCGGGGTCTACCTCCTGGATCCGGCGCAAAACGGCACCTCTATGCCGGCCTACTGCGACATGGAGACCGATGGCGGCGGCTGGACGCTGATGCTGAGCTACGACCATCAGGCAGGTAATAACGACGCGCTCGTCGAGGGCCTACCGACCGATCCGGTCCACGGCTACTCCCACACCTACCTGAACACGATTGAGGTCGCGCCAGACAGCGTCAGCGAGGTCCGCTTCTGGTGTCAGTCCTCGACCCACGAGCGAACGATGCACTTCAAGACCGATAACTCCAAGGTCATCAAGCAAGCCTATACCGGCCTTCAGCACACAGATAATTCCGACTGGAACAGCGGGTATGTCACCTTGGACGGCCACGACGCGTACTTGCCGGATGGCGCGAAGACCAAGAGCGACAGCTCGACCCAGAGCAGCTTCACCGGAAACGGCTTCCATCGCCCCACGCTCAGCGATTCCACAAACTCGGCGCTCGCCGAGGCCACTTGGAACATCCGAAAGGGCAACGAGTCGAACTGGGGATGTGACGACAGCACGGATTATCTTCGTGAGCTCGGCGTCATCGAGAGCAACGATGAGACCTCGACGCGACATCAAATTTGGTACCGCACGACGGTCTGTGGCGACGGCGTGGTCGAAGGTGGTGAAGCCTGCGATGACCAGAATGAGGACGAGAGCGACGGCTGCACCAGCGCGTGCGAGAGCTACGTGGACGCAGGATCGTGTAAGGATGTCCTTGCCCAAGCCCCGAACAGCCCAAGTGGGCTCTATGTGATCGATCCCCCTGGACCGGCCCCAGCTGTGGCAGTTCATTGCGATATGGAGAGTGATGGTGGCGGCTTTACCCGCTGCGCTAAGCAGCACACCGACACCTTGACCTCCTTGGGCTTCGAAGATGAGGAGAGCACGAGCAACTGGTACGGCTGTCATCGTCTGCAAGAGACGCAGGGTGACCTTCGTATCGAGGTCACGAGCAGCTCTGGGGAGACCGCGAGCTGGCAATTCGCCGGCTTTGACGCCTACGCAGGGGGTTCAGGCTTCGCCATTGACGATCCAGGCACGCTCCTCATCATCAACAAAGACCAGGCCTATGGAACAGATCCAGCGTGCTCTGCGAGCTTCGCAGACAACTACCAGGTCAGCCTGCAACTCAGCGGGGTGCTGTTTGGCTTGCTACCAGCCAGCACGTGCGACGCCGGTGACGCGGCGATCCTCTTGATTGGTCGCGGCGTCAATGCCCAGGGCTGTGTTCAGCAGAACCAGCTCATCCCTAACGTGGCCTACCCATGCGGTTATTTTGACCCGGACGAGGTCGGCGTGAGCTTCACGCTGAGCGTGCGCTGAGTGACGGGTGTGCCATCAGAGATCTGCTTTCACCCGCACGATCCTTGGCTGTGTGGTGCCTTTGGTTGTCTCTCTATTGACCACGGGTTATTGTCGTTGGCGGCTAAATAAGGGGCTGAAAAACGGTGAGCGAAGAGAACGAATCAGAGGCACTGAACGAGATACTACGGCGCTGTCCGATGTGCGGCACCCTCTTCGATCAGGCCGAGCAGACCGTCTGCCCCATCGACGGCGCAGCGCTCGAAGACGTCGAAGACGAAGAGGAAGAGTCCTTAACGGGCAAGGTCGTCGCCGGCCGCTTCGAGGTCGGAGAGCTCCTGGGCGCGGGCGGCATGGGCGCCGTCTACAAGGCCCGTCAAATCTCGATCGATCGCGACTGCGCGCTCAAGATCCTGAAAAAAGAGATCGTCGACAACAAGACCGCAGTCAAACGCTTCTTGCTCGAAGCCAAGGCGACCAGCCGGCTCACCAACGCCCACACGATCACGATCTACGACTTCGGTCAGACCGAGACCGGCGAGCTCTTCATCGCGATGGAGTTCTTGAAGGGCCAGGACCTCAAAGAGAAGCTCGCTGCATCGGGTCCTCTACCGATCGCGCGGGCCGTCGAGGTCATCATCGGGGTCGCCCACTCACTCGGCGAAGCGCACTCGATCAACATCGTCCACCGCGACCTCAAGCCGGCGAACATCTTCTTGGCGGAGCAAGCCTCCGACCCAGAATTCGTGAAGGTGCTCGACTTCGGCATCGCACGGGCCAAAGACATGACTGACGGCATGACCATGACCCAAGAGGGCACCGTCGCCGGTACCCCGGGCTACATGGCGCCCGAGACCATCATGGGCCGCCAAGTCGACGCTCGGGCGGACGTCTATGCCCTGGGGGTGATCCTCTACGAGCTCCTCTGTGGCGAGAAGGTCTTCGCCGGCGACACCCCTATCTTGGTGATGACGAGCCACATCAGCCAGCAGCCGCTGTCACTCCTTGAGCGGATGCCGCCAGGGCAGGTCCCGAAGCCGCTGAGCAACTTTGTCGAGCGCTGCCTCGCCAAAGATCCCGATCACCGCCCGGACAACGCCGAGGAGTTCCGCAAAGAGCTCGAGGCGGTGTGGGCCCAATGTGACATTGCCGCGATCAACGCTGCGAGCATGGACGACACGTTCATGGCGGCGCCGATCTCCCCCACCGATGACACCTCTGCGCTCCCCGCTGTGGACAACAGTGGCGGTGGTACGCACCCGGGCATGTCGACGCAGATGGGTAACCCGGGTCAGGCGGCAGCGGCCGTGGGGACCGACGACACGATGGCCGCCATGGTCCCTGGCGCGCTGCAGCTCAATGACACCAACACCTCTGCGGATAAGATGGCCCACCTCGAGGCCCCGACCCAGGTCGAGGCGCCCTCAAGCAGCAAGGCTGTCCCGGTCGCGATCGCGGCGGCCGTGTTACTGGCAGTAGGCGGCTACTTCGCCATGTCAGGCGGCGATACGACCACGGCCCCAGCACCGACCACCGCAGCGGCCGCCCAAGAGGCCCCCAAGAGCAACGACACGGCCGCGAAAGAGGCCCCGGTGACCAAGGTCGCAGAGGTGACCGCGAAGGCCCCTGTTGCGAAGCCCGCAGCGGCTGCACCCAAGCCGGCGCCGCCCAAGCCTGTCGTCGCGGCCACACCTGAGCCGGCCAAGCCCGCGGCTGTAGAGGAGATCGTCTTAAGTCTGGTCAGTCAACCCGACGGCGCAAAGGTCTTCGATGGCGACACCGAGCTTGGGGTCACACCGCTCACCAAGCGGCTCAAGAAGGGTGACGCGACGATGCGGCTTGAGCTGCGTCGCAGCGGCTATCAGAACAAAATCGTCGAGCTCACGCCGTCGAAAGATCAGGTCCTCTCGGTGCGCATGAAGTCCTCTAAACGTCGCACTTCCAAGCCCAAGAAGGCTGCGCCGTCGAAGCCCGCAGCTGCAGCGCCTAAGCCTAAGCCTAAGCCTAAGCCTAAGCCTAAGCCTAAATCCAAGCCCAAGAGCTTGCGTCACGACCTGCTCGACTGAGTCACAGCGTCTCGAGGAGTAGGGTCGTAGGGGGCGCGCTTAGGGATCAGCGATGATCGTGGCGTTGTACGTCGCGTACGTGCCTTCACCTTCATCCGGCCCATTAAAGGGCCTGGCGATGCAGGTGATGATGTCGCCAGGCTCGAGCCCCGCTTCAGAGGGGATGAGCGTCTCGCCAAAGCCATCGGTCCCCTCTTCGGCAAGGGAGATCTCGGTCTCAGCGATCTGCAACCAGCTGTAGCGCACCTCGACAGGATCGATCTCGTCTGCGTCACTCCAGCCTGCGTAAGTGCATGTCACGGGCTGATTCAATGCGATGTCACCCGCTGGCTCGAGAAGCACCTCCCAGATCGTCGGCAAGCTGTTGCCCACGAGGATCGGCTCTCCGCAGTCAATTGAAGCGCCCTCGGCGGCGCCATCAGAGGGCGTCGCCACGCAGCTCACGAGCGAGTCGCGCTGAAAGTGAAACCCCGCGAGCTTAGGCCCGGTCACTGGGGGATAGGTCGTGATCTCGGTGAGCGCGCCACCGGTGCTTTGCGGATCGATGCCCGGCCCAGTGACCGTCCACGCATAGCTCCACTCAATGGCGTCGTCATCGATGTCTACAGCGCCACTCGGCGTACAGGTCAGCACCGAGGTCGCCGTCACGCCCTCAGCCGGGGTGACGACGCAGCTCCCGCCGCTCGGGGGGGTATTGGCGATCTCGATGACCTGAGACGAGGCCGGGAGCGAGACTTCGCCCACGCTGTCGCGGGCCACAACTTCACAGTGCAGCTCATCGCCGCCGCGCGCCGGGTTGCCAATCCCATCACGGACGAGATCGATCGGCGCGACCGGTCCCGGATAGGGCGGCGCGTTCGGATAGCCATTGACGTACCAAGCCGTCTCATAGGTGAGCGCATCTCCGTCAGCGTCCACGGAGATCTTGGTCACGTCGCAGGTGAAGCCATCGGTCACCGTCCCAAACTCTGGGGCGAGCACCACCTTGGGTTGCGAAGGGTGGGCATTGTCGACCAAGAGGGTCTCCGTGGTGACGACCTCACCTTCGGAGATCTCGTCTGCTGGGGTAAGCTCACAGCGGATGGTCATGCCGCGCGATGTCTGCGCCGCGTCTAAGACACAGGCGCCGTTCTCACCCTCGACCTCGGCCAAAACCTCGTCGCCATCGTAGAACGTACAGAAATCAGCGGTCTTATCCCCTTTGTCGAGCTCCTCTCGCTTGGAGCACAGACAGGTGAGCGCCGTCGTCGTCTCAACCATGTTCGGCAAGAGACTCGCCTCTTCGCAGGTCGGGGGTGCGTTCCCGATCGTGACCTCGGCCACCGAGCTGCCGCCGTACCCATAGGGATCACTCGCGGCCACCTGTACAGACCAAACTTGTCCACGCAGGGTCGCTGTCGCGGGCACCGTAGGCCCTGTAAGGTCCGGGCGCGCCACATCATCGGCGAACCAGCGATAGCGATAGGTCAATGTGTCACTCGCGCGGTTCTCATCGGTCGCGGAGTGCACGAGCGTGACAATCAGATCGTCGGCGACCGTCGGCACTTTAGGGCTCAGCGCGATCACAGGCCTGTTCGGTCGGCCATCCACTGTGAGAGTAACGCTGTCCTGCTGCCAGACCTCGTCTTGATCAGCGACGACGACGGTGAGGGTGTGATCACCCGCCAAAAGATCCGACACTTCGAGGCTCGCTCGCCCCGATGAGTCTACGGTGGCCGACCCGAGATCACCGCCGCGGTTGGTGTGCCAATGCACGTCGAGCTGCTCTAACACCCCGTCATCTGCTACCTGAGCGATCAGCAGCACGGGCTCCCCCGCCATGAACAAGCTCTCGGGCTTCGGCGAGGTGATGGCGACCGTCGGCGCAAAGTTGACGGAAGCCGACCCATCGCCCGGTTCACCGCGTGATCCCTGATCGATATCAAGGCAGACCCCGGCTTCGCAGCGCTGGGCTGCGCCACAGTCCGCAGCAGAGAGGCACCCCTCCTCAACCGCCGAGGCCGTGTCCTCGGGGGCCGCCGAGTCGATGGACGATCCACAGCCACAGAAGAGCCCGCAGAACATCGCTATCGTCATCAGTCGCCGAGTCATCGTGCGCTCACCTCCACCCCATGACGCTAACTCCGTCTGCGCTTGGTCGCAATGATCGCACCGCATCGTTGGTCGGCTCGCCGAGGGAGTGCTAGCCTTTGCCCCATGCTAGTAGGCAGTGACATCTCGGTCGATCGCAAAGCAGCCGCTCTGGTGGTGTGTTGTCTTGCGCTAAGCTCGCTCCTAAGCGCCTGCAGCGACCCTGCGCCCACGGAGCCCCCCTCGGCTTCAGACGCTACCACCGCGACCGACGCCGAGGTCTCCGCAGACACAGAGGACAGCTTCGGCGCCGTGGACGTGGCCGAGGACATCGCGCTGACGGACGACGTCACTGCCGAGGAGGTCTGGGCAGATGACGTCGTCGAAACCGACGCGAGTGAGGATGTCGCGGACGCCGAAGACACCGAAGACGTCGAGGCTGAGGTCATCGAGCCAGAGTGCGTAGAAGGCGAGTTCTGTAAAGACGGCGTCGCTGGGGTGTGCACGACCCTAGGTTTCTGGCAACCCAGCGAAGACTGCGGCGCAGCCGGGCTCTTGTGCGTCAGCGGGACGTGCCGCTCCGCCTGTGACGTAGACACAGACGACACCAGCCTCGCGGGCTGCGACCACTGGGCCGTGGGGCTCGCCCACGACGCAGAGGGGCCCTTCGCTATCGCGGTCTTTAACCCCTCCGAGACGATCCCCGCCACGGTCGCCTTATGGCGCCGCCTGGATGATGAGACCGAGCCAGAGGTGGTCGCGTCCGTGGCCGTGAACCCCAGAGAGGCCCACACCTTCGCGCTCCCCCCTGCCGACACCAGCCAGCCCGGGCGGGCGTGGCATGGATGGCGTGTCCGCGCTACCGCGCCAGTCATCGCCTCGCAGCACAGCCCACTGGCCGCCATGACGGCGACCTCGGGTGACGGCTCCCTCCTCTTGCCTGCCCACGGGATGGGGACAGAGTACATCGCGACCGGCCGCCCTGAGGGGCGCACAGTGACGTCCACACGGACCCGCGGCACCTTGACCATCGTCGCAGCTGAGCCGGGCACTCAAGTGACCTTGATCCCCTCGGTGACCATCGACGCCGGGGATGTGCTTGGCCTCTTGCCCCTGGGCCAGCAGACCCTGATCCCCCTCCAACCTCACCAGGTGCTGCACTTGACGACCTCTGCAGAGGGTGACGATCTCTCGGGGACAGAGGTTTACGCCTCAAAGCCGGTGGCCGTGTTCGCAGGTCATGACGCTGACCGGGGAGCGACGCCGGTCAGCGTCGAGGCCTCGGGCGATCACCTCGAGGACAGCCTCCGGCCCGTGTCGCGCTGGGGGCGCATCCACGTGACCCCGAAGACCGTCGGCCAAGGGGGGCTGGCAGACGGCCTGCTGATCGTCGCCGCGCATGACGACACGCTCGTTCAGTTCTCGCCACCCATCGAAGCAGACTTCCAGATGGAGCGAGGCGAGCGCGTCGTCGTCGATCTGCGCCAAGACGTCGTCGTCTCGGCCTCTCGCCCGATTCAGCTGATACAGCTCACGGCCGGGGCTGAGGCCCTCGCCGATCCGCCGATTGGGACAACCTGCGTCCTCGACGTTCAGTGCGCGCCGGGCTACAGCTGCGAAGATTACGCCTGTGCGCTCCCCACCTGTGCGGGCGCCCTCGACACCAGCTGCCCAGCAGGCCACCGGTGCGAGTGTGAGAAGACGGACTGCTACTGCGACCCCGTGGGAGACGCCGCCTGGTGGGTCGTCCCGCCAGTCGCCCAGTTCGAGACAGTCGTGGACTTCATCGCACCGCCGACCTTCCCCACGCACCACGCCGCGATCTTACTGAGCCCCACCACCGACACGGTGCACCTGGACGGCGCCCCGCTCACGATCCCGAGCGCGACACTGGGGAGCTCCGGGCACCGCATCGTGACGGTGTCCGTGACGAGCGGCCCACACACCGTAGAGGGTGATGGGGAGCTCGGGGTCATCGTCTATGGCTTTGGCAGAGACTCCGGCTATGGTCACGCCGGTGGTCAAGCACTGCGAGATCTGCGGGGCGCGCTCTGTGACACTGACAGCGACTGCGTGGGCCCAAGCTCATCCTGCTTCGGCTTCGCCTACTGCGACACGGCTCAGATCCCGCCGCGCTGTGATCTCGTGCCAGAGAGCTCGGTCAACTGCGCCGCGTCTGATAACCCCTGCGTGTTCTCCATCTGCGTGCCAGAGGGTGGCGCGAGCTGCACCCAGGTCACGGCCCCCAACGGCACCGCGTGCGCCTCAGACGCCTTCCCATGCGCCGTAGGCACCTGCAGCGCCGGGGTGTGTATCAACCCAGAGTCCCCTTGTGATGACGGCCTCTTCTGCAACGGCGAGGAGTTCTGTGATGCGGAGACGAACACCTGTCAGATGGGCATTCCACCGGTGGTCGACGACGGCATCGACTGCTCGGTCGACACCTGCGACGAGGCCTTGGGCAAGGTCACTCATCTGCCCATCCCAGGGGTCTGTGACGACGGCTTCGTGTGCAACGGGACAGAGGTCTGTGACCTGCTCAAGGGTTGCATCCACCAGTCGCTCTCTATCTGTGACGATGGAGTCTTCTGCAACGGATACGAAGACTGTGACGATGTGATCTGCTTGCCAGGCACCGCTCCAACCGTCGATGACGGCGTGGACTGCACCCTCGATGCGTGCAACGAGGCCATCGGCGCAGTCGCCCATGTCCCCGATCACGCTCAATGTGAAGACGACAACCCCTGCACCATTGACCTCTGCGACCCTGAACTCGGCTGCACCAACGTCGCCGACCTCTGCGACGATGGGGACAGCTGCACCATTGGGAGCTGTGAGGGGGACGCTGGGTGTGTGTACACGGCGATCCCCTGCGACGACAACGACGCGTGCACCGAGGACAGCTGTGATGCGGCGCTTGGCTGCCTGTATGACGCGCTGGTCTGTGACGACGACGACCACTGCACTGAGGACTTCTGCTTAGCGTCCTTCGGCTGCGTCTTCGGAGAGCCGTGCAACGACGGTGACGCCTGCACCATCGACGGCTGCTCAGAGCCCGGGGTGTGTGCGTATGAGGCACTGAACTGCGAGGACGACGACATCTGCACGACGGACAGCTGCGACGTCTCGTTGGGCTGCGTGAACACCAACCTCTGTGACGATAATAACGCCTGCACCGTAGACGGCTGCTCGACCACGAGTTGCTCCTACGCCCCCCTTGATTGCGACGACCAGGACCCCTGTACCACTGACAGCTGCTCCCCCGCCTCGGGCTGCTCAAATGTGCCGCTCGACTGCGCCGATGACGACCTCTGCACCGAAGATATCTGCGATCTGACCGGCACTTGCCTCAACCCCGCCATCAACTGTGACGACGGTGACGCCTGCACCAGCGACCTTTGTGACGCGCTCGGAGACTGCCTCCACGCCCCCACAGACTGCGACGACGGCATCGATTGCACCGCTGACACGTGTCACGGTGACAGCGGCTGCAAGAACACCTCACCGTGCGATGATGGGCTGCTCTGCACCGTCGACACCTGCTTGGTCGGTGGCGGCTGTGAATGGAACCTCTTGAACTGTGACGATGGCGACCCGTGCACAGACGACGACTGCGACAATGTCTCAGGCTGCGTCTACACCCCAGCGTGTGGAGGCCAGTAGATGAGAAACTCAGCCCTCAAACTGTTGCTGATCGCTGGCCTCTCCTTGGCCGCGTGCAGTGATGGCCCTGCCGATGGGGTGATCGCGCCCGATGACACGCTGAGCCCACCGGCGACGGCGGACGCCGACACGACCGCACCCGAGCCCGAGCCCGATGTCATGGACGATCAAGCGGGTGATGCCCCCAGCGATGTCGAGGAGACGAGCGACGCCTCGGAGAGCTCCCCCCCGGTCGACGACGATGCGGTAGAGGGAGACACGCTCACGGCGTGGGACACCGAGGTCACGGCTCCCGAGCCATGCCAGTGTGACGGTGCCACCCACTGCAACGAAGACGACGTCTGTGTGCCCGACCTCTGCGAGAAGGGCGCCACGACCTGCGCCACACTGACCAGCCTGCAGCACTGCGATTCGAACGGCGCGAGCGTCACGATTGAGCCATGCTTCCCGGGGCAAGTGTGCTCCGGTGGCGAATGCGTCGATCCCGTCTGTGAACCCAACGCGCTCGGCGGGTGCGATGGGACAGGTTGGCTGGCCTGCAACTCCCTCGGGACCGAGTGGGTGACCTATGCATGTCCTCTCGACGCCCCGTGTCAGGACGGAGCGTGTCGCCCGGTCGAGCCTAACGTGTTGTTGGTCATCGACACCTCGGGCTCGATGAATTGGAAGACGAACGGTGACATCGTCGAGCCCTGTGATGGGCTGGACTGTGAGGCGAACTGGATCTTCCCGATCTGCGACAACCCTCAAGCACCCATCACGCGCCTTGGCCGGGTGAAAGAGGCGCTGAATACGGTCGTCCAGAGCGAGGCCGCCGCGGGCGTCCGACTCGCCCTTCAGCGCTTCCCTCAACGCCCTTTCGAGCCCGATTCAGGCTTCTTTGGGGGAGGCGGTGACGCCCCGGAGTGCAATGGAGGCTATTGGGTCAGTACCGATGAGGCGATGATCACCGGTGACGGTGGAGAGCACTACACTGCGCTCGACAATTGGTTCGGGGACAACCTCGCTGAGGTGCTCCTCTACCCCTTCGAAGATGAGACCAACCTCGACATCCTGGCCCAATGGTTCGACTTCAAGGTCGAGACGGTCACGACCGAGACGATGTGTGAAGACGCAAGCAACTGCGCTGGGGGCCCCTGTGTCTTCGGCGTCTGCCTCACGACAACGAACCCTGAGCTTCGAGGGCGGGGACCGACGCCCATAGGCAAGAGCCTCTTTTACGCGGGGGAGTACCTCCGCCACACCGTGCTCATCGAGGGCAAGCCCTGCCTGACAGACCAGAACTGCGACTCCCCCCATCACACCTGCGAGGGGGGCTTCTGCCACGACCCCTACGGTCACTGTCGGGACAACATCATCATCGTCTTCACCGACGGCGCAGAGACCCGCAACGTCTCCACCACGGACTTCTTTAACCCACGGGTCCAAGCCAAGCGCCTGCACTACGGCCTGGGCTGCTCGATGGACCTGGAGTGCATGTCAGGTGCGACCTGTGTGGACGGCGTCTGCAGGGCCCCAGAGGGACTCGTCGACGCAGATGCATTCATCTGCGATGCAGGAGAAGCGGCCTGCACCAACGACAACCAATGCCCCGATCCCTGCGAGAACTGGGGGGACTGCCCCGGGGAGTGCGCGCCGACCGAGCCTCTGCTGGTCTCTGACCAGGGGGCACAACACCTGACTGACCAGCAAGGGAACCCCGTCGCTGTGCGCGTCCACGTGGTCGACGCGTCTGGCGTAGCCGGCAACAACAGCTTGGTGGCGACCTTTGGGGGTGGACAGTACTTCGACGTGAACCTGAACAACCCCGAAGAGCTCGTCGCGAGCGTCTACGAGATCTTGGGTGACACGAAGGACACGACCCCCTGCGCAGCCGACTGAGCGCCCGCGGAGGGGAAGAGAGGTCGAATGACCTCCCAACACTCCAGAGTGACGCCGCCTAAGGGCAGGTTGAAGCGAAGGCGTACTCAAGGGAGTCAAAGGGCATCCGGAACTCACCCAAGCGATCGGTCCGGATCATCGCGAACTCTCGGTTCAACCCGTAGTTGGAGAGCTGCTCCGAGAGCACGGGCAGCGCCTCTGCCGCCATCTTGCAATTGCCGAGATCGAGCCCGGTGCCGAGGGCGGAGGCTGTGAGGCAGCTGGGGTGCTCTGCACCGACAGTGCTGCAGATGGACGCGACAGCCTTACGCTGCGCCTCGGCGGCCGGTGGACGCACCAGCAACATGGCCACCATGAAGCCCGTCGCGACGATCATGCAGACCGGCCAGATCATCCCGGTGATGAGGTCCTTGACCCGCCCCGAGGTGGGGAGGTCGACCAGCGAAGGGCGCTCCACAGGGAGCTTGAGCTGCATCATCGGCCGCGTCGGGGCCAGCTCAGCGCCGAAGAGCGACGCGAGCTCAGGGGCGTAGCGGCTCAGTTGGCGTCGCGCAGTGTCGGCGACGTCCGGCGCTTCGCGAGAGAAGGACGCCAGCTGGGCGCGAGCCGACAAGAGGTCTTGCCGGATCACGCTTCGCGCGATCAGGCCGCGCAGCTTTGGGGAGAAGTCGAGGGGTAAGGCGTTCATCTCACGCAGGAGCGTCCAATCGTCGGGGTCTCCGGCGTCGATCTTCGTCCCATGACGCAGCGCAGCGGCGTGCCATCGACCTTGAGCGGCGACCAGCTCACGCACCAGAGTGAGCAGCGCCAGGTTCTGCCCCTCTTTCTCGTGGATCAACAGCCCAACGCGCAGGATGAGCTGAGGATCCAGCCAGCGGCGCATCGGCTGAAGGGCCATAAGGCGCACGAGGGCAGAGCACAGCTCAGCGGCGGTCGCCAGCTGACCTTGGGCCAAGACCCCCAGGACGAGCGTCCGCATCACCCCGGCCACGTTCGCGCTCATGTCCGTGTACAGGGACTCTGGGACCAGGACCCCAGGGTGGCGGTCCGC
Source organism: Myxococcota bacterium (assembly GCA_049602155.1). Taxonomy (GTDB): domain Bacteria; phylum Myxococcota_A; class UBA9042; order PHBI01; family JBMYRH01; genus JBMYRH01. Next base: position 33,036 of record JBMYRH010000012.1, on the reverse strand, counting down.
GACGCGCTCCAGCGCCCCAGTCAGTGTCTGACGCTCGGCCAAAGCGAGAGACCTGTCGACTGGCCGAGGCCGCGTCGAGCGGGGACCCATCGCGCCATCATCGGGCCTTCGGCGACCGAATGCCGTGTTCAATTGGTCGGTGGAGTACTGTCCGTGAGAGGTGGACATCACAGCCTCGTACGATCGGTTTGTAGGGGAATAGTTGAACGCCTCACGACGCGCCGCGTCATATGCCCAACTCTTGAGATTTCGGCAAGTTTTCTTCGCGCCTTTTTTCTACCCCCACAATGTCGCGATCTCGGGGATCCTCCTCCCGCCCTTTCTGGGCCACAATTACCCGCGTTTTGCGCGAGATAAGATGGGTCAGATAAATGTCCAACGGCCTCGCTCCGTGTGAGGCGTCATGCCTGCGTTCTGATCAGGAAATCGATGGCGCGAGGTAATAAGTTCAAAACCTCCGGGGGCGTGTTCACGCCATCCGTGCTGACGATCCTCAGCGTGCTCATGTGGATGCGGCGGTCTTGGATCGTCGGACAGGCGGACTTCGTGCAGACCATCGGAATCATCGGGGTCGTGCACGTCATCAGCATCACGACGGGCCTCAGCGTCTCCTCCATCGCCAGCCACAAGACGGTCCATGGTGGCGGCCCGTATTAAAGCGTGTCGCGCATCCGGGGCCTCTCTCTCAGGGGCACCCTCGGGCTCGCCCGCATCGGGTGGCCTTCACCTCGCCCGGTTAACTGGCGCCCCCCCATGGAGGTGTTCTTTGGCATCTGCTTCCCGGCCGTCACGGGCTTCACAGCGGGCGTCAACCTGTCGGGGGACCTCAAGGACCCGAAGCGCTCGTTGCCACGCGACACCGTGGTCGCCATCGTCGTGGGCCTCGCCTCCCACATCAGCCTCGCCATTTTCTTGGCGTGGCGCACCAACCCCGAAGCCCTAAGCGTTCAGCGCCTCATGGATCCGAGCCGCGAGCGCTGCCGAGATCCCGGCGCACTCCGTGAGGGTCGCGGCCTCCGCCTCTCGGATCCGCTTGACGCTCCCAAAGTGACTCAGGAGCGCCTTCCTCCGCGACGGCCCGACCCCCTTAATGGCATCCAATGCACTCGTAATCGAGCGCTTCCGCCGCCGAGAGCGATGGTGCGTAATCGCAAACCGATGGGCCTCGTCTCGGAGGCGGACGAGGAGGTGCATGCCGTTTGAGTTGGGGCGCAGCGCGACGTGGTTCTTCCGCCCCGGCCGAAAGACGCGCTCATCGCTGCGCTCGGTCGTCGAGCTGCTTGGCTTCTGCGTGCCTGGGCCGCGCATCACGTGACCCTCTGCGTCTAGGAGCCGTGACTTGGCGAGCCCCGCGGCCTCCACCTCAGGGAGGCCGAGTTCGTCTAAGATCGCTTGGGCGACCTTGAGCTGCCCCTTGCCCCCATCGATCAGGATGAGATCGGGCATCTCCGGCGTGTCCCGGCCCCTCTTGAAGCGCCGCGAGAGGACCTCTTGCATCATCCGGTAATCATCCGGTGTCTGCTCGCCACGGATCTTGAAGTGCCGGTAATGTTTCGGGCTGATGACGCCGTCCATCGCGACGACCATCGAGCCGACGGCGTCGGTCCCTTGGATGTTCGAGATGTCATAGCACTCGATGCGCGCCGGGAGTTGGCGGAGCCCCAGCGCCTTTTGCAGCTGCTCGAGGGTCGCCAACGCATCTGACTCGTTTCGCACGCGGCTCGCGAGGTGCTCTTCGGCGTTCCGCGTCGCCATCTCCAGCAGCCGCCGCTTATCCCCGCGCTGAGGGTGCGTCACGGAGACCTTGCGCCCCCGCAGCTCGGTCAGGAGCTCGGACCACAGCGCCGCATCTGGGAGGTGCTGCGGGGTGAGGACAATGTCCGGCACAGGGTGGACATCGTAGCGGCTCCAAAGCGCGTCCTCGATGACATCCTTGTCGGGCAATTCGACGCCCTTGAGCGGATAAGCCGAGGCGCCTACGAGGACCCCTCTGCGGACCTCGAGGACCTGGATAGCGCCGTCGGCCCCCTCTCGGTAGAGGCCAATGACGTCGATGTCTTGTCGATGCTTAAGGTCGACGTTCTGACGCTCTAGGATGCGCCCTATCGCTTGGATCTGGTCGCGATAATGCGCGGCCAATTCAAACTCTAGCTCCTCGGACGCCTTGGCCATCTTCTCCTCAAGCCGCCCCACGAGAGTGTCACTGCGACCCCGCAGTAAGAGCCGAACGTCCTCCAAGTGTTGGCCATAGACCTCGCGGTCGACTGGCAGGACACACGGCGCAGGACATCGCCCAATTTGGTGCTCCAGGCATGGCCGTGCGCGGTTCTTGAACTCGACGTCCGTGCACGTCCGGAGCCCAAAATGGCGATTGATCACCCTCAGGGTCTGCCGGATCGCGCTCGATGAAGCGTAGGGGCCGAAGTAGTCGGCGCCATCGAGCTTTCGATTGCGCGCGCGGACGACCTGGACGCGCGGCCACTCATGGGTCTTGCCGATGCGCAGGCAGAGGAAGGACTTGTCGTCCTTGAGCCGCACATTGAAGCGCGGGTTGTGGCGCTTGATGAGCTCGTTCTCGAGGACGAGCGCCTCCTTCGCGTTGCCTGTGACGATGACGTCGATGTCGCCGAGGGTTCGGTCGAGGAGCCCGACGAAGAAGCGCGTGTCCCCCGTGTTCGGGGCAAAGTACTGACCGAGCCGCGCACGAAGGTCGCTGGCCTTGCCGACATAGACGACCCGGTCGGACCGGTCCTTCATGAGGTAGCACCCCGGGGCACGCGGGGCGCGCGCAAGGCGCTGCTTGAGCCAGTCCGGGTGAGTCGACATGGCTCTAGAGGTACCCGAATCGTCGTCGAAGGGCCCACTCGAGCCCGAAGATGGTGATGAGCACCATCAGCGCCCACGGAGACGCCCAGAGGTCGTCATGACGGCGCTCAAGGATCCGCTCAACCCGCGCCGGGCGCACCGCCACCTCGGGGGAGTCATCGGTCAGGACAGACACAGTCCCCCCCGAGGCCTCCGCCAGCTGCTGAAGGAGGCGACCATCTCCGACGACGCGGTTCAACTCCTCCTTGCGGGAAGTCGCCACGAAGAGTGCCCGCCCCCGATCGACCCGCCCGACGACGACCTCGGTCGACGCATCAACCTCGTACACCCCGGCCTGCTCGACCTCAAGCTCCAGCGTGAGGAGGCCGTCCTGGGCCGTGGGGACATCGTCAATATGACGCACGACCTCGCCCTCGCCAGGGTCATCAGTGACCCCCCGGCGACGCACGATGAGGTCCACAGGCTGCTTGGCGGCCGGACTGTAATCAGAGCGAAACACCTGCACCTGAAGCCGCGCAGCCTGGCCCACGCGGACCTCCTCGCCCAGCACCGAGACCTTCACCAGGTCCATCTCCGGGTCCTTGATCAGCCACCGTATGGCCTGCGACCAGAACTGGTCGTACTGCCGTGCATCCTGGCCATGGATCCCTGCAGAGAAGCGCCAGACCCAGGTCGTGTCCGTCGTCACGGCCATCGAGCGGCCTTTGCCCACCTCGCGCACCGCGACGACCGGCGCAGCCTGAGCCCGACTTCCGACCTTGAGCGAGGGGTGACTCAAGAGCACCGACGCATCTGGGTGGGCGCCGAGCGTCAGGTTCAACCCCTCGAGGGGCTCGATATCACGCCAGCGCGCGTCGCTGCTCTGAGGGTCCATCGCCAGGCGCGTGATGGGGTGATTGCGCCCCAGCGCCGTCAAGGTGGGGCGGAAGCGCTCGCCATCGATAAGCGTGGCGTCCCCCATGCCCGCGGGGAGCTCGACCGGCAAGATGGTCGTGATCGGGGTGCCGTAATACCCACCAGAGCTGAACGACTTCGGACCACCGACCATCAAGAATGCCCCCCCATCGAGGACGTACTGCGCGATGTTCGGCAGGTATTGGCGCGTCTGAAAGGGGCCGTAGTTGAAGTTCTGGAAGATGACCAGGTCGAAGCTCCCGAGCTCGTCCTCAAAGAGCTCCTGCGCGGGGAAGGGGATGAGGGCTGTCTCGTCTCTCCCAGCAGGCCGAATGCTGTTGCGATCGATGAGGATAAAGAAGCTCAGCAGGTCGACGTTCGGGTTCTCCTTGAGGTGGTTCCGGAGGAAGCGCTCGTCCCAGCTGGGTTGGCCTACGATTTGAAGCGCTCTAATCTTGTCACGGATGACGTTAACCACGACCTGTCGCGCGTTATTTGCGCCGTACACCTCGCCTGGCGCCTCGTCCACGGCGACCGTATAGACCGCGCGGCCGAGGCGCTGCGGGACATATTCGAAGCTGACGGGGATGTCCGAGCTGTCCGCCACGATGGGGACGGTCTGAACGGCGAGCTCTTTGGAGCCGTCGAGCAGCCGCACCGTCACGCGTCCTCCCTCGTAGCCATGGACGCGCACCACGGCGTCGAGCGTGGTCGCATTCATGAGGAAGGCGAAGGGGTTAAAGGCCACATCTGCGATGGCGAGGTCCTTGAGCGCCCCGTCATCGGGCAGCGTAAACGCGTGAATTGGGGCGTCGATGGACCTGACGACGGCCCGGGCCTCCGAGTCCAAGCGCGCCGCCCGCCCCGCATGGGTGGTGTCGATGCCATCCGAGAGCACGACGACGGCGCCAAGGGACTGGCTGCCATAGCGGGCCCGGAGCGCGGCGAGGGCCGCGATGACGTCGGTAGAGGTCTGGTTCGGGGTGACGCTGTCGAGGTGATCGGGTTGCGCACGCAGATCGGGTAGGTCGATGAGGTCACTTCCTATCCCATGAAACACAAGCTCATCGGCCTCACCGAGCTGCTCCCAGAGGTCGGAGTGACGGGCGATAAAGCGGCTCACAAGCTCATGACGACGCGCCTCTCCATGAGGCAACTGGTGGCTCTCGGACAGGTCGACGAGCACAGGGATCACGTGACGGGCTTGCGCGACCTCCTCTTCGAGCACAGCGGGCTGATAGAAGAGCGCCAGGAGCCCAGAGATGGCGAGGGCCCGAAGGCCCAGCATCCCTACCCGTCGGGGCCATGGTCGCAGGGAGCGGTAGTTGTACGCCGTCAGCCCTAGGACCAAGAGGGCGACCACCGCGACGGTGACCTGAACCCAGAGCGGCCATGCCCCCAAGAGGACGACCTCGCGGTCGAGGCGCGTCATCTGAAGCGACGCGACCATCATGGCTCGGGCCGCCGGATCTTCCATTTCCTGCGGTGGAGCAAGTAGTCCACGTGAACTTGATCGTCTTTATAGTGGAGACAGAGCCCGTAGAGGACGGCGTTGACACCGAAGCGAAACGCCATCTCACGCTGGTTCTCACCCCCGGGAGCCGGGCGCGTGACGAAGCGCCCGTTGGCGCCCCGGGCGAAGGCCGCGAATGCGTCATTATGAGTGAGGACGACGGCGATGCGGCGCCCGACCGAGATGCCCTCGACATAGGGGCGCCTGATCACCCTACCCGCGGCGTAGTCCAGGCGATAAAACGAGCGATAGAGGACATGCTCTGGTGAAATTCGAGCGAAGCTGCTGCCCGGCAAGATGGCGGCCAGCTCTCGGCGCACAGACGTGTCGAACGCCGCGGACGCCTCGGACTGCCCGGCGTTATCAATCCAGAGCAAGCCCCCGAGCTCCAGCCAGCGCCGCAACGCCTCGCGCTCGGCGGCCGAGAAGCGCACGGCGCCGGCGCCCGTGAGGATCGCCATAGGGTTCGTCGCCATCTTCGGATCCGTCGCTGAGAGCGTCAGCGCGCGCTCGGCGATGTCGACGGAGGTCCTTAGCCCAATCTCTCGCGCCAACTCATCAACACCTGCCGGGTGCATCCACGGATCACCGCGATGACTCAGGCGGATCAACCGCACGGACGGCCCCGGGCTGAGCGCGTGGGCCCGAGACGGGATGAGGCCCGCCGAGACAGCCGCCAAGCAGCTGCCCACAAAACCGCGACGTGAGAGGCTCACTCGACCCAAATACCGAGGTCATAAGGAAGCGCGGCGACCTCCCATGGCTGAATCTCCACGATGTACACCCCGGCCTCTTCTGCCAAGAACTCCGCCACGACGCCCACGTCCCAATCAATCCAGAGCTCACCGTCACCGCTCGGGTCTTTGATCAGCGCGTCCGTGTAGCCCCAGCCTTCCTCATGCGAGGTCATCACGGTCAGGGTCTGAAGCGCCTCCAATTCGATGGCGAACACGTCGATATCGGTGTCGTCGCAGAGGCGAAGCCGCGTGATGACCCCTGGCTCCACGAGGGTCGCGCTCAGGGAATCGTCATTGGGCTCAAAGCGATCGGGCTGGCATGGCCCCTCCGGCTCCACCACCCATTGATCGAGGCTGTAGGCGGAGCTGATGCTGGCGCTGACGCGATAGCTGAGCCGACCTGCGGAGGGCATCTTGTAGCCCGCGGTGGCCGATTCGCCCTGCACTGCGGTCGCGACGCCGACCGACGCGCTCTCACCACCGCTAAAGAGCTCGAGTTGGATCGGTCCCCCTGGGGTGGTGATCGAGGTCTCTCCTGGCGCGACCTCGATGGTCACGGTCTCACCGCCGTTCAAGTCGACGGCGTACCAATCCGGGACCTGTGGGCATGCCACCATCCCGTCGTAGTAACCCGAGAAGAGCACCAAGGCCGTGACTGGCGTGACATGCATCCCGGCGACGTCCTCGGGGCATGAGCCATCCGGAGAGGTGATGGTGGCATCGAGGCGGTAGCCATTGGTGTCCCCTTGGTACCCTTGTACATGGGCCATGACGCTGATCGCGTTCGGGGCGGTATAGGTCACCAGCTCGTAGGAGCTTTGACTGGCCGCGGCGCTGATAAGGGTCGTGCCGGTGACGTCGAGGAGCTCCAAGTCCAGGTCTCCGAACTGGTGCTGGAAGGTGATGGCGACCTCGAGGCTCTGTCCCTCCTCAAGGTCAAAGCGGAACCAGTCCTCATCGCTCGTGCAGATCTGCAAGTTGGCCCAAGAGCCCGTGCCCAACCCCGTCGCAGTGGCGGGCGAATCGTTGCCACCCGTCGTCTCAAATTGGTCGGCTGTGCAGGCCCCGGCCATCACGCTCAATTCCAGGGCATACGTCAGGCGCACGTTGGGATCAGACGAGCTGATCTCGATGATCGCGTCCTGCCCTGTCGCGGGCGCCGACACGCTCAAGACCTCGGCATCTCCGCTGGCCGCATCTAAGGGGGTCCCATTCGCGTTCAACAGGCGCACAGAGAGCGTGCCGTGCTCGGGCTCGCGGACGACCCGCGCGACCAGCTCACCACCCGTGGGGGTCGCGACGCGCACCATATCCGGCGAGCCGCCACAGAGGCGACGCCCCGGATAAGAGCCAGGCTCCAGGAGCGCTGCCTTCTCCATCGAGTCATCGGGCTCAGCCGCGTCATCCACGCACGACGATTGATCCCCCGAAGCGTAGACCGCGAAGGCCCCGTACCCGCTCTTTGGCCAACGGACGGCGCGGTCACAATCGTGGCCCGTCGGGTCGTCGTTGTCGTAGGCCTCGATGTAGTAATGGATGAGCTTACCGCCGACTGGCACGGAGCCATTCGGGAGGGTGATCTCCGCGGTCCAAACGTCAGAGCCGTCTCCCATCCGGCCCATCGCCTCGGCCTCAAACTCTCCCCCCTCGGGGTCCTCGCTCCATCGCAGCGCCACGGAGGTCACGGCGCTCTCCACATCCGTGGCGATCAGCGACACGGTCACAGGGGCCCCTGTCAGCATCGTATCGGGCAACGCGGTGTGAGAGACCGTAGGCACCGAGCCCGTGCAGCCCGCGGCCGCCCCCGTGTTCACCAGCACCACGAGCAGGACATGATCGACCGGGTCATTGGTGTCGTCGACAGCCGTGAGCACAAAGCGGTGCACGATCTCGATGCGCTGCTCACTCGTCGGCTCCCAGAAGAGGGTGCCCTTCTTGTTCCCAGTCTGCTTGAAGATCGCACCCTCGGGGGCCTCCTTGGCGAAGAGTTCAAGTTTCTGGGAGTCGTCATCTTTGACGGTCACGTCGAGGTTTAAGGCCTCTGTCTCCGCCAAGTTGAGCGCGAAGCCAGAGGGCAGATCGAAGAGCGGCACCCCGTAGGCGACGTTGACGGTCACTGTGAAGGACTGGGTCGCGACGCCCCCTTCATCGTCGTCAGCGTCCACAACCACCTGGTAGATGTTGCCGTTGCTCTCCAGGTCCTGAAGCGTCGGGCTCCACACCAAGAGGGCCCGAGAGGGCTGAGTCGGATCATCGTCGGTCGGGGCCGTCAGCTGAATCACTTCAGCATCTTCACCGAGCCCGGTGACGGTCCACGTGAGGGGATCCCCGTCGGGATCTTGACCGTAGAACTCCACGCTCAGGCGCTCGCCGATGCTGACGGTCTGGTCAGAAATCAGGGCGACCGAGGGCGGATAGTTGATGACGCTGCACCCAGCGAGCCAGCTGATGAAGCACAGCGCCGTGGCGATACGAAATGCCGCTCCTCGTCGATCCGCTCTCATTGGGTCTGCGCGCCTCCAAGTCTCGCTCGCGATCACCGCTGCGACCGCGGCTCATCATACACATCCCGCCCCATCGGTGCGCGGACCTGTTACACTGAAGATGTCGGTGGGAGGGACCATGGCTGCAATCGACCGTTTAAAGGCCCTAGAAGAGGCTGGCGTCACCCTATCTCGTAATCGCCACTTCGAGCTCTTTAACGAGCCCGAAAACAAGCGTGCGCTGACGCTTAACCGCTACTTGGACACCCTCGCCGAGGAGATCCAAGAGGGCGCGAAGGTTAAGGCACTCACGCTGACACTCGCCCCAGACGAGCACGGGCGCTTGGCCCTAGGCGTGGCGAGGAGTGACATCGCTGTGCAGCACACAGCGCACCTGTCACCGGAAGAATTCGATGCCCTCGCCGAGCGAGATGGCATGGCGGCGATCCTCAACGCTCAAGGCATCCGCTGGACCTGAGCCGTCGGCGAGCTACTGCTCGAAGGCGATGACCGTGAACTTCTTGAGCGTTGGCAGGAATGCAGGGTCGCTCGTGCCAAGGGTCAGGCGGACCTCGATGAAGTTACCTGTCTGTGCGATCTCCAACGGGAAGCTCGCAGGCGGATACGGTCCATGCGGACCATTCCAGGGGCTCGAGGCGAGCTCACTGACCGCGTTCGCGAGGCGGTAAGAGACCTCAAGCCACGTGGCACCATCTCCGGGGAGATCTGCCTCCACGACCAGCGAGTCCCAGAGGGTCTCCGAGCCCGGCCAGCCCGCGAAGGTCTCTCGATAAAAGCCCTGATCCGTCGTGACGGTCTTGAGCGCGTAGCCAGTCATGTCGCTGTAGGTATAAGGCGCATTGCCGACTGGATAGTTGCCCAACACAGCCCCCGTGGCCGGATCGACCTTCGAAGCCGACGAACTGCACTGATTCACGCTCCACACGTAGCCGAGGCTGTCGACAGCGACGCCCACCGGACCGGCCACGTGTCCGAGATCTAAGTCCGGCATCTGCTGAAGGGTCATCGCGTCGATCACGCTGATGGTGCGATGTGTCCCGTTGCTGCTGCAGTTGCCCCAAGCGTGGTGGGCCATGTAGACCTCCGCGCTCTCGACCTCACCGGCGTCGTCTTTCTCGATGCGCACAGCGACGCCGCGAGTGTTTCCGGGCGCCAGGCTGTTGAAGGTCATAAATGATGACGTGTCAGGATCGAAGCGCGCCACGCTCGCGGACTCGCCTCCAGCGATCCAGATCTTGCCAAAGGGATCGATCGCCAACCCGTACGCATGATTCGAGGGGTGCGCCCAACTCCCAGTCTGTCCAGTCTCAGGGTGAACGCGACCGAGAGAGTGAGGAGAACGCGACGCGACCCAGATGATGCCGTCACCATCAATCGCGAGGCCGTATGGGCGAAGGTTTAACTTGATCGTCTTCACGACCGAGCCTGTCTGTGGGTGAAGTCGATGGAGGTTCATCGAGTTCCACATGCCCACCCAGACGTAGTTCTCTGCATCCACACCAGCGGCGCGTGCACACCCCAACCCAGTGCTCGGGCATCCAAGGTTGTATCCACCATCAGGCGGGGTCAGCCACAGGATGCACTCGTCTTGGGCGACCATCTCATCAGCGCTGATTTGGCAGTTACCATCAAGGTCACGCGACGTGTCGATGACGCCGTTTCCGTTCTTATCGACGCAGTCGAGTTCAAGCACCGCCACCTTGCCAACATGGCCATCACCACGGCACGCGATGAGGCCATTTCCCTCAAGGTCGACGGCCGTGCGGCTTGGGTTGTCGCAGATGGCGTAGCGGGCCACCTCGCAGCCCGTCTCGGTGTTCATCTTTGAGACCGAGTCTTCGTCCGAGTTGGCCACCCAGATGAACGGGAACTCAAAGGAATTTGAGGCCAAGGTGATGCCACCATCCTCGGTGGGGATCACATTGCCCGTCTCGGCCTCATCAGAGTCGTAAGGGTTCTCCTCAGTACCGACCTCGAGCACGCAGGTCGGCGAGCAACCACCGCAAGGTGATGAGACGCCCTCGTCCACCGCCCCGTCACAGTTGTCGTCCAAGTAGTTGCAGACCTCGGTCGCCCCTGGGTTCGCCATCGCGTTCCCGTCATCACAGTCGTCACCGTTGAGCGCGACGTAGAGCCCCGCGGGGTCGGGACCACAGGTGCAGTGCGGTGGGATCAGCGCGGAGCCGTAGCCGTCCCCGTCGCCATCCAGCCAGTAAGTCCAGCAGCCGACCGAGCCCAAGGGATCGGCGACGCCATCACAGTCGTCATCTAAAGCGTTGCAGACCTCGGGGGCACCGGGGTAGCGCGACGCGTTGAGCGGCGCGCAGTCCTGTAGGTCACTCCAGCCGTCACCATCATCGTCGAGGTCAACGCAGTCCGCGATGCCGTCGCTGTCGGTGTCCTTAGAGCCATCCTCATCGACCTCGGTGTCGCAATCGTCGTCGATGCCGTTGCAGAGCTCGTCCGCCGTCGGGAAGACGGCGCTGTTGAGGTCATCGCAGTCCCCAGGCTTGTCCGCCTTGTATTGCGTGTCCTCTTGTGGACCGCAGAGACAAAGGGAGGGTTGGGTGTCATCACCCCAGCCGTCTTCATCCACGTCGATCCAGTGCGGCGTGCACCCCTCAGCGTCTTGCTCGTCATTCAGCCCGTCGCAGTCGTCGTCGGTTCCGTTACAGACTTCCGGGGCCCCGGGGTAGATCGTCGGGGAGACGATCCCGCAGTCCACCTCGTCGGGGTAGCCGTCGTTGTCATCGTCTGGGTCCGCGCAATCGGGGATGCCGTCGTTATCCGTATCTAGGTTCGTCATCTCATCGGTCAGACCATCGCAGTCATTATCCAACCCATCACAGATGTCTTGTTGACTGGGGTTGATCTGAGGCTTCAAGTCATCACAGTCCCCAGGCAAGGTCGCTGTGTAGTAGCTGGCTGGGTTCGGCAAACACAGACACACCAATGGGGAGTTCAGGTCCCCGTAGCTGTCGCCATCGATATCTCGGTAGCGATCGGTGCACCCCTCGGCGCCGGGCTCATCGACCTCCTCGTCGCAATCGTCATCAAGCCCGTTGCAGACCTCTGGGGCGCCCGGATAGATCGTCGGAGCGAACGGGCTGCAGTCCTCTGCGTCCTCCACGCCGTCGTTGTCATCATCGTCGTCTAAACAATCCGCGATGCCATCGTCGTCATGGTCGATGTAGGACTCATCGATGTTGCCATCACAGTCATCGTCGAGGCCGTTGCAGCTCTCGGCCGCAGCGGGGGTCCCCTTGCATACGATCCCGCCCCCTTCACAGACGGTGGTCCCTGGGCAGCTCCCCCAGTCGCCTTGGACTTCGCAGGGATCGCCAAGCTCGGGCAGATCGTTATCGGTCTCGCCATCGCAGTCATCATCGACGCCGTTACACAGCTCACCGACCGGCGTCGGAGCCGCGCACGAACTCAACCCGTCGGCCTCACAGGTCCGCCACCCTGGGCAACTCCCGGCGTCATTGGTCAACGAGCAGCTGGTCTTCAGCGCGAGGGCCTTTGCCAAGTTGTTGCACTCACAAAGTTCACCGTCTGGGGGGATGCACTGCCAATCCGAAGCGTCTCCGGCTTCATCACACACCATCCCTTGAGGGCAACTGCCACCCGTACCGTCACAGCTCAGGCCACAAAACTTACCCGCGTCGCCAAAGTCAACGCACCGATGGCTGCCACCGACACCCTGGTTGCAGTCTGCGTCGTGTAAGCAGGGGTGACACAGGCGCGCGGATGGGTTGACGCAGATGTAGACCGGGTCACCGCCGCCGGTGTCGAGCTCTTTGCAGTCCCAGCCATCTGGGCAGCTGTCTGTGCATGGGATCGAGCAGGTCGGCCCATTGGGGCCTGGGACACACCAGCCCGAGATACAATCATCACCATCTGCGCAGGGGTCACCGAGCCCTCCAGATGCATCACCTCCTGTCTCCGGGTCACTCGGATCGGTGCCGTCATCTGTACGAGGCTCACCGCCCTCTGGCTGCGTGTCCTCGGGATCCTCGCCCCAGGTGCGTGTGCCGTCCGTGCTGCCCGAGCCCGGCGTCACGGCGGAGCCTTCTTCGTCCGCAGGGTCATTGTCTCCAAGCGCCAATGTTGGGTCAGCGCCCTCCTGACCCAGCGATGCCTGGTCACTCGCCGAACAGGCGACGGTCAGCGTGGCGAACGCCAAGGTGATGAGGAGCGCGCCGGCGCGCGTCCATAGCTGTGGAAGTCGCTTCATTCTTGTTTCCAGGTGATGAACGACACGTCCCGCAAGAGGGGGTTGGCGTTCGGGTCCGTGCTCGTGAGGGTCAACTCCAGCTCCAACACAGAGGCGATCTGATCGATCTCTACAGGCAGCAAGCCCGTGGTGAATGGTCCAAATGGACCAGCCCACTCGGCGGCGGGTAGGACGGCGCTGTCTTCAGCCGTTCGATAGCGTAGGGACACCGAAGCCCCAGAAGATGGGACCTCCACCTCAAGCCACACGCGATCCCACAATGTCGGTGCGTCCACCCACCCAGTCACAACGTGGGTGTAGACCCCTTGTCCAGGGGCGGCCTCAAGGGTCAGCGCGCCATCCCCGGTCAAGACGACGCCGGTCGCCTCCCCCTGGGTCAGGTCAAAGGGCAGGAGGCCCTCTGCACCCAACTGCAAAATGCAAACCGAGGAGCAATCCCCGCACGGCGATGCGACGCCCTCATCGGTCAGCCCATCGCAGTCGTCGTCGATGTAGTTACAGACCTCTACGGCGTCGTCAAAGACCGCCGGGTTGGCGTCGTTACAATCCCCATACACTTCCGCCGTATAATGCGTCAGAGGGTTGGGCTCACAAAGGCACTTCGAGGGGTAGTCGTCTTTGCCCATCCCGTCGCCGTCGACATCGAGCATATAGTCGAAACACCCAAGGCTGCCTGGCTCATCTGCGCCGTCCTCGCAGTTGTCGTCCTTGCCGTTACAGACCTCGACGGCGCCGGGCGTCACCGTCGGATCGAAGGGTGCGCAATCCTCGCTGTCTGGCGCGCCATCGCCGTCATCGTCGTCGTCCACACAGTCGGCTTCACCATCCAAGTTAAAGTCTGGGAGCCACTCGTCTGTGAACCCGTCGCAGTCGTCATCCACCCCGTTACAGAGCTCAAGCGCACCAACATAGGTCGAGTCGGACAAGTCATCGCAGTCCCCCCAGCCAAAGGCCGTGTACAAGGTCGCCGGATCCGGATAGCAGAGGCAGGTCGGGGGCACGGTGTCCGTACCCTGACCGTCGGAGTCGGAGTCGAGGTAGTACGGAATGCACCCCGTCGCATCCATCTCGTCTGTGAGCCCGTCACAGTCATCATCAATGCCGTTACAGGCCTCTTGAGCGTTAAGGTGGACCTCGGGGTCGTTGGGCGCGCAATCCTCGTTGTCACTGGTGCCGTCACCGTCGTCATCGCCGTCGGTGCAATCAGGCTTGCCGTCGCCATCGAAGTCCTCGAACCCCTCGTCGACCGAGCCATCACAGTCGTCATCGACGCCGTCGCAGACCTCGATCCCCCCCGGCTTCACGTCAGGGAAGAAGTCCGCGCAATCCGAAGGCTCATCGGGGCTATCAGGCACCGTGTAGAAGATGTTGAGGTCCTCGGCGCACAGGCATCGGGAGGGCGCTGATTCACTCCCGTAGCCATCCGCGTCGATGTCCTGCCAAAAAACCTGACACCCCTCCGCGTTCTTCTCGTCAATGTCGCCATTGCAGTTGTCATCGATGCCATTGCAGGTCTCAGGGGTCTCCGGCGAGACCGCCGCGTTCAAGGGCTCGCAGTCGAAATCGTCAGCGACGCCGTCGTCATCGTCGTCCGGATCAGAGCAGTCGGGGATACCGTCCCCTTCGCTGTCGATGAAGCCCTCGTCGAGGGAGCCGTCACAGTCATCGTCGACTCCGTTGCAGATCTCGTCGATGGGCGGAGAGCCCTGGCAGATGAGCTGCCCTTGAGAGCACACCTCGGTCCCCGGGCACGTCCCGGCACCGCTCTCAACCTCGCAAGGATCGCCCCCCAAGCCATTGTCGACATCACCGTCGCAGTCATCATCGACCCCGTTACAGACCTCGACAACCGCCTCGGGCGCATCGCACTCAGTCAGCCCGCCCGGGGCACAGCCACGCGCCCCCAAGCAGCGACCAAGATCATTGCTGAGTCCACACCCGGTCTGGAGTTCAAGTTGAATGCCGATCGTGCTGCAAGCGCACTGACCTTGATCGGCTGGGACACACTGCGAAGACGTCCCCCCACCCGGGGCGGGCACCTGCTCACAGGCGTAGTCGTCAGGGCAGCCCGAGTCGTCGTCGCAGGCCACGCCGCAAAAAGAGCCTTCGTCACCGCCTTCGACGCATAGATTCGTCCCAGCTGCGATGGCTTGGTTGCAGTCCTTATGCTCGACGCAGGGCTGGCATAAGAGCGCAGTGGGCTGAACGCACACAAACGAAGGGGCACCGGATGGGCCGATGATGCTCTGACAGGACCAACTCTCCGGGCAGCTCTCAAGGCAGCCTTTGGAGCAGACCATCCCCTCGTCACTGGGCATGCACCACCCCGAGAAGCAGGTGTCCGAGGTCGTGCATGGCGCACCGAGCGTCCCGGGCGCCGGCCCTTCGTCGATATCCGATGGCTCGGATATCTCTTCAACCGGGTCCGACTCCGGGACATCTTGAGGGGCCACCGAGACATCCTCTGGTGCTTCGGTGGCGGTGTCCGCGATGTCCTCGGGTCCAGGGGCCGCGGAGATCGTGTTCTCCTCATCCCACGGCTCGATGGACTCCGACAGATCGGTCGCGCTCACGGGCGCAGCGACCTCGTCGCAGCCCGCGCTGAGGAGGCCAGCCACAACCAAGGCCATCCCGTTAAGGAGGATTCGTACGTCGAGGTGCGTGTTCTTCACCCGCGAAGGGTATCAGGTCGAGCGTGTCCGAAGGAAACTTCCGTCGCATTGAGGGTCCGCGCCGCCCCCGCGAAGGCTGCGCGCGCTCGTGCGACTGCATCGAGACGAAAGCAGGGTGGCGAGGATCCCTCACCAGTGCTAATTTTGGCGAACGATGATGGTCACAATGATTAAGAAGCGCCTCTCGGATGGCACGGCCTGCAAGAAGTGCCAAGAAGCCGAAGCGCTGCTCAAGCGGCGCGGTGCCTGGGGGTTCATCGACACCGTAATTTGGGCTGATGAAGACGATCCCAAGAGCGAAGGGATGCGGCTCGCCCAGAAACACAACGTCGACTCCGCTCCGTTCTTCCTGGTCGGCAAGCCCGGAGAAGAACAGACGGTCTACACCAGTGCGCTCAAGCTGCACCGCTCGGTCCTGAGAGACCGCCCGATGACGACGCCAGATGCGGCGATGAGTCGCCGAGTCAGCCAGGAAGCAGACGCGAAGACCCTCGACGAAGATGAGCCGCAGAAGGTCATCCATTGGGCGCTAAAGACCTTCGGAGAGCGCACAGCGATCGCCTTCAGCGGCGCAGAAGATGTCATCGTGATCGACATGGCCTTTAAGACGGGGCTCCCGTTTCAAGTCTTTGTCTTAGACACAGGTCGACTGCACCCAGAGACGCTTCGCTTCGTCGAGAACGTTCGAACGCACTACGGGATCCCCATTCAGGTCATGCACCCAGACGCACAAGCGCTTGAGGACTTTGTCCTTGAGCGTGGTCTCTTCAGCTTCTTGAACGAGGGCCATGAGCCCTGTTGCAGCGTCCGAAAGGTCGCGCCGCTGAGGCGCGCGCTCGCGAATCGCCCCGCCTGGCTGACAGGCCAACGGCGCGACCAAAACCCGGCGACGCGCGGCGAGCTCCCTTTGGTGCAGCCCGATCCCATCTTCGGCTCCGACGATGCGCCGCTGACGAAGATTAACCCGTTGGCCGCCTGGACCTCCGAGCGCGTGTGGGCGTACCTGAACGCCGAACGCGTGCCGACCAATACACTCCACGAGCAAGGGTTCCGCTCTATCGGATGTGCGCCATGCACACGACCAGTCACCGCGGAACAAACCGAGCGCGATGGCCGTTGGTGGTGGGAATCTGACCTCAAACGTGAGTGCGGTCTGCACCTCGACGTGAGCGACCCCTAATAACCCACCGAACCGCGTCATCGTCGTCGGCTCAGCCTGAGAGCGATGTGACGTTGGCGAGGGCCGCGACCTATGCCATCCTCCCGCCTATGAAAGGACTTCTCCTCAGCGCGCTCGCGCTCTTATTTCTCGCGTCGCCATCGCAGGCGTCCGATCTCGATCTCGAGCGATGGCTCGATGAACCCGGCACCAAACTGGTCGCTGTTGAGTTCTACGCCGACTGGTGCAAACCCTGTGTGAAATCAGCCCCGCGATGGGAGGCGCTTCGGAAGAAGTACGCCGCCCAAGGCCTCAAGCTCGTCGTGGTCAACATCACGGAGGACGCCACGCACGACGGACGGTGCAGCAGCTTGCCTTGGAACCCCGATGAGTCCCTCTGTGATCCCAAGGTCGGAGAGCAGCTCGGCGTCAAGAACCTTCCAGAGGCCTTCGTCTGGTCTTGGCAGGGCAACCTGCTCGTCGAGCGCGGCCAGCACGTGGACGAGATCGAGTCCATCATCCGCCGCTACCTAGACGACAACCCACGGGTGCAAGTCAGTGGGCTCAACATCAAAGGTAAAGTCGACCGCGCCCTTCAGCGTCGCGTGGAGGCCGCTCTGGCGGCATCCGGCAAGCTCACTGTGGTCCCCGACAAAGAGATGCAACGACGCCTCAAGGCGGTCCGCAAAGAGAGTCACAGCAGCGACAAACGCGATGATCAGCGCTGTGCACTCGGGGCCGAGGTCTCCGCGAACTCTCTGCTCACCGCCGAGCGCTTCGAGGGAGCCCTCTCGCTCACCTTGGCGGACGCAGCGACCGGATGTCAGCGGGCCACAGCGTCTGTCCCGTGGAAGGACCAGCCCATCGACACCATCGTCCAGAAGGCGACCTACCGCCTGATGGAGAAGCTTAAGCGACGCGATGTCCAGATGCCCAAGGGCGCTGAGCAGCGTAAGCGCCGCCGCCGGGCGAGCGTCGGGGTTGAGGATGTGAGTGAGGAGGCAGGCGAGTGGATCCCTGAAGAGGAAGACATCGCCAACGTGACCTTCACGTCCAAGCCCGCCGGAGCGTCGGTGAGCTTAGGGGACGTGGTGATCTGCAAAAAGACGCCCTGCACTCGGGACGTCGATCCAGGGCGCCACCGGGTCACGATGACGCTGCCACGTCATGAATCCAAAGGGGTGACTGTGACCCTCGAGGACGGTCAGACGGTCGGTTGGCGATTGGCGCCCACCTTCGCGACCCTTGACGTGAAGTCCACGCCCGCCGGCTTGCCAGTCAGCTTGAATGACGAGGTGATCGGGAACACGCCGCTGATGGACCTCCAGGTCGACAAAGGCAAACACACCTTGGCGATCGGGGACCGCTGCCACTACACAAAGAGCCAGAAGCTGACGCTGCCGGCCGGTAAACATCACGTGGTCGACGTGGTCATGAAGGCGCGCCCTGCCGGGCTACGGGTTCAAGCTATCAACGCCTCTGGCGACTCGGTTCGAGGCGCTAAGGTCTTTGTAGACGGGACACTGATGGGCGTCACGCCCAAGACGTTCCCGGTCCCGATGTGCTCGGAGAGCGTCAGAGTTGAGCACGACGAGTACAGAGCTGCGTGGCGCTCCGAGCTCAACCTCGAGGAAAAGAAGACCTCCAAGTTGGTCGCCGACTTGGGGGTCCTCAGCGACAGCTACGACGAGATGGAGCGAGAGCTGACGGCGCAAGGCGAACTGGCCCAGGCCGACCTCGATCGACGAAAGGCCCTTGGACAGGAGTCGGACGAGAGCGAAGACGATGACTACGACGACACCGAGGGCGGAGACGCCTATGACGATCATCGCCGGGATGAAGAGGAACCAGAAGAGGACGACGATGAGGGTGCCGACATGGAGCACCTGCGGCTTGAGGGTGTCCTTGGCCTTAGTCAGTGCCTGATGACCGACCTCGGCCCTTGCACCGATGCGGACCCTGGGATCGCCGCGCAGGTTGGGATCTTCTACTACACGAGCCGCTACTTCGGGTTTGGCTTGGCCGCGTCGGTCGCTCAGTGGACGGATGTCGCGGAGTTGCTCCAGGTCCGGGTGCTCGGGATAGCCCGAGCGACCCTGCCGCTTCACATCATCGAGCTCACCGTAGGAGCGGGGCTGGGCTTCGCTCGATTGAGCTCTGAGTGGGAAGGTTCAGAGTACTTCGGTGTCAGCGTGCCGTTGAATGCGCGCATGGGCTTCTTCGCCTGGGACGGTGTCCTCGTCGGGATCGACGCGACGGTCAACGTGGACCTCTATGAGGGCGGCACACTGCTCGTCAGCGGTCAGTTTGGGCCCTTCATGGAGGGCATCTTCTAGCCCTGGGGGCTCCGTCGGCCGCGACGGCCATCGACCCGCGATAGCGCCGCGCCCGCTTCGTCTCAACGAAGCGAACGCCGACGCAAATCACGCCCTAGATGATCTTGGCGCGAGCAGTGCTTAGCGCGTCATGCACCATGTCGTGGCGCAGCTTCGGATCCGACCACGCTTGCTGCATCGCTGGCGTCAGCTCTTGGACGGGGTCGAAGTACATGAAGAGCTGCCCCTTCTTCACCGAGGGAGCCGTGTAGACCGAGATGCCTGTCTCTTGGTCATAGTGCTCGAAGGAGTGCACGTCGCGCTTGCCACCGCCGCCAGGCGCGTCGACGACGAAGACCGGCGTGTTGAAGCCCGCTGTCGCGCCACGCAGGCGCTTCTCAATGCGGATCCCGGAGGCGACCGTCGTGCGGAGGTCTTCGGTCCCCTTTACCAGGTCGTGAATGTAGACGTAGTAGGGCTCGACGTTGATGAACCCGAGGCGCTTGTTGAGCTCGATCATCGTCTCGGCCGAGTCGTTGATCCCCGCTTGGAGCACGCACTGGTTACGCACCTTGATGCCGCGGCTAAAGAGCCGGTGCATCGCGTCCTTGGAGATGCCAGTGACCTCGTTGGGGTGGCTGAAGTGGGTGTGAATCATCACATCCTTGCCCACGTTGCGGCCCCGCTCGGCGATCTCACTGATGGCGTCGACCCAGTCGTGATCGGTGAGGATCTTCATGGGGAGGATCGCCGGCCCCTTCGTCGCGAAGCGGAAGCGGCGGATGTTCGGCATGTCCAAGAGGCGATGACCGATCTCGCGGATCTGATTGGCCTTGAGGCGGTACGCATCGCCGCCGCTGATCACAATGTCCTCAAGCTCAGGGCGCTCCGACATGTACTGGAAAGCCCTCTCCCAGCGCATCTTGTTGGCCTTGAGCTGGACCTTCTCTACCTCCTCCGTGTTGCTCCCCACCGCATAGCTTCGCGTACAAAAGCGGCAGTACACGGGGCAGGTATCAAGGACCAGGAAGAGGGCCTTGTCCGGGTAACGGTGCGTCAACCCCGGCACTGGCGCGTCGGCCTGCTCGCCGAGGGAGTCCAGGGTCAGCATCGGGTGATCGGGCTGCAGCTGAGAAGCGACTGGGAGAAACTGCCTACGGAGAGGATCCACGTAAGGATTCTGCCAGTCGATCAACGACAAGACATAGGGCGAGACCCGGACGGCCATCGGTGCTTGATCAAAGCCTGCCTGCAGGTCTTGCACGAATGATTCGTCAACGAGATCTCGGACGGCCTTGATGAGCTTCTTAGGGCTCGTGATCGCGTTCTTCTCCTGCCAGAGATGATCGAGGAAGGTGTCCTCCTCGACCTCGCTCCAGGCTGGGATCTGCTGCCAAAACGCATCACGGCGGAGCTGTCGCCAGGTGATAGAGGCCGGATCGACGGGGGGCTTGAGGTGCCGGACGGGCTCGCCGTCAATGGGAGGCATGGGAGGCGTGGTCAAGGTCATAAGGGTTCTCCAAAGCGCAAATGTGAGGTCAACGGATCAACGGATCAGGAGATGACTCGGACATCTGGCTGGTGGAGTATGGCGACGTGGAACCACATGTAGACTGTGTCTCATAGTCTCGCGCTCTGGATCAAGCATCAGCGCACTCAATGCCCTCAGTTGATCGACCTGACGGGTGCCCTTACCTTGGTGGCAATGGATACGGACACCGACTCAGCGCTCAGAGATCTCGTCGCATCAGCAGAGGCGTGGATCGCCGACGATCCCGATCCCGAGACCCGGCGCGAGCTGGAGATGCTCATCGCTGAGCGGGACACCCATGGCCTCGCCGAGCGCTTCGCAGGCCCCCTCACCTTCGGGACGGCCGGACTGCGCGGAGAGCTCGGCGCAGGCCCAGCGCGGATGAATCAAGTCACCGTCGCGCGCGCCACGGCCGGTCTCGCGCGACAGTTGATCGCCGATGTCCCTGATGCACGCGACCGAGGTGTCGTGGTGGGGCGGGATGGCCGACGCGGTTCTCCTGAGCTTTCTCGTGTCGTCGCCGAGGTCCTGTGCGGTCACGGGCTCCGCGTCCACTGGATCGAGGGGCCGACCCCGACTCCGGTCTGTGCCTTCGCCGGGCGCCACACCCGCGCAGCCGCTGTGGCGATCGTGACCGCGAGCCACAACCCGCCGGAGTACAACGGTCTGAAAGTGTACGCGCCCAACGGGGCGCAGATCGTCTCCCCCCAAGACCAGCGCATCCAATCCGAGGGCATCGCCGCGGGGTCGATCTCTGACCTCCCACGTACCCCCTTTGACGCCGCGGAATCGAACGGACTGCTCATGCGCTTCGATGACGCCCTAGAAGCGCACTACCTGGGCGCATTGGACGGCCAATGCCAGGGGCCAGTCCCCCCGCCCGCACAAGTGCGGGTCGTCACAACGGCGCTCCACGGCGTGGGGCATCGCTGGATCGAGGCGGCGCTCCGACGGAGAGGCTTTGACGACCTGCACCCCGTTTTGGAGCAATCTGAACCCGACGGGGCCTTCCCCACGGTGACCTTCCCCAACCCAGAAGAGCCCGGGGCCTTAGATCTCTCCCTCGCGCTTGGAGAGCGAGTTGATGCCGACCTCGTCGTCGCCAACGACCCGGACACCGACCGCCTCTGCGTGGCCGTCCGGCGGGCTGGGAGGCCAGTGCGTGTGCTCAGCGGTAACGAGCTTGGGGTCCTGCTCGGGGACTGGCTGCTGCGAGGGCGCATCGCCCACGGCACGGCGGGCGACGACCCGTTCCTGGCCACCACGATCGTCTCCACGACGATGCTCCGCGCGGTGGCTGAAGCGTCTGGGGCGACGTGCCTGCAGACGCTGACTGGGTTCAAGTGGATCTGGGACCGGTCCCTGGCAACGATGGACCGAGGCGGCACCTTCATCTTTGGGTTCGAGGAGGCCCTCGGGTACTGCGTGGGGAGCGTGGTTCGGGACAAGGACGGGGTCGGGGCGGCCCAGATCCTGATGGAGCTCGCGGCGGACCTGAAGTCACGTGGCATGACGCTCCTCGATCAACTCGACACCCTCTACCGAGCCCACGGCGTGTACCTTAATCACCAGGTCTCGGTCAGGCTCCCTGGCCTCGATGGCCGTGCGCGCATCGACGCGCTGATGGCGGGGCTGCGCAGTGCCCCCCCGGTGGAGATCGCTCAGGTCGCTGTGACCAGTGTGAACGACCTCGCAGGACCGGATGCCGAGGCCCTCGGGCTACCTCGCAGCAACGTGATCGTGTTCCACTTGGCTGACAGAGGCCGCGTTGTCGTGAGGCCCAGCGGCACCGAGCCAAAGTTAAAGAGCTACCTGGAGGTCCGCGAAGCGGTCTCCCCTGATGAGGAGGTCGCCGACGCTCGGCGACGGGCGGAGCCTCGGATGACCGGGCTAGTCACATGGATCGATCGCGTCATTGGAGGACCTTGAGATGGCAGATGAGGGCAGCACACAGCTGATGGCCGAGCTGGTCATCATGGAGAAGGAAGAGGAGGCCAAGCTGGCCAAGGTTCAGGCGCAACTGGATGTCCAGGAGCCCAGGCTCGCCAAGGCCCGTGAGCTGCTCGTGAAGGCCAAGGCCAACTACGATCAAGTCAAAGCGCTCATCGAGCCTCTCCAGTCGGACAAGATCCTGATCGAAGGGGAGCTCGACGCCCTCGCCCAAAAAAAAGCTGACTGCCGGATGCAAGCCCGCCGTGTCGAGGTCGGAGGCATCCGCCCAGGCACAGCAGAGTTCGTCGAGCATATGAACGAGGTCGCCGGCGACCCCGAGGTCGCGAAAGCCAAGGAAGCTGCCAAGGCCCTCCACGTTGAGGCTGAGCTCGCAGCGCTCAAGGCCAAACTGGGTGGCGGCGACGCTTAACAGCCCTTCCGCACTTAGTGGAACGTCGGGGGCTTCCAACCCAGGTCATCGAGGAAGGCCTTCGCCCCGCGGCTCACGAGCGGGTGCAGGTTCCCGTCTTGAGACAGCTCATGGAGCTCCTGGGTCGAGAAGAGCGGCAGCAGCGTAAGGGTGATTCGGATGGGGGTGTAAGGGTTGAGCGCTAAGGCCCGCTGAATCGCCCCACGGCTCAGCCACTTCGGCTCGCGCGCTATCTCTCGCAAGGCGATCGCGCGGTTCGGGCGCCGTGACGCCAGCTTGAGCACATGGGCCTCTGTCACACGCGGGTTCCCCAGCAAGATGCGCACCACGCTAGGGTCCGGATCGTAGAGGAGACGATCGAGGGCATTCTTGTCACGGAGACGCGCCTTGGCCTTGCGCTCACCGAGCGTCAGGTTCTCGATGAAGTCATCCCGCCCAAACTCGCCATCCAAGGCGGTCTTAAAGCTGGCGTTGCCGCCGACCATCAGCAGGCGCACGATATCGAGGTCTGCGTTGCGCGCAGCGCGGTAGAGCGACTCCATCATGTCGTAGGGGAGCGCCTCGGCGCAGATCGCGATGGCCACGGCCACCCAAGCGCCGCGTTGATCCCCCCGCATCGCGCTCTTGATGAGCACATGCAGACCGCGCACGGCGCCATCCGGGCCCGCCGACGTCACGTACTCGCGCAGCAGCACCGCGCGCTGCTCATGGTCGATTACACTGTCGAGCTTCAGGGCGAGCGCGCGGGCGAGGAGGCTTGGATCAACATCCTCTTGCGGCTCTTGGGTTCCGTCCGACACGTGACTAGTCCTCCTGTGGGGCAGTCTATCAGATCGAGTTCGGGGAGGGCCACAACCGGGTGGTTGCCGTCCTCAGCGGGATAAGGTCAAATACGGCTCGACTCGCATCGCCAAGGAGCCACCCATGATCTTGGTATCAACCGAGACCGTCCCCGGGACGGACATCACCGAAGTCTACGGTCTCGTCTCCGGGAGCACCGTCCGGGCCAAGCACATAGGTCGTGACATCGCCGCCGGGTTTAAGAACCTCGTGGGGGGTGAGCTGACCGGCTACACCGAGCTCCTCGGAGAGTCTCGGAAAGAGGCGGTCGACCGCATGGTCGCTCAGGCGAGCTCCATGGGAGCGAACGCCGTCGTCAACGTGCGCTTCGCCACCTCATCGGTCGCTGCAGGCGCCTCTGAGCTCTTCGCCTACGGCACCGCCGTTCGGGTGGAGTAGCCCCGAGATGGAGGGACTCTTCCAATTGGGCCTCACCGTAGGCCTCCTCTCGCTCGGCTATGTCGTCGGCAAAGCGCGCGAGGGTCGACACTACGCCAGCATCCGAGACCGTGAAGCGCGGCTCCGACACGTGATGGCGATCACCCTCCGGGACATGCCGGGGGTCAGCGGCGCATGCCAGCCGGCGCTCGTCACCGGCGCAGTGTGCATCTCCATCGACTACTTCAAGCGCTTCACAGCTGGCCTCTACTTCTTCTTCGGGGGCCGCGTTAGCGCGTACGAGACCATCATCGACCGAGCCCGTCGAGAGGCCATCTTGCGGATGAAGGAGCTCGCGCACGCTCAAGGGTACGAAGCGATCATCTGTGTCCGAGTCGAGACCGCGCGCATCGCGAGCTCTCGCAATGACGGCAAAGGGACAGCGGCGATGGAGGTCGTCGCCTATGGCACTGCGGTCCGATTCGCCAGTGCGTTGATGGCGCCCGAGCAGACATGAAGCTGACCCCTAGGGCGCCCGCCGAGGGGATCAACAACCTCGGCGACAGCACCTTCAAGATCATCCTCGCCCTCGTCATCGGCGCCATGTTTATCGTCGGGGTCTTCTTCCTCGTCGTCAGCACCATCGTCGATGTCGCCGTCGATCAGCTCGATCCAGCGACAGAGGTTGCGCTCTTCGCCGATATGGTCCCCGAGATGCTTCAGCCTTTCGGAGAGCAGGGCTTCGACGAAGACGCAGAGGCGGCGTTGATGCCGATCTTCGAGCGCGTCAAACGCGCTGGACCTGAGCTGCCCTACGACTTCCGTGTGCGGGTCGCCTGTGAGCGAGCTCCCAACGCGCTCGCGCTCCCAGGCGGCGGCATCGTCGTGACCTCGGGGCTGCTCAAGATCGTGGACACCGAGGAGGAGCTCATCTTCATCTTGGGCCATGAACTGGGGCACTTCGCGCACCGCGACCACCTGCGAGGAATGGGTCGCTCTCTGGCGCTGCAGCTTGCCATGGGGGGGATGCTGATGACGACGGGGATCGACCCGACCATCGGGCTCCAGCTCGCCCTCGAGGCCATGTCGAGCGCCCACAGCCGTGAGCAAGAGATCGCAGCCGATGCGACCGGGCTCACGATCCTCCATGCGCTGCATCCGGAAGACGTGTCAGGGGCTAACCGCGCCCTTAATGGGTTGCACGAACAGGACATGGAGGGCTCTTTCGAGGCCCTCGACTTTTGGCGCTCTCATCCCCTGGGTCCTAAGCGCATCGCAGCCCTCTCTGAGCGCATCAACGCAGAGGGGTTCACCCAGGCTAAGCTCCGTGGCACAGCGCTACCTCTCGCCCTCAAAGAGAGCTGCCAAAACGGTCGCTTTAAATCGCAAGAGAGCACCGACGAAGACTCAGAGATCACGCCTGAAGGAGGCACCGATGCCCCGGCCGACCCTGTCCCAAACGCACCTTGAGTCCTGGCTTAGTGAGCGACCCGATTGGGGCCTCTCGGACGGCAAGCTGCATCGCGTCTTCACCTTCAATGACTTCCTGACCGCCTTCGCCTGGATGGGGCGCGTCGCGGAGGTCGCGGAGTCGATGGGTCATCACCCTGAGTGGTTCAATGTCTATGCCCGGGTCGAGGTTTGGTTGACCACTCACGACGCCGGGGGGCTGACCTCCCTCGACCTCACCTTGGCTGAGGCCATGGAGCGATCGCTGCCCTGATGGGACAATCCATTCACCGAAGCGTCGCGTGATGGTAACGTCCCCCCGACTCTTGCCCTCGGGGACACAGCGCCATGACCTGGTATCGACCGCTCCTATGCATCTCTGCCCTGCTCTGGGTGGGCTGCGCCACCGACCCCGTCACCCCGACCGAGCCAGCCACGGACTCCGCGACAGCCCAAGCAGACAGCAGCCCGACGGCGAGTGACTCAAGCGGCGCCGTCGCTACCGACACTGCAGCGGTGCAAGTCGACACCGGCGAAGAGGCGGACACCGAGGACGCCAAGCCTGCACCCTATGACTTCGGTTCGGCGGCCGATGAAGGCGCCGCACGCGCCGGGGTCATCGAGGACGCCTCTGGCCTCCTGCCAGGCCCTAAGATGGAGGGGCAGATCGGCGACATCCGCATCGACAACGCCCAGGTCGCCTTTGTCATCGAGGGGGTCAGGCGCAGCGGCGGCTATAGCTACTGGGGCGGCAATGTCACTGACGCGGCGGCGCGCCAAGACGACGGTAGCTTCTCGCCCGACTACTTTGGCGAGCTCTTCTTCGCTTGGAACCTCGACGTCTTCAAGCCCGAGAGCGTGGAGATCGTCGACGACGGGCGCACCTCGGGGACAGCCCACGTGCGCTACGTCGGCGCGACGCAACTGCTCTACTTCGCAGAGGCTGCGTTGGGCTCTGTCTTGAACCTGGATCCGACCGAATTCATCCTCACCTACGACTACACGCTCGGCGCCGGTGACCAAGCCCTCACCTTGAAGGTCACCCTCGAGAACGCGCAGACCGGTGACCTCTGGGTCGACTGGCCGATCGTCATGTCTCACGCGGGTGACGGCGTCTTGAACTACGTCCCGGAGTATGGCTACGCGGACGTCAACGGTCAGCTTCTCCCTTACTTCGGGCTCTCCGGACGAGAGATCTCCTACGCCTTTTACAGCGAGCGAGACGACATCGTGAGCATCTACGGCTACGCCGGCGTCTCGATCTTCCAAGTGGAGGGGTTCGAGGTCCCGAAGAAGAGCGCAGTCACCCGAACATACACCATCCTCGCGAGCCTCAACGGGCCCGCTGGGCTTGATGAGGGCCTTCGGCAACTCCGTGGCACGACCGCAGAGGCGCGCGAGGTCAGTGGCTCGGTGAACAGCGCCGATGATGGTGCCGTAGCAGAGGCGTGGGTGGTCGCGCGACGCGCCGAAGACGACGCGATCTTGGGGATCGCGCCTGTGGCCCCGGACGGCACGTACCGCCTCGGCCTCACTGATGGCGACTACACGATGACCGCCTACATGGAGGGGCGTGGCGCCTCACAGGTCATCAACCTCGCACTAAACGGGGACAACAAGGCCCTTGAGCCCTTGGTCTTCCCAACCCCGGCCACGGTGCGCGTGAGCGTCACTGAGGTGACCTCCGGGGCCCCAACAGCGGCGCGGGTGACCTTCATCCGAACCGGTGAGACACCGAGCGCCCACCCTCCTCAGAATGCACGACCAGCCCAGAAGACATGGAGCGGCGACCGCAGCGCTGTCGCTTATGTGACCGGCGACGAGGCGGTGATCCAGCTGCCCGCCGGGACCTATGACGTCACCGCCAGCCGTGGACCGACCCATGAGCGTGACCAGCGCGCCATCACGGTCGTCGCCGGAGAGGAGACCGTGTTGTCGATGACCGTCGAGCAGGTCATCGACACGACGGGGTGGCTCTCAGGTGACTTCCACATCCACGCGTACTGGAGCCCGGATAGCTATGTGCCGTGGCACATTCGCGCCCGACAGGCGGCCACCGAGGACTTGGACCTCCCTATCCTGACCGAGCACGTGTACATCGGGAACTTGGCGGCAGCGATCCAGGACGCTGGGGTCGACAACGACACCATCGGGATCGCAGGGCAAGAGGTCACCACCTTCACCCACGGCCACTTCAACGCCTTCCCGCTGGAGTGGCGCACCGAGGAGCCCAATGGTGGCGCCGTCTACCCCCACGACAAAGGGGCTGTGGACCTCTTTCAGGCGATCCGAGACCAGCACGCCGGGGATGAGATTATCCAGATCAATCACCCCCGCGGCAGCGACATCAGCGGCTACTTCAGCTTCGTGGGCCTGAAAGCGAACGAAGACACCGTCGGGCGCCCGGGAGACTGGTCGACCAACTGGGACGCCATCGAGGTCTTTAACGGCGGCTGCGGCAAGGGCGATGAACTGCAAGACTGGATCGGGCTCACCAACCACGGCTACCGAAAGGCCCTGGCCTCGGGATCAGACAGCCACGGAGAGGACGGGCTGATCGGGACCCCACGCAACTGGATCCAGGTCGACGCCGCGAGTGTGAGTGCAGACAGCCAAGCGCTCGTCGACCCCATCCGCTCGCGAAAGAGCTTCGTCTCCTGTGGCCCCTTCGTCCGCTTCACCGCGGTCGACAGCGAGGGCAAGACCGTCGCGGGGCTTGGCGACCTGACTGGGGTGGATGCAGAGGGCAACACCAACTTCCGCGTCGTTGTCCAAGCGCCGACTTGGATCACCTTGGACGAGGTCCGGCTCTGGGAGAATGGTCAAGTGATCCGCGTCGAGGACATCACGACCTCGGCCGATCCCGTCCTGCGCTTCGATGCCGTCTGGACGGTCACCCCGACCGCAGACGCGTGGTACGCAATCGAGGTCATCGGGTCGGGCTCGATGGCGCCCGTCACCTGGTCGGGCCCTCCATACGCCCTGACCAACCCCATCGAGGTCGATCAAGACGGCGATGGAGAATGGGAGCCACCTGGCGCCATGCAGTAGCCACCTGGCGCCATGCAGTAGCCACCTAGGCGGCAGCGAGCAGGCGACCGCGATCCTGAATCATCCGGGACGCGATGCGCGTCGCCATCGCCATGATGGTCACCTGTGGGTTCACCCCGACCGCGCTGGGGAAGACCGATGCGTCGGCCACGTAGCAGCCAGGCAGATCCCAGAGCTGGCCGTTCAAGTCGATCACCGACTCCTCGCGCCGAGCCCCCATGCGGGCCGTGCCCATCAAGTGGACAGTGAAGAGCTCAAGGTCACGGCGTCGAATCCGAGCGAGGTCGATCGCGCGAAGCGCGTCCATCGAGCGGACAAGGGGTGCCCCGACAAAGGGCATGTTCACGGCCTCTGCCCCCATCTCGAACCACAGCTCAGCCATGGCGACCGACCCCCGAACAAAGCGATCACGGTCCGACTCGGTGATGTCATAGCGCGCAATGGGGTGACCGAAGGGCCCTCGATGCACGCGCCCGGTGGTCGAGTCCTCGACCAGGCAGGCGCCAACGACCATCTGGTTATAGCGCCGCATCGTATCCCAGCCCTCGTCGGCGACCTCCTCCACGCCCACTGCGACGATCCCAGGCGGGATGAAATTGATCCCCAAGACGATGCCCTCAGACTCCATCTCCTTGATCTGACCGGCCTGGCTCACGCCCTTCCAGCCCTGCACCTCGTAGGGGAAGAGGCCGAGCATCTTCGCGTTCGGGTGGCAGAGGAAGTTCCGCCCCAGTTGACGACTTGGGCGACCCAAGCGGTGCTTGAGCAGCAAGGTCGGGGTCTGGACTGCGCCTCCGGACACGACAACCACCTGCGCCCGGATGGTCACGCGCTTATCTCTGCGACGTGTCTCAGGGTTCATCGCGCGCCCTACGACCCCGACACAGCGCCCGCCTTCAATGAGGAGGCGCTCGACGCGCACCTCTGTGAGGCATCGCGCCCCGTGCGCCAACGCTCTTGGCATGTAGCTGACGAGGGTCGACTGCTTGGCGCCAGTCGGGCACCCCGTGATGCACGCATTGGCGCCGACGCAGTGGTCTTGGTTGCGAAGGTTCTCAGAGTACCGCCAGCCCATGCGCTCGGCGCCCTGTCGGATGACGCGGTTATCGCCACCGATGGAGGCGGCTGCTTGTGGTTTGGCGTGAATGCGTGACTCGACGCGCTCAAACGCAGCCTCCAGACCAGCGGGGCTCAAGTCTTGAGAGCCCGTGTGCTGCGCCCAGTGATCAAGGACCCGCTCTGGAGGCCGATAGGTCATGGCGCCGTTGATGACCGTGCTGCCGCCGACGCAGCGACCTTCAGCGAAGGGGATCGAGGGCTCGCCCAAGATCATCGTCGCGCCAGCGTCCCGGTAGAGGTGAGGAAGCGCCGCCTTCAAGCTCGGGTCAAAGTCCTCGGTCGGGTGATGCCCTCCCTCCTCGACCAAGAGCACATCAAAGCCGGCCTCGGCGAGCTCAGCGCCCACGACGGCCCCGCCGGCGCCCGTGCCCACGACGATGACCTCTGCGTCATAGGTCGCCTTCGGGCGGTAGTCTTCATAGCGCAGAATGTTTGAGTTCATGCGCTCACCGCCGGCGGCGCATAGGGGATCTGATCCTCGACCGTCGCCTCACGTCCCGCCATCAAACGGCGGCGCAAGGCCAAGCGCTCTCGAATCCAGGGTCGCGGGTGATAGCCAAGCGCGAAGTGCACCTCGGGTTGGTCGTAATAGGCGGCGATGACCGTGGCGCGTACCGCCATCATCAGCTGACGAACGGCTTGAAACCGCACACGGCAGAGCGCTCCGACGACCTTGACAGATTGGCGCCGTGACAGCCGGTGCAGCGGCCGCCAACCCCGCAGACACCAGAGCTGACTCCAGTCCACTAACAGGAAGACGAGGCAGAGCCCTCGGGCGGTGAGCGGCGCCATGTACTGCATCAGCATCCGAACCTGATGCTCAACCTTGTCGACGATCTGAGGGACCCTCGGGCCTGACTCAAGCGGGCATGACGCGCGGATGACGGCGCGCAGCGCACGGCGCACGGGGCCACTCATCGGGTACGGTGGTGGGGTGGGGCGGTTCATGATGCCTCCGGTCGTTGTGGTGCCTCTTCAGCGCGCTTAGCGATGGTCTCGAGCATGTCCACCAAGACGGCGTCCGTCTTGAGGTAGTAGCTGTGGAGGATGTCAGCGGCGCGGTCGCCATCTCTCGCTCGGAGCGCGACCACGAGGGTCGCGATGACCTCCGGGTAGGTCGGGTCCTGAATCCAGAGCGCAGGGAAGCGCTCCACGATCTCCCTCGCGACGCTCAACAAGCTGTTGGCGATCCACCGAAAAGTCAGCGAGTGCGAGGCATCAAAGAACGCGTCCACGAGCGCGATATCGCCCCGCACGACAGCCTCGGCGTCTCCACGCTCGGAGGCCGCGATCTGAGCCTGAGCCAGCGCCTCCAAGTGCACCATATCCGCCTCACTATGGCGCTCGGCGACCAGCTTCAGGGTGCTCTGAAGCACGTGCCTGCGGGCCTGAAGGAGGTCGACCAACACTGCCACCCGCTCATTGACGTCCGCGCCGTGGAAGAGAAAAGGCGTCAGCAACTCGAGCGTCCCATCAAGGCGGAAGTCCTGAACCGTCACACCTTGACCCTGACGTGCACGGACCAACCCGAGCTGCTCCAACTTCCGCAGCGCCTCGCGCAGCGTGTTGCGGTTCGTGTCGTGCTGCTCCGCCAAGGTGCGCTCAGGGGGCAAGCGGTCACCGGGCGCGAGCTGACCGCTCAAAATGTCGCGCCGAAGGCTCTCGAAGATGCGTTGGGGTGAGGACATTCAAGGCTCTCTTCACATTGGTTAAACCAATACTAAGTGGTTTAACCAATTCTTTCAAGGGACAGGTTGAATGACGCCCAAACACCCTCTGCGTGCCTGTTTCATTAGGAAGGGTGAGGAACGTGCCACGTGGAGATCCTGGTGATAGAGTGACCAATCGTTACCCCTTGGAGACGCCGTGCGCCTCGTGCCCCTCATCATCCTGGTCGCCACTTTCGGGCTGTCCGCCTGTGTCCTGGACAGAGGCATCGATCCGAGCGAGCTGGTCGCTCAAGAACTCGACGGCGCTTCCAGCGACGAGATCGAGGACGGTGACGGCGTGATCAGCGCCGATGGCGGGATAACCCCCCAGGGAGACGGCGTGATCACGGGCGACGACACCGTCGGGCCCACTGAGGCGCCCCCGGTACCGCTGCGTCAGGGTGCGTGGCCAGCGACCTTCACCACCACGCTGCAAGGCGGTGGGTGGACCTTACAACCGCTCGGAGCCCAGCGCGGGTTCATGGGCACTGTCAGTGCGCCTGACGGCTCACTGCACCTTGAGGCATTGCCATGATGAGAATTTTCGCCATCGCGCTCGCGCTCTCGGCCTCGGCGACCATCGCCCTCGCCGCGCCGTCGCTCGTCCCCTACGCCGGCTACCTCACGGACGCTGACGGCGCGCCCTACGAGGGCACCGTCGATGTCCGCACCGCGATCTACGGCTGCGCCACCGAGGCTGAGGCCTGCCCAGCAGCGTGGCAGGGCGCAGAACTCACCGGTATCGCGGTCACCGGCGGGGTGTTGCGCTTCGAGCTCGGAGCCGCAGAGGACACGTCGCTCGTCGAGGCCCTCACCGGTGATGGCCCGCTCTGGCTAGACATCGAACTGAAGACCGAGGGCGCAGAGACATGGACAGCCCTTGAGCCCCGACACGGCCTCCAAGCGGTCCCCTTCGCCGTCAGCGCAGTCAACGCTGATCAGCTCGGCGGCATGGACGCAGCCGACTACGCGACGGCCGCCGAGCTCGCAGCGTTTACGACCCTCGAGGACATCGCCACCGCGGGCTACCTGACCGACACGCAGCTCGCGGACGCGGGCTACCTGATGACCGAAGCCCTAGCCCCGTACGTCACCACGGAGGCGCTCGAGGCGATGGGCTACCTGACCCAGAGCGACATCGACGCAGGGACCTATATGACCGCCGCGCAGGTGAGCACACTGCTTACCGGTGACATTGACGCCCAAGTGGAGGGCTACACCAAGCCGAGCGACGTCGAGTCCGCCATCACCGCGGCCATCGCGGACATGGTGACGACCACTGCCCTGAACACGACGCTTCAGGCCTACGTCACATCCGAGGCGCTCACCGGCACCCTGCAGGACTATATCACCACGACAGCGCTCACCGAGTCGCTCCAGCCTTATCTTTTGGCCGCAGACACCTACACCGACGCGCAAGCCATCGCCGCGGTCGAGACCGTGGGCTACCTGTTAGCTGCAGATAAATACACCGACGTTGAGGCCGTCGAGGCCGTCGAGTCGGCTGGCTACGCGCTCAAGACAGACATTCACGCGCCCTACACCAACGAGGAAGCCGTGGCTGCGGTGGAAGCGTCTGGCTTTGCTCGAACAGCTGTGCTGCTAAAGCCCATTGCCCTGAACCAACAGGGCCCTGATACAAACTTTGTTGGCGTTGGCACCTCAGAGATCAATGTCAGCGTCGCTCCAGGAGAGAGCCTCGGCGTTGTAGTCGTCGATCTGTACGCACACGCACGCTTG
>JBMYRH010000011.1:134390-196297 GCA_049602155.1 Myxococcota bacterium | reverse complement strand
TCGGTCTCTCCGTCGCAGTCGTTGTCTGTGCCGTCACAGCTGTCGTCGGTCTCGCTCAAGGGTGTCCCGGCGGTGCAGCTGTCTTCTTCGATGCCCATGACACATGAGGTGGCCCCCGTCGCTACGCAGGGACCGAGCCCACAGCTCGTCTCGACGGCCACATAGTCCTCGTCTGTCTCGCCATCACAGTCATTGTCGAACCCATCGCAGAGGCTGTCGTCGGGCTGCTTATTCGGCAGGTTACTGTCGCTCTCCTCGCACGGCATCAGCTGACCCTCTGAGCAGCTCTTGACGACGGTCTGGGCGCAGACGCCGAGGCCACAGATGACGTTTTCGGCCACGTGGTCCTCGTCGGTCTCGCCATCACAGTCATCGTCGATGCCGTCACAGGTGGCGTCATTATTGCCCTCTCCGACCTTCTCGCAGGCGTACTCACAGCCGTTTGAGGCGTCGCCGTCGATGTCAAAGGTGTTCGGTGGGCAGGGCTCACTCATGCAGCTCGCTGCGCACTTCGAGATGCTCTCGGGCCCTTGATCTGGGCACATGGCGTCGTTGTCGGGCAGCCCGTCGCAGTCCTCGTCGACGCCGTCGCAGGTGATGTCTGTCTCGATGCAGGTGACCTCGCAGTGATCTGCGCCATCGACCCAGGCCATCTGGTCTTGGTTCTGGGTGCCCTCTTCGCAGGGTGAGACCGTGCAGGCGCCCTCGACACACGCCGCGTATTGGGTGACGTCCCCTGGCTGCTCGCAGGCGTCATCTGGGGTCATCGGGTCGCAGTCGTCGTCGATGCCGTTACACGGGATCTCTTCAGGGCCGCACTCAGGCCCCGTGTCAGCCGCGACGTCCTCTGGGCTCTCGATATCCGGACTTGTCGTCGCCGTGTCCGGGGCGTCGGTGGGGTCGCCGGGCTCACTCGTGTCAGCCTCGGCCCCAAGGAACTCGCTAGGCTCTCCGGTCTCTTGGTAGGTCTTAAGCCACTCGGGGGCCTCGGGGCTACCGCAGGCGCTCAAGGCGCCGATAAGGGCGGCGATGGTCAGTGTGCGTGTCATCTCAAAACTCCCAGTGGGCGTGGGCAAAGGCGCCGCCCGCGGTGGGGGTGAGGGTGAGCTCTGGGGCGTCGCTTGGCCCGTCATCAGCGAGGAGGAGCCAGACGAGGCCAGCGCCTACGCCGAGCGCCGCGGCGCCCGCCAAGGCCCCGGTCAAGATGTCGTAGGTCTGGACGGTCGACTCATGGTCTCTCCAGGTGGTGTCAGCGTCGACGTAGGCGTTTAGGTCGCTCGGGCCTTGGGCGGGGAGGCTCTCTGTGTAGCTCTCCCAGTCGCCCCTGGCGCCTGCGCCCAGGCCGGCGCTGACCGCGGCGCCGACGGCCAAGAGGCCGCCAGTGCCCATGACGATCCAGGGGCCGAGGGAGGTCGCGGGGCCCGCTGCGCTGCTGGCGGTGATGGTGTCGGTGGCGTCGATGAGCGGCGCGATGGCGCCGGGCTCTGAGGGGGAGAGCGGCTCGGCCTTGGCGTCATCGATGGGGGCAGAGGTGCTGATGGGCTCGGGCTCGAGTGAAAAGCGGAGCGGCCGTATCTTGCCCGGGGCTAGCGTGAAGGTCTTCTCTGCGAGCTTGTGGCCCGCTAGGCGCACGCTCACCTTGTGCTCTCCGGCAGGGAGGTAGACCCCGACTGGGGTCACGGCGTCTTGGTCTGCGCCCGCGCGGCGTCCGTCGACAAAGACCTGGACGCCTGTGGGCTCGCTGGCGACGGTCACGTAACCAAAGGTCGTGGCCATGCGCTTTTCGAGCCGCGTGATGTTGCCCTGAACGAGCCCTCTGCGTTTGTTCCACTTGGGGCTCAGCGCGTCTCTGTGCTCTTCAGACTGGTTCAAAAACCGCTGATAGTACTCGACGGCGTGGTGGGGCTGGCCCCCCTCCTCGTAGGTCAAGCCGATGGCCAAGACGAGCTGCCACCTCGAGCCCTCGTCGTCACTGGCGTGGGCCAGGCCGGACTTGAAGGCCTCGAGGGCGGTGGCTGAGTCACCGGCTTTAAGGGCCGCTTTGCCTCGCGCGTATTCGCTATCCGAGGTGGTGGGCTCCGCTGCAAGAGCTGATGCGCAGCCGAGTGCACAGAGCAGAATCACAAGAATTATGTGTCGCATGCTCACCAGAGTAGGCGAGGAGAAGAGGCATGCGCAACGCCCGCTCTCATCACCTTCTTTGAGCGGCGCTTTAGAAGGGGATGATGGCGTCAGGGGACAGCTCTGTCGTGTCGGTCGAGGCGCCTTCGTCGATGTCCTCGGGCACGGGTCCAGCGTCCTCGGGCTCGATCTCAGCGTCCCCTGGGCCGGCGACATCGCTTGTGTCGTCACTGGAGATTGCGAAGGGGTCGTCGCCGTCGGTGGCGATGACCTTGAGGATGGCGTCTTTGACCGCCTGGTAGTCCTCGTCTTCGCCGAGGTTGGTCGAGACCTCCCCACCAGAGAAGGGCAGGTAGGTCCTCAGCCGCCCTTGGCTGTCCAGGATGTAGAAGTCGTCTTTGCGGCCATCGAACCTGCTCCAGAGGCGGAGGTCATCGGTGTCCTGCAGCTGCGGGTAGGTGCAGTGCTTGATGATCTCTTCCTGGCTCTCCAGTCCGCTGATGATGTTGATGCTGACGAAGTGCACGTCATGCCCGGCGATCTCGAGCTCCACCATCATCTGCTCCAAAAGCCCAGCCTGGGCACGACAGAAGCCTCACCAGGAGGCAAAGAGCGCGACAAACGTCACCCGCCCTTTGAAGGCCTCGAGGCCATACGTGGCGCCGAAGCCGCAGCTCTGTGGTTGGAAGTCATAGGCTGCGAAGCTCGGGGCCTCGTAGCCGATGCACGACTCGACATCCAGGTAGTCAGGGGTGCAAGGCTCGGTCTGTGGTTCAGGGGACGGCTCCTCGGCCGCGGCGGTGTCACGCCCACCGTCGTCTAAGGCGTCACCCGAGGGTGTGGTGTCGTTGTCGTCGACCGCGGCGTCTCCGCTCGCGACGTCGCCCTCGGCGGTGGCATCGTCTGGGGCGCTCGTGGCAGCGGTGTCTGTGGCGCTCTCTGCGTCACCCTCTGCGTCACCCTGGGCTGCGCGCGCGTCTGCCAACGCCTCCTCCCGGGCGAGGGCGCGGGCCGCGGCTGCGGCGATGGTGCGGGAGAGCTCAAAGGCCTCCTCTCCGGGGTCGACGCCAACACACAGGCCCTCTGCAGGCGGGGTGCGCGGTTGCCAGCCCGGCTCGCCAGGGATGAGGCCGACGATGGGGTCCCCGGTGCCGTTGCCTGAGGCGGCGGGGTCGGCGTCGCTCGCCGAGCAGGCGGCGAGGAGCGCGATGAGGCCCGTGATGAGGAGTGGGCGTGCGCAGGGTGTGAGGGGGCCGAAGAGCATGCGTGCACCATAGTGGACCGGTCAGGCCCCTTCAAGGGATGTTCAGATCTGCGAACGGGTGGATGCCGGTCTGTTGAGGCTCTGGGATCCGTGTGGTAGGTCGCGGCCATGAAGACACAACGATGCATTGTTCTCGCGGCGTTCGTCGCTGCGTTAAGCGCCTGCTCAGCCGCGGAAGAGCCCGGAGACGGGACCGGAGGGGCCATCGCTACCGAGGACGCGACGGGGGCCTCTTTGAACTTCGGGGACACCGCCATTGGAGCGGATCCGAGCGACCCATCGCTTCCCGTTGGCGCGGACGCTCAAGCCCGCCCCGCGGGTGAGGACGCCACCACGACGAACCCCACAGAGGACGCCTCGGGGCCGCAGCCGTCCGAGGACGTCTCGGAGTGGACGCCGCCTGACACCCCTGCCATCGCGGTCGACCCCGCGGTGCACACCTTCTCGTATATCTCGCCGCTCACCAGCGCCATGGTGCGTCAGATCAACATCGGCAACATGGGGCAGTCACCGCTCCACGTCGACTCGATTGAGTTCGCGTCGAACAGCTCCGCGGACTTCGCGTGGGTGCTCAAGCCGACCACACCGAAGACCTTGGCCCCCGGCAAGTGGACCATGTTCGAGGTGCGCTTTGCCTGCGACATCATCGGCGGGCCCTGCAACAACGCGGACGGCTTCATCGAGGTCCTGAGTGACGACCCCAACAGCCCCGTGACGACCATCACGCTCAAGAGCCAGGTGAAGGGCTCCGTCGCTCAGCCCGAGCCCTGCGGATTGCTCACCCCGGCCTCGCTCAACTTCGGTCAGGTCACGCGCGGCGAGTTCAAGACGATGACCGCCAGCCTGAACAATTGCAGCACAGAGGAGTCGCTGACGGTTCAGAACGTCACCCGGTCGAGCTTCCTCTTTATGCCGCTCACGCAAGAGTTCCAGATGGACCTCGAGGGGCAGACCCCGGTGACCTTGGGCCCGGGCGAGAGCTTGCCCATCGAGGTGACCTATACGCCGCAGTTGGCCGGTGTCGACGCGGGTTACTTCGTCTTGAAGACCGACGACGCGACGACGCCGAACATGCAACTGGACGTCAGCGGCGTGGGAGTGTCGCCACCGCCCGAGGAGATCGGGCTCGCGATTCGCTTGAGCTGGGACGTGGATAACACCGACGTCGACAGCCACTTCATCGCGCCCGGCGGGTCGTTCTTCCACTGTGACCTCGACTGCCACTACCAGAACCCAGCCCCGGACTGGGGCGTACAAGGGGACTGGAGCGATGACCCCTTCCTCGATGTCGATGACGTGGACGGCTATGGCCCCGAGAACATCAACATCTCTGAGCCTCAGCCCGGCACCTATCAGTTCATCGTCCACTACTATGATGACACCTATGACTTCACGTCGCCGTCGGCGTCCAACGCGACCGTCGAGATCTTGAGCTACGGCGTCGTGACCCACACCTTTGGCCCCGAGACCTTGGCGGCGACCAACTGGAACTGGGACGTCTTTGAGATCGAGTGGCCGCCGGTGGGGGGCACCCTCAACGTGACGACCCTCGGGAACGTGTACCAGGTCTCCCAGTCGGCGATTAACTCCTGTGGCTCCTTTTTCCCTTAGACTGAGGAGCTGTCGTGGCCCGCGGACTCAACGAACATAAGGCGCGCTTGGATGCCGTCAGCGCCCTGGGCCGGACCTTGGTCAGGCGCTCGAGCGCCAAGTGCGAGATCTGTGAAGACAGCGGCGTCTCGCTGCGGCCCACCGAGGTCGTCCCCGTCCCTGAGGAGCCCGACGTCGACGAGGCGCTCTTCCTCTGTGACACCTGCAAGGCCGCCGTCGAAGGCGGGAAGATTGAGGGCGCGCGCTGGCGCTGCCTTGAGAGCGTCGTCTGGAGCGATGTGCGGCCCGTTCAGGTCACCGCTGTGCGGTTGGTACGCCGACTCTCGGATGCCGGCCAGGAGTGGGCCGTCGATCTGCTCAGCGGCCTCTACCTCGATCCAGAGATTGAGGCGCGCATCTCCGAGGCCTAGGCTTTCGCCGAGGTCACGGCCTTCGCACAGAGTGCCCCGGCTGCACAGGTCAGCGCCCCGCCGCCATGGGAGCCACCTGAGCCCAGGAAGAGCCCAGCGACAGGCGTCGCATGCTGTGACGTCGTGCGCGTCGGGCGCAGGGTCCACAGCTGGTCCAGGCCCAGCTCGCCATGCCACACGTGGGCACCCTCGAGGCCGTAGCGGTCGGTGATCTCCGCTGGCGTCAAGACCTCACAGGCCACCACGCGCTCCTCGGTCAGGTCCGTGTAGCGCGTGAGCTGACTCATGACCGCGGCCTTAAGCGCGTCGCGGGATGCATCGCCCCAGCCAGCGTCCAAATCACAGGCCGCGCCATGGACCAAGACCGACACCATGTGGTGCCCAGCGGGCGCCAGCGAGGGGTCTGACACGCTCGGGACGCGGACGTCGAGCACGGGGGCTCTGGGCAAGACGCGCATCTTGGCGTCGTCAAAGGCCCGCTCTAGGTCCAGTGGATGTGCGCCGATCCACAGCCGCTCTGCTTGCTGACCATCGCCAGAGGCGC
This sequence comes from Myxococcota bacterium, assembly GCA_049602155.1. Classification (GTDB taxonomy): domain Bacteria; phylum Myxococcota_A; class UBA9042; order PHBI01; family JBMYRH01; genus JBMYRH01. The sequence goes on along the minus strand of JBMYRH010000011.1, from coordinate 190,347 downwards.
GCAGCTCGCCGGAGATCGCGAGGTGGACCTTGGCGGTGATGCCGCGGGTCCGGATGTTCTGTGCGTCGCCGGTCTCCGTCGGCGGGAGCCACAGCGGGTCGACGAGGTCGAGGAGGGTCTTGCGTGGCCCGATGGCCGAGACCACCGTGTCCGCGCTCATTGCCGTGCCATCGGCGAGGGTCACGCCGGTGACGGCGCCGTCGGCGACGGTGATGCCGGTGACCTCTGCGCCATGCTGCAGGGTGACCCCCGCGGCACTCGCAGCGGACACGAGCGCGCGGACGAGGGCCGCTGGTCCCCCTGCGACCTCACGCCCTGCCAGGGCGCGGTAGACGAGCAGGCACAGCGCGCTTGTGGGCGATCGAGGGCCCATCCATGAGCCGAAGAGGGCCGGGCCCATCAGCATCGAGCGGACGAGCGGCGACGGGAAGTGCTCCTCGAGCCAGTCGTCGACGCAGCTCGGCGCGATGCGCAAGAGCTCCATCATGTCTTTCTCACCGAGCATGCGGACGCCCAGCGCGGTCTTGATGAGTGGCCACAGGTCCGAGGTCTGGCCGATGGCTGGTGCGCGGTTCTCAAGCAGCTGCTTGGCCAGGGGGATGACCTTGTTGAGCCAGCGACTGTATCCGGCGTAGTCCGATGCGCTGTCATGGGCGCTGATCGCCGCACTCGCGCCGGTGTCATCGGCGGGTAAGCGTAACCCCTCGCCACCCTCGACGCAGCCGAAGAGGGCCGGGGCGTCTCGCCACTCAAGTCCATGGCTGCCGAGCCCGAGCGCGTCGACGACCCCGGGGCGCACGTGGCAGGACTCGTGGACGAGCCCTGTGGTCGTGAACCCGTCGTGAAAGGACTCCCCGGCGGCGATGCCACCCGGGACGTCACGGCGCTCCAAGACGGTGACGGTGTGGCCGGCTTTGGCGAGCAGCGTGGCGGCCGTCAGCCCGTTTGGCCCGGCGCCGATGACGATCGTCGTGCGCCCCATTAGATGGCCCTCCGCTTGAGCATCTCCATCGCCGCCAAGTGCCCGGGGGCGCTCATGATGCCGCCGCCCGGGTGGGCACCAGAGCCACAGAGCCAGAGCCCTCGGACGGGGGTGGCGTAGCGGGCCCAACCTGCGACGGGGCGCTGGAAGAGCAGCTGCTCAAGGCCGAGCTCGCCGTGGAAGATGTTGCCCTCGGTCAGCCCGAACTCTTGCTCGAGGTCCCACGGGGTCAGCACCTGCCGGTGGAGGATGCCGTCTTTGAGCGTCGGGCAGTACTCGGCGAGGGTGTCGATGACGGCGTCGCCGAAGGCTTCGCGCTCTTCGGGCCAGCGGGATGCACCGCCGGTGATGTCGTAAGGGGCGTACTGCACGAAGATGCTCGCGACGTGCTTGCCAGGGGGAGCCATCGAGCGGTCGATGAGGCTCGGGAAGACGACGTTCATGAACGGGCGTTTTGAGAACGAGCCGTACTTGGCGTCGTTGTAGGCCGTCTCGAGGTAGTCGGTCGAGGGGCAGATGGCGATGTCGCCGCGCATGTGGGGGCCGTCGCCTGGTCGGGCGGTGAATTCAGGGAAGTGGTCCAGCGCGAGGTTGACCTTGCCGGAGCTCCCACGGGCCTTGAAGCGGCTGATCTGGGTCACGAACTCGTCGGGGAGGTGGTCTTTACCGACGAGGCCCAGGAAGGTGAGCCGTGGCTCGCAGCCGCTGACGACGGTGCGGGCGCGGATCTCTTCGCCGCCCTCGAGCACGACGCCGGTGGCCTTGCCGCCCTTGACCATGATGTGCTCGACCGGGGCGTTGCATCGGATCTCGGCGCCGAAGTGCCGCGCCGCGCTGGCGATGGCCTCGCTCACTGCGCCTGTGCCGCCTCGGGGGAAGCCCCAGGCGCGAGACGCCCCGTCGATCTCCCCCATGTAGTGATGGAGGAGGACGTACGCCGTCCCGGGTGATTTGACGCCCAGGAAGGTCCCGATGATGCCCGAGACGCTCATGGGGCTCATGAGCTCGTCGCTCTCGAACCACTCACGGAGGAAGTCGACCGCGCTCATCGTGGAGAGCTTGAATTGTAGCGCTGCGAGGTCGTCGCCGAGGCCCTGGAGGCTCTTTCCGAGCCCGAGCAGCTGGATGAGGTCGCTCGGCTTAAGCGACGCCGGGTCGGGTGCTGGGGTGTCGATGAACGCCTTGGCGAACCTGGCGAGCTTGCCCATGGCGAGCCCGAACTGGGGGTAGAGGTCTGCGTCTCGTTTGCTGAACTTGCCGATCTCTTCGCGGGTCATCGCCGGATCGGGCCAGCGACACAGCGAGCGCCCATCAGGGTAGGGGGTAAACGACGCCTCAAGGGGCGCGATCTCCAGGCCGAACTTGGCGAGCTTCAGGTCGCGGATGATGTGCGGGCGGAGCAGGCTCACGACGTAGGAGCAGACCGTGTACTTGAAGCCCGGGTAGAGCTCCTCAGTGACGGCAGCCCCGCCGACGAGGTGTCGCCGCTCGACCACCAAGACCTTGCGGCCGGCGCGGGCGAGGTAGGCGGCGCAGGTCAGGCCGTTATGCCCGCCGCCGACGATGATGGCGTCATAGGTGGTGGCCATCAGGCACCTCCGGGATTATGGGGGCCGCCGCTCTTTTCCTCGGTCGAACCCGAGGAGGTCGGCTTGGGGTTCGCGCCGCCCTGCTCCCCAGTCGGGGTCGGGGTCGCCTTCTCAGGTGTGGAGCGGGTGCGCTCGGGCGCGAAGAAGGGCATCGGGACGACCGTCGCGGGGATGGTGCGGCGCTCGTACTCGATGGTGTACTCGATCTCGAGGTGGGTGCCCTCGGCGGCGTACGGTGTGCGGACTTGCCCAAGGGCGACATAGCGCTTGAGGACTGGCGACCAAGTGGAGCTCGTCGACTGGCCTACCTGAGTGCCGCCTTGGTTCGTGTAGAGCGGGACCCCAGCGCGACATGAGACCGGCGCGAGGTGCGGAGGCACCCCGTAGCTGTCATGAATCTGCTCGATGGCGGGCCAGTCGAGCTCAAGGCCGACGAGCTGCCATGGGGAGCCTTCGGCCTTCTCTTTTTTCAGCGCCCTCGAGCCGATGAAGGGGTCACGGTTGAGGTTCACAGTCCAGCCGAGCCCCGCCTCATAGGGCGAGGATTTGCGAGACTCGAGCGCGCAGCGGGCGGCGCAGACGTAGTCGATGCCTTGGAGCACAAAGCCGGCCTCGATGCGGACGACGTCGAGGGCGTCTAGACCGATAGGCTCCAGGCCAAACGGGGCGCCACCTTCCATGAGCGCGTCCCAGACGGGGAGGGCAGCGTCGTTCGCCATCCAGAGTTCGTAGCCGAGGTCGCCCGTGTAGCCGGTGCGCGTGATCACGATGTCGTGACCCGCCATGGTCGTGTGACGGGCGCGGAAAAAGCCCATCGTCTTGAGATCGGTGTCGACCAAGGGGTCGAGGATGTCCCGCGCCAAAGGGCCCTGTAGAGCCAGCGCAGCGATGGCTTCGCTCGTGTCCGTGATGACCACGTCGAGGCCGCGAGAGTGGGTCATGAACCAGAAGAGCCAGGGCTCGGAGCACGTCATGCGGTAGTGCGACTCATCGAGCCGCACGATCACGCCGTCGTCGAGGGCCTTTCCAGCCTCGTCGCACATTGCTGAGTAGGTGGCTCGGCCGACCTTCAGCTTGGCGATGTTGCGCGTCCACACGCGAGACAAGAAGGCCGCAGCGTCGGGCCCCTTGACGTCGTACTTGTAGAGCGGCGAGACGTCGAGGAGCCCCGCAGTGTATCGGATGGCGAAGTACTCCCGCTCACTGTGCCGATCGTAGGCGCAGACCGAGGCGAAGCCAGCCCACTCTTTATACGCGAGGCTCGTGGCTAGGGCGCTGGTGCGGGGATGAAATGGCGTGTGACGTCCCATAGCTAGGCACCATATGTCGCTCTTTGTCGGGCGTCTATCCCGTGAAACCGCGCATTTTGGAAAGTTGTTCAATGGGGCGGACTTCCCCGTCGCGGCTGACTTCGTTACCCTCACCTTGAGGTCGCCCTCTCGTGATCGCGGTGACCTCAGGGAGGAACAGGTCATGACCCCTCGTCAGCTCGGAGAAGCCATCGGCACCGTCTATTGCGAAGGCCTCAGCACCCTCGCTGAGTTGCTCGCAGACCGCCTAGATGCGGGCGCGCTGACCCCGAAGGTCGAGGCCTTGAAGGAGGACTTGATCGGGCGCCTCATTCCGCTCGGACAGACGCGCTGGGCCATGGACACCGACGAACGGCAGTCGGTGGATATGGCCACGAGCTTCGCAGTCAGGCGGGTGGATATGGCCGCTTTCAACGCCCTGACCGCCGCATGTAGCGCCTACCGTCAGAGCGACAACACGCTGTCGAACACACTCGCGAGCTTTAACGTCATCCATCAGTACGCCGCGTTTGAGTTGCTCGCGCAGCAGCTCCCGGATGAGGCCGCCCGCCTGGGGGTTGGGTGAGCGACGCTCCGAACGTCTCGGCTTTATTGGCTCCGGATTTCCTTTGGGACTATCGGTGCAATGAGAAGGGGTGCTGCTGCGGACCTTGGAAGGTGGGGTTGCGAGAGGAGGACTTTCATCGCCTGAGGCTCGCGGCGACCGGGACTCCTTTAGCCGGGGAGCTCTCCAAGGCCCTGGCGGTGAAGGAGGCGACCCCCTTCGCGAACTTTTTGCCTTCGAACTCTCGTGTGCGCCGCTTCGATGGCCACTTTGCTTCAGTGCGCAAAGGAGCTGACGGCAATTGTACGTTCTTAGACGAGGACACACGGTGCCGCGTTCACGCGACAGTGGGTGAAGAGGCGCTCCCGGGGATCTGCCGCAATTTCCCTATCGCGGGCTTTGAGGCCCCCGACGGCCCCATGGCGTTCTGGGACCTCCTGTGCCCCGAGGTCGCGAACCTGCTCGCCAGTGCGTCGACGCCTGCGTCCATCAAGCCGATGCCCGAAGGCTTCCAGGGCGCCCGCGTCGTCTTTCGACCAGGGGTGCCACTACAAGAGGTGGCGCTTACAGAGCAGTTGAGCGTGCCTTATCAGGACTACGCCGCGTTTCGAGCCGCTGCGCTGGAGTCGCTCGCGGCGGGTCACGAGGGGCCTCTGAAGCCTCTCGCGCACCTCGTGGCGTATGTGCACCGCTGGGGGGAATCCTCGGTGCAGCCCGCGCTTGGGGGGCCTCCATTGACCGAGGCCATGGGCGCAGTGGTCATCGAGCACCTCGTGAACGGCGCCCTCGACGCCGAGGCTCAGCGCGAGGCCTTGAGCGCCAAGGTGAGCTTCGCCCGCCGCTTCTTCACCCACCATACGTGGGGCGAAGAGGGGGTCTTGAACGTCATCGAGGCGGGGCACTTGCCGAATGCAGAGGCGGCTTTGACGGCGCTCGACGGGGTGGCGCCATCGGTCCACCTCGCCCTGACGAACTATCTGATCATGAAGCTTTGGGGCATCCCGTTGGCTCGACGTGGATCGGTTCAGGGAGATCTCTTGGAGCTGCTGCGTCGATTAGCGACCGCGCTCTATGTCGCCGGGGGGCTCGCTCATCACCGCGGAGGCCCGCTGTCCGCTGAGCAATTGGTCGCGGCGCTGTCGTTTGCTGACGTGGTCTATCGCGTCCCGACCACCGCCCCTAAGCCCCTCGCCGAGCGACCGCGGGCATCGACTCTCGCGCTTACCGGAAAGCTGAGTGACCTCGCGCGCTTCGCGCCGACCTTGGGTCCGCTGCGGTTGGGGGTCGGGGGCTTTGAGTCTGACGCGGCCATGCTCGCTCAGCTGATGCGAGTCCTCCGCGTGCGGGCGCAGATCGCGCTCGAGGGCCACGCCGTCGAGGTCAAGCGCGGTGTGCGCGCGATGAGGGCCAGCGAAGCGCTCTCGGCCGATCCGCTCTGGGCGGAGACCTCGCAAGTGAGCTTAAAGCAACGACTCGCCGCCGACAGCGCAGCCTTCACCGCGCGCCTCGCGCTGAGCACAGATACCGTCGCCTTGGCCCGGGTCTCTCGGCGGCTCCGGCTCACCTCTGAAGAAGTTCAGCTTCTCGGCGTGCTCTTGGCCAATCAGTCGGACCTCGCCTGGTCTCGCGCGATGGCGCATGTGACCTTGGATTACGGCGACAGAGCGCCGACGTTTCGAAGCCTAGAGGTGCTCTTTGGCCCAGCAGTGCGCCAGCTGCTCGGCGCGCAGAGTCGCCTGCGCCGCCTCCACCTCGTGACGGCGCGTGGTGAGGGTGCGGACGGCGACACTATGGAGGCCCGGCTCGAGCTGCCTGCCGAGGTCTTAGCAGCCCTGTTGGGGGGCGCCGCGACCTGGCCGAATGCGCTGGGGGCGTTTCGCTGTCGACCGGCCCGGACCTCGGCCTGGCTGAGTCCACCGGCTGAGGTGCAGGCGGCGCTCACAGGCGCCGCGCAGAGGGGCAGCGAGCGCGGGACGCTTATCGCCTTGGTCGGCCCTGATGGTCTCGACCGCCCGGGGTTGCTTCAGCGCTCCCTCGCGCGTGACGTCTTCGCGGTGCGCATGGACGCAGAGGCCCTCAAGGCCGCCAAGGGGGGCGGCGTCCAGGCCCTCTACTTGGCGGCGCGGCACGCGGTGCTCGCGGGGCAAGAGTGCCTCTACATGATTGACGCACAGGGGCTCGCGGTGTCCGCGGCCCGCGACGCCCTCATCGAGTTGGCGACCCTCATCGGCCGGCCACTTTTCGTCGCGACCGAGCGGTCACCGAGTGCGCTGTATGGCCGCGTGTCAGTGGATGAAGTCAAGGTGACTGGGGCGGCGCTGAGCGATCGGACCAAGGCCTTGGTCCGTAGCGTGCCGTCAGACGTTTTGCTGAGTGAGCCAGGCGCCCTTCAAGGCCTTTTACGTAGCATCGCGGTGCCCCCCGCGCGGATCCCAGGGGCCGTCGACAGGGTCGTCGGCGAGGCGCTCGTTAAGGCATCGGGCTCCGGTCGACCAGGGGGCCGTGCGCGCCCGAAGCTCTCCGTCGAGCGGCTGCGTGGCGCGCTGCGCGAGCAGATCAGCTCGAACATCGGTGACTTTGCACACGCGATTACCCCAGGGGGGTCGTGGTCCGACCTTCAGCTGGCTGTCGAGAGCAAGGCGCAGCTCCAAGAGGTCGTCACGGCACACCAGCATCGGGATAAGGTCCTCAACGCATGGGGGTTTGCGGGGACGGGGGCGACTGGGAACGGGGTGACGGCCCTCCTTTACGGCCCGCCAGGGACCGGAAAGACGATGGCCGCAGGGATCGTCGCGGGGGAGCTCGGGTTGGAGGTCTTCCAGGTCGACCTCTCGCGGGTGGTGAATAAATATATCGGCGAGACGGAGAAGGCTCTGGGCAAGGTGTTTGACGAGGCGCAGCGCGGGGAGGTGCTCCTGCTCTTCGATGAGGCAGACAGCCTCTTTGGGGCTCGGACCGAGGTCCAGTCGTCGACGGACCGATACGCGAACCTTGAGGTGAACTACCTCTTGCAGCGGATCGAGGCCTACACAGGGATCGTCGTCTTGACCACGAACCACGAGAGCTTGATCGACCCCGCCTTCAAGCGGCGCCTGAGGTATCAGATCCACTTCCCGCTTCCCGCCGCTGAGGAGCGAAGCGGGATCTGGCGCTCATTGATGCCCCCGGAGATGCCGCTGTCGGACGATGTCGATATCGACGAGCTAGCGCATCGCTTCGAGTTTTCAGGCGGGCACGTGAAGAACGCCGTGTTGACGGCCGCGATCCTCGCGACCATCGAGGGGACGGCGGTAGGGATGGGGCACCTGACAGAGGGGGGCAACCGCGAGTATCGTTCCCTCGGCAAGATCGTTCGGGAGTACGACGATGACTGAGCCTCATGAGATTATGCGTCGCGAGGAGGCCATCGCCTTAATCGATAGGCTCCTCCTCGACGTCCCAACGCCTGAGCACCCCAAGACCCTGGCGTGGACCCTGTGGGGCATGGCGCCCAGCACCGCGACGACTGACTACGCTCGGGTGATCCACAGCCTCATGCTTGAGCGCTATGCAGCGGAGCTTCGCGCTGATGTCCGCAGCGCGGTCTTGGCGCAGCTGGCCGTCGCGCGAACCTTCTTGGCAGATCGACGGTTTGAGACTGCCCTCGCGATGTTGGTCGGCGAGGAAGCGTCGAGCCGCGCGACGGGGTTGGGGACCCTGGAGAGGCTCCGACGCGCGCTGTTGATCGACGCCTACCTGCAGGTGGGGCGGCTCAGCGACGGGATGGGGGCAGTCGACGGGCTCGAGGGTCACGAACGCGACCCAGCGGCGTTCCGCGTGTACTCCCATGAGGCGCTCGCGCTCGTCGCCCTGGTCCGTGGAGACCTGCGCGGGGCCTCGACGGCCTTCAACGAGGCGGTACAGGATGCGGCGCAGCATGACCACAAAGAGCTCTCTGCTTGGCAGGCAGCTCGAGGCACTGCTGGGGGGGCACATGTCGCGCTTCGCGTGGGTAATGCGCAGGTCGCGCTGCAGCTGCTGACCTCAGCGCTTGTGCTCACGGAGCCCTTCAGTTGCGTCGCTGAGGTGAGCGATCTCTTGCTCCTTCGAGGGATCTGTCAGCTGGCGACGGGCCAGGCCCTGGACACGCCCTCCATCGAGAAGGCGCTCGGTGGTAGCGGCTTACTCGAACCCCGTGGCGGAGCCACTGACTTGGTCGTTGGGCTCCCTGTCGATCTGGCCGGTGCCCGCAGCCTTGGAGACGGCGCGCGGCGTTTTGAGGAGGCTATCGCCGAGCGCCAGCGTGCGCATGATCCCGTCGGAGAGGCCACCGCCTCTCTGGGGCTCATCGCCACCTTGGTCGTTCATCAGCGGCCAGAAGATGCCCGCCAAACGCTCGCCCGATGTGAGGCGAGCGTGGTGGAGAAGCAGCCCTCCTTGAAGCCTTGGTTTCTTGGGGCGTTTCAATCCCTTACATCGGCATGACGAGCCCCTTGCCTCCACCACCCGAGCGCCCTATAGTCGAGGCGTCTCGGGGATGATTTCTGCGGGCGACGCGTGTAGTCTAGGCGTCGTCGCAGGGCACAGGGGTCGTTTACCTATTGCCAGCAGCCCTGGAGGGCCAGATGCCTCCCGAGAACGAAGAAGTCGTCGAAGGCGCCGTCGAGGAAGTCGCGGCCGCCGCTGAAGAGGTCGAAGGGGCCTCTGCCGAGGGTGGTGCCGACTCCAAAGAGGCCCAAGTTGACGAGGCGGATCCGCTTCGCGCAGAGGCTCAGGCCGAGGCCAAGGCGCAGGGCTTCGAGGGCGAAGTCACCGATCAGGATGTCGACGAGTACGCCACGTCTAAAGAGCTCCAAGCCCAGGGCCCGGACACAGGCGCCGTGCCTGATGTCGTGGAGATGGACCCCGTCGAAGAGAGCGCCGACGACATCGAGGAGGCCGCCGTCGAGGGCGGAGAGCTTGAGGAGTCCAGCACAGAGGCGGGTGGCGAAGCCGAGAAGGGCAGCGGTGAGAAGGAGCCGACTCCCGCGGCTGTCGAGGTCACTGAGGCCGAGGTCTCAGAGCCTATGGGAGGTGGTGGTGGTGACGCGCCCGACTATCCGACAGGGACCGCAGAAGACTGGATGAACGCGGCGGTCGATCCGCAGATCCCCGACTCGACCTCGATGACGAGCACTGTCCAGGAGGCCGCAACCCAGACCGCGGCCATCACCCCGCAGGTGCAGTCGGCTAACGCCACGCAAGAGACTGGCTTCGGCACGATGTTCGCCCAGTCACTCGGCGATGGTGTGCTCGGTCCGATCATGCCGGGCTTCTTTGGGCGGACCAACAAGTCCATCGCGGACGGCATGTCGACGGCCTGGAAAGACGCCGGCAAGGGCGGCTGGGCCGGGGCGCGCGGCAAGATCGAGCTCGTCTACCAGACCCTCGATACAGTCACGAAATACACGGGGCCGATCGGCTCAATGCTGGGTGTCGTGAGCTTCATCCGGTACATCCCGATCCCACCCGTGATGGCCGTGGGTAACTTCCTGAAGGCCATCTCGACGTTCCTTGAGACGCTGACCTTTATCCTCGACGTGGTGAAGCTCGTCCTGGGGGCCCTGAAGGTGGTCGTTGGCATCCTCGCTACGATGCTCTGCAAAGACCCCGAAGTGCGCGCAGAGATGATGAACAACCTCTTCGCGGACACCCTTCAATTTGCTGCCAACGGCATCTCTGTCGGCGTCGCGGCGGCGACCAATGATGGCTTCAAGAAGGGGTGGAGCGACGCGGGCACGAGCGGCTCTAGCCGGGTGCTCGGCGGCATCGGCAACTTTAACGGCGGGTTGAATGCGAGCTGGGCACCGGTCGGGGCTGCCTTTAATCAGCAGGGGCGAGGCTTTATCATGTCCTGCGCGCGGAAGCAGACCGAGCAGATCGGGGCTGCGGCGAGCAACGCATCGACCAGCGTCGCTCGTTACCAGGTGGGCTCGCTGATCAAGACGGAGCTGCCGGCGGTCCTCACGGCAGCGGGCACCACATTGGCGTCCAAGGGAGCCGAGGAGCCGGCGCGTGGCGATCAACCTGGTGGTCCATGGCTGAAGTGGACCGCTGCGGATTTTCAGAACGACACGAGCACCACGAGCCTCGGCACCGACGTTCAGAATGCAGCGGCCAATTCTGCAGCGGCGACCGCCGCGCTGTTTGACAGCTCGACCCTGCCGGCGACGGATAACCCTATCCCGCCGGAGACCGTCACGTCCGCGCCGGATCAAATTCCGCAGATTCAGCTGGAGCGAGAGGTTCTGCTTGAGACCAAGGCCAACCTCCAAGAGCAGAAGGCCGCGGCCATCGGGGGACAGGAAGAAGGCAAAGGGCTTGAGGCCGCTGCAGACCAGCACACAGAGAAGATGGCGGCGGGTCAGGAAGAGCTCGTCGGCGCCAAGGCGGCGAGCGCGGAGGAGTCGGCTCAAGCTCAGAAGGACAAGGCTGAGTACGACAAGGGCAAGGCCGAGAACGCGAAGGGCAAAGGCAAGATGAACGAGAGCGGCGGGGGCATGCCCTCGGCTCCCGGAGACGCCAGCACCGACGTCCCTTGGTATAAAAAACCCTTCGTGTGGGTCATCCGGAAGGTCAACGCAGCCAAGAAGAAGGTCTCGGATAGCATCACGAATGCGGCGACCGAGGCTGTCATGGGTGCCGCCGGCTTTGACGACATGGATGCACAGATGGAGGAGGCGGGGGCGCACAACGCGCGCCAGCAGCAGGTCGTCGCAGAGGAGCCAGGGAAGCTCGACGAGATGGCCGGGGTCGCGACGAAGGAGAGCGCCGACGCCGCCGCGATCAAGGCTGACGCCCTCGCGCAGCAGACGCACAACGCACAGGTCGAGGCAGACAGCACGACGCGTGAAGCCGAGGTCGATGCGCAGCTCGCGGTCCTCGATGAGAAGGAGGCCACCGCTGAGGCGGACAAGGCTGCCTTTGAAGGGACCTACGGGGCGACCATGGAGGAGTCCAAGGGGCTCTATGAGAAGCAGCAAGCCGAAGAGATTGAGCCGATGCGCATCCCCATGGACGACGCAGTCGCTGCGGCCAAAGCGCAGATCACTGCGCTGCGAGACGCAATGAGCGCGCACGTTGAGAACGTGGAGGCGACGAGTGACAAGGCGGGGTCGATGATCGCCGCGGAGATCGAGGCGCATGAGGAGGGCTTGACCAAGGACAGCGTCACGCAGGCGCTCGGTGAGGTGCAGCGCATCAGCGATGAGGTCGTGTCCAAGGCGGGATCGGTTGATGGGCAGCGCCACGCTGACCTTGGGGCGATCGACGCTGAGATCTCGGCGTTCGCGGGCAAAGAGGCCAGCAACGAGCAGCTGGCGCAACTCGGTGACCTGATGGGGCGCCTGACCAGCTTCGGGATGGAGTTCGATGAAGAGCGACAAGCAGAGATGGAGGACATGCATACGTCCTTCGAGCAGGCCTACACGGACCTGACCTCTGGTTTGAGTGAGGCGGCCTGAGCCTTGCGCCGAACCTCGAGCGAAGAGAGGCGCCCGTGAAAGCGATGGGCCTCCATGTGCGGACGCTGCTCCAGACTAGGGCTGCCCTCTTGCGCGTCGCTGACAAGCGTGGGAAGCGGAAGTTCGTCACTGAAGCAGAGGCCCGCGACCTGCTCCGGCCCACTGAAAGTCGGCGCAGACGCACCCCTTTCGACCTCAATGGCGCGGATTCGGTCACCGCCAACAGTCGCCTTCAGAGCGCGATTGATGCCTGGCGCTTGGATGATGCCGCGGGGCTGACTTTGGGCACCCTCGCGGTCCTCGAGGACGATCCCACCTTACGCGAGATCGCGCTCTCGCTCTCCGGGGACCCTGCCACAGCGACGCTCACCCCACTCTTGGTCGCCGAGCTGGTGGCGGAGGGAGACTCAGCCTTTCGCGGAAGAGCCCTTGGTGCGCTCCTCCCTGGGGGAGCGTTGGCGAAGCTCGGCGCGGTCCGCGGCGCGAGCCGGGCCGGTCTGCAGTCGCGTGCGCCGATGTGCCTTGATCCCCGGCTCACGCGGTTCCTCAGAGGCGAGTCGCTCGTGGAACTCTGGCGCGACCCAAGCGCTGAGGGGCGCCTGCTCGTCGAGCCCGCGGACCATGACGCGTTCCCCCTTGATCCCAAGGCCATCGAGGTGGTCCGACGCGGGCTGGGCGCTGCAGCGCACCGACGCCCTGAGGGGATGAGGTTCGTGCTCGTCGGCTCTGATGAGCGTCTTTGCGTGCAGTTGATTCACATGTTCGCTGGCGCGAGAGGCGAGCCGATCTTGGTGGCAGACTGCTCGGACCTGACCGATGACGCCTCCTCGGTGGAGCGCATGGAGCGTCTGTGTCGCGACGCGTCGCTGCACGGCGCTGTGCTCTACCTCGACGGCATTGATCAGGGCTTCGATCCCTCAGGGCCCTGGGCACGCGAAGCGATGGGGCGCCTCGCCGCGTGGGCAGGAGGCTTAGTGCTCGGCCTTCGAGGTCGGCGTCCCGCCTTGGTCGATCAGCTCGAGCGCGCTGTCACCGTGAACCTGCCCAGTGTCTCGCCGCCGCTCCAGGCTGAAGCGATGGCCCGTCAGCTTGGTGGGGGACCTCGCGCGGAGGAGGTCGCGGGGCTCGTCGCCCCTCGCTACACGATGAGCCAGACGATCATCGAGGCCGCTGCGACCGAGGCGATGGTGATCGCTCAGGGGGCCGTGCCGACGGCCTTTCAGCTCTCTTTGGCGATCCGACGTCAGCTTAAAGCGCGAATCGGCGAGTTCGCGGAGTCCGTGGCGCTCGGTTGCACTCTCGATGACCTTCGGCTGCCAGAGGTCACTCGGGGCAGCCTCGATGAGCTCATCGGGGCTTACACACACCGCGATCAGATCTTGAACACCTGGGGTTTGGGGACGCGCATTCAACACGCTCGGGCTATCTCGGGGCTCTTCTATGGGCCCCCAGGGACTGGCAAGACGATGACAGCCAGTGCGATCGCCCAGGCGCTGGGGACGGAGCTCTTCAAGGTCGACCTCTCGAAGGTCGTCGACAAGTACATTGGTGAGACTGAGAAGCACCTGACGCGCATTTTCGATGAGGCGGAGCGGGGGCAAGTGGTTTTGCTCTTCGATGAGGCTGATAGCCTCTTCAGTAAGCGCACGAGCGTGAAGCGCGCCACTGATCGCTATGCTAACCTTGAGGTGAATTTCCTCCTCCAACGCCTTGAACGTCACGATGGAGTGGTCTTGCTCACGACCAACCACGACGCGCTCATCGATCCCGCCTTCAAGCGGCGGATTCGCTACCGGGTTCACTTCCCCATGCCGGGGGCTGAAGAGCGGGCGGTGATCTGGCGGCAAGTCTTGCCAGAGGAGGCGCCCATCGATCAAGGGGTCGACTTCGAGTGGCTCGGCGCGACCTATGAGATGAGCGGAGGGCATATCCGCAACGCTGCGTTGAGGGCCGGGTTCGGTGCGGCGCACGGCGAGGGTCGGATCACTGAGGCCCTCTTGGTCGAGGCGGCTAACGCAGAGTATCGGTCGATGGGCAAAGTTGTCCGCGAGGAGGAGTGAGTGACGGTGACGGACTACGCTGCATTGGCAAATGAGGCGATCGCCGCCGCGGACGCGGCTGGGAGCCCAGAGGTGGCTTCAGAGCTTCGCCTCAAGGCGGTCGGCCAGATTCCGCGCTTCCCCTCCCTGCAGCCGCTTCATGCAGAGCTGCTTCGCCAGCCCTTGGACGTTGAGGATGGTGAGGCACGCTTGGCTGCTGAAGCACTGCGCCAAGCGCTTCATGTAGCGCAGACGATGCGGATCGACGCGTTCATCCCTGGGATCGCCGAGCGCGCGCGAGCAGCCGCGGCGCGGAGCGACGAGGCATTCGTGCAGTGGTTCGCGGCCCTGGCCACCGCCGCCGAGGCGGCGCGCTCCAAGGGCTACGCGAGCGCGATGGACGCTTACCGTCGCGCGCAGAGTAAGACCGAGGCGCTTGGACGTGAGGCGCTGAGCCTGGACCTTGATCTGGTGCGCCTCGATCTGGAGCTCCGGCACGGTCAGCACAACGGTGTCCTTAACGCGACGGCGGCGATCTTGGATGACCTCGAGGGCCGCGACAGCACTTGGGATGGAGAGCGCTTTCATGTGCAGACAGCGCTTGGCTTGATCCACATCCATCGTGACGAGTCCCAAGAGGCTGAGGTGGCGATGACCACGGCGCGCGACCTCGCTGCCGCCCATGGGCTTGTGGTCGATGAAGCTCAGATCTTAGTCGGGCTCGTTCCCCTTTGGCTCCACATCCAGCAGGCGCCACAGGCCGTCAGCGCGATGAGAGAGCTCTTGCCGAGGCTCACTGAGCTTGAGGAGAGCGCGACGATGGAGATGGCGCTTCGCTCCTTGTTGTTGCGCGCCCTGAGGGAGATGGGCGCCGTGGGTGAAGCGATTGGTGCGGGGTTCGAGGCGGTCAAGCGCGCTGGCGCCGTCGGCAACGTCACCCACTTCACATCGTTTATGCTCACGACCGCGACCCTCTATTACGAGGTGGGTCGGCACGGCGACTGTTACAACTGCCTCAAGATGGCTGAAGAGGGCCTCGCGACGCGTGATGACGCCTCGGAGATGCTGGACCAGGTTCAGGCCGCCAAGCGAGGCCTGGAAGCTGACGTGGGTGAGGCCCGCTATGCGGCGCTCGTCGCCCAGTATGCTGCCGATGAACATTGAGACCTACGTGCGTTGGCTCGAGGCCCAGAGAGCGTTGCATCAGCAGCGGGGGGACCGAGATGGGGTACATCTCTGTGATCTCGCGCTCGTCCAGCAGGCGGCCGCCTATGGCCCAGAGACCCTTATGGAGGTCGCGAGCCCGGTCCTGGAGGGGATGGTCGCCAGGCGCTCGCTCTTCGGGATAGACGTCCTTGGCTATGAGCTTCTCTGCGCTGGGTTGACGCTGGGCGCTCAGGGGTTCGTGACGGAGGTCGCGACGCTTGTCGGGCGCTCTGGACGTGAAGCCGTGGCTGTGCGGGTGGTCGATGGGCTCCTGAGGCGCGCCGAAGATGCGGAGGGGGCGCAGGTGCGTGAGACCCTCCGTGCGGCCTTGAGCGTGACCGTCGCCGGAGGTGATTTTGCGTCGGGTGTGGCGGTCTTAGAGGCGCTCGCTGCGCATCATCTGGAGCTCGGTCAGACCTCTGTGGGGGTCTTGTGCCTGAAGCAAGGGGCGCTCTACGCGCAGCAGGCCGGCCTCGACACGCGCGCAGAAGCGATGCTCTCAAGGGTCACGACGCTGAGCGCTGAGGATGGCCAAGCCTCCGTAGCGGTCGCCGAGGCTTGCTTGAGAGGTGGGGACCCTGAGCACGGGGTCGCTTCGATCTTGTCCGGGGCCGCGGAGGCCTCTGACGCTGCCTCTCAACGCAAGGCTTTAGAGCTGATCGAAGCCTTCTTGTCCCTCGCTGAGGTTGTCGATGAAGTCTCCAGAGCTGTCGCTTTGCATGAGAAGGCGGCCGAGCTCTGCGAGGCCTTAGGCGACGGTGAGCTCGCTGCGAGCCACCTCGCGCGCGCTACTTTGATGTCCTCTCTTGAGGTGGCGTGATGCGCAGCTGGTTGCTGACCGCGGGGTGGTTGTTTTCAGTCGTCATTGGGACTGCCCTGTGTGTGTCGTCCGATGACACCCCCTGGGCTCTGGGGGCGACTTGGGACGCCTGGGTGGCGCCTGCAATCGCGGCTGGGGTGGTGGTCACCCTCGCGCTTGTGTTCATGGTCGTCGCCGTGCGCTCGGCTCCGCCTCTTGAACCCGCTACACCACGAAACGATCCGCCGGTCGAGGATCCCAGAAGGCCTCAGCGTATCTGGGCGGGCACAGTGGCGTTGCTCTGCCTGGCGTTGTGCTTGGTCGGGTTCGGGTGGATGCTGACCCTCTTCTTTAGCGGCGCGCCCGGGATGGATGGTCGATGGGGGGCCTTTTCAGGCAGCGTGATCGTCGCTCTCGGAGGCTTGGTGGGCCTCTTCGCGGCGGTGTCAGTGATGGGGGCGATCACACGGCTAGATCTCGCCGACCACCGCGCGCGTCAGGGGCGCGGGGGCGACTGACCGTCCCTCAGTCCTTCGGGATTAGCCCCACCGCGTCTAGGGCGTTAAACCCAGGGACCAGGCGGGTGTCCAAGGTGATTGTTAAGCGGCCGATAGGACGCGGCTTTGACAGCTGGAACGCGAGCACCTCCCCAGGGCTCACGACCGGGGTGGGTCCGCGTCGCTCCCATAAGGCGAGCGTCTCTCCCCCCTCCTCGATGGAGAGTCGATAGATCGCGCCGGGGTTCAAGCTCTCGAAGACGACGATTCCGGCGGCCATAGGCGCTGGACTGAACCCCACCACGACGCTCTCGTAGCCGGCGTCTTGCCACTGCGGCGTCCAGGCCGCTCGGGCGTCTAGGTGCGCTGGCCACACGTCGGGGACGCCCCCTAGCGCTTGTGCGGGGGAGCGTTCATGGCGTTGAGAGGAGACTTTGGGTGCTTGTGACGCCCATACGATGGGCAGCGAGGCGATGAAGGCTCGTGTTCCTTTCAGGACCTTGACGGTCGTGCCGCCTAAGGGGACCGCGGCGGGGATGATCGCACGCTCAGCGGTGACCTCCGATGCGCGGTAGGTCTCCACGAAGTAGCCGCAAGGGAGGATGATGACACAGGCGAGGAGGAGCCACAGGCGGACCTTAGTCACGCGTTTACTTGGAGACTTGCCGGCGGGGAGTGGGGTGATGGAGGACGTGCCCTTAAGGGCGCCTAGGACCGCCTGAGCGCTCTGAAAGCGGTCTTCGGCTGCTGGTGAGAGTTGGCGTGTAAGGACGTCGCCGAGCGTCGCGCTTATCGCGATGGCATCTGCGAATCGAACCCGCCCCCCTTCGACGGGCAGGTCGGTTACTGGGCGCCTGCTGAGGATCGCGACCAGGGTCATCGCCGCGGCGTAGAGGTCGCTGGCCGGCGTGGCCTGCCCCGCGAGCTGCTCCAGGGGGACAAAGCCCGCAGTCCCGACCAGCGTCGCGTCACGCTTGAAGGCGCTCTGATCGTCGCCTGTGGCGGTGTCGAAGTCGATCAGCACCAGCGTGTCTTCTGGGCTCAAGATGAGGTTCGATGGCTTGATGTCCCGATGAATCAACGGGGGAGACAGGGCGTGGAGCGCCGCTAAGGTCTCAAGGAGGTCTTCGAAGAGGTCAGTGGCTTCGACCTCTGTAAATCGCCGCCCTCCGTCGATGACTGATTGTAGACTTTCGCCCGCGATGAGCTCTTGCTCAAAGCACCACTGTGAGCCACCCGCGACAGAGGCCTCGAACATCCCGTAGGCCCTGGGCACGCCGCTGAGGGTCAGGCTCGAGAGGATGGTGTGCTGCCTCTTGAAGAGCTCTAGGCGCTTCCAATCCGTCATCTGTGAGATGTCGAGGATCTTCAGCGCGACTTCGCGCTCGGCGGACCCATCATAGGCCCGGTAGGTCCGGCTTGACCCGCCCTCACCGAGGAGCTCCAAGAGGGTCAGTCTCCCTGCGAGTCGGGTCTCCGCACCACAGTTGGCGCACGTCTCCACGGGTGAGTCATGCACATGTTGACAGGCCGGGCAGAGCAGGTGGGCCACCTTGGGCTGAGGGGCACCGAGGTTAACTTGTCTGGCGCGTACCGAAAAGCCGTCGGGGAGGAGCGGGGCGCCTCAACGGCCATCCAACCTGCGGTGCGCTTGGGGCTTCTTTGGGGGCGCGTGCTGTGCTCGTCGCCCTGCCTGTGGATGAAAACCGCGCGCTTAGTAGCTGAATTCACACGCCGCCCAGCTGGTGCGCGCCATCAGTCGGGCGCGCCAAGCCAGGACGTTGGGGTGGCCCTCGAGGTCGAGCACAGGCAGCCACGGGGCATAGGCGCAGTCGACCAAGGAGAAGTCTCCAAGCAGATAGTCACCGCCTTCGAGGCGGTCCTCGAGGACGGTCAGGAGCTTATTGAGCTTCTTTGCGGCCTTGGCGACCCGCTCGGGGTCTCCCTCTCTGCCGACTTGGGGCAAGACGACGCGGTTGAAGTAGTACACCCCGGCGAGATCTTGAAAGGCGCTCGACTCCATATGCATCAACGAGAGCGCCTCAGTGAGCGCTTTGGGCTCCGATGGCCACAGCCTGCCTTCGCGCATCGCGAGGTACTCGATGGCTGCGTTGGACTCCCAGCAGACGCCTCCATCGATCTCAAGGGCGGGCGCCTTACCTCGAGGGTGCAGTGCCAAGTAGTCGGCTTGCTTGTGGGCGCCCTTCACCAAGTCCAAGGAGATGAGTTCGTAGTCCAGGTTGAGCTCCTCGAGGGCGAGGCGGACCTTCTGTGGGTTCGTCGAACCGTACCAATGTAATCGCATAAGGGCTCCTTAGGAGGCGTGCAGCTCAAGGGGGGATTCGTTCATCCTCGAGGCGGTGCCAAGGGTGATGAGCGCGCCCAATCGGCGACCGAAGAGATCGAGGACCGCGTCATCAAAGGGTCGCAGCGCCGCGCGGACTCGTCCAGCGCGCAAGACGAAGGTGATAGGCGCCGTCGCGTCGACGAGGTCTTGGCTGACCAGGTGGCGACGCTTGACCTGCTGGGCCCGGTGAATGGCCGAGGCCCTCCCCACGAGCCACCCAAAGGTCAGCCAGGCGAGCCCGTGGACGGCGCTCGTGGCGTCGAGCAGCTCGTGGCTCGCCAACCGTTGATGCATCAGCGCCGTGAAGAGCTCGCCTTGGTCTCGCCGGTCGAGGGGCAAGAGGCTGCGTCTGAGGTGCAGCGGCATCGCGTCGAGGGCTTCGGACAGCAAGGTGACCCCCGTGTGGCGCACCACGACCGCCTCCGATGAGGCGGCTGAGCGCTCGATGACCTCTTGCAGTCGCTGTCTTATGGCGGCGCAGAGGCTCTCTAGGTCGTCGAGGAGCTCCGGGTCCTCTCGGGGACCAGGGCGGCTGTGTAGCGCGTCTCTCATGGCCAAGAGCGCCGCGCTTGGGTGGCTTGGATGGGCGTCGATCGCGTCATGGAGGGTCTCGAGGTGCTCGGCCCATTGAGCGAATGAGATGATGGCTCCCGGGCGCAGCGCTGGACGGGGCTTGAGCGCGCCGAGGTGCCCCGCGGGGATCAGGTGCAGTAGACGCCGGAGTGCGTCAGCGCGCTCGGTGACAGGCTGACCCTGACGCGCCTCTGCGAATCCGCGACACTCGTTTGAGACCGTGACCACGATCCCCTCTGGGGTGGCCCGGAACTCCCAGGGGAAGAGTTGGCACACCCGCGGCTTGGCTGGTCCACCCAGGGCGCCGTGGATGGTGCACTTTCGGTCGTCATCGAGGAAGACGCACCAGCCGTCTTGGGTGCGGCAGAGCACGCTGGGGTCCTCGTCATCCGATGGCAGTGAGTAAAACGGGCTGTCGATGAGCCGCGCCTTGGTGGCGAGCGCTGCCATGTGGGGCGAGAGCGCCTCAAGGGTGTCGGGCAAGACGGGGCCAATGTTGTGTCCGCCGCAACACGAGCCGCACTGCGTGCAGGTGAAGGCGGCGTCGTCACGGATGATGAGTGGGACGGTGTCGGGGTCCTGGGCGAGGGTCGCTTGGGTGGCGGTTGCCTCTCTCAGGTGGGTGCGCGCTTCCTCGGTGTCGAGCAGATGGTGCGTGTCGAGCGCGGCGACGATGCGCGTCACCAAGGCGGGCTCCAGCTCCGTGCGGGCGACCACGTCGTCGGTCGATCCAGGAAGGGCGGAGGCGACCGCGAGGAAGCTCCGGTCTAGGCGCAAGCGTCTGGCGAGCGCCGTATCGACGATGGCGTCTTCAGCCAGGGTCAAGCCGGCGCGCAGGGAAGGGAGTGAGTCGGTCATCACGGCCGAGCCTACACCATCATAGCGGGCGTGACAGCGCGGCGTCGTCGTCGCTACATCAGGCCGAGCTCGAGCTTGGCGGCCTCGGTCATGAGGTCCGGGTTCCAGGCGGGATCGAAGACCAAGTCGACGTCGGTGTCGATGACCCCTGGGATGTTCTTCACCGCGTAGGTGACGTCATCGACGAGGACCTGCCCCATGCCGCAGCCGGGTGCGGTCAGTGTCATTCGGACCATGACCTTGTAGGTCTCCTCTTCCGCCTCCTCGACCTCGCATTCGTAGACGAGACCAAGGTCGACGATGTTGACGGGGATCTCGGGGTCGAAGCATGTCCGCAGGCGCGCCCAGACGGTCTCGGAATTGACGACCACGTTGCCGTCGTCGTCGACGATCGCCGCCGGTGGGGCCTCGACCTCGCGCCCGATGGCCTCGGCGTCTTTGCCCGCGACGCGGACCAAGTAGCCGTTGGTCATCTGGACGGTGAAGTTGCCGCCTAAGATCTGCGTGATGAAGCCGATGGCTCCTTCAGGGATGGTCGTCTCATAGCCATCGGGGATGACGACGACGTCGCAGTCACGCGTGAACGTCGTCTCCTCATACATCGTGCCGCCGCCGTGCATTACGCCTCGTCAGGGGTCAGAGTTTCAAGGCTGTCGATGGCGTGAACAGGGGCGTTATCCCCATCCATGAAGGGCGCCACAGCGCGCAACACCAAGCGCTTCTTTGCCAAGAGGCCTTTGCCTTCGAACGCGGGTGACACGGTGCGGATGGTGAAGTGGCCGCCTCCGCCATTCACCTCAACGGTTGAGCCCTCTCCGAGGGCCTCCATGATGGCGGCCTCGACAGCCTCTGTGAGTGAGCCACCGGCTGCATTCATAAGCGACATACCTGCTCCTCCTGGCGTTGCGTGGTTTAGTAGCGGGGCACTGAGGGATCGATCTGTGTCGACCAGCCGTCGATGCCGCCGACCAGGTTGTAGACCTTCTGGAAGCCGCGGCTCACGAACTCTTGAGCGGCTGCTTGGCTGCGACCGCCGTGGTGGCAGTGAAAGACCAAGGTGGTGTCTTTGGGCAGCGCCATCAGCTCATCCATCGCCGCTGGGGTCAGGTGAACTGCGCCCGCGATGGTGGCGATCTCGCGCTCCTCATCGGTGCGGACGTCGTAGAGCTTCAGGTCGTCGCCGGCGTCCTGGGCCGCCTTGAGCTCGCCGACGGACATCTGCTTGACCTTCGCGGGCTCGTTGGGGTTGTCGATCATGATCCCCCCCTGCGGTCCGTCCTGGAAGTCGATGGTCATGCCGTTGGCCCGCTTCGCGCTGCCACGGTCGATCTGCACCGTGACCCCGTTCGAGGTCACCGCGAAGTCTCCGGCCTCAGCAGGACCAAAGCCCATTTGGTACTGAAAGCGCGTGGAGATCATGAGGCGCAGGACGCCTTGTTCGCCTTCCATGGCGCCCTCAATGGCCGCCTTGGCGTTATCGGTGATTGTGATGGTCGGAGGTTCAACCTCGACGACCTCGATGCCGAGCATCTTGTGTAGCTCTCCTGTCCCCGACATTTGACGGACGATGTCGCTGCCGCCGACGAACTCTTGGTCGATGTAGAGCTGAGGGATAGTAGGCCAATCGCTGAAGGTCTTGATGCCCTGGCGAATCTCCGGATCCTTGAGTACATCGAAGGTCTCGAAGTCGACCCCGAGCTCATCGAGGATGCCGACCATCGAACCGGAGAAGCCGCACTGAGGGAAGCTCTTGTTGCCCTTCATGAAGAGGAAGATCCGGCTGGAGCCGATCATCTCTTCGATGCGGGCGTTCACGGGGTTATCGGCGCTCATCAGTGGTCTCCTTATCAGGGCGTTTTCAATACGGACCAAAGAGGTCGTAGATCCAGTGTCGACGGGCGTATCACACTCCAGACGCATGGCCTAGGGCCGATCGGTAACTTCGCCGGCATTGCCCTTTCGGCATGAACCCTATGCTGTGCGCTAGCGGTGATACGAAGATGGGGTATGATGCCGGCTCACCGAGCATCGCTGAACGAGACGACCGACATGAGAAAGAAGGAAACCGGGCGCGTTGTTTTTCCTGCTGGCGCTGAAATATTTCAGGGCGGTGAGGCAGGAACCCACGCCTACCTGATCGAGCAGGGCAAGGTGGAGATCTTTACGCACTACAGCGGTGAGCGTGTCGTGCTTCGCATCCTCGGCCCCGGGGATATCCTTGGCGATATGGCCCTGCTCGACAACGCGCCGCGCTCGGCCAGCGCTCTGGCCATCGTGCCGACGACGGCGACGGTGATCACCCGAGACCAGCTCGCGGGGCGTATGGAGCAAGCCGATCCCGTCTTGCGCCTGTTGCTCAACGAGATGCTGGCCCGCTATCGGCGCGAACTGCGGCGCTTCAAAGGTCAGAACGTCGAGGAGGGAAACCCCTCGGTCACGCCCCCGCTTGGGATCAACGTGGCTCACCTGGGCGCGATCGATAAGATCAAGATGGAGGGCGAGCTGCGCGAGGCCCTTGAGAAAGACGAATTCAAGCTCTACTTTCAGCCGATTACTCACGCGGGCACCGGTCACATCGCCGGCTTCGAGGCGCTGATTCGCTGGTTCCATAGCGAGCGTGGCTTCGTCTCTCCAGGGGACTTCATCCCTGTCGCTGAGGAGACCGACCTCATCGTGCCGATCGGCCGCTGGGTGATGCAGGAGGCGTGTCGGAACCTCAAGCGGTTGCAGGACGCTGCATCGGCCGTCGATCCAGACGCTCAGCCGCTCTTCATGAGCATCAACGTCTCTGGGCGTCAGTTCAGCGAGCCCGGCTTCATCGAAGAGGCCGCTGAGATTATGCAAACGGCGCAGATCAACCCCGCTCAGGTGAAACTTGAGATCACCGAGACCCTCTTGATGAGCTACGGGTCATCAAGACATTGGGTTGAGCGTTGTCGCGAGATGGGGACCTCGGTCGCCTTGGATGACTTTGGGACGGGCTACTCGAGCCTGAGCTACTTGCTCTACTTCCCCATCGACGTGTTGAAGATCGACCGAGCCTTCGTCACGCAGATGAGTGAGAGCGACCGTGGGGCCGCCATCGTTGGGGCGATCGTGTCGATGGCCCACAACATGGACATGCAGATCGTCGCCGAGGGCATTGAAGAGCCCGAGCAGTTGGCGATCCTCGCCGAGATGAAGTGCGACTTCGGGCAAGGATATTACATGAGCCGCCCGCTGCCTGTAGACGACGTTTTGCCGCTGCTTGGGCAGCCATTGCCAGTCGCTGAGAGCTAGCAGTCGCGCGCCAGGGGCGGGCAACCAGACGCAAGAAGGGCCCGTGACGCTGTGCATCACGAGCCCTTGAGTCCTGGCCGCCTCGGCAACGCATCATGTCGCCGAGGCTACCTTATCGACGCTCTACGACGCTGTCGTCACCCGCTCTCGCCGGGTGAGCACGGCCATCGCGAGCAACATCAGGCCGATGAAGCCACCATGGGAGGATGAGCCTCCTTGGCAGCCGCCCTCGTCTTCGGTGTCACCGTCTGCATCGTCACCGTCGAGTTCTCCGTCCGCAGGGGCGCCGCTGTTGCCGTCACCGCTGCCGTCGCCGGCCGCGCTATCAGTGGGCGTGCCGGTCTCCTCTTCATCGTTTGCGTCACCAGGCTGAGGACCCTGAGCCTCGTCGTCCGCACCTGTCGCTTCCGCGCTAGCGGCCATGTCCGCACTGTCAAAGCCGCCCATGCCGCCCCCCCCCCAGTAGGGTGGGACGCATTGGCCCTCGGAGGTCTCCTCGTCGCTGCAGACCTCTTCGTTTGTCTCCTCATCGAAGTAGCAAGCGCTCATGGAGGGGATGAGTCGGCAGGACCAGCCCTCGATCTCGCAGTCCGCGTCTTCGGTGCAGGGCAGGTCCTCAAGCTCACAGATCATCTCGCCGGTGGGCACGCACTCGCAGTTGGACTCACCGCTGTCGCGGCCCTCGCCGTCATCGGTGCCGCCCTCGTCATCGTCTTGGGGCTCCTCGTCGGGGAGGCTGTTAGGCCCCTCGCTGGGGTCGGATGTGGCCGAGTCCGTGGCGCTATCCTCGCAGCCACAGCTCTCCTCTTCCACACAGCTGAACCCTGCACCGCAGTCGGCATCTGCCTCGCATGGCGCTAAGTAAGGCGGCACGCAGTAGCTCTCGGTGACCGTCTGGCAGTCTCCCTCGCCGCCGGGGGTCCCTTCGGAGCCGCCCATGCCCTCGTCATTGTCGCTGCCCTCTCCCGGCTTGCACTCGGGGTCGTCAGGATCGCAGTCGGGCATCATCGGGGCTGGAGGGCTCGACATCGTCGGGGCGCACTCCTCCCAGGTCTCGGTCAGGCACACGAAGTCGCCTGCGCAGTCGGCGTCGGTGTCACAGGGCGCGGGGACGCAGCCGTAGAAGGCCTCAGGCTCACCGGCGGGGAGGTCTCCCTCTTCGCCACAGTCACAGTCTTGCTCGCCCTCGGGGCAGATACAGCTGGGGGCGCCAATTGGTGTCTCCATGATGCCGAGCTCCTCGCAGAGCATCCCCACGGGGCAGTCCTCATCCGTCTCACACTCGGACTCCCAGCCGCCGCTCCCTGGCAGGCAGATGCCCTCAGGCGCTTCGGAGATAGGCATGGCTGGCGCCTCTTCCGCGTTGTCGTCGTCGCCCTCGTCACTCCCAGGGCTAGGGGAGCTGCCTCCAGAGCCGCTGCTCCCCTCACCGTCTGCGGGGAGGCCTCCGGAGCTGCCAGCAGACGAGCCCGAGGTCGGGCCGAAAGCGCAGTACTCACCGTCGTTGCAGTCCGCGTCACTGTTGCAGGACGTCGGCGCAGGCTCGCAGAAGCTGGGGGACGCCTCCTCGGGCGGAGCCTCCGGCGTCTCCTCCTCACACTCCTCATCATCGGGAGGGCATGGGGCCGGCTCTGGCATCGGCTCCATCTTGTCCTTGTCGCCACCACTGACGCAGTGCTCATCGTCACCGCAGTCGTCGTCGCTTGCACATGGGAGTTTGCAGGCCCCGTCGACGCACAGCTGGTCATCAGGGCACTGACTGTCTTCCGTACACATGAACACCGGCACAGCGCTCGCCTGCCCGATCCCGACCAGCATCAAGCTGGCCATTAAACAAAGTACCGTGATCCGTCGCATGGTCTCTTCTCCTGTGGTCTGATTGTGTCGATTGCGTCCGCGTGAAGGCGCAAGCTGTGTCCCCGTCATGGCCCCTCCCGGTCGGTGCGCGAAGCTCAAAGGCTCGCTGTATGCAGTGAGTACTAGCAGAGTTTGTGCCAAGTCATGAACCTCGTCGAATACTTGTCAATTCGTGCAGATAGGTCGATGTCGCGCCTCGCTCGACATGGTGTTTTTGTAGAAAAAGTTCACACCTGTGCTTTTGATGTCTCTTTTCGGCGGTGCGCTCTCGGTGAATGAGGGACATGTCGGATGAAGTTCGCGTATGGCCGTCGGCTGATGACCTGTCGCCCGAGGCTGAGCGGGTCGGCGTGTCTCCGGCGCGCCGGCGCAGGATCTTGCAGGGTGCCCGTACGCGTGTGTAGAGTATCGTTAACGGGAAGACTATCCGGAGGAGTCCCCCATCGAAAGCGAAGCTCTGAAATGGTGCCCGTTATGTGGCGGCATCTACGACGAGGCCGGGATGGATACATGCCCCATCGACGGCGCGACACTAGAGCTGCGTGATCAGGGGGATCCCTTTATCGGGACGACCATCGGCGGGCGCTTCAAGGTCACCGAGATGCTCGGCGCTGGGGGCATGGGGTCGGTCTATCTGGCACGCCAGCTCTCGGTCGATCGCGACGTGGCGATCAAGATCCTCCGGAAAGACACAGCGGACGACACGCTCGCTGCGCGTCGATTTTTGCTCGAGGCCAAGGCCACGAGCCGTCTGATAAATGATCACACCGTCACGATCTACGACTTCGGTCAGACCGACGATGGTCACCTCTTCATCGCGATGGAGTTCCTCGCGGGGCGCACCCTGCGCGCGAAGCTCGACACGGAAGGCCCGTTGTCGCTAAGCGACACGGTCAACATCATCGACCAGATCGGCGAGTCGCTCGCTGAAGCGCACGAGCAAGGGATCGTTCACCGCGACCTCAAGCCAGAGAACGTGCTCCTCGCGGCGCGCAGCAAGGGGGCCGAGTTCGTCAAGGTCCTAGACTTTGGGATCGCTCGGGCCCAAGAGCTCAATGACGGCGGCGCACTCACGGCGACCGGCACCGTGGCAGGCACCCCGGCGTACATGTCCCCCGAGGCGGTCACAGGGCGCACGGTCGACGCCCGCGCCGATGTCTACGCCCTCGGCGTGATGGTCTACGAGATGCTCAGCGGCGAGTCACCCTTCAAAGGCGACACGCCCTTTGTGGTGATGCAGCAGCACGTGATGCACAACCCGCCACCGTTGGCCACGATGCTCCCTGAGCTTCCAGGCGCTGTGAGCAATTTCGTCGGGCGCTGCTTGATGAAAGATCCCGTCCATCGCCCAGCGGACGCCTCAGCGTTCCGGCGTGGCCTTGAGCTCGCCATCGCCGGCAAAGAGGACACAGCGACAGATCACGCGACCATCGCGGGTCACCCGAACGTGATGCCGAACACGACATCGCCCTATTCACAGCCGATCGTCTCCGGAGGCGGTGCCACCGCCGCCGCGCTCCCCTCGGACCCCAGCTTGACGGCAGGCGGCTTCGACCAGACCGTCGCCGGAGCCGCAGTCCTCACCCCCGAAGCGAACCCAGTGCTGAGCTCGTCGGCGCATACCGCCATGGGGACCGGCGCCGTCCTAGATCAGGTGACGGCGACCGTGGTCCCACAGAAGGCACCCAAGAGCGGGATGATGCCCGCCATCGCAGCCGTGGTGCTCGCGGTGGTTGGCGCCGGCGCATGGTTCGCGATGTCCGGAGGAGCCGCCGACAAGGCGCCTCAGCCTCCGGTGACCCCCGCCGCTGCGACCCCGACCGCTGCACCGACCGCGCCCGTGGTGACTCAACCTGTTGTCGATTCTAAGGCTGCCGCAAAGCCTGCGATGGTCCCGGTGGCTGCCCCCGCCCCGAAGGCGGTGGAGAAGGTCTCAGTGAGCGTCGTGACCGTCCCTGACGGCGTTGAGATCCGCCATGACGGTGAGCTTGTGGGGACCACACCGACGATGGTGACCCTGACCAAGGGCGACGCCGCGGCGCAGCTCTTGCTGACCAAGGCTGGCTATGAAGCCAAGGTCGTAGAGTTCACGCCCTCGAAGAACCAGCTCATCAAAGAGAGCCTCGTCTCGAACGCGCCGGCCAAGCCAGCGAAAGCGAAGAGCAAGGCGAAGAGCAAGGCGAAGAGCAAGGCCCGGGCCCAGCGGAACAAGCGCACGTCCAAGCCCAAGGCGGCGGCCCCGAAGGATGCCCCTAAGCCGAAGAAGAAGCCTGCGTCGCGGCTCGACGACTACTTGGATTGAGCCAAGTGTCGTCGCCTTCGCCACAGGGTGAAGGCGCAGAGAGCGGCGACGAAGGCCCAGTGGATTGGACCGGAGGCGGGAGCTTGGCACCCTGAGGAGTCGTCTGTCGGTGCAGGGGCCTCCACCTCGGGGACCTCTAACTCGACCCAAGTGTCTGGGGACTCCTCCACGTCAGAGGCGATCTCCCCGACCCCGGTGCAGACACCATCGTCGCAGACCTCGCCGGTCGCGCAGCTGCCGCAGAAGCCGCCACACCCGTTGGCGCCGCAGTTCTTACCCGCGCAGGTCGCCTCGCAAGACTCGATAGGGAGGCATCGGTGGCCCTCGAGCTCATGCAGGACGCAGTTTTGATTGTAGGCGCCGCAGTCGATGGTCATGGTGCGACCCGCGTCACACCACGTCAGGATATTGTCGAGGCAGTCGGGGGTCTCGCTGATGTTG
This sequence comes from Myxococcota bacterium, assembly GCA_049602155.1. Taxonomy (GTDB): domain Bacteria; phylum Myxococcota_A; class UBA9042; order PHBI01; family JBMYRH01; genus JBMYRH01. The sequence continues at coordinate 162,243 of JBMYRH010000011.1, read as the reverse complement.
TTGCAGAAGCCGCCGCAGCTGTCATCACCGCACTCCAAGCCCTCACAGACGGGCTCGCAGTCGACGCAGTCGTTTCCTTCACACAGGGTCCCTGCGCTGCAAGAGCCACAGGAACCGCCGCACCCATCCGGTCCACAGGTCTTGCCCACACAATCAGGCTCACAGACGACGCAGTAGCCTCCTTCGCATTCGAAGCCGGCGCTGCAAGAGCCGCAAGATCCGCCGCAGCCGTCGGGTCCACAGCCCTTGTTCAAGCAGTCGGGTTGGCAGGTCACGCAGATGCCCTCAATGCAGCTCTGGTTGACCTTGCACGCGCCGCAAGAGCCCCAGCACCCGTCATCGCCGCACTCGCGCCCGTCGCACTGAGGGGCGCAGCAGAGAGAGGCGTAGTCCTCTCCGCAGCTCTCGCAGAACCCAGCGCAGCAGTTCTCCTCGCCCAGGCAGAAGGGGCTACACGAGCAGGTCTCACCTGTCGTGGAGGCGACCTCCTCTTTGCCGCATTGCGCCTCACACAGGAGCGGTGCGCAGCTGCCCTCGAGGCAGAGCGTCCCTGACTCGCAGGTGCCGCAGGTACTTCCGCATCCATCGTCGCCGCAGGCCTTGCCTTCACAGGCCGGTTCGCAGGCTTGGCATTGGCCCGCGTCGTTACACTCCAAGCCCGCGTCGCAGGCGCCACAGGAGCTGCCGCACCCGTCGTCGCCGCAGCTCTTACCGAAGCAATCGGGGGTGCAGTCAATGCACAGGAAGAAGGCAGCGTCGCAGAGCTGCCCGGGCGGGCACCCGCCGCAAGAGCCTCCGCATCCATCGGCACCGCAGGTCTTGCCGTCACAATCAGGGACGCAGCAGTTGTCGGGGAAGGACGCGCCGCAGACATCACAGAGCCCCGGGCAGCAGTCTCCGAACTCGAAGCAGGAGGCGTTGCACGAGCAGGTGCAGTCTTCACCACAGCTGACGTCGCCGCTCTCACAGCGCCCGTCGCAGGCGCTGATGCTGCACACGCCGCTGACGCAGTAGCTGCCTTCGGCACAGTCACCGCAGGAGCCGCCGCACCCGTCATCGCCGCAGACCTTGCCGTCACAGCTCGCCGGGCAGGGCGCACACTCGCCATCGACGCAGACGTCATTGCCTGTGCATCCTCCGCAGGAGCCACCGCAGCCGTCATCGCCGCAGCTCTTGCCGTCGCAGCTCGGTTTGCAGCAGCTGAAGTCCAGGCAGAGCTCGCCGTCGGCGCAGTTGCCACAGTCCACGCCGCAGTAGCTTCCGCAGTCGATCCCGTCGCAGCTCGGGCTGGGCGGACAGGGGTCGCAGGACTCACCGCAGGCCAGCTCGCAGGCCGAGGCGCAGAAGAGGTCCCAGCTCTGGGTGCAGCAGCTCGGGTAGAGGTCGCAGACGCAGGACTCACAGCCGCACCCGTCACAGCCTGGGCTCGCCTTGGACTGACAGGGCGCTGGGATCTCAAGGCACTGCCAGACCCCCTCGACGCACGTGGTGCCTGGGCCGCACTGACCACAGTCGACCCCTTGGGGATCGGTGCCGCACTCTTTGCTGCCGCATTGGTCGCTGTAGCAAGCCCCAGAGCTGAGGCATACCGCGTCGCCGCTGCATGTCCCGCACAGGCCCGTGCAGGTCGGGCTGCAGGCGGCGTCACCTGCGCACTCAGCTGGGCAGGGGTCACATGAGGCGGGTGCGCTGCCCGTGGGGTCCGCGCTCCCTTGAGCCTGACCGCAATCGTAATAGCCCAGCGTGTTCCAGCCGCAGAACTCGAAGCCGTCCGCGCAGTCGACGCAATAGAGGTCTCCCTTATCGCACCAAATCGCGCGGCCGCTCAGGTCACAGCAGCCGGTGTAGTCGATGCCCTCACAGCCGCCCTCGAGGCTTGGCTCTAGGGCACCTTTGCAGACCGTGATGTCAGGCGCCGCGAGGGCGCTCGGTGCCAGGGTCAGCAGGGCCAGTATCAACGTCAGCCGCCACACGATTTATTTGTCCTCCACGCAGGTCTCGATGGCCATCTCGCAGACGTAGCCGTCGGGGCAGTCCGGGTCGAATTTGCAGGGGACGTGCCCTGCCACGGTGAGGCGGCCGAGCATCAAGCTCTCCACGCTCATCTGGACGCAGCCGGTGTCCCCGAGTTGCAGGGAGTCGACGGTCGTCCGGCGGAAGTCTGCGGTGGCGAAGCCGCTGACGCCGTACCCGAGCAGCGTGTCGATGAGCTCGGCGCCGATGACGACGCTCCCGTTGTCCTCGACGTTGCAGAACATCGTGACCGGGGAGTTGCCATGCTGGTCCACGTTGAGGCTGACGATCATGCGCCAAGGGCCGGGCTCAGCGTCCCACTCCACGGTCAGCGGCATGCCGGCCTCCATCTCCCAGATGACCGTCTCATTGGTGCTGGGGTCGACCGGGAGCATCACGTTCGGGACGCCCCAAGCGCGGAGCGCGAAGCCGTCTAGCTCGTTGCCCTCGGCGACGAGGTCGATCTGAGCGCTCGGGTCGAAGAGCGGGAAGGGGACGGCGACGTCGGTGTAGTAGTCGCTCGCGTTGGGCTCCATGACCAGCGGGTCCTTCAGGAGCCCAGACACGGACACGTTGCCGAGGTTTTGGTTGGCGGGGTAGGGGATGCAGCCGCCGCTGTGATCACAGAGGTCACCGCCACCGCACGGGGGATCGCAGAAGGGGTTCACCTTCTGCAACATGGTGCAGTCACCGCTCTCAAGCACAGGCTGGAGGATGGTCAACGGGATGACCCCAGAGGCGACCGTCCCTGTGACGGCAGCGTAGAACTCATCGTGCGTGACCTGGAAGTGCCCGATTCGGGAGTTCTGGGTGCAGGCCTCGCCGTAGGTCGCGGTCGGTGACAGGCTGTGCCCGTGGTTGTCATTCGGATCGGGCTCGACGGGGTCGGTCGGCGTGGTGTCAGCCTCGGCGACGCTGTCCGACTCAGTCGGCACTTCAGTGTCCCCCTCAACCTCATCTCCAGGGCCGGCATCCTCTGCGGTGACGACGTCCTCGATCGCGCCAGAGGCGCCGCTGTCGGTCTCGGTGGTGGGCTCCGTCGTGGTCGAGGAGGTGTCGTCGGCGGTGGCGGCGGTGTCATCGCCGCAGCCGATGGTCAGGCACAGGATGAGCGCCAATGGTAGAGAGCGTCGCATGGAGGTCCTTGGGAGGTTCGAAGAGTGGATGAGCATACTTGGAGGGGGCGCCTAGAGCCCCCAACCGGGGTGAGGTCGGGCCTGCTTGATGAAGAGCTCCGGCTCTTCTCCGGGGAGGCCCTCGAACTTGAACTCGACGTCCATCGCGTAATAGCTCAGCTCACCAGGCGGTGGTCCGTAGAGGGGCTTCCAGAATTGATGCAGGGCGTCGAGGCCGGTCCCGAGCTCGTACAGCTGGCTGTTCGTGAGGACGGTGTCGCCGCCGCCCTCGGGGATGAGGTTCGAGTGGCTCAAGAAGATCTGAGGTTGGCCAGGCTGGTAGTAGTAGTAGACGATCTGATCTGTGGTCGTCCCGGCCTCCGGGAGCACAACGGAGGCGCCGCCGTATTGCACGTTGATGTAAAACCCAGGCTCAAGCCCCGTCGTATCGAAGATGTTGGCGGTCAGCGCGACGCCGTTGGCCTCTTCATCAGGGAATGAGCGGTGACACAGGAGCGCCATCCCGACGGCCTTGTGGTCGATGCTTCGGTACTGGCGTTCGTCGTACGCCTTGTAGTTCCAGATGCTCGCCCAGACCTTCTTGATGGCCTCCTCGGGGGGCTTGTCCGGGTCGTTGAGGTCGCCGGTCTTGGAGGTGTAGAGCCCGGCCCCTGTGAATCCCCCGAGGTCCTCGGCGTTCGTCGAGGAGCGGAACCGCATGCGGATGTTCCCAAAGTCATGGATCATCTTGTCGGTCACCGCCTCGAGGAGGGCGGGGTTCATGGGGGCGTCTTTGATCGCGTCCTGAAGCTCATCGAGGCGGTCCGCTCGTACGCTGGCGCTGCCTTGGAATTCCGGGTCTGCGAGCATCTCATCGACCATCGCGTCTAGGCCGTTGGTGGTCATGTGCTCGCGGTACCAGTAGATCGGGATCCCGAAGGCCTTGGGGTGTCGGACCTTCGTGATCACGGTCTTGAAGGCCATGTCGACGTCGTCCCCATCGCTCGAGGCGCCCTCGGTGTACAGGTCGCCCGGCGCCCCCGAGACCACACCCTCGGCGTCGGTCACGTCAAGCTGCAGAGTCAACACGTCGTCCTTGCTGACCTTCAGGTCGTCAATGAGGCGCACCCAGGTCCAACCGTCATCCTCGACGATCATCCTCATGGACTGCTCGCGCAGCAACGCGCCATCCACTCCGGCGCCCTCGTAGACGCGGAGCACGCCGACGGGGAGGCTCTCCACGGGACCATCCGGGAAGCTGACTTGGACCGCCAAGCGCTCTAGGTAGCCTTTTAAGCCCACCTGAACCGTTTGCCACGGCGCGCTCTCGGTCATGCTCATCTCGCCGTCGGTTTGTGATTGGTCCAGCGCCCCCATGTAGGAGAACCCGGCGTAGTGGCTGGCTTTGCCTCCAAAGGCTGGGATGGCCTGTGCCAAGGCGGACTCTAGGTCCTCTGCGGTGGGGATATTCTCGACGCTCCTGGCCCCGTCAAAGGGGAGGAGGCGATCGACATCTTTGATCTCCGTGATGGAGAGATCGAAGGGGGGGACGTCGATGGCTTCTGGCTTATTGGCCTCCCACCAGGCGTCGGCCTCCTCTTTCGTGACCTCGCGGATGGACCAGTCAAAGGCGCCGACGGTGAGCTCGACCCACGACCCGTCGAGGGGCGCGAGGGTCTCGTCTTCGAAGGCGCCGATCAACGCCATGTTCGGCGTGCCTCGGTTCTGGGATAGCACGTTGATGTGGCTCAGCGGTGTCTGGTGTTTGCCTGTGATGATCCCGCTGACCACGCCGATGTCATTGGGCACGTGGTCGAGGACCACGATGTCGCGGTAGTTCAGGTCCGAGTTGGCCAAGCCGTTGCTGTCCAAGAACCGGAGCTTGCCTGTGGACGTCCCCAGGTTGAGCGGCTGGTAGGTGACCCCGGCGAAGAGCTCATCGGTGGTGATGATCGGCACCGAGTCGGGGAGCTTCTCCGCCTCGACGGCGATGGCCTCGCTCGCCGGGTGGAAGTAGAGATCGTCCCCGAAGTAGGTGTTCGCTCGGATGATCTCAAAGCCCTCTTCGATAAGCTCCGCGGTCATCGTGTCCCAAGGCTCGATCTCGTAGACCCAGACCCCAGGCTCCTCGTACCAAGTCAGGATGCCCAACAAGAAGCGCCGATCTGGGCTGTAGTACTCCGTCTGGTTGAACTGAGCCATCGCGCCGACGGGGGGCAGCCCATCGCCAGAGAGGTACTCCGTACAGAACTCGTAGTGCAGGGCGTAGATGTTCGCGTTCTGGATGTAGAGCGCATTGTCATCGAAGCGGTCGACGACGCTCTTTGTGGAGCGAGCGCCGGGGATAGAGGCGTCGAGGGGGAGGGAGGCGACAGCCTCGAAGTCATCACGACACCCGATCTGCTGCAGGTAGTCGGGGGTCTCTGTCATGGCCACGCAAGACCAGCTGCTCTCAGTGATCTCCTCATCGCCGCCGTCCGTGATCTCTCCGTCCGACTCCGGAGCGCCGATTGCATCAGAGGTCCCGTCACTGGGTGGGGCCCCGTTCACGTCGCCGCTCGCGTCTGAGTCGTCAGAGGTGGGCGAAGAGGTGTCTCCGCAGGCGCCGAGGGTGAGGAGGGCGACGAGGGTCAGGAAGAGGTTCAGCCGCAAAGGGGACTCCTATGGATATGGAATGGGGGCAGTCGGGACGCCGATTTGGACCTCGAAGACGCCCTTGTTCCAGCCGTCGGGGAGGTAGAGGGAGAGCGGATCCCAGCCGCCGATACCTGAGCCCCACTGCATATTGGGGAGGTAAGCGTTGGAGATGCCGGCTCCGCTGATGATCTTCTTCTTGTCTTTTCCGTCGGGCGAGATGCGGTAGATCACCGTGGCGCCGTAGTCCGCGATGTAGACGTTCCCGCAGGCGTCCGTGGCCATGCCATCGAGCCAGCCCGTACCGACGTCGGTCGCCCACTCGACGAGCTTACCCGGGACGCCCTCAGGGCTGATCGACATCGCGTAGACGATCCCGCTCCCGTTGAAGCCTCCGATGTAGAGCGTGGAGTAGTCGGGGCTGAAGGTCAGCCCGTTGGGGCTCGAGACCTCATTGGTGAGCACCGTGTAGTCGCCCGTGTACGGGTTCACGCGCCGAACTTGGCCATTGTCATGCTCGCTGAAGTACACCCAACCGTTGAGATCGACGATGATGCCGTTGGGGTAGGAGAGCCCGGTCAGGACGACATGCTGCGTTCCCTCGGGGTCGATACGGACGAGCTCACCCGTGTGGTTGTTGCAGACGATGAGCTGGCCACTGGGGAGGTAGCGCAGCCCGGCTCGGAAGTTGATGTTCGGCACGAAGACCTGGGGCTGTCCGTTGTAGAGGCTCTTGAAGATCGCGTTGTCGTTCGAGCCGATGAGGTGACCCTCGCGGTCAAAGGCCAGGTCCTCACTCGCCATCGGGCCGACCAATTTCACCAGCTCGAACGGACCTTCAGGGATCGCAGCGCAGTCTATCGACTCAGGGCCAGGCTCGACAGGCTCCACCGGGTCCGAGACGTCCGGCTCGACCTCGACCTCGACGTCTGGGGTTGGTTCTACCTCATCGTCGGGCTCGAGCGCGTCCTCTGCGTCGGAGGTGGCCCCTGCCACGTCGGGGAGCACGAGTGCCTCTGTGTCGCTTGAGGTGTCCTTAGCGGGGGCGTCATCGGCGTCGCTGACGCCGCGTTGAACCGCGTCCACGACGGGATCGGTCGACGAGACATCATCACCGCAGCCGATGAGTCCTGCGGTCAGGCATACGAGCACGATGTGGGGGGAGCGAAATAGCCCCATGGTACCTCCGCGTCGCGGCATACTAGCGCATCGGGCCTCCTCCGTGCGAGACAACATTGTCACGGTACTTTGGCAGAGGGGGCTGTCCCCATCGGTGCTGCGATCGGCGCTTAGCGAATGCGGGACCCGGGGGGAGGGATCGCCGGCTAGGCTCTCTCGTGCCGCGCGCTCAGTTGAGGATGTTGCCGGAGAAGGCCACGCCCAGGTCTGCGATGATCGGGATGTCGAGCTGTCCGCCGATGGCCTCGGTGTAGAAGGGCACCTTCGCGCCTGCTCGCAGGCGCCATGCATCACTCATACGCCAGCTCACCCCGAGTGCGGCCATCAGGTCGGTTCGTCCGCTGTTCTCGGCGTTCTCATCGCCCCACGTGGCTGGGAACTCACGCATTGCGTGAATGCCGACGCTGGCCTCAAAAACATCGAGCCCGAAGTCGCTGGCGGTGTCGACACCGCCGTAGATGACCCCTGGGCCGCGATACCCGTAGCGGTTCTCGTAAAGCGAGACTCGGCCGTGGACGAAGCCGGACACGCGGCCCCAGCCCATCCGGTAGGTCATGGCTGCGCTGAGGTAGGGATCGACCGTCCCGGTCCCAAAGAAGATGTGCTGGTGACGTTGCCCCGCTCGCGCCAACGCGAAGGGGTTTGGCCGCGTCGATCCAGACGGAACGCTCAGGCCTGTCGAGACCAGCATAACGAGCCCTTTCGTATCGAGTCCGCTTAAGACGTTGAAGCGGGCGCCGAAGGTCACGTCACCGATCCCGACGAGGGTCTCGTTGCGGTGATGGATGCTCTCGAAGCCCTCCAGGGCCTCATCAGCCTCGTTCAAAAAGCGTACCCCGGTGTAGGCGGTGCGGAGCGGGATGTTTGTCTCCACTGTGAGCCAGGGGGCGAGGGAGTAGCCCAACGCAAGCTCGTAGTTCACCATCGTGAAGTCCAGGTCATGATAAAATGCCTGCTTCTCAAGTGGCACCCCGGGCTCAAACTGGTCGGCGGTTACCGGGTGTCCAGTTGAGACCGCTGTGAAGCTCGCGGTGAGGCGAAACTCAAGGGTGCCTGCTCCGGACGAATCGATGTTCTGGTTGACGACTCCCGACGGGAGGTTCGGATTCGCTCAGCCACTTCACGTGTTGGCCCACGCGCTGGCTGGCCAACTGACGACTCCGAGGACGGCAAGGATCGCGAGTAAGCGTGCACTCATTTGGACGCCTCTTCAATGGCGGCGTGGAGCCCGGGGATGTCGAGCCCGACGATGCGCCGGACCTCGTTGCCTTGGCCGTCAAACACGATAGTGAATGGCAGCTGAGTGACCTCACGCATGTGCTGCTGGGCCACTGGGGTGTCCCAATCGACGATGTCGACCTTGCGCAGGGCGACGTCGGCTCGATCCGACATGATGGCGTTCATCACGATCGCCACCCGGCGACATGGACCACACCAATCGGCGTAGAAGTCGACGACGGTTACTTTCCCTGCTGCGAGGTGCTCCGAGAGCGTCACTTCCTCGCCCCGCGAGATGATGATGGTGTCGCTCTCCTCTGCGTGCTCCACAGCCGGCGCGTAGCTGCCGGACCCGGCGCCCATGACGACCGTCTCGCCGACGGAGTTGCTCGCCTCCAGGATCGCTGTGGGCGTGACTTCGGTGGGGTTGAAAGCGACGCCGACCTCCACTTTGTCCTTGGAGAACGCGACTTGATTGACTCCAGGGAGCGCCTCGAGGGTCTTGGCGACTTTCGTCCCACAGGTCAGGCAGGACAGCTTCGGGAGGGACAAGACGACTCGCCCTTCACCCGGCTCAAAGAGCTCTCCGGTGGTCAGTTGGCTGTGGGCGCACCCGACAGCAGTCAGCCCGAAGACTGCGAGGGCAACAAGGAGAATATAAATGAGTCGCATCCGCCTACCTAAACCGTGAGTAAGTCGCATCCGCATACCTGTGACAATAGGGACCCCAGGCGACCCCGTCCAGTGGATCCTTACCGGCCCCCGAACTGAACGCGTCGGTCGCTTTATCACGGGGACTGGTTACCAAGTCCCAAACCACGTCAACTCCGTGATCCTTCGAATTATTTCCAACAGCGGGTACCCCGGGAGCTAACGCCGCATCACACCGGCGGTCTGCAAGAACGCTGCGATCCGCTCAAAGTGCGCCTCAGGGTTTGAAGGCAAGTCGTTATGCCCAGCTTTCGGATCTTTCACGAAGGTCGCCTTGAGGGCCTTGGCCAGCATGGCACCCCGCTCGACTGGGACGACCTCGTCGTGTCGCCCATGAAACACGATGGCTGGTGCCTCTATCTCGGGCGCGATGCTCAGGTTGTCCCAGATATCGCGTAGCAAAAACGCCGGGGCCAAGTAGACCGAGACGAAGGGCTTGAGTGAGGTGATCGGGGCCTCAAGGACCAAGGCTGCGGCGCCATGCTCTGCGGCCATGTGCACCGCTGGGCCGCTCCCGAGAGAGCGGCCGTAGAAGACGAATTTGTGTCGATTGACGTCTTTGCGCTTCAGGAGCTTGACGCGCCACGCGTTCGCGTCCGTCAAGATGGCCTCCTGTGAGGGGACGCCGGCGGAGCGCCCAAACCCCCGGTATTCGACGAGCAAGACGCTGATACCTAGGTCTCGATAGGGGGAGAGGTGCATCACGGCGTCGTCGATGAAGGCGGCGTTGCCGTGCCAGGCCATCATGACCGGGCCAGGGCGGTCCTCTGAGACGCCGGCGCCGGGGATCCACCAAGCCTCTACAGGCCCCTCTTCGGTGTCGAGCCACCAAGGTTCAAGGCCCGAGACGTTTAGCTCGGGCTCGGGCTCTGGAAGGCGCAGCCACCCTGGGTAGATGAGCCGCCCTTGCAGTGCCCACAGGCCGAGCAACCATACGACGTAGATGATACCCGCTGTCGTCAAGAGCTGGCGCAGCGGGTGTCCCTTCTTCATCTCGCGCACCGAAACCCGATACCACCGCTGACGGTCTGCGGTTCGGTCTCAAGGTCAAGGGTCATCGCGAGCTGCTTGGAGCCCCAGAATCCACCGCGGGCCACGCCGTCGGTGCACCACTCCCAGACATTGCCGAGCAGATCGAAGTGCCCAAAGGGCCCACGTCCACCTGAGCGCCGCTGCGCCACGTCTTCGACCGGGGAGGGGGCGCCGCTCTTACCTCGCCCAAAGTGGGCGAGTCCTGAGTCGGGTTCTCCTTCCCCCCACGGATAGGGGCGCTTATCTGTGCCTGTGCCCGCGCGCACCCACTCTGCGGCGGAGGGCAGGCGTTTGCCCGCCCAGCGTGCGTAGCGGCGTGCTTCGGCTAAGGTGACGCCGACGACGGGCTGCTCCGGTTCTCCGAAGCCCGGGCGGTGCATCCAGGGCGGCCGCGCAGCCCCGGTCGCTTGAATGTAGAGCGCGTAGTCCGCATTGGAGACTGGGCGCACATCGAGTTGGTATGCGCCGACCAGCCTGATGCCGCCGTTTGGGAGCCGCACGAATCCACCGGGGATCGGCTTCATTTCGCTCCCTTGCGTCGCGACGCCGAGGAGAGAGCGTACACGGGTCCATAGTTTGTCCATGGCGTCAGCGTAGATGGAGGCCAAAGACGAGGCAAGAAACCCGCTGAAATGGGGAGGTTAGGGGGTCTCTGTGACCGTGATCTTCGCGAAAGGTACCCAGCGCATCGAGGACTCCTGGTAGACCTCGCCGGCCTCGATCACTTTGATAGTGACGCCGAGCGCAGCGTCGGATTCGCCGGTCTGCACCCGGATGCTCTGCGCGCCATCACCGCGTTGGATGACCAGGTTCGCGGTGGCGGTCTTGTCCTCTTTACCTCCAGGCTGCGTGTGAATCACCCACTCGGTCTTGCCCAGGGCGATCATGGCGCGCAGGCCACTGACCCCGATAGGTTCACTGCGGACCGTGTGTATCTCCCCCGGCGCGATGATTGTGCCTCCAAATGTCCGGAAGGCGTCATCCGGCTGCGGCTCTGCCGCCGGTGGCGCTGGTGGGGGCGTGGGCGGGAGGCTGGTCGCGCAGCCTTGGAGACACAGCGAGAGGGCGAAGCAGACGATGAGGCGAAGCATGAGGGAGTCCGGGTCAGGGGGTTTGGAGGGTGAAGTACAGGGCGACGCGGCCGCGCACGGTCGCTGGGCCAAGCCATAGCCCTGGGGCGACCTCGCGAAGCTCGTCTCGGACTTGTCGGACCGGCCAAGGGTTCTCTGCGTGATCGTAATCTAGGACGATGCAGGGCCGCCCATCGACCACCGAGCGATCAATGCGTGTTTCGAAGTGGAACCAGAGGCGCTCGCCGAGGAGCTGCACCCGGTTGATCCCAGAGCCTCGATCTTCGGCCCAAGATTGGAAGGATTTGCCCGTCCACGGGAACCGATCCCAGGTCGCGAGGCGGTTGATCATGACCCGCGCTGTGCCCTCGCTCAGGGGCCCTGCCAAGCTCAGGAGCGTCCCGTTCGTGGGGCCGTTGAGTCCACCCACGGCGGTTGGGGCCTCTGCGTCGCTGAAGCGCCGCATCAGGCCGCGCGCATTCATGCGCTGCAGGGATCTCAGCGTGATTTCTGGCGGTGATGCCGTGCTGTCTGCCCCACCCTCGTGCTGCCCGACGATTCGAAACCGAGTCTTCATGTCTGCGTTGGATGCCACGCGCGCCTCCCTGGACACCCTCATGATCCCGCGACGCCCCCGACGGGTCAAGGGGCCGCTCCTCCGTGTCCCGTCATCGCCCCTCGCGCGAGAATTAAGAGACCTGATTTGACTGAGGGGCCGCACCCATGGCATCCCATCATCGTGTCGCAGGGGAGAGCGAACCCCCTGTGAGCCTCCCTCACTGGACCCGAGAGCCAACATGAAGAAGCTGACCCTCCTGACTATCCTTACCCTGTCTTTGGGCCTCGCCATCACCGGTTGTGGTGACTCGCGTGATGACACCACTGGCGAGAATGGCACCGCGCAGACGGGCACGGACGCGGGGGCGACGGACACTGCCGCGGCTGGTACTTCCTTGGCTGGTGAGGATGACGCGGCGCCCGACGAGGGTGGAGAGCCTGCTGCCGCCTGCGAGCTCATGGAGGCCGATCACTCATTGACGCTCGGCGCCGAGTGCGACGCCGAGGGGTGTCCATGTGGTGAGGTGATCAGCACGGTGTCCGGCGTGATTCAAGACGCGAGCGGTGCCCCGGTTGTTGGCGCCAAAGCGCAGATCTGCACCCGGAGCGCCCGTGACGGCTCCTCCGTGTGCCTCACGCCCGTCGATGCGAACGATGATGGCTCGTTTACGGTCACGGTCCCCTCGGACAACAACTGCCTCTACGAGGGCGTGCTCAGGGCGCTCGCGCCAGGCTTGAGCTACAGCACGGCCTACTGCACGTACGCCATCGCAGACTTGACCGTGAACGGTGGAGTCATCGACCTCTCACCGACCCCCGCGGTCCTCCACGCGACGACGGCGGCGACAGACCTGCCGAACGAGTGCTTCGGCCAAGCCTGCATGGAGAGCGTGGACGAGTTCGTCACCGTCAACTTCGAGGATGGCCTCGCGCTCGACGTCAACCCCAGCTGGCTCTTCAACGGCGCTGTGGGCCTCAAAGACCTGTCGGCGACCTACATCGACGGCACGAGTCACCTCTGCAACGGCGAGCAGATCGAAGGCGCACCGGGCGTCTGGGCCTTCAGCCCCGAGGGTGACGGCTTTGAGATTCGCTTCCCTGCGCGGATCCCTGACAAGCTCGGGCTCGCTGACGGCACGGCCGTGAATGTCTACATCCAGGGCGGCATTGGCCACACCATTCAGGTGGGCGACGAGAAGACCGAGTGTGAAGAGGGGGCATGGACCCACTTCGCGTGCGCAACCGTTCAAGACGGCGTGATCACGCTGGACGAGACCAACGGTGTCCCTGCGATCGGTTGGCTGACCTACGCCCCCGCTGAGTAATCACGGGCGCGGCTGAACAATTACCGCACGGGCTGAATATTCAGCCCCGCCCGGCGTCTATCCCACGGACCCTGAGGAGCACCCCTGATGGCTCGAATTCAACATGCCTTGTTCATCCTCGCCCTGGCGCTCTGTGTGGCGGCGTGCGGCGATGACACGAGCGACCCAGGTGACTCCCTCGACACCACGGGAAGCGCTGAGTGCTCTCCTGGCTGTGAAGGGATCGGAGAAGGGGCTGGTAGTTACCCAGGTGGGCCCTACGCCTCTGACGAGAACGCCCTGGGGAAGGTCTTACCTGACCTGACGTTCACGACGCCCGAGGGTGAGCCGAGGAGCTTCAGCGACCTGCGCAACGCGGGGGACAGGACGCTCTTGCTTATCAGCACGACCGCCGGGTGGTGCACAGCGTGCATCGAGGAGCAGCCCAAGCTTGAGGGTTTCTATCAGAAGTACGGGTGCGACGGACTTGAGGTCCTCGTGGCCATCTTTGAGGACCTCAACTTCAACCCAGCTCTGCCGGCGAACGCCAAGGAGTGGCAGACGCAATATGGGTTGAGCTTCCCTGTGGTCGCAGACACTGACAACGCTCTCGGTGAGTTTTACGATACCGGCGCAGCGCCGCTCAACATGCTCGTCGACCTCTGCACGATGGAGGTCTTGTACAGCGGCGTCGGCTTTGACGAGAGCGCTGTGACCGCCATCATCGAGTCCAACCTCAACCTGTAAACGACGCGCACCTGCCAAGGAGTCGCCCATGTCCCGCCACCTGATCATCGCCGCGTGTTTGTCGGCGCTCCTCTTCGGTGGCGCCTTCGCGGGCGCAGCCTCGGCCGCAGACGGCTCGAGCGCCGCGGAACGCGCCAAGGTCCCGGCGTTTCAGCTCAAAGACTTGAAGGGCAAGCGGGTCCACATCAAGGACCTAAAAGGCAAGGTCGTCATGATCAGCTTCTGGGCCACATGGTGCGTCCCCTGTAAGCGCGAGCTCGATGACCTGAAGAAGCTCTACAAGAAGCACAAGGGTGACGGCTTTGAGGTGCTCGCCATCGCGACCGATGGCCCGGAGACCTACTCAGCGATTCGTGGCGTCGTGAAGCGTCATCGTTGGCCCTTCCGCATCCTCCCAGACAAAGAGGGTGAGGCGACGAGCATCTTAAACCCGCGCGGCAACGTCCCCTTCTCCATGTATGTCGATCGTCAGGGTCGGCTCGCGCATGAGCACGAGGGCTACGCGCAGGGGGATGCGAAGAAGATGGCGAAGAAGATCGCCGAGCTGCTCGCGGAGCCAGCCAAGTGAGCCATCCACGTGGTCTGTTTGGCCCTCTAGCGCTCAGCGCAGCGCTCCTCTTCGCGAGTTCACCCGCCACGGCATCAGACCTTCGCCTGACCGTGACCGACACGCTCTTCAGCGAATATCGCACCGCGACGGGCGTGACCGGGCCTGAAGGCGAAGATCTCTACTACGGGGTCTTTATTAACCGCTTGAACCTCGTCGCCTCAGCAGGCTCCTTGACCGCCAGTCAGCGCTTTGACTTGGTGCAATTCGTCGACGGTCCGTCCGGTGACTACGTCTCTGAGATCACCCCCGAGCGCTTCAATCTGCGCTACCGCGCAGGAGATTGGCGTGTCATGGGCGGTGACTTTCACCGCCAACTCGGCCGAGGGATCGCCTTGGCGATCCGTAAGGTCGATGAGTTGGGCTTAGACGTCGCGCTCCGCGGCGGTGAGATCACATGGTCGGGTGAGCGTGCGGACGTGTCCCTCTTCTCTGGCATCACGAACTCCGTCAACATCGACTCGGTGAACCAGAAGTACATCGCGGATCCCCAGGACATCATCGCGGGCGCGACCACCGAGGTGAACGTGAGCGACAGCGTTCGGCTCGGGGCGTATGGCCTCTACATGCAGCCCAAAGAGGCGTTGGCTGAGGAGGTCGATCGCGTCGGGACCGGGGGCGCCACCGTCGAGTTGCAGTTCATGGATAGCGATCTCGTGCTCTACATGGAGGGCGTCGGTCAGCATCGTGAGACAGCGGGGATCTCGGACGTCGGCTACGCAGCCTACTTGTCGATGGACCTCGTCATCGCCGATTGGACCGTCTTGGTAGAGGGGCTCTTCATGGAGGCCTTCGAGCAGAGAGGGTCCACGAACACCGCGGTGAAGAACCGCTTCAACTACAGCAACGCGCCGACCCTAGAGCGCTTCGATCAAGAGGTGCTGAACAACCGCGATGTGGCGGGCTTCCGCGTGCGCGCCGAGACGTCACTCCTCGATGGCGATCTTCGGCTGCATGGGAGCGTGATGTATCGCATCACAGACCCGCTCGATGAGTTCGTCCGAGTCGATCAGATGCACGCCTTTGCTGGGGCTGAGTACAGTTGGGACTACGGCGACTCGCGTCTGGCAGGCAGCGCTGGGTATCGCACAGAGACTCAGGCCTTCAGTGGCAACGAGATCAAGACCATGATGCACGCGGACATCGACTACCTCCAGCGGTTGACCGACGTGTTGAGCCTCCACATCACCTCGGTCAACGAATTCCGAACGCTTCAGGGAAGCGCGTATGAGCGCGGGAGCCTCTTCTTGGGGGTAGACTGGGCCAGCGTGGGCGGGCTCACCTTTGAGTTTGGGTTTGACTCCCAGAACAAGTCGGATGACGCGCGGAACCTCTTCTACGCGGGGATCCTCGTCGCGCACCTCACGGACCGCCTAGAGCTCCGCGGTACAGTCGGTACACAGCGTGGCGGGATCAAGTGCATCGCAGGGGTGTGCCGCCAGTTCCCGGAGTTCACGGGTGGCCGGATCGAGGCGATCGCACGCTTCTAGACACCGGCTCGGCGTCCTCGGTTCTCGATAACGAACAGGAGCGTGGGAATAGCCTCGCAATGCATCGGTTATCAGTGGCTTTTCCCGTCGCCCAAATGACGTCAGCTGGCGCTGCTATGAACGATGCCTCGACCAGGCACCCTCGCACGTAGTACAACTCGCCCCGCTCTGTGTTAGGGCCGATTCCGACAGGGGATAAACATGCGGAGATTCTTCGTGGCGGTGGCGTGCATGTCACTGCTCTTAACGTCAGCCTGCGATAGCGGCGGCGATGACACTGAATCTGGAGCGGAGACGCTCGCCGATCCGACCGCTGATCCCAGCGACGGTGATGATTCGAGTGTTGGTGGTGAAGTGACAGAACAAGATGGCACTGACCCAGGGACAGACCCCGGCACCGACCCAGGGACAGACCCCGGCACCGACCCAGGGACAGACCCCGGCACCGACCCCGGCACCGACCCCGGCACCGACCCAGGCACTGACCCGGGCACTGACCCGGGCACCGATCCCGGGACTGATCCTGATGACGAGACGCACACCGTGCCTGACGGAGAGGTCCCGGCCGGATGTGACAAGGCTGGCTTCGCTGCTGTCGACACTTCTGCATCGGTGCCCCAGAGCGGCATCCTGCAGTGGGTGGGCCTCAGCGCGACCAGTGACCCCTACGATGTGCTCCTCATCGAGCTCTACCAGGGGTCGCCGTACAACGGCGCGACCGCTCCAGGGACCTACAGCCTCGTGGGCACGAACTACGAGGACTGCGGTAACTGCGTGCGTATGCAGACCGGGTGCTCGAAGGCCTCTCAGAGCTGCGAGAAGCAGTGGTATGCGGATGAGGGTGAGCTCGTCATCACCGAGATCGGAGACGGCACCTTCGCGGGTGAATTCAAGAACGTCGTCCTGAAAGAGGTGACGATCGACCCCAACACCTACGTCTCAACCCCTGTCGTCGGTGGCGAGGTCTGGTGCATCCCGAGCTTGCCCTTCTCCGAGGAGATGGCGGGCGGCGGCACCGGGACGAACCCCGGCACGGGCACTTTCCCTGTCTACGAGGGCGACGTCGCTGAGACGTGCGTCCCGGACGGCAACGGCAACTTGATCAACAGCAACGTCGCTGACTTCACGCTGATGAACTGCAACGGTGACCCCGTAAGTGTCCACCAAGGCTGCGGAAAGGACGCGATTTGGTTCATTTCCGTCGCCGGTTGGTGAAGTGCTTGCACTGGCCTGCTCGGCGAGCTGGCAAACAACATGGGTGGCACGATCAACAACGCAAACATGCCTGAGGACCTCGACATGTGGGTGATCCTCGCGGAGAACGCCCAGGGCACGAAGCCGTCGGAGGCCTACTGCAAGCAGTACGCGGCCTCTCACAACGTTGACCCGGAGCGCATGCTCCTCGACTACAGCGATGCAGGTGTGCCGATCCCGATTCAGGATCCGCCCGATATGTTCAGCATCACTCAGAACGCGATGGCGACGACCTACCAGAACATCGACCCGTACTACGCAGTCACCTACATCTGTGCTCAGACCGGCGCTCCGTGCTCCACGGACGCTGACTGCAACAGTGGCGACTTTTGCGGCATCGTCTCGAGCTTCAGCCCGTGGCACGCAGTGCTCGATGGTTCGAACTTCCAGTACCTCTGGTCGAGCTTCTACGACGACACTCAGTCCGCGTCGACGTACGTCAATCAGCTGACTCAGTAGTCGCATCGTATCGTGAACAGAGGGCCGGCGTAGGGCATCCTGCGCCGGCCTCTCTACGTTCAGGGGGCACCATGCCGGCGTCGACATCTCGGGCGGCCTCCGTCACACTCAGGGGTGATGACGTACCTTGATCATAACGCCACGTCACCCCCGCTAGGGGACGTCGTAGCGCACATGGCGGAGTGGATGCAGACCTGCACAGGCAACCCAGCCTCCCTCCACAGAGCCGGGATCCAGGCGCGCCAGGTCATTGACCTCGCCCGCACGCAGGTCGCTCACCTCGTGGGCGCGAAACCGTCGGAGGTCATCTTCACGAGCGGCGCGACCGAGGCGAACGTCACCGCGCTCACCCACCTGGCCTCCGGGGGAGGGCGCTTGGTGGCGATCGCGACAGAGCATCCAGCGGTGCTCGCGCCACTCGAAGTCCTCTCACAAGAGGTCACCCTCGTCCCTGTCGGGTCTGATGGGCAGGTGAGCCTGGCGTTCCTTGAGCGGGCTCTGGAGGGCGCGTCAGGCTTGGCCCTGATGGCCGCCAACAACGAGACGGGGGTTATCCACGACCTCGACGCCATCGCGGCCTTGGTTGAGCGCACCGGTGTGCCCTGGCATTGCGATGCAGTGCAGCTCGCGCGGTGGGCGGCCCCATGCCTGACATCGGGATATGGGCGCGCCATCAGCAGCCTCGCCCTCTCGGCTCATAAGCTCGGTGGACCTCAAGGGGTCGGCGCCCTCGTCGTCCGCGGAGGAGTGATGACGCCCTTGATCCGCGGCGGAGGACAAGAAGGCGGGCGACGCGGAGGGACACCACCGGTCGCTGCGATCGGCGGGTTTGGGCTCGCAGCATCTCATGCGCCTGCCGACGGTGAGAGCGTCGCTGCCTGTCGCGACCGCCTCGAGCGGCTCCTCCTCGAGGCCTTGCCGGGCCTCGTCGTCTATGGGGCTTCGAGCCCCCGTTTACCGAACACGAGCTTTGTGAGCATCCCCGCCGGAGGTGAATGGGCGGATGGGGAGTGGCTGACGATTGGCCTCGCCGAGCGCGGCGTCGCGGTCTCTACCGGGGCGGCCTGCGCGTCTGGGCAGGCGCGCCCGAGCCATGTGCTGGTCGCGATGGGCTATGATGCGGCTCAGGCGCAAGGCTCACTGCGTTTCTCGCTCGGTCCAGGGACCACGGATGCGGACATCGACGCCGCGGTCGCAGCCTTGCAAGAGGTGCTCGCGGAGGGTTAGGTGGACGACCAACAGAGGAGCAGTCATGGATGACGCGACACGTACGGAGATCGAGGCGGCGACTTTTCGTCGCTTGGTCTCCCATTTACAGGCCAACACGGACCTACAGAACATCGACTTGATGAACCTCGCGGGGTTTTGTCGAAACTGCCTCGCGAAGTGGTACTTGGCAGAAGCCGAGGGGCAAGGGGTCGACACCGACTACGCCGCAGTCCGCGAGCATGTCTATGGGATGCCGTATGACGCGTGGAAAGCGGCGTACCAGAAATGAGCGACCTGGATGACCAGGCGCGCCGCAGTTTGAGGTTGACGCGCATCAACCAGAAGGGCCTTGAGGTGGCGACGCGTCTGGCCAACCTGAAGGCAGGTCAGAACATCACCCTGGCGGATATGTTGGTCCCCGGCCTCGATATGGAGGCGATCACCAAGGAGGCGCGGGTTCGCGCGTTCCTCGACATGATCAACGCGTCTAGGACCCGGCTTGGTACCGACGCCTACGGCGCATGTCTTGCCTGCGGGAGTACCCTCGAGCCGCTCGCGCTCGATGAGACGCCGTGGTTGGAGCGGTGCGCGAGCTGTGCGGCGGATAAGGCGCCCTTGGGCTGATCCCTCAAAGATTGTCGGCCGAGCGGTTGTGCCGCATCCTCTGTCGCTATGACCGTTACTTACCGAGCGCGTGTAGTCTCGCCCCTATCTCGTGAAGAGGTGCGTTGGATCGACGATGCCGTCGTCGTCATCGACGATGAGGGACGCCTTCAAGAGGTTGCCCCTTGGCGCGGCGGGTCCTGCGATGCAGACCTTCGGCCCCACTTGCTCGTCCCTGGCTTTGTGGACGGGCACATTCATTTCCCTCAGACGCGCGCCGTGGGCTCGGCCTCTGGGCCGCTGTTGACCTGGCTCAATGAGTCGATCTTCCCAGAAGAGGCTCGCTTCGCTGATGCGGGTCATGCACAGCAAGTGGCGGTGGAATTCTGTCAGGCGCTCGCGAGCTCGGGGACGACCTATGCGCTGATCTACGGGTCGGTTCATGCCTCGGCGTCGGAGATCTTGCTCAACACGATGGACGCCGCCGGGTTGCGCGGCTTGGTGGGCCCTGTGTGGATGGACAGGGATTGCCCAGAGGCCCTGAGGGTCTCCGTCGAGCGCACCGTTGAGGACCTTGAGGGGCTCGCAGAGCGCTGGCACGGGCATGATGCAGGCCGCTTAGGGGTCGCAGTCATCCCCCGCTTCGCGTTGTCCTGCAGCGACGCGATGTTGCGCGCAGCCTCCGATGTTGCGGATCGGCTCAAGCTCAAGCTCACCACGCATTTGGCTGAGACCCCAGCGGAGTGTCAGGCGGTTTATGACCGCTTCGGTTCACGCTACCTTCAGGTCTACGAGGATCACGGGCTGCTGCAGCCGGGTGCGGTCTTTGCGCACTGTATTCACCTCGATGACGATGACTGGGAGACGTTCAAGGGCGCTGGCGCGGTGGTCGCCCATTGCCCGGACTCCAACTACTTCCTGGGCAGCGGCAACATGCCGATCGGCAAGGTCCTCGGGCAGGAGGTCCCCTGGGCTCTGGGCACAGACGTCGCCGCTGGGCGCTCTTTTCGCGTCCCTCGCACGCTCTCTTTCGCCTACGACAATGCGCGCCAATGTGCGGTAGACGTGTCACCTCGGGCGCTCTTTTGGCAGGGCACACGGGGGGGAGCGTTGGCGCTCGGTGAGGCCCGCTTCGGGGCGCTTGAGGCTGGACTGGATGCAGACATGAGCCTTTGGCGCGTCCCGCCTTGGGCCGAGAGCGTCGATCAGCTGCTGGGCAGCCTGCTCTTTGATCATGATGCGCCGCCTGCGCTGGCGACCTGGGTACGCGGTCGGCCGGTCTGGTCCACGCTCTAGGGGGCAGGCGTGCTAGGATGGCGGTCGTGATGGACCTATATCGAGAGATTGTGCGCCTGACAGAGGCGGGTGAACCAGGCGTGGTGGTGACGGTGACCTCTGTGGACGGTCATACGCCTCAGGTCGTCGGCGCTAAGATGCTCGTCCGGCCTGACGGCTCAATCGTCGGGACCATCGGCGGGGGGCGCGTTGAGCACGAGGCCATCGCGTGCGCGCTTGAGGCTATGGAGACGCAGAAGGCGAGGGTGGTCACTTACCGCCTGAAGGCTGAGCTCGGGATGTGCTGCGGCGGGCAGATGGAGCTCTTCATCGAGCCACTGCAGATCCCCCAGCGCCTCGTCCTCTTTGGCGCCGGTCATGTCGCCTGTGCGCTCGCCCGGGCTGCGGCGCCGTGTGCTTTCGAGGTGATCGTCATCGACGAGCGCCCCGACTGGAATACGCCGGAGCGGTTCCCGTCCGCGAGGCAGCACCTCTTAGAGGCCCACGGTGATGTCATAGTGGCGCTGGATTTGAAGCCGCGGGATTATGTTGTCATCGCTACCCATAATCATGACTTCGACCGGGAGATCTTGTGCGCGACACTCAAGACACGCGCTGGCTACATCGGGATGATCGGCAGCACGCGGAAGGTCGACAAGACGATGAAGCAGCTGCGCCTCGAGGGGCTCGACGAGGAGACCCTCGCGCGCGCTCATGCGCCGATCGGCTTAGATATCTTGGCGGAGACGCCAGAGGAGATCGCTGTGTCGATCGCCGGTGAACTGATCAGGCATCGGCGTCAGCACAGCTCCTCGAAGACGACACGCGGTGCGGATGTGTCCCACCTCTCCTCCACCGAGCGAGGCTGAGCCTATGATTCGCTTTTGGTTAAATGGACACCCGGTTGAGGTCGAGGGGCTATCTCCGACGACGACGCTGCTGAACTACTTGCGAGACCATCGCCAAGAGACCGGCACGAAAGAGGGGTGCGCCGAGGGGGACTGCGGTGCATGCACCGTGGCGCTCCTCGATCCAGACGGACCCGAGGGGGCGACCTATCGCGGGGTCAACGCCTGCTTGCTGCTCCTCCCCATGGTCAATGGGCGCCATGTCGTGACCGTCGAGGGACTCGCAGATGCGTCGGGGCCACACCCCGTTCAGCGCGCGTTGACCGACGCGCTCGGCTCTCAGTGCGGCTACTGCACCCCTGGGGTCGTCATGTCGATGTTCGAGGCCTGCTATCGCCCGGACTTGGACGCTGGTTGGAAGCTCGATGACCAGATGTGCGGGAACCTCTGCCGCTGTACGGGCTATCGACCGATCCGTGACGCGACAGAGGACATCGCGGGCTTGATGCCGACCGACCGCTTCACAGCGCTGCGGGACGCGGCGCCACCGCGTCCCGGGCCGCTCACCGTCGAGACTGAGACTCAGCGCTTCTTCGCTCCGACGAACCTCACGTCGCTCTTCGAGCTCCTCGAGGCTCACCCTGAGCATCGCTTTGTCGCGGGCGCGACCGACTTAGGCTTGGACGTGACACAGCGCCACATCCGCTTCCCTTGTTTGGTGAGCGTTGAGCACTTGAGTGAGCTGCACGGGATGCACGAGATCCCCGGCGGCTTGTCCTTGGGAGCCGCCGTGCCGCTGAGTGATGTCGAGGCCTTAACTGCCACGCGTCACCTCCCGATGGCGCGCATGCTGCGCTACTTTGGAGCGCGGCAGATTAAGCACCGCGCGACCTTGGGTGGGAACGTCTGTAACGCCTCCCCGATTGGGGACACGCCACCTGTCCTGCTCGCGATGGACGCTACGATGATCGCCCTGTCTCGCGATGGCGAGCGGCGCATCCCTGCCGAGGACTTCTTTACCGGCTATCGCCAGACCGCGTTGGCGGCCGGAGAGGTGCTCGCGCGGATCGAGCTCCCGGACGTCCCCACTGGCGCCCGCGCGGCCTCATACAAGGTGTCCAAGCGGCGAGAACTGGACATCAGCGCCGTCGCAGCGACCTATGTTGTCGAGGTGGACGAGGCAGGGATCGTCACCCGAGCGCGCCTCGCCTACGGTGGCATGGCGGCGACGCCAAAGCGCGCTCATCACGCGGAGGCAGCCTTGGTTGGCTCTCCTTGGACCTTGGCGACCGTCGAAGCGGCCGCGGCGCTCTTGGCGCAGGACTTTCAGCCCATGAGCGATCACCGTGGTTCGGCGTGGTATCGCGCGACTTTGGCGAAGAACCTGCTCATCGGGTTCTTCATTGAGACGGAAGAGGTACGGACGCCGACCCTCCCAGAGGGTCACAGCGCGACGGTGATCGCATGAACACACGAGATCGGACGACCGGCTCCCCTGTGCACCAACCCGCGCTTCATGACAGCGGCCTGAAGCACACGACCGGCGAGGCGCGCTACGTCGACGACATGCCCCACCCAGCGGGGATGTTGGTCGGGCTCGGGGTTATGTCACCTCACGCTCATGCCCGCATCGGCAGCATCGACGCGGAAGCTGCCCGCCGGGTCCCGGGGGTGCACGCTGTGCTGCTCGCCGAGGACATCCCGGGTGAGAACCTCATCGGCCCAATCTTCCACGATGAGCCTGTGTTGGCCGAAGGCGTCGTGCACTACCACGGTCAGCTGGTCGCCTGCGTGCTGGGCGAGTCTTATGACGCCTGTCGCGAGGCGGTTGGCCTCGTGAGCGTCGACTACGAGGTCCTGCCCGCGCTCCTAGATGTGGCGAGCGCACGGGCCGCTGGCGCCGTGCTCACCGAGCCGCACGTGATCCGCCGAGGTGATGTCGACGCGGCGCTCGAGCAGGCCGCAGAGGTCGTCTCTGCCTC
The DNA here is from genome assembly GCA_049602155.1 of Myxococcota bacterium. Classification (GTDB taxonomy): domain Bacteria; phylum Myxococcota_A; class UBA9042; order PHBI01; family JBMYRH01; genus JBMYRH01. Next base: position 138,935 of record JBMYRH010000011.1, on the reverse strand, counting down.
GACGGAGAATGGCTACCAAGACCACTTCTATCTCGAGACACAGTCCGCGTTAGCCATCCCGGGAGAAGATGGCACCGTGCACGTGTACAGCTCGACCCAGCACCCCACAGAGGTGCAGAAGATGGTCGCCCATGTCCTCGGTATCGGCGCCAACAGCGTCGTCTGTGAGGTCCCTCGGATGGGGGGAGCCTTCGGTGGGAAAGAGTCGCAAGCGACGCCCTACGGATGTCTGGCGGCGCTGGGGGCCATCGTCACTGGGCGCCCCGTGAAGCTCTGGCTCGACCGCGGCGACGACATGCGCCAGACGGGCAAACGTCATCCGTTCTCCGCGGCATATGAGGCAGGGTTCGCGGAGGACGGGAGGCTCTCGGCTTTGCGCGTCGATATCGTCGCCAACGGTGGTTGGAGCATCGACCTCACCCCCGCCATCGTGGACCGCGCCCTCTTCCACTTGGACAACGCGTACTACCTTGAGCACGTCGACTTTGTGGGGCAGGGGGTCCGCACGAACCTCCCCTCCAACACTGCGTTCCGTGGCTTTGGCGGCCCTCAGGGGATGCTGGTCGTCGAGGAGGCGATCAACCGCTACGCAGAGCGCCGAGGGCTGGATCCAGCCGACGTGCGACGTCGCAATTTCTACGAGGACGGTGGGCGCGATACGACCCCGTACGGCCAGCCGATCACCGAGAATCGACTCGGGCGCATCTGGGACGAGCTGATGGCGAGCAGCGAGTACGCTGCGCGTCGGGCCGAGATCGACGCCTTCAACCAAGGCTCGGCGTACCTCAAGCGTGGCATTGGCTTCCAGCCGGTGAAGTTCGGCATCTCGTTCACGAAGTCCATCCTCAACCAGGCGGGGGCCCTCGTCTTGGTCTACGCCGACGGGACCGTGCAGCTGAATCACGGCGGCACTGAGATGGGCCAGGGCTTGCACACCAAGATGCGGGCCATCTGTGCGGACGCTTTGGGGATCTCGGTCGACGTCGTCAGAGTGATGCACACGGCCACGGACAAGGTCCCGAACACCTCGGCGACGGCCGCCTCCAGTGGCTCGGATCTCAACGGTCAAGCTGTCGCGCAGGCCTGCGAGACTGTCCGGGAGCGGATGCGCCCGGTCGCCGCTGAGCTGCTTGAGTGCGGTGCCGAGGACGTCGTGTTCGGGGGCGGTGGAGCGCACGGGGGCGGGGCGGCTAGGGTCACCTTCCCAGAGCTCGCTCAGGCTTGCTGGATGCGTCAGATCTCGCTCAGCGCGACGGGCTTCTATCGGACGCCGGGCATCACCTACGACTACGCCAGCGGACGCGGTCGCCCCTTTTATTACTTCGCGTATGGAGGCGCCGTCACCGAGGTCGAGGTCAGCGCGTTGACCGGAGAGCACCGCGTGCGTCGGGTCGACATCTTGCATGACGTGGGCGCCTCGTTGGTGCCGACCATCGACCGCGGTCAGGTCGAGGGGGCGTATGTCCAAGGGCTCGGCTGGCTCACCTGTGAAGAGGTGCTCTACGGCGATGACGGGCGCCTGCTGACGCCCGGCCCCTCGACGTATAAGATCCCTGCGATCGGCGATGTCCCACGAGATTTCCGAGTCGAGTTGCTTCAGCGCGCCCCTCAACCAGGCGTCGTTCATGGCAGCAAAGCGGTCGGAGAGCCGCCCTTCATGTTGGCGATCTCTGCGGTGACCGCCTTACGGCATGCGATTCAGGCGACGGGCCCCTCGGGTCGCGAGGTCGAGCTGGTCCCACCGTGCACCCCCGAGGCGATCCTCAAGGCCATCGCGCTTCAAGGGCAGTAGCTCAGGGCAAGCCGTCAGGATCTAACTCTTTTTTGCCGGGTTGTGCGGCCGCACTTAGCCTTGTGGATGTACGACCACCGGAGCGTCCATGGGGACTTGGCCTAAGCGCATCGGGAGCATCGCGGCTCTCACCATCGGACTCATCGCTTGCTTTGCCCCTGGGGATGACGACGTCGTCGACGCAGCCGCCGCGCGGTTGCCGATGGACACGCCGATGCTATGGGCCTTGGCCGAGCCAGACCTCTTGCTCAGTGAGCTCGCCCAGCACCTCGACAATGACGCGCTCTCACCAGAGGCCTGGACGCAGGTGGGCCTTGACCCCACGCGGCCGATGACCCTCGCACGTTGGCCCGGGCCAAACTCCTTTTGGGTGATCTCTTGCGCGGTGGATGATGACGCGCTCGCAGAGGCCGGCTTCGATGATCTCCTCAGCACGCTGACGGCGGCTCACCGCCTGGTCTTGGACGGCGATCGGGCCCACGTGTTGGTGTCGATGACGGCGCCAGAGCCCGAGGCATGGCGGGCCGCTGCGCGCGCCCTCGAGGTCCCGGATGAGGTCGAGCGCTTGGTGCACGACACCAAGGTGGAGCGCCTCGGTCAGGATGACCTGATGGTGGCCGTGCGCGTGGAGGGGGCGGCGGAGCTCTTGGCGCTCCCGGTGTGGGCGCAGCTCCTTATGCAGGGCCTCGATGTGTGCACGCTCCGCGCCTCTGGTGACGGCGAGGGGTGGCGCGGCGCGCTCACCTGCCCGACCGACGAGGCGAGCGCCCTTCACGGGCTCCTTCGCAGTGACGGGGCGGCTCTGGAGCCGTTGGGCCTGGACCTCGAGGGTGCGTTGCAGCTGGCTATCTCTACGGAGCGGCTCGTCGACCTCTGGGGAGAGTGGGCTGATGACGATGCGGCGGCAGATGAGGCGCACACGACGTGGCTCGACTTGGCACAGCGCGCCGACATCTCACCGTCGAGCTTCTGGAGTGAGGCGATGACGGGCGAAGTGACGTTGTCTGTGAACCGGTGGCCGATCGCCGATCGCCGCCCGGGCGTGATGGCCGTGCTGGGCGTCGAGGAAGACGGGCGGGTCGCGCGTGTCCTCGAGGCCGCGCGTGGCATCTTGGATGACCTCCCAGGGGTCCGCTTAGAGCCTGAACGCATCCGGGGGATCGAGGGCTGGCGCGCCGAGTGGCTGAGGTACCGCGGTCAGGACCTCAGCTGGGCGCAGTCCGACGGGAGACTTTGGCTTGCCTATGGCTCGGCCGACTTGGATGACGCGGTCGCGGAGGTCTCTGAGCCGCAATGGGAGGTCGAGGACGGGCCTGGCTCAGGCTGGGTCGATGTGGGCCTCATCATGGGGCTTGAGTCAGTGCTCCAGGCCCTTGAGGTCACGCTTGCGGTGGACGGCGAAGGGGTGGCCTTGCGGGGGCACCTCACGCGCCCGGACTCGGCGTCCTCTGCGCAAGCCGTGGCGGGCGTGTTGGGGTGGGTTCAAGACGACATCGACGCGCGCCGAGAGGCGGCGCTGATGACGCAACTCGGCTTGGTCTGCGACGCTGTGGACCTCTATGCCATCGACCACGGGCTCCCAGGAGCCCTCGCCGAGCTGAGCGCGCGGGTCAACACATTGGACCCTTGGGGCCATCGCTTTGACTACGCCCGGCCGGCGACCCGCCGTCCGCATCATCGCTATGATCTCTGCTCTCGGGGGCCTGATGGTGTCCCGGAGACCTCGGACGATATTTGTTACGAGTGATGTTGGCTGTGTGATGTCTCGCCGCGCATGTCCTCTGGGGCGGCGCCCCTTACCCACCTCGCGGAGCGCCCGTGAACGATGAATTGACCCCTGAGCAGCTCGTAGAGCTTCGCGGCGATCTCGCCGCGCTGAAGGCCGAACTGGAGGTGCTCCTCGACACCACGGATGCGGGCGTAAAGCCGGTGGATCTCGACGAGCCGATCGGGCGGCTCTCACGGATGGATGCGATCCAACAGCAGAAGATGGCTCAGGCGAATCGCCAGCGGAACACGCAGCGCCTCCAGATGGTCATCGCGGCGTTGGCGTCGGATCCCGAGGATGAGTACGGCTGGTGCAAGCGCTGCGACGATCCGGTCGGCTACGGAAGGCTGAAGAGTCGCCCGGAGACTCCGTTTTGTGTGGCCTGTCAGGGTGCCATCGAACGCCGGTGAGTTGAGGCTAGGCTGGCCTCTAATCGAACGACGCGGGGCGACTTTTCTTGTGGCGACCTACGAGATCGTTACCATAGTGCCGATGTCGTCGCCTCCTGAGCGCGTCGCTCGATCGCCGATGTCACACCCAACTCGAACCACTTGAGGTGCTCATGAACCGCATCGCACTAACGACCGCCACCACATTCGGGGCACTCCTGCTGACGACCTCGGCATGGGCGAGCCCTGCATTCTTGAGTGAGATCCCGAACGGGATGACGAACAGCTGCATGACGTGCCACACGTCGACGAGCCCCGCGGCCTGGAACAGCTTTGGTGACGACGTCAAGGCGACGCTCGTATCGGGCCTGCCCGATTGGGCCGCTGTCTGCGACCTCGACTCCGACGGTGATGGCGCTACGAACGGTCAGGAGCTTGGTGATATTGATTGCGCGTGGGTCAAGGGCGGCGCGAACCCCACGGGCGATGTCTACCACCCCGGTGATGAGGCGATCGCCCCCGAGCCCGAGCCCGAGCCCGATGACGGCAACACGGATGATGGCGACGACGGCAACACCGACGATGGAGACGACGGC
>JBMYRH010000011.1:298-134291 GCA_049602155.1 Myxococcota bacterium | reverse complement strand
CTTGCGCTGATGTGCGCTGCGATTTTGGGCCGGCGGCAGCTGGTCTAAGCGCTCGCGAGGGTGCCTTAGTCTCTCGCCCGTGGCGGTGTGACTGAGGCGCTCAGTGCGTCGCGCTTCCGCGCGTTCTCACCCGCGACCCGTTCCGCCCTTGGATTCAAGGAGGCAGGACCGCTATGCTCTGCACGCTGCCAGCACCTCATGTGCTGAGCTGCGCGCGGGTTTGATGGGAGGGGAGATGCGGGACAGCTTGCTGGTCACCCTGATTGGGGCATGTTGGGTGTGTGTGGCGGTCGGTTGTGACAGCTCAGACACGGGTTCAATCGAGACGGATGTCCCCCCTGCGGGATCGGGCCAATACGCCACGACACAGACAGGCGGTGCCGACGACCCAAATGGTGTCGTGACGGAGCCTGAGGTCGAGGTGGAGGTCCCGGATGCTGTGGACCCCGACGTGCCAGGTGAGGACGTCCCCGAGTGCGTCAGCGACGCCGAGTGCATGAATCAAGTGGAGATGTCGACCTGCCAAGAGGTGACCTGCGCGGCCGCGACCGGCACCTGTGTGCTGACGACCTTGCCAGACGGGACCTCGTGTGACGCGGGGGACCCTTGCGTGACCAACGGCGCGTGTGCACAAGGCACGTGCATCGGCCAGGCGCTCAATTGCGACGACGGTGACCCCTGCACGGATGCCAGCTGTAACCCAGGCTCGGGGTGTGTGTATGAGCACAACACCGCCCCCTGCGATGACGGCGATCCGTGCACGACTGGCGACGCCTGCTCGTTCGGAAATTGCGCAGCCTCCGCGATGGTGGACTGTGATGACGACAACCCGTGCACCAGTGACAGCTGTGACCCGTTTGGTGGCTGTCAGAACGTCCCGAATAACGCCCTGTGTGACGACGGTGATCCCTGCACGTTGGACATTTGCAGTGGCGGCAGCTGTGTGGGCACCCCCGATCCCAACGCTGAGGGGTGCGGAGAGCCCTCGGGGTGTCAGCCGAGCGAGATCGAGAACTGCGAAGGGGGCTGCACCAACGCGCTCTTTTACGGTGACGGTGTCTGCAACCCTGAGTTGAACTGTCAGTCCACCCAATTCGACGGTGGGGATTGCGACGCGGGTCAGGGATGCGGTCCCGGTCAGATGGTCGGCTGTGACGGGGTATGTACGGCCGAGTGGCAGCTCGGCAACGGGGTCTGCGACCCGGCCCTCGACTGCGCACTGCATGAGTTCGACGGTGGTGATTGCGCGACCACGGGAGGGTGCGCGCCGGGTCAGATCACCGCATGTGATGGCAGCTGTGCTGCGGAGTGGCAGCTGGGCAACGCGATCTGCGACCCCTCGTTGGACTGTGCTGAGTACGACTTCGACGGTGGTGACTGCGCCCCCCCGTCGGAGGGATGCCCCGTCGGTGAACTGGAGGATTGCTTCGGCGCTTGTGTCGGTCCGGAAGGGATCATGGCGCTCGCCAACGGGATCTGCGACCCGGAGTTCAACTGCGCGGAGTACGTCAATGATGGCGGCGATTGCGATGAGCCGAGCAGCTGCGCCTTCTTCGAGGTCGAGAATTGCGACGGCGGCTGCACCCTCGGTAACTGGTATGCGGACAATCAATGCGACGAAGAGCTCTTCTGTGAAGAGACCGACTGGGATGGTGGTGACTGCCTAGGTGTGTGCCCCTACACCCAGTACCAAGACTGCCTTGGTGAGTGTCATGAAGATGACTCTGCGGTGGAGAACGGCGTCTGTGATGAGGCCTGGAACTGCGCGGAATACGGCATGGATGGCGGGGACTGCGGCCCTATGACCTGCGAGCCCGGCGAGCTGCTTTGCCCGGTGGACCAGACCTGTATCCCAGAGAGCCTTTTTTGCGACGGGGTGAAAGACTGCTTCGGCGGGTGGGATGAGTTGGACTGCGAGCCCGTCTCTAGCTGCGCCTCCTACGAGGTTGATAACTGCCAGGGAGGCTGCACCCTCGAGAGCTGGTTGGGGGACGCTGAGTGTGACGATGAGCTGAACTGTCCAGCGACGGATTGGGACGGTGGCGACTGCTTGGCTGTGTGCACCGCAGAGGAGTTCGAAGACTGCCTAGGAGGGTGTCATCTCAACGATGAGGGGGTCGCCAATGGTATCTGCGACGAGGCGTGGAACTGCGCGGCCTACGATATGGACGGTGGTGACTGCGGGACGCTGGGTTGCACCGCTGACCAGTTCACCTGCGTGATGAGCGGTGTCTGCATCTCTAATGCGCTGGTCTGTAACGGTGTGAAGGATTGTGGGGACCTCTCTGATGAGGAGGGGTGCGAGCCGGTGTCGAATTGCGCCTCCTACGAGGTCGATGACTGTGACGGGGGGTGTACCCTCGCCTCGTGGTTGGGGGACAACCAGTGCGACCCGATCTTGAATTGCATCGAGACCGCTTGGGATTCGGGGGACTGCGATGGCGTGTGCTCGGGTGCTCAGGTGCAAGATTGCCTTGGCGGCTGCCAGCCCGATGGAGACAAAATAGGCAACGGGATCTGCGATCCTGTGTGGGACTGCGCGGCGCACGATATGGACGGCGGTGATTGCGTCGCTGTCGGGTGTGGCGTCTCGGAGTTTGAGTGCGTCGCGACGGGGGTCTGTATCTCGAAGAGCCTCGTGTGCAACGGCACCAAGGACTGCGGTGACCTCTCAGATGAAGAGGGGTGCGAGCCGGTGTCGAATTGTGCGAGCTACGAGGTCGATGATTGCGATGGGGGGTGCACGCTCGCGTCGTGGCTCGGAGATAACGAGTGCGACCCGATCCTGGATTGCGCCGAGACCGCTTGGGATTCGGGCGATTGCTCCTCTGAGGGGACGGGCTGCGCTCCGGATGAGCTCGCGTGCCCAGGGGGCTTTATCTGTGTCGCCCCTGCAGCGATCTGTGACGGCTGGCCGGACTGCGCCAGCGGCGACGATGAGATGAACTGTGATGGCGGCGGCAGCTGCGGTGTGGGTGAGCTGCTGGGTTGTAACGGGAGCTGCTACAGCGCGACCTGGTTCGGTGACGGAGCCTGCGACATCTTCCTGGACTGCGCAGAGACGGGCTGGGACACCGGCGATTGCGATGCCTCAGGCTCGTGTACCCCTGGGCAATTTCAATGCGCCGACGGCGACTGCCTAGCCATCAGCTGGCAGTGTGACGGCTGGGACGATTGCGCCATGGGCGAAGACGAGGTCGGCTGCACGAGCGACTTCTAGGGGCGCTTAGCCGACCTCAAGGAAGCCGAGCTGCACGAGCCAAAGGTAGATGGCGACGCGAGGGATCCGCAGCAGCGACCAGACGATAAAGCGTCGGTAGCGCATCTCGAGCGCCCCTGCGGCCCAGCACACGATGAAGTAGGGCAGGGGGGTTAACGCGCCGATGGCGACCGCGGGGCCCCCGTATCGGTTGACCAGCGCGTGTGCGTCGGAGCCGTGTCGCGCCATGATGCGCTGGAACCATGGCGTGTGTGAGAGGCGGCGCCCGATATGGAAGCCGATGGAGCCGCCACAGAGGCTGGCCGTCGACGCGACAGCGACGATCACAGGGAAGCTGACCCCGCCGATCAGGCAGAGCCCGGAGAACACATCGTGGGGGAGTGGCACTGGGAGGGCATCGGGCAAGAAGAAGCCGAGGAAGAGCCCGCCGAGCCCGAGCCGCTCCACGAAGAGCTCTCCGAGGCCGATGAGCTCCTCACGCCACATCCAGGCGAGCCCCCCGACAAAGCCGACGAGCGCGACGATCGTCACCAAAGCGCGCACTACAAGGGCGCGGAGGTCGAGCTCGGTCTCATCAGGGGGTGGCGAGGCGTCCGTCATTGGTCCTCTGAGGGGGGAGTGCGGTATAGGATTGTGGACGCGACCCTTGGACACAAGGCCTCCTCTCTCGATGCGCTTCGATTTCTCTGTTCCCTTCCTGCTCTCTTTGAGCCTCTTCGTCGCGTGCGGTGGCGTTGCGCCTGCCGAGGCCCCCGACGCCTCCCTCGCCGATGTCAGCGCAGGAGATGTCGTGACCGCGACGCCGCACATTGATGCGAGCCTCCCCAGCGTCGATGTGTCGGGCGATCACACAGACACCGTGAGCGATGACGTTGATGACGTGATGTGGGACGTCGCTCAAGCGGTCGACACAGTGGAAGACGAGGGTCCGCCGCGGCTCTGGGCTAATCGCGCGATCGGTGGCATGAGCATGGGAGCGGCCGCGGCGATCATTGGGCTGAGGCACCCGGATGAGTTTGACATCGTCGCGGGGCTCGGCGGCTACATGGATCTCCGATACATGGTGACGACCGGGCAGCGGTTGCAGCTGGGGGGGTTCTGCCCCTTGGAGCACCTTGAGGCGCATGTAGAGGCGCTCAATGATCCCGAGGCTGAGCCGCCGATCTTCTGTGGCCCAGTCGAGCCGGCGGAGGAGCTTGAGTTTGCGCAGGACTACAACCACTTTCACTACGACACCAACGGGGCGCGCTTCGATCGCGGGTTCTACATCAAGGTGCTCCAGAGCCTGACGATGGCGTTCGGGAACTTCACGAGCCGCCCGACCGACGTGAGCCCCTATTTGCCGTCAGGCGTCAGCCTCGAGGGCTTCGTGAACACCCCGACGGATGAGCGCTGTGTCGACCCAGAGCCCATCCCCGCAGAGTACGCGTTCAACCTTGAGTACAACCCAGAGGGGCTCTACCCGGTGATCCCTTACTGCGATAGCGATCAACAGTCTGACCCGAGCACCCCGAAGAGCGCGGACTTCGATCCGACCTATCCGCATACGAAGCCCGTGGACATCGCCCTGGCGGTCGATATCGACGGGGACGGGACCCGGGACTACGGTGAGCCCGTCTTCCTCAACACCGCGGAGCGCTACGAGGATGTCGGGCCGGATGGCTGCTCGGACGCCAGGGAGGACGGCGCCGGTGGGTGCTTATCCCCCGAGGCCCCAGACGCGGAGGTGGAGGACCCCAACGGGGACAACTACCATTGGTGGGATGGTGGATTGGCGACGGAAGGGAACCACTGGCGTGACCCCGATGAGCCCTTCATTGACGCCGGGTTGGATGGCGTCTTGGGCAACGGTGATGAGGGAGAGGGCAACGGTGTCTTCGATCAGATCCCGTCGTACACCCGCGCCGATCACTTTACGGCGAGTCGGCTGCTCGCTGAACTCCCTGAGGCAGATCTAGAGCGCCTCGACTTCTACTTTGACGCTGGGATTCGAGACACCCTCCACGCCGCCCCTGCGACTCGGCGGGTTGTGGGGGCGTTGCAGGCACGCACTGCGGCTGTCAGCCATTACCAGGGGATCGCGGATCGGCCGGGGGCCCTCTTCCCCACGGAGCCTCTGGACTCGCTCCTGGTGAACGTCTTCAATCATGACCTCTCGGCGGACGCCATCGGGCGTCATATCTACCTGGAGTACGGTGACCCAGACGCGTCTGAGGCGGCCTTGGAGGACGGTGACGGGGGGCATGTAGGGACGATCTCCCAAGCCTTAGCGCGCATCGTCGTCTTCTTGGCGCTCGCCGCGGCGCGCTTCCCGGACCCCGATATGGAGCCGGTCGACTTTGGGTTGGGAGACTTCGCTCAGGAGCATCACTTCTTCAGCGAAGCGCTCGACGCCAGGCGCCGCTACGTCGTGGCCCTGCCGCCGGGCTACGAGCACGAGAGCCAGGCTGACGTTCGCTATCCAGTCATCCTCTTCCTCCACGGCCTAGGTCAGACGGCCAGCGACCTGGCCCCGGCAGCGTTGGTGACCAGCGGCTTAATGCGGGACGGCATCATGCCCAAGGCGTTGATCGTCTTCCCCGACGGTGCCTGCTGTGAGCGAGACGTCGAGACGGGGCGTCGAGAGTGCGCGTGTAAGCGCGTGTCCGATGGCATGAAGTGTGTGGACCCGAGTTGCCAAGGCCCGGAGCACACCTGTGAAGAGCGGATCTTGCCCAAGGGGAGCCTTGTCGAAGAGTGTAACGGCGGCAGCCTCTACTTTGATTTGCTCACGGATCGCTGGGGGGAACCGCGTGATGACCTTGGCTATATGACCGGTGTGCTCGAGGTGATCGCTGACGTCGACATGCGCTACAGGACGCGCCCGAATCATGTCTTAGTGCCGTGAAGTGTCGACTGGACCTTGGTCCATCGCTATCATTGCGGACCATGACAGTGAGACTACGCTTGTTGCTTATGTTTTGCGCTTTGCTCCTCACCGCTGGATGCGAGGCGTCAATTGAGGGCTCGGGTGACCCGGCTCAGGACACCGGGCCTCTCGTGGAGCCTGCCTCGATGGAGACCGCCGAAGCGGACTACATGACCTACTGCGCGCTCTGTCATGCCGCGGATGGGTCTGGCTACACGGCGGACAACGCCAACGCATTGAACCACCCCGCCTTCCTCGCCACGGCCACCGATGACCTCTTACGGAGCAGCATCGTGCGTGGCCGCCCAGGGACGCCGATGAGCGCGTGGGGCGAAGAGCTTGGAGGCCCACTGAGTGACGCGAGGGTCGAAGGGCTCGTCGCCTATATCCGCGCTTGGCAGGTGGGGCCGTCCCTTGACCTGCACGACACCGTCGTGGAGGGCGAGGTTGGGCGTGGCAAGCCCCAATACGCCGCACGTTGTGCCGGGTGTCACGGGCCCGAAGGGGAGGGCGGCACCTTCATGAGCTTGAACAACCCAGAGTTCCTTGCCGTCGCGTCGGATGGCTACCTCCGTGAGGCGATCGCGAGCGGCCGCTCCGGGACCGCGATGGGGCCCTATCTTGACGTGCTGCCTCAGCAGACCATCGATGACCTCGTCGTCTTGATACGCAGTTGGCAAACCCCGGTCGACACGACGCCCTTTGTGGCACCCGAGGTGGATATCGCGAACGCCACGATCCATGAGGGCGGCATCGCGCCGACCTTTGGAGAGGGGCTCTACCTCCCTGCGGACGACTTGAAAGCCCAGTTGGATATGGCCGCTGAGGTCATCATCATCGACGCCCGGACGCCCAAAGACTACACGACCGGTCATATCACGGGCTCGATCTCGATCCCGTTCTACGCGGTCGCTGAGGTCGCAGATCAGTTGCCGCCGGACGTGGCCGTTGTGACCTACTGTGGCTGCCCACATGCAGAGTCAACGATCGCAGCGCAGGCGCTCATCGACGCCGGCCGCACGAACGTCAAAGTGCTCGATGAGGGCTACTACGTATGGACCGAGCGGGGCTACGCGATCACTACAGGGACCTCCCCCGGGGTTTGGGCGCTGCCGTCGCCCTAACGCGCTTGTGGCGCCAGGGTCGCTCGACGAGCGGGGGCAAGTGAGGCGACCACCGACACCACTGGCTCGGACCTAGAGCGCATGGCGTCGACGGCCGCCCAGGAGCGCAGCGCCCCCTCCGTCAGGATCCGCCGGAGGGGAAGAGGCGGGGTCCAGAGGGAGCGCTGCGCGTCCGTCAGTGCACCTCAACCCGGTGAGGTTGCCGCTCGGGGAGCTTGGGGATCCGGAGGGTCAGGACACCCTCAGCGACCTGAGCATGGGTCTCACCCGGGTTCAGCGCTGTGCCGAGCCTGAAGCGCCGGTTGAAGCTTCCAAAGCGCCGCCTAGAGCGTCGCTGCGTCCCCTCGGGTTGCTCTGGGCGCTTTCGCTCGCCGCTGATCGTCAGGATCTGCTCTTCGATGCTCACCTCGATGTCCTCCGAGGTCAGCCCAGGGACGTCCATCGTGATGACCAAGGCCTCCACGCCCTCATGAATATCTGTCGCAGTCCAACCGCTCTCTAGGTGGCCCCGGGCATTCCGGGAGGGACGACCGGCGTCGACGTCCTGTCGGGCATAGGTCTCAAGGTCGTTGAACAGCTGGTTAAGGTGGTTCCAATGGCTCAGCATGATGTCTCCTTTAGGACACAGGTGTCCCTTCGCGGGGGCGCCTAGCCGTGCGGCGGACGCAGATCGTCCAAAGCCGCGGGAGGCGCGTCGAGTAAATCGATGTGGCGCCCCTAGGTGTGATGGAGGCGCCTCATCGGGTGACCGGTGTCACCGAGTGAATAAAGAGGTAAGCATTTACCGACACCGGTCAACGGGTCGGATGAAAAAAACCACAGGTGTGAGCGCGGATTGGCGCCCAGTCAGTCATTTGCAGAGAGACTTCAGGGGCCCGCCTTGAGCCTCTGGGCGGTCAGCGAGCCACGCGATGAGCGCCTGAAAGAGGTCGCCGATCCCGGGGTTCAGGTCTTGGCGATGACGTTGGAAGTCGTCGCGGGTCGCGTCGGTGAGGCCGACACCTCGGGCAGCGAGGTCCTGCTTGAGGGCGCGGTAGGGAGCGAGGTCTGCGGCGTTGAGCGCCACGAGCACGGGGTGGAATGTGCAGATCTTTAAGCCAGGAGCCTCAAGCGCGAGCGCCTCCAAGGTGCACACGAGGCCACGCTCGAGGTGCACGTCGTCTTCGAACCAGATCGGGAACCGCTCAACCCCTGTCCAGCTCTCGAAGACCTCCAGGTTCGCCCGACCATCGAAGATATCAGCGGCGTCGTAGCGCAGCCCACGCGCGCGGTAGGCCAGCAAGAGGGGCGTGCCTCGCATCAGGGTGTGTGCGCGGGCGCCGACCGCCTCCGGCACCCAGGACGCCATGGTGTCTAGGACCTCCTCGACCGTATCTCCATGCGATGAGCCTGGGAGGAAATTGGGGTGCCAGCCAAGCTCGATATGCCCACTGGCTCTCAGCGCTGCGAGGCTTGGACAGTCGTGGGTGACGAAGAGGGTCCCTTGGAGTCCCGCGGCCGCCAGGGCGTCGGTGAGGTCCCGGGTGGCCCACGCAGGGGCCCAGTCTTGATCGAAGCTGAGGTAAAGCACGACGGCAGCATACCCCTCCTATCCCTTCGAGGCATCCACTGCGTATGACTTTGCCTCTGAGGCGCCTGCTGCTAGCCTCCACCCTCTAGGGGGTCAGCATGGCGCGTGAATGGGATATCGTGGTGTACGGAGCGACCGGGTTCACAGGGCGCCAAACCGCGGCCTACCTCGCGGAGAAGGCCCCTGCTGAGCTGAGGCTCGCCATCGCTGGGCGCAACGAGGCTGGCCTGCGCACCCTGCAGCAGTCCCTTAATCGACCGAACGTGGGCGTCATCTGTGCGGACAGCGGGGATCCGGCTAGCGTTGACGCCATGGTCGCCTCGACGCGCGTCCTGGCGACGACAGCGGGGCCTTTTGCGCTCTACGGCACCCCCGTTGTCGAGGCGTGTGTGCGACACAAGACCCACTACTGCGACATCACTGGCGAGACGCCCTGGGTGCGCGACATGATCGACGCGCATCACGAGGCCGCCGAGGCGGACGGGACGCGCATCGTGCCGCTCTGCGGCTTTGACTCGATCCCCGCGGATATCGGGACCTGGGCGCTTGTGCAGCACGTAAGAGAGGTGCTCGGGACCGCACCGCGGCGTGTGAAGGGCTGGTACCGCCTCCGTGGAGGCCTCAATGGTGGCACGTTGGCCTCCGCGTTGAACCTCAACGCCAGCGGTGAGGTCCGGCGCCTCGCCCGCCCGTTCCTCTTGTCACCGGGCTATGAGCCGTCTCGGGAAGAGAAGGCGGAGAGCCGTGACCCTCGGCAGGCAACGAGAGATCCTCACTGGGGCTGGTGTACACCGTTCGTGATGGGGGCGGTGAACACCCGCGTCGTACGCCGCACTGCATTTCTACTCAGCGGCGGCCCGCGTGCCTATCTTCCGGAGTTCACGTATCAGGAGTATCAAGGCTCAGGGGGAGGGCAGTCCCGCTGGGCGGCGACCCGAGACGTGATGATCCTCGGGAGCCTCCTCGGCCTGATGTCTCAGGGCTGGGGGCGGTCACTGCTGAAGTCTGTCGGCCCTAAGCCTGGTCGCGGCCCCGCGCAGAAGACGATCGACACCGGCGGCTTTCGTCTCGACTTGGTGGCCGAGACCTCAGACGGTCAGACCGCCTGGGCCGCCGTCAAAGGCAAGGGGGACCCGAGCAACACGATCACCGTGACCTGCCTCGCTGAGTCGGCCCTTTGCCTGGCCCTTGAGGAGGAGGGCTTGCCGTCGCGTGGCGGTGTGCTGACCCCTGCGGTGGCCTTTGGAGATGCGCTCCTTAAGCGGCTAGAGGGGACGTGTTTGACGGTGCGTGTCGGGCTCGAAGGGCCGCGGCGCTGAGCTAGAGGCCCGGCAACACGCGGTACATGACATCCGTGTCAGCCTCATCGCTATCGCGCCAGCCGACGATCACAGAGTTCAGCGGGCCGGCGATCGGCAGGAGCATCGGGTGACTCTGGGAACCCTCCCAAGTGCGGTTTGCCACGATGCGTTGTCCCATTGGGACCCCGAAGGCGCTATAGCGTCGGAGTTGAACGCCGCTCTGGTCACCGTCGAGATCTTCAGAGTCCCAGGCGACGACCCATGAGCCATCCGCGAGGTAGTCCACTGCAGGGTGTGCTTGGTTACTGCCAACCCCATAGGGCGTCAGCTCAGGGCCGATGAACTCAAGGCCGCTGGTTGTGATGCGTTGGCAGCTCACGTCGATGGCGGTCGCCCCATAGTTCGTCGTCGTCTCGACGCACACGATGAGGTAGCCGCCCGGCCCCACTGCGACGGCCGCACGCCCTTGGTCGAGCTGGGTCGATTGGTGCGCGATGACGCCATCGGACTGCGGGACGCCTTCCTGATCGAAGTGCCGTATGAGGACGTCCCAGTCTGGTCCTTCTTTGGTCTCCCACGCGACGACATAGCCGCTGCCATCCGGGATGGCTGCGATGGCGGGTCGGTAAGACAGCGCTCCACTCGAGATCAGGAACTCGTCGCCGAGCCCTTCTCCGCTCGCGCTCAGCATGCGGCCGTGGATGTCCGAGGAGGACCCGGGGGTGACCGCGTCGGACTCCCAGACCGCCATCGCGCTGTCTCCCTGACTGGCGATCATCGGGCGTGTTTGGTTGCCGCTGGTCTGACTCGGGATCGTGATCTCTGCGCCAGTCGGGGTGCCCGTCGCGTCCACCAAGCGGCCCGTGACCTCCATCCCCAATGCCCCGGAGGACGCGGACTGCCAAGCGACAAACCACCCTTGGTCGAAGGCGGCGACACTCGGATGGGACTGTGCTCCACTCATCGTCGTGTTGACCTGCGCCTCAGCAGTGATGCTCGCTCCTGTGTGATCGATGCGTCGACCGACGATCTCGCTCCCGGAATTGCCCGCGTAGGGGGATGTCCACGCCAAGAAGACGTCGCCCCCTTCGGTTTGCTTGCCGCTGAGCTCAAGCTGGATACCGCTCGTCGTCGCGTTCGCGTGACGCTCAAGTTGGCCCACAGCGTCGACGCCCTCTCGGTTATATCGGCGCGTCCACACTTCACCGGAGTCGCTCGCGAATGCAGTGACCCATTCGTCACCGGCTAAGACGGCCACGCCCGGTAGCGTTTGGTCGCCGACTCCGATTCGGTTCAGTGCGAGTTGGTCGCTCGTGGGGCTGCCATCAACCTCGAAGACCCGCGCCTTGGCGCTGAAGCCATCGACATCACCCGCGTCATCGTCCCAGGTCACGACGAAGCCACCGTCACTAAAGACGTCGACGTCGGCCAACCGTTGATTGCCCAGCCCCTCATCATAAGCAGCGTAGGTGCTGGTGCCGACCATCTCGCCTTCGAGGGACGACCACAGCCAACGGACACGTCGGAGGCCCTCGCTGACGGACGGATGCAGGTCGTCCCACACGATGAGCACCTCGCCAGTCGCGTCGATGTAGCGGGCCTCTAGCGCCTCTGTCTTGTGTGCATCGGGGGTCGTGTTTTCATAGATGAGTGCGGGGGTCGTCAGGGCGATACCGAGCGTCGAGAAGCGCTGGATGTACAGTTGGTCCCAGCGTGGCTGACCGAGCTTGTAGAGGGCGTGGACCCACACGACGAAGAAGTCGGTGGTGTTCGGGATCGTCACGACGTCGAAGAGCCTCTTCTGCGAGAACTCAGCGCGCTCGATTAATTCTACCGGAGTGCCGGACACAAGGGTGTGACTGAGCGGCGTGTAGGTCAGGCCCTCGTTTGCGGTGCCCGACACGGCTCCAACACCACTGCTGGCGAAGGTCTGGAGCTTGAAGATGCCCCAGCTCCCGTCGGCGAAAGCGAGCGTATCGAGGTCGCTCTCGGTCATCGCCATGTTGCCCTCTGCTGGGCTCCCGTCTACCTGCAAGAGGTGGCTCTCAAGGGTGAGGTTCTCTGCGATTTGGTCGCCCAGGTAGTCGAAGGCCCTCACGACGAGCTCGCCGGCCTCACAGCTGCACCCGTTGAGGCCGGAGCAGCTGCACCCGTTGCCGGTCCATGAGGTGGTTAAGAAGCTTCCGTTGGGGGCGACCGCCGTCGGGGTCGTGAATTGCGTCACCGTTTGGTTCGAGTTCATGAGGACGTCACCGGCGACGTCATGCTCCTCGTCTTCACGGCTGCCATAGGGGTCATTAAGGCGGATATAGTCGTAGACTCGCCCCCCCACTTCGTCTTCAGAGCCTGCGTACTGGACGACATATCGACCGTAACCGAGGTCCGCTACGTCCGGCTTGGAGGCCCCGCTCAGGGCGACCGAGAGGCGCTCCTCACGGCAAGCGTCCCCGCTTCCCTGACAGTACCCGTTCACACACGAGTCCGTGACGGTGCAGGTGCTGCCGTCGTCGCACCCAGAGCCATCGGCGGCCTTTGTCGGGATGCAGACCTCGGATTGGCTGTCGCAGTAGCCTGTGTGGCAGACAGAGCCGACCTCCGCCTCGCAGTCTCGTAACGTGCCCCCATCGCACTCGCCTTCGCCGTCACAGGCGGCATTCACGTAGCAGAAGTCCCCGGTGTCGCAGGGCGTCCCGAGGAGCGTCGGGACAAAGGTGCACTGGTAGGTTGAGGGGCCCGAGCTCTCGCAGAACCCGAGCTTGCAGGGGCCGCCCTCTAAGCTGCAGTCGACGGTTGACCCAGGGAGGCAGAGCCCGTCAGAGCATGTATCCGTCGTACACCCGTTGTTGTCTGAATTGCAGGCGTTGCCGTCGGGCGCGTCCGTGAAGGTGCAGCCTTCGCCCTCGACGCAAGCGCCTAACTGGCAGGGGCCAGCTCCGGCGCTGCAGTCGAGGTAGCTCCCCGGGACACAGGTCCCAGAGCCGTTACAGTGGTCTGCTGTGGTGCACTGGAGGCCATCTTCACAGTTGACGGTGTCGGGGGAGTACACCGTCTTGCAGATGTAGGCTTGCGGGCTCAAGCTCTCGCAGACTTGGTGCTGACACACGTCGGGTTCGCCAGGGCAGTCGACTGCGGCGCCGACGATGCACGTCCCGGCGAAGCAGCTGTCTGCTTGGGTGCAGCCGTCATCGTCCCCGTCGCAGAGGGTGCCGTCGTCTAGGGTCGTGTTGACGCAGCTGCCAGACGCCAAGTCACAGAGGTCCGATGTGCATGGGTTTTGGTCATTGCAGACGCCGGGATCATAGCTGTGCGTGCAGCCCGTGGTGGGGTGACAGGAGTCGATGGTGCACAGGTTGTCGTCGTCGCAGTCGTCGGGCTGCCCCGCGCATGTCCCTTCAAGGCACGCGTCGTTGGTGGTGCATGGATCACCGTCGTCGCATGGTGCGGTGTTGGGGGTCGTCGCGCACCCCCCCTCGGGGAGGCAACCGTGTGAGGTGCACAGGTTGTCGTCCTCGCAGGCCGGCCCGACGGGGAGGTTGAGGGAGGCGACGTTGGAACTCGTGGTGGCCAAGCCGTCCGAGACCTCAACGCGACACTGCACCAAATCGCAGTCGGTCGTGGAGCCTGCCGGCAAGGTTTGCTCTCCGACGACCTCGGTTTGGTCGTTGAGC
The DNA here is from genome assembly GCA_049602155.1 of Myxococcota bacterium. GTDB lineage: Bacteria > Myxococcota_A > UBA9042 > PHBI01 > JBMYRH01 > JBMYRH01. Next base: position 120,500 of record JBMYRH010000011.1, on the reverse strand, counting down.
TGCCAGAACCATGTGTAGGTGAGGGGATCGCTGTCGGTGGGTTCGACTTGGAAGGCGCACGTAACGTCCCCGGCGCTGCCGTCCGGGGCATCGACTGTGACCACTGCGTCGGTCGGCGGCGCGTTCGTCACGGTCACCACGGCTGAGAGCTTGCCTGACCCCTGCGTATAGCCGTCGTCGGGGATGGTTTGGCATTGCAGCTTGGCGCCTGCCGTGACGAAGTCGAGGCTCAGCGTGGGGCCGTCGGCGTCATCGATGATCTCACCGTTGACGTACCAGATGTAGTGGAAGAGGGCAGGGGGGGAGCAGTCGGCGTCCTCGAAGCCCTCTGGGGCGCAGGTCAGGATGTCGCCGACCTGAGGCTCTGTCGGGCCAATGGACACGGAGGCGAGCGTCGGCGGCGTGTTGATGACCGTCGCGATGTTGCTCTGCACCTCATCGCCCCACACGGTGGTGACTCCACCGTTCGGGAGCTGCTTGAAGGAGCCGTCGGTCGGCTTGACGTAGCACCGCAGAGTGTCGTTCGGCGCATAGGCGGCCGCAGACAAGCTCTTGGTGACCGGCGCGATGGGCCCACCGTTGAGTTCCCACCGATAGGCGTAAGTCAAGATGTCCGCCTCGTCGGGCTCGGTCACGTCGGCGACCTCACAAGACAGTGTTTCGCATGGGGCGGCGAAGTCGGGGGTCACGCTGACGCTCCCGATCGCTGGCAACGTGTTGAGGATGGTCACCTCGTTCGAGGGGACCGCGTCCCCGTCATCGATGCCATCATTGGGCGTGATCACGCATCGGACTACGTCGCCCTTGGCGAAGCCTTCACTGAGGGTGCTGTTCGTCGCCCCGATGATGTCCTCATTGTTGCGCTTCCATGTGTAGAGGTAGTTCGGACCTCCGCCCTCGAGGTCGGAGTAGCCCGAGGGGGCGCAGATGAGGGTGGCGTCGACGGTCGGCTCCCCGGGCGTGAGGGTGGCGCTCTCAAGGCTCGGGGGATCGTTCATCACTTCGCCGTCGGCGCTCTGGACGGCCTCTCCGAGGGCTTGTCCGTTCTTTGGCGTCACTTGGCATCGGACGACTTCGCCTGGGGCGAGCGTGGCCGCTTGGAGGGTGGCCGCCACCTTCCCTGGCAACAGGGTTTGCTCGTCTTCGTCGACGACCAACCATGCATAGGCGACCTCTTCAGGGTCGCCGTCCAGGTCGTTCCATCCATAAGGCGCACAGGTGAACTCTCCGTAGGCGTCGACGAGGGTCGGCGTCAGGCTGGCCCCCTCGAGGGTCGGGAGCGAGTTGGTGATCGTCACCAGGTTTTTGCTCTCGACCGGATCCCCGGAGCTGATGCCATCGGTGGGGGTTGCGGTGCAGCTGACGACGTCGCCGCGATTAAAGTCTGCCCCAGTGAGGGCCTCTCCGACAGCCCCCAGGACCTCAGCCATCACGCCGTCCTCACCTTGGACAGACCACTGGTAACTCCAGAGGACGAGCTGGCCGTCTGGATCGGTGGCCTCGGTCGCGACGCAGGTCAGGATGTCCGCTTCGGTCGCGGAGGGGGGGGAGATGACGACAGCGCCGCCGCTTGGAGGCGAGTTCAGCAGCGAGATGACTTGGCTGTCCGACGGGTTGGAGAGGCCGCCTGAGTTGTCGTCACCGACCACCCGACAGAAGATCTGGTCACCGCCACCGGCTGGGGTCCCCTCGACGTCGCGGGAGAGGGAGCCGCCCAAGACCGTGGGTGATCCTGTCCCGGGGTTGGCGTAGCCGTTGACGTACCAGGTGTACTGATAGGTGACGGTGTCTCCGTCGAGGTCAGTGGAGTCGTTGACGACCTCGCATGTGAAGAGGGTGTTCACCGTGCCCTCGACCGGGGAGAGGACGACCTCCGGACTGGTGGGGAGCGAGTTCATCACGGGGACCTCTGCGGAGGTCACCGGCTCCCCTGCGTCCTCTCCGTCGGAGGGGGTGATGGTGCAGGTGAGCGTCATGTCTTTGGTTGTCTGGTCGGCAGGGAGGGTGCAGCCGTCGGCGATCCACACCCCGTCGTTTGAGAAGGTGCAGGTGTCTTGGTCGGCGTCTGCGTCATCGGCGTCGTCGCGGGTGGGGCACGAGCAGGTGAAGGTCTCGTCCGTGTCGCCCGCAGCAGGGAGGAGTACCGCAGCTGGGCAGCTCGGGGCCGTGTTGCCGATCGTCACTTCGATGCTAGAGGCGAGGCCATCGACCATGCCATCATTTGCGCGCACTTCGACGCGCCACAACTGACCCTTCGCCGTTTGGCTCGAGAGGACAGTCGAGCTCGTCTGCATCAGCTCGTCGTCTCGGTACCACGTGTAGCGGTAGGTGAGCTCAGAGGAGGCGCGGTTCGGGTCGTTGGCGTCCATCGCGATGATGGCCTGCAGGTCATCCGCTGTCTTCGGTGACTCCGGCTCAAGCCGCACTTGCGCCTGCTCGGGGGGGCCATTGACGACGAAGCTCCGCGTCACTTCGGTGGCCAAGCCACCTTCATCGACGACGACTAAGCTCACGGTGTGGGCCCCCGCCATCAGGTTGTCGGACCCGAAGGTTGTCGAGCCGGCTTCATTCGCGGTGGCTTCATGGAGGAGGCCCGACAGGTTGGAGAGCCACTGAACGCTCAGGGTCTCTCTCGGGCTCTCGGCGTCGCCGACGACGGCGGCGAAGCTGATGGGATCACCGAGCTGGATGACTTGCCCTTCAGAGGGCGAGGTGATGGTCCCGGTCGGGGGTTCGTTCAAGATCCTCTGTGGATCGACGGTGCTGGCATCAAAGCTCGGAGAGGTTTCCCCGGCGTCAAGGTCCCCCCCGTCAGTGGATGAGCTACCTTCTCCGCATCCGATTGCAGCCAGCGCCAAGACGAGCCAAACGTTACGCGTCATGCGTCCTAAAGAGACCACGAACCCCCCAAGCGGTAGTGCGGCGTGTCCTACTATAGAGAGTTGCAACTCAACTTCAAAAATCCGACCCGTGTTCAGGTGACCAGGGGCACGAGACGATCGTTGAATGACGTGGCCCTCCCCGCTATGCTGAGCGCCAATTAGGTGCTTTCAGGGGGAGCGATGTTTAGGCTCGTGGTGTGCGCTGTAATCTTCGTCATGTTCGCGGGGTGTGGAGACGCGGGGTCGGAGCCCAATGACGAGGCCTCAAGGGCGGACGTCATGGAGACCAGCGATGTCTCGTCTGGCGAGCCGGAGGGGGACGCTGGCCTTGAGGTCGCAGAGGACGGCGTTGAGGACACGGAGTCAGAGGACACGGCGCCGGTATCTCCTCTCCCCCAAGGAGAGCTCAGCGAAGTGTTACCCGGTGGTGAGACGCTCTGTGCACGCGGCACCCCGTTTCGCTTCTTCGTCTACAGCGCCGATCCCCAAAAGGTCGTGATCGACTTTCAAGGCGGCGGCGCGTGTTGGAATGAGTTCACCTGCGGCCTCTCGGGCGCCATCTTCAGTGACTCGACGGGGGACTTGGACGAGATTCAAGGCGCGATGGACCAAGGGTTTTTGAGCGGCGTGTACGACTTTGATAACCCCGACAACCCCTTCTACGGGTGGACCCTCATTCACGTCCCCTACTGTACCGGTGATATTCACTGGGGAGACGCGACGGTCGAGTACTCCGACGACCTCACGATCCATCACCGTGGCTACCGTAACGCGATGGCTGTCTTCGATTGGATGGCTGAGTACTACCCGAACGCCGAGCGCGTGGTCTCGACGGGCTGCAGCGCAGGGGCTTACGGGGCGATCGGTCATGCACCGGCGCTCGCGGACATCTATCCAGACGCGCAGCTCACGGTCATCGCGGACGGCGGCTCAGGGGTGATCACCGATGACTTCCTCTCAGGCAGCTTCCCCAACTGGAACGCCGAGGCGAACATGCCGATGGACCTTGAGGGCATCGCAGGGGTCGCCATCGAGGATCTGACGTTGGTGGACTTCTACGTCGCGGTCGCTAAGGCGTACCCCGATATCCGCGTCGCGCAGCACACGACCGCTTACGACAAAGACCAGATCTTCTATTACGCCACCATGGGTGGCGATGAGGCGCAGTTTAACGAGAACCTCGTGGGCTCACTCGAGTCGATTCGCGCTCAAGCTGACAACTTCAGGTACTACCTCGCGCCGGGGCCGATTCACTGCATCCACCCTTACGACATCACCTACTCTCGAGAGGTCGATGGTGTCGTGTATAGCGACTGGGTGCGTCAACTCGTCGACGGCGAGACCGCCCCCGATGTGGTCGTGTGTGAAGGGGACTGTCGCAACGATCCCATCTGCGAAGGCTGCCTAGATGGGTCATTCGAGAGCTTGTCGTGTGGGTGGTGCGATGGGTGGGTGCCCTAAGCGCGAACTGGCCCCCGAAGCCACCTTTACTCGAAGACGGTGACTGTGTTCGAGCCAGGGGCACCGACGACGACAGTGTCCCCGTCGATGCTCAAGGTGTCGCCGAAGTTCCCATGGTTCGTGCGTCGCACATCCTCTCCATGCTCAGGCAGTTGAAGCCTCATCACTTGGGCCCAGTCCCCGTCGACAGGGCGGAAGACCTCGATGGCGCCCGACTCCGGGCATGCATTGTCGCTGTCGTCACCGTTGATGCCGCGTCCACAGCCATCTGCCCCGGGAACGCCAACGACGAGGGAGCCAGCGCCCAAGCCGACCGTGTCTCCGAAGCGGTCTCCCGCCTCTGTGGAGAGGCCCTGGAGGCGCGCCTCATGACGCCAGCCACCTTGGAGGAGGCGGTAGACGTGTACGGCGCCACCGGCGGTGCAGTTTGAGCTGACTCGGTCGTTCCCCTCGCACATCGCGTCTCCGACGGCGCCGATAGCCATCAGGTCGATCGAGAGGCTCAAGCTCGCGCCAAAGCGCGCCCCAGTTTGCGCGACGGGCGCGGCGATGACGGCGTCCAGGATCCACTTGCCATCATAGCGGTCGTAGATCGTCACGGAGCCGGAGCCCTCGCACCCAGCGTCTCCGAGCTCGGCGTCCACTCCGCTGTCACAGCTGTCCGTCCCGGGGGCTGTGACGACCAAGCGGTCGCCCTCCAAAGCTATCTGTGAGCCGAAGCCGTCCCCGGCGCGCACGACGGCCCCCTTCAGGTACGCAGCGTGCTGCCATTCGCCTTCATCTGTGCGCTGGTAGGCGTACACCGCGCCAGCGCCCTCACAGCCCCGATCGGTCTCGTCACCGTCGACGCCTGTCGCGCAGCTCGCGTCGTCTGTAGCCCCGATGATCAGCGTGTCGCCATCCATCGCGAGCGTGTGGCCGAAGCCTAAGCCGCGCTCGCCTGTTGGGCTGAGCCGCGCGACGCGCTGCCAAGTGCCTGCGCTGCGCTCGAAGATGTGCACCACGCCTTTGCCTGGTGCACCGACGACGAGGCGCCCCCCCTCAAGGACGATCGCGCCCCCAACGCGTTGCCCTGGATCGCGCTCTCCAGACGAGAGGGTGGTCTCTAAACGCCACCCGGTCGCGGTGCGTTTGTAGAGGTGGACCAAGCCGGTCTCCACGCACTCCTCTTTGTCGGCCTCAGCGCCCTCCTCAACGGGGGCGCACCAGGTCGCGCTCGGCGCGCCTGCCGCCATCAAGTTGCCATCTTGGCTCAGGACCGTCGCGTAGGCAGCTTCACCGCTTGGATTCGGATCCTCAAGGAGGGTTGAGCGCGCCTCTCGGGTCACGACGATGTCATACGTCTCACTGTCACCAGACGGTGCAAGCGGCGTCACCGATACAGGGGTCTCCCCATAAGCCACGCTGATGTGGACGACCTCACCGCTCTGGCGCTCAAGGCCATCTACGGTCGTGATCGCCATGTCGTCGGAGACCACAGGCGTGAGTGAGATGGAGGTCTCCATCCAGCCCACTGAGGCGCTGTAACTGTGAATACCAGTCTGGAATTCGGGGACCAAGGTGCCCCCTTCGATGTCCATGGTGGCCAGCGAGGCGTCGTTCGCCAACTCGCAGGTCGTCGCGCCTGCACCCGCAGAGCGCTCACCGTCATCACAGGGGACACAGCCCGCGGTCGAGGTCGTGGCGCTGGTCAGGGTCGCGCGATGGTTCACCGGGCAGGCCGTGGCCTTGCAAGCCCCCTCACCGTCCGAGTAGGTGCCGATCGCGCAGGGGGCACAGACGCCGTCTGGGCTACTCGCACCCTCGGTGTTGCCCCCGAACCCGGGCTCGCAGGTGACCGGCAGACAAGGCGCAGCGCCGCCGCGTGAGTAAGTCCCTGGGGCGCAGAGTACGCACCCATCGGTGGCCGAGATAGCGGCCTCTTTTTCGCTGCTTTGGCCGGCTTCGCACTGTGTCGGTGCACAGCTCGCGACGGCGCCGCCTGCGGAATAGCCACCCGCTCCGCACGGTGCACAGCTCTCAGTCGCCGTGGTCGCACCTTCACCGTAAGCCGCGTAGCCTGCGGCGCAGGCCATCGGCTTGCATGAAGTGCCATGGTGACCGTCTGAGAAGGTCCCGGCAGGGCAGGGCGCGCAGCTGCCCCCTTTACCCTCGACGCCTTCACTCCAGCCCTGACCTGCATCACAACTCGCCGCGGTGCATTGGGTGGTCGCTCCACCAGAGGAGGTCATGCCATTGGGGCACTGTTCGCATCCATCCTGGGCGCTCTCTGCCGCCATCCGCGTCGCGACTGCGCCAGCGGCACAAGCCATGGGCGCGCAGAAGGTCTCGTCACCTCCTGCGGAGTATGTGGCCAATGCGCAAGGCGTACATCCGTCGGTCGCGTGGGTCGCGCCTGTCTTCTCGGACACATGCCCAGGGAGGCACGCGATGGGGAGGCAAAGGCCCTCGGTGGACTCGTTTGCGTAGCCTCCTGCCGCGCAGGGGGTGCAGCCATCTTCAGCGCTCGCGGAGCCCTCGATGGTCGAGGCGTGCCCTGGCGCGCAGGTCAAGGGAGCGCATGTTCCGCTCGCGCCCCCGATGGAGAAGGTCCCTGGATCACAGAAGGCGCAGCCGTCGGTGGCGCTCGTCGCGCCGGTTTTGGTGGAGGCCTGACCAGCTTGGCAGGTCATCGGCTCGCATTGGGTCGCTTCGCCTCCCTTCGAGAAGGTACCAGGGGCACAGGGGGTGCAGCTGTCCGAGGCGCTCTGAGCGCCGGGCTCTGCGGAGAAGTGACCGGCAGGGCACTCGCGAGGCGCACAGGTGCCCCCGTCGCCGCCCGAGGAGAACGTGCCCACCGGGCAGGGGGCGCAGCCGTCCGCCGCGCCAGAGGCGCCCTCTGAGGTGCCGGCTGTGCCGGCTGGGCAGACCAGGGGTTGGCAGCTGCTCGTCGCTCCGCCTTCGGAGAAGGTGCCGGCTTTGCAAGGGGTGCATCCGTCTGTGGGGGTCCCTGCGCCCTGGGTCGTGGAGACCTGACCAGGGGGGCACTGCATCGCCAAGCACACCTTGCTGATGCCACCCTCGGAGAACCCGCCGGCTTCGCACGGGGTGCACCCTTCGCTGTCGGAGGTCGCACCTCTCATCGTCGCGATATGCCCTGTGGCGCAGGTCATCGGCTGGCAGGCCTTGGCTTGTCCACCACTGGACCAGGAGCCGACAGGGCAACGTCCACAGAGCGCGGTCGCGCTCGCTGAACCACGCCCTGCGGCGGCGTGGCCTGGGGGACAAGACATCGGGCTACATTCGGTATTCCATCCACCCTCGGACCACGTGCCTTCCGGGCAAGCCATGCAGCGGTCTGTGGGGTGAATGGCTGCGGCGGAGGAGGCGACGTGACCTGGGGCGCAGTTCATCGGGGCGCATTCTTTCGAGGCGCCACCTTCGGACCATGTACCGAGTGGGCAGGCTTCGCACCCTTGGGACTCACTCGATGCGCCAGGGAGCAGGGCGATCATGCCCGCCGGGCAGATCGAAGGCAGGCACTCCGTGGTTTGGCCGCCGGGTGAGTAGCTGCCAGGTGGGCAGGCTTCGCAGCCTCCAACGTTGCTGACGGCCCCCGCGCGGTTGGCGACCTCGCCTGGCGCACAGTCGAGAGGTTCGCAGGTGACGAAGGAGCCACCGAGGGAGAACGAGCCCTGTGGACATGGGATGCAGCCGTCGTCATGTCGCTCGGCACCCTCCCAAGACGGGATCGTGCCCGGCGCGCAGTCCGACGGAAGGCACACTGTGCCATCGTTGGAGTAGGTGCTGATGGGGCAGGTGACGCAGCCGCCGTCGAGGGGCTCACTGCCTGCCGAGCACACGATGGGGTCCGGCTTGCCTTCGCAGGCAGTCAGACAGAGAGCGAGTACGATTAAGACACGGTTCACCATACTTCGGGGGTAGCATCCCCCCGGAGATCCAGCCATTTTCTCACGCGTATATCTTCAGCTGCGTTGGCGAGAGAGCGGGGCGTCGAGGGGGTCAGTCCTCGAGGAGCTGGAACTGATAGCGCCGATTAGCCTTTCGACCAGCTTGGCTTTGGTTGCTCTTCACCGGCTGACTGGCTGCCATCCCGACGGTAATTAGCCGGTCTGCGGGGACGCCCCGGTGAACAAGGTAACGCTTGACGGCCTCTGCGCGGCGCCGTGAGAGCTCACGGTTCTTGGTCTCGTTGCCGGTGTTGTCGGTGTGCCCCTCGATCCGCAGCTGGAGGTTTCGACGTTTCAGCAGGAATTCAGCCGCTTGGTCGAGGTGCTTGTTGGCATCTCGTCGCAGCTTCGAGCTCCCCGTTGAGAAAGTAATTGCGTCACCCAAGGCCACGACGTCTCGTCGCACTTTGGCCTCCTTGACCTGCTTCGCTAACCCTGGATCGGACTGCGCGCCGTAGGTCTCGGCCCAACCTTTCAGCGCCTCATGGTCATCGCGATGCATCGCGAGCGCCGCTGCGGAATCTGGGAGGAGGGTCAGGTTCCACCCTGTGCAGTGGTCACATCGAATAAGGGCGAAGGGGTCGCCGTAGGGGAAGTTATCGAACTGCGGGTCTTTCAGGTTGATCGAGGCCCGCCCGAAGTCGTCCGTGGTGAGGGTCACGCGCTGCGTTAGCCGCTCACCGGATGGCAGCGTCTCGATAAAGATCGGGTGGTTCTTTGCCGGGCCATCCTCGCAGGCCGATTGGGGGCCCTGAATCGGCTTGATCACGACGTCAGTGGCGACGCGCTTGTCCTCGAGCATGATCACGTCGACCAGCTCGCTCGTGAGCAGCACCGTCCCGATCGCAGCGGCCACGGCGCCGGCGACGAGCATGATCGTGCCGGTGTCTCGCGCTGACTCTGTGCTGGCCTGATGCACTGCGCCTGCCACCGGGGTTTGAGAGTAGGCCATCCCGAGCCCGAGCGCCGCACCACCACCACCGGCGGTCAGGATACCGCCAGAGAGCATCAACCAGTGAGACCAGGGGAGGGACTCTATGTGCTTGTCGTAGTTCTGCCAGGTTTCGAATGTCGTGGGGCGACACTGCCGCTTGAGCTTCGCCTCAATGGCCAGCATTGAGCCATCCAGGGTGGCGTCGACCGTGACGACATCTGTCCCAGGAACCGGGATGATCTCAGACGTCGTCGACAGGCGCTCGCTCACCGGCACAACGGTCGTATCGAAGTGTCCACCGTAATAGAAGCAGCCGCTCATAGAGAGCGTCACTGCCCCCCACACTAGGGCCGTCAACCATCGGATCATGACGTCAAGCTCACTCGATCAGCTGGATTGAGAAGCTGTCTTCCCAGACATTATCGAAGATGTCCGTCAGCTCTAAGGTGAAGGACTGTGGACCGGGCGCTGTCGCGAGCGGCACGTTGAACGTGATCTGGAGGACGACGGCGTCACTGGTCTCGCCTTCAGGGATGTCGGTCTTGATGCTCTCAGGGATCGACTGGCAGGAGCAGGCGACATCACACGTGGCCCACTTCTCCTCGTTGAGCGCATAGCAGCTCGTGATCTCCAGCCCGGGTGCAGCGTTCGTTAACCTCGCCCAGACCCCCAGCGCTGTGGTGGTCCCGACGTTCTCTGCGAAGATGTTCACCGTCGCGGTCTCGCCCGCGTTTAGTGCGCCGTCTCCGCCGCTGTCACTGATCAATTCGGCGATCCCGATCTGGACATGGGTATCTGGGGCCACGACATCCAACAAGATGAGGTCTGTCCAGGTGAGCCCAAGGTTGTCTGTGAACGCGACGCCGAAGCTCAGCGAGCCAAGCGCCACAGTCGAGGCGGTCTCGAAGTCGATGCGCAGTATCGGCCGCTCACTTGTTTGCTCCCCCTCCAGGTCCTGAAGCGCGCTCTCGAACACGCCGTCACAATTACAGCCCACGCCGCAGTTGATCCACGCCCCGTCTGCCTCTGTGTAGCAGCCGGTGATCGTGACCCCGGGCTCCACAGCGACGAGCTTGGCCCAGACGCCGAGCGCCGTGACCGTGCCATCGTTGCGCGGGTATATGACCAACGACGCGCTCTCAGCGGGGCTTAAGAACCCATCGCCGTTGGTGTCGTTTTGGAACTCCACGAACCCGACGGTCACGTCCGCGGCGTACTTCTCGACGTCCACGATGAAGCTGTCGTCCCAAGTGTTGCCGAACTGGTCATGGAAGGCGACCTCCCAGGTCAGTGGCTCGATCGGGGCATCAATGTTGAGGGTAAAGTTGACCCGCAGGAGGACCTCTTCAGAGGCTTCACCGCTCTCCAGTGACGTCTTGGCGCTGTCCGAGATGTTCTGGCAGTTGCAGTCCGTATCGCACTTGGTCCAGCTGTCGCCAAACTGCGCATAACACGTCGTCACTGAGACGTAGGGGTCGACGTTGAGCAGTGAGGCGTAAACACCAAAGGTCTGACTGATGCCGACGTTGCGTGCCCTGATTTGAATCTTCGCAGACTCACCCGGCGTCAGGATCCCGTCGCCGTTGCTGTCGCCCCACAGGCTGGCTGATTCGACTTGAAGGAGGGCTTTAACCTCTACGACCTCGATTGTGACTGTGTCCGTCCAAGTGCTGCCTAGTTCGTCATGGAAGGTCACCTCAAAGCTGATGGGCTGGAGCGGGGCCTCGGGCGACAGGGTGAAGTTGACCTGCAGGATGGGTTGAGAGGATGAGATGTCGGGTTGGACATCCTGAGTGATGCCGGTGTCCTGGCAGTCGCAGGTCGAGCTGCAGAGCCCGAGGTCCTCAGTCGATGTGGTGTAGCAGGACGTCAGCTCGACCAGGGCCTCTGCGTAGCTCAGCTCGGCCCACACTTTGAGGGCCTTGCTGGTCCCGGTGTTGCGTGGGTAGATCTCAAGCGTGGCGCTCTCAGCTGGGCTCAAGAAGCCATCACCGTTGGAGTCATCGAGCAGCGCTGCGTTGCCGATGGTCACCTCAGCGTCCGCCGGGAGCACCGGGAGCGAGAAGGTGTCCGGCCAGCTGTTCCCGAGGTTGTCGTGAAACGATACTGCGAAGCTCAGGGGGGAGAGCGGGGCGCTCGGGTTCACCTCAAAGGTGATCACGAGCACTGCGACTGTGCCATGCTCCCCCGCGTCGAGGTCTTGAAGCGCGGAAGAAGGCGCTGAGGCGCAGGAGCAGTCCATGTCACATTCAGTCCACTGATTACCGACCCCGACACGGCAGCTCTTGACGGTCGTCCAGGGATCCGGGGTCTCAAGTTTAGCCCAGATGTCTCGAGCCACGCCGGTCCCAATATTCTTCGCGAACACTTGCACGGAGGCGGTCTCAGAGGGGTTGACGTGTCCATCGCCGTTCTCGTCCTCGAGCACCTCGACGCGGCTTAGGCCGAGCACCGCTTCCGCCTCGAAGAGCGGCACGATGAATGAGTCGTACCAGATGGCATCGAGGTTATCTTGAAAGCGCACCCCGAAGGCGATCGGCTCCATGACGGCGTCGCTCGCGACCGTGACAGTGAGGCGAAGGATAGGGGCGGAAGAGGTCTCACTGGGCTGCAGTGATTGCTTTGCTTGGGACGTGACGTCTTTGCATGAGCACTTCACATCGCACTCAAACCAGCTGCCGCCCACAGAGGCATGACATGCGTCGACCGTCACGGACGGGTCGGCGACCGAGAGCTCGGCGAAGAGCCCCTCAATGTGGGTGCTGCCTAGGTTCGAGACGGTCAGGTCGACGCTGCCGGTCTCACCGGGGCTCAGCTTGCCGTCTCCGTTGGTGTCGTTGACCACCGTGGCGTCGGCGATTTGAACCTGAGCCTCGTGCGGAACGATAGGCAGGGACACAGTTTGGGGCCATGTGCTTCCTGTCGCGTCCGTGATCACCACGTCAAAGGTCATGGCGGTCGCCTCGACGTTGGCGGCGTCTAGCTGGAACGCGATGTCCAACAGCGGCAAGGTCGTCTTGTCACCCGGGTTTAAAGCGACGCGCTTGGACGCCGGGACCGTCTCACACGAGCAATCAGCGGTGCAGGACAGCCACACGGGGTAGGCCCCCTGTTGGCAGCTCGTGACGGTGAAGTCGATATCCTCGGAGTCCAGCTGCATCCAGAGGCCTTCATAGGCCGTATCCGTGTCGTTGCTGACGTAGAACTGGAGGCGCCCGGACTCACCTGGGTTGAGCTGACCATCCCCGTTGGTGTCATCGACGAGGATGACCTCGGTGGCTGAGAGCGGCCCGGAGGCGGTCCCGAGGTTCGGGTCGTCATACCAACAGACCTCGACGTCCCCCGTGGGCGTGACCGCCGACTGACAGTCCATGGTCCCTTCGCAGGTCTTGGATGCGCTGCAGGCCCCAGCGCAGACAGCACCGTAGAGCTGTGTCTGGATGCAGGTGCCTGAGCTGCAGGGCTCATCGAGACACCCAATGGTGCAGACAGCGGATTGCTCGACGTCGTCGGGCTGGAAACATTGGAGCCCGAACTCACAGCTGGCGTCTCCGGTACAGACCCCGCCGATCGGGCTTGAACCGCAGCCGTAGAAGAGTATCCCCACGGCTAGAACGAGCCAATGCAGTCCTCGTCGCAATGTCACGGTGCGTGTCACCGTTCCCCCCTGTTTGTGTGCCTGTCGCGGTGCCGAATCGGCGCGATCGCTAGGCAGACGGTAATGAGCTGTCATGGTCGTCGCAAACTCGCTCAGGGGGTGAGGTTGTCGGCGCAGGTGTCGCCGTGGTCACTGCTCAACGTACCGTCGGGGCAGGTCGTGCCCTCCCAGACGGCGCCGATGATGCTCGCCGTCGTCATGACGACGCCGGTCAAGTTGGTGTCGACAAACTGGGCCTTCGTCAGGTCTGCGCCCATCAGGTTTGCGCCGGTCAGATCTGCGCCGCTCAAGTTCGCGGCGCTCAAGTTCGCGTTGGTCAGGATGGTCCCGATCATGACTGCGCCTTCCAGGTCGGCGCGGATCATCGTCGCCCCTGTGAAGTTTGTGCCTGTGCTGTTGACCTGGGTCAGCGTGGCGTTGACCAGATCCGCCGTGGAGAGGTCAGCGGCCGTGAGGTCTGCCTCTTCGAGATCCGCGCCGGTCAGGCGCGCCTTCTTGAAGATGGCGTTGGTCATGTCGACCGACTTCAAGATGCCGTTGGTCAGCGACGTGTCGGAGAAGTCTGCGCCAGTGAGGATCGCGTTGGTCAAGGTGGCCCCCGTGAGCGTGGCCTTCCCAAAGTCAGCGTCGCTCAGGTCTGCGAGCGTGAGGTCGGCCTTGGTCAGGTTCGCGCTGTCGAAGGAGGCCGCGCTCAGGTCCGCGCTCACCAGGGATGATGAGGTGAGGTCCACGTCGTCAAAGGTCGCCTCGGGTAAGAGAGCTGAGGCGAGGTCGGCCGAGGGCATCGTGGCCCCTGTGAGGTCCGCCTTTGCCATGTCCGCACCGGCGAGGCTGGCCCCGGAGAGGTCAGCACCCGTCAGGGAGGCGTGCACGAGGTCGGCGCCGGATAAATCGGCCCCGGTAAGGTCCGCGTTAGAGAGGTCGTAGCCGAGCAACGTGAGGTCCGCACCACCGTTGGTGACGAGCTGATTGACCAGGAGCCATTTGGCGTCGATTCGGGTCTCAGCGTCGAACACCGTCCCGATCAAGGAGGCCATCGTGAGGTCGGCCTCAAGGAGGTTGGCCCCAGCCAAGTTGGTGCCCGACAGGTCGACTTGCGCGAGCTTCGCCCCAGAGAGGTCCGCGCCCTGCAGGTCGGCACCGGAGAGGTCGCCGGCCGTGAAGTCTGCTTTGGCTAAGCCGAGGTTGCCGAGCTCTTGGTTGGAGAGGTCAACCCCAGGGCATTTGACGTTCTCCGCCAAGGCACATCCGTTGATGGTGACCGTCTGCGTGACAGTCCCATCGGCGGCGATGGTGCTTGTCTCGCCGGTTGTCGTCTCGTCCGCGCAGCCCGTGACTGACAGGCCCAGCAAAGATACGCTCGCGAGGAGGGTGAGTGCACACCTCAGGGTAGGGTTCGGTTGTTTGGGGCTCATGGAGTGCTCACTAGGGTCAGGGGTCCGCTGCCACATGCAGGCCGCCTTTCAGAATACTGCAGACGTGATTCTCATCGAAAATCTTTAGGCGTTTGAGATCGGTCAGGGTGCCTCATCGATGCACGGGTTAGCTGTACCGGGGCTTGGAGTGCCCAAGACAAAGTCGAAGCTGTTCATGTTTGTGTCTTGCGCGTCCGCGCATCGGGAGAAGCTGCTGGCGCCCTCGCTGAACTCACTGTCGAAGCCCACATGAGAGTCGCCCTCGTTGGCCCCTGGGACCGGGTGCTCGTACGAGACGCTGTCGACGAGTGATTCACCTGCCGGCGTGTTGCGGACCAGCCGGATCGCGTCTCCATCGACACCCCCGTTCTCTAGGAAGTCTCCCTCTACGGTCAGGGTCGCGACCGTCCCGATGAGCGGCGCCAGGAGCGCCTCAGGTCCAATCACGAGGCGCTCGCCCGGGTGCAGTTGGTCCGCGCCATTTTCTAACGGGATGCTGGTGTACGTCTGCCCCGTCGTCCCATCGACGAGCTCTAGGGTGTAGTAGCTCAGCTCGACGGTCTGTTCACCGACGACGACGAGCTCGATGAAGTCCCCTTCATCGTCGCCGCTCTGTTCGTAGTCGAACTCATTGATCACCGGCCAAGCGGTCGGGGGGAGGCATGAGGGGACGGTCGTGTGCGAGCAACCGCTGAGGGCATCACAGAGGTCAATGGTGCACGCGTCATCGTCTTCGCAGCTGACGACAGGGCCAGGGATGCACTCCGCCTCGATGCAGCTGTCTCCGACTGTGCAGGCATCGCCATCGTCGCAGGCACCGCTGATGACCGTGTAGACACAGCTCGCGTCTTCGCCGCAGGTCTCATTTGTGCACGGGTTGCCGTCGTCGCAAGAGTCGGTGAGGCCCATGCAGGTGCCACTGACGCATGTGTCGTTGAGGGAGCATGGATCGCCGTCGTCGCAGTTGAGGGTGTTAGAGGCGAAGACGCATCCGCTCTCTTGAAGGCAGCTGTCGGTCGTGCAGATGTTGTTGTCGTCACAGAGGACCTCGACACCGACGCATTCACCATCGATGCATTGATCGGACGCGGTGCAGACGTCTCCGTCCGAGCAGCTCTGCTCAAGGTCGACGTTGATGCAGCCCAGGCTCACGTCGCAGCTGTCGGCCGTGCAGGGGTTGTTGTCGTCGCAGTCTGCTTGCTCTCCCGGTTGACAGATGGCCAGCTCGTTGCAGCTGTCAAGGACCGAGCAGGCGTCTCCATCGTCGCACTGCGTTCCGAGCAGGGCGGTGGATTGGCATCCGTTAAAGGGGTGGCACAGGTCGAGCGTGCAGAGGTTGTTATCGTCGCAATCGTCGGTCACTCCGAGGCAGATGCCCTCCACACAGAGGTCCTCTTTGGTGCACGGGTCGTTGTCGTCACAGAGCCCGTCGAAGGGGGTGTGCTCGCAGCCTTCTCCTGGGATGCAGGAGTCGACGGTGCAGACGTCGTTATCGTCACATGCGTCGTCGACGCCGGTGCACTGACCTTGAAGGCAAGCGTCGTTCAAGGTGCACGGCTCATCGTCGTCACAGTCCAAGTCGTTCGGGGTGAAGACGCAGCCCTGTGCGATGGAGCAGCTGTCGTCCGTGCACGGGTTCTCATCATCACATTCAAGGGTGCTCTGCGGGATGCAGACGCCCGTGGCTGAGCACTGATCGTCGACCGTACACGCGTCACTGTCGTTACACGCCTTGCCAGGCTCTGGCAGGAATGTGCACCCGGTCAGCGTGTCGCAGCTGTCCTCAGTACACGGGTTCTCATCGTCGCACTTCAGCGCTTCACCGCTGACGCACGCCCCGTCGGCGCAGGCGTCGAGGTCAGTGCACGCGTCTCCATCATCGCAGTTGGCTTCGTTGAAAGGGTGGGTGCACCCGACCGTAGGGTCGCAGATATCGTCGGTGCACGGGTCTGCGTCGTTGCAGTCTTGGGCGGCGCCGGGCAGGCACTCTCCGGTGAGGCAGACGTCGCCGAGGGTGCAGCTGTCGCCGTCGTCGCAGCTCGTGCCTCCTGGGGCTTCCGCCTCGACGCACAGGCGCGTCTCTAAGTCACAGATGGCCACGGCACAGTTTGGGAGGGTGCCGATCGTGGAGGCGCACTCTCCGTTGGAGTTACAGGCCTCGCCGATGCCGACGCGCTGAGTCTCGGAGTCCGCGCTGCTCCCTTGACCATCATCGGTGGAGACTGCGTCGGTCGCCGCCGAGACTGTCTCCACGTCATCAGCGGGC
Organism: Myxococcota bacterium; assembly: GCA_049602155.1. Taxonomy (GTDB): domain Bacteria; phylum Myxococcota_A; class UBA9042; order PHBI01; family JBMYRH01; genus JBMYRH01. Next base: position 103,934 of record JBMYRH010000011.1, on the reverse strand, counting down.
AGACCACAGCCCGTGAGCGCCGCCATGAAGCCGCCGAGGAGCACAACAAGAATGAGGGCCCTTGTTCGGGTATTTAGAGGGGGTCTGTTCATACCAGCCCGCGTGGGGTTCATCCTCCAGAGTGGAACGGTTTGCGCGCAGGTCAAATCAATGGACCCCAGTTTGGGGATGGAACATCAGGTGAGACTGTCGGGACAGTAGAGCAGGCACTCGGTCGTCTCCTAGGTTGTGTGGGCATCATAATTCGTACCAGGGGGGATCGCGCTCGTCGCGGCTATGGCGACGTCTAGACGGAACGGTCGTCTCCGTCATACGCTTAAGGCTCCCCGCACACGGTGTGAGCGCGCGACGCGATGATCTCCAGTTCGAAGTCACAGATCCCTGCCGGCGTCCTTCTCTGCTATTCGGCGATGGACAAGGCAGTGAAGACCCTCAACCTCTACTCGGGGAAGGGGCCCTTGGCGGAGGCCGCCGTCGACACCCTTCGGGACTCCTTGTCTCGGTACCTGGAGGAGCACGAGCGTCTCGACTTGGAGGTGTCGGCTCAGGGCTTGGTGTTTGAGGGGGATCCCCTTGAGCCTGACAGTCAGCCCGCTCCGTACTACTTCTATCTGTTCAAGGACGGGGTGCGGGAGCTCTCGTTCCTCTCTGGGATCGGGGCCGATGAGGTCCTCAAGCTGTTGCAGATCTTGCTCGACCGACATCGAGAAGCGGGCGAGGCCGGCAACGTCTCGGACAGTGATGACGACGAGGACTTTCGTGAGCACGACACCGTCACGATGCTCTGGGAAGCTGACATGCAGTTCGTCCGCTACTACGCCATCGATGCGTACGCTGCGGGCGAGGTCTTTGACCCTGACAGAGGCATGCGTCGCAGCCTTGAAGAGCAAGTTCAGGACCGTGTTCGCCCCTACACCGACGATGTGAAGCGGATGTCACTGCGCAGCGCGCGCCCCGTCTCGGAGTTGAGCAACGGTGCAGCGATTACACCTGCACAGCCGGCGTCTGATGAAATCTTGAAGGCCCTGAGCGCCGAGGGCGAGAATGACGAAGCCTTTCAAATGGACCGCTTCGCCGTGGTCTGGGCTCGCCTCGTGAAGACCGCTCCCCCTGAGCAGCTCGAGGGCATGGCCTTCTTGATGGTCAAGACCTTCGAGGTCTGGATGGGGGACCACAACTGGGGTGCGCTGAACCGCGGCCTACGTTTGCTGCAATCGCTCTCCAGTGTGGAGCAGCTGCAGCCCGTGGTGCGCGAGATTGTGCGGTCCATCGCGCAGCCTGAGCGCCTCGACCACCTGGAGACCGCCGTCCTCGAGGTTGACCCAGAGGAGGTCGGCCGGGTGACGTCGTTCTTCGGGGCCCTCGGTCAGCGCAGCGTTCAGCACTTGGCTAGGATGCTCGCTGACCTCCAACCCGGCGCCCGCTGCGAGGCCTACGCCGGCCGCTTTAATGAGGCCAAGTGGGGCGCCCACAACCTTCACCTCGCTCGACTTCGCTCCACGACCAGCTACATCGTCCAAGACGCGATGAAGCGCCTCGTGCCGATGCGGAACCTCGCGGTGGTCAGCGGGGCGCTGCGTGCGCTCTTGACGCGCCCAGAGGTCGAGATGCGCTACGAGGCTCTGCGTGCTCTTGAGGGAGACCAGGATCCCGCGACGAGGACCGCGATCGTCCGGGCGCTGTCTGACGGGAGCCGAGACCTCCGCGCCCTCGCCATCAAGACCCTGGGGGAGAGCAGGGAGTCGTGGTCGATCGAGGCGCTCCGTGAGCGGGTCGAAGGCAAGGACTTCAAGAACCTGCAGTCGACCGAGCGCCGCCTCTTGCTGACCAGCTACGCGAAGGTGGCGGACACCACGGCCCTCGATTGGTTCGACGATGAGCTCTCTCGGCAGTCACTCTTCGGCGGCAAGAAGCTCCGGGAATGGCAGGAGGAGCTGCAGCGCGCGCTCAGGGAGGCGGGGACCCCACAGACTCGGGCCCTACTCGGCGGGGAATACGAGGGCGCGCCGGCTGAGGAGCTGAACGAACCATGAGTGAGCTCAACGAGCACGCCCTTGACCAACTCGACGGTGAGCAGTTGCTCGCCTACACGACGGGCACCATCCGCGCCCTTGAGCTCTATGAGCTCAATAATGACGCGGTACAGAGACTCTTTGTGCACATCACAGAGGTGGTGGGCCGGCAGGTCGCCCGTGGCCGCAGCACCGTGGTGCTCCAGGTCGAGGGGGAGAACTGCTTCATCAATCAGACCTTGCTGCGCCTTGACATCAAGTCCTTCCAGCGAATCGGGCGACTCCGGAACCTTTTGCAGCGCCTGGATTTAAACGAGCTGGAGTTCCGCGAAGGGGTCACCCCTGAGACCCTGACGGTCTTCTTCCAACGCTTGACGGCTGCGTCCGGTGACCCTGAGGGCCTCGAGGTGCTCGCTGACGGGCAGGACGTCCACGTCAGTATTCGAAAGACCGTGGGGATCACGCGCAAGGGGAGGGGGGACGAGTCTTGGTCCAGACGCGCGATTCGCCTCTTTCATACCGGGCACGTGCTCTCTAACGACTTTGTGCACCGAGGTAGGCAAGGTCGGATGCCGTCGACGGTCAGCTTGCGCCGCGTGGTGCAGGGGCTCGTCGATGTGCTGGAGCACGAGCAGGACTTGCTGATCGCCTTGGCTCACCAAGGAGGGAGCGAAGAGGGGCTCTCGGGTCATATGCTCCGCTCGTCGGTGCTGGCTGCTGCCGTCGCGAGGGCTGCGGGGTTGCCGCAGCGCTTGGCGGGTCGCGCTGCACTTGTGGTGTTCATGTCGCGTTTCCCTTTGGCGCGCTTAGGGGAGCGCTGGCAGACCGCAGGGTCTGATGTGCTCTCGACGACCTTTGATTTGAGCTTGAAAGAGGTGATGGCGAGCGCCGGGACGGGGCGGGTCTCCGCGTGGCGACTCGTCCTCCTCTACGAAGCGCTGAAGGCCTCTCTTGGCGATAGGGCACCCTACGGCAACCAGCTGGTCACCTCGTTCGAGGGGCGGATTGTCGAGGTCGCGACGACCTATGATCGACTTCGAGCTGGCCTTATGTCGAGCAGCGCAAAGGCCAAGCCGATGGCGCCAGCGATCGCGCTAAGGCGCCTCGCTGCCATGACTGTGCAGCAGAACTCCACCAGCCAAACGACCTTGGACGCTGGCCTCGTCGAGGTGCTCCGCAAGCTGATGGGCGATGTCCCGCCGGGCTCCCTTGTCCGCACCCAGCGCGGCATCTTCGGTGTGGTGCGTGACCGCCCTGGTATCGTCGAGGTTGCGAGCGCTGATGGGCACACACGGAACTCCTTTCGTAAGAAGGACGCGACCCGCGTCTTACCCCTCGATATACCACCTGACTACGATATGTCAGCGGCCCTCGGTTGGGGCTCTGAGGCCGAGGAAGAGGAGATCGACTTCTCTTTCGATTGATGAGGGGGCCTCTTGGCGTCATTGACTCCTCCGAGATCCCCGATTCTGTCTGGAATTGCGACCATTCGATGCCTGTTCACCGCGCCCTATGCTTGGGTGGCGATCCCCACCCTCTAGATGGCTCTATTCGGTGTATCGGTCTCCAATTTCGCTCTAAGGTGGGCCAAAAAGGCACCCCAAAGGGGCAGGCTGCGGCCGACTTTTCAGGTCAACGTATGATACGCTGACACGGATCCGTCCTCTGAAAGCGGGCGTGCGCTCGATTTTGTGAAGACCTAATGGTGGCATGGTGGCGATGCGTTCGAGCACATCTAGGGCTCTCCCTCCGACCGAGAACCGTAGGACCAGTCTGTCTGCCTACGCCCTCTTCCTGATCGGGTCTGCCTGCCTTGTTTTAGGGGGCTGTGATGCTCTGAATTCTGAGACGTCATCCCCCCCGCCTCCACCGGCCCCTGCTCCGAAAGCCGCCCCGGCGGCAGCGTCTCCGCCCGCGGCCGCCGCCCCGGCGGCAGCGTCTGCGCCCGCGGCCGCCGCCCCGACGCCAGAGGTCGACCTGCCGAAGGCACCAAGCGCGCGAGTATTGCCCCCAAAGCCATCCCCAGCGGCGGACAAGGAGACACGCAGCGACCTGCTTTTACAGCACTACCGAACGCTCAGATGCATGACGCTCAAGGGGGCGAGCACCGCTGAGATCTCCGCTGCGTTTGCGGCGTCTGGCCTCACACCTCAAGTCTGGAATCAGGCGCTCGGTGAGCTCCTCCAAGAGATGGCGAAGAGCCCTAAGGGGGATGTCGCGCGCGCCTTCCGATCTGCGGACACCGAGGTGTGCTCCGGTGGGGGTACGCCATGAGCGCGCTGGTTCGATGCACTGTCGCCGCTGCGCTCGTGATAGGCGTCAGCGCGCCTGTGGGGGCAGCCTTAGCGGCCGAGAAGCACGATTGCACCGCCTCGGGGGCTGTTCAGCCCGGACCAGCGCCGGCCCTCTCCATCCTTGAGGTGGACTACGGGGCCTTCCTTTACCCCCGCACGCTGCCGCTCAAGGCCTCCGCGACGGACACTGATCTCTTGACGGTCAGTTGCCCGTCTTGTGATGGCTCTGAGGCGCAAGTGCCGGTCGCGGACGATGTGCACCCTGGGGAGGCCGGTCGCTCTGGCTACCGATGGGTGCTCACCGGCGGAGAGGGGAGCTTGAATGGTCCCTACGATGTGCGCCCCGTCTTGGCGGCTGAGGCGGCGCTAGATGCGGCACGCACGACCCTTGAGCAGCACCGTCGCACGTCGCGTGATGCCGACGAACTGGTGGAAGCGACGCAGACCGTCGTCAACGCGCTTGAGGCACGGCGGGCTAAGCTCTCTGACCGCCTCGACAGTGCCCAAGAGCGGGTCACTGAGCTCTCAACAGCCTTGGCTGAGCTGAATCGCCAGGCACGTGTCACTCAGACGCTGCTCCGTGGCCCCAAGGCCCGGCTCGACGTCTTGCGTGCGGAGGCCGCAGCGGCCTTGGCGAAGCACCTAAACGTAGCCCTCTCTGCCCCGCCGAGCGCCTCGGAGGCCTTCGCGAGCTTCGCGGCCCAGGACAAGGCTCAGACCGCCTTAGACGAGCAGATCGACCGCCTGATGGCGCGCTTGTCTCTCTTAGAGGGGCAGCTGCCTCGGACTGCAAATCTGGCGAGGACATCGGGCATCGATGCTCAGCTTGCCCAGCTCACACCGCAGCTCGTCACGCGGCACGCCGTGACCTGCAAGTTTGCCACAGAGGTCGTCCCGTTGCTCCTGACCCTGAAGTCAGCCGACGGCGGTACGCGCGGCCTTCCGGAGACACAAAGCGCCGTCCGTGAGTTCTTAACGCTCTGCGACGCGACTCAGGTCCCTGAGTACGAGGCCTTGGTTCGGGCCCTCCCGGCGACCCGGGAGATCTGTCAGCACATGGCGCACGGCATCCCGCAGCCGTCGCCTGTTCAGCTTGAGATGCTCCCCATGTGCGGTGCGCTCTACCACGAGGTTCAGGTCATCACAGAGCTCCGAGAGCTCTATCGGCGACGGGATGAGGCGCTCAACGCCGGTGGTCTAGAGAGCCCGCGTCGTGAGATGAAGGCGATCCGCGCCAAACTGCGGACGCTCCATGAAGAGCGCGCAGAGGTGCGCGGTGTCTGGGCGAAGGCCCAGCGTGAGCACCTCGACGCCCGGATGGACAGCCCCATGGTCTCCGATGAGGCGCGGGCCGCGCGCGATGCTGCGGACGCCGAGATCGCTGCGGTCGCGAGCGCCGTGGCCTCGACACAGCAGCGTCTCCGGCTGCTTCGAGATGCCGTCAGGCGCGTCGAAGATCAGCAGGTCGCGGCCCACACGGCAAGGCGGGCGAGCGAGGCCGAACTTCGCACCGCAGAGGCAGAGCTGACCGGTGCGTGGAAGAAGGCTCAAGCGGCCACGTCAGCGGCACGCTTGAGTGTCGGTGAGATTGCGACGGCTGAGGGGCGCATTAAAGACGCAGAGAAGGTGTTGGCCGGGCAGCTTGAGGCCCTCAAAGCCAACACCAAGGCCACGGGACAGCTCGCTTGGTACTCCCCACCACCGTTGCCTCTCATGCTGAACTCGGCGCCGGCTGAGAAGCGCGAATTGGCCGCGGCCCGAGAGACCCGTCGGAAGGCTGCTGCAGCCCTCGCACAGCTCGAGCAAGAGCTCGCCACGGCACAGGCGGATCAACTCGAGCGCCTTGAAGGCATCGCCTCGGGGGTCGGCGCCTTTAAGTCCCTGCTCGTCACCCAGCGGCAGCTCGAGCAGCGACGGCGGCAGCTCGCGAGTGAAATCCAAACTCATGTTCAAGGGGCTGTTGAGGCCGCAGAGGCCCACCGGGAGGCGCTTCGCCTGGCGCGGGTTCAGCTCGATTCGCTTCAAGCCGAGGAGGCCTTCGCGGCGCTTGTCCCGAAGTATGATGCGCTCCTTACCGGCCGGGCAGGGGTGCTCGCGGCGGTCTCTGATGCCCGGGAAGCCGTTGATCCTCGCTATGATGCCTACGCGGAGCAGCTTGAGCGCCAGCAAGTCGTGCGAGGGGAGATGGTCGACAAGATCGTCGAGATGAAGATTAGCGTCGCGACGTCGCTTCAGTTCCGCGCCAAGGTGTTCGAGAGCCGGCGCGCCATTGCGCTCCAGCAGACCTTTGACGCGCTCCTCAAGGCTTTGGAAGTGGGGCGCGCTGTCCGCTCGGCTTCCGAGGATGACCGCGGTCATCGCGAGGGGCTTGAGGCTGGCATTGAGGCAGCGCGCGCAGCGATCCGCAAAGATGAACAGGCCGCCGAGGACACCAAGGCGCTCGTCGCAGCGCAGCTGAGTGAATTGAAGGCGCTGACAGAGAAAGAGGCGCGCATTACGACGGCGCTCACTGAGGCTCGGGCTGCCTACCACGCGTCGCGCGCTGCGTGGGCCGCAGCGATCGCCGCGCTCGATGATCATGACGCTCAGATTGTGGCGACCCGAGAGGCCATCGCGTCGCGTTGGTCGACTGCACGCGGCGCAGCGTTGGCGCTCTGGCGCATGCTTGGGGGGGACACGGTGTCGGAGGACGGCGAGTTCGCTTACTTGCTGAGCGCCGTACTGCGAGATGCACGTTTGTCGATCCCGGAGGACTTAGAGCGCTTCCGAGTCGCAGTGGTCGCGAAGACCGAGGCCTTCTCGGGGCATGAGCTGGTCGTGAGCCCTGACGGCTTCAAGACGCTCGATCCTTTGGTCACCACCGCGCGTGACAGACTCCATGCGCTCGAGAAGGCAGCCACAGACCGCCGATCTGTCAGCGAGGTGCTCCCGGGTACCCGCTTGGCGACACTGCATCATGAACGTGACCGGGTGGTGGATGCACTCGCCGCGAACGCGCGAGCTCGCAGCGCCAGCGCGTCTGGCGTTGACCGTGACCTCAAAGAAGCGAAGCGCCGCCGCGACACCGTGATGGGGAGCGCGCTCACCGAAGCGCGTGCCCGCGCGTCCGCCACCGAGGAGCAGTTCCTTGCGACCCGCGCTGCGATCACGCAGCGCCTGGTCTCGAAGCTCTCTGTGACCTTGTCCTTAGAGGCGACAGATCGGGGGGCCGCTGCGGGCCGAGCAGACGATCCGCCAGCCGCGACGACCGTGCGCCTGGGGTTCTCTCAGGGACTCAAGCCCATCGTCTCTGCGCCCGCGGCTCCGACTCAAGACGCGCGACAATCGAGCCGAAACAAGGGAACATGCGAAGCACTGACGACCTTCGCGGCGGGTAAACGCCACGAATGGACGGCAGGCCCTCAGCTCCCGAAGGCCCTCTACGCTGGAGAGGCCGTGGGCGTGTTCGCCACGACCCGTGACCTCGACCGAGTCACCCCGTCCTGTGAGGCTCGAGAGCCGGGATGTCGTCGCGGACCCCGCGCCAAAGCGCTGGACATCGAGGAGTTCCACCCGGTCACCTGGAGCGTCGATAACGCGGATGGGTTCACGGGTGGGGCCGGAGATTTCGCCGGTGGACAAACCACCGCCGCGGGGATCTTCGTCTCGCCTTCGTCGGCCGAGTTGATGGAGGCCGGGAGCCCGATATGCGAAAAGCCTGTCGTCCTCTCTGTCACCTCGTTGGTCGATGGCGACCTCGCCGAAGAGTCGGGGCCCGCACCGAAGCGCGCGAAGGTCATCGTCAAGGCGGGCACGATCCGCGCCTCGACCACCCCGATCTCGGCCTTGCCAGGGCAGCCTGTGGAGGTCCGCTTCGAGCTCTTTAAGCTCGCAGAAGATGGCGTGCCCTTGGCTAGTAACACCCCCTTTGAGGAGCCCCTTGATGGTCAACGTGTGACGCTCACAGTGGAGCGTGTCTCTGGCCCTGAGGTCACGACTGCGTGGGGCTTCGATGGGGCCAAACAGACCATCAACACCGTGTCGCGTAAGGGGGTCATCAAGGAGACCATTACGCTGGCGAAGGCACCAGGCCGCTACCGTGTGGTCGCGAACTGGCGCCAGGGTGACGCCTGCCAGTCAAGCGTCGACATCATCACACCGCAGCACCTCGCGTCTCGACTGCTCTACGCGCCCACTCATCCGGCGTGGATGACCGCTATCTTGGACATGGCCCAGCGCGGCCAGACGACTGAGTCTGAGCTGACCCAGCGGGTCAAGGCGTTGGTCTTGAAGACGACCTCAGTCGACATGAATGATGACTGGTCAGGGGCTGATGATCTCGGCGTCGACACCTCAGGGCTGACCCGTGATGAGTACGCGAGTACTCTCCAGAGTTGGACGATCGTGAGCGACCGCGATCATCGCCCCGTCTCCGGGGAAACGCTCCGGGTGGTAGCGACTGGACCTGGAGGCCTGGTCGCCCCGGTGGGGCAAGCGCCGCAAGGGGCGACGCCGTCGCTGGACTTGACCAGCGATGGGCTCGGCTTGGTCAGGGCCGAGCTGGGGGCAGCGGGCGTCGCGCGCAGCAGCTTCCCAGGCTCTGGGAAACCCGCTGGGGTACGAATTGAAAGGATTGAAGTCGACGCCACGCGCTACCTAGCGGGGGTCATGCCGGTGAAGGAGACCTGGGCCAAGGACGTCGCGTTGACGCAGGCTTGGGTTGGGCCCGACTCCCCTTCGGCAGCACCATCGGAGCGGTTCCGGCTCGACTTGGCTCGTGTCGCATTGCCGGGGCGTGCCTATTCGGGGGTGGCCACGCTCATCGCCCCGGTCGCGCGTGGCGACGAGCCCTTGGGCGAGATCACCCTCCCTGGGGTGCACCTCAACAGCGTGATCTTGGACGTTGATGGCATCGTTCGGAGCGGTCGCGTGGTCTTCGACGCCGGCAAGCAGGCTGATTCGGGGTGCACGACGCTCAAGGGTGGCGGGACCGTCTGTGTCCACCACCTCACCGTGCGTGCTGGCCACGACGCGACGTGGCGTGGCGTCGTGACCCTGCCGTTAAGCACAGAGGGGGATACCCCGACGCTCGTGGGGCCACTCCATTTTGCAGGCACGTGGACGCCCGGCGACGGGGCCGTGATGACGATCTTGGACACCCTCCCCGCGCTTCCTCTGTTGAAGGACGGCTCGGCGCGCATCGAGCGCGGCGCTCGGGTCACGCTTGATATGAGCTACCGGAGCTCGGCGCCGGGGCTCCCCGCGACGTGGCGGGGACTTCACCTTCACCGTGGTCGTTTGGCGCTGTCCCGCCTCCGTGGCGTCGGCGCCGCGGGAGAGGGCGTCGTGCCAACCCCCGTGCTCCGCTTAGGGGAGACGGTTTGGTCCTGGCCCTTCATCGATGGTGAGACTGTCGGTGGGGTGGATATTGACGGCCTGGGGATGCGGCTCCCTGGGCTCAACGACGCCACGCTCCTTGGAGCGACGCTGGACATACAAGGCGGTGCGCTCACGCTGCAGCGGGCCGATGTAGCCATACGGCTTCCAGGCACTCGGGACCCGATCCACGGTCGCTTGATGAGCACCGTGGGCGCGTGGCAGCTCGACCTCGCAAGCCACGGTGCGGTCCGCCTTGGAGAGTGGGCCACGCTTCGCCTGCGACCTGGCGCGATTGGCCAGACCGACTCGACGGGAATGTCACGGCTCCAAGGTGAGCTCGACGTCACGTTCCCCGGGCTCTCCGAGGTCCGGATGACAGGCTTGAACCACGATCCGAAGGCCTCTGAATTGCATGTGAAGTCTGGCTCGTTGGAGGCGCCCGAGGCCTTCGCCGACCGCTTCTCCCTCGCGGTCACCGGGGGCGCTCTGGACACGACGGCTGTCGACAAGCTCACGGACCTCCCGAGCGCTGTGTTGCGCATCTCGGGAGACCTTGGGGTCGCATCGGGCCAAGCGGCACCGGGCCACGTGACGATGACGGCTGACGCCGCAGGGATCGACCTGTCGGCCACGTTCAAAGCTTCGCCCACCTTCGCTGGGGTGTCGTGGCAGGGTGACCTGACCTACGCTCAGGGCGATTGGGTTGGCACGCTCAAGGTCGGTGAATCTTCGCGACAAGGCCTCGATCGGATCGCGACGCCCGAGATGACCGTCACGATGCAGCGGGGAGAGGGCGATGCGGCCCATTTGAGCCTCAGCGGCGTTGGCCGCGTCTCGGCGCCAAAGGCTCAGGGCGACGCAGCGGTCGCCTTCTTTGACACCCCCTACGTGGCGGTCGACGGCGCCCTGGGTGTCGGGTGGCATCACAGTGCATCCGACGCAGACTTCATCGGTTATGCGGCCTATCGACAGGCGTCTCCGCTCGTGACGGAGGGCACCTTGCTCCTCTCGGATCGTGGCGATGGGGCGACGCTGGCGGCGACGGTCGACGTCGCGTACGCCCATGGTCGTGACCCCGTTGCCTCTGTGGAGGGGGCGTGGACGTACTTTGACCGGCCCGGTGTCGTCACAGGTCGCGGGTCGGCGCGCGTGAGCGCCTCTGGCGCGATGGCAGGACGGGTCGCGCTTCAGCTCGACATCGATACACCGGGCGGCGAACTGCTTCATGTGGTGACCCCCGTTGATTTCAAGGCGAAGGCGGGGCATGTCCACTTGGCGACGGGCCGCTTTGAGGGCCTCATGCAGGAGGCATCGATTCACGTCGCCGGCGATGTCCGCGTCGCGGTCGACGCGAGCAGCAGCACGGCAGAGGCAGTGCTGAGCGGTGCGATGAGCAGCCGTGGTAACTGGGAGTGGCCGCTTGATGACTCCTTGGGGATCTTCCAAGTGGACCTGGTCACCCGCGCTGAGCTACCGATTAACTTCGCCGTGGAGAAGGGCCGAGGGAGCTTCACTTTGGCTCCCACCGAGACGCGCTGGTCCGGTGTGGTCTCCGGTCCGCTGCACCTTGGCTCTACCAACTCTGTGATCGCGTCGACCACAGCGACGGGGACGGGCCTAGCGTGCTTCCCGAAGCTGTGCCTCAAGGCGGCGATGACCATGTCGACAGAGCACCTCGGGTTCGCCTTCACGATGGACGAGGGGTGGCTTGAACTCGGCGACTGCGACCGGACGTGTGCACGATGATGTCACTCCTCACAACCACGCTCGTAGCAGCGACGATCCTGAGCGCTCAGGCCGAGCCCCGCGTGGTCGTCGCCAAACACAACGGGGAAGGCATAGAGGTGCGCTGGTTCCCGCCCGCTCCGGCAGAGCGTGGCGAACGATGGGCGTACCGGGTCGAGCGCATTGACAGCACAGGGACCACCCTGCCCATCACCCACATGCCGCTACAGATCACGCTCAATGTCGCGACCCTCAGGGACCGCTTGGGCTCCTTCGCGGAGACCTTCCTCGGCACCGTCGCTTCCGGGTCGACTGCCAAGCGGGTCAACGAGAACACCTTCAATGAGGCCTTGTCCTCGCCGGTATCCCGAGCGCTGCTGCTGCGCTTTGCGGTGCTCTACCCGCCGGTCGCGGATGTCTTGGGTTGGCGGCGTGTCGACCAAGATCTCCAGCCGGGGAAGACCTACACGTACCGTGTGATCGCCATCGACCGCGCCGCCGGCGACGCTGAGCACGTGCTCGGTGAAGCCCGCGCGCTCGCGGGGACCTCAGGGGTCTCGAGCCCGAAGGGCATCAAGGTCACCCAACCCGCGCCAGATCGCCTTGAGGTCTCGTGGAGTCGAGATCTCGCGAAAGAGCAGAGTGAAGCTGTCCTCCGCTACACCGTGTATCGGCGTGACGATGGTGGGCCATGGGTGGCCCTCAATCCTGGCTTGACCGCGCCGATTCAGCCTGCGCCCTCGTCGCTCGCGACGTATGTCGACACAGAGGTCCTCGCGGGGCGCAGCTATCAATATGCGGTCGTCGCCGTCGACTTGACTGGCCGCGCGAGCAGCAAGGCCTCCTCCAGCACACTTCGGGTGGGGGACCAACGTCCGCCACTCCCGCCGCTGGACGTGGAGCTTAGTGGCCTAGGTAATGAGCTGACCTTGACGTGGCTCGTCGCGGGGCTCCCCGCCGACCTCAAAGAGATCGAGATCCTGAAAGTGCGCCGCCCCCGCGCAGAGGGCGGCCCTCGAGAGGTCGTGAAGGTGCTCGGTCGCGTCGGCCCCAAAGTCGGCACGTATCGCATCCGTCGACCAGGGCTTGGGCATCACGAGTACGCCCTGCGCAGCGTGGACACGTCAGGCAACCGTGGGCCGCTCAGTGTGGCGGTCGGGGTGCACGTCGATCGCGCTGTGCGCCTGAAGACCCCCGGGGGCGTCCGGGTGAAGCTGAACAAAGAGAACCAGGTCGAGATCTCCTGGAAGACCACACCTGGCACGGACGCGATCACCTACGTGGTCGAGCGGACGACCGCGGGGGCGTTCACTGCGCCTACGCGCATCAGCCCGGCGACTCTGGGCGTCCGCGACAAGCTCTACGTGGACACGAGCCCCCCACTTGACGGGCCTCCGTTGGCGTATCGCGTCTTGGCGGTCGACGGGGCCAGTGCGCGGAGCGCTCCGAGCGCGTGGGCTTCGCTGCCGGATCAGCGGCGGGCTCCAGCGGTCAGCTTAGGGGCGGTGACGCGCTCGAACCGCGGCGTTCATCTGAATTGGCAGGCGGCGGACTCAGAGGTGGCGACTGGCTTCAAGGTTCAGGTGCAGGTCGGCGGTGGTCGGTGGAGCAACCTCCCTGGTCCTATGCTCGCCGCGTCGGCTCGAGAGGCCATCGACGCCACCTCCAGACCGGCGGAGGCGTCGGTCCATTACCGTATCCAAAGCCTTGGCGGTGCCTCAGGGGCGCCTATCCTCAGCAATGTGGTCGCACTTCGAAGCCCAGCGCGCTCCCTCAGCGCGCCCACGGGCCTGAGCGCTCGCTGCGTGAAGGGAGGCGTTGAGCTCCGTTGGACACAGAGCCAGGGCGCGAGCAGCTATGAGGTGCAGCGCGGCTTTGGCACGGATGCTTTCGTGCCCCGTGGCCATGCCACCGCCACCAAGTGGGTGGATCAGGCCGTGGTGCACGCGCGTCGGTACCGTTATCGCTTGATGGCGCGGCATCGCCTCGCCATGAGTGCGTTAGGGCCCCCGGTGGAGATCATCTGCTCGGCGCGCTAGGGCGCGCTTAGAGTGTGATGCCGGGCAGCAGACCGTCTGGATCGAAGGGTTTGTCGTTCTCGAGCGAGGCGACCGGGTAGGTGCAGTAGAGCGTCGAGAAGAGCGCCGCAGGGTGCCCGTTGCCGCTCGCCTTCAGGCCACCGAAGGGCAGCTTGCTGCTTGCTCCGACGGTGCTCCTGTTCCAGTTGATGACGCCTGCTCGCACGTGACGAACGACCTCGAGGTAAGCCGCCTCTTGAGAGGTGAAGATCGACGCCGCGAGCCCGTACTCCGTGTCGTCGGCTAGCGCCATCGCCTCTTCGAGCGTGTCGACTGTGTAGATCGCCGCGTCCGGTGCGAAGAGCTCCTCACGTTGATAGGTGCTCGTGTCATCCAGCGTGTGGACACGGTGCAGGCTCGGTCGGACGTAGGCGCCACCTGCGATAGGCGGAGCCTCTACTAAGCCGCCCGCGGCCAGCGTCTCTGCGCCCTCGGCCTCAGCGGTCTTCTGCCAGGCGTCGAAGGTCTCGGCTGCGCGGCGGTCGATGAGCGGGCCCATGAAGATGTTGGGATCGGATTGAACGCCGACCTTCAGCGCCTTGGTCGCCTCCGCGAGCTTGGCAGCGAAGCGGTCCGCGATGCCGCGCTGACAGATGATGCGACTGGTCGCCGTACATCGCTGACCGGTCGTCAGGAATGCGCCCGTCAGGACCTCGTAGAGCGCCAAGTCAAAGGGCGCATCGTCGAGGACGATGGCGGCGTTCTTCCCACCCATCTCGAGCGCCGTGAGCTTCCAATGCTGCTCCAGGGTGAGCGCCTCGATGTGCATGCCGACCCCGGTGGATCCGGTGAAGAGCACCCCGTCGACGTCGCCGTGGGCGACGAGCGCGTCGCAGTGGCGTCCCGGCACCTGCACCAGGTTGAAGACGCCCGGGGGGAACCCAGCTTCGTCGAAGCACTCCGCCATGATCTGGCCGACCATCGGCGTGTGACTCGCTGGTTTGAAGACCACGGTGTTGCCCGTCGCCAAGGCGGGCACGATGTGACCATTGGGGAGGTGGCCAGGGAAATTGAAGGGGCCGATGACCGCCATCACGCCACGGGGGAGGTAACGGACGCGACCTTGAACACCGTCAGGCTGATGGTCAGCGACGAGGCGCAGCCCGTCCTCGAGCGTGATGCCGACCTTAGCCACCATCGCGCCGGCCTCACCGCGAGCCTCCCAGAGGGCCTTGCCCATCTCACGGCTGATCGCCTCGGCCATGTGCTCTTTTCGCCGCCCGAGCGCCTCAGCATAGCGGCGCAAGAGGGCGCTGCGCTCTGCTTGTGGGGTGTCGCGCCAGCCCGAGAAGGCCCCCTTCGCCGAGGCGATCGCCTCGTCGATCGCGCTGACCTCCCACGGGAACTCCCCAACGACGTCTGAGGGATCGCCAGGGTTCACGTCTCGGATCACCCCGCCCGGATGAGCCGGGACTCGAAAGGCGCCCTGAATGTAGTTGCCGCGGACTTCAAACGCTGTGTGAGTCGTGTTGTTCATGAGCCGTCTATGCCATGCAGATTGCGATCTTGCTAGCGAGGCTCAGGGAGGTCATGCTGGGCCACCCGCTCAAAATCCCAGGATTTGCTATGGCCGACACAGGCCCAACCGCACAGAACCACGCTCTCCTCGATGTCCCATTTCATGGCTTTTGGCTGTTGGATGAGGACGGAAATACGGTGTTCACGAACGCGACCCTGACCCAGCTCTTGGGTGGTGAGATCAGCGACGGTACCCCGGCGCTCGATCGGATCGCCGCTGAGAACCGAGAGGACTTTCAAGCGATCACTGCGACGCTGGCGCTCGGCGTTAGTGACGAGATGGACCTCGCGCTGCTCGACGATCGAGGAGAGCGAGTCGCGGTGCGGGCATGGCTCTCCCCACGCACCGGTGCCGATGGTGAGTACGACGGGTACATGCTCATCGTGCAAGATCGACGGGACCTGCAGGGCACGGAGCCGAAGCAGCTCCTTGAGGCCGGCCAAGTCACACAATACCTGACCGCCGGCGTCGCCCACTCACTTAATACGTCGCTTCAAGCCGTGCTTGGCTATGCAGGGCTCGTCCTTGACGACTCCACGCTGCCCGAGACGCTCAAGGGGCCGATGAGCAGCCTCTACAACGCGAGCCGCGCCGCGACGCAGTTGGTCACACACTTGCTGAGCTTGACCGAGCTGGGCGATGACGCCCCCGCAGCCGTCGGTATCGGCTCCGTCCTGCATGACGCGGTCTCCAGCCGCGAGGCCTACCTCATCGCGAATAACGTCTCTGTGATGCGCACCGACCTTGAGGAGGAGCTCTTCGTGTGGGCGAGCCCCCCGAAGCTAAGGCGGGCGATGAGTCACCTGATGACCAACGCCTCAGCCCTCGCTTTGGCGCACGGCGGCGGCACCATCGACGTCATCATCGACGCCGGCACTGACAGTTTGGTGCTGGGGCTCGAGACTCGGGGACATCAGTACCCTGAGGCCATCGTTCACTTCGATCCTGCGAGCTTCAGCCCGACTTTGCCGCAAGCCGTGATGACACACGCCTTGGCCGCCGGGCTCGTCCGAGCCATGGGCGGTCATGTTGAGGTCGTCAACACCGACACCGGCGCGAGGGTGCTCGTCGCTTTGCCTCGCGCGAGCGCCGATGCGGTGGCTCAGAACCGCAAGAGCTACGCTCCCGCGACCGCGGCAGACGTGATGAGTGTCCCGGCGAACGACGGTGATACGCAGCCCAAGGTCTTAGTAGTCGACGACGAGCTCTTCATCCTTGAGCTGAGCGAGCGTGCCCTCGAAGACCTGTGTGACGTCACGACGGTGTCGAGCGCTGACGCCGCGCAAGCGCTCCTTATCGACGAGACTTTTGACTTGGTCGTGACGGATCTCCGAATGCCGGGCGCCCTCGACGGCCTAGGCCTCTACGGATGGGCCTCTGAGCATCGCCCGGAGGTCGCCGCGCGCTTCGTCTTCACGACCGCAGACACGGTGAGCAGACAGGCCGCCGAGTTTTTGATGTCCTCGGGGCGCCCCTACCTGCAGAAGCCCTTCGATGTGCGCAACTATCGCCGCTTCATTTCCTCTGAGCTCGCTTAGCTTCGAGGGCGCCCCTCGAGGTCGAGCGTCCTCGCTGTACCCCTCAAGGGGCATGGCGTGACGGTGGCGGGTGTGGCGCGGCGTCAGCGGATCACTTCGGCGACGACCAATGCGCTCTGCACGTCTGCATGATTGGCACCCCAGCCGACGAGGAGCCCCTCGAGCAGCGCCGGGGCCAGTGCGCTGACGCGGAGGGGCTCGCGCTGAATCCGGTCACGTTTGCGGAAGTGTGAGAGTCCGTGTAGCGCTGCCCACAGGAGATGGGTGCGGACCATCGGGTCGGCGACGCTCAAGGCGCCCGATCGACTGGCGGCCTCGAGCTGCGCGGCGCATCGCTCGAGGACAGGGGTCAGGTAGGCCTCGATGTCGCGGGCTTGGGCATCAGAGAGGGTCGGGCTGGGCGCAGAGAGGAACGCGTCGACGAGCGCGTGCTGGGTGGGGGCCTCGGTGGCGAGGTCCAGCAGCGCGTGGAAGGCGGCGATGACCCGCGCGAGGCTTTGCACGGCGGGGCTTGATTGGTCAGCGCGTTGGTCGGCGCGCGTGATGCCGGCCTCTTGGAGCGCGTCGAAGGCATCGATGGCGCGCTCTTGGAGGGCGACGAAGATCGCCTCTTTGGATGGAAAGTAGCGATAGAGCCCTCCGACGGAGGCCTGCATGCGCTCGGCCAGCCTGGGGATAGTCAACGCCTCGACGCCACCCTCGGCTAAGATCTCCATGGCGCTCTCTAAGAGCAGATTGCGGCGCTCTTCGCGCCTCTGTTCGCGTCGTCCCATGTCGCGACGTTAGGACAGTTTCCAGGAAAAGCGAACCTCATTCGCAAAGTTCTTGATCTTGAGACCCATAACTGCGAACCTCATTCGCATATCGGCAGTGATGGGGTGAGTAATGGGCAAGGCAGCGCACGACATTGTGATTCGAAATGGCGTCATCATCGACGGGACGGGGCGAGAGCGTTTCGAGGGTGATGTGGCCCTCCGTGACGGTCTGGTGAGCGCAGTGGGGCGTGTCCCTGAGTCCGGTGTCGAGGAGATCGATGCACGCGGTCAACTCGTGACCCCGGGGTTTGTCGATATGCACACGCATTATGATGGGCAGGTCACATGGGACGAGCAGCTCACGCCGTCCAGCTGGCACGGCTGCACGACGGTCGTGATGGGCAACTGCGGTGTGGGGTTCGCGCCCGTCCGCAAAGAAGACCGCGATTGGGTGATTCGCCTCATGGAGGGCGTCGAGGATATCCCTGGCGCCGCGCTCCACGAGGGGATGCGATGGGGCTGGGAGACCTTCCCGGGCTACCTCGACGCGCTCTCTGGGCTTGAGCGCGCCATCGACTTTGGTACGCAAGTCCCTCACGGTCCGCTCAGGACCTACGTCATGGGCGAGCGTGGGGTTGGCAACGAGGCCGCGACCGCCAAGGACTGCGACGCGATGGGGCGGCTGGTCGAGGAGGCTATTCGAGCGGGCGCCCTCGGCGTCTCAACGTCTCGCACGATGCTCCATAAGTCGTCCGACGGCGACTTGGTCCCAGGCACGTTCGCCGAGCGTGATGAGCTCTTCGCCTTGGCACACGGCCTCCGGCGGGGCGGTCATGGCGTCTTTCAGATGGCTGGTGAGCATCTCCAAATGGGGAAAGAGCTTGAGTGGATCGCCGAGCTTGCGCTCGAGACCGGGCGCCCGGTCATGTTCAACCTCACTCAGACCGACTTCGCGCCTGAGCTGTGGCGTGACTTGCTCGGCGGGCTCGAGGCGATGGCAGCGCGCGGTGCGCAGGTCTATGGCCAAGTCGCGGGGCGCGCGATTGGACTCTTGATGGGGTGGGAGCTGACGGCGCACCCCTTTGCCCGTCACCCTGCATTCTTGGAGCTTGCCGATCGCCCGAAAGCCGAGCGCCTCGCCGCCCTCGCGACCCCGGAGGTCCGAGACCGACTCTTGAATGAATCGGTGAGCGGACTCAGCCCCTTTGAGCAGTTCGTCACGCGCTCCTTCCACAAGATGTTCCCGGTGACTGATAACGTCGATTACGAGCCATCAAAGGCTGCGAGTCTCCGGGAGATCGCGCGGGCCACAGGCCGTCGCCCGGAGGAGCTCGCGTATGAGGCGCTCATGGCCGATGACGGTGACGGGTTGATGTACTTCCCGCTCTTCAACTATGCCGGCGGTGATCTCGAGCACTTGAAGACGCTGCACAACCACCCCTTGACCCGTATGGGCTTGAGCGATGGCGGGGCGCATTGCGCTGCCGTCTGTGATGCAGGGATGCCCACGTTCATGCTCACTCATTGGACGCGTGACCGCGCCCGAGGCGAGCGACTGGGCCTCGAGCACGTGATTCGTCGCCAGACCTCGGAGACGGCTCAGTCTTTTGGGATGATGGACCGGGGGATCTTGGCGCCTGGCTATCGCGCCGACGTCAATGTCATCGACTACGACGGGCTTCGTTTGGAGCGACCTGAGCTCGTGCGAGACCTCCCAGCCGGGGGCCCCAGGCTCCTTCAACGGGCGCGTGGTTATACGGCGACGCTCGTCGCGGGTCAGGTGACGCGGCGGCACGACACGTCGACTGGGGCGCTCCCCGGCCGCCTCGTTCGCGGGCCGCAATCGGCCCCGAGTTTTGCCTCGGAAAGGGGCGAATAACTTGGCGATTGCCACGGATTGAGGGAGCGTCAGAGAAACCTCGCGGCCTGCCCCTGCCGCGCGCTCTCCCTTCAGAGGCACCTATGCTCCGTCGAGACCTCGGCCCCACGCTCACTAGCTTCCTCGAGGCCCGCTATCCCTTCCTTGCGCTGAGGAGCCAGGAAGAGGAGCGCGTGCTGGGCCTCTTGAGCGCGGTGTGCCGCGATATGGGGCGACGCCTTGTCCCCATGAGCTTGACCGCCGCGCGCCGCGAGGATGAAGGGGCGACACCGCTCACGTGCCTCGACTCTATTGCCAGTCAGACGGTGCCGACGGTCTTCGCGATGCTGGATTTCCACGGCTACCTCTCGGACCCCCTGGTGGTTCGGACGCTGCGCGACATGCGGCTCAGGTTGGAGAAGAATCAGCAGACGATCGTCTTCGTCTCCCCCGAGTTCGACTTGCCTGATGAGCTGCTCGGGGACGTCGTCACCTATGACATCCCGCTCCCGGATCGGGGCGCCTTGATGCGTCTGCTCTCTCAGGAGATCGCGGCAGCCTCGATGACGCTCAACTCAGAGCTGGAAGACCGCGCGGTCCGGGCGGTTCAGGGGCTGAGCGCTTCGGCGGCGCGGCGTGCGTTCCGTCGGGCCTGCCTGGCGGACGGCCCACTGTCCCAGGGTGACGTGTCGCCTCTGGTCGATGAGAAGCGGCGGATCTTGAAGCGCTCCGAGCTCCTCGAGTTCATCGACACCCCGCCGGCTTTGGACGCTGTCGGTGGCCTCGATGCGTTGAAAGCGTGGCTCGCGGACCGCGAGTCAGCGTACGGCGAGGAGGCGCGAGAATTCGGCCTCCCTACCCCGAAAGGGCTGCTCTTAGTTGGGGTCCAGGGGTGCGGCAAGTCGCTGACGGCGAAGGCGGTGGCGCAGCTCTGGAACTTACCGTTGGCGCGCCTCGATTTCGGCGCGCTCTTTACCCATGGTCGTAGCCCTGAGACCAACCTGCGCAACGTGCTGAGGTTGGCAGAGGCGTTGAGCCCGGTGGTCCTTTGGGTCGATGAGATCGACAAGGTCTTTCAGCCGGGTGGCGACGCCTCGGTGGCGAGTGAAGGCGTGCAGCGGCTGCTCGCGGCCTTCATCACATGGCTTCAGGAGAAGCAGGCGCCCGCTTTTGTCATCGCGACGGCGAATGCCGTGGACCGTCTGCCCCCGGAGCTGCTCCGGAAGGGTCGCTTCGATGAGATCTTCTTCGTCGATCTGCCGAACGCCGGCGAGCGCCGACAGATCCTGTCGATCCACCTCGACAAGCATGGGCGTGACCCCTCACTTATCGACGTCGCTGAGCTCGCGGACCAATGCGAACACTTCAGTGGTGCAGAGCTAGAGCAGGTCGTCGTCGACGGCCTCTACCGCGCCTTTCGCTCCAGCCGAGAGCTGACGAGTGAGGATCTCGCGGTGGCGATCAAGACCACGGTGCCCCTCTATCGGACCTACGAAGACGAGATCAAAGCGCTCCGGGAGTGGGCCGCGCCACGCGCGCGGAAGGCGAGCACCGATGCGAGGCTCTCGGACCTGTGGCAAGGGGCGAGCAGCTAGCCGATTGAAGGGCGGCAGCGTCAACCTGAAGACCCGTTAGTTCGCAGTGGTTGGTGTGGCTCGCGCGCGAAAGATCGCTCGAAAGTTTGCCAGGAGTTCAGCCTCGATGATCGATCGCCGACGCTCTGAGCGCTTTCGCCAGGGCTTCTGCAAAGGGGTTGATCATGCGCATCCACGCGCTTCTGACCATTCTCATCGTGACCATCGCGCTGTGCGCGACCTTGCCTCGCTTGGCGAGCGCTGGACCGAGCACTCAGCTGACCGCGGCTGAGCTCGATCGCGCCGTCGTCCAGGTCTTCAACACGAGCCGCGCGCTCGCGCAGATAGATCGCGCCTTCACTTCAGGCGCCCTGACGTGGGCCGAGGCAAAGGCTCTCTATGCGGAGCAAGCCGTGATCCGAAACGCCTACATTCAAGGGAAGACCCTCCACGGTCGGCGCGTCGCGGCGCGTCGGGCGGCGTTCATGCTCAGGATGTCCCAGGGCACTTACGCACGCTTGGTCTACAATGGGGACCAGCGCCGGCACAGCGAGCAGCAGGTGACCTGGCTCTGGTGAGCGGGCGCAGTCAGCGTCGCTTGAGGTATCGGGTGACGTTGGCCTCATGCTCCTCAAGGGTGCGCGCGAAGGCGTGGCGCCCTGTGCCATCATGCCGCGCGCAGAAGTAGAGGAAGTCGTGTCTACTTGGGCTCAACGTCGCCTCTATCGCGGTCCGTGTCGGGCTGCAGATTGGCCCGGGGGGCAGGCCATCGTGGGCGTAGGTGTTGTAGGGGTTCGTCGCGTCCTTGCGGTCCGACGGACCTGGGGCTCTCCCGATGCGCTTCGGGTGGTAGATCAGGGTCGGATCGGTCTGCAGCCGCATCGAGACTCGCAGGCGGTTCATGAAGACCCCGGCGATGACAGGGGCCTCGGACCTGACCTTGGTCTCGCGCTGAACGAGGGACGCGAGGGTCAGGATGTTGAAGGGGGTGAGCCCGAATTGCTCCTTCAAGAGGGTCAAGTCACTCTTGCGCCGCGCGGTCAGAGGCCGCCACATGCTCAAGAAGTCTTCTGTCAGCGTCTTCACCACGTCCTCGAGCGGGCTATCGGGGTTGAAGAAGTGGGTCTCTGGACTCAGGAAGCCCTCGAGGTAGGTCTGTGGCACGCCGTCAGGGCGAGGGGGGCGCTGTGGGCCCACGGGGAGCCCCTGGTCTCGCACCCATTGACGGTCCGCGGCTAACGCCAGGAGTGCATCGGGGGTCCCGAGCCCCGCTGCGCTGATGCGCTCGGCGGCGTGCCAGACGGTCTCCCCGGGGATGAGGGTCAGGGTGACCTCAGGGCGGGCAGGTGGCGCTTTGAGGAGGTGGGCGATGTCTACTAAGGACGCGCTCTGGGGTAAGACGTGGATCCCAGCCTGCACGACGTCGAAGGTCCCGTGGTACCTCAGGACCCAGTAAGCGATCCGGGGGTGTGGGGCGAGCCCCTTGGCGTGGAGACGCTGGATGATCCCCGGTGCGCGAGTCCCCTTTGGGATCTCAATCTGGGCGTCTCCCTCGGCCCGTGAACCGGTGGTGACGGCGCGATCGAGCCAAATGCCCGCGACGAGCAGCCCCAACAGGGCGCCAAGCAGCGTGGCTCTGCGGATCCGCTTGAACATGCTCAGTGGGCGCTTGGGCTGTCTAGGAAGGCTTGAAGCAGGAGGCAAGCGGCGATCGGGTCGAGGTGCCCCTTCTTCTTCTTCTTCTTCCCCTTCCGCCCCCCCATCTCTCGCACGGCGCGCTCGGCGGCGACGCTCGTCAGGCGCTCATCCCAGCGGACGACGTCGATGCCGACCGTGCTCTCCAGCTTGGCGGAGAACTTCTCGACCATCTCGGCCATTGGCCCGGCGCTGCCATCCATCTCCAAGGGGAGGCCGACCACGATGCGAGCCACTTCACGGCTCGCGATGCGCTCGGCGACCTCTCGGATTTGCGCCCCCTTATCTTTGGTCTCGATGGTCTCGAGCGGCATCGCGATGGTACCGGACGCGTCGCTGAGCGCGAGGCCAATACGGGCCTCGCCGAAGTCGATTCCTAAGGTGCGCATCATCTCTCCTGTGTGCTCAAGGCCACGTAATGGTGAAGCCGTTGTGGTGGATCGCCAACAGATCCATCGTCAGGGCGACGCCGAAGTGTACCGCGACCCCCAACCAAATCGACCGGTGCTTAAGGGCCAGCCACCCGAGCAAGCCTCCGGCGATGATGGCGCCGAGGGTCTCGAGCAGCGGCTTGCCGAAGTGCGCGGTGACGTAGGGGACGATCATCAAGGCCAGGGCATAGAGCCCAAAGTCGCGCTCGAGACCGAAGGCGATAAACCCACGCCAGAATGCCTCGCCGCTGACGAAGATCAGCAGATAGAACGCCTCGTGAACGAGCAGGTGCTCGAGCTGGATCACCCCTTGTTGAACCATCGCCCGCCCTAGCGGGTACTTGGCCAGGAAGGGCGCCGTCTGCGCCACGTAGAGGACGAAGGGCAAGACGCCGATGAACAGGGTCAGGTAGACGGGCCAGAGCAAGGCAGGAGACGCCTGAAACGCGTTGGTTCGGCTGCGCAGCCCCAGCTCTCCGGGCTTCAAGCCGATGACGAGCCAGACGATCGCGAAGGGCAAGAGCAGCCGAAAGACGGTGGAGCTGGTCGAGAAGTAGATGAAGCCGTACACGGGCGCGAACGCGTCTGCGGGGTCGACCTCTGAGAACCACCAGCGACGATAGCTGTCGATGCGTCCCAAGTACCAAAACGCGAGGAAGCTCACTATCGCCAAGGCCAGGAGGCCCCAGGTGCGGGGGCGTACGCGTCGGAGCAACCCTGGGCCGTGAAAGGCACGCAGGATGAGCATGCAGGAGCCCAGGCCGATGAGGACGTGGACCCCCTGCCAAGCGTTGCCCTCCAGCAGGCCCCACTCATAGCGGAGGGTGACCTGCACGGACAGCGCGAACATCATCAGCCCAAAGGGCAGCCAATGAGCGCGAGGGCTCTCATCATCCATGCCTGGCGTGGCCGGGTGGAGCAACGCTTTGCCCCAGGCCCTCAGGGCGTGTGTGCTCACGGGGGCGGGGTGCTCTATCCGGCCATTGTGCGCAGGTCGGTGGACACCTCGAAGTGCGCCCCTGTGACCTCACGCAGCCCATCCACGGTCTCACCCTCCGCGATCTCGGTAAGGACGAGCTTGCGCCCCCCGTCCTCTGTCGGGAGGACATCAAACCAGCCTCGGTCGGTCACGACAGCGTTGACGCAGCGCGTCCCGGTAAGCGGGAGTGTGCACGCCTCGAGGAGCTTGGGCTTGCCGCTCTTCGAGCAGTGAGTCATCACGACGATGACGCGGCGCGCGCCAGCGACGAGGTCCATCGCCCCGCCCATGCCCTTGACCATCTTACCGGGGATCATCCAGTTCGCGAGGTCGCCCTCTTGGCTGACCTCCATGGCGCCGAGGATGGCCAGGTCAATATGGCCTCCGCGGATCATGGCGAAGGAGTCGGCGCTGGAGAAGAAGGCCGAGCCGTTGAGGGTCGTCACGGTCTGCTTACCGGCGTTGATGAGATCCGGGTCCTCATCGCCCTCATAAGGGAAGGGGCCGATCCCTAGGAGCCCGTTCTCGGACTGCAAGACGACCTCGACCCCCTCGGGGATGTAGTTAGCGACCAGGGTCGGCATGCCGATACCCAGGTTGACGTAGAAGCCGTCCTGAAGTTCACGGGCGACGCGCTGAACGATCTGTTCACGGGTGATTGCCACAGGGGTCTCCTCAGGTGCGGGGGCGCGTGGTGCGCTGTTCGATGGGCTTGGCGTAGCCGGAGCCCTGGATGATGCGTTGGACGAAGATGCCCGGCGTATGAATCTGGTCCGGATCGAGCTCCCCTGCGGGGACGAGCTCCTCGACCTCGGCGATCGTGATGCGACCGGCCGTCGCCATCATCGGGTTGAAGTTGCGCGCGGTCATTCGATAGATGAGGTTGCCGTGCGTGTCGCCCTTCCAGGCCTTGACGATCGCGTAGTCCGTGGTCAGGCCGTGCTCCAAGACGCAAGGGACACCGTCGATGGTGCGGGTCTCCTTGCCGTCAGCGACCGTGGTCCCGTAGCCCGTCGGCGTGAAGAACGCTCGAATCCCTGCACCTCCGGCACGGATTCGCTCGGCGAGGGTCCCTTGAGGGACGAGTTCGACCTCGAGCTCCCCCGAGAGGAACTGGCCCTCGAAATTCTTGTTCTCGCCCACGTAGCTCGAGATCATCTTCACGATCTGACGGGCTTGTAGGAGCACCCCGAGACCCTCGTGGTCCGTACCGCAGTTGTTTGAGACCACGGTCAGGCCAGTCGTCCCGCGCTTCGCGATGGCCGTGATGAGGTTCTCTGGGTTGCCGCAGAGGCCAAAGCCACCGCTCATCACCGAGGCACCATCGGGGAGGTCGAGGAGCGCCTGATCGGCGTCGGAATAGACCTTGTTCATAGGGACTCCAGCACACACAGGGTTAACACGGCCCCCTTAACACGGCGGCCCTCGGTTCGTCACCGGCTCAGAGATTGCGTCGAGCCACGCCGGACAAGCAAGGGAAAGAAGACGGCACCACGCTCCCCAGCGGAGCTGGTCATAGGTGATGCACAGGTCACGTGGACACGCGCAGAGACCCCGAGAGATCACGGCGCAAGATCGCATGTGTCTGTCGGTCCCCCGCGAGGTCAGATCATGCCGAGCGCGATCAGAAGGCGCACTGTGGCGAGCGACCGCGCACCTTCGGCGTGTATGACCTGCGTCGTCGTCTGGGGCTCAGGTCAGCGGCTGCGCCGCAGGCCTGGCTCAGGAAGACAGGCGCATCGCCTTGATGCGCAGCTGCAGGCTGCGACGGCCTCGGTACTCATTGATCTCTGGGACGTAGGCTACGTCGACTCGGGCGCCCGGCGGTGGCGCCTGTGGTGCCATCCCAAACGCGATGGCTCCGAGGGCCTGGCGGCCGGTGTCGAGGGTCAGCTTGAGGTGCCGCTTGTCGGCCCCGACGATGCGTTGATCAAGGACACGGACCCCGGTGGCATAGAGCACGGGCTCGGGGTTCCCCATCCCATAAGGTGCCAAGCGCTTCAGGTCTTCGATGAGGAGGAAGCTGACTTGGTCCAGTGGGACCTCGGCGTCTAAGGACAGTCGAGGGCGAAGTTGGTCGGCGCTCAAGGTCTCTCGAGCTCGGGCGTCGAGGGCCTCGGTGAAGGCCTCGACGTTGTCGGCTGGGAGCGTCATCCCTGCGGCGTGATCGTGGCCACCGTATTTGGTCAGCAGGTCCTCGAGGGCCGTCAGGTGACTCACGAGCTTAAAGCCCCGAATGGAGCGCGCGGAGCCCTTGGCGACGCCATCCTCGAGGGTCAGCACGACGGTCGGCCGGTGGTAGCGCTCGATGAGTTTCGAGGCCACGATCCCGAGGACGCCGGGGTGCCAGCCCTCATGGGCTACGACGACCGCGCGTCGGTTGTCGGGGTCGGGGTGGGCGTCGGCGATGCGACACGCGGCCTGAAAGACCTCCTCTTGGAGGCCTCGCCGCTCGAGGTTGTGCGTGTCGATCTCTTTGGCGGTCGCGCGCGCGGATTGGGGATCTACGGTCGTCAAGAGCTCGACGCCCGCCGCCGCATGGGCGACGCGCCCCGCAGCGTTGATACGTGGACCCAGGTGAAAGCCAATCCGGCCGGCGGTGATCTTGTCGCGCTCCAACCCCGACACCTCGACCAGGGCTTGTACGCCGACGCGCTGCGTTTGAGCGATCTGTTCTAGCCCTTGGGCGACGATGACGCGGTTGAGGCCACGCAGCGGCACCATGTCTGCCACCGTCCCGATGGCGGTGAGGTCGAGCCAGTCGCGGAGGTCCGGCTCGCTTCGCCCCTCGAAGTCCCCGCGCTCACGGAGCGCCCTCCGCAAGGCGACGAGCAACACCCAAGTCACACCGCACGCGGCGAGCTCCTTCTCTGGCCAAGGGCAGCCAGGCTGATGGGGATCGAGGACCGCGGCGGCGGGGGGCAGGGTCTCTGGGACTTGGTGATGATCGACCACGATGACGTCGACCCCGAGCTCCGCTGCCTTGGCCACCTCGGCGGCGTTTGAGATTCCGCAGTCCACCGTGATCAGCAGCTGGAGACCCCCCTCGGCGAGCTCCGCGATGCGATCGCTGTTGAGGCCGTAGCCGTCTCGAAAGCGGTCGGGCACAAAGGAGTGGACGGGGGAGCCGATGCTCTTGAAGAACGCGAGCAGCTGCGAGGCCGATGTGACGCCATCGACGTCGTAGTCACCCCAGACGCAGATGTGCTCGCCGCCGTCGATCGCCGCGAGGATGCGCGTGACTGCGTCATCCATGCCGGCCATCAGAGAGGGGTCTGGCAACGTCGACAAGCGAGGCTGTAGGAAGGCCTTGGCCTCCTCTGGATCACTAAACCGGCGGTTGACGAGTAGCGTGGCCGTCAATCCATCGAGGCCGAGGGCCTCGCGGAGCGCAGTGACAGCGGTCTGGTCGGGGCGTCGCACCTCCCAGACCGCTTCAACCCGGCTCGCTGGCGGCGCGACGCCGGGCGTCATCGGACTAGGCTCGCGCGGTGTTGGCGTCGTTTCCGCGTGCCTCGCGCATCTTCTCGCTCTCACGTCGGGTCAGGTACTGGTCCATGTAGTGGACCAATGGGCTGGCCACGAAGATGGAGGAGTACGTACCGACGATGATGCCGATCATCAAGGCGAGGGCGAAGTCGCGGATGAGTCCGCCGCCCAAGACCAGGATGGATGCGACCACGAAGGCCGTCGTGATTGACGTGAGGACCGTTCGGCTGAGCGTCTCGTTGATGGCGCGGTTCAGCAGATCCTTGATGTCACGCCCTCGATACGTCTCGAAGGTCTCACGGACACGGTCGAGCACCACGATGGTGTCATTGAGTGAATAACCCACGATGGTCAGGAGCGCCGCGATGATCGGCAGCGAGAACTTCACCTGGAAGAGGCTGAAGATGCCGAGCGTGATGAAGACGTCGTGCACCAAGGCGACGACGGCGCCCGGAGCGAACCGGAAGTCGAAGCGCAAGGTGATGTAGATGAGGATGCCGATGATGGCGTAGAGGACCGCGAGGAGCCCGTTGTTCAAGAGGTCTGAGCCCACAGACGCCGAGACGCTCGTGGATGACTCGGCGCGCACGAAGGAGGCGCCAAAGGTGTCAGCCAACTTGGCGGTGACCTTCGCTCGCAGCTCCTCGACGGACACGGTGAAGCGTGTGTCGGTCTTGCCCTCAAGCATCTTGGCCTTCTTCGTGTTCCAGGCCTCCTGAGAGAGCATCAGCTCGTCAGTGGTGTCGTCCTCGGCGCCGCCCGCGGCGTCCTTCTCCTCGAGGAGGAGGTTGAGGTCCTTGAACCACTCGACGTCGAGCTGGCGCTCGTAGTCACTGGCGACAGTGATCTGCTCGAAGCCGAGGCCCTTGAAGGTGGCCTGAAGCGCTGCGTAGCGCTCGGTGACGACCACACCCTCGGGGAAGGTGATGTAGAAGGTGTCGGAGCTGTCCTCCGGCACGTCCACGCGGGTCTTCTCGCCGAACGAAGCCTTGAGCTTGTTCGCGATCTCAGTGCGCTGCTCTGAGGTGACCAGCGAGGGGACCTCTGTGTAGACGAGGTAGCGCTTGGCGGGGACCTCATCGTCCTCGCCCGTGATGCCTACGTCAAAGTCCTGAACGGTGACCTGCGAGGTCTCATCACCGGTCTCTCCGACCACGAGCTCGTGGATGGAGGTCTCGATTTGAGCGCGCTCGATGTTGGCGTCAGCGCTGAAGGCCACGATGACCGCGCTGCCGCCCTTGAAGTCGATGCCCAAGTTGAGCCCAAAGACCATCAAGGAGACGATACTTAGGCTGACGAGGATCACGGACATCGTGCCGGCGGTGCGGCGCTTGTCCATGAAGTTGATGGCGATATCAGCTGGAATCCACTGCATGATTAAGGTCCTCTAGATGCTGAGCGTCTCGGGGCTGCGCGCCGCGAGGTACCAGTTGAACATGCGGTGGCAGACGTAGACGGCCGTGAAGACCGAACAGACGATGCCCATGAGAAGGGTCACAGCGAAGCCGCGAATCGGGCCGCTGGTGTAGTTGAGCAAGATGATGCCCGCGAGCGCGGTGGTGATGTTGGCGTCCAGAATGGTGCTGAGCGCCTTAGCATAGCCAGTGTCGACCGCGGCGCGTGGTCCACGCCCGGCCCTGATCTCTTCTCGGATACGTTCGAAGATGATGATGTTGGCGTCCACCGCCATACCGATGGTCAGGATGATCCCGGCCATGCCCGGCAACGTCAGCGCGGAGTTGAAGCTCACGAGCAGCGCCAGGATGAACACCATGTTCAGCAGCAGCGCGCAGACCGCGATGACGCCTGAGAGCTTGTAGTAGATCATCATGAAGATGATGACGACCAAGGAGCCGAAGGTGATGGACATCTTGCCCGCTTGGACCGAGTCGTGACCCAAACTCGCGCCGACCTCGTGGTCGTGGACCTTGTAGACCGGAGCCTGGTACGCGCCCTGGTTCAGGACGGTCACGAGGCCTTGAGCCTCCTTCAAGATGACCTGAGGGCCTCGGCCGCCGCCCATGCTGATCTGCACGCGGCCGCCTGGGATCTTCTCGTTGATGACTGGAGCGCTTGCGACCGTCTCATCGAGCATGATCGCCATGTACTCGCCGACGTTCTTGGCGGTGAGGTCGCCGAAGAGGCCTGTGCCGATGGAGTCGAGGTCCAGGTTCACGACCGGGACCTGCTTCTCATTGTAGCCCACGCGAGCACGGGCCAAGTTCTTACCGGAGAGCTCCACCGGGGCGAACAGGTAGTGGGTCCGGTAGAACTTCTCGGTGATGATGTTACCGTCAGCGACCTCGACCAGCTCGTAGCCGATGACATGGTCATCGGGGACGTCCAAGTTCCGGACGAAGCGGATGATGTCGCTCTTGCGGTTGGCGCGGATGAAGGCGCCCTGCGCCTGTCCAGTCACCAGCTCAAGGCCCTCGGAGCGGTCGGGGTTAGCAGCCTTGTAGCTGTCCAACGCTGCCTTCTGCTCGTCGAAGAACGTGGCGTTGCGGTCGACCATACGGAAGGTCAGCTGAGCGGTTTGACCAATGCGCTGACGGACGATGTCCATCTGGTCCTTACCGACACCTGGGATTTGAACCACGATGTCGCTGTCACCTGCGACGCGGACATCAGGGTCGACGAGACCGAAGGCCTCGACGCGCTGGCTGATGAGCTGGCGGGTCTTCTTGACGGCCTCATCGCGGATGTTGGCAGCCTCTTGGTCGCTCAGGAGCAGCTCGTAGGTCGTCGCGTTGACGGCCGAGAGCTCATAGCGAAAGTCGAGCTCAGCCAAGACTGTGTCGGGCAAATCGCCCACCTGCGCGGGGTCCTTAAAGGTGATTCGAATGACAGAGTAGTCAGGCACTTCGACCGTCACACGATCGCGGTACGCCTTACGCTCTGCGTCCTCGATCGAGCGGGCGTTCTTGTTGTCCACCTTTGCCCACGCGTCGGTGAGGGAGGCCTTGATCGAGTCACCGAGCTTGCGCCCGTTGTCCTCAATGGCGGTCTCCCAGTCGACCGTGTAGCGCAGCTCAAGGCCGCCCTGAAGGTCGAGGCCGTACGCCAGCTTCGAGTCGAACATTTCATTAAACCACAGCGGGAGGTTGTCAGAGCCGACCACAGTCGGCGTGACATAACTCACGCACAAGATTCCGAGCGCCCATAGCCCTACGGCGCTCCATTTACCCTGACCACTCGCCATACTGACGACTCCTTTGGGTTTGACCTAGCGAGGTGCTTCGGCCAACTCCTGCTCTGTATCTTTGTTTGCATGTCCGGCGACGTAATTCTTCAAGACGCGGATCTTCGTGTTCTTCGCGATCTCGATAGTCAAAGTGCCCCCTTGGATCTCGGTGATCTTGCCGAAGATGCCCGCCGAGGTGATGACCTCGTCGCCGGCTTTCAGCGCCTTCAAGAGGGTCTGATGTTTTTTCTGACGCTTTTGCTGCGGACGAATTAGCAGGAAGTAAAAAACGCCCAACATGATCAGGATCAGGATGAAAGATTCCATCCCAGCGCTTGGGGGAGGACCCGCTGCCGGAGCTCCCCCGGTTGCTGCGCCCCCCGGAATCGCTGGGGCTCCGCCACCTGATGCGCCTCCGGTGAGACCTTCTTGTGCGAGCACGAGCCAACTAAACATGCGATCCAAGTGAAACCTCGTGGGTGAGCTGGTTCAGCGCCCAAGATGTTGAAATAAAAGAAAAAACACCGTTTGCCCGGTCGGGCCGGGCACACGTGGATAGCAAAAGGCCTATAGCCGGTCAATAACTACGAGGTACGGACGTCTTTACGGCGTCGTCGATCGAGCACCTCGGTGCGCCAATTTTGGAAGGTTCCGTCAGAGATCCGGGCGCGGGCTGTGCGCATCATGTCGATGAGGACATGGAGGTTGTGGATTGATGCCAGCGTCGCGAACAGGATCTCTTTCGAGCGATCGAGGTGCCTGAGGTAGGCGCGGCTGA
Source organism: Myxococcota bacterium (assembly GCA_049602155.1). Taxonomy (GTDB): domain Bacteria; phylum Myxococcota_A; class UBA9042; order PHBI01; family JBMYRH01; genus JBMYRH01. Next base: position 72,667 of record JBMYRH010000011.1, on the reverse strand, counting down.
AGTTCGTGCACGTGTAGCATGTGCACCCTGGCTCGACGGGGCGCTCATCCATCCGGAAGGTCGCGTTACGGATGTTGATATCGCCCTGCGAGGTGAAGAGCTTTGCGTTCCGCGCGTTCCGCGTAGGGAGGACACAGTCGAACATGTCGACGCCAGCTCCGACGCTGTGCAGCAGGTCCTCAGGGGTCCCTACGCCCATCAAGTAGCGTGGCTTGTCGCTCGGCAAGAGTTGGGCCGAGACGGTCACCATCTCGCGCGTGATGTCACGGCCCTCACCGATCGACAGGCCTCCGATGGCGTAGCCCTCGAAGGGGAGGGCGAGGAGCGCCTCTGCGGATCGTGCGCGCTCGCCAGGATCAAAGCCGCCTTGGATGATCCCGAAGAGGGCGTTGTCTTCGCGCGTCCGTGAATCAATGCAGCGCTTGGCCCAGCGCGTGGTGCGATCGACGGCGTCGCGAATGCCCTGCGCAGTCGCCTCGGCGGGTGGGCACTCGTCAAAGGCCATCATGATGTCCGAGCCCAGGGTCTCTTGGATGCTGACCGCCTTCTCTGGGGTCAACAGATGCTTGCTCCCATCGAGGTGAGAGCGGAAGAGAACGCCCTCTTCGCTAATCGTGCTGCTGTCACGAAGACTGAAGACCTGAAAGCCACCGCTGTCGGTGAGGATAGGCCCGTGCCAACCGGACATGGCGTGCAGGCCCCCGAGGTGCGCTACGACATCCATCCCTGGGCGGAGGTAGAGGTGGTAGGTGTTGCCGAGGATGATCTCAGCGCCCATATCGATGAGGTGCTGAGGGGTGAGGGATTTCACCGTCCCTTGGGTCCCCACGGGCATGAAGACCGGGGTCTCGATCGCGCCATGAGCGGTCGTGATTCGTCCACGCCTCGCGCGCGTCGGGCCGCTGTCGACCTCTAGCAGTTCAAATCCAAAGCTCATCTCGCCCACATCCCGTCGCCGTACGAATAGAAACGATAGCCCGCAGCCAGTGCCTCCGCATAGGCCGCCATCGTGCGGTCTCTGCCCAAGAGCGCGGAGACGAGCATCAGCAGTGTGGAGCGAGGCAGGTGGAAATTGGTCAGCAGTTGATCGACCACCTCGAAGTGCCACCCCGGGCGAATGAACAGGCGCGTCTCACCGGACCCAGGGACGAGGTCGCCGTGCGCAGCGGCGACGCCCTCGAGTGTACGAGTCACCGTCGTCCCCACCGCGACGACTGGGCGACCCTCGGCTCGAGCTGCGCGGATCGTCTCGCAGGCTGCCTCACTGACGGCGTAGCGCTCGGCGTGCATCTCATGGGCGTCCAATGAGTCCGCTCGGACGGGTAAAAACGTCCCAGGCCCGACGTGCAAAGTGACCCGGGCTGTTTCGCAGCCCCTGGCTTCAAGCTGGTTCAGGAGCTCGGGCGTGAAGTGGAGCCCCGCCGTAGGCGCGGCCACGGACCCAGGGTGCTCGGCGAAGACGGTCTGATACCGCGCTTTGTCGTCGGCATCGGGGCCCTCCTCGCGCGCAATGTACGGGGGTAGCGGGAGCTCGCCGTGGGCCTCTAGGAACCCCCAGAGTGGCCCCGCGCTCTCAGGCAGTGTCAGCACGTAGAGGCCTCCACCGAGGACCTCGGAGACCGTGAGGTGATGGCCACCGACTTCGATGGAGGTGCCCACGCGTATCGCCTTGGATGCGCGCCCCATGGCGCGGATGTGTCCGGCGCGTCCCGACTCCTCACCGAGGACCAAGAGCTCGACACGTCCGCCAGTCGGCTTGTGACCAAAGAGCCGCGCAGGGACGACCCGCGTGTCGTTGAGCACAAAGAGCTCGTCACCGCGGACAAGGTCGGGCAGCGCGCGGTACTGATGGTGCTCGAAGGGGGCCCCGGAAATGTCGGCGATCAGCAGCTTGGCAGACTGGCGCTCTGGTGCGGGGCGCTGTGCGATATGCTCGGGGGGCAGGACGTAGTCAAAGTCCTCCGCGCGTTCTTTGGAAGTGGCGCTCATGACGCGCTCATATCCTCTCGCCGCCCAGGGCGCACCCCGAAATTAAGAAACCCCAACGACCGAGGTCGCCGGGGTTTCAAGATCACCATCGGTGAGCCGTGGGGACTGCGCACGATCGCCGAAGCGACACGCGCGCAAACGGCTCAGCCGAATTAGTTGACCAGCTCGTTCAGTGCGGTAGCCGCCTTGAACTTCACGATGGTCTTCGCGGGGATGGTGATGGTTGCACCAGTCTGGGGGTTACGGCCCTGACGTGCGTTGCGCGCGTGGGTCTTCCAGGTGCCGAAGCCGGGGTAGGAGAAGCGACCGTCGTCCTTGATGGCGCCGGTGATGGTCTCCATGACCGACTGCACGAGGTTAGCGGTGTCCTTCTTGGAGAGGCTGCCGTCGAGGTTCTCGTAAACGGCGTTGATCAGATCGGCCTTAGTCATTTTGTCCTCCTGAACGACGGGGACCAACCCGTCGATCGGTTTCCGCTGCGTGTGAGCGGATAGTCTTTATTTCTCTATGAATTCGCCTCACCGTGAGGCGTGCGGCGGACCCTACAACCGGGATCTGGAGTGTCAAGCATGAGAAATTTAGAAAACCCGCGTTTTTAGGGGGTCAGCGCGATCAGCGGCAATTGCGTCAAATGACGTCAAATGACTGATTTCAAGCACTTGGATCCCGCGTGGCCGCTCGATTAGCCCGAATTTTGAGCATAAAAAAAAAAGCACCAAAGCTGAAAAAAGTCGGCGACCCATCGCGATCACGGCCGGAAGTTGTTCAAAAAATGGGCCCGCTGTGATCAGAAACCCGCATAAAACGTGAGGTGAAGCGTTCACGTTGACATCGATGAGGGGGCACCTCTTGCCATCGACGGGGCGCGTGCGGTCTCTTAGCGGAGCTATTTCAGTCCTCCCGCTCACCCTCCTCACTGATATGGAACGCCTTTGGGTCTCTTGCGACAGAGCTGGTTTGTCCTCCTCGCGTGCGCGGGCGGAGCCTTGGTGCTCGCGATCGAGCGGGTGCCTTTTGATGACGAGTGGTTTTCGCTGACCCTCGTGAGCGAGGCGAGCCTTGAGGGGTTTTGGGGCTCGCTTGCGCGCGACATGCATCCACCATGGCTCGCGATGCTGGACCGATGGCTATGGGGGCTCGCCCCATCCCGGGCCTCGTTGGTTGGGGTGCGCATCCTCTGCGTCCTGGCGGCAGCGGCGCTCTGGCTCGTGCTCTTACGCCCGGTCGCCGGTCGCCGGACCTGGGTCTTCGGCCTGGCCCTGCTCCACCCGATCGTCTTCTATTACATGGGTGCACAGCGCTGGTACCCGGTCTTGATGCTCGGTCATGCGCTGAGGCATTGGGCCATCTTGAGCGCATCGACGGACGGCCGGCGCGCGGGCGCGTTCATTGGAGGCGCGATCCTCGGAATGGCGAGTGGCTACGTGGATCTCCTCTTCCTGACCCACGACGCGGGTCACTATGCGTGGCGAGAGCGCAGGCGCCCGAAGTTGGCCGCCTGGGTGCTCTCCGCCTCTGTGCTCGTCGCCGTCGTACTCGTGGTGGGTTCCCCCATCGCGAGCGAGCATTGGGAGATCTTTACCCGTCAGGCGAGCAGAGACTGGCCCGCCCTGAACACCTTGCTTTGGGGAGGCTTGGGCCCTGTGGGTGAGGCGTTGCCTCATGCGGCCTTCCTGCTCTTGGGGCTGGTGGTGGTCTCGGCGGCTCTGCTCGGCGGGGGCACCCTCGTGCGCGCGGGTCTCCCCCCTCAGACGGCCTGGCTCGTCGCCTCTCTGATCGGATGCTGGCTTGTCGCGACACGCTTTGGCGTCTCGTCGCCGCGCTACAGTTTGGAGGTGTGGTGGCTGATGGCGGTCGCCGTCTTGGCGCCCCTCGCGTGCGCCGAGGGCAGACGGCTCTGGGCTGGGCTCGGTGCAGCAGCGATGCTCTTGGGGCTGCTCTGCACCCTCTCCGGGGAGATGTTCTTTAAGGCAGACCTCAACACCCCGCCGGCGACGTTCTGCGCGGATGTCGCGGGTGAGCAGGGCGTAGACGCCTATGTGATCCCTTATCATCGCATCGCGGAGCAGCTGCGCCTGAACTGCGCGCCAGAGGCCGATATCGTCGTCCCCCCCGCGATGCGTCATGTGACGAGCCGTGACGAGCTCTTAGGTCGGGTTCAGGCGCGCATTGCCCAAGGCGGTCGGCTGACCCTCCTCGCGACCACCTCACGGGCGAGTATCCGTCGTACACGCGCGGCGGTGCGGGCGCTCCTCGATGGGCAGTGCAGCGTCCTGGGAGCAGGCGCGCTCTGGCCGCCCCCTCATCTTTGGATCCGAGAGCACCTCATCGAGAGCCCGTCGCATCGATTGATCGCCACGCGCTACGACTGCCCTTGAGGGGCGCGCTCTTGGTGACACGACCTCTAGCTCCTGCGCCGATCTGAGGGGTGATGGATACGGCTCGCTACCAAGGTCCATACGCACCACTGAGTGGCGGAAGCTTTCCATCAAATTACGCATGGAATCTCGACAGATGTGCGGCTATGCTCCGCCCGGACTGACAGAGGGCGCCGGGTTTCGCCAGTGCCATACATCGAAGGGGATAAGATGAAGAACGTGCTCTTCACGTCTGTGCTGGGCTGTCTCTGTGTGCTTGCGGTCGCGTGTGGTGAGACCGAGGGAGACGCGAATGCTGTCCCCGATCGAACGACAGGTTTTGAGACCGCGACGCCCTCGAACAACGGCACCTCGGGGGCCTCGGGCGAAGACTCGTCCAGCGCATCGACGGACACGTCGACAGGGACCCCGGATGATCCAGGTCCTACGGGGTGCACGACAGACGATGACTGCGCGGACATGCTCCTCGGGCAGGTGTGTCGTACGGCCACCTGTGATGTGAGCTTAGGCATTTGCTCGGTGGTCGTGGTCCCAGATGGGACCGCGTGTGGCGAGGACGACCTGTGCAAGACCGCCGGCGCCTGCGGTCAGGGCTTCTGTATCGGTCAGCCGGTTAAATGTGATGACGGCAACCCCTGCACCGACGGCTCCTGCAAAGAGGGCGAGGGCTGCGTCTACTTCGACAACACGGCGACCTGCGATGACGCCGATCCTTGCACATCGAATGACATGTGTGCGGCGGGCAAGTGCGGCGGGACGCCGATCGCCAGCTGCGGTGAGGACTGCGGCGATGGTTTCTGCGGGGACGATGAGGATTGTCAGAACTGCGCGGTGGACTGTAGCCCATGCTCGACAGGAAGCTGTGAAGCCGATGAGGTCGAGAATTGCGAAGGGGGTTGTTCGCCGAGCGCCGCGGTCGGGGACGGTGTCTGCCTGTCAGAGCTCGACTGCGCGACGACGGGCTTCGACGGTGGCGATTGTGAGACCGGCGGCCCGACCGGGGCCTGCGGAGGGACCGAGGTTGAGGTCTGCCAAGGGGCCTGCGTGACGGCGATAGCCTTCGCGCAGATGCTCACGAACGACAGCTGTGATGAGGCGCTCAACTGCAGCACCTTTGACTTCGATACGGGTCAGTGCGTCGGGGGCAACGAGTGCGGCGCGAGTGACTTCATCTGCGCCGACGGTGACGGCTGCGTGTCAGCCACTGTCCTCTGTGACGGCGTGAATGACTGCGCGGACGGCTCCGATGAGGCGAACTGCTCAGAGCCGGGGACATGCCCCGCTGGTAAGAAGCTCGGGTGCAACGGCAGCTGCTACTCAGAGTCCTGGTTTGGTGATGGGACCTGTGACGAGCTGTGGCTCAACTGTGCTGAGACCGACTGGGATGGTGGAGACTGCACGGACACGACGACGGGCGATGAAGACGACGACACGACGACCTGCGAGCCGGGGAAGATCGTGGTGTGCGCAGGATCCTATTGTCTGCCCGAGTCCTGGCTGGGTGATGGCACCTGTGACGCGCCGATGGACTGTGAAGCGAACGACTGGGACGGTGGTGACTGTGATGGCAGCACGGGCGGCGGCACAGATGACGACGACGACGGCATCACCTGCGCCGAGGGGACACAAGCCAACTGCTCGAACAGTTATTGCTACAACAGCGATTGGATCGCGGACGGCACCTGTGACTCGTTCTTCGATTGCGCGGCGACCGAGTACGACGGTGGTGATTGTCTCTAGCTGCTGGTCCGCTTCGGACCCTTAGTCGAAGAGATCGGTCGACACGTCGTTGAGGATGAGCGGTCCACCCTCGTCATCTTCCGCTGGCGTGAACTCAAGCGCGCTGTTGAGGGTGCCGACCTCCCAGCCCTCGTTGTGGGTCAGGGTGACGCCACTCTTCTCGTAGAGCAGCTCGCCGAGGACGTAGATCCGGATGGTGGCGAGTGAGTCGCCATACCCATGGTCGTGCCACGCGTGAACCATGATGCCGTACGCTGCGCCCTCTTCGGTCGTGTTGAGGTTGAGGTTCTCGGGGCCCGCACCGTCTGTGTCATCTCGGTCCAGGCTGGGGTCATCGTCGACCATCGGGTCAAGGCTCCCCCAGTTCGGGTTGGCGTTGAACCAGAAGCAGTCGAAGGGGACGTCGAACCACGGTGTCGGCCCGACGCCGGGCCAAATGCGCGTGACGTGGAGGTCTAGGTCTGCGCCCGCCTCGGGCCCCTCATCGCTCTCGTCGGGATCACCAGGGGTGTGCCAGAGCAGCTCGATATGCAGCGTGCTCGTCGGCAAGACCGAGAGCAGGAAGCGTCGAGGGGTCGTACAGAGCTCCCCATCTTGGCCAAAGCTCAGGAGCTCGAAGCTGTACTCGCCGGCGACGTTGGCCTCGAAGGTCGGATTCGGGGCCGTGCTCGAAGGCAAGAAGAGCGACACAGAGCCATCGGGCTGTGCCACGGACCATTTGAATTGGAGCGCTTGCCCCTCACAGTTCGCCTCCTCGCTCTCGAGGTGAAGCAAGGTCTGTGGGATCACTTGCGCGCCCTCTAAGGCCAGCACCGTGTCGACGACCTCCATCGTTGGCTCTGGCGTCACCTCAGGGGGATCTTCGGGATCCTCCTGAGGGGGCTCTTCGGTCTCAACCGGGTCGGTGTCGACGGGCTCCTCCGCGAGGCCCCCGGTGCGGCGCGCCTCCTCGAGAGACTCGGCGACTGGGGTCTCTGGGGGGGCATCAAGAGCGTCATGGTCGCCTTGGGCCTCGGCCGCTGACTCATTTGGCGCGATTGGCGCGTCCTCATCAAGGGCGCTGTGGTCGCAGGCGATAGCGAACATCGCGAAGCAAGTCAGGGTCAGGGTGAAGGTCGGCAGTCGGCGTGTCATAGGGGGCTCCTCGCTGGGTTCAAGCATGGATTGGGGGGACCGCAGAAGAACCGTCATAAAAAAAAACCACCGCGGCGCAATTGCACCGCAGTGGTTTCTTTAGGGCGAGCCTATTTGGAGGCTTACATGCAGCCGTTCCAGAAGCTGGCGCAGGCGCCACCTGGTCCGAGGGCCGAGTTCAAGCACGCCTGATCGAGCGTGGGGCACGCGCCTGATGCGCACAGGTTGATGGCCAAGAATTGAGCCTGTGCCTCTTGGCTCGCTGCGAAGATGCAGTTGTCGACGCAGCTCTCATCGGACTGTGGGCAGTTCTGCGCACAACCGAGGATGGCCTGACAGCTGCCTTGACCCGACTGTGGGAAGAGGCAGGCTGCGCCCTCTCCGGCGCAGTTCGCGGCGACGCAGTTGCCGTCGGTGCAGTTGTTCGTTTGCTGGCAGTTCAAGAAGGCCATCAGCTGATTCTGCGCGTCCATGGAGCCGGCCTCGACGCACGCGGTGCCACAAGCCTGATCGTTGCCACAGGCCACCAAGCAGTCGTAGGTGTCGGAGCAGTTAGCGCCGCTCGCATTGCCTGGGTCGGTTGGATCGGTCGGGTCGGTCGGGTCCGTCGGGTCGGTCGGGTCCGTCGGGTCGGTCGGGTCGGTGGGGTCCGCCGGGTCGGTGGGGTCGGTCGGGTCTGTGGGGTCTGCCGGGTCTACAGGGTCCGTGGTGTTGTCCCCAGTACCCTCGCCGCCGGTGTTGTCGTCACCTTCAGGAGCGGTCGTGTCATCACCGGATGCGTCATCTTCTGCCGTAGCGCCCTCTTCACCTTCAGACGTGGCGTCTCCGCTGGTCTCAGTGTTGGTGCCATCAGTGTTGGTGCCGCTGTCGCCACAGGCCACGGTTGTAAAGGCCAGTGCCAGGGCCAGAAGGGCCGTAATGAAGATACGCATCGTCAACTCCTCAAGGTCGTTCGAGAGGGCGGCACGGTGCCGATTTGAGAGGGTCGTGTCAATGACAATCGGCACTCAAGAACGTTGAGGAACACCACGGTTTATACGGGTTTGATGCACTCCGTGGCCTCGAGGGAAGAGGAGCACATCTCGGAGACGCTATCGCTGTGCCCTGCGTCGAGGTGACAGGCTGGGGAGCGTCGTGTGGTGGTCGCCGAACCCGTCATGATGGAGAGCAGCGCTGCTCAGTCACTTGAGAGGAGTGACTTCACCGTCAGGAGATCGTCGTAGGCTTGCCGCTTCGCTGCGGGGTGCTGCAGCAGGAATGCGGGGTGGTACATCGGCACCACCGGGAGCGCGTTGAAGGTGTGTAATGTGCCGCGCATCGCGTCCATCTCAAGCTCAAGCCCGAGGAGCGATCGGGACGCGAACACGCCGCTCGCGATGATGACCTTGGGGCCGATGGCTTCGATTTGACGCGCCAACACGTCCACCGATGCGGCGATCTCCTCCGGCCGAGGCGCGCGATCATCGGTCAGTTGGCACTTGAGGACGTTACATAAGTAGACGTCCTCGCGTTGCAGCCCGATGGCCTGGAGCATCCGCGTGAGGAGCTGCCCAGAGCGCCCGACGAAGGGCTCGCCGGTCAAGACCTCGTCGCGCCCGGGGCCATCACCGATGATGACGACCTCGGCCTGGGGGTTGCCCGCTCCGAAGACCACGGGGTTCTGCGCGTCAGGGCCCCCGTACAAGGCCCGCTCACCGAGGCTCGCGCGCACAGCGTCCAGCGCGGCGCCCTGGCTGGTGACTCCGCTGCCTCGGCCGGGGCCCGGCTGCGTCCTGGGGCGCTCCTGAGGGGGTCGCGTCTGAGGTCGGCTCTGCGTGGGTCGCGTGTCAGGTCGGTTCTGTGGGGCGCCGGCATTCTGTGGTCGCGTGTGGGGTCGCTGCTCAGGGGGGCGTTGACGCGCAGCTGGAGGCGCTGCGCGGCGCGGCTGAGGGGGCTCCCACGGCAGGAACTCAGCGCCGGTCTCTTCGGCATATTCAAGCCACGCGCGCAGGTCGCCAGCCAGCTCGGCTACCGCATGTCGTACGGCGTCAGACATCGAGGCGACTCCGGATGGCGGGGATCAGCGCCTCGAGGATGGACTCAGCGAACGCAGCTTTTGGGGCGCGGGGGAGCGGCGTGACACCGTCTTGAGTCATCAAGAGCCCTGTGTTGTCGCCTTGGCCGAACCCAGCCCCCTCCGCGCTGACGTCGTTGGCAACGATGGCGTCCAGGGACTTCGCTGTGAGCTTGTGGCGGGCATGGACCTCGAGGTCCTCGGTCTCGGCTGCGAAGCCCACGATCACCTTCTGTGCGCGCCCAGGGAGCGTGGCTGTGGAGGCCAATATGTCGGTCGTCCGGACGAGCGGGAGGGTCAGGTCGGCGGACCCTTTCTTGAGCTTCTGAGCGGCTGGAGAGGCGGGTCGATAGTCTGCGACGGCGGCGGTCATGACGAGCACGTCGGTGTGCTCCCACGCCGCGTCCACAGCAGCCTCTATGTCGCTGGCGGTCGTGATGTCGATGCGCTGCGCGACGCCACGGGGCGTTGCGTGAGCCACTGGCCCAGCGATCAAGGTCACCTTGGCTCCCCGTTGCGCGAATGCGCTCGCCAGCGCGAAGCCCATGGTGCCTGTCGAGTGGTTAGTCAGGAAACGCACAGGGTCGAGCGCCTCTCGAGTCGGCCCCGCGGTGACTGTGACGCGCACGCCGCGCAGCTCACCATGGGAGAGCAGCCGATCCAGGCCGTCGATGATCTCCGGGGGATCGGGCAAGCGCCCCGCCCCGACGACGCCACAAGCGAGCTCACCCGTGGATGGCGTGAGCAGGGTGTAGCGGTCCAAGGACTCCAGCGCAGTGATGTTCTCCTGCACCAGTGGGTTGTTCAGCATCTCGGTGTTCATCGACGGGCAGAGCATCACGGGGGTGGTGCAGGCCATGACGGTGGTGGTCACGAGATCGTCGGCCATCCCCTGACGGATACGCGCGATCAGGTTGGCGGTCGCAGGGGCGATGACGATCACATCCGCGGCCTTGCCTCGATCGGTGTGAACGATGCGGCTCTCAGCGTCGGTCTGCCAGAGCCCGAGCCCCACGGGGTGCCCGCTGACGACCTCAAGGGCCAGGGCTGAGACGAATTTGGCCCCCGCCGAGGTCAGCATGACCTGGACCTCTGCACCGGCGTCCTTCAGGCGCCGAACCAATTCGGGGGCCTTGTAGGCTGCGATGCCACCACCGACCGCGAGGAGGACGCGACGGCCGCTCAAGTCAGGGTGCGCAGGTTGGGGTGCAGGGCTCATGAACGATCCATAGCTTCGATCGACAGCCGGGGGCAAGGCCCGGACGGTTGGTCGCCGCGATGAAGCTGCCGAGGCGCTCGTAGCGAGGGCCGCCGTCATGCATCGACTGAGCGCTAGACACTGAACGCCTGTCCAGCTATGTTCGCAGGTCATGTCACTCCGCCTTGTCCCAGAGCCGCATTCATCTCCTTCGCCGCGTTATGTGGAGCTGCATGCACGCTCGGCGTTCTCTCTCCTGAGCGGGGCATCGACCCCTGAGCGCTTGGTGGCTCAAGCCGCTGCGCTTGGAGTGAGCGGCCTTGCGCTGCTCGATCGCGATGACCTGGGCGGGGCTGTGCGCCTTCATCGCGCCGCTGAGGAGGCGGGCATTCGACCGATCTACGGCGCGACGCTGACCTTAGAGGGGGACATGCTCTTGCCGCTCCTCGTGGAGAGCCGCCGGGGTTGGGGCCACCTTTGCGAGTTGATCAGCACGGCGCGCATGAGCTGCGCACGCGGACAAGCGCGCACACCACTGGCTGCGTTGGAGGGGCGCACCGAGGGGCTCTTCGCCTTGACCGGGGGCCTCGAGGGGCCGCTGGCACAGGCGCTCATCGATGATGATGAGCCCAGGGCGATCGAGCGCCTGAGCTACCTTCAGCAACTCTTTGGCCGTGACCACCTCGCCATCGAGGTGTGGCGTCATGGGCTCCCGTTTGAGCACCGCATTGCGCGGCGATTGATCGCCCTGGCCAATCGGTTTGGGCTCCGCTGGGTGCCCACGGGTGATGTGCACTACGCGGCGGCTGAAGACCGCTGCGCCCATGACGTGCTGACCTGCCTCCGTCACCAGACGACCTTGGACGAGGCGGGGACCATCCTCTTGCCGAATGATCAATGGCACGTGCGCAGCCCTCAGGCGATGGCAGCGCTGTGGCGCGATCACCCGGGGGCCTTAGAGCGCACCCTTGAGGTGGCTGAGCAGTGTGGGTTCCAGCTCGACGCCTTGGCGCCCGAGCTGCCCAGGTTTCAGTCGGGTGACGGGGATGAGGGGGATGACAACGCTCACCTCGCTCTGAAGGTCTGGTCCGGGGCGAAGCGGCGCTACGGGGCGCCGCTCTCAGCGGGTCATCATGCGCAGTTAACCCATGAGCTGGACGTCATCGCGCGGCTTGGGCTCGCGGGGTACTTCCTCATCGTCGCAGACATCGTGGGCTTCGCTCGTGAGCGCGACATCTTGGTTCAAGGCCGCGGCTCAGCGGCGAATTCTGCGGTCTGTTACTGCCTGGACATTACGGCGATCGACCCCATCGGGATGGACCTGCTCTTCGAGCGTTTCCTCTCGGAGAGCCGCACAGATCCGCCCGATATTGACCTCGACATTGCCCATCAGCGTCGCGAAGAGGTCCTGCAGTACGTCTACCAACGTTACGGTCGCCGCCACACGGCAATGGTCTGCACGACCATCACCTGGCGTGGCAAGAGCGCCCTGCGAGATGTCGCCCGTGTGCTTGGCTTGGATGTCGAGGTCGGGGCGCGCCTGGCGGCACAAGTGGGGCGATGCGAGGCCTCTGAGGCGGTGGCGTTGCTCGCCTCAGGTGGCCTAGAGAAGGTCGGGCTAGATCCGGCGTCCCCCCGTGTCCGAGCGCTCTTGAACGTGGTGCAGCGCCTCGACCGCCTCCCACGGCACCGGGCTATCCACACCGGGGGGTTTGTGCTGACGGCGCAGCCTTTGACGACCGTCGCACCGATTGAGCCGGCGAGCATGGCAGGGCGCACGGTGATTCAGTGGGACAAGGACGATCTTGGACCGGTGGGCTTGGTCAAGATCGACCTGCTGGGGTTGGGGATCCTCACGGTCCTGGATGGGGTGTTGCGCTTGGTGAGCGAGAGCCGGGGGGTCACCCTCGAGCTTGGTCACCTGCCGATGGATGACGCCGCCGTCTACGACCAAATCTGCGCCTCGGACACGATCGGGCTCTTTCAGATCGAGTCACGGGCTCAGATGCAGAGCCTGCCGCGCCTGCGCCCGCGACGCTTCTATGACCTCGTTGTTCAGGTCGCGTTGATTCGCCCCGGACCGATCCAAGGAGAGATGGTGCACCCGTACATTCGCCGCCGCCGCGGGGAAGAGCCGGTGACTTATCTACACCCTGATCTTGAGCCGGTGCTGGCGCGGACCCTCGGTGTGCCGCTCTTCCAAGAGCAAGGGATGAAGGTCGCGGTCGTGATGGCGGGCTTCACTCCGGGGCAAGCGGATCGCCTGCGCAAGCTCATGGGCTTTAAGCGCGCCCACGATATGGTCAAAGGGAGCCTCCGTGATCTGTGGGATGGGATGATGGCGCGCGGCGTGTGTGAAGAGACCGCGCTGCGCATCGTTCATCAGCTTGAGGGCTTCGCAAGCTACGGCTTCCCCGAGAGCCACGCTGCGAGCTTTGCGCTGCTCACCTACGCCTCTGCCTACCTCCGACATCACTTTCACCCGGAGTACCTCGTCGCGATGCTCAACGCCCAGCCGATGGGGTTTTATGCCCCCGCGACGTTGGTCGCGGATGCCCGCCGTCATGGCGTCGAGGTGCGCCCTGTCGATGTGGTCTTCTCGACGTGGGACAATGGACTTGAGGCTGTTCAAGGCGGCCCGCCTGCGGTGCGCTTGGGGTTGCGTCAGGTCCGCGGGCTCTCGACTGCGAGCCGCTCGGCGCTTCAGGCGGCCATGGCGTGTGGCCCGCTCGGGAGCCTTGATGAGCTTGTTCAGCGGGCCAACGAGGCGGGGATCCGAGACCACGTCCTCGTGACCTTGGCGAGAGCGGGTGCCTTCCGGACCCTCTGGCCAGGGCGTCGCGAGGCGCTGTGGGAGGTCCTGAAGCGCTTGCGAGAGCGGCACATGAGCTTGGACCTCCAGACCGTGGAGCGTGTGCCTACGCGGCTCCCCTCGATGAGCGCCTTGGAGGACACCCGCGCCGACTACGCGACCATGGGCCTGAGCCACCGTCATCACCCCATGGCGTTTCACCGGGAGAGCCTTGACGCGCGCGGCGTTCTTGGCTCTTCCGCGCTCACACGGGTGCCTCATGGGCGGGTGGTCCGTGTCGCGGGGATCGTGATCTGTCGCCAGCGCCCAGGGTCGGCTAAAGGGGTGCTCTTCATGACCCTCGAGGACGAGGATGGGATGATCAACATCGTCGTCATGCCGGATGTCTTTCAGGCTCACCGGTTGTTGATCGCGACCACGCCTGCCCTTGAGGTCCGCGGGACCTTAGAGCGTCAGCATGGGGTCCTGAATATCCTCGGGAGCGGCTTCATCCCGCTGCCTGATGTCCGCGCTTCGATCCGCTCGCGTCAGTTTCGCTAGCGCAGCACTTCAGCCCAAGAACGTGTTTAGCGCGTCAGCGAGCGCCTCAGGGGCCTCGGTCACGACCGCATGGCCAGCCCCCGGGATGATCGCCAACTGCCCTGAGCCCTGAGCCCTGGCTAAAGGCTCTAAGAGGCTCAGGTATCGTGTGTCTTCAGCCCCCACGACCCAGAGCGTGGGGATGGTCGACGCGATCAGCGCCTCTGTCAGCGGTGCTTGATACCCGGTAGAGAGGCGCTCCAAGGTGGTCGCGACCCCCGCTGGGTCTCCTGCGCTTCGGCCCTCTACAATCTGAGCAAAGCGAGGGTGCGCGCGGAATTGAGCGAAGAGGGGCTGCCGGTACCAGGTGTCGAGGAAGGACTTGAGGCCACCGCCACGGATGCGATCGGCGCGCTTCCTGTCCACCATTTGACGCCCCATCCGGGCGTCTTCTCCTTCTAACCCCGGGTGTCCACCGATTACGACGAGCTCGGTGATGCGCTCTGGGAAATCGCAGGCGATGTGCATCGCGACCCGCGCGCCCATCGAGTAGCCGATAAGCGTTGTAGATGGGATGCCCAGCGCGTCCAATGACGCGATGAACGCCCTGGAGACCTCCTCGAAGGCGGGCTCAGGCAAACACTCAAGGGCCGGCGAGCCGCCATGCCCTGGTAAGGGCATAGAGGCCTGTCTCCGTGCCACTGTGAGCCGCTTGGCTACCTCCGCAAAGTCAGTGGGGGCGCCGAAGAGGCCATGAATCCACGTGATCACGGCAAGCAGTCGACCAGCATTGGGCTCTCCACGAGCAGCAGCTCCCCTGTCCCAAGGTGCAGGTTGTTGTTGTAGCCCCAGCACTGCACCAGGCCGTCATAGCCCAATGCGCAGGTGCTGTAGGTCCCCGCCTCGATCGTCCGGACGTCGCTCAACAAGTCGAGCACGTTGATCGGCGACGCGCTGAAGGTGCCGGCGTCGGGGTCGCCGAGCTCAGCCGAGCCATTGGAGCCCCAGCAGCTGGCTGTCCCATCGACGACAGTGACGCAGGTGTGGGCCAGCCCCGCGCTGACATCGATCACTTTGTTGAGCCCGGGAACCGGGGTCTGCTCTGGCTTATCGACTGTGGTGCCATCACCGAGCTGCCCCTTACCGTTGGCGCCCCAGCATCGGATCGTGCCGTTGGAGCGCAGCGCGCAGGTGTGGTCCTTGCCCGCGACGATGCCCACGACCAGATCGAGGTTCAGGACGGGCTCGGGCCAGACCGTGGACTCAAAGTCACCGACGCCGAGCTGCCCATGCTCATTGAGGCCCCAGCACTGGACATCACCGGTGGCCATGACCGCGCAGGTGTGTCGGTCTCCAGCGGCGATCGCGACCGCGGCGTCCATGTCCACCTCGGTGGGCATATGACGATCGTCGAGGTCCCCGACGCCCAGCTGCCCGGACTCGTTGGCGCCCCAGCAGTAGATGCCGCCGCTCGCTGTGAGTGCGCAGGCGTGGAGGCGCCCGACGGAGATGTCGATGACGCCCACGAGGTCGGAGACCACCGCGGGGATCTTCACGGGTGCGCTCGTCTGACCGTTGCCGACCGAGCCGCTCGTGTTCGCGCCCCAGCAGCGGACTGAGCCGTCGTCGATGAGCGCACAGGAGTTGAACTCGCCCGTCGCGACCATGACGGTGGCGGGGGTCTCGACGATGGTGACCTCACCGTTGAGCGTCGTCTCACCGTCGCCGACTTGGCCCGATGAGTTCTTGCCCCAGCAGCGCAGCGAACCGTCCGAGACCCGGGCACAGCCATGCTCGGAGCTTCGAGAGACGTGCGTGAGGTGCGAGACACCGCTGATGGCGGTGACCAAGACCGGGACCAGGCTGGTCCCCGTGCTCCCGTTCCCAAGCTCTCCACCGAGGTTGGCTCCCCAGCAGCGGACCGAGCCGTCACTCAGGAGGCCGCAGCTGTGGTTGGAGCCCGCGCCGATCGCGATGGTGTCGGTGAGGCCGGTGACGAGCTGCGGCACGTTAGCGTTAATCGCCGTGCCATTGCCGAGCTGACCGGACTCGTTACGCCCCCAGCATTGGCCGGAGCCGTCGGTCAGGGTCGCGCAGACATGCCACGCGCCGCCACCGAGCTGACGCACGTCGTAGAGCCCGACAGAGGAGGGCATTGGGTTGATCTCGTTGGTGCCATCGCCGAGCTGACCGAACTCATTCCAGCCCCAGCACGTCACATCGCCGTCGACTCGGAGGCCGCACGTGTGACCCTCACCGGCGACGACTTGGCGGACCGAGCCGCTGACCATCGCGTCGATGGGGTAGGGGCTCGAGACCTGAGTGCCATCTCCGAGCTGCCCCAAGACGTTGAGGCCCCAGCACTTGACCGTCCCGTCAGCCATCGCGGCGCAGGTGTGGTTCCAGCCACACGCGACGTCGACCGCGCCCGTCAGCAAGACACCGTTGGCCATGTAGACGTTAGTCGGCTTCGCGCGCAGCTCCTCCGTGCCATCGCCGAGCTGGCCATGCTGGTTCTGACCCCAGCACTGGACACGGCTGTCACTCATGACGGCGCAGGTGTGGGCGACCCCCACGCTGACACGCACTGCGTCCGCGACCTGCAGGACCGCCACAGGGACCGCGCTGTTGTTGGTGTTGCCGTTGCCGAGCTGCCCCGAGGTGTTCGCACCCCAGCACCGCATTTGACCGTCACGCAGGACCGCGCAGCTGTGGTTGAGGCCCATACCGATGGCGAGCGGAGGCTCATCGAGGGTGGGCACGGTCTCATCTCCCCAACACGCCAGCAGGCCGTCAGAGAGCAGCGCACAGGTCTGAGACTCACCCACCGCGATGCCCGTGGCCATCTTCGCCCCGGGGGTCTTGATGGCGATGTCCTTGTCGTTTGTGTCGACGTTGCCCGCCTCGTCACGCGCTCGTACGGCGTAGTAGTAGCGGGTGTCTGGCAGGAGCTCATCGACCGTGACTTGTAGCGTCCCAGGCATCATCTCGTAGGTCGGGGTGAAGTTCTCACCGTCGCAGCCGCCACACTCGGTGGTGACGCAGACCTCGTAGACCATGTTGAAGGGCAGCGTGAAGTTGTCGGTCGCCGGGAGCCAGCTGGCGACCATCGTGTCCTCGTCCACAGCGACGACGTTGTCGATCCCGTCGAACTCCGGCGGGATGTCGTCGTGGATGTAGTAGAGCTCGCTTGAGCACTCGGACTGGTTGTCAGAGGCGTCTGTGCAGTAGGCCCGCAGCGGGGTCTGAGTGTTCGCCTCGACCGACACCGTGAGGGACCAGTTGCCCTCCTCGTCGGTGACGGTCGTCCCGGCGGGCTCCAGGAAGCAGTTCAAGTCCGTCAGCAGGGCGAGCGTGCAGCCAGGCTCGGCGGTGCCGAACACGACCGGGTTGGTGGACTGGTTGTTGGGCGACTCGGGGTCGGTCCCCAGGATGATCGGCTTGTTCGGTGCCTTATCGTCATGGGTGTAGTCGAGCCCTGAACCGCACACGCTCACGTTGCCCGCGGCGTCCGTCGCCGTGCCGTGGGTGGTCGTCGTCTGGTTCGCCTTGACGTTGGCCTGGACCGTGAAGGATCCGTCCGCGTCTGCGTCTCCCTTGCCCGTCTGTTGACCCGAGCAGTCGACCTCGTCGTAGAGCTTCACGAGGGCGTTGGCCTCGGCGGTCCCGACGAACCCTGGGGACTTATGGCTCCCTGGTGACTCGGGGAGGGTCTCTAAGAGGACAGGCGGCTCTGGGGCGATGGTGTCGTGGATGTAGACCAGCCCCTCGGAGCATGGCGACGTGTTGCCCGCGCCATCGACCACGTACGCGTAGTAGGTGATCGAGGCGTTGTCGTTGGAGGTGGAGGCCTCCACAGCGAAGGTGCCGATCTCGTCGCTCACGCCCTCTCCGATCGGGTCGCCAGAGCAGTCTGGGGTCGTGAATAGATAGACCAAGATCTCGGCCTCGCTCTCACCTAGGACCTCGGGGGTCGGATCTTGCCCTGGAGACTCAGGGTCCGTGCCCATGAGCAGCGGGGCCTCTGGGACCTCGTCGTCGTGGAGGAACTCGAGCCCCTCGGAGCACAGGGAGATGTTGCCGATCTCGTCGACAGAGTTCGCGTAGAAGACCGTGATGGCGTTGTCCGGGACGGTGACGATGAAGCTGAAGTCTCCGTCCTCGTCGGCGGTCGTCGTCGCGATCGGGTCCAGGATGCAGCCGTCGATGGTGTAGAGGTTCACCGTGATGCTCGGCTCGGTGTTCCCAAAGACGGTGGGCGTCGTGTTTGTCGTCGACGGCGACTCGGGCACCGTGTGGGTCAGCACCGGCGTTTGCGGCGGTGAGCTGTCGTTGACGTAGCTCAGCGGCACCTCGGAGCAGGACGAGATGTTGCCGGCGTCGTCGCGCGCTGTCGCGTAGAGCAGGGTCTCGGCATCGAAGCCGACGAAGGCTGCGATACCGAAGGTGCCCTCGGGGGTGGCGGTGTCCTTGCCGAGCTCATTGCCGGTACACTCAGCGTCACCGTAGAGGGTGACCTCGGAGAGGGGCTCGGCGGTCCCATCGACCAGGGGAACAGGTTGATTCGAGGGCGACTCGGGGGTCGTGCCGGTCAGGATCGGGGGCTCTGGGGCGATGGTGTCGTGGATGTAAACCAGCGGATCGACCGTGCATGGCGAGATGTTGCCCGCTTGGTCGGTCACCGTGGCGTAGACAGACGTCGTGCTGTTCTCGGCGACGTCGATGGGGACCTCGAAGGCGTCGCCGTCGAAGGAGACGTTGAAGCTCGTCACGACCGGTTCACCCGAGCAGTCCGGGGTCAGGTAGAGCCCGATGGTGCCGAGCACCTCGGCCGTGCCGAAGACCACTGGGCTGGTGGAGGTGTTGGACGGGGACTCTGGCGTGGTCCCCTCCAGCAGCGGCGCCTGAGGCGTCAAGATGTCGTGGATGTAGATGTAGGCGCCTGGCGAGCACGGCGAGATGTTGCTCGCGCTGTCTTCACTCGCGACCCAGTACTGGGTCTGCGAATTGGGCTCCACCTGGACCTGCACCTCGAAGACCCCGATGACGTCAGAGGTGCTGACCGCCTCTGCAGCCCCAGAGCAGGCCTCGTTGGTGTAGATGCGGATCGTCGCGTTGGGCTCAGCCGAGCCATAGAGGATCGGCTCAGTGGACTGGTTGTTCGGGCTCTCGGGGGTCGCGCCGAGGATCACTGGGACCGTGGGCTGAGTGTCGTCATGGGTGTAGAGGAGGTTCCCTGAACAGCCGGAGACATTGCCCGCCTCGTCGACCGCCTCTGCGTGCAGGGTGGTCGTCGTGTTGATCGCCGGAGTGACGGTGACGGCGAAGAGCCCACCTGCGGAGGCATCCGCTTCACCGAGCATGGCGCCGTCGCACGCTGCGTTGTCGTAGACCCTGATGCGCACCGCTGGGTCGGAGGTGCCGTGCACGACGGGCTCCAAGAACGACGAGGGGGAGACTGGGCTGGTCGCGTCGAGCACTGGGACAGACGGAGGGACGTCGTCGTGGAGGTACACCATGGGAGTGCCGCAGTCGGACACGTTGCCCGCCGGGTCCGTGGCGCGCGCTGACAGGGTCAGGGTGGCGTTGATGTTCGCCGCGATCGTCGTGTTGAAGTCGCCGACCTCATCGGCCTCGACGCTGAACGCAGGGTCGCCTGCGCAGCTCTCATTGGTCCAGATGTCGACATTGCAGAAGGGCTCGGTCTCACCGAGCAGCTCTGGGGTCTCCACGAAAGACGGGGACGTGGGATCGGTGTCGATCAACAGCGGCGGCTCTGGGGCGATCCCGTCATGCTCGTAGAGGAGCGGCTGCGGCGTGCATTCAGACACCTGGCCGCCGATGTCCATCGCGTCGGCGTAGAGGGTGGTCGCCGCGTTCTCTGGGACCAAGATTTGGAAGTTCGCCAGGCCGTTAAACCCAGCCTCACCGCTGCCGCTCATGAAGCCGGTGCAGCCCGGCTGCAAGAAGACGCGCACCGTCGCGCCAGGCTCACTCTGAGCGTGGACCGTCGGCAGGGTCTCTGTCCCCGGGGAGTCAGGGCTGGTCCCGAGCAAGAGCGGGGCATCGGGGACGGCGTTGTCGTGGATATAGGTCAGCGGCTCTTGGGAGCAGACCGACGTGTTCCCAGCCTCATCCGTGGCCGTCCCGAAGAGCGTCGTGACGCTGTTCTCGTTCAACATGACGGGGGCGCTCACCAAGCCGAGGGCGCTCGCGGCGGCTTGCCCCAAGACGGGGCCGTTGCAGAGCGGGTTTCCGTAGATGGTGACCATCGCGTGGGGGCTCGCTGAGCCGAGCACGATGGGCTCCGTGACCGTGTCGGAGGGCGAAGGCGGCGTCGTGGCGTCCAGCAGCGGAGGCTCAGGCGCGATGTCGTCGTGGGTGAAGAGCAGGCCGGGGGTAGAGCAGGCCGAGGTGTTGCCCACGTTGTCGCTCGCGGTCGCGTAGAGCATCGTGTCGCCGTTGGCATTCACGGTCGCGGGCACGGCGAAGTCACCAACCTGTGCGGCGCCGAGGCCGATCTCATCGCCCTCACACTCGGAGTCTTTGTAGAAGCGCAAGATGGTCCCGGGCTCGACGGCGCCGTGGACGATGGGCGTGATCTGGTTCGAGGGTGGGTCTGGCGTCGTGTGGGTCAAGACGGGGGCGAGGGGCTCCCGGCTGTCCTCGATGTAGACGAAGGGGGACACGCTGCACGGCGAGTAGACGCCGAGGGCGTTGAGGGCGTTGGCGTAAAAAGACGTCGTCGTGTCGTCGGGCACCAAGACGGCGACCTCGAAGTCACCGACTGCGTTCGCCTCGACGGTCGCCTCTGGTTCACCGGAGCACTCGGCGTTGGTGTAGATCATGACCGTGGTCTGCGCTTGAGCGATCCCGATGAGCACAGGCTCATTGTGGTTCGCGGGCGACTCTGGGTTGCTCGACTCGATCTGCGGGATCTCAGGCTGGCTGTCGTCGTACTCGTAGATCAAGCTGTCTGCGCTACACGCCGAGACGTTGCCCGCGGCGTCCACCGCGTGCGCAAACACGTACGTCGTGCCGTCCTCGGTCACCACAGCGGGCACCTCGAAGGTGCCGTCTTCAGTGGCGAGCCCCTCTCCCAACGTCGTCCCCACGCACGCCGGGTTGCTGAAGAGCGCGATGGTCACGTCAGGGTCCGAGGTGCCGAGCACAAGGGGCTCTGTGGTCGGGGCAGGGGAGGGAGGCAGCGTCCCGGTCAACACCGGCGCTGCGGGGGGCACGTCGTCGTGCACGTAGGTCACAGCGTCATCGGTGCAGGGCGAGAGGTTCCCGGCGCCGTCGGTGGCGCGGCCCCAGAGGTTCAGCGGGCTGTTGGCGATGGCCTCGACGTTCACCGTGAACTCGCCAGTGTCGGCCACCATCGTCGTCACGAGCGCTGGCGTCGCGCAGTCTTGGTCGAGGTGCAGGGTCAAGGTCGCCCCGGCCTCTGCGCTGCCCATCACGTCGAAGGTCATCGCCGTCCCTGGTGAGGTCGGCTCGGTGCCCGTGAAGATCGGCGCCTCGGGGTTCACCCCGTCATGGACGTAGGGGAAGCCCTCGGGGGTGCAGTCGCTGACCAGGCCCGTGCCGTCGGTCGCCGACGCATAGAGCAAGGTCTGCGTGTTCTCGTTGACGATGACGGCGAAGGCGAAGTTCCCGTCCTCGTCGGCCTCACCGCTGATGGCGACGCCGGTGCAGCCCGGCCCAGTGTAGACCTGGACGAAGCTGTTGGGTTCGGTCACACCGATGACCGTGGGCTGCGTGACCGAGCCCGGGGAGGGCGGGTTCGTCTCGACGATGACCGGCGTCATCGGGAGCTCATTGTCGTGGATGTAGGTGAAGGAGTCTGTCGAGCAGCTCGACACGTTGCCCGCGACATCCGTCGTGGTGCCCCAGTACGTGGTCTCCGCGTTCTCTGCGGCCGTCACGGGGACCGCGAAGACGCCGGAGGGCGTGGCGGTGCTCGAAGCATGTGGCTCACCGGAGCAGTCGGCGTTCGTGTAGACCTGAACGCTCGCGAACCCTTCGCAGTTGCCGAGCAAGATGGGGCTCGTGTTGTCCGCAGAGGGCGAGTCAGGGCTCGTGTCGGTGAAGGTCGGGGGCTCCGGGACCACGGTGTCATTGGTGTAGACGAAGACGGCGCTGCATGGGCCGAGGTTGTTCGCCTTGTCGGTGGCTTGAGCGCTCACCGCGTAGTCGCTGTTCTCGATGGCGTCGATCCCAAAGGCGAAGTCACCCGTCTCATTAGCCACCGTTTCGCCGAGGTCGGCGCCGGTGCAGTCGGCGTCTTGGTAGAGGCGCACTGTCGCCCCAGGCTCGGTCTCGCCGAGGACGTCGGGGGTCATCGAGAACGAGGGGCTTGGCGGCTCCGAGCCGGTGATGACGATCGCGGGCGGCGTCTGGTCGTCTAGGTCGCCGATCTCATCGTAGAGGAAGGGCTCGGTGGTGCACGCGCTCAAGACGCCATAGGGCACCGACTCAGCGGCTGCGTAGATCTCCGTCGTCACGCCATCGTTGACGGTCAGGAACTCTTGCCATGCGCCGTCTTCCACCACGCCCACGGCCTTCGGGGCGTCGCACTCTGGTGAGGTGAAGAGGTAGATGATGGTCCCGGTCTCGCCAGTGCCGATGACCAGGGGCTCGACGTTGTCTGCCGGGGACGGGGGATCGGTCCCGGTGATGACGGGCACTGGCGGCGGGTCGCACAGGTTGCCGATCTGATCGCCGTCGTCATCCCCCTGCTCAGCGTTGCCTACCAAGGCGCAGTTGTCCTCTTCATCGAGGACCTCGTCATTGTCGTCGTCCTCGTCGACGCAGTCAGCGAGGCCGTCACCGTCGGTGTCCAGGAAGCCCTCGTCGACCTGCCCGTTGCAGTTGTTGTCGACGCCGTCGCAGCTCTCGGGCTCGGGCTCGGGTGCGTTACAGGCGCTCAGCCCCTCCGAAGTGCAGACACGGGTGCCCGCGCACTGGGCGTTCTTGCAGGTCGTCGCCGCGGCCTCTTGGATGGCGCGTGAGGTGCACTCACAGTCGCCATCCAACTTGACGCACTGGTTGCTCAGTTCGCCGGTCTCGACATCCGGGACCTCTTGGCAGCCGTAGCCTTCGCGGCAGTCGTTCTCGTCTTCGCAGGCGGTCCCGCAGAAGCTCCCCTCGGCCTCGCCCAGGAAGACGCAGCGGTCTCCCACGTGGCTGAAGTACTTGCAGTCGTCGTTGAACTGGCAGGGGCGGCACAGGTTGATCTGGTCCTCGACGCAGATGTACGAGGTCTCGGCGCCCCCTGGATCGGGTTTACAGCTCCAGCCGTCGGGGCAGCTGTCTTCACAGGTCTTGGTGCAGAGCTGATCGCCCTGGCTGGAGGGGATGCAATAGCCGCTGAAGCAGTCGTCGTTGGACTCACAGGGGCAGAAGGGCGAGCCGGGGTTCTCGGTGCAGAAGTCCGAGTCTGGTAGCGGGATCTCCTCGGCGGCCGCGGCGTCTTCATCCGCAGCGCCGATGGTGTCTTTGCCGTTGGTGCCTTGGGGATCGGACCCGGGATCGTCACCCGCGTCAGCCCAGCCCGTGACGGGGCTGGTCGATCCAGCGATGTCTTCGGTGCCCGCCGCTGTGCCGGCAGCTTCACAGCCCACCAGCGCCACAACCAGAGCCAGGACCACGTACCCAGTGGAGGTGCTTTGTCGCTTCACCACGCTCTCCCCTTGGCGCTCCGAGAGCCGCCATTGGATGTCTTTACCGAGGCAGTATACGCACAACCGTGGGGCCTAAGTCGACACGCGCGCCCGCGGGGTTGTACCGCGCAGGAGATTTGTGACGACACAAGGTGTCACAATGTCGGCAATTCACCGCGTAGATCCCCCAAGAGCACCCCAGCTCCTTGCCGATCGGCGCGGTCGGAGGTACACCCACGACGACGGCGCACTAAAAGTTCCTGCGCCATACGGGAGTCAATCATGCGCCTTCAACGCCCACTCATCGCCCTGTCACTCACCCTCTTGCTCGCCGCTTGCGGAGGCACCGAGGGCGTCACGGACACCGACAGCTCGACCGGGACCGACACCACGGCGACCCCGTCGGACGACGCGATGGCCTCCGATGACGACACGGCCGCCGCGACGACGGACATCCCCGTCGCCACCCCGGACACGACCCCGACCGATGACCTCGGGCCCGCCGATGACACGGGCACGGAATCGACCGGCCCCTGCGCGGATGAAGTCGACGGCGCCGAGTGCGACGACGGCAACGCTTGCACCGTGGATGACGCTTGCAGCGCGGGTCAGTGCGTGGGCGGCTCGAACCTGGTCTGCGACTCGACCGACACATGCCGTGCGTCTGGATGTGACCCCGCCATCGGGTGCTACACGACGCCGGTCGAGGACGGGACGCCATGCAGCGCAGGGTGCTTCGAGAGCGCCGTCTGCCAAGGCGGCGGCTGCCAAGTCGACGCCGACACCGCGGTGGTCTGCCCCGAGCCTGAAGACCCTTGCGTCGATCAGCTCCAATGCGACCCCGGGACAGGGGAGTGCACGGTCAGCATCTTCAAGGCCCCAGGCACGGCGTGCGACGCCGACGAGAACGTCTGCACCGAGGAGCTCTGCGATGACGTCGGGACATGTGAGGCCACCGGTGAGGTGAACACCTGCCAAGAAGAGAACGACAACAACCCATGCTGGACCTGGTCGTGCTCGGCCAAGACCGGCTGCTACCAGACGACCTTCGTCGAGGGCGTCTCCTGTGACGACAATAACCCATGCACCTACTCGGACACCTGCACGATCAATGAGTTCGACCAGGAGCTCTGTGTCGGCGAGGCGCTCCCCATCGACGACGGAAACCCTTGCACCGATGACGGCTGTGATGGCGGCACCATCACCCATGAGCCTATCGACGGCCTGTCCTGCGACGTCGCAGACTGCGACCTCCCCGGGCTGTGTACAGGCGGTCAGTGCGAGGCACCTGATAGCTGCACATGCACCCCGACAGACGGCGGCTGGAGCGACTGGACCCTCGGTGACTGCGATGCCGTATGTGGCGAGGGTGAGCAGCTCGCGACGCGCACATGCAGCAACCCGGTCCCTAGCTGCGGTGGCGCGGACTGCGTAGGCGACGCCACCGAGTACCAAACCTGCGAGGCCGATGAGTGCGGCGATGGCTTGGTCTGTGACGCCGGTCAGTGTGTCGCGGAGTGCACCGCCGTCGATGGCGGCTGGAGCGACTGGACCCTCGACGCATGTGACGTCGACTGCGGATCGGGCGAGCAGCTCGCGACGCGCACGTGCAGCGACCCTATGCCGAGCTGCGGTGGCGCGGACTGCGTCGGTGACGCCAGTGAGTACCAGAGCTGCGACGCAGGCGCGTGTGGCGACGGCTTAACCTGTGATGCCGGTCAGTGCGTCGCGGGGTGCACGGCTGTTGATGGTGGCTGGAGCGCTTGGAGCCTCGGGGCCTGCAACGCCGAGTGTGGGTTTGGTGAGCTGCTCGCGACTCGAACCTGTGACACCCCCGTACCGAGCTGCGGTGGCAGCTACTGCATCGGTGACTCGAGCGAGCTTCAGATCTGCGACGCCGGCGGCTGCGCCGATGGCTACTTCTGCGACGCTGGCCAGTGCGCCGAGCAGTGCACGCCCATCGCCGGCGGCTGGAGCGACTGGACATGGGGCGCTTGCTCTGTCGAGTGTGGTGGTGGGACCCAGATCGGGACGCGCACCTGCAACAACCCTGCGCCGAGCTGCAACGGCGCGATGTGCCCCGGGGACTCTCAGACCGAGGCACCGTGTAATAACGAGCCTTGTGACGACGGGACCTTCCCCCTCGGCAAGACCATCTACGACCACCCTGAAGAGGTCGTCACCCGGACGATCCCAGGCGGCGTCACCAGCATGACCGTGAGCCTTTGGGGTGGCGGCGGCGGCGGCGGACTGCCCGGCGTCGGTGGCGCAGGCGCTTGGGTCCACGGCACCATCGCTGTGACCCCCGGTGACTCGGTCGAGCTCCGCGTCGCAGGTGGTGGCACCGACGATGGCCGCGGTGGCGGCGCGTCCTATGTCTTCGTCAACGGCCAGGTCATGCTCGTCGCGGCCGGCGGCGGCGGCGCAGGCAGCGACGGCAACAGCGGCAAGAGCGCAGAGGCTGGCAGCGGCAGCGGCGGCGGCGGCGGCGCGCTCGGCGGCGCGGGTCAGAATGGCACCATCAACAATCTGTACGGCTGCGGAAGCGCTGGCGGCCAAGGCGGTCAGCAGTCTGCGGGCGGCCAGGGCGGCACCTCGAACAATCAGTCGATGTACAGCTCGAGCTGCATCTCGGCAGGCGTGGCCGGTGAGATGCACCAGGGCGGCGGCACCCACAAGGGCGGGAGCTGCAACGTCAGCCAGGCCGGCGGCTCTTGGCATCAGGGCGGCACGACGAGCGCGACCAACGGCGAGGGCGGCGGCGGCGGCGCTGGCTACTACGGCGGTGGGTCCGGCGCGACGTTCTGGACCTACGCTGGCGGCGGCGGCGGCGGCGGGTCATCTTGGGCGCATTCTAGCGTCACCAACACCCAAAGCGAGGGCGGAAGTGGCATCAGCGCCGGTGGCATGGGCGCGGCGGACTACAACGGCACAGCAGGTCGGGGCGGCATGCCCGGTGACTGGAGCAACTGGCCGACGACCACGATCGATCCCGAGCCCGGATCCACCGGCCTCGTCGTCCTCTCGCTCTAGGGCGAGTTCAAGCCGGCTCCCGTCGCCCGCTCTCTGGGCGCACGGGACCTGCCCCTCTCGCTCGCCGCGTTTGGGGCGAGGTCCCACGGGTGTGATTGGGACTTGCCACAGGCGAGCGGATGCCTATACTCGCGCCCGGTCACGCCAATGTAGCTCAGTTGGTAGAGCAGCTGATTCGTAATCAGCAGGTCACCGGTTCAAGTCCGGTCATTGGCTCCAGTGATTAGAAGGGGTTGGCGCTTTGGCGCCAGCCCCTTTGTCGTTCTGGGTAGCGTTTGTGAGCGTGCACAGGCCCGGTGCGCTGCCGCCATCGCTCGAGTGCTGTGTGATAGGCGTCACGACAGCGCTGCAGTCGCTTATGGGCTGTGCGCCCTTCCCAGGGCCGCCGTCATCATCAGAGAAAACGCTCCCCCGGGGCTTGGCACAAGGCCTATACCCCGAGGGTCGCGTGGGTACCGGAGGCCGGGCTCGAACCGGCACATTGTCACCAATACCGGATTTTGAATCCGGCGCGTCTACCAATTCCGCCACTCCGGCGCGGAGGCGGCAGATTAGCGCCCCGAGCCTGGATGTCAACGGCCTCTTGAGAACAGTGCCTACGGAAGGGTGGTTGAAGGCCTGAGGGGGCTGTGGGAAGCTCAGCCCCGCTGGAGGTCATGGCGTGACACGTCCCATTGAGCGCGAGCTTGCCCGAGCGATTCAAGAGGTCCACGGAGAGGGCAGGGCGCCCTTGGCGGTCCTGGATATCGATCTGACCCTCGTGGAGAACGCCCCGAGGACGCGCCGGATTTGGCGCTTATGGCTTGAGAGCCTTGGAGATCGCTGGCCCGGAGCTGAGGACGCGCTGAGCCGGGTCGACACCATGCCGATCGTCTTCGGCGTAAGAGAGAACCTCGCGACCTTGGGGATCACCGATGAGGCGCTAGGGAAAGAGGGCTTCCGCTTCTGGCTGGAGAAGTTCTTCGATGATGACCTGTGTCGGCTCGATATCGAGCTCCCTGGCGCTGTCGCCGCCGTCCGGGCGCTCTATGACGCTGGGGTGACCATCGCCTACCTCACCGCCCGCGCGGCCTGGATGCGCGAGGGGACCGTCGAGACCTTGAGTCGCCTTGGGTTCCCGATGTGCATCCCGCGCACGATCTTGGTCCTCAAGCCAGACACCGCGGTCAGCGACACAGTCTATAAAGAAGAGGCGATGACTTGGCTCGCTTCTCTCGGCGTCGTGATTGTCGCGGCCGACAACGAGCCGGGCCACTGCAACGGCATGCGGACAGCCTTTGAGCGCGCGCGCGTCCTCCACGTCAAGACACGGCACTCGGGTGGTGCGCCGCCGCTTCAATCGGGTGTGGACGTCGTCGCCGCCCTGTCGGAAGGTGTGCTCGCACCGGAGGGGTCACCATGACGCTTGACGCCATCGCCAGCCGCGCACTGACACACTGCACCAGTCGGTATCAAGCGATGCTGAAGCTGGTGGAGGCGCTCGTCTCGACGCCGAGTCACACGAAGGACTTGGCGGGGGTGGCTCTGTGCTTTGATGTGCTCGACGCAGGGCTGCGGGCGTTGGGGTTTGAGTCTGCGCGGCCGGAGGCCCCCGAAGGCCGGCCTCACTTGTTGGCCACGCGCCCCGGTGCGGTCCCCAAGGCACCTACAGTTTTGCTCTTGGGGCACGTCGACACTATCTACGACACGAGCTACCCGGGCGGCGCCTTTGGGGTGCACGGGAGCCGGGCGCAGGGGCCCGGGATTGCAGACATGAAGGCTGGGCTCGTCATGATGGTGACGGCGCTTGAGGCGCTGCTGACGGTCGAGCGTTTAGACGATTTCCGGATACGCGTCCTCGTCACAAGTGATCATGAGCACGGCGCGGAGGGTAGCCGTGCGTTGATTCGGAGGATCGCCTCTGAGGCCGAGATCGCGCTTGTCTTCGGGCCGGCGGACGCGGAGGGGGGCTTGCTTCATTCGCGCAGCGGCACAGGGCGCTTTCGTATCTCGATGCGTGGCACGTCAGTGGCAGCAGAGTCTCGCAGCCCCGAAGGGCGCAACGCGATCGTAGAGATGGCGCACTTGATCCCGCAGCTGGAGTCTCTCAACGACTCACAGCGAGGAATTATCGTGAACTGCGGCGTCGTCAGGGGTGGTGTACGCAGCGGTGTGGTCCCGGCAGAGACACACCTCGACCTTGAGGTCTGGTGCGATGGACCGACCGACCAACGATGGATTAAGCATCAGCTGAACGAACTGGTCGGTCGCGCGTCACGCGGAGCGCTCATGGTGAGCCTCACGGGTGACTTCTCCCGTCCACCATGGCCCCCCAGCGCTCGCACGCAGGGCCTGGTCGAGGCATGGGGGCACGCCGCGGAGATGCTCGGCTTTGAGCCCCTCGTCGGTAAGCACGCGACAGCGAGCAGCGACGCGAACATCACCCATGACCTGCGCGTCCCGACCCTGGATGGGCTCGGTGTGCGCGGCGGGGACCTTCGCACCGCAGAAGAGTGGGCGGCGATTCAAGAGATGCCCTCTCGCGCCGCGATCACGGCGATCGGGCTGCTGGCTTGGCTTGAAGACCGAGGTGGCAACGCGACCTGGCGTGTCGGTGGCATCATCCAAGGGGAGACCCCAGAAGATGGGACCGTCGAGGTCAGCGAGGACGAGGACGCCGTGGTCGGCGACGGGCCAGAGATTCAGCTGGACGACGCTGGGGCCGGGATCGAGCTCTCGTCGGACGCGATGGAGGGCGGGGATGACATCTTTAATGCCCCCGGAGGGCTTGAGGTCTCCGAGGTGGATGACATGGCTGGACCTGACACACCAGACGACGAGACCTAGGAGCGACTATGTGGTCAAGGGATGAGATGGCGGCTCGGGCCGCGGACGAGATCGATGGGGGCATGGTGGTCAACTTGGGGATCGGCATCCCCACCTTGGTGGCAAATCACATCCCGGAGTCTCGAGCGGGCATCATGCTGCACAGCGAGAACGGGCTGCTCGGGATGGGGCCGTTCCCCTACGAAGGCGATGAGGACCCCCAGGTCATCAACGCCGGTAAGCAGACGGTGACCGTTGAGAGTGGGGGCTCAACCTTCGACTCCACGCTATCGTTTGCCATGATCCGAGGTGGTCACGTTGACTTGGCGGTGCTTGGAGCGATGCAAGTCGCTCAGACCGGTGACTTAGCGAACTGGTCGGTGCCTGGACGGATCGTGACCGGCATGGGTGGAGCCATGGATCTGGTCAGCGGCGCCAAGCGAGTCATCGTGATCTCGACCTTCCGAACCAAGAAGGGCAAGCCCAAGCTCGTGCCCGGTTGCACGCTACCGCTGACGGGAGTGGCCTGTGTCGACCGGGTCGTGACCGACGTGGGGGTCTTCGATCCAGCGGGTGAAGGCTTCCGAATCGTCGAGTTGGCACCTGGGGTGACCCGCGCAGAACTGGGCGATGATGTGCCCTTCGTGAATTAGGAGGCGGCGATGAGTGACAAGGTCGTCAATGACGCAGTGGCCGCGGTCTCCGACATGCAGGACGGCGCGAGCATCATGGTGGGGGGCTTCGGCCTGTGCGGGAACCCCGAGCACTTGATCGACGCCGTCGCGGCGGGCGGCAAGCGGGGACTCACGATCATCAGCAACAACTGTGGCAACCAGGGGCAAGGCCTCGCGGTGCTGCTACAGAACCGCCAAGTAGGGGCCTGGAAGGGCTCATTTATGGGCGGCAACCCGGACATCCAAGAGCAATACGCCGAGGGCAGCGTAGACGTCGAACTCGTCCCGCAGGGCACCTTGGCAGAGCGCATCCGCGCTGGCGGGGCTGGTATCCCGGCCTTCTTCACGCCGACCGGCGTGGGGACGGTGATCGCGGAGGGCAAAGAGGAGCGCGAGTTCAACGGACGCCGCGCGATCCTTGAGACCGCGCTCACGGCCGACTACGCCTTCATTCGGGCCCGTCGTGGCGATGCCTATGGGAACCTGCAGTTCTACGGCACGACGCGGAACTTCCAGCTGGCCATGGCCATGGCGGCGCGGGTAACGATCGCGGAGGTCGATGAGCTCGTCCCGACGGGTGAGATCGCCCCGGACGATGTGCACTTGCCTGGCGTCTTCGTACAGCGCGTGTTCGAGGCGACCACGCACCGCGACCCGATCGAGCACCGAACGACCCGGCCGAGGCCTGAGGCTTAGCTCCCTGAGAGCTGACTCGTAGCCGCCTGGAGGCGGTCGAGGTCGGCGCCCGTGATGTCGAGATGAGGGGCCACTCGGACCGCTCCTGATGGCGTCTTGCCTACCGTGATGCCCTCAGCGGAGAGGGCCGCGATGAGCGCGTCAGGGTCTGCGACGTCGACGGAGCGGAAGAGCCCCTCACCGTGGACTTCGCCGAGCTGCGCGAGGATGCCACCTAAGCGCTCACCGGCTGCTCGGATGTCGAGGTCGCGGATGGCGCGCTGCTCAAGGAGCCACCGACCATGGCTTAGCTCGTCTCCGTCCCAGGTCGAGATGAGCGTCAACTTGGTGGGCACATAGAGCGCATCAGAGAGGAAGCAGAGACCAAGCTGCCCACCTGTGAACCACCACAGCGCGTCGACTTGGATGGGTAAGGAGTCCGAGCGCCACAGCCCGTGGCCACTTCGTCCGCCCCCCGTCGTCTCTTCGAGGGCGACCAAGGGGACACCGTGCCGATCCAGCAACGCCCTGAGCGGTCCCCAGAATTGCTCAGGGACCGCGCGCCCTGTGGCTGCGAACACCGGCTCGATGACGACCGCGAGGACCGTCTCTGCGCCGCGCTCGGTGATGAGGGCCTCTAGCTCGGTCAGGGTCGCGTCTGGATCCACACATGGATCGGAGGTCGTCGGCCAGCCGAACCAGTTTTCAGGGTCGTCTGCGGGGCGGCCGAGTGCTCGGGCTGCGGCGGTCGTCTCGCCTGCGTTGACGGGGCCAATCGCGATGACGGTCTGAGCATCGCCGCGGTGGTATTTGATCGCCCGAAGGCCCTTGTCGCAGGTCTCCGCGCGACTCGACGCCGTGACCAAGTGGACGAGGCCCTTCGGAGCGGCGGCTCGTAGCATCTCGGTGGAGCGCACCACACCGGGCGTGACGAAGTTGCAGAGGCTCAGCTTGTTGGCGATGGCGCCATTGAGGCTGCCGCGGTGCAAGCCCGTGAGGAGCAAGGAGGGATCACCGAGTCGCTCTACGAGGGACGGATCGAGGTTCAGAGTGTCCCCGTCGTGTTCGGGCGCGGTGAGCGGCAGTCGAGGGGCAGTAAGCGGGATGCGGTAGTAGGAGCAGACCCCGTCGGGTTCGCCATACTGTGCGTAATGGCGCGAGACCTCGTAGGCCCCGTAGACCTCATTGATCCCCATCATCGCGTCGGTCTCACCGACACGGTTGCGACCGGTCACGAAGTCGTAGCGTAGCTGGCCATCGGCATCGACTGCCGCCATTGCAGCAGCGATCTGAGCATCCTTGAGCGCGCGTCCCAGCCCTTTACCGCGGTGGGCAGCGTCGACAGCGACCTCGGCGGAGTAAAGCGTGCGCTGTTGACCGAGGGTGCCGTCTTGGGCGGGGCCGTCCAAGGTCGGTTCACGCTCGAGGGGGAAGGCGACCGTGATGCCTGCGAGCGCTCCGGTCTCGGTGAGCGCTGCGAAGTAGATGGCGTCGTCGTCGAGCCACTCGCAGAACTCGTCGAGGTCATCGCGTCGCGCGGGCTCGTAGCACTGCGCCTGGAGCGCGGCGATCGCGGGCTGCAGTGCGCGCCATGTCGTGCGGTCGAGTTGCTCGATTCGGTAGTCGGCGGAGGCGGGTGTCTCCTTCGGAGGCCATACCCCCCAAGGGTCCGGCATCGTGTCTTCACGCCACGCGGTGGTGTCACCTGCTTCAAAGGCGGTCACAGAGCGCTCCAAGCGATCGAAGAGGCCGTCGAGTGCACGCGCTGAGACATGGGGGTGGAGGCGAAAGCGGACCGCGTTTGGGCCTGCGCCGTAGAGCATCCAGCCACGCCAGAGTCGCTGCCCAATCAGGTGGGCGACCGCCTCTTTGTCGGGGAGGTCGAAGCCAAAGGAGTAGCCCTCGACCCGCGGCTTGAGGATGGTCTCAGGGTGCGCCTCTGCGACACGGGCGAGGCGCACAGAGACGTCAGCCTCGACAGCGTCTGAGTCCCCCCCACTGATGATGTCTGCTTGGCATAGCCCGCGGATGGCGCTCGCGACATGGACCTCGGGTTGGCAGTCGATGGGCGTCCGAGAGAGGACGCCGCCCACTTGGGCCTTTTTGGCGACCGTGACCAAGTCAGGAGGGGTCGCGAAGTCGAAGCCACGGTGCCAAAAGAACGGTCCGCCGAGGCCAAAGCCTGTCTGCACTTCGTCCATGATGAAGGGGACTTGATAGGCCAGGGCGAGGACGCGGAGGCGGTTCATGAAGCGGTTTGAGACGTGACGCTCTCCACCCTCGGACTGCATGGGCTCGGCGAGGATCGCGACTGCCTGGTCGTCCTCAAGCGCTGCTTCGACCGCGATGAGGGCCTGCCATTCTGCGCTCTCAAGGGTGTCTGCGCTCGCAGGCGCCTGACGCGCGTCGCTCCCAGCTTGGCGGTCCCAGCCGGCCAAATCGATCGGGCCATCCTCGAGGTCGACACCATTAGAGGTCGGCCAAGGGCACCAACGCGCTTCGTACCCCTTGAGCTCGAATCGCTCGCGCTTCGCGGGGTTCCAGGTCGCGTGCAGGACGGCCATGGTTCGCCCGTGGAAGCTGCCCTCAAAGGCGACGATCTTGTGGCGCCCTGGCCGCTGCTTGGCTGCGACGCGTAAGGCGAGCTCGTTGGCCTCTGCGCCGGAGCCGCAGAAGGCGACGTGGGGGAGGGTGTCGTCGGTCGCCTCGCGGAGCCGGTCGGCCAGCCACTCGACAGGCGCGCTGCGTTGCCGACGCGTGTCGGGGTTGACCGGTAGGACATCATCGAAGTCCCCGGTCCACATCGCCTCAAGGATCTCTGGCGGGTTGATGCCGCCAGCATGGGTCGCGATCTGGCTCGCTGCATCAAAGAGGATCAGCGGCTCGTCATCGATGCTCGCCAGGTAAGGCCCCGATGCATGGTGCATGTCCAAGACCGGCGGCTTCTTATCGTCGGGAAGGAAGTCCGCGGCGATGAGCCGCGCCCGGTAAGCGTCTGAGCGAGGCAGAGAGAGGGCTTCGGCCCCAGGGACGTGAGTGCCTTGGGGGAACCGACTCAAAAACCGCGTCGGCGCGAGGGGGCGCAGTGCGTAGAGCGCGTCGTCCAGTGCATCAGCGACTGTGGGGGTGTCTGTGGCGCTGAGGACAAGCGCATCGCCCTCGATAGCTGCGGCGAAGTCGGCCTCGACGAGCGCCGACGCGAGCGCACCGCCGAGGGTGCGGTTCAAGGCGTCGGAGCAGCCGAACTGAGAGAGGTCGAGCCTGAACTCACCGGCGTCGTCTACGCTAGGGAAGAGGCGGTAGGGTTCGCACACCTCTTCGAGTTGGTGGCGAAGATCGAGGCGTTGCAGGGCGGTCTTCTCAGTCATGGTCGCCTCCTGTTGGAGTGGTCCATTGGAGCTGCACAGGGTAGGTGACGTTTCGGAACGCGTCTGCCCCGGCAGGTCGATAATTTCCAGAGCGGCCGACGCCCCCGAACGGGAGGGCGCCAGTGGCTCGGCTTGTCGAGCGGTTCCAGTTGACGCAGCCCGCTCGCGTGGCGCGGTAGACGGCATCGAGGGTGTCACGAGATGCGCTGAAGACGGCGAGGCTTAGGCCAAAGGGGCTCGCGTTGATGACGCGGCATGCGGCGTCTTGATCGTCCACGATGGTGATCGCCAGATCTGGGCCGAAGATCTCTTCACGGGTGTAGTCCGAGTCATGGTCGGCGCTGATCTGGTGAATGGAGGGCCCACGAAAGGCGCCACCCTCGCGACGCTCGCCGGGGAGCAAGACGGTGGCCCCAGCGTCCACCGCACGTTGGCAGAGCGCATCGACACGGTCGCGATCATGATGAGACGCGAGCGGCCCCATAAACACATCGCTGCGTGGGTCACCCCAGGTCAGCTCGGCGACTCGCGGGATCAACCGATCAAGGAGCGCCTCGGCGATGTCGCGGTGAACGAGCGCCCGACAGGTGCACGTACAGCGCTGGCCAGTGGTCAGGAACGCTCCAGTGACGAGCCCCTCGATGCACAGGTCCAGGTCTGCGTCAGGGGCGATGTAGGCCATGTTCTGTCCGCCCATCTCGAGGGCGACCAGGACCTCCGGGCGGGACAGCGTGGCGCTCTGGATCGCGTGACCCACGTGCCACGAGCCCGTGAAGACGACCCCCCGCACGGCCGAGGCATCGACCAGCGCCGCGCCCACCTCGCCATCGCCTTGCACCATGTTCAGCACGGGGGGCAAGTCAGCGGCGTCCCAGGCCTCTACGTAGCGCTGAGCAGTCAGCAGCGTCCGCTCAGAGGGTTTGAGCACGACAGCGTTCCCAGCGAGGAGCGCGGGGACGACATGAGCGTGCAGTAGGTGGAGCGGGAAGTTGAAGGGGCCAAGGACCGCCACCACGCCTAGGGGGTGGTAGCGCAGCTCGGCGTTAGCGTTTGGGACGGGGGTCGGCCGGAGCGTCTTCAGCATGCCCGCTTCGGCCCCCCGGATGCGGGCCGGGAGTGAGCGGACCTCGGTGCGCGCCTCATCGATGAGCTTGCCCATCTCGGAGGTCATCGCGTCGGCGATCTCTTCGACACGCGCATCTAACGCGTCGGCGAAGCGAAGCAGGGCGCGGTATCGATCGTCGAGTGTGCGCTCGTACCAGCTGCGTTGTGCAGCATCCGCGGCGTCTGCCGCTCGCTCTGCATGACTGGGATCAGAGAGCGCCTCAGCCACGATCGTGTCGGGCGTCGAAGGGTCGACGCTGCGCACGACTCGGCCCTCGGTGGGTCTGACCCACGCGCCGCTGATGTAGTTGCCGCGCATCCCCGTCATGGCGGCGGACTGTAGCCGATCGAATGTCATGGGTCTTCATGAATCGCCCGCGTCGGTGGTATGGAGGGTGCCACGCGCGTAAATCACGCTTGGAGGGACCCATGGCGAAGCCAAATCAACCTGCTGATGAGACACAAGAACCGACGGATCTCGACGCGTATCACGAGGCCTCATCGGGCTTTCGTCGCCGCAAGGACTCCTTCGCCACGATGAGCGGTCTCCCGATCGAGGACCTGTACAGCGCTCAGGAGATCCCCGAGGAGATCGGGTTGCCCGGCTCTTACCCGTACACGCGCGGGCCGTACCCGAACATGTACCGTGGCCGCCTCTGGACGATGCGTATGTTCGCTGGCTTCGGCACACCAGAGGACACCAACCGCCGCTTCAAGTTCTTGCTTGAGCAAGGCCAGACGGGGCTGTCCACGGCCTTCGATATGCCCACGCTGATGGGCTACGATCCAGATCATCCATTGTCGGCTGGCGAGGTCGGTCGCGAAGGCGTGAGCGTCTCGTGCATCGACGATATGCGGCGCCTCTTCGAGGGCATCCCGCTGGATAAGGTCTCCACGTCGATGACGATCAACGGCCCGGCGATCATCTTGCTGGCGCTCTACGTCGCGATCGCCAAAGAGCGCGGGGTCTCTTCAGACAAGCTCGCGGGCACGATTCAGACGGACATCCTAAAAGAGTTCATCGCTCAGAAAGAGTGGATCTGCCCGCCTCGCCCGAGCATGCGTATCGTCAGTGACATGCTCGTGTATTGCGCAAAGGAGATGCCGAAGTTCCACGCGATCAGCATCAGCGGCTATCACATCCGTGAGGCCGGGGCGACGGCGGTCCAAGAGCTCGCTTTCACGCTGGCCGACGGCATTGGATACGTCCAGGCAGGGATTGATGCAGGGCTCGACGTCGACGACTTCGCCCCCCGGCTCTCCTTCTTCTGGGACGTGCACAACGACTTCTTCGAGGAGATCGCGAAGTTCCGAGCCGCGCGCCGCATCTGGGCCAAGGTCTTGAGGAACCGGTTCCATGCGAAGGATCCGCGCTCTTGGCGCCTTAGGACACATGCACAGACGGCGGGCGTCAGCCTGACCGCGCAGCAGCCGATGAATAACGTCGTTCGCGTCGCGATTCAGGCGATGGCGGCGGTACTTGGTGGGACGCAGAGCCTTCACACCAACAGCATGGATGAGACCTACGCGTTGCCGACGGAGGCGACCTCTAAGTTGGCGCTCCGCACCCAGCAGTTGATCGCCGAAGAGACGGGGGTCGCTGACGTCGTCGATCCCTTGGCGGGCAGTTGGTACGTCGAGAAGCTGACCGATGAGATGGAGAAGGCCGCGATGGCCTACATCGACAAGATCGATGACATGGGCGGGATCGTGCGCGCCGTGGAGATCGGCTATCCGCAGCGAGAGATCGCGGACTCTGCCTTTGAAGATCAGAGGGCTGTCGAGCGCGGAGAGCGCGTCATCGTCGGCATCAACAAGTATGAAGAAGAGTCCAACGAGCGCATCCCGACGCTGAAGATTGATCCAGAGGTCGAGCGTTCTCAGGTTGCGCGCCTCAAGACGGTCAAACGCGAGAGAGACGCTGACGCGGTCGCGAAGGCGTTGGCCGCCGTGCGCGCAGCATGCCAATCCGGTACGAATCTCGTGCCCCCGATTGTCACCGCCGTCGAGGTCAATGTCACGGTCGGCGAGATCTGTGATGTCTTTCGAGACGAATTCGGTGTGTACCGAGACCCTGCCTTCGTGTAGGGTCCACTCGTTCACGGGGTATAGCGCAGCCTGGTAGCGCGCCAGCTTTGGGAGCTGGATGCCGCAGGTTCAAATCCTGCTGCCCCGACCATTCTCCACGTTGCCGCTCAGAAAGTTGCTCGATATGCATTCGGACGAGACTCTCTGAGCGGCAACCTGTAGGTGAATATGAAGCCCAACCGCCCCATCCTCGTCGCACTGACGTTGACGTTCTTTATGGCGTGCTCTTCCTCTGAAGAGGCCGCGACGACTCCCAAGCCAGCGAAGCCACTCGCCTCGATCGCGGCGACGGCGCCGACTCAGTCCGCTAAATCGGTCGCCGGCGAGGCGCCGGCAGAGGCCGCGAGTCCACGCAGCGAAGAAGCGCTTATTCAGACGGTCGCGCGCACGCTCGGTAGACGCGACCTCAAGACGCTTCAGGGGCTAGCGACGGAGGAGTTCGCCGCGGACTTACAGCGCATGCACGACATGAACCCCACGAACTTTTGGATTCGCTCAAGCATCTTCATCCAGAACGTGAAGACCGGCTTTGAGGTGCTCCACCGTCAGGAGGACACCCGGGAGCAGTGGAACATTGTCCTGCGCTTCGGCAATGGGCAGGAAGAGCGCCTGACCTTCACTCGAGAGGGCGGCAAGCTCTTGATCGTCGATCTCTAGCGCGGCTGCGCGACGCCTTACGCGCCCGCTAGGGTCATCTCATTGACGCGGAAGGATGGGGCGCTCGTCGCGCGATAGGTCACGCGATCGTTGGCCACGCCGTCGATCCCGGTCCAGATCGCGGGGAGGGTCGACGCGATCGTGAACTCGTTGACCGCGTCGGTCAGCTTCCCATTCTCGATCCAAAGCCCTGACGCGCCCTGGCTGTAGTCCCCTGTGACTGTGTTCACACCAAAGCCGAAGAGCTCGGTGACGAAGAGACCGCGCTCAGTGGACGCGATGAGCTCTTCGAGGCTCTGCTCGCCCGGGTTCATCCAGAAATTGCTCGTCGAAGGGGCGGGCGTACTGGCGAGACCTCGGCTCGCATGTCGCGTGCTCTGGCCGCCGATCTTTCGCGCGGTGTAGGTGTCTAGGATGTACGACTGAAGGACACCATCCTGAATCACAGTCAGAGGTTGAGTCGCGAGCCCTTCTCCATCGTAGAGGCGCGATGCCGGTCCACGGGTGAGGTGTGGGTTGTCGATCACGGTGATCGATGGCGCGGCGATCGTCTCGCCCAGCTTGTCGCATAAATAGGAGGCCTTCCGGTAGATGGAGCCACCCGAGATCGCGCCCGCCAAGCTGCCGAGGAGGCGACTCGCCATGGGCGCCTCGAAGATTACGGGGACGCGGCAGGTCTCGGGTTTGCGGGCGCCGAGACGGCGGAGTGCTCGCTTTGCTGCGCGGCGTCCGACCTCTGCGGGGTCCATGAGCGCGTCGCGGTGCCGTGACCATGTATACCAGTAGTCACGCTGCATCTCGTCACCGCGGTGCGCCACTGGCGTCGTCCACAGGCTCACGGAGCTTGAGCGTCGGTCATGGCGCACACCGAGAGAGTTCGCGAAGTGCATGGTCGAGCTGCCCCAGCTCATCTCTGCACCCTCGGAGTTCTCAATGGCTGGATCAGCGTCTCGACTGGCGGCCTCGGCGGCGAGCGCCATATCGAGGGCTGACTCCACGTCGATGTTGTCGACGCTGGGGTCAAAGAGGTCGAGGGCTGCGTCGCTGCCTTTCCCAAAGGCGTCTGCATCCGGCAGGCCGGCGCAGGGATCATCGGCGGTCACTGTCGCTGCGTCACAGGTTCGCTTGATGAGGGCTTCGAGGCGCGCTGCATCAAGGTCACTACTCGATGTGGTGGCGGTGCTTCGCCCTTTGAAGATACGCAGGCCGACTCCTTTTTGCCGACTGCGCTTCACTTGCTCGGTCTCGCCGAGGCGTACACCCACTTCGGTGCTGTGCCCTTCCACGAAGAGCGCGTCGGCGCTGGTCGCGCCATGCCGCGCAGCGGTGTCGAGTACCCACTGCAGGAGGCCTTCTGGGGACTGGGGGATCTCAGTCATGGGGTTCTCCTGTCCTTACGCGCTGACGCCACCGACGGTCAGATCGTCGATGCGGATGGTGGGCATTCCGACTCCGACTGGGACACTTTGGCCATCTTTGCCGCAGGTCCCGATGCCGTTGTCTAGGGCGAGATCATGTCCGACTGCGGTGACCCGCTTGAGGACGTCAGGGCCGTTGCCAATAAAGGTAGCGCCCTTCACCGGTGCGGTGACCTTCCCGTCTTCGATCAGGTAGGCCTCCGAGCCACTGAAGACGAACTTGCCGCTCGTGATGTCGACCTGTCCGCCGCCAAAGGCCACGGCGTAGATGCCGTTTTTGACGCCCTTGATGATGTCTTCCGGGGCCTCTTGGCCGGCCATCATGAAGGTGTTGGTCATGCGAGGCATTGGGGTGTGAGCGTAGGACTGTCGTCGTCCGTTCCCGGTGGCAGGGACACCCATCAAGCGCGCGTTCAAGCGATCCTGCATGTAGCCCTTCAGGATGCCGTTCTCGATCAACACTGTGCGCTGAGTCGGCGTGCCCTCGTCATCGACATTCAGGCTGCCTCGGCGGCTGGCGATGGTGCCGTCGTCGACGACAGTCACGCCCTCGCTCGCGACCTTTTGGCCAAGGAGTCCGGCAAAGGCGCTGGTCTTCTTGCGGTTGAAGTCGCCTTCGAGCCCGTGACCGACGGCCTCATGCAGCAAAATACCAGGCCAACCGGGCCCCAAGACCACATCCATGGTCCCAGCGGGGCAGTCGATCGCGTTCAGGTTCAAGACGGCTCGTTGAGCAGCCTCATCAGCCCACTTCTCCCAACGGCCATCGGTGAGCAGGGTGTCGAAGCTGTAGCGTCCGCCGCCAGCCCCGGAGCCGACCTGGCGGTTACTCCCGTCAGCAGCGATGCACCGCACGCTCAGGACAAGTAAAGGGCGGACATCCGCGGCGATTTGACCATTTGCCTGGACGATCAGCACTGTCCGGAGGTTGGTCGAGAGGCTCGCCATGACCTGCTCGATGCGGGGATCATGTGCCCTGGCTCGTGCATCAATGGCGTTGAGCAGGTCGATCTTGACGTCTAGGGGGACGTTGACCGCGGCCGGCGCAGCATCGGTCACTGGGTAGAGGTTGTGCAGCCCCGATGCCGGTGTCAGGTCCACCGAGATGTCTTTGTTCGCGGTGCGCGCGATCGCCTTGGCTGCAGTCGCTGCGTCGAGCAGGCCCGAGGCGTCGACGGCATCGGAGTGCGCGTATCCCGTGCGTTCACCTGAGACGGCACGTACACCCACCCCTTGACGCACCGAGCGGCCGGCCTTCTTTACCATGCTCTCTTCAAGGGATATGGCCTCTGAGTCGATGTGCTCAAAGTAGATATCGGCGTCGTCGACGTCTCGCCCTAGCAAATCGCTGAGCGCCCGCGATACGGTCATCTCGTCGACGCCGAATCGCGTGAGTACGTTGCCTGGTGTGGTGTCCATGGAAGACTCTCCGGAGTAATGCTCACGCACGTTAAAGCACCATGACCTTCCGCGCCAGAGGTGCGAACCCTCTGACTCAATCAGCTTCAGGAACGGATATGTCCACGCACACGCTCTACGTCTCAACACGCAATGCGCACAAGCTCTCCGAACTTCGAGCAATGCTCGCGGCGATAGGCTCTTTTGAGTTGATCCCTGCAGCCGATGCGGAGGTCCCAGATGTGGAGGAGATCGGAGAGACATTTCTGGATAACGCGGTCTTGAAAGCTGCCGCAGCCTTCAAGGTGACCGGCGGGGTCTGCCTCGCGGACGACTCGGGCCTCACAGTGGACGCCTTGGACGGCGCCCCAGGGGTGTTCAGCGCGCGCTTCTCAGGGGAGGGCGCGACGACGGACTCGAACAACGCACATCTGCTCGCGGCGCTCGAGGCGACACCTGAGGAGAGGAGGGGGGCCGCTTTTGTGTGTCAGTTGGCGTTGATCGTTCCAGCGGACCAGACGCCCTCGTCACCTGATGTCGCACCCGTCGCCCATCGATGGGTCCCGGAGGGCGCTGTGCTCTATGCCCTTCAAGGGCGCGTTGAGGGGCGGATCCTGCGCGAAGCGCGAGGGGCCGAGGGGT
This sequence comes from Myxococcota bacterium, assembly GCA_049602155.1. Taxonomy (GTDB): domain Bacteria; phylum Myxococcota_A; class UBA9042; order PHBI01; family JBMYRH01; genus JBMYRH01. Next base: position 31,317 of record JBMYRH010000011.1, on the reverse strand, counting down.
TCGGATACGACCCACTCTTTTTCTACGCGCCCACCGGGCTCACCTTCGCCGAGATGGGGGCGGACGCGAAAAACGCAGTGAGTCATCGTGGGCGAGCTCTGGCGCACCTCTCCCGATGTTTGCTTCAGGTCATCGGGGTTGGAACGTAAAGGGCCAGCGGACGGGGCAGACGCCACCCTTGGGGGGCTTGAAGGTCATCCGCTTCACCGTCTTCAACAGGCAGCCATGTGTGGCCTTATTCGCGAGGGTTGATGACGCGATCGAGGCGCCCTTGGGACGACCATCTGTGCCGATAGTGAAGCGAAGGACAACCCGTCCGGCCAAGTCTGGGAGCGATTGAAGCTCGCGTTGGTAACAGAAGCGGAATGAGCCCTTCGCGCGGTTCATCGCGACCCGGATATCTTTCTTGTCGCAGAAGGCGTCACTGGCCGGGGGAGCAGGCTCCGAATCTGGCACATCACCCTTCTTCAATCGAGAACCTGCGGCCCGCGACGAGACACCCCGGTTAGACGGTTGAGGCAGCGATGAGAAGGCCACCGAGACGCCCGTCGCGCAGTCGTTTGGCGTGCGTCGATTGGCTTTATAATCACTTCCGCCGCAGCGGGTCCCTGGCCAGAAGACGTGAGGGGTCTTGAGTGCCGCCCCGGGGCGCTCTTGGAATCGGCGAGCGACGAGGAGCACGTCTGCCGCTCGTGATGCCTTTGCAGCGATGACATGGAGTAACGGGGCAGCATTGTCGCGCGCCAGGAGATAGGTCGTCGCTTTGTGGATCAGATCGAGCCCCGATTGAGTGAGGCCAGCCTCGGGGTCCGCGATAGGGATTCGGACCCTGACGATTTCTTTCCCGCGGTAACCCAGCTGTGTGCCGACCGGCGGGCGGTAGGTGGCTTTTGACTCTGGTACAGGTGTGCTCGCCCTCTCTGCGGCCCAGAGGTCGACATGCGTGCGGTGAACGACTGCGCGCAGCGGCTGCTCGTAGGCTGTAATGGGGGCTGCGTTAAGCACTGTACGGGTCCCAGCGACCTCTTCGCGGATCATCAGGGGAAGCGTATGCCCGTGAGAGGCGGCTTTTAGGACATGGACAACTTCGACGCCGGCGGCACGGAGCGCCGCGGTCACGCGCGACACGTCTTCAGAGGTGGCCTCTACGTCGACTGCGAAGGTGACGCCGGTGGCCTGCGGAGCCTCATGACCGAGGCTCTTGTAGATGCCCGTTGACGCGATTTGAGCCTGGTTCACGGCTGAGCTGACCTCGGCGATACCGCCCTTGGCGTCCCGCGGCGCAGCCCGAAGGGCCTCGAGGGCAAGCACAAGGCGGCCACCCGCGGGGAGCCCCTCACGGACCGAGACCGAGACGAGCTCGTCCTCCTCGAAGAGCACGGTGGGGCGGAGACCCACACGAAGACCATCCGGGCCAAGGGTAATGACGCTGAGCGGAGGCTGGGGGGTGGACAACCCAGCGCCTCCAAGGTTCGGTATGAAGAGGTGCGGCGTGGTGCTCTCAGGGGCACGGACGGCGGCAGCGACTATGGCGGTTGGTAAGACCCAGGGGCGCTCCAGTAGCTTATTGATGGCGGTGACACGGGTATCAATAGTAGACCCCATCGGGCCCCCTGGGTTGGGCGCCTCAGTCAGTTGTTTGGCTGTGCGCAAGAGCGCGATGACCGGCGCATTCATCCCCCAAAAGAGGGCGGGGTCGGCGAGTGTGGACGTCGGCCAAAAGTCCTCGCAAAGGGAGAGGGCGCCGGTCTGCGCGCTGGGGACCTTGGCTGAAGCGCCTGCAGCGATAGCTTGGTCGCAGATGATGCCGCCTGAGTTGCCTTGGCCCAAGAGGAGCGGCACGACCTTGTCAGGTGTGATGTGGTGCGCATCGGCGCACCGGGGGCAGAGCATCCGTCCGCTGATTGGTAACGCAGCGGACGCGCGAAGCTCTGCGGGGAGCGTAGCCCACGCGGTGAGGGCTCTCTCTGCGCGCGCGAGCCACACGGCCCGGACAGCTTGCCCTGCGAGGCTCGGAGAGGCGGCCAGCTCGAGGGCTGCCGCGCGATTGATTCGGACGTCTTTCACGGAAGAGTCGAGCCCAAGGATAGCCAGCGCCGCCTCCTTCACCTGCAAGGCTGCGTCCTCGAGCTCCCCCTGGGCTTTCACGAGCGCAGGATCAGTCGCGATGCGTCGCAGGAGCGTCTTAGTCGATTGCGGTACCGCTGCTTTGCCGCGGCTGTCGAGCACGACCGCGAGGAGCTGCAATCGCCCATGCATCAGCGCTGCATCGAGCTGGACCTCTGCAGGTTGGGTCGTTGCCCAAGTGCTAAGCGCTTCTGCACGTTCACGTAAATCGTTGGCGTCGACGTTGGTGGCGAGGGGGGTGGCGAGGAGCGCTTTGGCTGCCGCAAGCGGCGATGTGGTCACGGGCGCAGCGGACTCGGCGACCGTTGGAGTCGCTGGGGCGCTCGGTGCTGGCGTTGGCGCCGGCTCTGATGCGCACCCGATGCAGAGCGCAAATGCCGTGACGATGAGTGATTGTGTGCTGCGATACATGGGCTGTCCTCAACAGGTGACGCTCGGGCGTGTGCGACCACTAGAGAGGCCAGCTGCATGGACCTGTCAACCACTGGGTCGATGATGACGGACTCAGGGACGTTGCCATCGTCAGCTTTGCGGTTCACGATGGGCTGCATGATCAAGCACTACACCGATCTGGACGAGCAGCTGGCTGTGGGGAGTCATCCCCACGCGCCTGAGCATATGATGGCGCTGGCTCGCCAGCATGGTGTGACGTCGGTGCTCTGCCTTCAGTCCGATGAGGATCTGTCCTCCCGAGGGATTCAGTGGCCCGTCTTGTGGCAGTTTTACATGCGGCTAGGGATCGATGTGACGCGCGTCCCGATCACGGACTTCGATAAGAAGGACCTCCTGACTCACCTCGATACGGCAGTCGCAGCTTTGAACGACGCCGTGCTCGGTGGTGGTAAGGTCTATGTTCACTGCTCGGCGGGCTTGAACCGGTCTCCGACGGTGATCATCGCTTACCTCGTGAAGCACCGTGGCCTCGGACTTGAAGAGGCCGTCACGTGGATCAGCGAGAAGCATCGCTGCGTGCCTTACCCCGATGTCCTAGAGGCTTGGATTCAGCGGGCGTCGTAGAGCGTCGCCATCTGTTGGCGTGCCCAGCGCTTCAGGCGGGTGCTCGTGCGCTTCTCTTGGAAGTGCATCATGACCAGGAAGGTCGCACGATCCGGGTGATCAGCGATCCAGCGCTCGACCATCTTTAGGGAGCGCTGAAGCGAGCCCTTCTGCTTCGCGCGCACTAAGTACCGCTTTAGGTCACGGGCAGAGATGCGCGGGTTGTCCCACTTGAAGATGTCAGCGACCTTCGTGTCCATCGGCTCGTTGGGATCGATGGTGCCGTCAGCTGGGACCGTGTCCGCGACCGGGATCGCCTCAAGGGCCTCGGCGCTCAACTCGCGCTTCTCAGCGCGGGTGGGGATCTCAGGGGGCGCGACCGCTTCAGCGGGGGCTTGAATCGGGGTCACCACGGTCGCGGGCGTGGTGTCTCCGGATGAGGCGGTCGCCGCATCACGGCTCACGGCGTCAGGTACGAGTGGCTGAGGAGGGCTCGGCGCTTGAGACGCCTCAAGCTGTCCCGGATCACTGACGACGGGTGTAAACAAGAACTCTGCAGGCCAATAGGCAGTGGCGGCCGCCAGCGACCCGAGCGCGATAAGCCAGCCCCATGGGAGGTTGCTGCGCGTCTTGATGCCCGGCATCCCCCGCATTTGGCGTCCGTCGAGGCCGATCGCGGGCGGGGGGGGGACATCGACCGTAGCGAGCGTCGGGCGTCGCGTACGCGCCGGAGCTTCGCTGCGAATCTCGACGACGTGGGCGACCAATGCGCCTCGCTCTCCTCGTCGTCGCGCAGCAGCTACGAGTGCTTGCGCGGTGAGTTGCGGGGATGAGCTTTGCGCCAGTGCACCAATGTCCGCGGCGATTGTGCGCGCAGTTGACTCGGTTGCGAGGACGAGACGATCGCCAGGCATGAGGGCGACTGCGCGGGTGACGATGTCGGGCTCTGTGGTGCCGTCTCCAGCGAAGCCCGAGGTATGTGACACGGGAAAAGATACCGCACCATGAGACTCCAACACGTAGAGCCGTCCGCCACCGACTCTGGCGAACGTGACGTGGCCAGGCTCGATGATGAAGGCTGCGATCTCAGCGCCACCACGCCCTTCTGCTTGGGTGCCGATGGTCGCCTCTTGAATCGCGGCGTGCACGGAGCGAAACGCATCTGCGAGTCGCTCTGCGACCGCAGTGTGGTCGCTACCGCCCCGGAACGCAGAGGTGACTGCGGCGACGGCTGCTTGAGCCACACTCTTGGTGGGGGTCGCTCCCTTCGCTGAGTCCGCTACGACGACCAAATGGTAGTCGCCGAAACCGGCATACGCGGAGGCAGTTGTCGCGCTACCCGAACGTCCGGGCTCACTCCACTGACCGACACCGACCTCTAACTCGTTCATCGTTGCGTTCCGTCCAAGTCTCTCGCCACGCAAGTGGCACCGAACAGGATGAAGGTAACCGACCTTGCTCCCGACGCCGATTTTGTGAGCCAATTCGACCGGGGGATGTGCGCTTCGAGGGGGAGGGTCTGGTACACCTAAAGAGATGACTCTCATCCCCTCAAGGCGCATCGAACACCCCCCCAAGGCATTCCAATATGCCTTGCTGAGTGACGTTCACCTGACTGAGGTGGCTCCGACTGCGACCCCGGACTGGTGGTCCTACAAGCGACCCGACGCAGCGCAAGATGCGACGCTGAACGCCTTCATGAGCCACCTGGACGCTCAACGCCCCAGCGCGTACGACGGGACCGTGCTGATCTTCAACGGGGACACTTTCGACTTCGATTCGGTCTTCACGCACCCGGACCAAGAGGGGCCGCAGCCGCTTGGACTACCCGCCACCGAACCGTGGAGTGTCTTTAAAATGCGGCGCCTCCTCGAGGACCACTCGGGGTTTGTGCATGGGCTGTCTCGTTTTCTCGCGCGGGGTAACCAGGTCATCTTCGTCATGGGGAACCACGACAGAGAGTTGGCGTTCCCATCGGTTCAGGCGGTCTTGATCGATAGCTTGGTGCGCCATGCGCCGGCGGGCGAGGGCGCTCGTGTGGCAAGCGCGATCCACTTTGAGCCTTGGTTTACCTACGTCCCGGGAGTGCTCTACGCCGAGCATGGCCAGCAGTATGATGCCACGTGCAGCTACCGCGATGTTTTGGCGCCGCTCGCCCCCCCGGATCGCGCTCGCGATGCGGAGCTTGAGAGCTCCCTCGGGTCGGTCTTGGGTCGCAGGCTCCTCGCCTGCTTTGGCACCATCAACCCCTTTGATGATTCGAGCTTTCTGCGATCGATTGGCGGCTATGTGCGCTTGGCATTTACGGAGTATTGGCCCAAGCGTTCTTTCCTCTTTCGTTACCTCTACCAGTCATTTGCGACCTATTGGGAGCTTAGGGGCCGCCGACGTCGGGTGCTCGGGCGTTGGGTGTTCGATGAAGGGCTCTACGAAGAGTACGCTGCGGATAAGCGGCTTGATCCCGCTGTCCTCGCGTTCCTCAGGCGCCTGATGTCGGCCCCGGTTCATGATCGCGCAGGTGACTTGATGCACGAACTCTGGATAGATCGATTGCTCTTGGTCGCCGTGACGATCGGCCTCACCGCGATGGGGCTAAGCCAGGTGGCGACCTGGCATGACTTGGCGTTTCTAGCTGCCGTGTTGCCACTCTTTGCGATCACCGCACGGGCGCTCGGTCGAGGCAGTCTAGCGCTTCAAGAGCGAGGCCGATGGGGCCTTGTCGCAGAGCACGTCGCGGACAGGCTAGATGCCCCTATCATCGCCTTCGGGCACAGTCATCGACCCGAACGTCGTCCGCTCCGCGGCGGGGGACGCTATTATAACCTTGGGACTTGGGCGCCCGTCAGCACGACCACGCCAGCGGCACAGGCGCGATCGTTACTCCAAGCTCGGCGCTACCTTGTCGTGCGGCCACATCACGCTGGCCGCTGCTGGGTCTCTTTTTGTCGATGGGAATGTTGAGGGTAGCGGCTGCCTCACAGACGACTCTGCCAGCCACGTGTCGTGAGTGTGGACACTCGACCCCAGCGGGGTGTGGCGACCTCAGAGCGTTCGGTGCATGGATGCAGCTCCGTGTGATGTGGAGCTCAGATGACGAGACGTTAAAGAGGTCGCTGCTTGGCAACGGGTCGCTTTTTCGATGCTTGGCATGGCCCTTGCTCTACATCGCTGCGGGTCGACCTGCGCGTCCGCCCCCGAGACAACACAAGGCGGATTATTTTAGACAATCAACTGGGATCGACCCCCCAGAAGCGCAGGCGACCCATCTTTCACGGCGGCTTTGGCGATCTCGTCGCTACGGCATTTGCGAATTGCCCCTTGAGTTTCAGCCCCCTTCGTGACATACAGCGCCGGCTTAGCGGCGGCTTGTTTGACCTGAGGGGACTTGAACCGGAACATGCGCCGCGAAAGACTCACCTCAAAAATGTGCTCCACGCGAGGGAGCCTAGGGAAAGGATCCGACGATGAAGATTCGTAGCGTAGGCGCGATTGGTTTCGCCTTCTTTTTAGCAGTAGGTGCCGCAGCGTGTGGCGACAGCACAGATCCCGTTGACAACGGCGAGGGAACCCCCACCGCCGACGCCACCGCAAGCGACGATGACGTGGCCAGCGGCGATAGCACAGTCGATGCCTCGAACGGCGCCGCAGAGTCTAATGAGGCCGGCGATGACGCATCCGGGCCCGACGAGAGCGATGCGCCGCCCGAGCCGGTTGAGGAGGACAGGGTCGTCGAGCCCGTGAACCCCTGCGACCCTAACCCTTGCACGGCACCACCCGCAGCCATGTGCAACGAGAGTGGTGTGGTTGTCAGCTACGCCGCCGATGTTGACGGGACCTGCACGGTCGTGGACGACGAGGCAAGCTGTGAGTACGAGGCTATCGAGACCACGTGTGAGGGCGACGAGTTCTGCGCAGCAGGTGCCTGCGTGGCCCCGGGTCTCCCCGAGGACTACGTGTTCAGCGCCGACGCATCGGTGATCACTTCCCTCGGCTTGGCTGAGGATGACGCCACGACCCCGGACGTGGACGAGGGCGACTGCTGCTTTGACTTCAACGGTGACGGCGAGCCTGACAACGGCCTCGGCGGTCTCCTAGCGAGCCTCGGCTCTTTCCTCGGCGACAGCCTCGGTGATGACGGCGTCAACGGCCTGATTCAGGAGCAGATTGACGACGGAACTTTGACTATTCTCTTCGAGCAGGTCGGGTTGGACAGCGCTGCGGACGACGATGCGCTGACCCTCAACGGCTTCTTCGGCGAGATGGCTGAGGGTGGCTACGCAGTGGACCCCTCCAGCTTCATCGAGGGGACTTCGACTCCTTACATCATGTTCGACAACGCGATGATCGCGGGCGGCGAGCTGACGGCTGGACCGTCTCTCTTCTCCGTCACGATCCCCCTCGGCGAGTTCGGCTTCGACATCGCCTTGGACGCTGCAGACACACAGATCTGGTCCAACGTGACCGCTGGTGACGCTGGCGGTTTGAACTGGACCGACGGCATCCTCGGCGGCGTGGTCCCGATGCAGCAGCTCGTCGATGCCCTCAATGGATTGGGCAACTCCTGCGATTGCCTCGGCTTAGACGGCAGCGATATGCTCGAGCTCAAGGCAGAGGACAAGCTCGGCTGTACGCCAGCGCTCAGTGGCGCTTCCCCGACCTGCACCGAGGAGGCTGATGGCTCCTTGTGCGTGGGCATCGCGGACAACAAGGGCCTCGTCTGCACGGCGATTGGCATCATCAAGCCCGACATCGACACGGACCTCTCCGGGAAGAAGGACTCCTTCTCCTTGGGCCTCCGCTTCGAGGGCGCTCCGGCTGTCATCACTGGCCTCGTGGCTGCTGACGATGCTGAGACGGAGACCGATGAGGGTGACGGCGAGTAATCTCGCTGTAGCCTATAACCTCCCTTAGTCACTGGCTGGGGAGAGGAACGATCTACGGGTCGTCGAGCGTCGCTCGGCGGCCCGTTTTCGTCTATCGACGGAGACCAGCCTGTCTGCCATACTCCGCCGACGCGTTCTTGCCTTACGGGGTTACGATGAAATCACAGCATCTCTCCTATGTGTGTGCAGCACTCATGGCCGTCTCAGTTGGAGCATGCTCCGAGACCGTGCCTGCACCTCCTGTGAATGCTCCTGCGGCGGCAGAGGCGTCGACAACGACTGCAAAGGGCTCAGCCTCGTCTCCCGCTATGACGGGATCGACGGCAGCACAGGCGTCGCAGACAACCAGTAAAGCCACCGCACCCAAGACGCCCGCTGCCAAGGTCCCGGAGGTCCCGTTCGAGGGCCGCCGCATCGCGCTCGTCCACACGGCGAACGTGGTCGGCGAACTCGAACCGTGTGGCTGAAAGTCCAACCCCCTTGGCGGTCTTGCCAAGAAAGCCACGCTCCTCGGACAGCTCTCCACAGACAAGTTGTGGAACGGCCAGCTGATCTTCGACTCCGGTGACCTCTTCTACGATAAGTTTCGGGTCGCGGAAGAGCACACGGAGCAGATCAACGCGACCGCGAAATTCATCGTCGACCAGTTCAATGCGAGCGGCGTCGCAGGCATCACGCTCGGCGACCGAGATACGCTCCTAGGCGCGAAGCAGCTCAAAGCTCTCCACAAGCGAGCGAAGTTCCCTTTCTTGGTCGCGAACTTGCTCGACGCTACGACCGGAAAGCCGATGTTCGATGATCACACCATCGTGACCGTCGACGGCGTCAAGATTGGCGTGTTCGGTGTCACCATGACAGGAGCCGAGCGGCGCCCTGTCGACGGATCTCCCATGCCTTGGCGGGTCGATAACCCCATCAAAGTAGCAGGTGAGCAGGTTAAGGCTCTCAAGGCTCAGGGGGCTGAGATCGTCGTCGCTCTAGCGCATTTGCCCAAGGCGACCCTCAAGAACCTCGCGGAGCAGGTGCCTGGCATCTCCGCGATCCTCGCCGGGAGCGGGACGCGCTCGATGACGCACCCCGATAACGAGGCCGGCGTCTTCATCTGTGAAGCGCATTCGAAAGGTAAGTATCTCTCCGTGTTGACGCTCCATATTTGGAACAATCGCAAGGCGACAGACCCATTTGTAGACCGCTTCAAAGGTCAGGGCCTCGCACAAGAGATCAAGAAGCTCACGGCACGCTTGAGCAGCTATGAGCGACTCATGGAGAAGAAGGAAGCCGAGGCAAAGAAGAACCCTGCCGGTGTGGTGAAGAGCGGCACCTCGGTGCGGGCGCGTACCATCGGGGCTGACTATTACAGAAAGCAGCTCGTCAAGATGCGCGCCGAGAAGGCGTCTTTCGAGCTAGAGCTTGAGGGCATTGAGCCCCCTGATCCGACGGCAAATTATGTGGCCTATGAGCTCGCAGCGGTGAAGAAGTCGCTGCCTGATGAGCCCAAGATCGGCAAAGAGGTCACCGCGTTTCGCGAGAAGTACCCCAAGCTGAAGCCAGGTGTGCCCAAGCGACCGGTCCCTGGCACGCCTCCGAAGCGAACCAAGCTTAAACCAGCACCGAAGCGCTAGAGAGAGCCGGGCATCCTCAGTTCAAGCGGTTGAGCGGATGCCTCAGGTGGCGTACTTGGAGGTGCCCCATCAAGGCGCCACCACGACCGGCTAGTCGTCGAAGATGGACTTAATGTCTTCCACGGTGAGGCCACTCCCCGCGAGTGTGCCTTGCCCGACGACAGACTCAAAGAGGTCCCGCTTGGACTGCTGAAGTTCGATGATCTTTTCCTCGACGGTGTCTTCTGCCACGAGCTTGTAGACGAAGACCGGTCGAACCTGACCGATACGATGAGCACGGTCTGTCGCCTGGTCCTCGACCGCAGGGTTCCACCATGGGTCGAGGTGAATCACGTAGTCGGCTGCAGCCAGGTTGAGACCTGTGCCACCGGCCTTGAGGCTGATCAAGAAGAGCGGCGGCCCATCGGGAGCGTTGAACTTGTCGACCAATTCTTGGCGTTTACGTGTGCGACCATCCAAATAGAAGTAGGGGATCTTAGCCTCGTCCAGCCACTCGCGCACGATGGCCAAGTGGCTCGTAAACTGACTGAAGATAAGCGCTCTATGGTCTTCGGCGACGGCCTCTTCGACCAGCTCCTTCAAGATGTCGTGCTTGGCGCTCTCGGTGACGTCTTTGGCGATGTCGAGCTTCACGAGCCCAGGGTGGCAGGCCGCTTGTCGGAGCTTCAGGAGGGCGTCGAGGACTGTCACGGCGCTGCCGCCGAGCCCCTTGCTGCCCAGCGCATCCATCACGCGCTGCTTTGTGAGCGCCCGAACTTGGTCATAGAGCTCTCGCTGCGCGGGCGGGAGAGGCACGTAGAGGATCTGCTCGGTCTTTGGCGGCAGCTCAGTGGCGACCTCGGACTTGATGCGGCGGAGCATGAACGGCTCCACTTTGATACGCAGCCCTTCGATGTCCTCGGGCTTCTCAGCACCTGAGCGTACGTAGCGCGTGCGGAAGTTCTTCTCTTCGTCCAAGAAGCCCGTCATCAAGAAGTCGAAGATGGACCACAGCTCAATAAGGCTGTTCTCCAACGGTGTACCCGTCAGCGCAAAGCGATGGTGGGCTGTGAGCTTCTTTGCAGCCAGCGCGGTCTGGCTTTGAGGGTTCTTGATATGCTGGGCTTCGTCCAAGATGACGGCGTGCCAAGTGCGACGCTGTAGACGCTTTAGGTCAAGGCGCAGCAGGGCGAAGGTCGTCACGACGACGTCCGCGTTCTTAACCTTGTCGTAGAGCTTCTCTCGGTTCGGGCCAACCAAGCGGATGACCTTGAGATCAGGCGTGAAGCGCTTGGCCTCTGCGACCCAGTTGGCCGTGACGGAGGTGGGGGCTACGACGAGGCTCGGGTGCTTGGCGTTGCCGTTCTCTTTCTGCGCGAGCAAAAACGAGAGCGCCTGAACCGTCTTACCGAGGCCCATGTCGTCTGCTAGGATTCCATGGAAGCCTGAGTCTCGGAGGAAGCACAGCCAGTCGTATCCATGCTTCTGATACGAACGGAGCTCAGCCTTGAGGCCTTTCGGGAGTGGTTCGTCGTTTAGTCCAGCGAAGTTACGGAGGCGTTCGGACAGCAGTCGCCAATCTTCATCACCGTCCACTTCAGCGTCTCCGATGAGCGCATCGAGGACCGGCGCATGGTACCGGGGGACGATCCCGATTCCTCCTCCAATCAAGAGGTGGGGGAGCTCCATCGCCATCTGAAGATGGTGTGTCACCCAGGCGTCTGGGACAATCGCGAGGGTCCCGTCCTTCAGCGTAATGTACCTCTTGCCGCTTTGGTAAAGCTGTAAGAGGGCATCGAGTCCAAAGGTGGTGTCTTCGATGATGACCTGAAGGTTGCACTCGAACGCGTCGATCTTTGAGCGGATGGTGCCCGCTAAGGTGGGGACAACCCGTCGTGTCTTAAAGCGCTGCAGGCGCTCCCGCCCCAAGATCTCCCAATGGCTCTCAAGGCTGTCGAGTTTCTCCTCCAAGAAGGTCAGCGCGTCACCGGTCTCTAAGAGGACCGTCATCGGGTCATCTTCGACCGGGAGGCCCGATTGCTTGGCGGCCTGCATCGCTTCATCTTCTCTTGCGCGATCACGCACGATGTACGTCGGCTCGTGACCTTCTGGAGACCTCAGCACTGCCGGGGCCGCGTCATTGAAGACCTGCAGCTCGACGGGATCTCCGTATCGGAAGGACAGCTGTACCTTGAGGTGCTCGCCATCTTCCCCGAGGATCAGCAGCGGCTCAACGTCTCCCACACCAGGGAGTACGCCATTCTCTGCCTCGACGCGCATCAGCGACTTCATCCGCATGAGGCCGCGCTCGAGGAAGGTCGGGACCTCTCTAGGGGGCATCCGCGCCTGACGGCGACTGAGCCCGTAGATGATTGTACCGACGCCTGGGCCACCAATGACCGGCATGATGGAGCTGTCGCCATCAAAGAGCCAAGTGCTCATGGGGCTACCAGCGATACGACTGCGTTTGTCGAGGGTTCGACGCTTGCCGTTGATGATGACCTGAATCTTGAGGGACAGCCCCCCGTTCTTCAGAGCATCCACGCGGATGCGCGGCCTGACCGGCTCAAGGCGAATGTTCAGGCGCTTGTCGCCTTTCCCCAAGTAGACCTCTTGGACTCGGCTTAACGAGCGCAGCAAGACGTCTAAGTCGGCGTCACCGGCGAGGAGGGAGTCATCATCCTCTTCGACCTCAAGGAGACCTGCGAGGCGTGCAGCCAAGATCTCCTCCGGTCGCCTCAGCCCGAGGACGTCTGCGTCCTTGAACAGCGAGTCTTTTAGCACGGAGATCGGAACTAACCGCTCCGCGCCACGCCCACGCTTCGTGAAGCCCGCCTTGTAATAGCGGACGCTCACCGCGTCATCCGGAGTAAGTGGGAGGCCAAGTCTTACGACCAGCCTGTCTTCTGCCTCGCCCTCACTCGCAAACTCTGAAGCCACATCTTCGGCATCATCGAGTATCCTCCCCCATCCGGCGCTCTCAGCGCCTCTTAGGGTTGGATCTGCCAGTGCTGCCAACGCGACCGATACTTCATGTTTGCAGTATCCGTGTTGTTGGGGGCAGGAACATTCGGCCTTTATTATCCGACCGTCCCTACCGGAAAGCTGAACACATGTTGTGTAGTCTGCGCCGCCGCTGCCCGTGACAGTCGCTACTACCGTGTCCTCTTCGCGACGCGCCTCTACGACCCGTCCACTCGCGAAGTACTGGCAACCCCGAGTAAATGTCTTTTGACCGACCTGCTTTCGGAGCTTACGAGTGCGGAGCGACTCGATGTCGACCGCAACTACCATAGTGAGGGTCTAACAAAGGACGCAGAGCCGTGCAAGCGGTAAAGAGTGCACTGCACAACTAAGTGCCTCTGCGGCGTCCGATCCGCTAATCTGCAGACCATGTGTACAATTATCCTCGCACATCGCTGCTGGCGGACGACGCCCCTGTTAATCGCGGCCAATCGAGACGAGCAGGTCTCACGCCCGAGCCGCTCTCCTGAACGCTGGGCATCGGGAATCCTCGCGCCCGTCGACGAGCAGGCTGGAGGTACTTGGTTGGGCCACAACGCTTCGGGAGTCGTCGCCGCTGTCACCAACCGATTCGGTGCGCCGCCTGACGCGCGTAAAAGGAGTCGGGGTGAGCTCGTCCCTCGAGCGCTCACTGCTGCGTCGGCTGAGGAGGCGGCGCGCCTGTTTCAGCCGCAGGACGGCGCTGCCTATAACCCCTTCAACATGCTGATCGCGGACATTGAGACCGCCTGGCTCGTTCGCTCCGAGAGTGAGAGGGTGCACGCGCAGCGGCTCACACGGGGGGTGCACGTCGTGACGGAGCGAAGTGGGCTCGCCTTCCGAAGCGAGCGCGAGGTCTCTCTGAGAGAGGTGGTCGGTCAGTGGAAGGGAGAGCGGTCACCCACCGACGCGCATCTTATCGATGTGCTTGGTCGGCACCATGATGAACCCTTTGACGGGCACTGCGTGCATCTCCCCGAGTTGAACTATGCGACGCGCTCGTCGAGCCTCCTCAGAGCGGACGCTTACGGGGCTTTGACGTGGCAGTTCGCTGACGGTCCGCCGTGTACTGCACCGTTTGTGACGGTGCGTGGACCCACCTGAAAGACACAGAGCCGAGGACGGTCTCCCATCCTCGGCTCTGCATGGTCGGGGCGACTGGATTCGAACCAGCGACTCCTTGACCCCCAGTCAAGTGCGCTACCAGACTGCGCTACGCCCCGTTCGTGAGGAGCAAGCTCCTCGGACAACTCAGGTGTTCAATGCGCTCTTCAGGACTTGGCTAGGCTTGAAGGTGAGCACGCGCCGAGCGGAGATCATGATCTGCTGCCCAGTCTGCGGGTTCCTACCCACACGCTCTTTCTTTGCCTTGACCTCGAACTTGCCAAATCCGGAAATCTTCAGCTGCTCACCTTCGCCGAGGGTGTCCTTCATGGTCTCGAACACGGTCTCTACAATCTCAGCAGCCTCGCGCTTGGAGTAGATCCCATGGGCACGAAGCCCCTCATATACGGTCTCGATGATGTCGGCCTTCGTCATCTGGCTAGGTCTCCTCTAGCTGGGGTCAGCGACGGTGGATTTAAGCTTGAGCGCGTGCGAAGTCGACGAGGCGGGTGAAGCCGCTCGGATCGGACACAGCGATGTCAGCTAACACTTTTCGGTCGAGCGCGACATCGCCCTTCGACAACAAGTGGATCATCTCACTGTACTTCAGGCCATTGCTGCGACTCGCGGCGTTGATGCGTGCGATCCACAGCCGGCGGAAGAGGCGCTTTTTCACACGGCGATCGCGGTAGGAGTAAGTCCACGCCTTGATCACCGCGTTCTTTGCGGTTCGGAAGAGCTTGCTACGGCCACCACGGTAACCTTTCGCAGCCTTGAGGATCTTCTTGCGGCGGCGCCGCGCTTTGAAGCCACGTCGTACACGAGACATCGTATCTTCTCCGTTCCTACCAGCCTAGTTCATCGCTGGATGGTGTGTGCTATGCGTTTCGCAGAATGCGGCGGATGAGCTTCTCGTCCGGCTTGGAGATCAGCGCGCTCTGTCGCAGGTTACGCTTACGCTTGGGGCTCTTCTTGGTGAGGATGTGCCGAGCGTAGGCCTTGTTACGGCGGATCTTTCCGCTACCAGTCAATCGGAATCGCTTGGCAGCTCCGCGATGGGTCTTCAACTTCGGCATGGTTCCTCGCCTTCTGGTGCCGTGCGTGTTTCGCACGACGCATTCGTCAACGTGAGTTGACGTTATCGTTGGTAGGCACGGGCGGGATTGAACCGCCGACTTCTACCGCGTCAGGGTAGCGCTCTCCCACTGAGCTACGTGCCTTCAGTTTGCCACGGTTATCGGAGTAAACTCCGTCGTCGCAGCAAGTTGTCATTAATTCTCGCAGGGAACGAAGGCCTCGTCGACTGACGACATGGCTCCACCCCACACAAGGGCGCGCAAGCTAGCGTGAGCAAAACACTCAGTCAAGACATAAAGTTCGATGCCAATTTGCAACGTCGTCTCCCGTGTATCGGTGAAGCCAGGCTTTCCAGCACGGGCTGGTCAGGATACAGTCCGGACCATGAACCGACGAACCGAGAAAGGCCAGTTAAAACAAGGGGTGGAGGGGCGTGGTGGGCGCATGACCTCCGTCTCAGACTTGCTCAAGCGGGTCACGCCAGATCACGGCGTCGATTGGGCGCGTGTCGTCGGAGGGGGCTTGGCGGACGTCACAGTACCTCTTGGTGTGAACGACGCTGGGATCCTGAGGGTCATGGCGTCGAATGAGACCGCAGAGCGGGAGCTTCAAGCGCGAGCAGAGTCGTTGCTCTCGGTGTGGAACATGGCAGCAGAGCGCGAGGGTACGCGCCGCGCTGAGAGCCTTCAGAGCTGGGTGCGCGAGGGGCTCGTCGTACGCGGGGGGGCGGCACCCGCTACTGAACGGGCAGTAGTTGCCAAGCCAGTCGTATCTGAGCGATACCGCTCTGACGCGGATTCAATGACCGGACCAGTGCGCGACGTGACCGTCCGGGAAGCGCTGGTTGAGATGCGCGCAAAGTCGCTAGCGGCGAACGCACGAATGGACGAAGGAGAGTGATGATGTGGGGCGCGAGAACTTGGGGCATCCCCATGAGCCTTTCGATTCTGTTGATGGCGTGTGGTGGAGGAGGCGGAGTCTCCGGTGGCAGTTCGGCCACGGGCTCCGAGCCGAGCTCCGACACGGCGAGCGTCGACGATGTGAGTGGAGCGACCGAGACGCCTGAGGCGGACGGCGCTGCCGTGGAGGAGCCCGCTGTAGTTGCGCCGCTTCTGTTGAGCTGCACGGAAGAGCTCGAGTGCGAAGGCGGCCTTCATTGTCGGTCCGGGGTGTGCCTCGCTGACCCTCCAGTGGAGGAGGTCCTCACGTTAACGGATGCCACTGGTGTGGATCCTTATCCAGCAGAGGTCGAAGCCTCGTTAGGATGCATGGACGAAGCGCCATCGACCCCTGACGGACCGACTGAGACGACACTCTACGGTGCAGTGACGCGTTTTGGGTCGGGGCTTATCACTCGGGATATCCGGGTCGAGGTCTTCGCTGCGGATGACTGGGATCCGTCGGAGTGCGAGGCGGTCGAAGATGTAGACGCGCGAATCACGTGCTACGCCGAGTATGGCAGCCCGGAGCACACTGACACTCACGGGATTGAGCCGCTGGGTTCGGCGTTGAGTGTCGCCGCAGAGGATGCACCTGAGTCGGAGTGCGATGGCCATGCCGACTGCCCGCTTGGTTATGAGTGCGTCGAGGACGATGTGGAGAAGACCTGCCAAGAGCAGTTTGGCCTCTTTGAGATCGCGGGCGTGCCGACGAACACGCGGCTCGTGATCCGAAGTCGCGCCACGACCTACACGGATAAATGGCACGATGTGTACATGTTTGGGGTCTACCTATACGCCGACCAGGTCGATGCAAGCGGTCGCACTCATTACGACGTGACGATGGTGTCTGAAGGGCAGTGGCTGCTCACGGCGAACATCGCCGGGCTCACGATCGCTCCAGAGAACGGTGTCATTGGGGGCCGCGTCCGTGATTGTCGGGTCGAAGGTGTGTGTGTGGATGCAGGAGGGGCGGAGGGCGAGAGCTGCGTCCTCGACTCGGATTGCGATTCGGAGACCGGTGAGGAGACCTGCTCGGGAGGTCGCGCGAGCTGGCCGTTGGGTGGCGTCGCGATCGGGTTGGCTCAGCCTGCAGCGCAGATCGTGTACTTCAATAACTTAGAGGATGACACGGTGCCCCTCGACTTTCGCACGACGACGAACATCCTTGGTCGATACGCCGCCCTGGACGTCCCTGCAGGGTACAATCAGATCGCGGGCGTGGCCCGCGACGACGCCGAGGTGGTGTCCGTGGGGGGAGCCAGTGTATATGTAGTACCTGGTGCACTCTCGATAATCGGCTGGCCTGGGCATCAGCCGCATTGGAAACAGGAGTAGAGCTGATCACCACCATCCGAACATGCAGCCTCGTCGGTCTGGTCGCCTTGCTGAGCCTCGTTGTGGGGTGCGATGAGGGGAGCAGTCATACGGTGTCGCCACGGAGCACGGCGGAAGTGAAGCTCCCCCCGACCCCTGACCTCAATGCGCAGATCCCACCGATGCGTCACCCTGGCGGGGTGTGGACGATCGAGGGGGTGCTCCGCTCGACCACCGAGCTCAACGGGTCGACCGTCGAAGTCCGCGGTGTGGTCGTTGCGGCACATCATTGCCCGAAACAGGAACCCAATGAGCCTGTGGTTGACTGCCATCCACCAGCCCATTTTTATCTCGCAGACAGGGCAGGGGAAGAGCGATACCAGCTGCTGGTCACCGGCCTAGAGAGCCGGATTATCGATATGGCACGCGTGGGCCTAGAGCTCACGCTGCGTGGGCGCCTCGATGTCATGAGCGACGGCGGCGCCTTCATTCGGCAAGCGGGTGTGCTGGTCTTGCCCCCCACACCGGACAACCCCAAAGTACCCAGCCAAGAGAACAAGGTCGCTCCTGCGACCCCTTAGCTGGCTCTTGAGTCGCTCCACAGCGGCTGGCCCATCAGCAGGTGCTCACCCTCGAGGACGTCGGCCAGACGCAGCTTGGAGTCTGCAGCCAATAGCACGACGGTGGATCCCAGGTTGAACTGGCCCAGCTCGTCGCCACGCCCGATGGAGAGCGGTGTCTCGGGGACGGAAAGCGTCGGTGTGCTGCGGTTCCAGGCTTGAGTGTCATGCGGGAATGAGAGCGTGATTCGACCGACGTTTGAGGCCCCGACCATGACTAGGGCGACTGGCCCAAAGCGTTCACTCTCCAGGTTGACCACGACACGCTCATTGACGGTGAATAGCCCGTCAACATGTCGTACAGCGAGGCCATTCACAGGGAAGAGCCTCCCGGGGATATGCCGCCACGAGTGGATGACCCCATCCACGGGCGAATGCACGCGATGGTAGTCGCGCGGGCTGAGGTAGAGCGTCGCGTGTACGCCGTCTCGGTATTTCCCGGCCTCTCCCTCATCGCCGAGCAGAGCTCCGATGCGGTAAGTGCGGCCTTTGATTTGCTCCAGTTGGCCGTTGACGGGGACGCGTCCGACTGTCTGTAGGCGTGCATCAGCGGGGCACACTGCCACGTCCGCAGCTGCGTCCACGGGTCGAGCGCCTTCCTCGAGTTCACGGGTGAAGAAGGCGTTGAAGGTACGGAAGGCCCTCATGGGCTCGGCCACTTGGGTGAGATCGACGTTGTACGTCCTGCAGTACGCCTTAATGAACGTCCGCAAGACTGGGCCCGGGGCGTGGCGGTCTGCGAGCCAGCCGGTGAGGTGGCTGAGAGCTGGCATGGAGGCGGTCTGGACGACGGCGCGCTCGGTGGCTGATACGACCGGGTTCCCCACCTTGCTCAAGGCGTCGGCCATGCGGTCTAGGAGACGTTGGGAGGCTGCGGGTTCCATGAATCCTTGTTTTCGCTCACAGACTCAGCGGCTCAAACCGAATCATGTCCTCAAAAGCGGTGTAGCGCTTTCGGACTTCTGCGAGACTCAAGGTCGAGACGCGATCGGTACCAAAGTCTTCCACGCAGAAGGAGGCTACGATCGAGCCCACCACTGCGGCGCGCCGGATCGTGGTGTGCGAGAGGTCGCCCGCTTGGGCGAGGTAGCCCATAAAGCCACCCGCAAAGCTGTCGCCCGCCCCCGTCGGGTCTACGACATCGGCTACCGGGAAGGCTGGGACGAAGAATCGATCATCACCATGGAAGATCATCGCACCGTGTTCGCCGCGCTTTACGATCACGAGTTCGGGGCCGAGCTGTTGCACATCGGCGGCCGCGTGGACGATCGAGTGCTTCCCGGTGAGCTGTCGCACCTCCTCATCGTTAATGAAGAGCGCATCGACCCCCTTGAGGACGTCCGTGAGCTCGCCTCTAGCGACGTCGATCCACAGGTTCATCGTGTCGAGCGCGACGAAGCCTGGGCTGTTCACCTGGTCCAGCACTCGCTGCTGTAGGGCGGGGTGAATGTTCGCGAGGAAGACCAACGACGCTTCGCGGTGCACGGGCTCAAGATGAGGCTCGAATGACTCGAACACATTGAGCTGGGTGAACAGCGTATCGCGGCCGTTCATGTCCGCATGGTATCGCCCACCCCAGCGGAAGGTGGGGCCATTTGCGGTCGTGAGCCCTGTGAGTTCGACGCCGTGTTCACGCAGCAACGTGACGTCGTCCTCTTTGAAGTCATTGCCGATCACAGCGACGAGGCCGGGCGGGGTGAACAGGGCAGCCGCGAGGCTGAAGTGTGTCGCTGAGCCACCGAGCATCTCATCGCGCTTCCCGGCGGCCGTCTCTACGGAGTCATATGCAACCGAGCCTACTACCAGCAATTCCATGGTCGTTCTCCGGGGGCCTTAAGCGTTGTCGTCGAAGAAGAGGGCGACCCGTTTTTGGGCCTCTGCTGTCACAGCATCAGGGGCGGTCATGACGGCATGCTCAAGTGCGTTCCAAGCTGCCGACGGGCCAGCGTCTTTCAGGGCGGGAATGACTTGGCGAAGCACGCGCTGCGCTTTGTCGACGTTACCGCGGACCGTCTTGAGGACGGCTTCGACGCTCACCTGTTCTTCTGACTCATGCCAACAGTCGTAGTCCGTCGCGAGGGCGATCGTGGCGTACGCGATCTGGGCCTCACGGGCCAAACGAGCCTCGGGGAGGTTCGTCATGCCAACCACCGAGACGTCCCAGCTTCGATAGAGCAGGGACTCGGCTCGAGTCGAGAATTGAGGACCCTCGATGCACACGTAGGTGCCACCGTCGTGGTGGGTGATATCTAGGGCCGCAGCAGCTTGTGTCAGTGCGGACTGAAGTGCGCCACAGACCGGGTCTGCGAAGGAGACATGACCGACGATGCCGTCCTCGAAGAAGGTCGATTTACGCACGCGGGTTCGGTCGATGAACTGATCGACCATGACCAAGTCACCCGGCACAATCTCTTCACGCATTGAGCCGACTGCGCTGACGCTGATGAGCCACTTCACGCCGACGGACTTCAGAGCCCAGATGTTCGCGCGGTAATTGATCTCGTGCGGCGCGACGCGATGGCCTCGCCCGTGGCGACTCAGGAAGGCGACAGAGACGCCATCGATGGTCCCGATCGCGATCTCGTCAGACGGGGTCCCAAACGGTGTGTCAATGGCCTGCCAAGAGACGTCCTCGACGCCTGCCATCTGGTAGAGGCCGCTGCCTCCGATGATGCCGTATGTTGCACGTGTCACGAGCGCCTCCTGCTGCGTTAGGGCCGCCCCCTAACACGTCAGGATACGGATCACAAAGTAGATGATTCACAGGTCGCGATGACCTTCTCGACGCTGTGAACACGTGCGCCGAGGGCGTCATTGAGTCGCCGGAGCGTTTGCTCGACGTCTTCACGGACAGGGCCCTCCATGGTCAGCCTGACGAACCAGGTGCCGTCCTCGCGCCGTGGATAGGAGCCGATCTCCACCGTGGGGCTCGATGCGACGACCTCGTTGAGGACGTCACAGATCTCTGCTTCAAACGCCTGCAGTTCGAGTGCGCCGTAAAAGAGCGGCGGCCCAGCGAAGGTGCTCGCGAAGACGTTGAAGCGCGCCTGCATCAGCTTGGGGATCCCTGGCAGGATATACACGTTTCGGAAGCACACGCTTGGCCAAGGCGGACGCTCCTGACCTACGAGGTGAGCCCCCTCTGGAACGTCGGCTAGCGTGCGGTGTGCCTCTGTCGTCGAAGGGCCAAAGAAGCCCTCGATCAACGTTAGCAGCTCCGGGTGGCGGATCACCGCCACCTGAAAGGCCGCTGCAATCGAGGCCATCGTGATGTCGTCGTGTGTTGGACCGACGCCACCGGTGGTGATGACGATGTCGAAGGTGTCGGAGGCAGCGCGCACCGCACGTCCGATCTCCGCCACATCATCGGGGATAATTTCTACGCGCCCGAGTCGTACGCCAAGCTCTCGGAAGCGTCGGATCAAGAAGGCTGAGTTGGCCTCTTCTACCTTACCGCTGAGCACTTCATTGCCGATGATTACTATCGCAGCGCTGCGCTGTAAGGGCTGGCTCATAGCGATCTGACCGCCTTGAACTGCCCAGTCGCAGATAGCTGAGCAGGATCGCGATGAAACGTGAGGCGCCACTCTCCTTCCCACGTCTCGATGAGCAGCGCCGTGAGGCGATTGCGGGCCAGCCACGACAAATCGACCCCCTGGAGGTGTTCGCGCAACGCCTCGATAGTATCGAAGTGCTTGCGATCGAAGTGGCCGCACCCGGGGCAAAAATCGATGCCGTCTCCCGACGTCGTGTAGTACGCCGCGGTGCATACGTAGCAGTTCATGTCGAGCAGGCCGTTGACCTTCTCTCCCTTCGCGTCGATGTAGGTGCCGGCCTCGTACACGAGCTCAAAGTGCTTCGAGCGTTCGAAGCAGACCATTTCGAGTCCGACGAGGTTGCGCATCACTTGGCTCCTTGCGAGGAGGACGTCTTAGGGCATCCGCGGCATGCCGTAGCCCCGCGCGAAGTCATGGTGGGCTTGGACGTAGCGGATGGTCCCAGACGCCGATCGCATGACGACCGAGTGGCTCGTCGCTCCCCCTGCGTGGAAGCGGACGCCTTGAAGGAAGTCACCATCGGTCACGCCGGTGGCTGAGAAGATGACGTCGCCGCTCGCGAGCTCTTCTGTGGTGAAGACTTTGTCGGGATCGGTGATGCCCATGGCGATCGCGCGCTCACGCTCGCCCTCGTTTCGGAAGGTCAGCTTCCCCTGAATCTCGCCGCCCATCGCGCGCAGCGCAGCGGCAGCCAAGACGCCCTCGGGCGCGCCACCAATACCCATCAAGATGTCGACGGGGCCATTGGGGGTGGCCGCAGCCATCGCCGCAGAGACATCACCGTCGCGGATGAGGCGGATGCGAGCCCCTGCCTTGCGCACCTCATCGATGAGCTCTCGGTGTCGCTCACGATCGAGGATACAGACGGTCAGGTCGCTGATAGGCATCTCTTTACGAGCTGCGACCCGGTAGAGGTTCTCCGTGGGGCTCCGCGTGAGGTCGATGACCCCCTCGCACTCTTTCCCCACCGCGATCTTCTGCATGTAGGTGTCGGGAGCGTGGAGCAGGTTGCCGTTGGGAGCGATCGCAGCCACCGAGAGGGCGTTGTTGTCTCCGCGTGCCGCGATTGTCGTCCCCTCAAGCGGATCAACCGCGATGTCGACACGGACGGAGGTCTCAGCCATGCGGCCGACCTCTTCACCGATAAAGAGCATTGGGGCTTCGTCGCGTTCACCTTCGCCGATCACCACGGTGCCGTGGATGTCGACGTAGTTGAACTCTTCCCGCATGGCTTCGACGGCCGCTGCATCAGCGGCTTTTTCGTCACCCAAGCCCATCAGCTTGGCGGAGGCCAACGCTGCGGCCTCTGTGACCCGAACCATCTCCATCGATAAGTGGCGCTGCATCGGGCCCTCCAGATCCGCCGACGTGGGCGTATCTAAACAGACCCGTCTTCGCGGTACAAGGCGCTCTGTTGCCGCTTCGCGATCTCTTCCAAGATGGCGTGCGCGTGAGGGACATCGTCGAGGATCCATTGGTCGAGCAGCACGGCTTGTTCGCCGTCGGAGAGGCGCCAGTTGCCGTCCGTATTTTCTTCGAGGCGTTCTCGAATTCGCGCCACTGAGATCGCCACGGCCACCGAGATGTTGAGTGACTCGACGAAGCCAGCCATCGGGACGTGGAGTCTCAACTCGGCTGCCTTTAAGAGCGCCTCGCTGACGCCGTCCTTCTCGTTGCCAAACGCGAGGCACACTGGGGCTTGGAGTGGGATGGCGGACGGCGTGTGGAGGCCCGGACCCTCCCGCGGATCGGTCACGGCCAGGCGATAACCTCGTTCCTTGATGACGCGCTGGGCTGAGTCGAGATCGTTGTGGATGTGGAGGGTCAACCATCGATCGGCGCCGCTCGCCACCAGGCGGGACATCTTGAGGGGCTTGTCGGTCGACGGTATGAGGTGCAACTCCAGCAGCCCGAAGGCCTCGCAGGTGCGGATGCACGCCGCGATGTTGTGTGCGTCGTGGACCTCTTCGAGCAAGAGGGTGAGGCGCCTCGTGCGGTTCCGTACCACCTCTCGCAAGCGCTCCAGCCGCTCAGGGAGCACAAATGGGCTCAGCAATTCGGTCACACGCCCCCCGCGCTCCAAGGATAGGGGAGGGCCACTCGGTAGGGCCTGCGCCTCGGTCGAGAGCAGAGGATCCGATGCGCGTCGTCCGAGCCGGGTCACGTGGGGTTCTCAATCGCCATCGCTCAAGCATAGGCGATGTGGCGCCCCGCATAAACTGAAGGCGGAAACCCTGGTCTACCGTCAAAGTCCAGGGTACCGCCTTCGGAGGAGGAACTCATGAAAACGCCCCAGCGCTACCGAAGTGACGATGGGGCGCCACACGCACCCGTTTAGAAAGCAAACCGTGTGCCAGGTTTTCGTAATTCAGAGTTGGTTTGAATATCAGGGCCTTAGGGCCGTCGATGCTTTCATTGGATGGCCCTTTTTGTGACACGCCTGTCAGGCACTGAGTAAGAAGTTGCGCACCTATGGAACCAGACAGACACTTGACACCACCCTCGCACCATGAAACCACACGCGCGGTGAATTCATTGCGTTGCCTCCACGCCAGTTACCTAGCTCTCTTTGTGGCACTGACTATCTCGGCAGTCAGTGTCGGCGGAGATGTGCGCGCAAACGAGGCCCCCTCGAAGCGCGTGGAAGTGATGGTGAAGGGTGGTGACACCTTGTTGCGCATCGCTGCGCGGCATGGGGTGACCGTCGAAGACCTGCGGTCCTGGAATAAGGGTCGAATCGGTAAAGACGACCTGATCAAGATCGGGGATATGCTCCGCGTACACACGGACGCCGGCTACGTTCCGCCTGTGAGTCACACGCCTGCGGGGCCGCAATGGGAGGGGTATTACGACATCAAGCGTGGTGACACCCTCGGCAAGGTTTCGAAGCGCCTCAAGGTCTCCATCGAGGACCTCATGCGCTGGAACAAGCTGTCCGGCAAGGTGATCAAGGCCGGAGACGTGTTGGCCTATCGGAAGACCGGTGAGCGCCCCTCAGCGCGCTCTAAAGGGCGCCCAACCTCTGGCCGTGTCTCTCACGCGACGTACCTCGGTACGGGGAAGGGTTACCGTCTCCGCTTCCCGAAGAACGCGTATGGGATGCCGTCGGTCAGCAAGGCGATCAAGGCCTGTGTGAAGAAGGTCGTCGCGAAGCACCCCGGGACCGCCGATATCCTCGTGGGTGACATCTCTCGACCCACTGGAGGGCGTTTTCCGCCCCATCAGAGTCATCAATCTGGGCGCGACGCCGACATCGGATATTACCTCGGGGGCAACGTCCAGAACGTGACGATGCATCGCGTCGGGCCCAAGAACGTCGACCACAACAAGAACTGGGACCTGCTCGAGTGCCTCGTCCGCGATTACCGGGTCGTCCGCGTCTACATGGACAAGGGCATCCAGAAGGCCATGGCGAAGCACCTTGTCGCGAAGAAGCGCATCTCAGACGTGCTCGCTAAACGACTCTTTGCTGAGCGCGGGAATCGGAAAGCACTGATTCGTCACGCCCCACTTCACGACACCCACATCCATGTGCGGTTCGCGTGCGACGCCGGTGACACTGACTGCAAAGAGGAGTCGGGCGACAAGGTGTTCCGCTTCTAGACACCGTGCCTTGCGCTGTCGACGTTAGAGAGGCACCGCGGCTGGATGCGTCGGATCTTCGGGGGGCCCGCCACAGGCCTTTGGTGGGTGATTACAGCTGTTGTCTACCCCGACGGCTGGCCACGCGTTGTGATCATCGATGAAGCACTTCACTTCGTCGTACCAAGCGTCATTGACCTCGTCGCCCTCAGGGACCATTCGACTGAAGCAGCCCCACTCGCAACAGCCCTCCGGGTAGGTGCCAGTCTCGACGAAGAAGCAGGTCTCAAGGAAGTCGCAATAGAAGCCACAGAGGCTGGCTTCACCGCCGAAGCTGCCGATCGTCTTCTCGTAATTGCAGGAGCTGGGATCGACGGGGTCCTTGCCGTGATGTGACGGAGATTGACAGATGTTGCCACCGGTCCCGAGGCCCGGGTAGATCACATTGCCCTTGTATTTAGGGCTCGTGCAGGTCTCCCAGCTCTCGTTGCCCTCCTGGCAGCCCTTCACGTCCTGGCAGCGCGGCACACAGAAGGTGTCCATCTCGCCGTCGAAGTTATCAACGAGCTCAGGGAAGGGCAGCTGATCCTCGGCGAAAGAGACGCAAAGCGCCTCCCCAATCCCCGCGTCATCCCCCGCTGGGCAGTCCACTTGGGGTTCGTCGCAGCTGCGTGTGCAAAAGGGGGCGCCGTATTCACTCTCAAGACACTCTCCGCTGATGCAGTCGACATCGTCGAGGCAGAGCGCTCCGAGAGGCAGTGAGCCGGCTGCGGTCCCCTCTGTCGTAGGCGCCGCGCTGTCGCAGGCAAGCGCGATCGCGTCCTGTGCTGCTTGAAACGATACGCAGGTGTTTAAAGCCGCATTATCAGCCGCAGAGAAGCACGCCGCGACGGAGAGGGAGTATGTCCCACTTTCGCAATCAGCCTCTTCGACACAGGAGGCTGCTTCGTTGAGCTTGTCCGCGTAGCAGAGCATGGCGTCTGAATACCCACCTTCGATGACGGCGTTCTCCGCACAGGCTTGCCACTCGGCAGAGGGTTTCATGTCGCGCTCCGCGAGGCACTCGGCCTCCGAGACGTATTCACCCTTAGTGATGAGGCAAGCGCATTGTAGCTGTCTGGCGCTCGTATGCGCCTCGGCCGTCTGGGCGTAGGAGTCGGCCACGACCGGTCCATCCGCGCCACAGGCTGAGGTGAACAGTGCGGGCACCAGGGTAGCCATGAGCAGTAGTGGCAGTCGGCGGGTCATTTTGGGGTCTCTCCTCGTCGCTGGGGAGCGCGCCTTTTGAACGTCGGGAGTATACGTGAAACGCGCGCCCGGGTGTACCGCGCCGGTTCACTGAAGAGGTTACAGGATTTGTAAGCTGCGGTCCGAACTCCGAGCGGTCATCATGGTTGTGTCAGGGATCCGGGCTGGAGAGTTGTCGCGAGCGTACTCGCGCGAGTATGCTACCGGTCGTCACAGGGGGCGTGTCAGATGTTCGACGAGAGCGAAGTCGTGGGCCAGGGCGAGTGCAGATGAGCGCGACCGGTCTACCAGGCAGGTGTCTCGTCCCCGCGGTGCTGGCGGGGTTGGCGCTTCTTACCGGCTGCGGTGGCAGCGAGGTGCAGTCACCTTCGTCGACCGTCGGCGCGGACACAGATCCGAACTTTGGGACCACGGACGTCTCTAGCCCGGACGTCTCGGAGTGGCAGAGTGATGTCATCCTTGACGATGTCGCCTTCGTGCCGGATGCCGTCGACGAGGAGACGGCGCCTCCCGAGGCGGTGCCCGACGTTGAGGCACCGGGGGACGTCGCCTCAGACAGCGCCGAGGAGGACGTCGAGACCGGACCTGCAGGGCCTCCACCCGGTACGGTCGGGGCGCCCTGTGAGAGCCCTGAAGACTGCTACTCGGGGTACTGCGTGGACGGGCACGATGGGCTTGTCTGTTCGCAGACGTGCACGAATGAGTGCCCGGACGGATGGGCGTGCAAGTCGATTGTGTCCGGAGGTGGCGATCCCGAGTTCATCTGCGTGCCTCTCTTTGTCGGGCTCTGTCAGCCTTGTGCCTCCCACACAGACTGCGGGAGTCAAGCCTCGGACAATACGGACCTGTGTCTAGACCTCGGCGCCAACGGAAGCTTCTGCGGGGCTGATTGCGGTGTGAACGGCCTCTGTCCAGGCGGTCATTCCTGTCAGGACGTAGGGTTGCCTGGTGGACTCGTCTCGCAGCAATGCGTGCCAGACTCAGGGGACTGCGTCTGTAACGGCAAGTCGGTAGACGCCAACCTCTCGACCCCGTGTTTCGTGGAGAACGACTTCGGGCAATGCCAGGGTGTCCGGATCTGTGGCGTCGATGGGCTCACTGAGTGTGATGCTGCGACGCCCATCGAGGAACTCTGCAACCTCTTGGATGACGACTGTGATGGGCAGACTGACGAGTTTATCCTCTCGGAGCCCTGTGAAAACTCCAACGAGTTTGGGACGTGCACCGGAGGGAGTTATTGCGCGGAGGGGCAGTCGGTATGTGACGCGCCTGTGCCCGCCATCGAGGCCTGTGACGGCAAAGACAATGACTGCGATGGCGTCGTCGATGATGGCTTCGGAGATGCAGACGGCGATGGGCTAGCGGACTGCCTCGAGATCGACGATGACGATGACGGCATCCTCGACGGCACGGACAATTGCCCAGAGGTCCCGAACCCAGAGCAGGCGGATAATGACCTGGACGGGCAGGGTGACGATTGTGACCTCGACGACGACAACGACTTCGTCGCGGACGAAGAAGACTGCGAACCGTTTGACCCCGTCGTCAATGCTTTCGCCGTCGAGGTCTGCGACGGCAAAGACAACAACTGCAACGGTGAGTCTGATGAGGGCTTTTTGGACTCGGACGGTGATGGTCAGAAGGACTGCGCAGACGACGATGATGACAACGATGACGTCACCGATGGCCTCGATAATTGTCCGCTGACACCCAACAACGACCAGCTTAACACCGACGAGTCGCCAGATGGCGGTGACGCTTGCGATCCTGATGACGATGACGACCTCGTGAGCGACGAGGCTGACAACTGCCCGGTCGACAAGAACAATGACCAGGCGGACCTCGATGGCGATGAGATCGGTGACGTCTGCGACGATGATCGTGACGGCGATGGCATCGCGAACGACCTCGATAACTGCCCCGATGTATTCAATGTGGGGCAGAAGAACACGGACGGCATCGACGATGGTGGTGACGCCTGTGACGACGATGACGACCAAGATTTCGTACCTGATGACGAAGACAACTGCCCCGTGCAGTACAACCCGGATCAACTCGACTCAGACGGTGATGGAGTCGGTGACGTGTGCACGTTCGATGCGGACGGCGACGGTGTGCTCGATGTTGACGATAACTGCGTCGATGATCCGAACCCTGGGCAGGAGGACCTCGACTCGGACGGGCTCGGGGACCTCTGTGACCCTGACATCGACAACGACCTGGTCCTCAACGAAGACGACAACTGTGTCGTGAACTCGAACCCGAATCAGAACGATCTCGATGAAGATGAGATCGGTGATGTGTGCGACGACGATGCTGACGGTGACGGTGATCCGAACGTGAGTGATTGCGGCCCGGTGAACCCCGCTGTCTTCACTGGAGCGATCGAGTTCTGCAATGGCATTGATGACAACTGCGGAGGCGGCATCGACGAACCAGGCGCTGCAGATTGCACGGTCTACTTTTTCGACGCCGATGATGATGACTACGGGCGCGACGACGACACCCTCTGCGCCTGTCAGCCGCAGTCACCCTATGACGCCCTCGTGGGCGGCGACTGCGACGACACGTTTGAGGGGGTCTCCCCAGCGGCACCTGAGCTCTGTGACGGGGCGTTAGATGAGAACTGCAACGGCGAGACGGATGAGGAGGACGCAGGTAACTGTCAGATTTACTACCGCGACTTCGACGACGACGGTTTTGGTATCGCGGACAACTCGAAGTGCCTATGTGGAGCCTCCGGTGACTACACAGCGGGCGATGATGAGGACTGTGACGATACGGCGAAGTCGGTCTATCCGGAGGCTGTCGAGCTCTGCAACGCGGTGGATGATGACTGCGATGGCGAGACCGACGAGGACGCCGCAGGGGGCTGCACCAACTTCTACCGCGACGAGGACGGAGACGGGTTCGGTGTGGCGGATGACTTCGTGTGCACCTGCGAGGTGGTCTTCCCCTACACGTCACCGTACCCCGGCGACTGTGCGGACGATAACAGCGCGATTCATCCGGACGCCGATGAGATCTGCAACAACATCGATGACAACTGCAACGACATCGTGGATGAGGCTGGGAATGTCGGCTGCACCCTGTACTTCTATGACGCGGACCAAGATGGCTTCGGCACCGTCTTCAATCAGCAGTGCCTGTGTCAGCCAGAGGGGCTCTACAACACGACCGAGAAAGGGGACTGCGAAGATGAGAACCCGCTGATTGGCCCTCACCGCGAAGAGCTCTGTAACGACATCGATGACAACTGCGACGGCAAGGTTGATGAAGAGGGGGCCGATGGGTGCACTGTCTTCTACTTGGACGGCGACAACGATGGGGTTGGCCAGGATGGGACGGAGGCGTGCCTCTGCGAGCCAGACTTCCTCCACCAAACGGCTGTGGGTGGCGATTGCCAGGATGCTAACGCGGCGGTTGCGCCTGGGTTCCCTGAGCGCTGTGACGGGATGGATAACGACTGCGATGAGGTCGTCGACGAAGGCTGCGATGATGACCTCGATGGCTTCTGCGACGCTGCGTTCATCATCGATGGCACGCCGCAGGTGTGTCCGAACGGTGGGGGGGATTGTAACGACTTTGACGGGACGGTCGCTCCGGGCATCCCTGAGATCTGCGACAACAAAGACAACAACTGCGGTGAGGGGATCGACGAGGGCTGTGACGATGATGACGACGGTTACTGCGATGCCGGTCTGAGCTTCGTGGAGAGCGCGACGTGCCCGAACGGGGGAGGGGACTGCAACGACCTGAACCTGCTCGTTCACCCCGGGGGCGAAGAGCTCTGCGCGACGCTCGACGATGACGACTGCAACGGGACGGCCAATGATGTCGATGCGACTGGCTGTGTGCTCTTTCATCGAGATCAAGACGGAGATGACTCGGGCACAGCTGAGACCCAGTGCCAGTGTTACCCTGAGGGCGACTTCACGGGCCTTGACGGCCTGGATTGCCAAGACAACGACGCAGCGGTCAACCCCAACGCCCTAGAGTCGTGCTTGACGGTCGGTATAGATGATAACTGCGACGGCCTCTTGAGCACGGACAACGCCATCGGCTGCACCGATTACTTCTTCGACAGTGACGAAGACAACTGGGGGACAGGAAGTCCCCGTTGTCTGTGCTTCCCGGAGGGCAGCTACACAGCGGTGAAGGGTAATGATTGCAATGACGCCGATGCAGGTATCAACCCCGGTCAGTTCGAGATCTGCGGCGACGGGATCGACAACAACTGCACGGGCTCAGAGGGTGATCCGGACGCCCTCGGCTGTACGACTTTCTACCTCGACATGGACCTGGACACTTGGGGCGTGGCTGACGACACAGCGTGCTTCTGCTCGGCCTCGGGCAATCACACCGCGCTCCTCCCTGGGGACTGTAACGACAACAACGCAGCGGTGAGCCCTGAGGCTACCGAGTCTTGCGCGACGCCCTTCGATGACAACTGCGATGGTGACCTGAACGCGGCAGATGGTCAGGGCTGCGTGACCTACTTCTTCGATGGTGATGGGGATGGTTTTGGCGCCTTCGCCAACGAGTGCCTTTGTGCACCAACAGGGGACTTCACCGCGCTGCTGACCGGTGATTGCGATGACTCGAACCCAACCGTGTTCCCAGGCGCCCTCGAGGGCTGTGACGGCATCGATAACGACTGTAACGAGGGGATCGATGAGATCTGTGACCTCGACAAAGATGGCTACTGCGACGCCACGCTTCCTTACTCGGGCGCGCCGCTCGTGTGCTTGGGCGGGCCCGGGGACTGCAATGATCTCAACCCGACCATCAACCCGGGCATGGCTGAAGCCTGCAACAACGTCGACGACAACTGCATCGGCGGTGTGGATGAGGGCTGCGATGATGATCAAGATGGCTACTGTGACCAGACGATCCCAGTGATCGGCTCACCGACCGTGTGTCCGAGTGGGGGAGGCGACTGCAATGATACCGACAGCAGCGTGAA
>JBMYRH010000011.1:0-288 GCA_049602155.1 Myxococcota bacterium | reverse complement strand
TTGACGATGATTGCTCAGGCATCGCGGATGACGCTGCGGGTGTGGGCTCTGCGACCTTCTACCGAGACAGCGATGGCGACGGCTGGGGCAACTCGTTTGACTCGCTGGTGCTGTGTGCACCGAGTGGCCTCTACACCGCACCGCAGGGGCAGGACTGCAACGACGCAGAGCCAACGATTCACCCAGGAGCTGTCGAGAACTGTGATGGCATTGACCAGAACTGCAATGGCATCATTGACGACGGTGGCTTGGCCGACAGTGAGTGTGGCTCGACGCCCCATGGATCCA
>JBMYRH010000010.1:0-220266 GCA_049602155.1 Myxococcota bacterium | reverse complement strand
GGCGCTGACGCTGGCGCTATGCCTGCTCTGCAGCGTCGCGACGCCTCCCAGCGCCGCGAAAGCGCCAGCCTCAGACCCCGCACAAGCCCCCCCGATCGTCGAGACAGAGGCCCCACCTGAGGCCCCTGTGGCGGCCCCCACCGCGGTGACCTCGCCTGAGGAAGCCGCCAAGCTGCACTACACACACGGAATGGCGGCCTTTAAAGCGGGGGCCTTTTACGACGCAGCGCGCTCCTTTGACGCAGCTCATGCAGCGCTCCCACGCCCGGTGCTCCTGCTCAACGCTGGGCGCGCCTGGGAGCGCGCAGAAGACCTCTTACGGGCCTTGGCGCGGTTCAAGGCCCTGAGAGAGGACCAGGCGACCCCCCCTCAGTTGCTCGCCCGCGGTAACGACGGCTATCGACGCGTCATGGCCGCGTTGGCGGCGCAGAGCGCTGCCGTGACCAACCTCCCAGCGCAGCACGCCTTGACTGGAGCACCTCAGGGGGCGCCGCTCCCCTCTGAGGAGGTCGCCTCAGGGTTGAGCTGGGAGTGGTTTGGTATCCGGGTCTTCGCGGGCGTCTACAACATCACTGACGAGAGGGCGGGCATGTTTTGGGAAGGTGATACCCAGCCCATGCTGACCGGTGAGCTGGTCTTCTTCACCATGCTCTGGGACTGGGGCTACTGGGATATCCTGCGCGTGGGCGCCGGCTGGCCGATGGTGCTCACTTGGGGTGGGTCAATCGGCTATCGGCAGCGTTGGGGGCGTCATGAGCTCCGCACAGGCTTACACCTGACGAACCTCGTCTTGCCCTTCCCGGTGAGCAGCGGAGCTGAGGCGATCTACCTTCACCGCTATGACTCGTTCAACCTCGAAGCTGGCGTGCGTATCCACGCCTTCCCCACCTCCCTCACGGGCTTCGTCGGGATGAAATTCTGAGGCCAAGCTCGCGCATGAAGAGCGACGTCTTCAGGCTGCCCGCCCTGACGTCACCGCGCGTGGGGGGAGCGAATGATGAACTTGGTTCGTCTGAGGTTCCGAGGGCGCGATGCTGGAACTCACCTCTCGGGGGTGACTTTCCTCGTGCACGGCACCGCACATGCCCTGTGCAGCGTTCTGCACAGGGGGTGATTATCAGACCTCCGAGTGGGAGAGCAGTCCCCCATCGGGGCCGTAGAAATCAATCTGGGTTCTCCGTTACACAAAAAAAGACTGACATGGCAGTCTAATTCGTCTAAAACCCGCGCAATCGCGTCACCTGATCGGGGAGATCAATCATGGGAAAGGGCACTGACGAGGCCATCCGAGCGGCATTTTTCCGAGTCGAGGGAGCCCTCGTAAAAGCACCCGCGCTGAAGAGCGCTGCGTGGTTCACGATGAACGCGCAAGAGCTGAGCGGCCGTGTCTCGCGTCTGGGCGGCGTCGCTTTAGCGACAGGCCTCAAGCTGGCAGGCGGCCTAGGCGAGCAGCAGCTCGTCCAGCGCGCTGCGTGGATGGGGCTGAGAGGCATGAGCGCGGACCGCATCGCATTCTTGGGTGAGGAATACTACGAGCGCTTCGTCGCACCGAACGCCCTCGAAGTGGGCCGTGAGCTCGTCGATGAGGCGCGCCGACAGGGCCACCGAATCGTGCTGATCTCCGAGAACATCCGGGCGGTCGTCGCGCCCTTACAGGCGCTCTTCAAGGCTGATGACTTGATCTGCAACACCCTGGAGATGCGCAGCGAGCGTGCCACAGGCCGCTTGACCGACCCCGTGATTGGCGGCGCGCTGTCCGGGAATTGGGCCCGGCATTGGGCCTCGGAGCACGCGGTCGACCTGACGTCGTCGAGCGCCTACGGCACGACCAGCGCCGACAGCATGTTGCTAAACGTCATTGGCCGCCCCTGCGCGGTCAACCCAGACCGCCGCCTACGGCGGATCGCTAAGGACTTGGACTGGCCAGTCGTCGAGCGCTAAGGCGCAGTGCAGGTCACCTTCCCCACGTGAAAGATAAGGCGTGCTGACGCATCAAGCGTTCGGCGCACAAAGCATGACCCCCAGCAGAGGCTGGGATCGGAGCAAAGAATGGGTGCTAATATTCGCGCAATCGGATCGGCCACAGGCCGCCTGAACATCGCCGAGACCCTCGCAGGTAAAGAGCTCCTCGTGACGGGCGTCACAGGGTTCCTCGGCAAGGTCTGGCTCTCTGAGCTCTTCTGTCGCGTCCCAGAGATTGGCCACGTTCACCTGCTTATCCGCCCTTCCTCGAAGGCCAGCGCCATCGAGCGCTTTGAGCACGCCGCCGAGCGCTCTCCTGCCTTCCGCCCCGTGCGAGAGACGCAGGGCGCGAACTTTGAGGCGTTCCTCCGCGATCGCGTCACTGTCGTCTCCGGCGATATCACCCAGCCGATGTGTGGGCTCAAGAGCGCGAGGATCAGTCAGCTCTCCAAGCGCATTGACGCGGTGGTTCACTTCGCTGGGCTCACCGACTTCGACCCCGATCCGCGCATGGCCATGGACATCAACGTCCACGGGGCGCTCAACCTCGCCGACCTCACCGCCAAGCTGAAGCGGGCGAAGTTCCTCCACTGTTCGACCTGCTTCGTCGCGGGCAACGTGAGCGGGAACGTCTCCGAGCAGTTCAAGGCAGGCGTCTCTCCCAACGGCACGCACTTCGACCCCATCAAAGAGGCTGAGGCCGCCGTCGAGACGATGGACACAGTCGATGAGGGCTTTGATAGCCCCCGAAGCAAAGACGCCAAGCTGGCGCGCCTCGACGCCGTTCGTGAGCGCGCAATCGCGCTCGGTTGGCCGAACATCTACACCTACACCAAGGGCCTCGCCGAGCACAGCTTGGCCGGCCGCGCGATGCAGAAGACGACGGTCCGCCCGGCGATCGTCGAGTGCTCGCGCTCCTTCCCCTTCGCGGGCTGGAATGAGGGGATCAACACCTCAGGGCCCCTGATCTGGTTCCTCTCGGGCGCCCTCGGTAACCTCCCGTGTAAACCCGCCTACCACTTTGACGTGGTCCCCGTGGACACTGTCTCTCGGGGCGTCACCATGGCCCTCGTCGCGCTGCTCCGCGGAGAGGCCGAGACGGTCTACCAGCTCGGCTCCTCTGCGACGAACGCCTTCAACTTCGGGCGGGCGCTCGAGCTGACCAACCTGGGCAACCGTAAGTACCACCGGCAATCGGGCGCCAAGCCCGTCGAGCGCCACCTCTTCCGCCTCATGGACAGCTCGCCTCGTGAGTGGGACGAGACGCCGATGCGCTCAGTCCCAGGGCTGAAGCGCCTCAGCAAGGGCCTGAGCAAGACCTTGGCGAAGGTAGACTTCGCGTCCGTCGCTCCCCCTAAGCTGCGCGGCCTCGCGCAGACCTTGAACGGTCAGCGCGACTGGGCGCTCTGGAGCCTGAGCAAAGCAGACCGCATGCTCGACCGCCTGCAGCGCATGCTCGATGCGTATAAGCCCTTCATCCATGACAACGACTACATCTTCCTGTCGGACAACATCCAGGCGCTCTCCGGGCGCTTGGAGGGCGACGATGTCGCGCGCTACGGCTGGGACATCGACACTCTGGAGTGGCGTCACTACTGGGTCGATGTCGTCTACCCAGGGATCCTGAAGTGGACGATGCCTGAACTTCACGGCAAAGACGCGCCACTCGATCCCCCCATGGCCAAGCCCCTCGACCTGGCGCCTCGACGCGCGACGAAGACCACCAAGGCGGTGTCCTGATGACGACGTTTATCACCGGAGCCAACGGCTTCCTTGGCTCCTATGTGGCCAACATTCTGCTCGAAGAGACCGACCAGCGGCTGAAGGTCTTCATCCGCGCCAAGACCCAACAGGCAGCCTACGAGAAGCTCTGGAAGGGGCTTCAGTTGCACATGTCCCCTGGGCGCTTTTGGGAGCACATGGACCGCGTGGACTTCGTCTTCGGCGACCTACACGCCCCAAACCTTGGCATCGACGAGGCGACCTACACCGAGCTGACCCGCGAGGTCGACTCTGTGCTCCACATCGCGGCGTCGCTGAACCGCAAGAGCTCCAAGGCCTGCTTGAACACGAACCTGCGTGGGACCCTCTCGGTCATCAAGCTGGCGAAGGCGATCCACCTCAAGCGCAAGCGCAAGGGCGGTCTGCGCCGCTACAGCCACGTCTCCACCGTCGCCGTCGCCGGCATGCGGGATGGCGAGGTCGTCGCCGAAGATCGCGCCATCGAGTGGGACCGCTCGGACTACGATCCGTACGCCCGCACGAAGAAGTTCTGTGAGCACATGGCTCGAGAGCTGCTGCCTGACGTGCAGAAGACCTTCTTTCGACCCTCGATCGTGATGGGCGACTCACGCTTCGCGGAGACCAGCCAGTTCGACATGGTGCGCGCCTTTTGCACCCTGACCGACATGCCGATCGTGCCCTTCGATCCCTCCGGCCGCCTCGACATCGTCAACGCAGACTGGGTCGGGCGCGCGGTCGCCGAGATCCACATGATCGATGAGCCACGGCACGACATCTACCACCTCTCCTCGGGGACCTCATCGCGCACCATCGGAGAGGTGGCTCGCGCTGTCGGCGAGGTCGCGGGCAAACGGCCGCGCTTCGTGGCCGGGCTCGAGAAGCCCTTCGACACCCTGGTCAACACCCTGGCGGGGCTCCGCTCGCGGAACACAGCGACCTACATCGCGTCGCTGCTGAAGGTCTTCTTGCCCTACATCACCTACGACACGGTCTTCGACAACCGACGCGCGGTCAATGAGATCGGCGTCGAGCCTGTGCCCTTCGTGCAGTACTGCGGAGACCTCTATCGCTTCTCCAAGCGGGTGAACTTCGAGTACCCCCATGTCCCGCTCCCGCCGCGCTCAGCGAGCAAAGTGAGGGCCGCCTAATGCACCCTCTGCTCCGCGCGGCGCAGCGCGCTGCTACAAACGCTGCACAGAAGGCCGTCGAGGTCGCGGGGCCCGCGCTCAAAGACGCGCTGGACGCCGACCGACTCCTGCAACGCACGACCGCTGGGCTCATCGAGGTCGCAGCGCAGCGCTATGCGCTCGAGGCGCCAGCCCCATGGAAGCTCGGAGAGCCCCTCAAGCTGACCCTCGTGGGCTACGCTGGGACCCGAAACACTGGCGCAGATGTCCGCGTCGAGGAGATGATCCATCAGTTCCGTCACCTCTTCGGAGATGACCACCTGGATCTGTCCATCTTCACGATGGACCCCGAGTTGACCCGCGGCTACTTCCGCACCGTCAAGCAGGTGCACTTCCCGGACGTCTTCCCGAAGTTCCTCTTCGACCACGTGCACACCCAGCACGGTGTGATCACCTGCGAAGGGTCGATGTTCAAGTCGAAGTTCGCCAACGCGCTCTCGACCCTGATGGTCGGCGCCTTAGGCCTCGCTTCGGCCGAGAACAAGCTCGCCATCGGCTACGGTGGCGAGGCCGGCAAGATGGATCCCCCGCTTCAGGACCTCGTCCGCCGCTACTGTGGTGACGCCTTCATCATCGCCCGTAACGACGCATCCGTGGACGTGTTGGGCGCCCTCGGCGTCTCGGCCACGAGCGGCACCGACACGGCGTGGACCTTCGAGCCTGCGGCCCCCGAGGTGGGGCAGAAGCTCTTGCGGGAGGCCGGCTGGGACGGTGAGACCCCGATCCTCGCGATCTGCCCGATCAACCCCTTCTGGTGGCCCGTGCGCGCCGACCTCGGCAAGCGCATCGCCAACCTCGCGACCGGCGCCCACTCCGAGGAGCACTACAAGTCGGTGTACTTCCACCACGGCGGTGCAGACGTAAAGGCATCCCAGACAGGCTACCTCAGCGCCATCGCCGGCGCCGTCCGCGCGCTGCGACAGGAGCGGGAGTTCTTCCCGATCCTCGTCGGAATGGAGCAGCTCGACCGCAAGGCGTGCGAGGAGCTCGCCCCGATGATCGGCGGTGAGCCGCCGCTATTCATCAGCGACGAGCACGACATGTACACGATGATCAGCGTCACGCGTCAGTGCCACGCCATGGTCTCGAGTCGCTATCACGGCATCGTCACCACCATGCCGGGGGGCGTCGTCTCTGCAGGCATCACGATGGACGAGCGCATCCGCAACTTGATGATCGACCGAGGGACCCCGGAGCTGGCCCTTGAGGTGGACGACCCGCAGCTCGAGCAGAAGCTGCTGCCCACGTTGCGGCGCCTCTTTGACGAGGCCGACACCCTCCGAGATGGGATCGAGGCGTGCGTCGTCGACAACCTCGTCCGCATGGGTGAGATGGGCATCGCGCTGGTCGACCACGTCCGAGAGCATCACCCCGACTTCCCCTTCGCCGAGGGCTTGGGCTCGGGCGGAGATCCCTGGGACCACCTCCCCCCCTTGCCGCCGACCGTCCAGGCCATCGTGAAGCGACAGAAGGGACGCGCTGCATGAGCTTTATCGACCACTTCCACGGCGTCCTCACAGACCACGCCGATAAGGCCCTGGTCACCGAGGTGCATGACACCGAGCTCCGCGCTGTCACGGCCAAAGAGATCGACAGCTTGATGCGCTGTGCCCGTGGCTCATTGCGCGCAGCAGGATGTGTGGCCGGCGACCGCGTCGTGTTGCTGGCGCCGAACAGCGCGAAGTGGGTCGCGAGTGACTTGGCCATCCTCTTTGAGGGGTTGATCTGCGTGCCGATGTACGCCCGTCAGGCCCCCCATGAGCTGGTCGGGATGATGCGTGACTGCGGCGCGAAGCTCGTCGTCTGTGCCACCGAGGCCCTCGCCGAGGGCGTCCGCGCCAATTGGGCCGACGCACCGCTCATCACCTTCGACGGGTGGTTCGCAGGTGAGAGCGTCAACGAGGCGCCTGCGCCTCGCGCCGATGACGACCCGACGACGATCATCTACACGTCAGGGACAAGCGGGGAGCCCAAAGGGGTCGTCTATCACGTCTCCAACATCGACTATATGTTGCCCGTCATCACCGAGGCGATCGGCTCACTGATGGGCGAGCGTGACCAAGACGATCGCGTCTTCCACTACCTCCCCTTCTGCTTCGCTGGGTCACGGATGGTGTTGTGGATGTGCTTGCACCGCGCCAACGGCATCATGGTCTCCACCGACCTCAACAACCTGGCGACTGAATTCAAGAGCGCGAAGCCGAATTACTTCCTCAACGTCCCTGCCCTCTTGGAGCGCATCAAGGGCGGCGTCGAGGGCGCCATTCGACAGAAGCCTAAGCTGGTCCAGGCGCTCTATGACCGCGGCCGACAGGCCTTCGGGGCGACCGCGGCAGGGCAACCCGGGTTGATGGACAAGGTCCTGTGGGCCGTGAGTAAACGGATCGTCTTCGAGAAGATCCGACGTCAAATCGGTGCCGACCTAGAATGCCTCATCTGTGGCTCAGCGCCCTTATCGGCCGAGACCCAGCGCTGGTTCGAGATGCTCGGGATCCCCGTCTATCAGGTCTACGGTCTGACAGAGACGACGGCGATCGTCACGATGGACAAACCAGGGGAGGTCCGCACTGGGCACGTCGGGCTGGCGATCCCGGGCTGTGAGCTCCGACTGGGCGAGGGCGATGAGCTCCAAGTCCGCGGCCCCAACATCTTCCCTGGCTACTGGGGGCGTGAAGAGACCACCAGCCAGTCCTTCGAGGACGGGTGGTTCTGCACCGGTGACCAGGCCGAGATCGACGACGCGGGGAACGTCCGCGTCATCGGCCGGGTGAAGAACCTGCTGGTGCCATCCTCGGGGCATAACGTGCCCCCGGAGCCCATCGAGCAGAAGCTCTTGG
This sequence comes from Myxococcota bacterium, assembly GCA_049602155.1. Classification (GTDB taxonomy): domain Bacteria; phylum Myxococcota_A; class UBA9042; order PHBI01; family JBMYRH01; genus JBMYRH01. The sequence continues at coordinate 212,537 of JBMYRH010000010.1, read as the reverse complement.
CCATCGAAGGGGTCGAGCAAGCGGTCCTCATCGGCCATGGTCGCCCGTACCTGACGGCCGTCATGACGGGGACGCTCGAGCCAGAGGCCCTCAAGGTCGCCGTCGACGCAGTGAATGAGACGCTGCCGCACTATCGGCGCGTGCGCGACTTCACGCTAAGCGCCGAGACATTCACCCCCGAGAACGGGCTGCTCACCGCCAATCAGAAGCTACGACGCAAGGTGATCGCGGCGCACTTCGAGGCGGATATCGAGGCGATGTATGCCCGCTGAGACGCAAGAGCCAGCCGGCCAGATCCTCTTCGAGGGTGAGGCGCTGACTTGGACACGCTCGGGGGACACCCTTGAGGTCCTGCTTCACCGTGAGCCCGCCAACGAGATCGGGCTCACGACCTTGGGGGAGCTCGAGACCCTCGCAGCGCACCTCCGGGACGGCGCAGATGGGGCCCAAGCCTTGGTGATCCACTCGAATCAGCGCCGCGGGTTTTGCGCCGGCGCCGACCTCAGGGAGCTCTACTACGAGCTGGTGGCTCACAAGGCCGAAGGCGGCTCGATGGCGGACGCGAAGGGCCAAGTCCGGGCGTTCTTGGACCGGATCCACGCGGTCTATGACACCATTGACCAAGCGCCGTTGACCACCATCGGCGCCCTGCACGGGACCGTCTTCGGCGGCGGCTTTGAGCTCGCCCTGACCTGCGACGTGCTCGTCGCGGACAAGTCGGCGCGCTTCTGCTTCCCTGAGCTTCGGCTCGGGCTCATCCCTGGATGGGGCGGTATCCCTCGCTTGAGGCGTGACATCGGCAACGCGATCGTCCGCGACATCTTGCTGACTGGTCGAAGCCTGAACGCAGCGCGCGCGCAGCAGATTGGGCTTGTCAGTCAGGTCGTCGCCCGAGGCGAGGCGTTGACCGTCGCGCGTCGGGTCGCTGAGCAAGCCTGCCGCTTCGACGCCGTGACCGCAGCGAAAGCCAAGCGCTTCACCAAACCGCACCCCGCCGAAGAGCTCGCCGACGAGAAGGCGCTCTTCTGTGAGCTCTTCACTTCCCCCGTCGTCGAGGCCGCGCTCCAACGATTCGTGGAGAGCACCGACGCCATGCCCTATCTCCCCTGAGCAGGTACCCTCATGAGCACTACCTTGGACACATTGCTAAGCCTCGCCGCGAAGAGCTTCGGTAAGGACGCCTCCACCTTGTCGGCGGGCGATGACTTCTTTGAGGCCTTGGGCATCGACAGCCTCCAAGCGATGGACTTACTCACGGAGCTTGAGGACACCTTCTCCATCGAGATCCCCGACTATGAGCTCGCCGACGTCCGGACCTTTGAGGGGCTGGCCGAGATCATCGGGAGGCGACTCTGATGATCGACCCCACCGCCTACCAGAGCCTGGGTGCGCTGCTGCGTGACGCATTCATCCAGTTCAAGAGCGACACAGCCTTCATCGAGATGAACCGAAAGCGCGAGGCCTCACGCCACACCTATGCGCAAGCGAAGGCGCTCGGAGAGCAGGTCGCGCAGCGCCTCGAGGACCTCGGCGTCGAGGCCGACAGCCGCGTCGCCATCTTGATGTCCAACCAACCCGCCTGGCTGCTCTCGGCCTACGGGGCGCTCTTCCGTGGCGCCACCCTCGTGCCGCTGGACTACAAACTTCAAGCGCATGAGCAAGCGGCCCTGATGACGCACTGCGCCCCGAAGGTCCTCATCACCGAGTACCCCATCTGGCGCAAACTGGCGGCGCTCGACGCCCCCATCCCAGCCACCCACGTGATCGTCACGGAGGCCCCTGAGGGCGCAGACCTCGGCGACGCCATGCGCTGGGAGGACCTCCCCGAGGACGTGGCCCCCACCTTCGTGACCCGCTCCCCCGAGGACATCGCCACCATCGTCTACTCCTCTGGGACCGGCGGTCAGGCCAAGGGCTGCATGCTAAGCCACCGCGCATACCTCGCGCAGGCCCGAGTACTGATGGACCTCTACCCGATGGTGCGCGGCGACAAGTACTTCTCAATCTTGCCGACCAACCACGCCATCGACTTCATGTGTGGCTTCATCGTCCCGCTGTGCTCAGGTGGCTTGGTCGTGCATCAGAGGACCCTCCGACCTGAGTTCATCTTGGACACGATGCGGCGCATGGCGGTGACCCATATGGCGCTGGTCCCCTTGGTCCTGACCGCCTTCGAGCGCGCCATCCGCGAGAAGCTCGACGCGCTCCCAATGGCCAAGCGTCAGATGGTCGAGGCCCTGGCGAACATGAACCAATCGCTGACCGTGAAGCGACCCAAGCCCGCAGTGAGTCGGCTCTTACTCAAGCCCATCCACGACGCCTTCGGCGGCAAGCTGCAATTCCTCTTCTGCGGGGGCGCCTTTGTGGACCGAAAGCGCGCGGAATTCTTCTACCGCCTCGGGATCCCGGTCGTGATCGGCTACGGGCTCACGGAGGCCTGCACCGTCGCGACCGTCAATGACTTGAAGCCCTTCCGTGGCGACTCGGTCGGGCGCCCTGTGACCGGCACAGAGATCGCGATCGACGCGCCGAACGCTCAGGGTGTCGGCCAAGTCCTCATCAAGGGTGACACCCTGATGAGTGGCTACCTGGACGCCCCAGAATTGACGGCCGAGACGCTCGTCGATGGCTGGCTGCACACAGGGGACCTCGGCTATGTCGACGCCTCGGGGCACCTGCACCTGGTCGGGCGCTCGAAGAACATGATCGTGACAGAGGGGGGCAAGAACATCTACCCCGAGGACATCGAGGGCGCCTTCTCTGCGCTGCCCTGTGAAGAGCTTGTGGTCTACGCGGCCAACTACATCTGGCCCAAGGCTGAGCTCACCAATGAGACCTTGGTCGCCGTCGTGCGGTGTCAGTCTGAGGTCCCCATTCAGGGCCTGATGCCACGGCTGCGGGACATGAACCGACGGCTGCCGGACTTCAAGCGCGTCGACGGCGTGGTCGCTTGGGGTGACGCCTTCCCCCGGACGGCCTCGATGAAGGTGAAGCGCACGGTCTTGGCTCAAGACCTCCGTCATCAACTCAACCGGGACGCCGTGCACACGCTATGACTACTTGGACCACCATCGTGAACGGCGCCGCAGGCGGGGGCCGCTGCGCGGGCATCGCCAACGCCGCCCTCGATCGACTCCGTGACAGCGGGATGACGCTCGACGTGCGCTTCACCGAGCGCGCCGGTCACGCCACAGAGATCGCTCGGAAGTGCCACGATGAGGGTGCCCGACACTTCATCACGGTAGGTGGAGACGGCACCTCCTTCGAGGTCATCAACGGCCTCTTCCCTCGCACCGCCGAGGGCACCGTCACCTTGGGCTTTTTGCCCTTGGGGACAGGGAATTCCTTTATCCGAGACTTCGGCGTCACGGACATGGAGTCCGCGATCGACGCGCTGCTCCGCGACAACCGTCGCAGCTGCGATGTCGTGAAGGTCACTCATGGCGGCGGTGAGCTTCACTACATCAACCTGATGAGCGTGGGCTTCAGCGCCAAGGTCGGGGCGCTGACCAACCGTCGCTTCAAGCCCTTTGGTGCCGCAGGCTACGCGATGGCCGTCGGGGTCAGCGTCCTTGGACTTGAGCAGCCACGCTACACCATGACGGTCGATGATGGCTCCCGCGATGAGCGCCCGTGCACGCTGCTCAGCTTCTCCAACAGCCGATACACCGGGGGGACCATGATGATGGCCCCCACCGCAGATCCCGGCGACGGGGTCGTGGACATCATCCGCATCGGGAAGCTCAGCCGAGTTGGACTCTTACGGGCCTTCCCAAAGATCTATCAAGGCTCGCATGTCAGGCTTCGACAGGTAGAGACTCAACTCGCCAAGTCGATCGCGTTTCATGGTTCAGGAGACGTGGACTGCATGATCGATGGCGAGATCTTGAGCTTGAGCTTGCGCGCCCTCGATGTCCTCCCTGGGGCCTTGGAGGTTGTCGCGTGAACATGGCCAACACCAAGCAGGTCGAGCGCGCGCCGATCGTGATGCCCGCCCCTGGCGTCGTAGGGTACTTCTGGTCCGTCATCCTGTGGATCCTCGGCGTCGTGTGGATCATGCCGATGCTCGTGCTGCTGACCACGCTCCACAGCCTCTTCCCGATGAAGATCATCCAGTACTTGGACCGGGTCTACATCTGGGGCCAAGTGCGTCTGCTCCTCTGCCGCTGGCGCTGCGTCGTCCACCCAGAGGTGGACCCGAAGCAGTCCTACATGTTCATGCAGAACCACACGAACCACTTCGATCACGTGATGATGTACAACGCCACGTCGCACATCAAACAGGGGTTGGAGCTGCGTGAGCACTTCAAGTACCCCTTCTACGGCTGGTTCATGAAGTCCCGAGGGACGATCCCCGTCGACAAAGGCCGCCAAGGGCAGTCCGAGCGGGTCATGGACCATATCCGTTCCGAGATAGCCAAAGGCCGCTCGATCCTCGCCTTCCCTGAGGGGACACGGACACGCACCGGCCACGTCGGTGCGCTGCGCCGCGGCACCTTCTTCATCGCGCGCGACCTCGGTATCCCCATCGTCCCCGTCACGGTGACAGGGACCTACGACGTCATGCAGAAGGGCAGCCTCGTGCTGCGCCCCTTTAAGCGCATCACCGTCCATTACCTCGAGCCGATACCCACCAAAGGCGTCACTGATGAGCAGCTCCCCGAGCTCATCGAGAGGGTCCACGGCGCGCTGAGCGCCCCCTTAGACGCCTACTGGGCCGAACAAGGGGTGAGCCCCTCCCCCTCAGCCGAGTCGGATGAGGCCCCATCGCCCTCACCAAGCGCACTCTCAGGAGGTTCAGCGTGAGCACCACCGCCTTGGACACACCAGTTGACGGCCGGGTCGTGCGCGCGAATGCGCGACGTGAGCATCGACGTGCCGTCATCCTCCGCGCCGCGGTGGAGACCTTTAGTCTGCGCGGCTACCACCAGACGCGCGTAGCCGACATCCTGAAGGCCGCGGGGATCGCACGCGGGACGTTCTACCTCTACTTCGAGAGCAAGAACGCCATCTTCTTGGAGCTCCTCGACACGCTGCTCGACGAGTTCCTCGGCCGGATCGATGGGGTGGAGACCGGCCCGGCCGCCCCCCCTGTCTTCGAGCAGCTCTTGGACCGCGTGACGGTGATCATCGAGACCGCGGCGTCCAATGCGGCGCTGACGCGGATCGTCTTTCGCGAAGCCGTGGGGCTCGACGCCGAGGTCGACCAGAAGCTAAGCGACTTCGACGATCGCCTCCACGAGTACGTCCAAGAGGCGCTGAACAACGGCATCGCGATGGGGCTGCTCCGAGAGATGGATACGGCGATCATCGCGACCTGTATCCTCGGCTCGATACGCCAAGTCCTCTACCGCGACCTGGTGCGCCACGATGGCGTCGCGTTTGACGTACGCCACGTCGCCAAAGAGATCCTCCAATACAACTGCGTCGGGTTGATGCGCACACGCACACTCGCGTAATCGCTCAGTCACTCGTTGACAGCGGATCGCCGACGCGATAGCTGTCTCCTACCGTGGTGCTCGCAGGAAGTCGGTGAGATTCCGATGCTGCCCCCGCAACTGTAACCGGCTACGAACCCCAACTCGACCACTGATGTCTCTCAGATATCGGGAAGGAACGGGGGGAGAATGACCCGGGAGCCAGGAGATTGCGCGCCTCGTTTATTAACCCCAACGCTTCGGGTGGAAGCACGGGTGAAGAAGTCGCCGCCGGAAGGAACTCCGTGTGGTGTTGCTCACCCGCAGGAGAAAGAAATGCGCAAGCCATATTGGCTCCTCTGTATCGGACTCGTATTCACGATGGTCGCCTGCGGTGACGACGCAAGCACGGACGTCACGGGCAATGACGACGACAGCCTCAGTGCCAGTGACGCTAACGACGACAACACTGACGACCCCGGCGACGGCAACACTGACGACCCCGGCGACGGCAACACGGACGACCCCGGCGACGGCAACACGGACGACCCCGGCGACGGCAACACCGAGGCTGACTTCGAGCTCACCGGTGAGTGGGATGACAACTACGGTGGCACCACGAGCGTGGACTCCGAGAGCTGGGGCTTTGACATCGTCGTGAGCTATGACAACGACGCCAACTGGGCGATCGTTCAGGTCCCCGAGGACGCGGCATGGAACCCGGGCACCTACTCAAAGGTGGTCTGGACCGAGCCTGTGGGTGGGCGCTTCTTCTTGTGCACCGTGGACTTCGCGCTCGAGACACAAGAGGCCGCTGAGGCCAGCGAGGCCACCGCAGATGACTCGGCGCCCCTCGAGGGCGGATGCGGAGACTTCGCGTGGACGGAGCTGCGCACACCGCTTGAGGTCAAGGGCGAGTGGCACACCAACTGGGACGAGAACATCATGGTGACCACCTTCATGTGGGGCGCCAGCGATGCCCTTGTCGCGCACAACAACGACGATAACTGGGCAGTGAGCCAGGTCTCCGAGGACGCCGAGTGGAACCCTGGGACGTACTCGAAGCACGTCTGGACGGAGATCGACGCCGAGGGCTCGTTCTGGATGTGCACGGTCGCCTACGGCTTTGAGACCTGGGACGAGGCCGCTGCAGACACGACCGAGGTCGACGATAGCAACCCCGCAGAGGGCGGCTGCGGTGACTTCGCCTGGAGCCGGTATATCCCCATCGTGGAGCTGACTGGCACTTGGCACTCCCAGTACGGTGGTGAAGCGCGGATTGACTCCGCCCTTTGGGAGATCAACGTCGTCCACGCCTACGACAACGACGCGAACTGGGCGGTGGTGCAGCTCCCAGAGAGCGACGAATGGAACCCAAGCGCCTTCCAAAAGAACGTCTGGACCGAGCCTGAGGCTGACGGCTCCTTCTACCTGTGCTCTGTCGCTTACGGACTCGAGACCCTCGAACAGGCGCTGGCGGCTGAGGACACAAGTGACGCATCCGATCCGGCGACGAGCGGCTGCGGTGACTTCAACTGGACCCACTACGGTCCTATCCTCGAGATCGGCGGTGACTACATGAATCAGTTCGACAGCGAGGAGCAGATCGACTCCGACACGTGGAACTCATACGACGTCGTCAGCTACGACAATGCGATGAACCACGCGGTCCTCTATACCCCAGAAGACGCAGAGTCGAACCCAGACACCTACAGCAAGGTCATCTGGCTCGACGCGAGCTGGGACGGGAGCTTTTACTACTGCACCGTCGGTTATGACTTCGCGACCGCCGACGAGGCCGCGGCCGCTGAGGACACCAGCGACGCCAGTGACCCCGACGTGAGCGGCTGTGGTGGGTTCTCTTGGACGAAGCTCACCCCAACGATGTAGGCCCTTGAGCGCGCTGATGCGGTGGTAACCATGCCGCATCGGCGCGTGTTCGTTGTCCCAACGAAGCCTGTCGAGTACCCTTCGGTCAGGGGGCCCCTTGGACACAAAGCGCGAACATCAACCCGTGAAGACGAAGGCCGAGCTTGATCGGCAGCGCGGGGTCGACACCTTCAAGGCGCGAGATGCGTCCGAGGACATGCTGCCGAGTCAGACGGCGCGTATCCTCTTGGAGTGCAACTTCCGCTGCCCCTTCTGCTTCGCTGCATGGCACGAAGAGCGCACCCAGCCGACCGCCAAGGTGATGAACACCTCTGGCCGTGATTGGAAGGGCTACATGGACAAGATGCGCGAGCGTGGGTTTGAGCGCATCGTCATCTCCGGCGGCGAGCCGACGATCCACCCTGAGATCATCACGCTCATCAAGTACGCCCGATCGCTCGGTTACCAATCCGTAGAGCTACAGACCAACGCATCACTCTTGACGATGGACAACGCCAAGCGCCTCGTGAAGGCCGGCGTCACCGACGCGTTGATCAGCCTCCACAGTCACCGCGAGGACACCTTTGACCGGATCACGGTCACCGAGGGCGTCTACGACACGGTGATTCAGGGAATTAAGAACTTCCTCGACCTCGGCGTGAACGTGATGCTGTCCCACGTCATCATCAAGTGGAACGTCGAGGACTTGGTCGAGTATGTGCGCTTCTGTAAGCGTGAATTCCCGACCATGCGGGAGATCCTCTTCTTCTCGATGCAGCCCGAGGCGCGCGCAAAGAAGAACATGCACATCTGGCCACACCTCCCGCGCGTCGCCGAGATGCTGCCGAAGGCCCTCGACGAGTGCGTAAAGCTGGACGTCGGCTTCCGCGTCGATGCCCAAGAGGGCTACCCGATGTGCTTCACCGGCGGCCACGAGCAGCGCGTCGACCTCTATGACATCACCGATCCCAACGGCACCTTTGGGGACGATCTCTCAGCCTTCCGCGTCATCGAGCGCAAGAAGGTGAAGTTGCCGAAGTGCCAAGAGTGCTTCTTCGAGTCGGCCTGCTATGGGTTCTGGGAAGGCTACTTCATGCTCTACGGCACCGACGGCATCCACCCAGTCCCCCGGACAGAGCGGCTCGTTGAGCTGTACCCGAAGCTCGAGGAGCGTTGGCAGCAACGCCAAGCGGGTGAAGATGTCCGCGACGCCGACCTGCTCCGTGTCCGCAAGCGGTCCCAGCACACGTGGCTCGAGACCGACGGGGTCGAGCTGCTCCCGCTCCCGTGGCGTCAAGGCCGCCCCGAGGCGCAGAAGATCAAGTAGCAGCGCGCCGTGCCCCTCTCCCGCCCCTGGACCGACTGGTTCGGTACCCGCCTCGACCCGAGCGACGTCCTCGGCGGACTCAGCGATGTCGGGCTCGTCGACGCTCAGCTCTCGCTCACCGATAGTGGTGTGCAGCTCGTCGTCTCTGAAGAGGCGACGCGGGAACACGTCAGCCTCGGGTTGGTCTGGCTGCGAGAGCAGCTCTCACCCCTGACACAGTGCACCGTCCACCGTGCGGCCGAGGTCACGCCCGGCGTCCGTGATCTCCGAACGCGCCACCCGAAGCAGCTCGTCCTCGCCGAGAGCTGGTCGCCAGAGGACCTGCCCGCGCGCGTCGATGACCTGGTCGCGCGCCTCGGTGAGCCCGTCTCCCCCGGCCAAGCGCTCCCATGGCCCGATGACGACCTGGGCGAGCTCCTCACACGCGCGCTCACCCAACGTGGCTGGGATCCAAGCGCCGTCGGCGCGGTCGCCTTCTCACGGCCCGGTGGCACGACAGAGGGCGTGCGACCGGCGACGATCATCGCCGCCTCAACGTCGCCGAGCGCCTTGCGGTGGCTCCAAGGCGCGTTGGCGGACCCCGCCCAGTTCAACCCCACCGCCGCGCGCGAGGGTGGCGTCCTCCTCGATGGCCTGGTCTGGGGGGCTGCGCGGCGCCCCACGATCGCAGTCCCAAAGTCACTCGCGTCGGGAGGCGCCGCCGTCTGGACCGACCCCGAGCGATGCATCGGGTGCACGATCTGTAGCGAGATGTGCCCCAGCAACCTGCTCGACCAGCGAGGGGCCCCCAAGCCGTCTCCCTTCGCCTGTGTTCAATGCTACGAGTGCGTCGATGCGTGCCCATCAGACGCGATCCGCCCCGTCTACGGAAACGACGCCGCGACACACAGTCGCGCTTTGAGCGGCCGAGGTCCTTGGCTCTCGCGGCTCCGAGGCGCCCCCGGTCCACTGCAGCCCGCCGCCTTCCCGCCGTCGTACCTCTTGCCCCGGGCCAAAGACGCAAGCGGCCCCGTCTGGACCCTCGGCCTGGCGATCTTGACCATGGCCGAGCACGCCGCAGTGCTCCTCAAAGATGGCGAGCTCGTCGGGGCGGTCGAAGAGGAGAAGCTGGTCCGTATCCGCCACTATGGGCGCCGCTTGGCGGGGCGACCCGACTTCGTGACCCCCGCCGTCGACCCCACGCTGCTCATCGAAGAGGCCCTGTGCCATCGCTCGGTCACCGCGCTGCTGAGCGACGCAGGGATCACCCTCGACGACCTCGACACCATCGCAGTCAACGGTCTCCATGGACGCTACCGCCACGCCTTCACCCACCTCGACCATGGTGAGCGGCTCCCCGTGATTCGGGCGGGGCGCCTCGTCAGCGTCCCCCATCACCTCTGCCACGCGGCGTCGAGCTATCGAGTCGCCGGTGTCGACGACGCCTGGATCTTCACCGTGGACGGCCGCGGTGATCGAGAGACTGCGGCTGTGTTTCGAGCAGAAGCGGGCCATATCGAGCCCGTCGCCACCCTGCTCTCGCTGGACGACCAGAGCGTCGGGGGGGTCTATCAAACGGTCACTGAAGAGCTGGGCTTTGGCTCCTTCGGTCAGGGCAGCTTGATGGCGCTCGCCGGCTTCGGCGAGCCCTCCAACGACCTCTCAGCCTACCTCTCTGCGCGGAGCGTCGAGGACGTCTCGGTCCATGAATCCGGGCTGCGCGAGGCCCTCTCCGCGTGTCACCGAGCCTATGACGCGCCGATTGAGGCACGGCACAAGGACATGGCCGCGAGTATCCAAGCAGCCCTCGAAGACTTCGCGGTGTCGGTGGTCCGGAGCGCGACCGATGACGCGCCCCTCGACGCGCTGTGCCTGGCAGGTGGCGTCACGCTGAACTGCCATATGAACCGTGAACTCAAGCTCGCGATGCAGCCTGAGGCGATGTTCGTGCAGCCGGCCGCCAACGACGGAGGCACCGCCTTGGGGGCAGCCGCTGAAGCGTGGGCACTCGCGCATGATGGACGCAACCTTAGCCCTATGACGCACGCACAGTGGGGGCCCGGGTATGACGATGATGCGATCGCCAAAGCGCTCCGCCGTGCTGGGCTGAGCTATCATGCGCCCGATGACCTCGCGGAGGCGACCGCAGCGCGGCTCGAGGAGGGTCAGATCGTCGCGTGGTTTCAGGGGCGGCTTGAGTACGGGCCACGCGCCCTCGGCGGGCGCAGCCTCCTCGCAGACCCACGTCATCCAGAGATCACAGACCGCCTCAATCGCTTGAAGGACAGGCAGCTGTGGCGCCCGTTTGCCCCATCAATCCTGGCAGGGCATGAGGCCGAGTGGTTCGTCGGCGGCTTCGACTCCCGCTTCATGCTCTTCACGCTGCCCGTCGCTGAAGAGAAGCGCACGCTGGTACCCGCTATCGTTCATGTCGACGGGACCAGCCGTCCTCAGGTCGTCCACGCCGACGTCCAGCCCGTCTACCACGCGTTGATCTCCGCCTTTCACGCCAAGACGGGCGTGCCGATGGTGATCGACACCTCGTTCAATCGCCGGGGCGAGCCCATCGTGAACACCCCCGAAGAGGCGCTCGAGGCCTTCTGCGCCTTGGGCGCCGACGTGATGGCGATCGGCCCCTACCTCGTCGAGCACCCCTCCCGCGTCACCGCCCCCGGGATAACGATGCCGGACCGGGCGACCATCGCAGCTCTCCCCAAGGCGCAGAACCGGGACGCCATCATCCGCCTGACCGACCACTGCGCCTTGGGGTGCAGCGCATGCCCAGTCGCCGACGCAGAGGGCCCCCTCGCGACCTGGACTGACCTAGAGGCGTGGATGGTCGAGGCCCGAGAGTCAGGGCACAGCAACCTCACGCTGATAACGGGTGATGCGGAGATACAAGACCCTCGACTGAGCACGGCCGTAGACACTGCACACCGACTCGGCTTTGACTTGGTCTCGCTTCGCACCCATGGCGGCGCGCTCGCTCAACCCGGTGTCCTGCCTGCGCTGCTCGACGCGGGATTGGACCGCGCCGAGGTCGTCTTGCTCGCCGTGTCATCCAAGCGCCATGACGCGCTGTGCCCGACCCCTGGCGCAATGGCCGGCGTAGGCCATGCCCTGCAAGCCGCAGCTCGGGCAGGCGTCCTGACCGCGCTGGTACCGTTACTGCGTGGCGTGTTGCCGAGGCTCCACCGCATCCTCGACAAGATGAGCGCATTAGCGCCGGGTTCACCGGTCTTGCTGCGCTACCCCAACCTCCGCCTGACGCCGCATGGGCTGCTTCATGGCCCTCTTATGCCGGTCGAGGCGGCGGTGACAGCGACAGTCCGAGCGCTTGAGTCTGGTGTGACCTTGCCAAACGCACTGCAGCTCCAGGGGCTGCCAAGTTGTCTGTTCCCCAAAGCTTGGGGTGACCTGGCGAGCGCATCACGTCCCCCCGAATGGGCGCGGACGACGCCGTGCCCCGGGTGTGGGGAGACGGTCGGCTGCGCGGCGCTCTCTCCGCGCATGCTGAGCGCAGTGGGGTCGAGCGGGCTGACCATAAATCAAGGCGTAGGCTAGCGCTTTCGCTTCTTCGGCTTCTTCTTCGGCTGTCCTTTCCCACCCGACTTCGGCTTCGGAGGGGGCTCAGGCTCTGACATCTGGAAGGGCACGCGGACCGGGGTCAGCACTTCGCCGCTTTTACGCCATCGGACGAAGGCCACGATGCTGAGGATGAAGAGCGGGATGATCGCGATCTGCGCGGGCGTCAGTGCACCGTAGCGCTGGTCACCGCCGAGCCCCGCGGTCGGGTCGATGCGCAAGAAGTCTGCGATGAAGCGCAGCGGCCCCATCACCAACCCCCAGCTGAGGATGTAGTAGCCCGCGAAGCGCGGCTTGAAGCGCGTCGCGTAGAAGTAAATCGAGAGGAGCCCGAAGGCGAGGAACTCATAGAGCCCAAGGTCGTGGCGTGCGCAGATGGCGCCATCTGGGTTGCTCGGGTCGCAGGGATACTGAACAGCCATGAAGAAGTCGCTCAGCGCGCCAGGGTGATCGTGAACGAGGGTGCAGCCGAGGCGCGCAATGGTCCATGCAAAGGTGAGCGCATAGAAGAAGGCGTCGAGGTAAGGGGCGAGCTTCACCTTCTTAATCTTCAAGAAGATGAGCCCTACGATCAGGCCGCTGGTGATCCCCCCCAGGGAGCTCATCCCGTCCCAGACCTTGAGCAAGAGCAGCGGCCCCTCCCGCTCCAAGCGCCCCGGCTCGTAGAAGAGGATGGTGAACACGTGACCGAAGAAGAGCGAGAGGCTGATCGACCAGTAGTGGAGGTGCTCTGCGATCTGCGGATCGAGGCTGAGTTGGCGGGCGCGATGGGTCAGGATGTAAAGCCCCAACACAATGGCGAGTCCGACCAAGGTGCCGAAGGTGTACACCTGCACCGAGCCGAAATCGAGCAGCACTTTGACTTCGATATAAGGAATCATAGGGCGCTCGATGTCCGAGGGAAGGTCTGCGCGGGCGCACGCTAGCCGGGCACATCCACAGCGTCAATCACGACGCCGCAGACTCCGGCCGATCTGAGGGGATCAAACCTTGCGACGCACTTTCGAGTCATGCTAACCAGCCGCGCCATGAACGCGATGATGCGAGATGGGGCAGAGCTCAACCGAGCCACGAAGCCTTTTGTAGCCGAGGACAGGGCCAAGACGTGGCGTCTGCTCCTGACGACGCTCATGGTCATCGGCGCCCTCCACGCGACGACCGTCCTCGCGCCCTGGCTGCCGCTCAAGCTGGCCTCGAGCGTCCTCGTGGGGCTCGTCTACGTGCGGCTCTTCATCTTCTTCCATGACTTTATGCATGGCGCGATCGGCCGCGACAGCCGGGCGATGAGCGCCGTGATGTCGGTCGTTGGCTTCTTGATCATGACGGTGAAGTCGGTCTGGAAAGAGACCCACAACTATCACCACAAGCACAACTCGAAGCTCATCGGGTCCTCGATTGGCTCCTATCCGCTCCTGACAGCGCGGATGTACAAGGTCCTCCCCAAGCGCACGCAATTTGCCTATCGCTTCGCCCGCCACCCGCTGACCATCGTCTTGGGCTACGTCCCCGTCTTTATGCTCGGGATGACCTTGAGCCCGTTCTTCCGTGACAAGCGACGACATTGGGGCGGCCCGGTCGCCTTGGTCCTGCACTTAGGGGGCGTCGCGCTCTCCGTCTGGGGGCTCGGCTGGACCACCGGCCTGTTGGTCACCGTCCTCCCGATCGTCGTGGTCACCGCCGTCGGCGCCTACCTCTTCTACGCCCAGCACAACTTCCCCGACATGCAGCTGCGCGGCCGACGCGACTGGGATTACTCCTATGCCGCGCTTCACTCATCGAGCATGTTCGACATGGGCCCTATCGGGCATTGGCTGACCGGCAACATCGGCTACCACCACGTCCACCACCTGAACCATCGCATCCCCTTCTACCGGTTGCCTGAGGCGATGGCCGCGATCCCCGAGCTTCAAAACCCCGGGCGCACTTCGTGGCATCCACGGGACGTGATGGGCTGCCTTCGGTTGGCCCTGTGGGACCCCGAGCAAGAGCGCATGCTCAGCTTCAAAGAGGTCCTCTCCGCCTGAGGCTCAGGAGAGCGGGTTCTTCTTACGGTAGCTCTTGAGCGCGCCGTCGATGATGACGCGGACCAGCCAGGGCATGTGTCGATATGCCCAGTAGGTGAAGCCGCCCATGAACCCGGGGACCACGTGATAGGTGCCCTTGGCGATCCCCTTGAGCATCGCGCCGGCGACCGCCTCCGCGCTCATCATCTTGACCTCACCGGCGATGGCCTTCGTCTCGGGGGGCTTGATGGCGTTCTCGGCCGCCAATTGCGGCGTGTCTGTGTCCGGCGGGAAGACCACGGTGATGCCGATCCCATGGTCGATGAACTCTTGACGGAGGCAATCCGAGAACCCGGTGATCGCGTACTTGCTCGAGGCATACGCGGTGTAGCCATAGATGCCCATGAACCCGAGCATCGAGCCCACGTTGCACACATGACCGTGCTTTTGAGCGTAGAAGTGCGGGAGAAAGGCGCGCGTCACGTTGACCGTGCCGAAGTAGTTCACCTGCATCATGCTGTCGAAGACCTCGTCAGGGGTCTCCAAGACCGTCGCGGGGTGGGCGATGCCCGCGTTGTTGATGAGGATGTCCAGGCCACCAAGCCCAGCCAAGACCTCAGAGGCCGCCGCCTCGACAGAGGCCTTGTCGCTGACGTCCACTGCGGTCGAACCAAAGATTTGGCTGTCATCCGCCGCTGCGGCGCGCACACCCTCGAGGGCAGACGCGAGCTTCGCCTCGCCACGGGCGCCGATCCAGACATGAGCGCCCCAGCTCGCCAACAAGCGCGCAGCGGCGGCTCCGATGCCGCTTGAGCCACCGGTGATGAAGACCTTCTTGCCTCGGAAATGATTCATCGCATCCTCCATGAGCGACCCGCCAGTCGGGCGCGGACTATGCACCGCCGATCTTCGGTTGGAAAGCCCCAACTCTGATCACGATTTCAGGGCCATTCGTCAGACCGAGCGCTCGCTCGCTCAGGTATTTTTGTCCGCGAATGATCCTTCTCACCGAATGAACCTAGGCCCCTTGGTCCCCCTCACCCCGGCGGTACCGGGCCCGGTGAGGGCGCCACCACCGAACAGTTGCTCGGTCAGGCCACTAAAATGAAACACGTTCCAAACCCGCTAACGTCGGGGAGATCATTGCGGGATAAAGATACTGGGCAAACCGGGCCAATCAGATAAGCGGGCACAGACCGAGCGCTCGCTCTGTAAGTCCCTATCGCGTAACGCATTTCGCAGCGACGCTCTCAAAAGAACGCCCGGCCGCAGCGACCGCTCTGACCGAGCAACTGTTTGGTTGACAGGCCCTTTTGGATCGTCCAAATCGGGGCACTCTTGAGCCCAAGCCTGAGCCCTCTCCACCCACCGCGAGGTAGTGACCATGGCCGCGAGCAGCCCGATTCAAACGGAGTTCTACGAGCCCGACTGGACGGTGGGATACGCCCTGAAGCGCGTTCAAACCCTCGAGCGACGTAAGGACGCGGGGTACGTCTTCGTGGCGAGCGACGGGTCGGAGCGCAGCTACACCTTCGAGGAGATCGAGGCGGCGGTCATCAACCGCGCCAAGCACCTCCTGAGCCGCGGACTGAAGAAGGGCGACCGAGTCGGCATCATCGTCCCCGACCCCGAAGAGTTCGTGCTGACCTTCTTCGCCTGCGCCGTCGCAGGGTTGGTCTCTATCCCCCTCTTCCCGCCCCTCGGGATGGGCAAGCTCGACAGCTACATCCGAGACACCGCGCGGATCTTGGGGATTGGCCACGCTAAGATGCTCATCACCTCCAAGCAGGTCGAGCCGATCTTGTGGTCACTCGTGGGTAAAGTGGACGAGCTGGATCAGCTCATCACCACGGAGAAGTTCGCCGGTGACGCACCGGCCGACGCGCCAGACCTCGAAGAGGTGCACCCAGACGACCTCTGCTTCTTGCAGTTCACCTCCGGGTCGACCGCGGCCCCCAAGGGCGTGATGGTCACCCACCGCAACTTGGGCGCCAACACCCAGACCATCACCGAGCATGGGCTGGACCTCTCCTATGCCCCCACGGATGTCACCCTGAGCTGGCTCCCGCTCTACCACGACATGGGCCTCATCGGGATGGTCCTCTGCCCCTTGGCGAGCGGCCTCCACGCGGTGCTCGTCCCGACGATGACCTTCATCAAGCGCCCCGCATGCTGGATGGAGCTGATGAGCAAGTACAAGGCGACGATCACCTTCGCGCCCAACTTCGCTTACGGACTCGCAGTCAAACGCACGAAGCCCGAGAAGGTCGCGCAAATGGAGCTCAGCCAGGTCCGCATCCTGGGCTGTGGTGCTGAGCCCAATCACCCTGGCACCCTGCGCGCCTTCGCAGAGCACTTCGCCCCCGCTGGGTTGAAGCCAGAGGCGATCTTACCGGTCTACGGCATGGCCGAGGCGACGCTCGCCATGAGCTTCAACCGCCTGGATCAGCAGCTCCGCACCGATGTGGTCGACGCGAAGGTCTACCAAGATGACGGCCGCGCGGTGAGCGTCGACGGTGAGGGGCTCGAGTCCGAGGACACCAAGAGCCTTGAGTTCGTCTCGTGTGGCTGGGCCCTTCCCCGCCACGCAGTCACCATCATCGACGACGCGGGGAACGCGCTCGCGGACCGGTGTATCGGCGAGATCGTGTTCTCAGGTCCAAGCGTGACCCCGGGATACTTCGAGAACGATGAGGCGACCTCCAAGGCGTTCAAGGGCGACAGCGTCCGCACGGGCGATCTCGGCTACCTCGTCGACGGCGAGCTCTTCGTGACCGGCCGCGCCAAGGACCTCATCATCCTGAATGGCCGCAACTACGACCCTCACTCCATCGAGTGGGTCGTCGCCGACCTAGACGGTGTCCGCAAGGGCAACGTGATCTGCTTCTCTGTCCCTGGAGCACAGACAGAAGAGTTGGTCGTGGTCGCGGAGATCAAGCGTGGAGAGGACCCCGAGGCGCTCGAGGCGATCGTCCGCGGCGCCGTGCGCGAGGAATTCTCACTGAACCCCAAGGCCATCAAGCTGATGGGGCCAGGGACGTTACCCAAGACCACCAGCGGCAAACTGCAACGGCGAAAGTGCCGCGAGCAGTTCATCAGCGGTGAGCTAGGCGGCGAAGGTGTCCGCACGATGGGCAACAAGGGCCAGGCGATCGTCTTGGCTCGACACGTGGCGCGCTCGATGGTGAGCCGGGTCACGCACACTGTGAAGCGCGGGTTCTCATCGACGATGCGCGCGCGCTGAGGTAAAGGGGCCGCCGCGGTCCCGACCGAATGACCGAGCGGGTTGAACCCCGCTCACCTTTTGAGGAGGAGGAACACCATGAGCACCCAGGAAGAAGTCGAGGTCTCTTACGACGTCTCGAACGAGTTCTTCCGGCTTTGGCTGGACGAGCGCATGAACTACACCTGTGGCATCTACGACGGCACTGACAGCCTCGAAGAGGCGCAGAACGCGAAGCTTGAGTGGCTGTACAACGCCGCCCACGTCGACGTGAACAAGCGCGTCTTGGACATCGGCTGCGGTTGGGGCGCCAACTTGGAGTACTTGACGTGCTTCAAGGGCGTCAAAGATGCGACTGGCATCACGCTGAGCCGTTCACAGCACGCCGAGATCGAGAGCCGCGAGATGCCTGGCGCGAAGGCCATCGTCTGCGACTTCCGCGATTTTGAGCCCGAGGAGAAGTTCGACTCGGTGATCTCGATCTGCATGATGGAGCACATCGCGACGCCTGAAGAGGCGCGAGAGGGCGCGCACATCGCGGCCTACCGCGACTACTTCAAGAAGGCCTGGCAGTGGACCAACCCCGGGGCTTGGTTTGGGCTCCAGACCATCCTTCGTAACCGCGTGCCGCGGAACAAGAAGGACCTCGAGGATATTGGGTTCGTGACCTACAAGATCTTCCCCGGTGGCCTCTCGCTCCGGCTCGAGGATGTCGTCAAGGCCGTCAATCCCTACTGGGAGATCATGGAGATCAAGACGCGCCGCGAGGACTACAGCAAGACCTGCGCCGAGTGGCAGCGCCGTCTGCAGCTCAACGAGGACCTCATCCGCTCCAAGTGGGGCGACGAGGTCTACGAGGACTACGACCGCTACCTCGGCACCTGTGTCAACGGATTCAACAAGCACTACCAGAGCCTGGCACAGTACGCGCTGCGCCGGATCGATTGAGGAGAACGACTATGAACGACGACCGCATTCTTCAGCTCGTCACGGCCGCGCTTAACAGCGTCGCGCCTGGCTGGAACAAGAACGATGAGCCCCTCGACATGAGCCTCAAGATGAAGGACCTCTCCATCGACTCCGTGTCGACCATGGAGATGGTGGGCTACATCGAGGAGGAGATGGGCGTGACGTTCCCAGACGAGGACCTCGCGCAGGTCAATCGCCTCGAGGACCTCGCTGGTCTGATCCGCAACGCGGCATAAGTCGCGCTCGCGTCGGCGGGATCGACGAGGCTCTTTCTCGATCCCCCCGGCCGCTCTCCTTACAGAGGACACGTCATGGGACGCCAAGATCGCTCAGGCGGTGGTATCGCCGTCGTTGGCATGGGGTGTCGTTTCGCCGGGGCTCAGGATCTCCAAGCCTACTGGGAGATGATCACCGAGGGCCGCGATGGCTTCGGTCCCGTGCCGGCGGATCGCTGGGATGCTGAGGCATTCTTCGACGCCAACCCTCGCGCCACGGATAAGAGCTACGCCCCCGCTGGCGGGTTCATCGATGACGTGCGCTCGTTCCCGGCCATCGCGCTCCAGATCCCCCCGCGCCGCGTGGAGGTCATGGATCCCCAGCAGCGCTTGGGGCTCGAGATCTGCCTGGCCGCGGTCGAGGACGCCGGCTACGACGCCGGGAGCATCCCCACGCAGACCGGCGTCTACATGGGCGTCACCGCCATGGAGTACCGCACCCTCATCAGCTCGCGCTTGACCGCGCAGATGATGGCCACCGGAGCCTTCGGTGAGGCCCCTGAGGACCCGGCCACCCTGGCCAATATCGCGAACCGTGTCCTCCCCTCGCGCCCCTTCACGGCGCCCGGTGGGCTGAGCAACATGATCGCCGCGACCGTCGCCCAAGAGCTTCGAATTAAGGGCCCCGCCTACACGGTAGACGCCGCATGTGCCTCCGCCCTCGTCGCCCTCGCGGACGCTGTCGCCGCCCTCCGCACAGGCCAAGTCGACTGCGCCCTCGCTGGCGGCGTCTACATCTGCCTGACCCCCGAGCATCACGTCGCCTTCTCCCGCGTCGGTGCGATGAGCCGCACGGGCCAATGTCTCCCCTTTGACTCACGCGCCGATGGGTTCGTCGAAGGCGACGGCTGCGGCGTGATCATGCTCAAGCGCGTCGAAGACGCGGTCGCCGCAGGGGATCGCATCTACGGCGTCATCGCGGGCGTCGGGATGAACAACGACGGCGGTGGTGAGGGCCCGATGGCCCCGGTCAAGAGCGGCCAGATCGACGTCATCGAACGAGCGTGGCGCGATGCCGGCATTCCGCGAGCGGCGCTCGGCTACGTCGAAGCGCACGGCACGGGCACGAGCGTCGGGGACAAGATCGAGTTCGAGGGGCTGTTGAGCGCCTTTGGTGACGAGGCGACCCAGGTCACCCTCGGCTCCTCAAAGGCCAACGTCGGCCACACGATGAGCGCCGCGGGGATGGCCGGCGTCATCCGCGCGACCCTGGCGATGCACCACCGGACGCGGCCACCGATGGCCAACTTCGAGGCCCCGAAAGAGGACCTCGGGCTCGCCGAGAGCCCCTTTGAGATCCTGACCGAGGCCAAAGAATGGACGGCTGACCAGCGCGTCTCCGCGGTCAGCTCCTTCGGCTTCGGCGGGACAAACGTACACATCGTCCTGGCCTCGGACACCGCGCCCGTCACCCCCGTAGAGCAAGCCGAACTCGTGCTCATGAGCGCCGACGACGACGCGACGCTGAGAGACCTCGCTCGCCGCACCGCCAAGGCACTTGAAGCCGACTCGACCGCTACCGTCGCCGGCGTCTCCCGTGCGTGGGCCGTCCGCCGGATGCAAGGCGCACGCGTCGGGCTCGTGGCGGCGACCATCCCCGAGCTGTGCGAGAAGCTCACCGCCTTCGCCGACGGAGAACTCCCGCAAGGCGTAACCTACGGCGAGGCCGGCCGCCAGGCGCCGAAGCTCGCGTTCCTCTACCCCGGCCAGGGCGCCCAGCGCGTCGGCATGCTGTCTGACATCCGCGACCGCTTCCCCGTGGTCGCAGAGGCCTTGAGCGCTATGGACGCCGCGGTCACCGAGGCCATGGCGCGTCCAATCACCCATCTGCTCTACCCGGAGCGCCGCGCCGAGGCCATCGGGGACGACGACGCGATGACAGAGCTGACCGCGACCGAGAATTGTCAGCCCGCGCTGATCTCGGTCGGCGTCGCGTTGACCCAGCTGCTGGACCAAGTCGGCGTGACGGCGGACGTGGTCGCGGGGCACTCGGTCGGAGAATTCACGGCCGCCATCGCCGGCGGCGTCTTGAGCCCCGCGGACGGCGTCCGCTTCGTCGCGGCCCGCGGTGCAGCCATGGCCGCGATGCAGGGAGACACTGGGGCCATGGTGGCGCTGGTCTGTGATGTCGAGACCGCTCGGTCCTTATTGGTCGAGGGGACGGTGCTCGCGAACATCAACCACCCGCGACAGGTCGTCATCAGTGGCGAGAGTGAAGCCGTAGCGCGCGTCGCCGCAGCCGCAGACGCCAAGGAGATCAAGGCTGTCCCCCTCGCCGTCTCCCACGGCTTCCATTCACCGGTCTTCGAGTCCCTCGACTTGAGCGCCGTCATCGGCGCACTGCCGCTCTCCAACCCTACGGTCCCCGTCTCCTCAGGCATCTTCGACCACCCCTATCGAGATGCGGAGGAGGCCCGCGAGGTCTTCCAGGCGCACGCCACCTCTCCGGTCGTCTTCACGACCGCGCTTGAGCGGTGCGCAGAGCTCGGCGCAGAGCTCTACCTGCAAGTGGGCGCCGGTGGCCCCCTCCGCTCCTTCGCGCGCGGCACCCTCGGCAACACCACGCCTGTCTACTCTCTCGCCTCCAAAGAAGATCACGACGGGGGCGCCTCGTTGCTCACCTCGTTGGCTGAGCTCTGGGTGAGAGGCGTGGCCCTCGACATCAGCCCGATCACGGGAGACGCCCCGCTCGCGAGCGTCCCGTCTTCCGTCCTCCCACGCGAGGTCTACTGGGCGGTCCGTGATCACGCCGGTGCCGCGCTGAAGCTCTCTGGAGCCTCTGCCAGCGCTGTCGCAGCCACGCAAACTGCGGCGGCGCCTGAAGAGGCCACGGCGCCCACCACAGGCCTCACGGTCGCAGAGACGGTGATGCAAGCCGTCAGCCGCACGAGCGCATACCCTCGCGCTGCGCTGCGCGCTGAGATGACCCTCGGTGACGATCTCGGCTTTGACTCCATGATGGTCGCCGACCTCATCGAGGACATCACCAAGGCCGTCGACGGCCTTGAGGGCATCCCTCAAGAGCTGCTGATCAACAGCCCCACGATCCAAGACCTGATCGACTTCGCTGAGAACCCCGTGGCCATCGCGGACAGCGCTGACGACGACGCCCCCCTGAACCGTTACGAGGGCGCGTGGGTCCCCGCTGCGTTGCTCCCAAGCGATCAAGCCGAGGGCTCGCGAGGCACCGCGCTGCTTGCGGGCACCGAGTCCCGATGGACAGCCCCATTGGTCGCCGCGCTGGAGGCAGAAGGCTACGCGATCTCGCGTGACCCTAGCACCCAAGCCTCCTTGATCCTCTGGCAGCAAGATGTCAGCGCCCCAGTCCCCGTGAGCGCCGTGCTGGCTGGCGAGGCCGAGATGCCAGACACCAGCGGCGACTTTATCGCCGTCCTGGATGCGCAAGCCGCCCACGGCCATACGCCGGACGTCTTGCTCCTCGCCCGCGAAGACGACCTCTGGGCGGCGGGCCCGGCCGGTGCGCTCCGTGCCGTCGCCAAAGACTGGACGGACGCGACGATCAAAGCCCTCCACGTCGACCCGACGATGGGCGCCTCATCCTTGGCCCAAGCGGCCCTGGCGGAGCTCGGGAGCCCAGACCAGACGACTGACGTCCGACTCTCACCAGAGGGCCGCTTCGTCCGTGGCATGACCCTCATCGCACCCACCGCCCTTGAGCAGCCCCGATGGGAGCCCGACGCAGCGGACACGGTGCTGGTCACTGGCGGCACTCGGGGCATCGGCCTCAAGCTCGCCCGACGCATCGCGACCAGCGGCGCTAAGGTCCTCTTGCTGGGACGCAGCGCCCCCTCTGATGAGGCCACGGTCTTTATCGGAGCTAGCCGAGGTCAAGTGCAGGCAGTGCGCGCTGATGTGACCGACCGCGCGACGATCACCGAGGCCCTTAAAGGGCACGCCGTGACGGCCGTCATCCACGCGGCAGGGCTCTTGGCCGATGGTCCCTTGGGCGACGTCCCAGCTGAGCGCGGCCACATGGCGCGTATGGTGAAGGCAAAGGGCTTCCTCAACGTCATCTCCGCAGCCGGTTCAGGGCTTGAAGTCGCCCTCGGTATCGGCTCCTGGGCCGGGCGCTTCGGCAACCGACATCAGTGCCACTACGGCGCGGGAAATGCACAACTCGCGTCCCTCGCCAAGGCGATGCCGGACCGCCTCCGAGCTGTGGTCCCTGAATTCGGACCCTGGTCCTCCTCTGAGATGGTCGCGACGATCCCCCCAGCCGTTCAAAACGCGATGCGCAGCGCGGGCATCGACTTCGTGGGCGACGCCGCGGGGCTCGGCGCCTTGCTCGACGACCTCTACGAAGGGCGCGGTAGCTTCGTTCGTGGACGCCGCGTCCAGACCACGAGCCGCCTCGCGACGACCGAAGAGACCTTGAGCGTCGACACGCACCCTTACCTCCTCGACCACGCCGTCGCAGGCAAACCGGTCTTGCCCCTCGCAGGCGCCACAGACCTGATGGCCGAGTTGGCTGCAGTCCCCATCCCCTTTGAGGTCCGCGACCTCACGCTCTTCCAGGGCATCTCTGTCACGTCACCGCTGGCGGTTCAGTGCAGCGTCAATGGCGACACAGTCGAGCTCCGACAGGGAGAGAAAGGGACCCTCAGCTATCGCGCGACCATCCGGCCACTGACCGAAGAGATCGTGGTCCCGACTCTGGATGAGTCGGGGGCTGAGCCGACACTCCCGCTTGGCACCTTCTACCAAGACGTCACCTTCCACGGCCCGATGCTTCAAGGCATCGCGTCCATCGACGGCGTCGGTGAGCACTTCGTGCGGGGGACGCTGAACGTCGGCCAACCCAGCACCTGGATCCCGGGGACACCACGAGACGCCTGGACCGTCGACCCATTGGTCTTCGACAGCGCCATGCAGCTCTGCGCCTACGTAGCGTGGACCCGCTTTGGGCGGGCAGGCACCCCCGTCGGCTTCGAGCGCTACCTCCAGCTGCGGCCCATGCCTAAAGCGGGGACCGTCACCGCCGAGGTGACCTTCGGAGACGCAGACGGTGACCACTTCTCTGCCAACCTCGCTATCCGTGATTCAGAGGGCGCCCTCATCGCCCGTGTGGAGGAGGTCTCGGCCCAGCTGGTCGAGGTTGAGGTCGACGGCGCAGGCGACGGGATGGAGGACTTTGAGGTCAAAGCCGAGTGGGTCGATCCCGCCGAGTGGCCCGGCTACAAAGACCTAGCGATGCGGCTCAAGGGCGCGGAGATGATGGGGCTTGAGAACCCGTACTTCGACGTCCACCAAGGGACCGCGCGCAACACCTCACTCATCGACGGCCGTGAGGTCATCAACTTCTCATCATACAACTACTTGGGCCTCAGCGGCGACGCGCGGATCCGAGAGGACGTATCAGAGGCGATGGCCACCTACGGCACCTCCGTCAGCGCCTCCCGTATCGCCAGCGGACAGCGCCCCTTCCACGTCGCCCTTGAGCAAGGCCTCGCGAAGGCCCTCGGGGTCGACGACGCGATCGCCTTCCCGAGCGGCCACGCGACCAACGTCACGACGATCGGCCACCTCTTCGGGCCGAATGACCTCATCATCCACGATGAGCTCATCCACGACTCCTGCCTGCAGGGCATCAAGCTGTCGGGAGCAGCCCGACGTGGCTTTAAGCACGACGACGCCGACGACCTGGTCTCCCAACTCCGCGAACTGCGCCCCCACTATGAGAAGGTGCTCATCCTCATCGAGGGCGTCTACTCGATGGACGGGGACATCGCCGATCTCCCCGCGTTCGTGGACATCAAGGAGCGCTTTGGCTGCATGCTGATGGTCGACGAAGCCCACAGCTTCGGCACAATCGGCGAGACGGGCTGCGGTATCCGGGAGCACTTCGGGATCGACGCACGACGGGTCGACATCTGGATGGGCACGATGTCCAAGTCTTTGGCGTCCATGGGCGGCTGGATCGCCGGACGCAAAGAGCTCATCGAGTACATGCGTTACACGACCCCCGGGTTTGTCTTCGCGGCCGGCATGACGCCTACGCTGGGACAGGCTGCGTTGAGCGCCCTCGGGCTGATGCACGAGGAGCCGTGGCGAGTTCAACAGCTGCAGGACCGCTCCAAATTCTTCTATGAGGCGCTGAAGTCGCGTGGCGTGGACACCGGGGATGCCCTCGGGGAGTCCCCCGTCATCCCGGCGATCACCGGCGACAGTATGCAAGCCATGATGCTTAGCCAGCGGCTCTTGGAGCGCGGCATCAACGCCAAGCCAATCGTCTTCCCGGCGGTGGCAGAGGACGCCGCGCGGCTGCGCCTCTTCATGTGCGCGCTGCACACCGAGGAGGAACTCGAGTACGCCGCGGAGACCATCGCGACGGAGCTCGCTGTGGTCCGCTCGGAGTTGACCCAATAGCCCACGAGGACGGCCACCTGCTCACCCTAGATCCACCAACGGTGGACCTGTGGTTGGCCGATCCTGAGTGCCTCTCCCTCTCACGCCGCGGCGACTACCTCGCGCTCTGCGACGCCGGCGAGCGTGCACGTTACGAGCGCATCACCCACGACGAGACCCGAGACCACCACCTGCTGACTCGGGCGCTGGTGCGCACCACGTTGAGCCGCTACGCCCCCATCGCTCCAGAGGCCTGGCGCTTCACCGAGAATGAGCATGGCTGCCCCTTTATCGCCGAGGAGTACACAGCGACCGGGCTCCACTTCAACGTCTCTCACACCCATGGGCTCATCGTCTGCGCGGTGACCCGCGGGCGCGCGCTCGGCGTGGACATCGAGTACGAGCCGAGAGACAGCCGAACCACCAAGATCGCCGATCGCTTCTTCGCGCCCGCCGAGGTCGCAGCCCTTCATCGTCTGCCCGAAGCCGCCCAGCGTGAGCGCTTCTTCTGCTATTGGACCCTCAAAGAGGCCTATATCAAGGCCCGCGGGATGGGGCTCGCGATCCCCCTCAAGCAGTTCTGGTTCGACGTTGAGGCCGAGGGCGTCATCGACTTCGAGACTGCGCCAGAGCTGAACGACGACCCGTCGCGCTGGTCGTTCCTCAGGCTCCGGGCGAGCGCGGATCACCCCCTCGCCTTGGCCATCCGGGGATCCGGCGCCCAGGAGTTCACGGTCCGCAGCTTCCGGACCGTCCCCCTCGGTGCTCATGAGGGCATCAGGCTCCCGGAGATCGCGCGCTCGACCTGAGGGTCAGACTGGAGCCACGAGGTCAGCTCCCCTAGACTGATCGACGCATGCCCGCCGCGACGCCGAGCGCAGGCCCCTTCGAGGGCTTCACCGACACCGACCGACCCGAGCCGAGTTACCTCGCGCTTTGGCGCTCGGGGGAGCTCGCCGAGCGGGTCACGCGCGCCATCTCCGAGCTCGAGCGGTGCCGCGCCTGTCCACGAGATTGCCAGGTCGACCGACTCCACGCGATCCCCACCACGGCGGCGCACCCTGCCCGCTCAGGCCAACGCAAGCGCTCAGTGGCAGCTCACATCCCGCCCGGGACCGTCTGCTTTACAGGTCGGTACGCCCGAGTCGCCACAGCCTATCCGCACTTCGGGGAGGAGGCCTGCCTCAAAGGGACGAAGGGGTCCGGGACGATCTTCTTCAGCTTCTGTAACCTCCGCTGCGTGTTCTGCCAGAACTGGGAGATCAGCCAGATCGGCGGTGGCGAAGAGATGTCCCCTGAGCGCCTCGCGGGGCGCATGCTGGATCTGCAAAGGCAGGGGTGCCACAACATCAATTGGGTCACCCCCGAGCACGTCGTCCCTCAAGCGCTAGAGGCACTGCTGATCGCCGTTGAGCGAGGCCTCCGGCTGCCCATCGTCTACAATACCAGCGGGTATGACGCGATGGAGAGCTTGGCGCTCCTCGATGGCGTGGTCGACATCTACATGCCCGACTTCAAGATGTGGACCCAAGCCACCGCCAAAGCTCAACTCAAGGCCGCGGACTACGCCGAGGTCGCAGCCCGCACCATCGCCGAGATGCACCGGCAAGTCGGCCCGCTCCGCGTCGGACCCGACGGTTTGGCCACCCGCGGGCTCCTCGTCCGCCACCTCGTGATGCCAGGGCAGCTCGAGCAGGCGCGGTCGATCTTCCGTTACTTGGCCGAGTCCGTGAGCGCCGACACCTACGTCAACGTCATGGCGCAATACTACCCAGCCGGGTCCGTCCCGAGCCCACGCCACCCCGAGCTTGGAGAGCGTGTCTCGCCTGTCGACATCGACCAAGCGACCGACGCCGCAGTCCGAGCTGGGCTCTGGCGCCTCGACCGTGCGCATTGACAGCGGCGCTCACGAACGGCAAACCCACTCCGTGAGTCCGACGTCCCCGCCACGAACCGCGCCGCCTGCGCGATGGCTGCTCCTCTTGGCGGCCCTTGTGAGCCTCCCGTCTGCCGCCGTGGCAGAGGAAGGGGGCCGCACCGTGGTCGTCGATGAGCGCCCAGAGGGGGATGATGCTGCGTCCGAGACCATCGTCACCCGCGATCAGATGGACGACGCGATGTCGGACCTCGGAGAGGTCTTGGACCGCCAACCCGGCATGCGCATCACGCGCCTTGGAGGGCTCGGTTCATTCGCGACAGCGAGCATCCGTGGATCGACGGCCGAGCAGGTCCTCGTGCTCCTCGATGGCATCCCCCTGGTCAGCTCGGAAGGGGGCCCCGTAGATCTGGCGATGCTGCCCTTGGGGCTCTTGAGGCGGATCACAATTACGCGCGGCACGTCACCCGCGGCGTTCGGCGTCAGCGCGATCGGTGGTGTCGTCGATCTCCGCATGCGCGAGCCCTTGGGCACGCTCCTCGAGGTCGAGGCCGGGGGTGGGTCCTTCGACACCCGAAGCGCCCGCACCTTCGTCGGCTTCGGTGACGGCGTCAGCGGCGCTGGCTTCGCGCTGGATTACCAAGGCAGCGAGGCCGACTTCCCCTACAGCCACGGAGGCGGGACCGCCTGGGACACAGGCGATCAGACGACGACCGAACGAACGAATAACGCCTTTGACCACTTCACGGCGCTCGCACGCGGGCGGCTCGTGATCAACGACGACCTGAGCCTACAAGCGATCGATGTGGTGTCGTGGCGCCGACGAGAGATCCCCGGGATCGCGATCTATGAAGGGGGCTGGGCTGCCATGGAGACGCTCCGCCACACCATCGGTGGAGAGCTGCAAGTCGCCCTGGGCTGGACGCCCGATGCAAGCCTCCATCTTCTGCCATGGCTCTCCTGGTCCTCTTCTGACCTCCGAGTGACCGACGGTGGCCTCTCCCTCGGAGGCGGCTCGACCACCGCTGAGAGCAACGCGCAGGGGGCGCGTGTCCATCTGCGTGTCCCCGTCACCTTGGACGAGGACGCACAGTGGCGCCTCGAGCCCAGCGTCACCCTCGCCTACCGTCGAGAGGCCTACGCGGGCCGCGGCGTCACCGAGAACCCTTCAGACGCACTGCGCCATCGCCTCGCGACCGCCGCCGAGGTGAGCCTCGATGCCGGGCCATTGCACACGCGGCTGATCCTCAGCGGACGCTTCGAGGGCACCTGGACCGAGACCTCGGAGCAGCCCGTGACCGAGGGTATGGAGGGCAGCGGGCGCGTCGGTGTCGCCGTCGAGGCTGCCCCGGGGACCGTGCTCCGCGCCAACCTCAGTCAGGGCGCCCGCTTCCCGACCCCTTTTGAGCTCTTCGGCTTCACCGCGATGACGCGGGGCAACGCGACACTGAACCCGGAGCGTGGTCTGACCCTCGATGGCGGCCTTCGGCACGATGCCCTGTGGCTCCCCCCTGGGAGCTTTGGTGCCATTGAGCTCAGCGGGTTCGCGTCCTGGACGGATGACCTGATCCAATTCGTCAGAAACAGTCAGGGCGTCTCTCGGCCAGAGAACATCGCGGCTGCGCTGATCGCGGGGGTCGAATTCGGTGTGTGGTGTGACCTTTGGGGGCATCTCCGTCTGCGCACCAACCTCACCTGGAATCACTCCGAAGACCGGTCCGAGATCGCAGCACGGCGAGGCAAAAAGCTCCCCTATCGCCCTACATGGAAGACCTACGTACGCGCCGAGGGCTACCTCCACCTCCCGGGCGCCGGAGAGGCCGGGCTCGCCCTCGATGTCGAGCACATCGCAGGGGACGTTCTCGATCACGCGAACCTGATCGAGAACCCCGCCAGGATCACAGTCAGCCTCGCCGCGTGGCTCGAGTTTCTCGACGGCCAAATGCGCGTCGGCATGAACCTAAGAAATCTAATGGACGCCAAGCTTCTGGATTTCCAGGGATATCCGCTCCCTGGCCCGACCGTGATGGCCACACTTCGCTGGACGCCACGCCTCGATTAGCGCGACAGGTTCAAGGACCGAAGAGGAGTCCTTGCCAATCTCACGATTTCAGACCAATCTCTCAGGCCTCAACAACCCTAATGGAGACTCATGAGAACCTTGAAGGCTCTCGTCATCCCCTTCGGATTCGCGTTTGTCCTGTCAGCAGCTGCTGGTTGTGGTCAAGCCGAGACCGAGGTGGTGAAGACGACGTATAAAGAAGGCGAGCAGGCGGAAAAGCCGGCTGCCGAGGCTCCGAAGGCACCCGCCGCCGCCTCGATGGCACTCACCCTCGACGGATCACCGTCGATGGGGGCTGCTGTCGCGAAGGTGACGATCGTGGAGTCGTCGGATTTTCAGTGAGGCTACTGCGCACGCGTCGGTCCGACGCTTAAGAAGCTAGTCGAAACTTACCCCAATGACGTGAAGGTCATCTTCAAGCACAACCCGCTCGGCTTCCACAAACGAGCCATGCCTATCGCGAAGGCCTCCATGGCCGCGCACATGCAGGGCAAGTTCTGGGAGTTCCACGATCTGGTGTTCCAGCGCAAGGCATACGACGACGCTAAGCTCGAGGCTATCGCCACGGAGCTCGGCCTCGACGTCGCCAAGTGGAAGACGGATCAGGCACTGCCCGAGGTGGAGAAGAAGATTCTCCACGACCAGGCCTCCATGGTCGGTCATGGCGCACGCGGAACCCCCGCTTGCTTCATCAACGGCAAGCTCGTGAGCGGCGCCAAGCCCTTCGATGCGTTCAAGACCGAGGTCGACGCGGCGCTCAAGGCTGCAGATGCCCTCATCGCCTCTGGCACCAAGCTTGAGGACGTGCACGCCAAGCTGGCCGAGAAGAACGCGAAGAAGACCTTCGTGGACTCGGTCATCATGGGAGGCACCCCGCCCAAGCCGCCGCCACCGAAACCTCGCCGTCCTCAGCAGGACCCGAACAAGCAGGTCCAGGTCGACATCCACAAGGACGATCCCTCGATGGGTCCAAAGAATGCGCCGATCGTGCTAGCCACGTTCAGCGACTTCCAATGACCTTACTGCTCCCGCGTCGGTCCGACGCTCAAGCAGTTGATGAAGGATTACCCCAAAGACCTGAAGATCGTCTTCAAGCAGCAGCCCTTGCCTTTCCACAAGGACGCACGCCCCGCAGCTAAGGCCTCATTGGCCGCGCACAAGCAGGGCAAGTTCTGGGAGTACCATGACGTGCTCTTCGAGAACATGAAGAAGCTCAAGCAGGAGGACCTCGAGGGTTACGCCAAGGGCCTGAAATTGAACATGAAGAAGTTCAAGAAGGACATGGCGGACGCTTCCCTTGAGGAGCAGGTCAAGCGTGACCAGGCGTTGGCCGCCAAAATCGGAGCGCGCGGTACGCCGACAAGCTTCGTGAACGGCTACATGGTCCGTGGTGCTCAGCCGGTCGCTGCCTTCAAGAAGATCATCGACCGTGAGTTGGCAAAAGCAAAGGCCCCTAAGGCCAAGAAGAAGTAGATGCGATGTCGGAGTTGGTGCCCTATCCACTGAGTAGCCTTACCCGGCGTATGTTCCGGGAGGTCAGTGATAAGGGCACCCTCTTCGATTTGCCTCTTAAGAAGTGTTTTCAGGGGGCGCCCGACATGGATTTGTCGGTCCGCTTCCATGAACACACACCTTCCACTGCCCTGGGGCCCGCAGCCGGGCCCCAGACGCAGATGGCTCAGAACATCGTCCTGAGCTACCTCGCGGGTTGCCGCGTGATGGAACTGAAGACGGTGCAGATCAATGACCGACTCGAGATCGGTCGGCCGTGTATCGACATGGAAAACGTCGGCTACAACATCGAGTGGTCTCAGGAGCTGCGGATCCAGGAGTCCCTCGAGGAGTACGTCAAGGCGTGGATGCTCATCACGATGCTCCGCCATGAGGTCCCCGAGTTCGGAGGCTCTCAAGGTGACGTGGTCTTCGATATGTCTGTGGGCTACGACTTGGCGGGGATTCAAAGCCCCTCTGTCCGTGCATTCATGGACGGGATGCTCGACGCCTCGGAGATCATCGAGCGCCTCCGCGCCGAGATCCCCGACGAGCTCGCTCACCTCCGCGACCTCGACTACCCCGCCCAGCTCTCCAACACGCTCACGCTGAGCACCTTCCATGGCTGCCCGCCTGACGAGATCGAGCGCATCATCGATTGGCTGCTTGAGACCTACGGCATCCACTGCATTGTGAAGCTCAACCCGACGCTGCTGGGTAAAGACGACGGTCGAGCGCTCCTCAACGAGACGCTAGGCTACACCGACTGCGTCATCCCGGATCACGCCTTCGAAGAGGACACCTCCTGGTCTCAGATGGTCGCCTTCATCGGCCGCCTAGGGGACAAAGCAGACAGCCTTGGGCTGAGCTTTGGCGTGAAGTTCTCGAACACGCAGATCGTCGAGAACCACAAGGACTTCTTCCCCGCCGAAGAGACTCAAATGTACCTCTCGGGTCCCCCGCTGCACGTGCTCGCGATCGAGCTCGTCCGCCGCTTCCGCGGTGTCTTCGGGGACCGATTCCCGATCTCATTTTCGGCGGGGATCGACCGCAAGAACTTCGCCGACGCGGTCGCGATCGGCTTGGTCCCAGTCACCACCTGCTCGGACCTGCTCAAGCCAGGCGGCTACGGTCGCGGCGAGAGCTACCTGCGGAACCTCGTGCAGCGCATGCAGAAGCTGAACGTCTCCTGTATCGATGACTTCGTCGTGACGGCCTATGGACACGCGATGAAGGCCCTTGAGCAGGCTAAGCCCTCCGATGAGCAGCGCACCGCAGCGACGCGAGCGCTCGCCGAGGGGACCCCGCTGGCTGACGCCGTCGACGCGGCCTTCTTCGCTCGCTGGCGGAGCGCTGCCGTGCTGATGAACACCGAGAGCTACGCCGACGCAGTCGTCGCTGACGCGCGCTATCACCAAGCGAAGAACAAGAAGATCCCGCGAAAGATCGAGTCGACCCTCGTGCTCCTCGACTGCATCACCTGCGACAAGTGCATCCCGGTGTGCCCCAACCACGCCAACTTCGCCTATACCCTCCCCCTCGGGACGATCCCCGTCACGCGCATGAGCTTGGCTGGCAACGACTGGCGCGCAGCCCATGGGGAGCCCTTAGAAGTCTCAGAGGCGCACCAGCTAGGGAACTTCGTCGACTTCTGTAACGAATGCGGCAACTGCGACATCTTCTGCCCAGAGCTCGGCGGCCCGTACAAGCTCAAGCCCCGATTTCACTCCTCCCTTGAGCGCTTCGAAGCGGACGCGGGGCAAGATGGCCTCTTCCTCACCCCCACAGAGGCATACGGCCGCTTTGAGGGCGCCGTCTATCGCACCTCTGAACAGGGCGGACGGGTCCTGTACTCAGGGCCTGGCTTTAGCGTCACCTTCGACGGCGACGCCCCTGAGGAGACCATGGATGGCGAGGCCGTAAACTCCGTCGACCTGACCTACTGGCGTCTCCTGACGATGGTGCGTGATTCGGTGTACGACGAAGGTGAGGTCAACTACCTCCGAGCGCTGCACGGTAACTTGAAGGCCCCTGCTTCGGCTTGACGGCACCTCTCGGGGAGCCCATCGTCGGAGCATGAAGGCACCGACGATCGTCGCTATCGGCGGCCACTCTCTGCTCGATCCAGACCAACCGAGCGCCATGGATAAGCAGTGCGCTGTGACGGCCAAGGCCATGCAGCACGTCGCCGACCTTGTGGCTCAGGGCGACCCCATTGTCTTGATTCACGGCAATGGTCCTCAGGCTGGGTGGATGCAGCTGCGCTCCGTGCTGGCCAAAGGGCACCTCCAAGAGGTCCCGCTGGACGCGATCGTCGCCAACACCCAGGGCTCCCTCGGTTATATGCTGCAGCGCACGCTGCGACAGGCGCTCAAAGAGCGAGGCGTTGAGCGACCGATCGCGACCCTCGTCACAGAGGTGAGGGTCGATCCCACCGACCAGGCCTTTGAAGAGCCGACCAAGCCCATCGGGAACTTCTACACCGACGAAGAGGCCCAACTTTTGAGCCAGCAATTTGGCTGGCTCATGGTTGAAGACAGTCGGCGTGGTTATCGCCGCCTCGTCCCCTCACCCTCTCCCGTAGCCATCGTCCAGGTCGAGGTCATCAAGCAGCTCATCGAGGCGGGGACCATCGTGATCTGCTGTGGTGGCGGCGGCGTCCCAGTGACCTGGCAAGAGGGCGGACCTATTCGGGGCCTTGAGGCCGTGATCGACAAAGACCGAGTCGCGGCGCTCTTGGCCGTCGAGCTCGGCTCACCGCGCCTGGTCATCACGACGGGCGTCGAGACCGTCTACACCGACTTCGGGACTCCCCAAGAGGCCCCTCTGCGTGACACCCACGTGGAGGAGGTGCGTCACCTCGCGAGGCAAGGGCACTTCCCGCCAGGGAGCATGCGACCCAAGATGGAGGCCTCGGTCTACTACCTCAACCGTGTCGATGGAGAGGCCGTCATCTGCAGTCCGAGCAACCTCAACGAGGCCTTGGCGGGTGAGAGCGGGACACACATCGTCCGGACGAGGTAGCGGCGCCGAGTTAGAGCTCCGCCATGCGCGCCCAGAGGTGCTCGGCGGCCTCAGAGGCCTCGGCCCGAATCTCATCGATGTCGCCGTGCACAAGCACACCCCCAGCGACGACGACGTCACCATCGACGGTCACCCGCTTTACGGCGTCACCCTCGAGCTCAATCGTGTCGGAGAGCACCGCATCACCGAGGAGCTCTGACGCCATCCGGACGCCGCGCTGGGCCCGAAGCAAACACAGCCCCTCATGGTCGCCATGGGCAGCCCCTAGGCGCCTCAAGGCGTCGAGCTCGACCGGCATATCCGCTGGCCAACCGTCGGTGCCCAAGGCCACCCTATCGCTCGCCCGCAAGCTCGCGGCATAGCCCACCTGGTTGCCCTCGTTCGAGCGCGGGTTATGCACAAACCAGCACCCCATGTCAGAGGCCCGACGGACCTGCTCTGTGCTCAAGTAGATCCCGTGCGCGATGATCGACCCCGGAGGCAAGGCGTCAAGGGCGATGAGGCGCTCCAAAGGCCCCTCAAACCCGCGCGCTCTCGCGTCCTCAACGTCTGCATGATCCTCGGCGACGTGCACGTGCATGGGCACCCCAAGCTCACGACACAGCTCGGCAGCATCACGAATGGTCGCATCACTGACCGTAAAGCTCGCGTGCAACCCGACGACACCTCGTACCCGCGAGTACGCATTGGCGGTGATGAAGCGACGGCACTCCGCGAGCCCCGCGGCGCCCTCCTCTAAGCCACCGTTGCGGTCGGTCGCGCCATAGGTCAGCACAGCGCGAGCCCCCAAGGTCTGTGCGGCCTCGGCGAGCACGTCGAGGGCCCCATCGATGGCGGCGGGGGACTCGTGATGGTCGATGATCGTCGTGGTGCCATTAAGGAGTGCTTCTGCGACATAGAGCCGCGCGGACGCCCGCAGGGTCGCTGCGTCCATGGCGCGATCAAGGCGCCACCAGACGCGCTCCAAGATCTCAAGAAAGCACGTAGGATCAGGATCTGCGGCCGGCATCCCCAGTGGCGCAAGGCCGCTATAGAGGTGCGTGTGCGCGTTCACGCGCCCTGGGCGGGTCACTAGTTCCACGAGTCTCGCTCAGCGTCCTTGATGCGCCCCACCTTCATCGCCTTCGCCGCGATCGACTGCTTCATAGGGAGCAAGTAGCGCTGCTCGCCATCAAAGGCACGCAGTGCACCCGCAACAGCGCCTGCCGTGGGGACAAGGCCGATCTCGCCCACCCCCTTGGCGCCAAAGGGCCCCTCTGGCTCGGGCTCCTCGACCAAGATCACCTCGACCTTGGGCATGTCTTTCGCGCGCATGACGCCGATCTTCCGCATCCCGAAGGTCACGGGCATCCCATTCTTGCAGGGGAGCTCTTCAGTGAGCGCGAAGCCCAAGCCCATATGAACCGAGCCCTCGATCTGCCCCTCGCAGAGCGCAGGGTTGATCGCGCGCCCGACGTCATGAGCGGCGACCACCGTGTCGAGCTTGCCCTCTTCATCCAAGATGACCATCTGCGTGGCGTACCCAAAGGCCGTATGCGTCTTGATCATCTTGCTCGGCTGCCCGGGCGCCGTCGTGTCATCGATCAAGATGTCCGCAGCGAAGACCTCGCCGACGAGGTCCTCCAAGCTCTTGCCCGCGTCCAAGGCCTCCTTCAACTTGAGGCCCGCTGATTCCGCTGCGCGGCCCCCAAAGAGGGTCGCTCGACTGCCGGTCGTCTGCCCACACGCCAGCTGGTAGGTCGAGTCCACCTTCGGGCGGAAGATCTTGGCGGGGAGCCCGGTCACCTCGACCACGCACTGGGTCAGGACGGTCAGGAGCCCTTGCCCCATCTCGGTGTAGCCGTTGTAGAGGGAGATCGTGCCGTCATCCTCGACGACGAGGCGGCACTTGCCCCACTCCTTGGCGCCATTGCCGATGCCTGTGTTCTTGATACCGCACGAGATGCCGATGGCGCGGCCCGCGTTGAGGGCCTCGTAGTAACGATCTTTGACGGCGAGCAGCGTCTTCCCGATCCCCACCGACTTGTCGAGCACCTGCCCCGTCGAGAAGAGATCACCCAAGCCGACAATGTTCCGCCACCGCATCTCCCAACCGTCGAGCCCCGCCTTGTCGGCGAGCATGTCCATGCACCCCTCGATGCCGAAGTTCGCCTGGTTGGCGCCAAAGCCCCGCATCGCGCCACAGGGTGGATTGTTGGTGTGAACACCGACCGCGTTGATGTCGACGTGAGGCACCCGATAAGGGCCACACGCGTGACCGCCGGCGCGCTCAAGCACCTTGCCGCCGACCGAGGCGTAGGCGCCGGTGTCCCCCACCATGTCAGCGCGGATCGCCGTGAGCTTGCCGTCCGCATCGCAGCCGACCGTGTAGGTCATCGTGATGGGGTGCCGCTTGGGGTGAATGCGGACCGACTCCTCGCGGTTCAAGACAAGCCGCACCGGTCGGCCAGTCATGCGCGCCAACAGCGCCGTATGCGCCTGGATAGACATGTCCTCTTTGCCGCCAAACGCGCCACCATTCGGGACGAGCTCCACGTGGACATTGTCCTCGGACTCGGCGAGGAATGCCGCCACTTGGCGCCGGTCGTCAAAGATGCCCTGCCCCTGAGTGTAGAGGTGAAGGCGCCCATCATCGCGGGGCACTGCGAGCGCCGACTCTGGCTCTAAAAAGAGATGCTCGATGCGCTGCGTTTGGAAGGTCCCGGTCACAACATGGGCGCTCTCGGACAGCGCCTGGTCCACGTCGCCACGCGCGAATCGGGTGCGCGAAAGGACGTTGTCATGAACCGGGTTCACCTGGGGTGCCCCGGGTTTCATGGCCTCATGGGGATCTAAGACCGGCTCAAGGACCTCATAGGTGACCTCGATGAGCGCCGCGGCCTCCCTCGCCGTGGCGTTATCCACTGCCGCCACGGCCGCGAGGAAGTCCCCTACACAGCGGACCTCTTCGCCGATCGCGACGAAGCCAGGCCAATCGTTGTAGAGCAAACCATACCAGCGGTTCCCAGGGACGTCGGCTGCGGTCGCCACAGCCACCACGCCCTCGAGGGCTTCAGCGGCCGAGGTGTCGATCGCCACGACCCGAGCGCGGGGATGAGGGGAGAGGGTCACCGCACCATGGAGCATGTCTGGGGCGCGCATATCGGCGACATAGGGGCGGTCACCCAGCGCCATCTGTAGAGCACGATAGCGGCGCAGTGGTTTACCGACGCGCCCGTCATCGCAAGGCTCAGGCACGGCCTCTCCTCGGCGCGCCCTCGCGTAGAGGTCGATGGCATCGATGATCTTCACGTAGCCTGTGCAGCGGCAAAGGTGCACATCGATTGCCTTGGCTATCTCGTCCCGGGTCGGCGAATCGTTCTTGTCGACAAGCGCTTTGGCCCGCAGCGCAAACCCGGGGATACAGAAGCCGCACTGGAGTCCGGCAGCGGCCGTAAAGCAGTCACCGATCAGCTGACGCTCTTTCGGGTCCAGCCCTTCGAGGGTCAAGATGTCCGCACCCTCCGCCTTGCTGGCTGGCTGAGCACAGGTGACCTTAGGCTTGCCATCCACGATGGCGAGGCAACACCCGCACTGCCCCTGAGGCTGGCATCCATCCTTGGTAGACAGGATGTCACAGCGCTCACGCAGACAGTCCAAGAGGCTCTCGCCAGGTCGTGGTTCAACAGTACGGGGTTGCCCGTTAAGCGTGAAGGTCAGCGTCACGTCCGTGCTCCAATGCGAAGTCCTGATACAGAGACTCTCGTTATTGGGGCTCGCTGGCAAGCGAGTGACCCTGGGCAGGCAAGTCGGAGGGGAGGTTCAAGTTGCACCTCACACCCCCGCTGACCGCCTTAACGCTGTGCACAGCGCCTGCCGAATCCAGGACCTCTCGAAGGGTCAGTGCGGTCGAATCGTCGACCTCACGGAGGGCCCTTACGGCGGAGGGCATCAGGAGCACAGGGTGACCACCTCGCCCCTGCCAACGCGGCACAACCCGTCCCACCTCGGGTGAGACCTGATGACGAGCCGCGATCACGCAGACCACATCCTGATCGGTCACCGCATGATGATCGACCGGATAAATGAGGGCGCTATGAACGGCGCTCGGGAGCGCATCAGCACCCAAACAAGCCGAGCCTAGCGGGCCAGATTCTGGGGAGCCGTTGCGCACAACGATGAGCCCCTCGGGCAGCGTGATTGGATCAGGGCCCGACGGCAAGACCGCGACAATCGGATCGACACCGCAGCGCCTGAGGCGACTCACAGCCTGCTCGAGCAGCGACGCGCCGCCCAGAGAGACAAACGCCTTGGGACCGAGGCCCAATCGACGCCCCATCCCTGCAGCTAAGATGATCCCCGCAACCGATGCACTCACTGACCGCTCCTCTCCAGGCTAACTCAGCGGTGATGCCCCACTCCCTGGTGAAGACACCCTAGCACGCCGTCACGGACGCCAAGGGAAGGCAAGAAGAGGCTGGCACCCGGCCCCTTCACACCAAGGACTCTGAGAGCAGCGCAGGCCTTGAACCGGGCTCCGCCTTTATTTTTTTTTTAACGTTCATAATGATTGCGACATCCTGTGGGAGACAGCTGCGCTACCTGAGGTCACGACTATGCGATACCCCCCCATCACGCTGCTCCTGACTCTTGTGCTGAGCTTGTCCGCACACGGATGTGGGGACAGCGCCGACGCAGACGACGGCTCGGGAGACGACATCTCAGCAGCAGCTAGCGACGCATCGGCAGAGGGCTCCTCTGGTGACGAGCAACCAGGAGATGACACCGAGAGCGCCACAGACGCGACTGCGAGCCAGGAGTCGGGGGACACAGCCGGCCCCGTCGAGCCAAGTGACGCTACGGACCCTGTGGATCCGACTGACGCCACAGACACTGCTGAGCCGACCGACCCCACGGACACCCCTGAGCCGAGCGATCCCACGGACCCTACCGATCCGTGGGCGGACGGATGCCCTGACGAGGTCTTCCTCGACTTGACCCACCCCTGGGTTGGCGCCGGAGACGGCTTCGCGGACCTGACCCTCGAGGTCTCCTGTGACCTCGACGCCGGCACCATGACGGTGACCTCAAACGGCATCCCCCACTACTCCTATGTCTCAATGACGCCCAACGCTCTGGTCGCAGCCAACCACAGCTGGACAGTCCCGCTGAACCCGGAGATCGCGGATGAAGCGACCGAGCTCCCGCTCTTGGGTGACGCAGGCTTCGGCGTCAACGGGTCCGTCTGGTACGGCCCCAATGAGGGCCCCTTCCCCGACCCCTTTGGCGACCCAGTCGCAAACGGCATCATGGACTGGTGCGGAGGACACACTGCAGCCGCCTACCACTTCCACTACATGACCGAGACCATGCTCATCGACTGGGATGGCGACGGCGAGCCAGCGTGTATGGACACCGAGGACCTCAACGAGGCCGGCGAGAGCTACGTCATCGGGTCTCAACCCTCGCCCATCGTCGGCTTCGCCCTCGACGGCTTCCCCATCTACGGCCCCTACGGCTGCACCGACGCCGACTGCACCGAGGTCATCGAGTTCCACAGCAGCTGGCAGAACATCTCCCCCCGTGACGGCACCGTAGGCTGTCAAAGCACCGCTGAGTGCGGCAACCCCGACGGTGGCGTCTGCGATGGCCCCATGTCAGCGAGCTTTGACGCCTACCAATGCGCAACCTGTGCGCCTGTAAACATCGATGGGGAGATCACCACGGCCTGTGTACCGACGACCGAAGCTTGGGACAACCATGCCTTCGTCACCACCGAGGGTGAGGCGTGGCTCGACCTGTGTAACGGACGCATCGGCCCCGACGGGACCTACCGCTACCATGCCACCGCGACCTTCCCCTACATCATCGGCTGCTACAGAGGGACACCGACCGCGGCAGGCGGTGGCCCGGGAGGTGGAGGCGACGATGGCCCGCCCGACGATGGCGGCGCCCCCGATGGCGGCGGTCCACCAGATGGCGGGCCGGCGAGCTGCACGACCGACGCTGATTGCGATGGCGAGTGCCCCAACGTGGCCCTTGGCTGTGTCTGCCACAGCGGGCCGATGGGTATGATGTGCGTCCCAGCGTGCACCTCAGACGTCGACTGCCCCAATGGCCTCACCTGCAACACCGACGGCGGTATCTGCACCCCTGGTGCTGGCGGCCCACCAGGAGGCTGAGGCGTGCCGGGCCATGTGAGCCTTTGGTCGCGTATCGGCCTCGGCGTGGGCATCATCGGCATGGTGATGTGCACAGACGCCGAGGTCACCCATGCGCCGGATGTCGAAGCCGGACGTCTGCAGGAGCCAGATAGCGACGACGTGAGCCTCGGAGGCTCAGCCACCGAGATCCGCTATCACCTCACCTGGGACTGGGGTGCCGCCGAGCCAACCGACGGCGGCTGGCGCGTCATCACCGACCGTGGCTATGAGGTGGAGGTGACGGAGGGCTACCTCGTCACCTACAGCGTGCAGCTGGCGCCGTGTACAGAGGAGGAGCTCGGCGCCAGACTCAAGCTGCCGCGCCTCTTGGGCGCCGGACGTGCTTGGGCCGGCCACGGTGGGGCGGAGGACCCCTCGGCGTGGCTTACCGGGATTGCTGAGCCCTTAGCGACACCGCAATCGGTGAGCTTAGAGCCCGTCGCGCTCGACGCAGGCCTCTACTGCAATGCGCACTACCTGGTGGCACGCGCAGAGGGCAAAACCAGGGGGCTGCCCGACGCGTTCAATATGGTCGGCACGAGCCTCTACATCCAAGGGACTGCGGCGCTCGATGGTGGTGAGCCTCAGCCCTTCTCCATATGGTCCACGCTCCCGGTCGGAGAGCTGGTCGTATGGAGTGACCCTGTAAGCCCCGTCGACCTGAGCGACGGCACGATAGACGTCACCTTCACCCGCGATCTCGGGCGCCTCTTCGACGGCGTCGCGTTTCAGACCATGAACGA
Source organism: Myxococcota bacterium (assembly GCA_049602155.1). GTDB lineage: Bacteria > Myxococcota_A > UBA9042 > PHBI01 > JBMYRH01 > JBMYRH01. The sequence goes on along the minus strand of JBMYRH010000010.1, from coordinate 172,146 downwards.
TGAGAGCATCGAGAAGACCGTGCTCCTAGGGCTCATCGAGCGGCTCTCTGTCACCTTGGGGGCGCCCTAGCGGCCCGCGGCGACCTTCTCAGAGACGTCACCACACAGCGCTACCGCATCACGCAACATCGAGGCCCGCGCGGTCTCGTCATGGTCCAGATAGTGGTGCTCAAAGCAGGCGATGCCCCAGCCATCGTTGACCAACATCAGGAAGGCAGCGCCATCTGCCCCAGTCAGCTCACCGAGCTTGCCCAGGTACTTCTTCATCGCCTTCTCTTCGTCTTCATCGTCCACGCCCGCCAAGTCGACCCCTAAGCGCTCGATGCCGCGCTCACCAAGGAGCTCCACGACCGCGAGCTCCTCGTTGTCCATGAGCGCCGCGCACCGTCCTTCAGCCTGCTTCCTGGCGAGGTCCGCAGAGACGACGATCGCGTCCTCTACGCAGGTCCCGAAATCGAAACCCGAGACGGCGCTCTGGCTGACCGCCTTCAACGCACGCTGATACCAACCATCAGTGACCAAGTAGTCGATCTCGGCGCGGACTTCATCCGCTTGGGTTTGTGTCTTCAACCACCGCTTCGCACGCTTCTTCGCACGCTTCTTCGCGTCCTCATCGTCATCATCGGTGCAATCTCGATCCGTCCCCGGGACAATCCCCCAGTACGAATCACCGATCGTGTACTTCATGAAGCACCATGTCTTGGTGTCCAGGTCTTCTCCTCGCAGCTCCTTGAACTTCAGCTTGCCCTTCTCGAGGCTTATCTGCTCCTTCAAGTCGGTGAAGTGCTCGCCCACTGCCTCGTTATCGACACGGAGCTCCAGCGCGAGCGCCAAGCCAGTCGAGGCGACCCTGGGGTTTGCAGTTTGCTGGCATCCCGCGGTCACAACCAACCCAAGTAAGAGCGCCGAGACGCCTATCAAGTGCGGTAAAATGCGATTCATGAGCAGGCTCCAACATAGCGAATGAGTACGCCACGCTACTGAGGTGAGCCCGAGGCTGTCAACGCGACGCCTCTCGAAGACCTATTGCGCCTTCGACAGCACCTGGCCAAGGGCATCAAGAGAGATGTTAGCCCCGCAAATCACGAGCGCCACTCGGCGACCTGCGAACTCCTCAGCGACCTGCCGCCACCCCGCGACGACGACCCCTGCGGCCCCCTCAACCAGGGTGTGGTGGACGCCGATGAGGTAACGCATCCCCTCCTCAATCGAGGCCTCATCGACCAACACTGAACGGTCGATGACCTCGAGACAGAGCGGCACCGTCACCGCGCCGGTCTCCACCCCACCCGCGGTCGCGTCGGAGACGGTCGACTCACAGGGGACGTCGACATGGCCTCCAGCCTCGAGGCACGCGTGCAATGCCGGGGAGCGCTCTGGGGAACACGCCACGACCTGAATGTCTGGGTTCAACGCCTTGAGGTAAGCCCCTACACCGCCGATCAGGCCGCCACCACCGACGGCCACAAAGACCGCTTCAAGATCAGGGATCTGCACGCTCAATTCGGCCCCGAGCGTCCCCTGACCTCGGACGACGTCTAAGTCGTTGTAGGGAGAGATGTAGGCGCGACCCTCTCGCTCGGCCAAGGCGCGCGCATGCACCTCGGTGAGGACACAGTCATCTCCGACCTGCGTCACGTCGGCGCCGTAGCTCCGGATCGCCGCCATCTTGGTCTCTGAGGCATAGGTCGGCACGCATACAGAGGCGGAACACCCTAGGCGCTGCGCCGCATACGCCACGGCGGCGCCGTGGTTGCCAGAGGACGCGGCGATCACGCCTCGAGAGCGCTCCTCTGCAGACAATGAGAGCAGCTTGTGGACGGCGCCACGGGCCTTGAATGAGCCTGTGACCTGCTGATTATCCAATTTAAGGAAGACCTCAGCCCCCGCTCGCTCAAGCCCTGGAGCGCGCTCCACGGGGGTCGTGCGAACATAGGGTCGAATGAGGTCCTGAGCGCGCGTGATGTCATCGATCCAGTTCATGGCGCCGATGCTACCAGCAATGTGCCGTCTGGACATCCCGAGGTCCGTCCGAGAAGCTGAGTCGGTGACCATACACCCCGCCGTACCGCCGCATGCGCTGGCCCACGCCGCAGAGCGGGGTCTCGACATCGCCGTCCCCTGCGTGGCGCAGCGCTACAACGCGTCGATCGCCGACCACCCACATCTGCGCCCCGTGGAGACCTTTGGGTATCCAACGACGTGCGCAATCTTGATCGGGAACACACGACTCTTATGGCCAGCGTTGAAGCGCGCCGTCGCCGAGGCACCGACGCGGCTCGCCTCTGATCCCGTCGATCGACACGTGGAGGCCACGATCGGTGCGCTCCAAGAGGCGATACCTGCACGCTCGAAGGTCTACTTTGGCCACGTGATGGGAGATAGCATGGTCTCCATGGTGCACGCCGCTGAGGCCAGCGGCTTCGCCGATCGTGGACCTGCCCACCTGGCGGTGCATCCCGTCTATGGGCCCTGGTTTGCGATCCGCGCGTTGCTCGTCATCGACCACCCTGCAGTCGACGAACCCCCATCATCACCTGAACTCTGCGCGTCATGCAGTGCCCCTTGCGTACACGCGCTCACGGAGGCCATGCGGCTGACAGAATCAGCGGATATCGCCACGGGACTTGGCCCCAACTGGCGCGCATGGCTAGCCATCCGAGATGCATGCCCTGTCGGGCAAGGCGCCCGCTACTCCGACGGGCAGATCCGATATCACTATGCCCTCGACGACTCAAAGCTAAGGCCACCGCGCGTCGACGACAGCGCATAAAAAAAGGCCGCTGTATGCACAGCGGCCTTCTTAAGAATCTCTGACTAAGAGGCGTCGCCTCTAGTAGCCGCCGCCGTAGCCGCCGCCGCCGCCGCCGCCGTAGCCGCCGCCGCCGCCGCCGCCGTAGCCGCCACGACCACCGCCGCCGCCGCCGCCGCTGCGGGGAGGACGCGCCGTCGCCGTATCGACACGAATCGTGCGACCGTCGAGCTCGGTGCCATGCAGCTGCTCTTTGGCAGAGAGTGCAGACTCTTCGTCAGTAAAGGTAACGAAGCCGAAACCTCGTGAACGTCCCGTCTCGCGGTCCGTGATCACCTTGGCCTCGGTGACCTCACCGCACTGGTCAAAGTGTGCCTTCAAAGTTCCGTCAGTCGTCGCCCAAGCGAGACCGCCAACAAAAAGCTTCGAGCTCATCGCTCATTCTCCTATGAAATCTCAAACACAACCGAACACTAAACGAACGCTTCTGCCGCTCAGGGTTCTGAATGATACGGGCTCAAATCTCGATCCCTAAATGACCCCTCACCTGAGGTGTCACCTCATCATTCGATGGATAACAGTCACTCGCCGGCGAACCGAATCGAGCAACGTGCTTGCTTACAAAAAACCATTGTCCCCTCCACGCATGTAGAGGGAACGCGCCCCTTATAGGCGCTCATCGCGCCATTCGCTAGTACCTAGTCAAGGCTCAGCAGTCCACCGGACGACCTTGTGACCGCTGCAGGCACAACCCATGAGCCCGCATTCGCTGTACTGGTGCGCATTCGCGTCACGCCAATCGCGACTTTAGAAACCCCTGAAGTTTTCATCGCCTGGAGCGCTGCCACCGGAACAGAAAGCGATCCAAGATCGTCATCTTGCTGACAAACGAGCCCATCACCGGCGATCGGCTGAAAGGTCGCGGACAATGGCGTGAACGTCACCAGGACCATCTCGCCGGTGCCTTGATTCCAAGTCACCTCCAAAGGTGAAGCGGTCGACACGCTGGCAAAGAGCCCTGTTTCCGGCGTGGTAACAGTCACCTGCTCGGGCACCTGAAGATACATCGAGAACGCCGGAATGTCGGCCCCGCCCTGCGCGCTGATGTTGAGGAGCGATCCTCCCGCAGGCAGGAGCGACTCAAGATCTTCAGCGAGACCACTCACGTAGCCCGTCCCCGCGTCTCCCTCATCCACAGCCACCAGAGTGACGGCGGGAGTCGTCCCTCCCACTGTGATGTCGCCGGCATCGTATCCAAACACAGGCGATGCCTCTGGACCGTCTGGATCGGCGGGCGTCACAGTACACGTCCCGTAGACCTCTTGATCCCCCACTGGTCCCTCTTCTGGCAGCGTAAAGCGCGCCCCGGCACCCGCTTGGTTGAGCATCGAAGAGGCCAACTCAAAGAGCAATAGGCCGCCACCGACCGTATTTTGATCCTCTCCTTCGGGGCCATCTCCGTTGCCGTCAACGGCGATTGATGTGTCGACCTCCGCGGCAACATCCGGCGGTGAACTCTCAAGGCCGGCGTCCACGAGATCAGAGGTGTCCTCTGGGTTCGCGGTGCCAGGATCCGCATCGGGAAGCCCCTCCGCCGTCTCCGGAGCCGCGCGATCAGTCGTGTCATCAGGTGAGGCGGCATCAAGCGTACCAACGGGCTCGGCCGCACCACCATCAGGCGTGCCACGAGAGGTCACAGACGCGTCGCTGTGAGCGTCCAAGAGCCCCGTGTCTTCAACGGGATCACCACACGCGACCAGCGAGGCCAGCACCCAAATCATTAGGAGTTTCTTCATGGCGTTGACCCTAGCAGAAACCCGCATTAACGCCTCCTAGGAACTGTGCCCGATTGACGTGATTGACCTTGGAGTTCAACACTGAGGCTATGACCAACACCTGTCGACGCTGGATCGCGCGCTCCATGATTGTGCTGGGAGCCCTGATCTTTCACATCCCCTCTGCGGCCCTCGCCGCGTCCCCCGCCCCTGACGCGAAAGCGCTGCACGCCGAGGGGCTAGAGGCCTTCAAGGGCGGCCGCTTCGCGGAAGCTGGAGAGGCCTTCATGCGCGCTCAAGCATTGGATCCAAGCGCTTCGCTGCTCTGGAACGCCGCGCGCTCCTTCGACAAAGCGGGAGACATCTCCCGCGCACGCAGCGCATACGTCTCCTACATCGCGCACAGCGACGCGGGAGCCGACAAGCGTGCCAAAGCGACAACATGGCTGCGCGAGAACCCTGAGGCGCCCACGAGTGACGCCCGCCCCGCGGAGGATGAGACGTCCACCACCAGCACCCCTCTGATCGTGAGACGAGCGAACGACGAAGGGAAGCAGCACGCCGGGCTCGGGTGGACCCTCGTCAGCCTCGGCGCCGCAGCGACCATCGGTGGGACCGTCGCCATGCTCGTGGCACAGGGCTCTAAAGACGAAGCCGATGCACTCACCTGGGGGCACACCTACGAGGCAACCTTGCTGCAGCACCGATCACTCACGAGCGCCGCGGAGCAGCAAGAGCTCGCAGGGTGGCTCACCTATGGAGCCGCGATCGGCCTCGTCACGACAGGCCTCTTCTTGCTCTTGAAGGGCCCTGGAGGCGGCGCAGAGGCGCCAGCTGGGATGTCAGCGATCAACGTCAGCCCTACCCCGGGTGGCTTGAGCGCCACGGGCATGTGGCGCTTCTAGGCGCAGCTCACTCTGACTCGGCGAGCAGGCTCACCGGTGCGACCAAGTTGAGCGCGTAGAAGAACGTATTCTCGTTGCCGATATAGAGCTTGCCGTTGTTGATGAAGGGCGCTGCGTAGAACTGCTCATCCGTCACATCAGCGCTCTCATCAGCCAAGTCCATCGACCACAAGATCTCGCCGTCATCAGGGCTAACCGCGAAGATCCCGCCGAGCGCACCCGAGACGTAGAGGATCCCCTCATCGTCGACAGTGATCCCATTGGTGCCCTGCTGCCATCCCTCAATCGGGACGCTCCACAGCTCATCACCGGTCTCGTCCTCCACACGCGTGAGGTTCTTCAAGCCCGCTTGAATGAAGATGTCTCCAGACTCCGGGTCTTGATGCATCGCGTTTTGAAGCTGGCCTCCGACGTCGGTCTTCCAAATGTCGGTGCCGTCGGCGTTGAGTGCGTAGAGGAACCCGTCACCAGAGCCGACAAAGACGCGACCATCTGGAGCCACGAGGGCCTTGCCCTCCACGCTGTCTCCGGTCTCCTTCGTCCACTTAAGCCCGGACTGATCGACCGCATGGAAGTCTCCAGCGTCGTCGCCGAAGTAGCCGGTCTGCGTCGTGGGATCGATGGTCAAGCGACTGTAAGTCGTCTGATTCGTGACGGGTCCAGCGCTCCAGACCACGGAGCCGTTCGAAGTGTTCCGCACCGTCAAGACGGCATTCAGGCTGTGGCTGTAGTGCAACGATCCGTGGATCTGCTGCGATGCTGCCACGTACCCCACCTCAAGGGACCAAGCGACCCCGTTACCGTGATCGTTAAATGCGTAGAGGTCGGCACCCAACGTGCTCACGATGACCCGGTCATGGACGGGATCGTAGACGAGCGCAGTACGCGCTGCGCCATCAAAGCCAAGGTCGTACTCCCAGACGAGCTCCCCGTCTGGGTTCAGGATGACAAACTTGCCCGCCGCGCCGTTGACGAGCGCGTACGCTATGTTGCCACTTGCGAACGCCACAGCCGGCGTCCAGATCGCCCCTAGGTTTTCGTACTGCCACGCGAAGCGCCGATGCACCTCGACGTTGTAGGTGACCTCCGTCTCGAGCCCCAGCTGGTCACGCCCAAAGAAGCGCACGTTCACCGTCGCCGGGAGCTGGTCCTCGAAGACATAGATCTCCTCCCAAGCCTTCTGCACAAAGAAGGGCGGGTTGAAGAACTCACCGACCAGGAACCCCGAGGCTCGGAAGCGCACCAACTCCATCGAGTTCACGTCGTCAGTCTCAAGCTCCATCGTTAACGGTCGATCTTCATAAAACACGACCGCACCGTCACCAGGGACCGTCTTGGTGAACTCGGGCGGGCTGTTGTCAAAGGTGATGATCGTCTGATCATTGGCAGCCTGGCCGGTGTTGTCGGCTGTGTACACCGTGATCGTGTGAGGGCCGTCGGCGTAGGTCGCTGTGTTGATGACCAACGAGTAGGGCGGGATGAAGTCCGTGTCCAAGCGCACCCCGTCCACGTAAAATTCTACGCCAAGGACCACGTCGCCACCCGTCACGATCGGGCCGATCGTCGTCAAGCCACTCAGCGATACCGCGTTGATGTTCAGGTCAATCGTGAGCTCCTCCACACCCGTCGTGGGGCCGCTCGTATCAGGCGGATCAGGCTGCGTCGTCGTGTCGGGCTCGGGCGTGTCGGGCTCAGTCGTCGTGTCCTCGACAGGTGGCTCGATCGTGTCAGGCTCTGGCGACGGAGGCGCATCCCCCTCTTCAGGCGTCGTGTCTGGCAGTGGCCCCCCACCCGATGCATCTGGCGTCGCGGGGAAATTCTCCTCGAGGTACGTCGACAACACGTCCTCGATGACGCACTCAATGCACGCATCAGACTCCACATAGACCACCTCGGTCTCTGTCACCGTCACGACCGTGGGTTCGGCGGTTTCGGGCACCGGCACATTCGTGCACGCTCCAACCGCGAAGGTCGTAAGCACACCGAGAAGTAGAGGGTTGATCTGTCGCCGCATGCCGCCTCCATCGTCGCGCACGTATGCGTCAGTGTCGCGGTGGTCGTCACTCGAGGCAAGAAGGCTTGCCGGAAATTACAGCCAAAAAAAAGCGCCGCCTCCGGAAAGGAGGCGACGCTCGGTCGATCATGAGCGCACCACTTGGGTGCCCTCGATGCTCCCTTAGAAGCGTGGGCTCGCGTAGGGGGCGGTCGTGAAGTACGCATCACCCATGAGGAAGGCGCCTGCTTGGACAGCCTTCGGGATGCGGTTGCCACCGCTACGCATCGACACATCACCAGCGTTGAGCGGGATGAAGGTCATGCCGACGTCGCTGAGCTCGAGGAGCTCGGAGGGCTGGCTGATGGCGTCACCATTGTCGCGCCAGAGCTTCAGCTCGGCGAAACCGGGGTCCTGAGCGTCGATGATGCCGTCGCCGTTCTGGTCCAGCTGCGCGAGGTGCGTGAAGCCGTCCATGAAGGCTTGATCGACGTTTCCGAAGAGCTCAAGGCCCGAGGTGATGGCGCCGTCGTGGTTACGGTCCATGACCAAGAGCGCGTCATCGGAGCTGACCCACGCTGTGGCCTGCTTTTTGCCCACGCCGTAGAAGTCAAAGTTCACGCCCTCGTGAATCGGGCGGAGCTCGATGCCGTCGCCATCCATGTCGACCACCAACGGGTCACCCACGTTGCAAGGGATGACCTTGAAGATGCGGACTGCGGCCAAGGCGTACTCGGCCTCGATGCCTGCCTCGATACCTGCGGAGTACTGCTGGTTCGCGTCTGCGTACATCAGCGCTGTCTGCGGGTTGGGGGGCTCGTAGTCCGAGCAAAGCGGGTTCTCTTGGTGCGTCGTGTCGACGTTGTTCTTCGCGTTCTGTCGCGCTGGGTCGAGCGCGCCACCGTTGATGTTACAGACCTGAATCGGCTGGGACATCGCGGGGTAGTCGGCGGTGTGGCCCTGCTGAGCCAACCAATCGTTGAAGGCGTCAGCCATGGCCTGGGCGCCGATCACGAGGCCCTTCTCGTAGGCGCTCTCGTCTGGGGTGGGGTTGTGTGCGCCGGACTCGTCGACATTGCAGATGAGGCTCGTTTGGAGGTCGGAGCGGACGAGGATCGTGCGCTGCTCGATGCCGCTGATGGCCCCCTGCTCGTACCAAAAGCCTGCCTGACCACTCTCGTCAGCAGCTGCCACGTCCTCGGGGACTGGCTGCGCGTCTAGGAGCGCGACGATGTCGCCGGAGACCTCGGTCTTGGCGATCTCGACGAGGTAATCACATGCAAACTGCGTGGCGACGGTGTTCGCCAAGTTCTTCACGAAGGGGCATGCGTCCACCTCCTCGTTGGTGAGGCTGTAGTCCTCCTGGAAGTTGCCCTCGTAGTTGTTGACCACGCCCTGCTGCTGGAGGCTCAGGGAGACCGTGTCCATGTAGCTGTCGTTGCCGAGGGTGAGGCCCGCCTCAATCGCGTCACGGAGGACGTCGATCTGAGCCATCTCGTCAGGGGTGAGGCTGCCCATCAAGGTCAACTCCACCTCTGGCTCGACCGGATCGACCGGCTCGTCGACAGGGTCGGCGTCACCGGAGAGCACCCACTCGCTGCCGTCGGGGCAGACGAGCTTCGTCTGGCCGTCCGCGACCTCGATCGTGCAAGGCTCGCCGTTCTCGCCGTCGGCGCCCTGGAGGCCGTCAGCACCCGCGACACCCTGCAGACCTTGCTCGCCCTGCATGCCCTGCTCGCCATCGATGCCATCCGCACCATTAGCGCCATCTGCACCGGCTGAGCCGTTCGCGATGAAGACAGGCTCGTCAGCACCGCATGCGATCATCGCGCCGCCGTCCACAGGCGTCACCGTGCAGCCCGCGGGGTCAAACTGCGCGGCAGTCGCGGCCGACAGGTCAGCCTGCGTCCCATCGGGGCACGTCATGACCGAACTTCCGTCCGCGTTGTTCGTGATTGTGCAAGAGCCATCTGCGACGTTGCCGTCACAGGCCGTGGCGAAGATGCCACCCACGGCGACAAGCGCCAGTGAAAGTGTGAGCCGAATCATGGTGTCCCTCCAGGATGCCGATGCGAGGCTAAGGTTGTCCAAGCTTGGACAAGTATTGGTTTTTGGTGGACGCGGGTCAAGCGCTGAGCCACGCCCATCCACCACTAGGATGGATCGGGAGACAGAATCCGTCAGCTTACAAGCGGCTTACATCCGCTGTAAGTGCCTAATATGCGGCACGCACAGCGGCTCAGTCGCGCATTAATACCATCGAACTAGTATCGGAAAATCCCCTGCCCCGTGCAGTCGGCGAACCCACCATCACAGAAGCTAAATTGATCGAGGAGAGGGTTCAGGCCGGAATTGCCCGACGTATCCTCAAGCCCGGTCAGCTTGAAACTGTCGCCCAGGCAGATGATGCGGGTCGTATCAGCCTTTAACTCAAGGACAGCTGGGAAGGCGTTCGGGCTGTTATCCGTCGGGCCGAAGGTGACCTCGTAGTCTGTTTCGTCGACGTCCGCCGTATCAGGGCTGTCGCGCTGCGTGCTGAGCTGCGCGATCGTGACCCAGTGCTGGTCCGCCAAAGTGTGAAGGTCGCCGTCTACGTCAACCAAGACGAGGTCGTCCACCATCGCGAGCGAGCTTTCGAAGGAGCTCTTGGTCACGTCGAGGGTCGAGACCGAAGGATCGGTTGGGCCCGTTGACACGTCGTCTTTCAAGCGCATCTCGGTGACCTTCCGGAAGGACGCCGTGTGGTTCGGCTTGGCGAAGACCAACGTATTTGAGTAGTTCTGCGGCGGAGGCCCTGCGAGGTAGAGCCGCCCAAGCGACAAGGGGATATCGCCGTTGTAGATCGGGGGCAGCATGCCCGTCACGACCGTCTCGTAGATGAGGGCGCTCGCCGTCGTCAGGTCATTGAGTTGCTTGCTGGCCACCAAGACCTGCTGACCGACATGGAAGAGCGAAGACTCCTCCGTCGTCACCTGTGGCTCGCTGTCATCGGTGAACATGGCGCCCGAGGTGATGCTCAAGTCCTCTTGCGCGAGGAGCGTGCACGCGAAGTCTCCCTTGCTGAGCCCATTGCCACCATCGGCGTTCAACGGGTTGAAGAACTCGATCTCCCCGGTGGAGGGGTCGCTCTTGAAGACATTGCGGATGCCTGGGTGGGCCAGGTTCGCCGCGTTGTTTCCGCTAAGGAACATGACCTCGATCCCGACCTCTGTCGGGAAGAGCGAGACGTCGTTCAAGTAGACCTTCGTCGCGTCACCATCGGCGTCCTCAGTCACGATCGCGCAAGGCCACCGCATGTCCAACTGCACGTCCAAGAAAGAGCCAGCATCGTCGACATTGTCACCCGAGAAGACATCGGGGTTGCCCCAGATCACCCCACTCGGCTGAGTCATGGACTCAATGCGGTTCGAGGTCACCGACCAACTCGCCGTCGCGCCAGGCTCGATCATCTCGGTAAACCGGACACCAAAGGACACGATGTTGTCGAAGTGACCGGTCACCTCTTGCGTGACGTCAGTGTTGCTCTGCTCGACCTCCCGGATCCCCGGGTGGGTGACATCGGTGAACATCAAGGTCTTGTTCTCGTTGATAGGTGACTCGATGCCGAACTCGTCGACGGCGGTCACCGCCAACTGGATCATGTTGCCGAACGCTAGGGTGTTGCCCACACCGGGCGGGCCAATCGCACCGAAGTCCAGCCACGATGGGGTCCCCGTCGCCAAGACACCGGTCGCGTAGACCGTGGTCGGGGCACCCTCACTGAAGAAGCCGGTGACGAGGCTGGCTACCTGAAGCTCCTGCCAGCCTTGGACACCTGAAGCCTCTGGGCCGTCGTAGCTCTGTCGCGCGTAGACTTTGTAATCCGTCGCCCCGGCGACCGGCGACCATGTGAGCTGAAAGCCGTCCTCGCCGTTGATGAAGCCGAGCGGGTCGAACTGCTCACCCGGGAAGACAAAGCCATCGATAGGGAAGCCTTGAGAATCGAGTAACCAGCAGGCTGAAGCGTCACAGCTGACGAGCACGACATCCTGGTCATCGGTGCCCAAGTTGTCGGTGTAGATCGTCGGGATCGGGTTGGTCAGGTAAGACGGCGCCTCACCGACCTGGAACTGGAAGCGCGCTGCACCGGCGACCCCAGCGTTCACGGGCACAAAGGCGCTCCCATCGGACCAAAGGAGGGCCTCGATGCGCAGCTCATAATCGGTGGCTGGATCTGCGTCCTGAGTCAGCAGCCCGGCAGGGTTGAGGGTCAAGACCGTCTCCGAGTCGTTCCAAGACGGGACGACGTCGACGTACTTGGAGATCACACCACCGATGCGCTCCACCAAGCTCACGATCAGGGTGTCAGCCTGTGTCTCAGCGCCGAAGTGGAAGATGAGGTTCCCACCAGGCGTCGCGAACTGAAGGTTGGCGTTCAACCCTGCTCCCGAGACCCCGGTCAGGGGCGGCGTGAAGTTCGCGTAGGACAATTCCTTGCCGATGGCCTCGAGGACCAAGACCACGTTCGAGGCATTGACCGATGAGGTGCCCCCCTCGTTGATGGCGCCCACATCCAGGGTGAGCCCTTGGTAGTCATAGCCACCGTCGCCATCTGCGTCATAGTTGTCGACGAGGAGGTCAAAGGTGTGACCGGCTGCGGCGATCTCGGAGATCATGAACGCACCCGTCGCGTCGGTGACCGATGAACCGGCCTCGACCCCAGTGCTCTCGTAGCGCAGGCGCACCGTGGCACCCACGGCAGGCTGATCGCCCGCGTAGACAGTCCCGGAGATCCAGCCGTCGGAGGCAGGCTCGACCTCGACGCTCTCTTGGTCGACGGCCACCAGCGCAGCCGTCGCCTCGATGAAGACGTCACCGGAGCCGTAATCCGCAGCGCTCTGGATGGCGACCCATGCGTAGCTGCTGTGGTAACCCTCGGCGGCGTAATAGATCGCGATGCTGCCGACCTGCGTCACGCCTGAGATCTCGAAATAGCCGGTCTCGTCAGTCACGAGCGCGGTGTCACTCAAGGCATTGGCCGTGACCGTCGCCTCCGCAATGCCTTGGCCGCTCGCGGTGTCGAGGACGTACCCATGAACGGTGATGTTCGTCGCCGGGACACAGACCGTCGTCCCGTCTACCTCAGCCTCTTGGTACCCCGCTGGGCACGCGACAGCTCCCGGCTCTGTGCCGGTGTCGTCTGGTCCCGGGTCGGTATCCGGGGGGTCGATCGGTGGCGTGGACACATCCTCATCTCCGGGGGGATCGGTCGGCTCATCGGGGATCGGGACGCAGCCATCTTCGTCGTCGTTGAGCTCCGTGCCAGCGGCGCACACCGGTGCACACCCCTCGCCGGTCGAATTGGGCTGCCAGCCTGTCGGGCAATCAATGTACGGAGAGTCAGGGCCAGTCGCCGTGTCAGGCGTGGTCACCTGAGTGCCCCCACTGTCCCCGCTGGAGCCACTGGCCGCATCGGCACCTGGCGTGCTGACCGAGGCCGCCTCCGAGGGCACACAGCCCGTCTCATTTTCGTTCAGGAGCGTCCCCTCCGCGCAGATCGGCGCGCACCCTTCGCCGGTCGAATTGGGCTGCCAACCTGTCGGGCAGTTCGTGTACTCCTCGGGGAACGAGGTACCGTCCCCAGAGCATGCAGTCGCGCCGACCATGAAGACAGCGGCGATCGCGATGACGAGGGATGAACGAGAATGTGTGTGGGTAACCATGGGGGTCTCCTGACGTGAACTGAGCCATTTCTACAGGAAAGCAGCCCTCAGCAAAAGCCGACCCGAACGACAAGCATGTAAGAGCGTTTTCCCTGGCCGGCGTTCCACCCCTATACTGCCGCCATATCCAAGGAGGTGACGTCGATGCTTCGACGGTCACACATCGCATTCTTTATCTCCCTGAGCTTGGCTGCATGCGGCCAAATCGCCACGTCGCCGATCTCGGACGACACAGCGACCTCCGCGAATTTCGAGGTGACCCCGGCGCCTGCGCTGGACACCTCGACGGGGCCTACGGGCGACGCGGGGCCGACGATTGTGGGCTCGGACGCAGACACGGACACGGGTGACTCAGAGCCCGCGGACACGATCGAGAGCCCGGACGGCGTGGACACGATCACGGAGGATGTCGCCGCGGCAAAGGACACCGAAGACGGCGCCTCCGAGGTCCCCCAAGACGCCCTCGACACCACACAGTCGGACACCAGCACGACCCCTGACGACGATGTCCAGGGCGTGCAAGCGACGAGCTGCGATGGGCTCGACAACGGCTCAGCCTGCGAAGATGGCAGCCTGTGCACGGTCGGAGACACCTGCGTGATCGGCGTCTGCCAGCCCGGTGAGGCCCTTGTGTGCAACGGGCAAGGCCCCTGTCGGTTAGGGACCTGCGAGCCCAACGACGGCAGCTGCAGCTACGTCGACGCGCCAGAGGGCCAGGCGTGCGAAGACGACGACGCCTGCAGCGCAGTCAGTCAATGCCAAGCCGGCCTGTGCGCAGCCACCGAGGCGCTTGAATGCCCGGATATGGGGTCCTGCCAAACCGTGCTGTGCGACCCCACTGAGGGCTGCGTCTATACGCTACTCGATGACGGCACGCCCTGTGAGCTTCACTGTTACGACGCAGCGGCCTGTGAGGCTGGGACCTGCGTCGGCGATCCGAGCGCAAAGCCCCCATGCCCTCCAGCCCAAGAGCCCTGTATCGATGCCTGGCTCTGTGATCCGGACACCGGCGGCTGCACGGTCATGATCCCGAGTGACGCGGGCAGCAACTGCAATTCGGATGAGTCCAAGTGCACCCTTGAGTCCTGCGATGGCGCAGGCGCTTGTGCGATCTACGAAGAGAAGGACTGTGAGACGCCGTCGACCCTCGATCCCTGCTGGAACTACACCTGCGAACCCGAGAGCGGCTGCGTCAAGACCGAGTGGGCCCCCACCGCGGCATGCTCTGGGCCACCCTGCGGCGACGGCTTCTGCTTCGAGGGGGAGACCTGCTTTAGCTGCGCTTTTGATTGCGGTGAGTGCTGTGGAGACGGCGTCTGCACCCCAGGCTTTGAAGAGACCTGCGCAACCTGTGTCGACGACTGCGGTGAATGTTGCGGCAATGGGCTCTGTGACTTTGGCGAGACCTGCTTCGACTGCGAAGGCGACTGCGGTCAATGCTGTGGCGACGGGGTCTGCGATGCGAACCACCTTGAGACCTGCCTGAGCTGCGCCGCAGACTGCGGAGACTGCTGCGGCAACGGGCAATGTGACATCGACCTGGGGGAGAACTGCTTCGGGTGCCCCGGGGACTGCGGAGAATGCTGCGGCAACGGGCAATGCGACTTTGGGGAGACGTGCCTGACCTGCGAGAATGACTGCGGCGCATGCTGCACGAGCGGGACCTGTAACCCAGACCTGGGGGACACCTGTCAAACCTGCCCGGAGCACTGTGGTGAGTGCTGCGGCAACGGGATCTGCGACGCCAACTTCGGCGAAGACTGTGCGGTCTGCGAAGCCGACTGTGGCGCCTGCTGCGGCGACGGGACCTGTGATCCCAACGTCGGTGAGACCTGCGGCTATTGCCCCGAAGACTGCGGCAGCTGCTGCGGCAATGGCTTCTGTGACCCGGGCGAAGACTGCAGCTCCTGCCAGGACGATTGCGGGCTGTGCGCCTGTGGCAATGGCCTGTGTTGTGGCGACGAGACGTGTGAGACATGCGCTCAGGACTGCGGGGACTGCGCGGCGGTTGACACCGTCTTGGGGACCTGCGGAGCGGGCGCTACGGAGGGGATCACCCGTGACTGCGGGTGGAGCTACGCCGGTGGACAACCCTGTGTGGCGGGGGAGACGATCACGATCGCCTGCCACGAAGAGGCCCCGTGCAACCTGGGCTCGTGTCAGGGAGACGCGATGCTGCGGATCTGTGATGGCGAAGCGAACGGATGCACCGCGAGTCAAGCGCTGGCACAAAATGACAACGCCTGTGGCACAGAGTGCCCCTACCTGACCTTCGTGTGCCCAGCCTCCGGGCAACTCAGCGTACTCACCGCGCCCCACACCGACGGTCAACCCGCCCAATGCATCTGGTCGACCTATCCGGAGTCCCCGGACGCGACTTTGCCATGCTCCGAGGCCTCCTGTGGGCCGGAGCGAGAGTGCGGTTGGGTCCGCGCAGCGGTCACGCCGTGCACCCCTGGGATCTCGCTTGAGATTGGCTGTGGCGGCGGATCAGGCTGTGGACTAGGCACCTCTGAGGGCGACCCCATGATCAGAGTGTGCGCCGGGGATCACGTGATCTGTGACGCCGGGACAGCCCTCGGCAACGTAGACGACGTCCCCGGCTGCGGGTTCGCTCCCAGCGCAGAACTGACGTGCCCAGAGGCCGGAGTCGTCACGATATTGACCGCCCCGAAGTGCAGCAATGACCCTCATTACAGCTGCGATCTCTGCGCAGCCTGTCCAAGCTGTACACCCCCGTGGTAAGAGGTACTCACGCAGTACGAACCTTCAGGTAAGCAGAGGGATACGTGTCCGATCAGAACCGAGTGATCACGAACAACCCGCAGTGCGCCGTATGTGACACGAGCATCGACGCGTCCGGCACCTCTATCATGCAATTCGACGCCGGTGAGTTCCTGTGCTTCTGCACGCCCTCATGCCTCAAAGAGTACCGCGCCGACCCCGAGCCCTTTCGACGCGGCGAGCGATTGCCTCCCCCAGAGTAGCCCCTCGGCGCACGCTCACTCTTGAATGACGCGAAGCTCGTAGCCGCCGCTGACCGGCGCGCTGTTGGACGTGCCGTCGACGACGAGGAAGACCGACTCGCCGGCCGATAACGCCAACCAAACGACCTCCTCTGTGCGTGTGTCGCTCATCCCGTAGCAGCTCGTCTGAATCGCTTCGCAGTCGGTCAGCACGTAGAGCACCGCATCAAAACCATAGCTGGCGAGCTCGACCCGGTACCCGCCGTCCTCCGGCGCCGTGAGGTGGTAGACCTCCTCAGGGGAGCCTTGACCCATCCCCACGTACCCCGCGCAATCCGAGGCGCCGACTCCGTAGTGATTCAGGGCCTCTTGCGTATCTCCAACCGCGACATACGGTCCCTCGGTGAGGTCGACCTCAAAGGGCGCTTGGCAGGTGTTGCCTATCTGATCACTGGGCGCGCTGCATTGGCCGCTGTCGCTGTCGCAGAGGTCCTCCGGGGCCACACAGACACCGCAGCTGCCACCACACCCATCGCCGCCACAGCTTCGGCCATCGCAGTCCGGGAAGCAGAGCTTATCGACCTCGACAGAGAAGCCCCCGGAGCTCGCCTCTGTGCCCGCCCCGTCGACCACGAGGTAGACAGTCACGCCACTCTCCAACTCAAGATCCAAAACGTCACTCGTGGTCCCGAGGCAGCTGGCCGCCGCATCACAACCAGTGACCGCATAAAGAGCCGCCTCAAACTCGGCATCCAAGGTGACTCGGTAGGTGCCCGCCGAGCCCGACTTAAGTCGATACACGACCTCAGGGGACGCCTCACCTGCGCCGTCTACCAAGCCCTCACACGCCGTCGGGGCGACGACGGGCGTGAAGTTCGCGGTGTCCTCGCTGTCACTCCAGCTCAAGTTCCCCACCTTGATGCTGTCATCACAGCTGTCGCCCACCTTGGGGACACAAGCGCCGCTTGAGCAGCGATCGGTCGACGCGCAGCCACCGCAGCTTCCGCTGCAGCCATCACTGCCGCACTCGACGCCCTCACAGGTCGGCTCACACGTGTCGATCTCTAGCGTGTACGAGCCGTGCTTCTTGTCGCTGGCGTGGCCGCCATCGACGATGGCGAACACCGTCTCACCGGCCGCGAGCGCCACGTAGAGCTCTTCGCCCCCCTTCTTGTTGACCTGGTCGCCGCCAAGGCAGCTCCCCGAGACGTCCTCGCAGTCAGCGAGGAGGTAGAGGGTCGAGTCCCAAGAGGCCGAGACCTCGAAGTGGTAGAGCGCCTCTTCGGGGGCTGTGAACGCGACCACAGCGTCGGGAGAACCACCGCCGCGCGACCCGCTGTCTCCCGGGCAGTCCCCGCCGCCATGGGAGAAGTCGTTGTGGTGTGGGATCGTTGAGCCGCTGTGGTCGAAGGGGACCACATCAGCGACGAGCGCGTTCGCACAGACGTCGGCCTCAGGGCGAGGCTCGCAGATCCGCGTCGTCTCGCAGCTGAACGGGAAGGGCTGATTGCACAGCGTGTCCGAGTCACAGGTCTCGACCGCCGTGCACTCACCGCAGCTGCCGCCACAGCCATCACCGCCACACGCGCGCCCCTCACAGTCTGGGACACAAGCATCCACACGGAGGGTGTAGCGGCCCGATAAGTCACTGTTGTTGTAGGCCCCGTCCACGATCACGAAGACAGCTTGGCCTTGGACGAGCTCAAGGTGCAGGGCCTCCCCTTTGCCGATCGCGCGCTGAGCCCCCAAGCACGTGTCCGAGATCGCCTCGCACGCCTCCACCACATAGAGCGCCGCGTCGTAATCACTGTCCAAGCGGAAGACCCATCGGTCCGTCGTCGGAGCGACGAAGGTGGTGACGGCGTCGGCTGACCCTGCGCCCCGACCGGTCCCCTCACCAGGGCAGTCGCCGTCGGAGAAGCTGTAGTCGTTGGACATCCCCGCGGTGTCGCCGTGGGCGATGAAGGGCGCCTCGGAGAGCGCCCCGGCGGTCTCACAGAGGTCACCGTCGTCACTGGGCTCGCATTGCCCGTCCGCGTTGCAGACCTCGCCGATGCCGCAGCTCCCGCAGCTCCCGCAGCCCCAGGCACCACAGACCCTATCTTCACACGAGAGCGACTCACACTCTGCGCGGATGCTCAGGCTGAAGGGGCCGCGGTGGTCAATCCCGGAGCCATCGACGATCACGTAGACGGTCACGCCCGCGTCTAGGCTGACGTAGAGCTGATCATCGGTCGTGAGCGCACAGCCTGCGCCGATGTCCTCACAGTCCAACGCGACGTAGAGTCGATTGGGCCCGGTGGGTGGCTCATCTTTGCCTTGGGGGACCGGCCGCGTGAGCGTCATCCGATAGGTCCCCGTCACGGCGGGCGTGAACGCCCAGGCGACGTCGCGGCGCGTCGCGCCAGTGTCTGAACCGCCGTTGCAACCGACCGCAGCATAGTCGTCAGTGGCAAGCGTCGTGTTCCCGGTCAAGACCACTGGGAGGTCCGCGCCGGTGATGTGGTTGGCTCCCTCACAAGTGTCCGCTTGCGCCAAGTGTGGGTTGCTCGAGACGGGGTAGTCACCGATGCCCAAGGTCGGGACCCCCTCGTGGAGGGTCTTAAAGAAGGTTCGCCAGGCCGAGCGCGCCTCGTAGCCATTGAGCGCGATCCAATGGCTGCCACCCTCCCACTGCTTCACTGCGGCGGTGTAGTCGCCGACCTCGGTGGTGATGTTGCCGCTCAGCGGCCAGTCTACGGTGGGGATCTGAGCCAGGTCATGGGTCAAGCTCCGGTTCGCGAGCGGCCCGATAAGCGGCAGGCCGCCGGCGCCGGTCATCGTCTCGGTCGTCAGCCCCGGCGTGGCGTGGTCCCCCGTACCCTCAGTCACGAAGATGTGCTTCGGGGTGGCGTCAGGCCCCGAGGCGAGCCAATGCGGCGCATAATTCACGGGGTCAGTGCAATCGACCATCATCTGCACCAGGCTCATCGCCGGGTGAAAGCTGTCGAGGTTCGACGCCTTGATGCCGAGCGCAGTCTGCATCAGCGCCTTGACGTCCACGGGGTCTTTTCGGAGCAAGATCGTGTTGACCAAGAGCCCACCTGCGCCCGAGAGCACCGCGGCCTCGAAGATCGGGTCCACCCCCATCACCAGCGCCCCGGAGAGCCCACCATGAGAGTGACCAAAGAAGGAGATGCGGCCCCCATCCAAGGCCACAGGGCGGCCCGTCGACGTCTCCTCACTGCTCAAGTCGAAGCGCCCCGCGGAGACCATGCGCGCCAGCAACATCGAGTCGATGGCCGCTTGGCGGAATGACGAGCGCCCAGAGCCCGCGTTGAGGAAGTTGAAGCTGTAGATCACAAGCTCACTGTCATCGAGCGCCGGCTGTCCCTCAGGGCCTCGATTGCCGTGGAGCGGCTGATCGATGCACAGCAGCGCATAGCCAAGCGGCAGCAGCTCATCGCTCACGCCTTTACATGAGTCATAATCACCGCCCGTCCCGTGGCCGTACAGGACGACGGGCCAGCCCCCCTCAGGCATCTCTTGGTCCTGCGGGATGAGCATAAAGAAGCGGAGCTCCTCTTCGGACTGCACGATGGGGGCCCCGGAGTCATCAAAGGCGATGGCGCCGCCCTCCTCAGCGTAGGGCTTCTCGCCCGCCTGAAAGTTCGGCGCGATATAGGTCCCGTGGAACTGGTCAAAGAGCTTGGGCTCACTGACAAACGCGACCTCCGGGGACTCGGTCGCGTCCAAATACTGCCTGACCCGGCGCAGCTCACCCGTGGCGTGCTGGGTCGTGAAGCAGGTGGCGAACGCGATGTCTTGGCGATGGAGGGGGCTGTCGTTCAGCCAGGTCACCAGCTGAGAGAGCGTGGGCTCGTCTTCCCAGGCCGCGAGGAATTCATCGGTCGGGGCCAAGGTCCCGCCATCGGGGTCGGTCACGCCGCGGGTGATGATGGCGCAATACTGGTCGCCCTCTGCGAGGGGGAACCCAAAGGACGGCCGCATCGCGAGGGTGCCCGACATGTAGTAATCGTCGTCGCCGCCGCCGTACCAGCGGAAGGCCAATGGGACGCGCTCGCCGTAGCGCGCGCTGGCGGCGCTGACGTTGACGAGCTGGATGAGGGAGAGGGGATCGGTGGAGTCAGCCTCGCTGGGCAAGGCGTCCATGTCGACGATGCCGGCGATCTGCGCATAGATCGCGCCGTTGAGCCCCCAGCCGTCGAGGACCTCCGAGCCAGCCACGAGGTACGAGGCCAAGAGATCAATGCCCGGATCGGGGAAGTTCGACAGGTCCACCGTCCCGTCCTCGCGGCGGAGTACATCATTCGGCCAACCACGTGCCATCCAATCGGTGGCGAAGGGGTCGTAGCGGGCGACGATGGTCGCCTCCACGCTCTCCCATTCGATCCCAAGCCCAGGGCCGGTCTCCTCTGGTAAGCCCGGCGCGACCACATCCGCGGCGCTCTCGGCATCATCGACGGGTGACTGCGTGTCCGTCGACGTCACAGTCTCAGGGCCTGACGTCGCGTCACTCGCGCTGCTCACATCGTCGCTCGGTGTCGCGCCGTCCTCGGACGTCACGACGTCTGCGGCCGCATCGGCAGCTGAAGCATCTGAGGGTGTCGTAGCGGTCTCTTCACTGCACGCAGCGACGAGGGCGATCATGGCGATGAGGCCACACACACGGGGGATGAACCGAGTCATATCGGGGAGTCTCCATAGGGGACGGCGCACGCGAGCCACCTTATACCGGGCCCAGCAGCTGGACCCAAGCCCGGCCTCACTCCGACAAGCCCTTGGCGCAACGCCCACGGGGCTCATCTCCCAGCGCCACGCAGCGGGTGAACAGCTCATGAACGCGGGACTGCTGAGTCCTTGAGCCGATCGCGTTGTCCCAGGCCCTGCGCGCCCTCGCGACCACGTAGAGCGCCTTGGGGTGCTCTGGAGCGAGGCTGAGCAAGCGGTCCGAGGTCGGCGTCACCCAGGGCCAGCGCGCCTCGGCCTCAATCGTAAACAGGAGCTGAATCAGAAACGCCACGTCACTCTCATCCACCAGCCGCTCCAACCAGCTTGCGCGGAAGCCCTCAGGGGCCCCTGGGTACGTCGTGTGGAATGCGAAGAGGGCCTGAAGGGTGGCCAAGCTCGAAGCCGGGAGCCCTGCGCGATGATGACCGTCTGAGCTGCTCAAGCCCACTCGGACATCGTGGGCCGCGATCAGAGAGGCTTTTGCGCCGGCGTAGAGTCGGCGCGGGCCCTCGAACTCGAGGATCGGATGATCGTCGGTGTTCACTGGACCAGGGACCTCAAGCAAGGTCGCGACGCCCCCGTGCGTCATCGCCTGGAGGCTCAAGAGCCCGTCGAGGCCAGGGACCTTCACCCGTGCAAGGTCTTGAGCGATGGCCGGGCGGGCGAGGCGCTCGGCCATCCCCGCGAGGTCGGGCCGCGGCGGCGCGCCATGACCCACCAAGAGCAAGTCGGTCGGGTAGAGCTGCCAGATCTCCACGTGGGCGAATGCCTCGGCGAAGCTCCGGATCACCATGGTCAGCGTGGCGTCGTCGGTCTCATAACGCTGCACCCACTGCGCGGCGACGCCATCAGGGGCCAGGTGGCTCGCGAGGAGCTTGAAGTAGTCGACGCTGAAGAGCCCAGCGTTGCCTGCCACCCAAGGGTTCGACGGCTCGCTGATAATGACGTCCCAGTGGACCTCGGGCCGGCGCCTCAGCGCGCTCCTCACGTCATCGGTGATGAGCGTCACCCGGGGGTCATCGAGGGGCGCACCGCTCGCGCCGTCGAAGTACCTGGAGGCGTCTACCACGGCTTGAGAGACCTCGACGACGTCGACGGCGAGCTCGGAGTGGGTGAGCGCCGAGCCGACCGTGACACCAGAGCCCAACCCGACGACCAGCGCGGTCTTGGGCGCGGGGTGCAACACCAGGGGCACGTGCGCGCTCATGACCTGGGTGACCATGTCCCCGCGGGTCGACGCGTCGGGCTTGCCGTTGACCATCATGACCCGGTCGCCCTTCCTCTCAAGGACGGCGACCGTGGCGTCTGGACCATCAGCGTGGAAGATGAGGTCACTCTTGTGTAGCCGGTCTCTGAAGGCGCCCCGCGTGTCAGCCTTGCGTTCACGCATCCTGAAGGCGCCCGCGCTGACCTCGCGAGGGTCCCAAGACACCGGAGACACGAGAGGTACGAAGAGCGCGACGAGGCCTAGCGCGATGAGCACGGGCCGAGCGCGACGCCCCGACGCCGCGAGCGCCAGGATGACCCCAAGCCCCGCGAGGGTGAGGGCCCCAGCCTGGTGCACCCCATCGAGGCCCCACCAGCCCACGAGCAGCGGCACACTCGTGGCAGCGCCGATGACCGCGCCCACCGTGTTCCACGCGAAGACCACCCCCGTTCCGGCGCCAGGGCGCCCCACCGCAGCCACTTTCGCGGCGAGGGGTAAGGCCGCGCCGAACGCTAACGTGGGGAGCGCGATCAGCCCTGCCACGAGCCCCAATCGCGTCGCAGTATAGCGCCCAAAGCTCGCACCTTGATCGTAGAGCGCCTCACGCAGGCCGGCGAGCTCAAAGGGCAAGGCTGAGAACCACGGCGCGGTGAGCCAGAGGACCAACGCCGCACCGACTGAGAGCGATGAGAGCGCCAGAAGGGGCGACATGCGCGCCATCGAGAACCTGACCATGAGGCTGCCGAGCGCCATGCCCAAGATATAGACGCCGATGACGAGGGTGAAGCTGTAGCTCGAGGAGCCCAAGACGACCGCGAAGAGCCTTATCCAAGCGCCCTGAAGCGCCATCGACGCGAGCCCCACGACGCACGCGGACACGCACGCCCAGCGCACCAAAGGGCCGGCCGCGACAGGGCGCGTGGCGCCTTCAGACGGCTGCGCAGCACCCCGGGAGAGCGCCCACGCCGCGAGCGCCAGGGTGCCGTTGACGCCTGCGGCGGCCCAGCCGGCGCCCCTGACTCCGAGGGACTCGATGAGCCAAAAGCCGGCGACGAAGACGCCTATCGCCGCGCCCAAAGCGTTGATGCCGTAGAGACCGGCGATGGTCTTACCCGGGGCGTCCTTACGGGCGAGGGCGGCGGTGAGCGCCGGCAAGGTCCCGCCCATAAGCGTCGTGGGCACAGCGACTGCGACCACCGCGAGGAGCCAGGTGCCACCCAAGAGCTGAGAACCCGCGTCAATCAGGCTCGGCACACACAAGGCCCAGAGCGTGATACCGAGCTCGAGGCCGGCATAGAGGCGCAGTGGGTTCTCGACGCGGTCTGCATGGCGACCAAGCCACGCGTAGCCCAGGCCGAGGCCGCCCATGAACGTCGCGATGACCAGGGTGTGGCCTTCCGTCGTGCTCCCAAGGTGGATGGCCAGGAGCCGGGCCCAGACGACCTCATAGACGAGGCTCACGGCCCCGCTGAGCAGAAAGACGACGCCGAGCGCCGCGTTTAGGCCACCGCTCAGTTCAGGGTCACCGTCAGGTCGTAATCACCCCACTCGGCTTCCCCTGGAGAGTCGACGACGAGCCAGTAGTCGCCGCCGAGCCCGCCTGGGATCTGAATGCTGCCCGTGTCCGTACACGTGATGATGCTCTCCGGCTCAGCACATGCCCCTTTGTAGAGGTGAAGCACAGGGGTGAAGTCGTCACTCGTGACCGCGATGTCGACCGCCTCGCCGGTCCCCGCGGTGAACGCGTAGACGAGGTCAGGGCCGCCGTCTCCACCACAAAACGCGCTGTATTGATCGAGGCTGTAGAGGGTGGAGCTCGTGTGGGTCGCGATGCCAGCGTTGCTGAAGATGAGCTCCACGGCCGTCTCGCACGTGTCGTTAATCGGCAAAAGGGCCGGAGTCAGGCTCACCCCGAGGGTGAAGTTCCCCTTCGCCCCAGGCTCGTCGGCGTCAACGACGAGGAAATAGGTCCCCGGCTCAAGCGGGGTCGTCGAGAAGTCGTCCGTCGCGCAGTAGACGACCTCGCCATCAGAGCAGCTCTCGCTCCTCAAGTAGAGCCGCATCGGGAAGGGTGACGTCGCGGCGACGTTGATCAGCGAGCGCTCGGCCAAGTCGATGCGGAAGGTGACGTCAGCGCCGCCCTCACCGCCGCAGTCTGCGCTGTTTGCGTCGGTCGCCTGGACCTTGCCCATCACGTCCTCGGTCGTCCCGCTCAAGACCACAGGGCCCTCGGAGAGATCGATGGCCAGAGGGGTCGTGCAGGTGTCATTGGCCGGTGGGCTCGACTCGCTGAAGGTCTGGATGAGATAAAGGTAGGCCTTCAGGTCACCGCCCGCGCCGCCGGTCTCTTTGAACTCGACGGTGTGCTCGCCCAGGGTCCAGTCGGCGACGTTGGTCAGATCGAGGGGCCCGGAGGACCAGGGCTGCGTGCCCGTTGCGCCCCAGGTTTGGTCCTCCGCATTCCAGTGCGGGGAGCCCTTACCGTTCGGGTCGCCGATCTGCGGGGTGACCTCTTGGCCGTCGACGTAGATCTCCACACCGGTCGCGTAGCTCTGGTTGACCGCCCCGGGGATGGGGTCGAGTTCGAGCACCCAGCCCTCGCCGCCGTCGCCGCCGTCGCCGGTGTTGCTATAACCATCACCGCCGTTGCCACCATTGACTGTGACCGTGCCCTGGTTATCGAGGTTCTCCGCAAAGAAGACGACAGAACCACCGGCGCCGCCGCCGCCGCCACCATAGTCGCCTCGGTTGTCACCATTTGCGCCATTGGCCGAGATCACGCCTCCGCTCTCGACGATGATGGTCTTGGCACCTAGGACAACGATACCGCCGCCACGACCTCCGTTCCCGACGCCATCACCGCCGCCACCACCAAATTCCAGGGTCGCGCCGTCCGCGCTCCCCTTGGCGAGCCCGCCTCGGCCATAGTAGCCACTCGAGTAAGAGTCTTGGCCAGCGGTCTTATTACCCCCACCGCCGCCGCCTCGCGTGGAGCTGTTGTAGCTGTTGGTGTAGTAACCACCGCCGCCACCGGAGCAATTGGGGCTGTTGCCTCTGTTGCCGCTGCCGTTCTCGATCCGGCATTCAGAGGCGCCGCGACCACAGCCTGAGGTGCCACTGCCGTGGTACTCTGCACCCCAAAAGCCTGCATAGCCGCTGTCCCAAGAGCCTGTTGCATTGGCTTCGATCTTGCCCCCAGCTTTGACCGTGATGTTTCGCGCACGGATATAGACAATCCCCCCTCTGGTACTGTCATTGTTGTTACCACCTAACCCCTCAGAGGGGCGGATGAGCCCGCCGTTGGACACCTCGAGCTGGTTGTAGCTCGCCGCGATGACGACCTGAGCGCGGCGCTGGTCGTTACCCGTCGCGCTCTCATAGGTGTGGGTGAGCGGCTTGGCCAAGCCAACCGCTGTGCCTTGGACGGACTTCACCGCGTTGAGCTCCCAGTGACCTGGGTTGTTGCCCACCGTCTGATGAATCAGGATGTGGTCACCGACGTTGAAGGCCGAGACGTTATTGCCGACCTGAAGGCTCCCTTCTCCAGCGACGCCGTTGACCGCGCCAGCGTAGGAGTTGGGCGCGTAGGTGTTGGTGACGATCAGGTTATTCGAGGAAGCAAAGCCCGTGTTCTCTCCACCATAGAGGTAGAGCTGAACCTTGGGGGGGCTGGGGTTGATCACGTGGACATATTCTTTGGCAACGCCATAGCTCGGGAGGCCCCATTGGTTGCTGTAAGCGCGCACGGTGCCGGCCCCCTCGTTGACGTTACTCGAGGACTGCTGAGTGGTGATGAGGCCTTGGAGGGTCTCAAGGGCGCTTTGGACGGTGTCAGCGCCGATGTCTGTCGCCGTGTCATCGAATGCGATCTGAGTCGCCTGAGAGGCATAGCCCGCGTCGGTCACGGCTTGAACGGCCTCGCTTCGGATCATCTCTTTGGCGGAGTCACTGAAGGCCTCGGGCTCGATGCAGCCCGAGCACGCGAGCCCCTGGGCGCTCGTCGCCTGAAATGCATAGGGGGTCGTGCCCATCGGGCGGCGGGGGAGCTCCGGCTCACCCTCGACGGTCACGCCGAGCCAGAGCGCCCCAGAGGCCGCGAAGATCGACGCTGAGAGCGGGGTCTCGGTGCCAAGGTTCAAGCGGAACTGGCCGCCTTGCGCGGTGACCATGCGGGTCTCTGTCCAGACACTCTCTTCGCTCTCGGCCTCAGCGTAGATCGAGAACGTCATCTCGAACTCGCCCTCGACCACAGGCGCACCGGCGTTGTCTCGCAAGACGCCTTGGAGCGGCATCTGGAGCGGCACGGCGGCGCTGACGAAGGGCGCGATGACCCCGCACAGAAGGAGGGGCAGCAGGGTGTGCTTTAGGGCGTTCATCATCGCGACGTTCCTCTCTCTTGAGTCTTGCTCACGCGTTACTGTGTCTTGCGCACGCGTTACTGTGTCTTGCTCACGGTCAGGTCGTAAGTGCCCCATTGGGCCTCTCCGGGGGAGTCGACGACCAACCAGTAGTCGCCACCGAGGCCCGCGGAGATCTGAACCTGCCCGGTGACCGAGCAGGTCAAGAGGTTGTCAGGCACCGCGCAGCCGCCCTTATAGACATGAAGTACGGGCTCAAACTCATCGCTCGTCACCGTGATATTGACCGCCTCGCCGGTCCCGGCGGTGAAGGCGTAGACGACGTCAGGGCCGTCTTCGCCACCACAGAATGCGCTGTATTGATCGAGGCTGTAGAGGGTCGAGCCGGTGTGCGTCGCGATCCCAGCGTTGCTGAAGAGCAGCTCAACCGCGGTGTCGCAGGTGTCGTACTCAGGCAAGAGCGCCGGCGTCAGCGACGCAGCCAAGGCGTAGTCGCCCTTGGCCCCAGGGCTGTCACCATCAATGACCAAGTAGTAGGTGCCGGGCTCAAGCGGCGGCGTCGAGATGGTCTTGCCGCCGCAGTAGATGACCTCGCCACCCTCACAGTCCCCTTCACGGATGTAGAGGCTCGCGGGGAAGGGCGAGGTGATGGCCGCGTTGATGAGCGAGCGCTCGGCCAAATCAATCCGGTAGATGGCGTCAGGTCCGCCCTCGAGCGAGCAGCCCTCGCCGCCATTTTGGCTGTCGGTGGCCAAGATCTTGCCCATCGTGTCCTCGGTCGTCCCGCTGACGACCACCGGGCCATCAGCGACCTCTAAGCTCACCGGCGCGTCACAGGTGTCATTGACCGGCGGAGTCGACTCGGTGAAGGGGTAGATGACATAGACATAGCCCTTGAGTTCTCCCGACTTCCCACCCGTCTCTGTGAGCTCAACGGTGTGTTCGCCCAAGGTCCAGTCGGCCACGTTGGTCAGGTCGAGCTGACCAGAAGACCAGCCATCGACGCCATTGACGCCCCAAGAGGGGTTTTCCGCATTAAAATGCGGCTCACCCTTTCCGTTCGGGTCACCGACAAGGGCGGTCACATCCACACCATCGACAGAGACCGTCACGCCCTGAGTCGCGCTCTTCCGCGTCCAACCGCCGGTGATATTGTCGAGCTCCCAGCCAGAGCTCTCATCCTCCGTTTGATAGAGATTGGCCGTGAGGAGATCGTAGCCGCAAAGTGAGCTGTCATTTGAGGAGATCCACATCGTCTGACCGTCAAATGACATGTTGTTGACATCTTCACAGACATTGAAGGTGCCTATCTCTGTGCGGCTCACCGTGTCGAGGATCTCGACAGTTCCGCAGCTATTGGCCCGATAAAGTCGGCCAGGGAGGCAGACAAGGCCACCGTAGTTGGTGCAATCGGTCGACCAGTTAAAGGTCTCGATTTGGTTACCGCTGTCTTTATCGATCACCCAGACCGTGTTGCCGCTGCTGCGCATGGCGTAGACCACCTCACCGTCGGTGCAGATGCCGCCGGCGGTGCTGCCGAGGTTGTAGCTCCATACCTGTGAATTTGCGTTAGCAAGGCTCTGCCACTTGGCGACCGTGTTGTAGCCCCAGTTGGCCGTGTAGTAGCTCCCATCCTCGTCTCCCCAGACCTGCATAATGTCGGACCGACCAGAGTTAAAGGAGCCTTTGGATCCACCATCTGGGCTGAAACGGTAGATCGTCGATCCAGACCAGTTGGGGTACCAAAACTCGTCATGGTAGGGGCTGTAGCCGCCGCCGTGGCTGTGGGTGTTAAAGTTCAGGTCGCCGGTCTTGAGCGGCTGCGCGATGTAGTCCAGGGTCTCGACCCCCTGCTCACCATAAAGGTACGCGATGACCTTGGGGGTCGCCGGGTTGACCAAGTGGACGTACTGCTTAAGTGAACCGCCCCCTTGGACGTCACGGTCGAGCTCATAGGCCACGACCTGGCCGGCGCCCTCGTTGACGTTGCCACTGTTAGCGCCGCCGCCGCTGGTGGCCTCATCGAGGAGTGCTTTGAGCTCGTCTATTGCGCTCTGCACCGTGGTCGCCTCAAGCGATGAGGTCGCGCCGTCATAGCTCGTGCCTTGAGCGCTGTCATAGCCAGCGGCCTCGACCGCGGCCATCGACGCGCTCACAGCCGCGTCTGTGAGCGCAGCCGTCGCGTCGGCGCTCAGCGCCTCGGCTGAGACACAGCCTGAGCAGCTGAGTCCCGCGGCCTCGCCAGCGGCGAGCGCATAGGGTGTAGAGGCGAGCGGCCTCAGCGGGAGCTCTGGCTCTTGCTCAACGGTCACGCCGAGCCAAAGGCCGCCTTCTGCGCCAAAGAGCTGCGGATCGACCGGGGTCTCTTCGCCGAGCATGGCGCGGAAGAGCCCACCTTGGACCGTCACCGTGCGGGTGGTCGTCCAAGCCTCGTCAGTGCCCTCAGCGTCGCGATAGAGCGTGAACGTCATCTCAAAGGTGCCGCTTGAGACCGGGGCACCGGCGTTATCACGGAGTGCACCCTGGAGCGGGATCTGCATCGGCACAGCCGCCGAGGCGACTGGCGCAGCAAGACAGAGCGCCAAGAGCGTCAGGAGTGTTCTTTGTAACGTCATGCCTACCCTCTCCATCCTTACAGACTCTTTGTCACTGTCAGGTTGTATTCGCCCCACTCAGCCTCACCAGGCGAGTCGACGACCAGCCAGTAATCACCGCCCAAGCCGGCCGCGATATTGACCTGACCGTCAGACTTACAGGTGATGAGGTTGTCCGGCACCGCGCAGCCGCCTTTATAGAGGTGGATGACGGGCTCGAAGTCGCCGCTGGTGACGCTGATGTCGACCCCTTCGCCAGTGCCGACCTCAAAGGCGTAGACGACATCAGGGCCGCCATCACCACCACAGAACGCGCTGTATTGATCCAGGCTGTAGAGCGTCGAGCCCGTATGGGTCGCGATGCCCGACGCGCTGAAGATGAGGTCGATGGTCTCATCGCAGGTGTCGTTAATCGGCAAGACCGCCGGCGTCCTTGAGAGCGCCAAGCTGAAGTTGCCCTTGGCGCCCGGGTCGTCTGAGTCCACCACGAGGAAGTAGGTCCCAGGCTCAAGCGGGGTCGTCGAGAAGTCGCCTTCCGCGCAGTAGACGACCTCGCCCGTGGCACAATCGCCCTCTCGGAGGTACATCCGGACCGGGAAGGGCGCGACAGCAGCGACGTTAATCAGCGAGCGCTCTTCGAGGTCGATGCGGTAGGTGACGTCTGGACCGCCCGCTCCACCGCAACCGTCAGCCTCGTGGGCGTCGGTCGCGAGCGTCTTACCCATCAAGTCCTCGGTCGTGCCGCTCACGACCAAAGGCTCGGTGGTGACGTCGAGCGCCAGAGGGGTCTCACAGGAGTTGTTAAGCGGCGGCTCGCTCTTTGAGTAGGTGTGGACCACGTAGATGTAGGCCTTGATCTGACCACCCGCGCCGCCAGTCTCCTTGATGGTCACGGTGTGCTCGCCAAGGGTCCAGTCCGCCACGTTGGTCAAGTCCAACACACCGGTCGACCAAGGCTCAAGGCCATCAGCGCCCCATTGAGCGGCCTCGGCATCCCAGGTCGGTGCCCCCTTACCGTTCGGGTCACCGACCAGCGCGGTCACGTTTTGCCCATCGACCCAGATCTCCATCCCCTTGGGGAAGCTCTCGTTGACGATGCCTTGGATGGTGTCGCTGGTGTGAACCCAGCCCTCACCGCCATCA
Source organism: Myxococcota bacterium (assembly GCA_049602155.1). Taxonomy (GTDB): domain Bacteria; phylum Myxococcota_A; class UBA9042; order PHBI01; family JBMYRH01; genus JBMYRH01. Next base: position 142,020 of record JBMYRH010000010.1, on the reverse strand, counting down.
CCACCGCAGTAGCTTCCGCTGCAACCCTTGCTGCCACCAGGTGCAGAGATGGTGCCCTCGTTCACTAAAACATCGGTAAAGAGCGCGACCGTGCCACCCGCACCACCGCCTGAGCGCTCGCCACCATTGGCACCGGCAGATCGAATGATGCCCCCGGAATCCACCTCGATGCTCGACGCACCGAGGACCACCAGGCCACCACCAATGCCACCCTTCATATGGCCATAATTCCAGCAGCCGCCATATCCGCCAGGGCCGCCCATCGTGAGGGTCTCAACGCTATCCTCACCCTTACTCGAGCCTCCTTGGCCGCGATAGCTTGAGGTACACCCACTCGAGCTGGATATTTGACCGGCAGTCTTGTTGCCGCCGCCACCGCCACCGCACTCACAATCGTTGTAGCCACAGGCCCCACCGGCTGAACAGTTACCTCCAGTCTGACAGTTGTATGGCGTGCCCGAAGCGCTGCACTCAGAGTCGCCGATCTCGTGACTGTTACCGCCTTGAGCGTTGTTATAATAGCCCGACCCGTCGGCGACGATCGCCCCTCCATTGCGGATCTTCAGGCTCTGCGCTCGCACGTAGACGATGCCTCCGCGCTCTCCATCAGACGACAAGGACTGTGATGGCTTCACTGTCCCGCCGCTCATGATCTCAAGGTTGTTGTAGGACGCCGCGACGACCGCTTGGGCCTCACCATTGGACCCGCCACCGCTGACATACGTGTTGTCGAGCGGCTTCACCAAGGACACCGTGCCGCCCTCCACTGACTTCACCCTGTTAAGCTCCCAAGTCCCTGCACCTGTGCCGTTACCGCCAGTACCGACGGTCTGGTAGAGCAAGATGTGATCTCCAGGGTTGAAGACCCCTGCGTCACCCACCTGAAGCACATCTTCACCAGCCTGACCGGCGATGTTGCTCGAGTACTGGTTGGGCGCAAAGTCGTAAGCCACCTGCAGGTTCGAGCCCGTAGAGAAGTTCTGGCTCACGTCCGCGTAGAGGTACATCAAGACCTTGGGCGGGCTCGGCTTGAGCACGTGCACATACTCGGTGGCCGAGCCGAAGCCGTTGATGTCCCACTGGTTGACGTAATTCCTGACCGTACCCTGGCCCTCCACGGCGTCACCGCCACCGGCCGCGATGGCTTGGGCGTTATCCGCCGCCATGGCTTGAAGCGTATCAAGCGCGCCTTGGACATCCGTCGCGCCGAGGTTTGCGGTCTCATCGTCAAAGGGGAGCTCACCGGCTGAGGTGGCAAACCCAGCAGCTGCACCAGCGGCAACGGCCTCCTCGCGGATGGTCTGGAGCGCCTCAGGGCTCAACGCCTCAGGCGCCACGCACCCCGAGCAGCTGAGCCCGGCGGCGTCACCAGCGGCGAGCGCGTACGGGGTCGAGGCGAGCGGGCGAAGGGGAAGCTCAGGCTCTGCCTCGACGGCGACGCCGAGCCAGAGGCCTCCCTCGGAGCTGAAGAGCTGCGCGTCTACCGGCGTCTCTTCGCCGAGCATCGACCGGAACATCCCGCCTTGGACCTCGACGGTGCGCGTCGTGGTCCAGGCGGAGTCGGTGCCGTCGGCGTCTCGGTAGAGCGTGAAGGTCATCTCGAAGGTGCCTTCGGTGACCGGGGCGCCGGCGTTATCGCGGAGCGTGCCCTGGAGCGGGATCTGCATCGGCACCGCGGCCTGCGCAGCGCCGCTCATCAATAGCCCGAGGGCGAGGGTCACTAGCCCCCTAGTCGTCTTGAAGTTCTTCATCATTGGCTCTTGGTCACCGTGAGATCGTAGTTGCCCCACTCGGCCTCACCCGGGGAGTCGACGACCAACCAGTAGTCGCCTCCGAGGCCCGCGGGGATGCTGATGCTGCCCGCCGTCGAGCAGGTGAGGAGGTTGTCAGGGGTGGCGCAGGCGCCCTTGTAGACGTGCAGGACAGGCTCGAAGTCCTCACTCGCGACCGTCACCTCGACCCCTTGACCGGTCCCGGCCTCAAAGGAGTAGACGACATCAGGGCCGCCCTCGCCGCCACAGAAGGCGCTGTATTGATCGAGACTGTAGAGCGTCGACGAGGTGTGGGTCGCGATGCCTACCCCACTGAAGATGAGGTCAATGGCCGTGTCACAGGTGTCGTTGAGGGGCAAAGTGGCGCTCGTGAGAGACACCGCCAGGGTGAAGTCACCCTTCGCCTGAGCCTCATCGCTGTCGACGATGAGGAAGTAGGTGCCGGGCTCAAAGGGGGTGGTCGAGAAGTCACCGTCTGCGCAGTAGACGACCTCACCCTCAGTGCAGTCGCCCTCGCGCAGGTACATCCGCATCGGGAAAGGCGAGACCGTGGCGACGTTGATGAGCGAGCGCTCGGTGAGCGTGATGCTGTAGGTCACGTCAGCGCCGCCTGCGCCGCCGCACTCAGCGGAGTTGGCGTCGGTCGCCTTGGTCTTGCCCATGACGTCCTCGGTCGTACCGCTCAGGACGACGGGGCCCTCTGAGAGGTCGATGGCCACGGGCGTCGTGCACGTGTCGTTCACAGGTGGGCTGGACTCAGTGAAGGTCTGGATCATGTAGAGGTAGGCCTTGAGGTCACCGCCCGCTCCGCCGGTCTCTTTGAACTCGATGGTGTGCTCGCCCAAGGTCCAGTCCGCGGCGTTGGTGAGGTCGAGTGGACCAGAGGACCACGCCTCGGTCCCGGTGCCGCCCCAGGTCTCGTCTTGCGCATTCCAGTGAGGCAGCCCTTTACCGTTGGGGTCGCCCACGGTTGGGGTGATCTCTTGACCGTCGACCCAGATCTCGACCCCGGTCGCGTAGCTCTGGTTGACGATCCCAGTGATGGGGGGCTGCTCAAGCACCCAGCCCTCACCGCCCTGGCCACCGTTACCGCCACAACTCGAGCCTCCAGACCCACCCGAGGCAGCGACCGAGTTCGTGTCATCAGGCGTGTCGATGTTGTTGGCGAAGATGGCGACCGTGCCGCCTGCGCCACCACCGACACCACCGTGGCTGCCGCCATTACCGTTTTGGCCGTTGGCCGAGATGCGGCCGCCCGACTCGACGATGAACGTGTCAGCGCCGATGACCACCAGGCCACCCGATGCTCCGCCCCCGTGGGGATAGCCACCTGAGGCGCCTGCGCCGCCAAAGTGAAGCTTTCCGTCCCCCTCAGCCCCCTTGGCGTTTCCGCCCTGACCAGGGCTGTAGCAGCCGGTGTTAACGCCATTTCCACCAGCGGTTCGGTTACCGCCACCGCCACCGCCATTGCTGCAGCTGCAGCTCGAGCTGTTTGAAGCGCCGCCACCGCCGCCGGAGCAGTTGTTGGTTTGGGTGTTGCTCGTATTGACGCCACACTCGCTGTCACCCTGAGGAGACTGACAATTCCAAGAGCACCAGCCGTTCTGAGGATGTCCGTAGTGGTCTGCGTGAATCGTTCCGCCATTTTTGACCGTCATCTGGCGTGCACGGATGTAGACGATGCCGCCGTAGTAATCATCACTAGAGCCACTGGGAAGCTGCGATGAGGGGTAGACGTTGCCCCCGTTGACAACCTCGAAGGTGTTGTATGACGCGGCGATGACGACCTGAGCGCGCTGCATATTGTTGGTGCTGCCGCTGGTGTCTGACACATAGGTGTGGGTCAGCGCCTTGGCGAGCTTGAGGCTGTTGCTGTTAATCGCCTGGACCGCGTTGAGCTCCCACTGACCGTGGTTGGTGCCGATCGTCTGGTGAATCAGGATGTGATCACCCTGGTTAAAGGCCCCTGCATTAAGGACCGTCAGCGTGTCCTCCCCAGCCTGACCGTTGGCGCCCCCCGAGTAGGTGTTCGGCGTATAGCTGTTAGACACAATGAGGTTATTCGAGGACGCAAAGCCGGTGTTCTCACCACCATAGAGGTGCAAGAGCACCTTCGGCGGGTTGGGGTTCATCAGGTGGACGTACTCGACGGCCGTGCCGTAGCTCGGGAGCCCCCACTGGTTGGAGATCCTGCTGATGGTGCCCGCGCCCTCGTTGAGCGCCCCGGAGCCACCAGTCGACGCGGAGTCATCGATGAGGCCCTTGAGCTGCTCGATGGCCGTCTGGACCGTGGTCGCGCCGAGCGCGGCGGCCGCGTCGTCATAGGCGAGCTCACCGGCGTTGGCGGCGAAGCCAGCGGCGGCCCCTGCAGCCACAGCCTCGGTGCGGATCGTCTCAAGCGCCCCCTCGCTCAAAGCCTCGGGTGCGACACACCCTGAGCAGCTGAGCCCTGCGGCCTCGCCTGCTGCGAGCGCGTAAGGCGTCGAGGCCAGTGGACGAAGCGGAAGCTCAGGCTCGGCCTCCACAGCGACACCGAGCCACAGCGAGCCCTCGGCGGTGAAGAGCTGCGGATCGACCGGCGTGTCCTCACCGAGCATCGCGCGGAAGAGCCCGCCTTGGACAGTGACCTCTCGGGTCGTCGTCCAAGCGGAGTCGGTCCCCTCAGCGTCTCTGTAGAGCGTAAAGGTCATCTCGAAGGTGCCCTCGCTCACCGGGGCACCGGCGTTATCACGGAGGGTGCCTTGCAAGGGGATCTGCATCGGGACCGCGGCCTGGGCCAGTCCCGAGACCATGAGCAATGAAGCGACGAGGAGTGTCGTGCGTATCATGACCATCCTCCTAGGGGCTCACGGTGGAGAAGAAGCCGAAGTCGATGGTGTACATCGCGCCCTCATCGGGGTCCCCGATGGGCGCGCCGATGCCGCCCACTTCGCCGATGACGAGATCAACGCCGTGCTGGCCATCCTCTAGGGCACCCAGGTCTGTGACCATCCAGGAGCCGAAGGTGAAGTCGACGTTCTCGGGTGTACAGCCCTCGTTCGCGGCGCCGCTGCAGTCGTTATCGACCGCGTCGGTGCATGAGTCTTCGCCCGGGGTGTAGTCCGCCGACCACTCTGCGTAGGTCGTGTCGTCGCAGTCGGCCCATGCGCCATCTGTGCAGAGCGCCAGAGGCTTGGCCGCGCCCATGCAGACGCCCTCTTGGTTCGCGCAGTCGGGGATCACCAGGTCGGGATCCTCGGTGTCGATGAAGCCGTTACAGTTGTTGTCGAGGGTGTCGCAGGTCTCGTCGGTAGCGATGATCTCGGTGGTGCACTCGATGCCGCTCATCGACTCGCCACAGACCGTCACGCCGCCCGCACACTCACCGGTGCCACAGGCCTGGCCGACCCCGTTGACAGTGGAGCCGTCGAGCAGCGTCAGCTCAAAGGTGTCATCGGCGATGCCGCTGCAGTTAGAGTCGATGCCATCACACATGGCCTCGAGGTCATCGTCGTAGGCAGCGTTATGAGCGGTGTAGACGGCCGCGTCACACGCCTGCCATGCGCCCTCGACGCAGAGGTCCGCGCTCTTCTCTGCGCCATCACAGACGCCCTGCTGATTCTCACAGAGCTCCATGGCCATGTCAGGGTCATCACCGTCAGTGAGCCCATCGCAGTCGTTATCGATGCCGTCACAGACCTCGTCTGCGGCGCCCTCGAAGGCATCACAGGTCTGTGGTGTGCCGTTGATGCAGTTCTGAATCGTCTGCTCACAGGCACCGACGCCGCAGGTCGTCTGCCCCATATCCTCATCGACGTCACCGTCACAGTCATTGTCGAGGCCGTCGCAGATCTCATCGGAGGCCTCTGCGAAGTCGTCGCACTGCTGAGGGACCCCGTCGATGCAGTTGGCGATGACCTTTTGGCACTCACCCTCACCACAGAGCGTCTGCCCCAGCTCCTCGTCTGTCTGCCCGTCACAGTCGTTATCCACGCCGTCGCAGCTCTGCTCAACGCCAGGCTCGTAGAGGGCCGCCATCGCAGAGTAATCGTCGGGACCACAGAAGGCCCACGAGCCATCCACGCAGAGGCTGACCGGCTTCGCGATGCCGCCACAGACCCCCTCGGTGAGCTCACAAGCGGGCCGCTCCATGTCGAAGTCAACGGCGTCGACAAACCCGTCGCAGTCGTTGTCGACCCCATCGCAGACCTCAGCGGTCGCGCCGTCACCAGCTTCACAGGTCTGCACCACGCCGTCGACGCAGTTCTGGACCGTCTTTTCGCACTGGCCGATACCGCAGCTCGTCTCGCCGAGCTCCTCATCGGTGTCGCCGTCACAGTCGTTGTCAATAGCATCGCAACCCTCGACCTGTGGCGTGACCTCACCCGCGCACTCACCATAGCTGCCGGCTTCGCACGTGGCGGTGCCGCCTGTGCACGTGCCGACACCCTCGGTGCCGGCGATGCCTGAGTAGCAACTCTGCGTCAGCGGTGAGCCGTCATCGGCTTCGTCGGTCAGGCCATCACAGTCGTTGTCCTCGCCGTCGCAGACCTCATCGGCGGTGTCGCCAGGCTGCTCGTCGCAGAAGACATCATCTTGGGTGTCATTGCAGATCCACGTGCCCGCCTTGCAGCTGTCAGCGTCAGCGCCGTCGCACGCCTTCCCGGCGTCGGGCCACGGGTTGTCTGAGATGCCGTCACAGTCGTTGTCTTTGAGGTCGCAGATCTCCGCCGCGCCGGGGTTCACCGTATCATCAGTGTCCAAGCAGTCGTTGGTCGAAGGCTCGGTCTCTGAGCCCACCTCACACCCCTCGACCGTGTAGGCGCCCTCAGGCTCACACAGGCACTGCTTCACGGCGCACTTGCCGAACCCATCACCGTCCTCGTCGTAGTAGTAGATGGTGCACTGGTAATCTGGATCGAGCGGACCGCAGTCCTCAGCGTCAGCCGTCCCATCGCCGTCGTCATCTTCATCACAGACGTCCCCAAAGCCGTCACCATCAGTGTCGGTCTGGTCCCCCGCCACGCCAGGGCAGTTGTCCTCCTCGTCAGGGGTGCCGTCGCCGTCATCATCGTCGTCGACGCAGTCGGCCCAATCGTCACCATCGAGGTTCTCAAAGCCCTCGTCGACGAGGCCATCGCAGTTGTTGTCCTCACCGTCACAGACCTCCTCAGAGGCCGGCTCGTCAGAGACGCACTCGGTCAAACCATCGAGATCGCAGTAGCGGGTGCCGGGGCAGGTCCCAAAGGCGTTCCCGACGTAGCAGGTCGTCGACGCGCCGTCCTTGATCGCCTTGGGGTTACAGTCGCAGACCGCGTCGATCGGGACGCAGTTCGAGACATTCCCTTCAATCGGTACACCATCGCTGTCGGTGACAAGATCACAGCTGTAACCCTCGGGGCAGGTGTTGTCATCACCGCAGGTGGCGCCACAAAAGCTCCCTGAGCCGTCAGCCGCGTCGAGGCAATAGCCTCCGATGTCAGCACCTGGGTACTTGCAGTCCGCGCCGGTCTCGCAGGGTCGGCACAGAGACGCGTGTAGAGGCAAGCAGAGGTAGGTGGTCGAGACACCGTCACCGCCGTCGTACGGGGCGCACGCCCAGCCGTCTGGGCAATCCGATTCGCAGGGCTCGGTGCATTCATTGCCTTCGCCGGTCGGGACACAGTAGCCACTCTTGCAGTCGGCGTTCTCCTCACAGCCGCAGCCGACGGGCGAGGGGAGCGAGCAGGGATCGGCGGCGACGTCGTCAGCGACATCGGCCCCTGCATCGCCTGGCGTGACGGGCACGTCCTCATCGGGCGTGCTCGTATCGGGTTCATCGGGATCGTCGCCGGTGTCTTTGCCCTCGGTGACTTCCTCGTTCGGCTGAGACGTCCCGCCGTCAAAGGGGGTCACGTCCGGGACGCTCTGTCCGCCGGTGTCCGAGCCGCCAGAGGCGTCTTGAGTCGAGGTCGACGCATCGATCTCTTCTTCCGGGGGTGAGATCCCTGCTCCGCTACCGCATGCGACGAGCGCAAGGGTTGCGAAAAGGGCAGCCAGTTGAGACGTCCAGTTCTTCATAGAGGCACCTTCCTGCGAGAAGTCTGGCGAGTATAATAGAGCGCGCGCACGATTGGGAAGGCACGCAAGGGGGAAATTCATCTCGGTCGTAACCTACCCTGGAGATCGACCCAATGAATGTCGCCTGAATGCGCCTTAGAGGTCGTAAGAGAGGCTGAGGCGCACATCGATCCCAGGGGCATCGAACCCGGAACCGTGGTGGCGATACGACACATCGAGGAGGTTCAACACGCTGGCTTGGACCCGCATCCCTGGTTTGGGCGAGATCCCAGCGTGAAGATCGAGCGTCGCCCATCCGGGTGTCCCCTCGCAGGCGTCGCCGAGGGTGCGCCAAGGTTGGTCAGGATCAGCGCAGATCCTCAGGTCTTTCGTGTCCCCCGAGGAGAGCCGACTCTGGGGCGCCGCCCAGCGCGCCGCCGCGCTCACCGAGGTCGTGTAGATCTCACTGGCCCAACGCAGCCCGGCTCGCCCCTGAAGGGGGGGGATCCGGCGCCCAGGTTCAACGCTCCCATCGACTCGCGTCACGTCGCTCTGAAGCCACGCCAGATCTGCAAAGGCCGAGATCCCCATCAACGCCCCCGTCTCAAGGCCGATCTCTAAACCATCCAGCTCGGCGAGCTCCGCGTTGACGCGCTGCATGACCGTCGCGCCCTCTGCCTCTGGATAGAGCGCGGCGCCATCCTCAACCTCGGTGCGGACGATGGCGTCACTGAGCCACGTGTGAAAGTAGACCGCCTCGGCCCTCAACCAGCCCAGGTGAGTCCGCACGCCGACCTCGATGCTGTCTGCCCGCTCTGGCCCCAAATCGCCGTGAGGCAGCTCGAAGAAATTGCCGGTGTCACCCAGCGCAGTCGTCTCCTGCAGGTTCGGCGCGCGCACCCCTTCATGGAAGCTCGCGAAGACGTTCAGTTGATTGAAGAGCAGGGCACGCACCCCAGCGGAGAATGCGGGCATGATCTGCGTGTAGTCGACCTCATCGAGGCCAGGGACATCATCGGCATGTGCGAAAATCGAGCCCAGTCGGGCGCCCCCGGTCAGGACCAGCTCCAAGCGACCTGGATCGACGTAAGGGCGCCCCTCGAGCTGAGCGAAGACATCCGCGCCACCGTAATACGATCCGTCTGAGAAGGTCCCACGAACGGCCCCGCCTGACTTTGAGTCCCAGCCCTCGCTGCCGACGAGCTCAAGGCGGCCTTCAACCCCGGCCTCGAGGACGAGGCGCTCATCGAGCCAGCGAAGCTCAGACGACGCCCTGAGCCCAAAGGCATCGACGGTGTCCAAGTTCTCTCGTGTGCGCTCCACCGTCGACGCGTTCAGCGCGACACAGGCGCTCAAATCATCTGCAGCGCCGTCGGGGCGCTGAGCGCATCCGTATCGCACCACGCGGTCATCCAAGTGGTGATAGGAGGCCGTCACTCGGAGGTCCCGTAAGGCACCGTGGTCGACGCGCCGCTGTAGCGACAGGTAGGCTAAGTGATCGTCGTTATCGTAGCGCCGGATCTCGCCCTTCTGGAGCTTGTCCGTCCGATAAGCGTGATGAACCCGGTGGGCCGTATATGCGCTGATGAGCTGCCAATCATCGCCGAGATCCACGCCGACCTTGGCCCGCCAATTTGCGCGGTCAAAGGCGCTCAACGGGACGCTCCCTTTACCCCCTGTCCTCAAGGTCCCGTGGTGCTGCACAGAGCCCCCGATCCACCCGGACACGGGCCCACTGCGCCCCCCCAGGCGGAGACCACCACTCATGGCGCCGTCCGCGCTGGCGATGCGCCCCAGCGCGCGACCACCGAAGCCCTCATCGGCCCGCAACCCCTCGGTCTGATAGCGCAGGACGCCCCCCATCGCGCCGGACCCAGAGAGGACCGCCCCAGGCCCCAAGGTGACGCTCACCGCGTCGAGGCCCAGGGGATCACTCAGCGCCGCGTATTGGTTAGGGCCGGTCCGGAAGGTGGAGAGGTCGAAGCGCACGTCATCGACGTAGACGACGTTCTGGATGCCCGCGAAGCCGCGGATCAAGGGGGTCCCAGCGCCGCGATTGGTGCGCTGAAGCGAGACGCCCGGCACGCGCGATGCAGCCTCCACGCCGTCCACGACTTGAGCGGCCTCCAAGGTGGCCTTGTCGAGGACATAGTGGGTCCGCTCTGCATCAAAGCTGCTGCCCTTTTGAGGCGCGGGCGTCACCACAGTGAGGTTCTCCTCTGCCTGAGCCGAGGACGCGACCAAGAGGAGCGCACTGAGCACACTGACGGGAGCTACCGAACTCAATGGAGCATCACCTCCGGATCTTCATCAGGGTCGGGGGTCACCCCCTCCCCTGGGCCCGCATGATGATGGGTCAGCCGCCAACCGTCACTCTGCTGGGCATAGAGGTTCGTGGCCACCAGCGCACCCTCGGGCAACCGCTCGGTGCAGATGACCATCGCGACGGTGCCCATCAGCAACACCACCGGGTGCTCACAGTGGACTTCAGGGGCGCGAGGGTTACGAAAGATGGCACGCCAACTCGCCAAGACGGCATCACGGCCGGTCAGGGCACGCCAACCCGGGTGCACCACGGCCACAGGGTGCTCCGTGGCCAGGAGCCCGTCGAGGGCCTCCGTATCTCGAGAACGAAAGGCCTCGTAGAAGCGCTCATTGAGCGCCAATATCTCCTCACGTGTCGTCATAGCCCCTGAGTGTGAAGTCTCCCTTCCACTCTGTCCACTGTTGACGAGCAAGGGCCCACTCAGAGGCTCAAGCCTCGCTTGCGGCAGTAGTCTTGTGCCCTCCGCTTTGCGCCACCGCTGAGGCGGCCGATCGCCCCCCGGGCATCCGGGAGGTTCTTGAGGCTGCAATGGGACTTCGCCATCACCACGTATGCCTGAGAGGTCTTTCGCTCGAAGAGGCTCTTCCGCGCCTGGCGAATCGCCTCTTTAAAGCGCCCTGCCTTGAATGCAGCCTTCGCGGCAGTCAACGCCGTTGGCTCGGCCGCAGCTGGCTCCTTACGCGACGCTTTGGAGGCGTGCTTGGGGGCCTTTAACGCCTTGCCCACTGTCGACGCACTGGGCGCGCCCTCACCCTTGCCCTCCGGGGGTGAGTCCGGCGCGAGGACGAGGGGCCAGCTGACCGTCGTCGCGCCGTCCACCGGAGCGGGCAAAGTCACCCCGTCAAGTGCATCGAGTAGGCAACGCTGAACCGCCGCCGAGGAGATTGAGCTAGCCCCCACCTGAGCGTTCACCGGAGCCCCACTCGGGAGCTGATCAAAGCGCAGCATGACGCGACCTTTGAGCCCAGCCTTGCTCCCCAAGCCGCGATCATTGCAGGCTTTGAACGCGGGCCCGAGCCCCTTGAGACGCTGGCTGAGCGCCCCGCGATAGGCGTCAGCTGAGCCGGGCTCACAGCCCGAGGCGCTCGATGTGTCACTCACACCACCGGGGGCGCAGGTGCACACCCCAGCGTCGCCCTCGGGGACGAGGCCCGGCGCACAGCAGGAGAGGTGACCGCCGTCGAGCCCACACCACGCGCGAAACCCGCTCGGGCACACTTCGCTGAGCTCCGCGTGACTCAGGAGGTCGCAGGGCAACGCCGCCTTAGGCGCCCCGTCCACACCGACGGCAGGCTTGACTGCGTTGACGGCGCGAGCCGGGGTGGGGGTGATCGGAGCCGGAGCGGCCGCCTTCACAGGGCCCTGAGTCGTTGGTGGGGGTGAGGCTGAGGGGGCGACCCGCGCCGCCGGCTCTGTCACGATGCGTTGAGGCGCACTGGAGGGCCCAGCGAACCCCCACCAAGCGACGCCGCAGACCACCATGATCCCGACCGCAAAGCCGAGCGCCGAGCGACTGCGATCAGGTGGCGAAGGCTCGGGCAGAGGCGAGAGCGCCGCGGCCCCTGTCGAGACAGGCTGAGGGGTCAACACGCCGGCTGCCGCGGTCGGCGCAATGGCGGGCGCCTCATCGCGGAGCGCCGCAGTGAAGGTCGCCATATCTGGGAACCGGTCCTCAGGCCGCTTGGCGAGGGCGCGCTCGATGGTCGTGACCAAATACTCCGGTGCCTGCGGGGCGCGCTCAATGAGCGACGGCGGCTCCTCGTGCACGATCTGGTAGAGCGTCGTCAGAGGGCCATCACCTTCAAAGGCGCGCTGGCCACACACCATCTCGTAGGCGATGGTCCCGAGGGAGAAGACGTCGCTTCGAGCGTCCGCCTCCCCGCTCTTCCCAAAGGCCTGCTCAGGCGACATGTAGCAAGGCGTCCCCATCACGACAGCGTCAGCGGTCTTGAGCGTGTCCGAGTCGCGCACCTTGGAGATGCCGAAGTCGAGCACCTTGACTAAGGGAGCGTCATCGGTGCGGCACAAGAAGATGTTGTCCGGCTTCAAGTCGCGGTGGACCACGCCTGCTTGGTGCGCGGCGTGGAGCGCCTGGGCGATCTGCGTGAGCAATCGGACGGCCTCAGCGGGCTCAAAAGCCCCCCTCGCCAACCGCGCGCTCAGCGGCTCTCCCTCGAGGTGCTCCATGACGATATAGGGCTGACCGGTGGGGAGCGTGTTGTAGTCGAGTGTGGCGACGATGTGGGCGTGCCCGATCTTCGCGGCGGCCTCCGCTTCATGGCGGAAGCGCGTCAGGAGCTCATCACCAGGTGCCGCACCGTGGAGCACCTTAATGGCGACCTTTCGGCCGGCGAGGCGCTGATGAGAGGCGAGCCAGACAGCCCCCATCCCGCCCTGCCCAAGAAGAGACTCGACGAGGTAGGTGTCGGCGATGACGACCCCGGGGACGATGGCGTGGGCCGGGCTCCTCCCCTCTGCTGAGCCATCCACGGTCTCGCCTGCAGCGTCAGTCGCCAGCAGCGTGGCATCTGACTCAATCGACGACACCCCGGTCTCCGCCAGCGGGTCAGTCGCATTCACGGTCGCATCGACGGCGAGGTCGTTATCCGCATCGGTAGGCTTTTCGGTCATGACGAAAGCAGTATACTTGAAGCATGAACAACGCGTCACTCAAGCGAGCTTGCAGCCTCCTCGCGGTCACGATAATCGGCGTGATCTCGCCTCAAACCCTAGCCAGCGCGCCAGACGTCCCGCGCGTCGACACCGGCTCCTTTCGTGATCTGCTCACGCTCCTCGCGGATGACAAAGGCAACTACATCGCCGTGAACAGCTTCGAATACACGACGACGAATCAGAGCCTCGGTGAGTTCTTTTTTTACGGCGACAACACGCACCTCTTCCGACAACTGAGTCAAGGACGAGGGAGCAGCACCTCGGAAAAGACGTTGTCGGTGTCATTCTGGTCCCCGAGGGCCCACAAGTCGCGGAACGGTGCGCTTCGCCTGAAAGACGGTCAGTACACCGTCCATTGTGGCGATCGCTCGAAGACCTTCAAGCCGCTCAAGACCGCAGCCCGCGACGCAATGCTAGCCAAGGTCGAATTCTTTGAGAGGAAATGGCAGCGCCGCGCCTACCTCCTGGCACGCGACGACGAAGGCATCTACTACTACGTGGACCGCGCTCGGACCCCCCCCGATAACTTCGACTTTCACCTCTACACGGGGCATCGGGGTAACATGAAGCGCGTCCCACTGGTCAACATCGTGAGCGACACCGAGGGGGATATCTTCGCCAGTAAGCGAGGGCGCCTCCGCTTGGTGCACAACGCTGGACGGGACAGGGCGGAAAAGAGCCTGGTCTGGATCAAGGGTCGCTCACGCAAGCCACTGACCAACGTGCCTGTCGGGATGAACGCTCAGCTGATCTACCGCGACCTGGGCGTCTACGACGGGTTGCGGCTAGGGAACCCCTGCGACGACCTCTAAGGGCCGCCCCTCTGCCACAGGGAGGCATTGAGACACCACGCTCAACCGCTCAAGGGTAGCGAGGCGTTCAATTTAACAAGAGGCGCAAGAGCGGCATATAACAGCGTCGTCACTGACATGACGTCATCACGTGCCGAGCCCTCTCACACCATGAGTCCCCATGCGCCTCACTCGCACCTTGCTCATCGCTTCGATTATCTCTTCCGGGCTGGTCGGAGCTTGTGGAGAGACGGCAGGAACTGAAGACCCCGAGGGCGAGCCCGCCGCAGCGGAGGACACCAGCGCGACGGAGAGTGACGCGGCTCAAGGCGAGCAACCTCTGGCGGACACTGCGGAAGACGCGATCGCTGAGGATGACACCGAAGACGAGGGACCTGACGCCGAGGGGCCCCCTGCCGACGGGGCACAGGGGCTCGTCATCAATGAGATCGTGGCGGCGGCCGCAGACGGCGGCAACGACTGGATCGAGCTCTACGTGGTGGGTGACCAAGCGGTCACGCTGAGCGACTACACCCTCGTGGACGACAACCCCGATCACGCCCCTGTCATGCTGCCCGAGGTGGTCGTAGAGCCTGGCCAGTTCTTCGTCATCATGGCCGTGGACGACGGCGGCCCAGCTGTTCCATCGGTCCCTTGGAAGCTTGGGGGTGACGACGGCGTCTGGCTGGCCCGTGACGGAGAGACAATCGACAGCCTCGATTGGGAAGAGGGTGACACCCCAGAGGGGACGAGCTGGGGCCGACTGCCTGACGGTGCCGCGGACATCGCGCTGCTGACGCCGACCCCTGGGGCGCCCAACGTCGCGTGGGAGGGTGACAAGCCCGAGGTCGTGGTTGAGGACGACGACTGTGACCTCTTCCCGAGTGATCACGTCCTGAGCATTCAGGTGGTGTTCTCGGACAGCGACTGGCAAGCCGTCTTGGCCTCTCCAGCGTCAGAGACCTACTACGAAGCGAACGTGACCATCGATGGCGTGACAACTGAGCAAATCGCCGTCCGCACCAAGGGTAATTCAAGCCTGAACTCAGTGGCGAATAACCAGAGCAGTAACCGCTACAGCTGGAAGCTCGACATGAACCGCTACGTCGACGGACAGAAGCTCTGTGGGCTGAAGAAATTCAACCTCAACAACGGCTTCAAGGACCCCAGCCTGCTCCGCGAGCATATCGGCTACCGCCTCGCGACCGATATCGGGCTCCCTGCACCCCGCACGTCATTCGCGGACGTCACCGTCAACGGGCAACACTTGGGTGTCTACACCCTGGTCGAGCATGTCGACAGTGAGTTCATCGAGCGTTGGTTCGATGATGATGAAGGGGACCTCTACAAGCCGGATTGGCCCGACGGACACCTGCAATGGCAGGGCGATGCGTTCACGGATTACGACGGCGTCGAGCTGCAGAGCAACGAGGAGACCAGCGACTACAGCGCGTTCATCGCGCTCCTCGAGGTGATCAACGGGGACGCAGACGTCACCACGGTCTTGGACGTCGACATGATGATCCGCTACCTGGCGCTCAACAGCTTGTTAGTGAACCTCGACAGCTACTCTGGCAACGGCCACAACTATTATGTGTATGAGGTCGACGGGGTCTTCACGCCCATCCCTTGGGACCTCAACGAGGCCTTCGGGAACTTCACCTGTGGGTGCAGCCGAGCCGAGATCATCGGGCTCCTCATCGACGATCCGACTTGTGGCGCCCTCGCCACCAAGCCGATGGCTGAGCGGGTCCTGACCGACCCCACATCCGTGGACCTGTACCACGCCCATTTGGCCGAGTTCATCGCCGACGGTGGCCCCTTCAGTGACGCCGTCATCGCCGCGAATATCGAGGCCGCGGCGACCTTGATTCGCCCTTATGTCGAGGCGGACACCGAGAAGTTCTTTAGCACACAAGACTTCGAGACCGCGATCCACAGCGACGTCGGGAACGCCATCGGTTTAACGACCTTCGTGACCGAGCGCCGCGCCGCCATCGCAGCCCAGCTCGATGGGAGCGCAGCCTCCTCGTCCAACGGCGAGGGCAGCTGCGGCAACGGCGGCCCAGGAGGAGGAGGCCCAGGGGGCGGTGGCCCAGGGGGCGGCGGTCAAAACCCCAAGTGTCCGGATGGCATCTGTGACGCTGTGGAGCAAGCGAACCCGGGCCTCTGTCCTGAGGACTGCGACTAGCGCTCTGTTGTGCTGAGGCCAATGGGTCCTGCCCATCATCACATTGCAACCGCACTCATTTTGCGGTCTGCTATCACGTGACCCAGCCCCAAGCTGAGCGGGAGGCGATGATGACGAGACGGCTAATATTCATAGTGCTCTGTGGGCTCGTAGCAGCAGCCTGCTCAGCGGCGGAGACTCCGGGGATAGGCGGGACCGAGGACGTCGCCGTGGCGGGCGATGATGCGACCACACCTACACCAGATGGCTCAGAGTGCGTGGCGACCGATGACTGTGACGACGGCAACCCGTGCACAGAGGGCATCTGCACCGTCGATGGGACCTGCCGGCAAATCGCCCAAGTCGGTGACCCGTGTGACGATGGCTCCGCCTGCACCGAGGGCGAGACCTGCCAGAGCGACGGCCAATGTGGCGGCGGCGCGGACATCACGGGCAACGACGACCCATGTCAGGTCTGCACCTGTGATCCCAAGGAGGGCGTGACCTGCGCCCCCCGCAACGAAGGGGACGCCTGCAGCGATGCGGACTGCTGCACCTTGGCGGACGCTTGCCTCGCCTGCGACCCAGAGAGCGACCCCGGATGCGCCGACTACGGCTTGAAGTGCGTCGGGAGTCCGAAGTCTTGCGACGACGACAACAGCTGCACCCTGGATGTCTGCAGCTGTGACGGGGACACCGTGACCTGCAGCAATGATGACGCCCCAGACGGCTTCCCCTGCGATTACTCCACCAATGACTGCACAACGGGGGACAGCTGCATCGCCGGGCAATGCATCTTGAGCCCACCGCTGGACTTGGATGACCAGAACCCCTGCACAGAGGACAAGTGCGACAAGGGAGAGGTCATCCACACGTTCCTCCTAACCGGGCAGTGCGACGATGACGATGAGTGCACGATGGACGACCACTGTGAGCTCGGTGCCTGCGTCGGTGGGGACTTAGTCCAGTGCGTCCAAGGTCCCTGTGAGAGCTCCGCCTCGTGTGTCCCGGGGGAGGGCTGCGTGGGTGTCGCGTTGCCCAACGGGGCGGCCTGTAATGATGATAACCCATGCACCAGCGGGGAGACCTGTGATGTCGACCAGCAGTGCGTCCCCAGCGAGACCGTCAGTTGTGACGATGGCAACCCGTGCACTGCAGATCTATGCGACCCCAACGACGGCAGCTGCACCAACGACCCATCCGAGGTCCTCGAGGGCACCCCGTGCGTCCCCGCCGAGGCGAGCTGCTCCAACGAAGGCGCATGTGTCGCCGGGATCTGCGTCCCTGACGCAGGGCTAGACTGCGACGACGGCAACCCTTGTACTCTCGACACCTGCGATGAGGCAACGGGCTGCCTGAACGAGCCGACCGAGGGGAGCTGCGACGATGGCAACCCCTGCACCCTGGACGACAGCTGCCTGGGCGGCCTGTGTGAGCCAGGCCCTTGGGCCGAGACCGAGGCCTGCAACCCACCCCCCGCCTGCGTCGACGGCGACACGATCGCCAACTGTGGACAGGTCAACGACCTCGACAGTGACGGCTGCTGCTGCTTCGCCGAGGACCCCACTGGGGCGCACAAGAGCGGCCACGTGGTCGATCTCGGCCAAGTCGAGGTCGGCCTCCAAGTCGAGTGCTGCATCCAGCCCGGCTTCTCGTCAGGCTGTGAGGACGTGGCCTTCATCGACGGGTCCATCGACGGCAACGCCTGGACCGCCTTGGCGAGCTTCCCCACCACCAGCAGTAAAAACGACCAAGGTGCCTGGGTGACTCAGTGCGTCACCGTCTCCTCTGACGAAGAGCTGCGCTACATCCGAGGCGCCAACGACCAATGCTACGTCGACTTCTTCGAGTGCACGGTCCTCTGTGAAGACGAGGGCTTCGACTGCGACAACGCCAACTGTGACGACGGCAACCCGTGCACCACGGACGCGTGCGATCCAGAGAGCGGCTGCGTGGCCAACCCCGACCCGACGATGGACGGGAGCCCGTGCCCCCCCCCAAGCGCCTGTGCCACCTCTGGGGTGTGTCATGACGGCCTCTGCGTCCCGAGTGAACCCAGCGTGAATTGCGACGATGGCGACCCGTGCACCACGGACTCCTGTGATGACGAAGAGGGCTGTCAGCACGTCACGCTCCCAGATTGTGGGGTCGCGCTCTGCGGCTCCAAGGCCGCCGAGTTGGATGGTGAGAGCTGCATTGAGGTCCCGAACTTCCTCGACGAGGGGGTCCCCAGCTACACCATCGAGTTTTGGTTCCAGCCCTTCGACAACGACTCAGAAGCCTGCCTTCTCGACAAGGTCACAGGGGAAGGGATGAGCGACGCCCCTGGCTGGATGATCCGCTACAACGATATGCCCCCCGTGTGGGAGTCGAGCATCCACTACCAAGAGGCGTCCCTAGACGGGAACTTCCACGGGCTCCTCACGGGTAACGCGTACCTCCCAGGTGAATGGCACCACTACGCATTGGTGCGGGGGGAAACCGGCCTCATGCGCCGCTTCGTCGATGGCGTCGGTGGCAGCTTGAACCAGTTCAACAGCGAACAATTCGTCCCCATCCAGCTCAGCCCGGAGCCCATGTGGCTCGGCTGCCGCGACAACGCGCTGCACTTCTTGAACGGACGCATCGACGAGCTCCGGATCAGCGCTGGAGAGCGTTACACGTCTTCCTTCGCCCCCCCCACCGAGCCCTTCGTGAGCGACGAAGCGACGCTGCTCCTTTACCACTTTGAGGGGCCCTCAGATGGGATCGTGGTCGACAGCTCTGGCTTGGGCCATGACGGGACCTGGCTGGGAAAAGACCAGCGCCCCAAGGTGAGTCCTGTGCAAGCCTGCGATGATGGGGACCCATGCACGACAGACACCTGTGACCCAGACACCAACGGATGCCTCTACACCCCCATCGAGGGGTGCGGGGATGTCAGCGCGTGCACGACCTACCGCTTCGCCTGGACCGATGGCTTCGATGTCCCCCAGAGCGGCACATTCGACGTCCTCAACGGGGCCATCATCGCCCTCAACTTCGAGTATGAACTGAAGTTCCCCGACGCCTGTGACGACTTGGCTTCCCCTTGGTGCCATTTCCCAGGCTCCGACTGGACCATCGAGAGCTCTGACTTCACGGCTTTAGAGCCCAATGGGTTCCATATGCTCGCGTTCAGCGAACACGACACAGAATTCCGCTTCTATCATGAGGCGTGGCTCAACAACCCCGCGATCTACATGCTCAAGCCCGTCGGGGGACAGAACACGACAGCCTATGACCCCGACGTGAGCTGGACCGCCATCGGCGATTGCGAGGGCACCCCGTGTGACGCTCTGGACTGCGACGATGGTGATCCCTGCACGGCAGACACCTGCGGCCCCTCCGGGTGTGTACACACTGAGGACAGCAGCGCAGATGGATGTGAGCCAATCGCGACCTGTGGCGATGAGATCAAAGTGAACTGTGGCGGCGCATGCTGCTGCTTCGCAACCTCACACACCCTCGACTTGGGGGTCGAGATCAGCCCAGCGGCTGACGTGGACTGCTGCATCCGGCCTGGGCTCAACTGTGGATGCACGGGCGACGCAGAGTTCGAGGTGTCCGCCGACGGCATCGCCTGGGAGACCGTGGCGCTCTTTGAGACCGTGAGCGACAAAGTCGGGGGCGTTTGCCCGAACAACGCCGTCGCCTGGGTCGACCACTGCGCTCCCGTCAGCGCCGCCGAGCCCTACCGATACGTCCGGGGCACACACAACGACTGCTACGCGGACTTCTTTCAGTGCGTCGTAGCCGCCAAGACCTGTGACGACAACGACCCCTGCACCCTCGACCAATGCGATGAAGAGACAGGCAGCTGCACCTATGAGGCCGTCACAGACGACCCGACCTGCCTGACCCTCAACGCGGGGAACAACCTCTCAAGCTTCTACGCCCTCCCTGAAGGAGATGCGTCGATCGCTGCGGTATTCGGGGACAAGGCCTCGGCTGTGAATTGGTTCTTCGCCGAGGGTGTCGGCGCGTACCGCCTCTCCACGGGTGAGCTCGTGGGCAACTACAGAACGTTAGAGCCATGGCGAGGGTATTGGATCCACATGGACGAGGAGGTCACGCTCCACCTTAGTGGTACACCGCGACCGCCTGACCTGAGGTACTGGCTGCACCCTGGCACCAACATGATCTCGTATGCCGGCGGGGAGCCCTCTGAGGTCGTCGATGGGCTCTCAGAGAGCGCGCAGGACAGCATCGAAGCCGTGATCGGCTCAGGAGTCGCCGTCTTCAAGGACGACACCGACAACTGGGTCGGCAGCGCGACCCTGGAGTCATGGCGAGGCTATGAGGTCGTCAGCGCCGACCCCATCGAGCCCTTCAGTTGGGACTTAGCCGCCCCAGAGCCCTCGACCCTCACCTACGGTTGCACCGACCCGCATGCATCCAATGTCGACCCGACCGCCGACGTAGACAACGGGTCATGCACCTATGACGTCCCGGGCGACTGGGCGCGGCCTGTGTGGGGATACGACATGCCTATGTACCAGCTGATCGTCATCATCCAAGCCCCCACCATCGACGGTGAACCCATGGCCCAGGGAGACGCGATCGGGGCCTTCCACGAGGGCACATCGGTGGGGTTCGGGTTTGCACAAGGGGAGTTCGTGACCTTGGCCGCGATGAACGTCCCACATGAGGGAGTTGTCACCCTCTCCGTCTATGACGCGAGCGCCCAGTCCGAGGCGATGATGGACGTCGCGGTCACGGCGCCGCCTGAAGCTGAAGGCTATAAGAACCGCTTCATTTTTATCGGCTGCATGGACGAGAGCGCGGTCAATTACCTCCCCGAGGCGACCCTCGATAGTGGCATTTGCGTGTACTGATCTCGCAATACTGACAAAAATCCGTGGTCATTACATACGAGTGCTCATTCTGAATTGGCATGATGACTTACCGAGTGGCACTCTACCGCTTCACGATGATGTTAATTTCCGACTCTCCCACTTTGGTCACCTTCTGCGAGAACCTGGCAGGGGCGCCCTACATCGCCATCGACACGGAATTCGTGCGGGAGAGGACCTACTACGCCCAGCTCGCGTTGATTCAGGTCGCCTACGGGGAGCACGCCGCGGCGATTGATCCGTTGGCACCAGGGTTAGACCTGACGCCGTTGAAAGAGCTGATGCAGGACACCAGCATCCTGAAGGTCTTTCATGCCGGTACAGAGGACCTTGAGCTCCTCCTTCAAACCTTCGACGAGCTCCCGGCGTCCATCTACGACACGCAGATCGCCGCGGGCCTTTGCGGCAGTGAAGCTCAAATTGGCTACGCCAGGCTCGTCAAAGACCGACTCGGTATCACGCTCGACAAAGCCTCTCAGCGTACCGACTGGGCCCGACGTCCGCTGAGCGACAAGCAGCTCGCCTATGCGTTGGCCGACGTAACGCACCTCTGCGTCCTCTACGAGGGGCTCACCGAGGAGCTTGAGGCGCGCGGTCGCACAGCATGGGCCAGCGAAGAGATGAAGGCGCTCAGCGGTGCAAGTCGCTACCAAGCGAACCCTGAGGAGGCTTGGCGCCGCATTCGAATCCGGCGACCTACACGCCGCATGCTCGCGGTGCTCCGTGACCTCGCCTCCTGGCGAGAGCACAAGGCGAGGAGCCGCAACCTGCCACGCCCCTGGGTCCTCAAGAACGACGCGCTGATCCAGATCGCGCAGGCGACCCCGACGACGCGTGAGGCGTTGATGCAGCTCAGTGCGCTCAAGCGCCTCGGGAGACGCTGGCGAGACGCGGATAGGATCGTCGATATCGTCAAAGAAGCGATCGAGAGCCCCCAGGACACATGGCCGACTCTACCCGAGGAGGCGAACCTCGACGGCACGGAGTCGCTCATGAAGGCGTTAAGGAAGCTGCTCAACGAGCGGTGTGAGGCTGCAGCGGTGGCCCCAGCGCTGGTCGCCACCCGGCGAGACCTTGAGCGCCTCGTCGGCCGAGCTGATGCCACTATCCCTGCGATGAGCGGCTGGCGCTACGAGCTCTTCGGTTCAGTCGCAGTCGACCTGATCACTGCGCGAAACGACGCGAACTAGAGGTTCCACTCTGGGCCAGTCATCCCCGCTGTGGCCAAGCCACTGGTGGTGTAGACGATGAAGTCTGGAAAGCCGGAGCGCGACGAGAACGGCTGATGCCAGAAGAGCAGATGCTCGAAATTCCACGTCGTCGTGATCACGGCCGAGAGCCTGTCTCCATCCGGGAAGACGAACATCATCGCCGCAGCCTCGTGAGGGTTCCCGTCGACGACCACCGTGTTGACGCCCCAATCAAAGGGCATCGGGATAGTCGCCGGGATGTCCGCCTCTGGGATGCCGATATAGATCAGGTTGCGCTCGACGCGGAGCGTATCGTCGACCTTCGACAAGGGCATCGCGCACCCCGAGCCGTTCCCGATAATGTTCCAAGCGCTCAGCAAGTACGAGGCGTAATGCTGGTAAGTCGACGGACCTTCGTCAGGGTACACGAGGCAGAAGGGGCGCTGGAACACCTGGTTAAAGGGTCCATAAACCTCAGGGGTCTTGCCCCCTTGAGGTCCGATGCTCAGAGGGCCTTCTGTGACGGCGTAATCCGAACCGTCCACAGTGATCGTCGTCACGCCCTGTGCGGCCAATTCGGCGCCGTTGAGGACCATTGAGCGCACATTGTCCGTGGTCAGGGTCACCGTCCCGTCTCCGTCATCGGCCGAGGTGATCGTACAGTCGCTGTAGGCCGACGTGCAGGAGCGGATCGTGACGTAGCTGTGGAGCGCATTCACCATGGGGCTCGGCGTCTTATAGCTGAAGTCCAAGGTGTACGGGTTAAAGGTCGTCGCCTCCATGAGCTCAAAGAGCGGTGGCCAGTCCAAGCAGTCTGCCCCCTCAGACACATCACCATCCCACCAGTGACCAGCCCCGGGCTCTTGATGGAAGGTGACATCGGTGATCGGATCGACGAGCCCAAACATGTACTCGCCCTGAGAGAACGGGACGTTATCGTCAGCCGTCCCGTGGATCATATAGACCGGGTGCCCCGCGAGGTTCGACACGTAGTTGGCCGTGTCGCTTGAGGCGCGCGCCCGAGCGAACGCCCCGCCAGGTTTCTGGGTGTTGCCGTAGGTGTAAAACGAACACCAACCCGCGCTGGGCCCCACGACCCCAAAGCGCCCCGAGAGGAGGCTCCCGAACTGCCACGTCCCGTGGCCCCCCATTGAGTGACCCGTCACATGGACCCGGGTCGGATCGATGGCG
Organism: Myxococcota bacterium; assembly: GCA_049602155.1. Lineage (GTDB taxonomy): Bacteria > Myxococcota_A > UBA9042 > PHBI01 > JBMYRH01 > JBMYRH01. Next base: position 119,015 of record JBMYRH010000010.1, on the reverse strand, counting down.
AAGCTGGCTTTCGCGTGCGCCAACACCTCAAGCCCATCCAAGCGCCCCCACTCCTCCCAATCAAACCCAAAGGGGCGTCGGTTCGTGGCGGCCGCGACATAGGTCCAGGCTTTAGGTGCGTAAGAGCTCGCCTGGTTGATCGCCTCGACCTGCGCGCCATGGAGACTCAACGCGAGCCCATACTCTGCGGCGTCGATGACCTCGGTCGGCTCACGCACACCGTAATACTGAGCCGAGCCGTCCATCGAAGAGCGGAAGGTCCGCTTGTAGGGGGCGGTCCTGAGCTTGCTCGTCAAAGAGACCGTCGTCTCGACCATATTGAGCAGCGCAGGCGCGCTCAAACGAAGCGTCACCTCCACCACGTCATCGACAGAGAGGACCGCCTGCTTCTGACGCAATTCGAAGGCCACTTGTGACGTAGCGCCTGGGCCAAAGGAGGGCAACATGAGCGTCGTCGCCTCAAAGTAATCACTCTCGACCACGTGGGCTTTAAAGTCTTGAAGCGGCATGCCGGAGAGGTTCAAGACAGCCGCCCCGACGTAGAGCGCGTCGTCGACTCGGTCGACGATGAGGTGCGGTGTGATCGCGTCCGCCCAGTTGACGTAGAGCTCGGCGTCCGTCGTCCACACTTGGACCAAGGCGTCCGCCCCGCCGCCGCCTTGCACCACCAATGAGTTCGCCCCAGCTTGGGTGCGGAACGGCAGACGATGCTTCCCCGATTTGTAGACGTCTGCGGGGAGCCGCACGCCGTTGAGCCACACGTTGTAGAGGCGCCCGGCGCGCACCACGAGGCCAGTAGGCTCCTCGGTCGTGAGGGTCGTCGCCGCGTAGAAGTATTGCCCGCCACCCGACAGAGCACCCGACTCGTCGGCCGGGGAGGCGCTCCAATAGTGACCGTTGCCATCGACACCTGCCTCGGTCGGCGAGACGAAGCTCCCCGCGTCGAGGGCAGAGCCGACCCCGTCATCGCTGCTGATCCCAGTCACAAACCAAGTGTCGATAGCCAGGGGGGTAAGGTCCCCTTGTGTGACGATGGGCTGCGTTTGTTCGCGGTCCGCCGCGTCCGCCTCTGGGCCGGAGGTGTCCTCGCCGCCAGCGGCGCTGTCCGGGAGCGTGGCTGCTCCGTCTGCGGTCGGCAGTTCGCCGGTCGCTGTGTCCATAAGAGGCGCAGCGGCGTCTTCGGAGCCCACGGCGTCGCTCGTTTGGTCTCCCGGCGTGTCGTCCGTCGGCGAAGGCGGCTCTGAGCCGCAGGCTGCGAATGACAGGGTGGCGAAGAGCAAGGTGAGGACAAGGCGAGGTGAGGTCGCACGCATCGGGGGGCTCCAGAGGTGACGTAGCGCAGACGAGAGGCCGCCTCACTAGCACCGCACTCAAGCGGGTTCAACTGAGTTTCGCGCAGCTGTGCTGCGGGTCCGCGCTCAATCGAGCAGCGGCTCTCCGACCTCACGTTCACGCGCTGTCGCGGGTCGCACGCCCAGAATCGTGACCTCGTAGATGACCGATTGACCGGCCAACGGGTGGTTCGCGTCCAAGACGACCTCATCGTCTCGGAGCGCCACAATCCAGAGCGCTTCAGATTCACTCTCATCGGTGCACTGCATACCCACCGTAAGGTCGAGATCCTCAGGAAATCGATCCCTCGCCACGGTGATCGGCGCGCTCCCATCGTGGGCACCGAAGCCGTCCTCGGGGCCGACCTCAACGGTGAGCGCATCACCGACAGCACCACCGAGCAATGCAGCTTCTAGACCCGCTGCGATGAGCCCCGCGCCGTGGAGGTACGTCCCGGGTTCATCGGGGGTCGATGCATCGAGCACTGCCCCATCTTGGGTCCGAATGACATAGCCAAAGCTGACCACGGAGCCCTCTTGAATCCTCTCGCTCATAGACCCTCAGGGGACAAGTCGTACAAGGCCAACGGCCCCTGCATAGGGGGCCTCGAAGCCTCCCCCAAAGTTCTGTTGCTCTTCAAAGGTGCCTATCAATTGATCGCGATGGGAGGAGAGCGTCACCGCCACGGGGCGCTTGTTGACGCACGCATCACCGTCATCACAGACCGAGATGTCAAAGTCGAGACCTCCGTCACGAATCGCGATCCCGTTCGCGAACTGACTCGGCACAGAGAACGTGCAGGCTGGGCACTCTCGCAGCCCCTTAATCCCGATGAGCCAGCTCCCCATATGTTCGATCGTCAGCTCGATCGTGTGGGCCTCTCCTGTCCCGGAGACCCAGGAGCCGGTGTATACACCTGGCAGAGCTTCAGTGTTCGTTTGAAGGCACCAGCCTTGGACGACATGAGTCACGTCGTCATCCAAGCGCTCGGCCCGGCCCCAGAGCCAGTAGGTCGCGTCTAGAGAGAGGGGAGCGCACGCAGAGACCTCACCGCACTCGTCAATGGCACAGCCCCACGGCACATTCTGGTCCGTCGAGACTGAACTGAGGAGGCCCCCGTCCAACCCCAGGCCGAGGGTCGCAGGGCACGTATTGCAGCACGGCGTCGCAGCGTCACATACGTCGTTTGAGCACTCACCCACATCTGTCGACACCGCCGGGCTAGCAGCAGCCTTCCAGAGGGCGCCATCCTCGAGGTCGACTAGGACCTCGGCGTCCATGATGCCGAGCGAATTGCAGGCATAGATCGAGCAACCAGCGACCGCCACGTGGGTGCATGCGTTGTCGACGCATGCGTCCTCGGTGCACGGGTCCTCATCCACACACCCCGTGGCACACGTGATGGCTGTCGTGGTGAGCGCGCCTTCATCCTGGGCCACATTGCCAGCGGGTGAGAGCGACGTCACAGGGGCGACGTCCATGCACGCAGAGAGGCAGAGCATGGGCGCAAGGATGCGGAGAATCTGTTTGGGTCTTCGAATTGTCATATCCAATCGGGGAAGGGGGGCGATTAGATGGTGGCGGTCTGATCGAGGTTACGACCGCAGTAAAACGATTACCAAAATTTTCACCGGTTCTTTGCGGCGACCTCCCCCTAAATGGCCTACGACGTGGGCTCTAAATGCGATGTGTCCTTTGATTTTAAAGGCTCATCGAAGATCCGTGCGATGAACTGATTCACGAATCGGCCCTCGGGGTCGAGGCGCCGTCGAATCTCATCAAAGTGCCTGATATTGGGCATCACACGCTCGAGACATACGCGACCTTTCGTGACGACCTTGCCCCAATGTGGCCGTCCGTCCATCGAGAGTGCCAAGCGCTGAAATGCCTCGATATACCGAACGTTGGCGCCACCACGGGCGCTGTAGGCGCCGAGCTGACAGCTGGCTCTGCCGTGAGCAGGGCTGAGCATCACGTCATCTGCGGCCACAAAGCGGGCTTCAACCACAAAATTGACCCGATGTCCCTCGGTGTCAATCAGCGCCCGAAGCCGCGTCATGGCCTCTCCAGCCCGTTCGGCTGCGAACCCCCACTCGGTCTCATCGTGGCGCGGGGGCATCGGGATATTGAAGACCTCGTGTGACCGCGCGACCCGTCGATGAGGTCGAAGGTGAGAGGCGGCCATCAGACGATTGAACGGGGTGACGAGCGCAGGGATCATGCGCCCCAGCGCCAAGAGGCCCGCGAAGAGCCAACGAGGCCCAGGAGAGGCCTCCCACCGTTCGCGCAGAGTTCGCCGAGTCGCCGGCGCATCGGTGCGGTTCTGCGCGTAGATCTGCACGACGTCGATATGAGGCACCCACCAGAGCTTGAGGTGCTCATGCTGGGCCACGAGGTCATCCACCTGGGCGACCGCGTCCTCGAAGCTCAGCGTCCACGAGCGCTCCTCGAGCCTAAAGGCTGGCTCGACACGGAGCGTGACGGTGCTGACGATACCTAGGCACCCGAGCCCAAGGCAGGCGGCTGAGAAGAGCGCACCATCAGCCGCCGAGAGTGCCTGGACCTCGCCATCGGCCATCACGAGGTTCAGGGCCACGACCATGCCGCTGAAGTTGGGGAAGGTGATGCCGGTCCCGTGGGTGCCAGTCGCGATGAGCCCGCCGAGGCTCTGCTCGGCCACCGAGCCCTGCGCGGAGAGCGCCAAGCCCTCCTCTGCCAGGGCGAGGTTCAGGTCGCGCAGCCGCATCCCGGCCTGCGCCGTGATGGTCTGTGCATCGTGATCGACGTGGAGTAATCGACCGTAGTGATCGAGGTTCACCAACCATTGATCGGTCAGCACGATGTCGCTCCACGAATGCCCTGCGCCCACGACGCGCACCCGCGCTTCAGCCTCGGCGGCTTGCCTCACGATCGCGACCAGCCCCGCCTCTGAGCTTGGCTGATGGTACTGAGCCGGTCGACAGCGCTGCGTTCTGGCCCAATTTCGAAAGCGGTAGCCCGTCGTCCCCATGAACCGAGCATAGGCAGAGGTGCCCCCGGCGTCACGCGCACTCCAGCGCAGGCCCCCCCACACCGTCGCTTGAGACTCATCATTCGTTTTCGTACGATTCAGCCGTTGACCCGGAGCACCCGCATGAATCGATCAGCCACCTCACTGTTGACCCTCTGTGCCCTCCTGATGGGCTGCAGCAGCACCGGCGGTGTCGGCCTTGAACAAGACGGAGCGACAGGGCCAAGCTCGGACACGATGACCGCCGCGAGTGACGCGGGCGGGGAGCTGCCCCCTCCCTCTGATATCGGCAACTCAGCGGACGACAGCGCCTCCAACGACGAGGACAGCATCGAAGCGGCTAGCGATGTCCAAGAGGAGGTCATCGACGCGATCGCGTCCCCCGAGGACACGCTGGCCCCGGCAGAAGACACCGCTGAGCAAGACACTGACGGTGCACTTGAGGACGCCGGGAGCCCGGCCGAAGACACGGAGGGAGCTCAAGACAGCGGCACGACAGAGCCGGACAACGGAGGACCTGTGGTCGACAGCGGTGTGGTTGATCCACCCCTGGCTGACGCGGCGGAAGGAGACACCACCGAGGACGTGGCCGAGGACGAGGACGACTCCATGGAGGGTGACGCGGCCCTTGGGGGTGATGACTCAGACGTGGAGGCCGACGTCGACGCAGAAGCTGACGTCGATGAGGCCCCCCCCATCCTCGCCCTGTGCCCGGGCACGGTCGCGATCACGGGGCCTGCGCCGGAGAGCTTTCACGTGATCGGCGCGCCGTTCATCGCCTCTGCGCTGGTGACGGGGCCAGCATCTATGGATGGTCTGAACGTCCAATGGGAGACCTCCTCCGGGGAGATCTTGGGGCAAACCGTCGTCCTCCCAGATGGCACGACAAGCGGCAACCTGGACACCGCATCGGCGCCGCTCGGGGTGCTCCCCCTCGTAGCCCGACTTGAGACGCCTGACGGCGTCTGCGCTGAGACGAGCGCGGTCGACGTGGTCTTCTGTCAGTATAAGGTCAACGACGATTTCTCTTCTCTCGATGACGTCGCGTGGAAGATGTTCGGCAGCAGCTACTGGGACACCAACGGCTGGCTTGAGATGACCGGCACGGCCCAAGGGCAACGCGGCGCCGTCTACAACCCGCAAACCGACGTGGCAGCAGGCAGCGTCTCCATCACATTCTCGATGGCGACGGGGGGGGGGAGCGGCGCTGATGGCTTCGCGATGACCATCGTTCAGACGGACTCTATCGCGGAGCTTGAGGACGAGATCATCGCCAGCGCGGTCCCGGGAAGCGGCATCGGCTATGCAGTCGGTGGGCTTTACGGTCCCTGGGACGGCAACGCTTTCACCGTGGAGATCGACACCTACCACAACGTATTTAACGGCACGAACGAGCTCCACACCGACCCCACCCCGAACGACCACGTCGCAATCACCCTGGACGGCGACGCTGGGAACCACCTTTGGTGGCATGACATGGGGGACGTAGAGGACCTCAACTGGCGGACCGTCAGGGTCGACGTCATCGGCTTCAAGGTCCGTGTGTGGATCGATGAACAGCTCTTGGTGGAGCAGCTCTACCCAGAGCTCCAGTTCCGTGGTGGATACATCTTCTTCTCCGGGAGCACCGGGTACTACACGAACTTCCACCGCTTCGATAACCTCAACGTCGTCCACACCTGCCAATAGGCCCTCAATGACCGACCGACGCTATCCAGATACGTTGACGGTGCGCGCTGGCCGAGAGCGATACTTCGAGAGCAGTGGGTTTGATACCAAGACCTACACCGACCGGTGGATCAAGCTCCCGCTCGGACCGGTGACCCTCTACCTCCCCAACCTTCCGGCTCGACAAGAGGCGGTCCCTCTCCATGATGTTGACCACGTGCTGACAGGGTACGACGCGACCTGGCGAGGTGAGTTTCAGATCGCCGCCTTCGAGCTAGGCACCGGTCTGGGGCGGTACTGGGCCGGGTGGCTCCTCAATAGTCAAACCGTCATCCTCGGCGCACTCTTGTGTCCGGGCGACACCCTGCGCGCCTTTGTGCGTGGTCGGAGGTGCCACAGCAGCCTCTTCACACGCAGCACCGTCGACGACACACTCCTGAACATGACACTCGGTGCGCTCCGCACCGAGCTCGGCCTCGACGAAGACACTGGGCCCCCGACCCTCTCTGAGCGGGTCGCCTACGCGGGCACCGTCGCGACCGCGTTGTTCGCCAACGCAGGCACGCTACTGCTCGCCGGGTGGGCCTTTTGGACCGCACTCGGGGTACAGTAGTGCTCCGAGTTGTCGGTTAAGAGACGAAGACCACGGAGAAGGATTCATGGCTGATATGGGGACCTGTAACGGCTGCGAAAAGCGCACCAATCGGACGTTCCGTTGCAGCAAATGCAACGATAAATTCTGCACCACGTGCCGCACAAAAGCAGGGGCTACAGGCAAATGTCCATCATGCAACAAGGCTGCTTCGATCAAGCCGAACCGATGATCGACGTCCCTTGAGTAGTCAGCCTAAGCCGCCTTGGTGCTGACCAAGCGTCCGCTGACTGGGGCAGACCAGGCGCGGGCCTGAGCCTTTCGCCAGTGACGGCGCAAGTAGAGGTCCATCTCGCGGGTCGCCGTCTCAAGCGTCTCGTGGTCCTCGGGTGCGAGCATCTCCGGCCGAGAGGCCACGTGCGCCATCCATTGCGAGAGCACCTCGGCAGCGGCGCGAGAGAAGGCCGCGCGGGAGGCCCAATTCAAGCAGGGCTCAATCCCCATCAGGAGCTGAGTCGATCGCATCCAAAGACCCTCAATGAAGGCGTTCATATCCTCTGACTTGCCCGCGACCTTGCTGATCGCCGCGGCGTCGTGTGGCGCCATGACCTGGAGGCTCATGGCGGCGCAACGCACCAAGGCGGCCGGGCCGAGAGAGGGAGACATCGTCGAGAGAGTAGAGATCGGGTGTACCACGGACATGCCAGACTCCTGCGATGGAATTTTGGGAGAGATCGTGCTCCAGGGGACTTGGAGCGAGATGTCTTCTAAACTAGCAAGATCTAGACCATATTTCAGCAGAAACCCTTGGAGACACCGCGCCGACACCCATTCAATCAAGCAGGCTGTAGGTTTTCGGACACTTCGTCACTCATTCGTCACACTGAGTCTTGATCTCCAGGCGACCTGAAATTTGCCATATATGGCGACTCCAGACCCCAGAACTATGACAGGCACGTCATAGTTTAAGGCGATTCGGCGAGCAGCTCAGACCAGACGGCCTGAACACGGCCAAAGACAGCGCCCCATGTCCAGAGGCTGAGTTCTGGGGTGATCTCGGGCGCCGGACCCTCCAGAACGGACGCCAACGCCTCGGTCAACGCAGAGACAAAAGCGGGCAGGTCGTCCGCGACGGGGACATCGACCCGCTCTAAGCGCGGCAATGGAACACGGCGCAACCAGGGTCCCAGGGCGTCGCTGAGTTGACGCACCCCGTGCAGATCGGTCGCCACGACCTGACATCCGCTCGCGGCCGCCTCGACGCACACCAAGGGCAACCCCTCATAAAATGAAGGGAGCACGAAGACCGCGGCCCGACGCATCATCTCCGCGAGGGTCGCTTGGCTGACCTGACCATGGAGGACCACCTGACCCATCCCCTCCATCCGCGCGCGAAGGCGCTCGGCCTCTTCGCCCGCCCCGGAGCCCGCGATGTGCAAGGTCAAGCCCGGGAGCTGGGGCGTCAGCGCCTCGACGGCGTCAAGGAGCCAAGGGAGGCCCTTGGCGTTGCTGTATTTGCCTGCATAGAGCAGCTGCGGACCTGGAGAGAGGCTGCGACCGTTCGCCCCAAAGGTCTCTTCACCGTAGCCCGCGCCCACGACGACGACTCGGTCCGGTGAAATGTCGAGCGCGCTCACAAGGGCCTCGGCGTGCCCTTGGTGGAGCACGACGAAGCGATCATTCCGACGACAGCCGGCCTTTACCCGCTCGGCCAAGTGCGGACAGAGGGCCATCTGACGCAGCCCTGTCGCGTGACAGTGCGTCACCACTGGGATATCTGGGGCGATGTCCTTCAGGGCGCTGCTCATCAGCCAGATGTGGTGGCTGTGGATGATGTCCGGGCGGAACTCAGCGATGATGGGGGCGATATGCGCGCGCCACGCCCCCAAATAGGCCCGAACCTGGGCCTCGGTAAGGGTCGAGAAGCGTGTGCTCGTGTAGGGCATCACGTCACTCATCCCTGGCACAGGGAAGCTCAACGGGGGACGCTCAAAGACCATGGGGTGGATATGGCTAGGCGCCAAGGTCCCCACCGCGGGGTGAGGGTCGTCGGCCGGCACCCCGATGACAGCGCGCTGCTCCCACCCAACTGCAGCAGCGTGGTTGGCGATGTGCTCGAGCGTGACGCCGCTCCCGGTACGGGACGGGCGCTGAGATAACACATGGAGGACGCGCTGAGTCATAGCCCTCTCTTAGCAGTGAACGCAGAGCAGCGAAAGCGCCCTCTGTCGCGCTGCAGACAGCGGTAATTCGCCCTTCTGGACTGTAGTTGTTATGGTCCGCCCATCGACCTATCCAGGAGTCCTGTCCATGCTTCTCCCTCGTCGCCTCACGACTGCACTAATCGCACTCTCATCCCTCCTTGTGCTCAGCGCGCCAGTCTTGGCGTGCGGTGGCTTCTTCTGTAGCCAGGTACCTGTCGAGCAGGCTGGCGAGCAGATCGCGTTCACCTACGGGCCAGATGGCGTCACAGCCATCATCCAGATCGCCTTCCAGGGCTCGGCCGAGGACTTCGCATGGGTCGTGCCCGTGACAGGACAACCGACGGTCGCTCTGGGGCCAGACGCCATCTTCTCTGAGCTCCACAACCGCACACGCCCCAGCTTCTACGTGAACTGGGACTGGGACAACGGGGGCAGCTGCGCAGGAGACTTCGCTGTCGAGGCCTCGGAGGATGGCGGCGGATTTGACGCCAACGACGGAGGCGCCCAAGTCGTGGTGCTCGATAAGCAGATCGTAGGTCCGTTTATCGCCGTCACGCTCGACGCCACAGCGGCCGGCGCAGAGGTGCTGCTCCAGTGGCTCGATGACAACGACTTCGACCAGCCCGAGGAGTCGCTCCCCATCATCGACCACTACCTCGATCAGGAGTTCAATTTCATCGCTGTGAAGCTCAAGGAGAGCGCTACAGTCGGTGACCTCCAGCCCTTGATGCTGACGATGCCTGAGGCCGAGGAGCCCTGCATCCCCTTGGTGTTGACACGCATCGCCGCGGCGCCCGACATGCCGGTCACGGCTTGGGTGTTCGGCGAGCATCGCATCGTCCCGCTCAACTGGTTTGGCGTAGAGATCAACTACAAGAAGATCGACTGGCTCAGCGGGGGCGCCAACTACCAGGACGTCGCGACCGAGGCGGTCAATGACGCTGCGGGTCACGGGTTTATCACCGAGTACGCGCGCTCAATGACGACGACCAACATGCTCTACCAAGACGGCCAGTTTGACACCTCTGCCTTGGCCGGTATCTCCGACCCAGAGGCGTTCCTCGATGGGATGCTGATGCAGGGATTCCCTCGAAACGCCCAGATGCAGTCCCTGATCCAGGTGCACATCCCTAAGCCCGCCGAAGATGAGCTACCCGAGGGGTGTAAGAGCGACCAAGAGTTCTACACGTGGAACCTCAGCGAGTGCCTGAAGAGCATGCCGCAAGACTGGGTCTTTGACCCGGTCACCTTCGCGAATGACTTGGAGGAGAAGGTCGTCTTGCCGCTCAAGGACGGTCAGGAGATCTTGGACCGCGTCTCCTCAAACAGCGGCGAGTCCTACGTCACTCGCCTCTACTCCACGATCTCGCCAAACGAGATGACGCGGGACCCAATCTTTGGCTTCAACCGAGACCTCGGTGATGTCGAGCCATGGCACTCTGTCGAAGGCTCAGCCGAGTGCAACGAGGAGGACTCATGGATCGCCGATCGCGTCACCCTCACTTACGGCGAGGAGAGCTGGACCATCGAGGGCCCCTTCGAAAACCTGTGGTCTTACGATGGTGAAGGGTTCGTGGACGCGTTCCCGAACGAGGCGGCCGCCGCAGAAGTCGTGGTCTACACCGAAGAGGGTGCACCCAGTGTCATCGCGCTCTCCGACGTCGCTCAGCGAGAGCAGACCTTCGAGATGATGGATCCAACGTTCCTCGCTTGGGACGGTCCAGAGCCTGAGCCAACCGACCCAGGTACCGACCCAGGCACCGACCCAGGTACCGACCCAGGTACCGACCCAGGCGACGACGACGGTGGCTGCAACACTGGTGGCCACAGCGGCTCTTGGGCGCTGCTCGCAGCACTAGGCTTGGGGCTGATCGCTCTCCGGCGGCGACGCGAGGCCTAAGATCGGTCGCACGACCCTGCTTATTGCGACGCTACTCTTTGTGCTTTACCGGACACAGAGCAGCTGCGTCATGCAGACAGAGACGTACACCTCGACAGACGCGAGCACGCTGCTCGACGTCGAGCAGCGCACCCCGGGCGCTACCCCGCTGGTGCACGCCGCGCGTTGGGAGGCCCTCTCAGTCGACGATGACCCCATCGCCGATCCATCGCTCAGCGCGAGCGACCAATGCCCCGATGAGGCACTCACCGTCGAGGTGACGGAAGACGGGCTCTACTTGGACCTAGACACCACAACCTGCAGCTGGTTGACGGTCGCACAGACCACGATCGCTCCGATCCAGGTCGGCGGCACCATGCGCGTCTGGGCCTTCCGATGGCCCAACCTCATCGCCGAGGGGCAAGGGCTCTTGCAGCTCTCTGCCGGCGATCCCCCGGAGACCCTCTGGGAACATCGCCCCGAGCTGCCAAACGACCGCTCAGAGCTCTACTACGAAGAATTCCCGGTCACGCGGGGCATCCCCACAGGGACGCCCATCTATTGGCACGTCGCCAACCACGGACAAAATGTCTGGTCCCTGGTCAACGTGCTGAGGGTCGACTGAAGGCTTGCGCCCGCGCCCCTAGCGACATGCATCCGGGACACACGCGCTCCCCGCTCCCTCAAACACGCACGTCGCGCCGTCTCCGCAGACCGAGTCGTCCTGACACAGGATGACGCTGCAATACGGCGCATCGGAGTCAAACTCCGCGAGGCATAATGTCGGCTCGGGCGTGTCGTCGCATTCCCCCCCGCCAACCGTGCAATAGCGCCCCACGCCGAGGGCGTTACCCTCGGCCCCAGGCCCGACACAGCCCTCGTCGGGGCTGGCCTCGCCGCCGCCTTGTACGACGGGCACTTCATCGTCGGTGTCGCAGATCAAGTAGCCCCGTCCAGGGCTGTAGTACATCAAGCCGACGCACATCTCTTCAGGCCAACCGAGGACATCGTCAGTCGTGTTCGTCCATGCGCAGGTGATGCGAACCTCATCGCCCTCATCAAGGTGCAGCGGCTCGTCAAACATCAGGATGTCTGGGGTGTCGCGGAGGGTCGGGCCGTGGGTGGCGTGGTACTGCAGTTCGGGCAACCCATCCCGGATGAATTCAATCTCGAAGAGCACCCCATAGTCATGGGTGTGACCGAGCATCATGTGGATGTCCATCGGCGCATCGACCTTGCAGGTCTTCACGCGGGTATACGCCTCGGTCTCGGTCGGGATCGCGAGCTCCGAGTCGATGACAGCGAAGGCGTCCACATCGATGGGGCTCTCGGCGACCGTGGTCAGCTCGAGATCCACGGCGTCCATCACGGTGCGAGGTTCAGGGGACATGTTCACGTAATGCGATTGCACGACGATGCGCTGCCCCTTGCCGACGGTGAGCGCGGCACCGTCAGGCATCACGGTGTCTTGCCCACCTGCGCCGCCGGCACCCGCGACAAAGCGAAGCGCCCCCATCTCGATCTCGCTACAAGGCACCGGGCCATCGACCCCGAGCGGCATCAACCCGACGAAGACCGCTGCATGATGTCCCCCAGACATCTGCTTGCCGCGGGCCGCGCGAATACGAAGCGGCGCATCCAACACGGCGACTTCACTGCACATGACCATCTCCGAGCCACCGGGGATCACCAGCGGAGGCGTATAGAAGCGCTGAATGAGAGAGGGGTCCGGTGCGTCACCAAGGCAAGCCTTGAGGCCGTCAGCATCGCTGGCGTCACAGCCAATGTAGTCGGCCTCGTCCCCGCCCCGAGAGACCACGCCTGGGCTCAATGGAGCGCCGTCAAAGGGGGCCCCATCGGAGATCCACGTCGCGACCGCTTCCAACGCATCGTCACCCAAGACGGGCTGCCCGAGCGGCATCCGCCCCCCAAGCGACTCTGCCTCTAGCGCCTCGGTCGCCTCTGCGAGCTTGCGATAGAGCAAGCTCGCGCTCAGGTCACCTGGGGCGACTAAGGCCAACCCGGAGTCCTGAGCGCCGGGCACCACGGGTGCGGCCTCGAGGAGATGCGCGTACGCTGCGGCGGCATCGTCAAAGCTAAGCTCCGCGACCGCGATAGGGCCTCCGTGACACGAGCCGCTCGCGCACGAGGGGACGAAGATGGCGTCATGAAGTTGCTGGTAACCAGGGGTCGTCGCTCCCGATCCCGCGGTGTCGACCGAGGACGAGGACGCCTCGCAACCGGCGACGACAAAGAGCCCGACGATGAGATAGAGCGCCGCACAGGGAGCACACCTACCAGGAAGATAGCGGCTCAAGGCTCGCATACAGCGCCGCCCAGACAGGGTTGTGATGACTGAACCACCACCCCGAAAGAGGGCAGAAGGAAAGTCAGTGAAAGGCGGGTGAGAAGAGGGTGCATAGGGGCTCTCCAGAAAGGGCCTATCCGGACGCTAGCCTGGACGTTCACGGGTTTGGTTGCAAGACGGACTCGCGCTCCAACCTCCTCCTGTCTCGAACACAATCGTCGGGGTCCCTCCCCACCCTTGCGCTGTGGCGTGGTGGTAATCCGCGGTTCATCACACAAGCTGGAGCCCAAGCTGTGCTTAGCGGGGTAGATCACTCTCGCGCTCAGCGTGATGTCCAGGGCGACCTTCGTGCTCTCTAGCCACGCTGCAGAGAACGCTGGTCACGGTCGGTCTACCGAGTGACGGGCAACCCCACCTCTCGCGCCTGGCGACCATCTTGCGCCTGATCGTGAAGACGGGCTTTGTGCCTAAACTGCGCGACGCGAAAACCGATGACGCGCTGCTTGAAGCGCCGAAGGCGAGCCTGTGGATGACAGAATTGAACGAGTCATGCGGTCTGGGGTGGTGGTGCCGCGAGGCTTCCGGTATAGCGGAGGCCGAAGCCGGAGGAGCCATGAGCCACGATCGCATCGCCGTCGTTGACTTCGGCGGTCAGTACGCACATCTGATCGCCACCAAGGTCCGCTCTGTTCGCGTGCTTGCCGAGATCAGGCAGCCGGACGATCCCGTCGAAGCCTTTCATGGCTTCACGGGCATCATCCTGTCTGGTAGCCCGGCGCTCGCGTCCCAAGGAGAGGACGATGATTGGACCAAGGAGATCTTGGAGCTGGACGTGCCCATCTTGGGCTTCTGCTTCGGCCACCAAGAGATCGCCAAGTACTACGGGGGCACCGTCATCCACGGTGGCCGCGAGTGGGGGCACGCGAAGCTGCACCTGCACGGCGAGCATCCACTCTTCAAGAACCTCGGCCCTGTCGAGCAGGTCTGGATGAGTCACTTTGACTCCGTCGCGACGCTCGGTCCGGAGTTCAAAGAGCTTGGCTACTCAACCATGGGTGATGAACAGCGGCACCCCAACGCCGCCATCGGCTCCGACAGCCTGAGGCGATACGGCTTTCAGTATCACCCCGAGGTCGATGACACGCTGGGCGGCGATCAGATGATCGCCAACTTCGTCCTCGACATCTGCGGCTGCACGCCGTCTTGGGACATGAGCTGCTACCTCGAAGACGAGGTCGCGCGCGTGCAAGAGCAGGTCGGCGACAACTCCGTCTTCCTCCTCGCCTCAGGCGGCGTGGACTCGACCGTCGCGGCGAAGCTCTTCGCGCTGGCGCTCCCGGCCGATCGCCTCAAGCTCCTGCACGTCGACAATGGGTTGATGCGCAAAGACGAGAGCGCAGAGGTCTGCCAGATGTTCGAGGATCTAGGGCTCAGCGATGCCTTTGAGTTCATCGACGCCTCGGACGACTTCCTACAAGCCCTGGCCGGGCTGATCGAGCCCGAGGCCAAGCGTCGCGCCATCGGCGACACCTTCGTCGAGGTCTTCGACCGAGAAGCTCGGCGTCTCGGCATCGAAGATCACCTCCTCGGCCAAGGCACGATCTACCCAGACACCGTCGAGACCGGTGGCACCAAGCGGGCGCACGTCATCAAGACGCATCACAACCGCGTGCCGATCATCGAGGAGCTCATCGCTCAAGGCAAAGTCGTCGAGCCCTTGGCTGACCTCTATAAGGTCGAGGTCCGAGAGCTGGCAGAGAAGCTCGGGGTCCCCTCCGAGCTGATCTGGCGACACCCCTTTCCAGGGCCCGGCCTCGGCGTGCGTCTGCTCTGCTCTGACGGCAAAGTGGAGGCCCCTGACGTCGCCGACCAGCTCACTGAGATCGCCCGTCAATTCGGGCTCATCGCCCACGCGCTCCCGATCCGGTCGGTGGGCGTGAAGGCCGACCTGCGGTGCTACGAGCACCCCGTGCTCTTGAGCGGCGATGCCCCCTGGGCAGACCTGCTCGAGGCGACGCGTCTGATCCTCCGCGATGTGCCCGACGTGAACCGGTGCATCTGGAACCTCGGGGAGGCGCCGAAGCAGTTCACGCCGATCGAGGCGGGCATGAGCCGGCCGCGACTGGACTTGCTCCGAGAGGCGGATCACTTCGCCATGAGCGGCCTGCGACGTCACGGCCTCTATGACGAGATCTGGCAGTGCCCCACAGCGATGATCCCGCTGACCATCGATGGTCACGGCGAGGAGCTCGTCGTCGTGCGCCCTATCCACTCGAAGCGCGCAATGACCGCGCAGCCCGCCCAGCTGCCCGACGCGCTGCTGACAGAGCTTCGTCGCGACATCTTAGCCTTAGAGGGGGTCAGCGGACTGGCACTAGATCTCACCTCTAAGCCACCCGGCACCATCGAATGGGAGTAAGCACGCAGCGCGCGATGAGAGCAGCGCTGGCCGCCCTCATCACCGCGCTCGCCGTGGGCTCATCAGGGTGCGCCACAGCGGGGAATCATGCGCTGAGCGCGGTGGCGGCGCCTCCGGATTACTGCGCCAAGAGCGAGACGACACGCAGCGCGCCGAAGTTGCTCTTGGTCGTCGTCGTGGACCAGTTTCGCGCAGACGCGATCCACCGCTTTGAGACCCGCTATCTGCCCGCGCGGCTGGCAGACGGCCGCATGGGAGGTGTGCGCTACCTTCAGAGCTGTGGGTCGGCCTTTACCGCCGCAGAGCACGACGTCCTCCAAGCCATGACGGCCCCTGGGCATGCGAGCATCTCGACGGGCGCCTGGCCCTATCGTCATGGCATCGCTGTCAACAAGTGGTTCGATCCAGAGACCGGAGAAAAGGCCTACTGTGTCGGAGACCCCGACGGACAATTGATCGGCGTCCCGGGCGATGTACCGGGCCGCTCACCGGCCAACCTGCTGGGCCCCACCTTGGGCGACACGCTCAAGAACGCGGGCTATGGCAGCCGAGTGGTCTCGATCGCGCTAAAAGACCGCGCAGCGATCTTGATGGGTGGACACCGGCCTGACGCCGCGATCTGGATGCACTCGGACACCTTTCAGTGGACAACGAGCAGCTTTTATCACCCTGAAGACACGCTGCCAGCCTGGGTCGCGACCCAGAACGCGAGCCTTGAGGCGCGGCGCGGTCAGCCGGTCGTCTTCGAGTCAGGCGAGGTCGCCAGCGGTCACTCCGACGACGGGAAGCTCACTTACCGCTACGACGCTCAGATCGGCGATCCAAGGGCGCTCGCCCTCCCCTTCGGCTATGAAGTGACCATCGACCTCGCGGAGGCGGCGCTCACCTCAGGGATGTTCCAAAGCGGTGACCAGACCGACCTGCTGATGGTCTCCCTGTCCAGCCACGACTACCTCGGCCACGAGGTTGGCCCCAACCGACTTGAGATGGAGGACATGGCCGCCGCGGCCGACCACGCCCTCTCGCGGCTCCTCAACCTCGTCGATACGCACATCCCTGGAGGCCTCGGTGACGTCTCAATCGTGCTCACGGGTGACCACGGCGTCGCCGCACGCCCGGAGTACGCGCGCACTCATCAACTCGGCGGCGGGCGTATGGACAGCGGCAAGATCCTGATGGGCCGCCTCGAGGCGGGCCTCAGAGCGCGGTTTGGGGCCCTCGAGTCCGGCGACCCCTGGGTGCTCGGCATGAAGTACCTCCAGGTCTTCTTGAACCCCAAGGCGACAGGGCCGCCTCGCGAGGAGCTGGAGCGCGCAACTGCTGAACTGCTCCGCCGCGAAGACGGGCTGCTCACGGTATTCACCCGCTCGGACATCCTGAACCATCGGCCCCCTGCGGGGCGCTTGGGCGCACAGGCGATGCGGAGCTACGTACCTGGACGAAGCGGCGACGTCGTGGGGGTCCCCTTGCCCTACTGGATCCCGCAGAACACGAAAGCGCATCATTGGACGGGCTACAGCTATGACCGGATGGTGCCTTTAATCATGGCCGGGTGGGGGGTGCGTCATCAGCGCTTCGCGCACACGGTGAAGATCGTGGACATCGCGCCGACCTTGGCGACCTTGGCAGGCGCACTTCACCCTGCGCTGTCAGAGGGACGCGTCCTCGACGAAGCGATCATGCTCCCCGCGTATTAGGCCACGTTGGCCTATGGGATCTCGACCTCGACAGTCCCGCTGGCTTGGTCCGTGATCAGCACCGAGCAGGTGCCGGGATCGTCGGACTCTGCGCAGTCGAACCCGGTGGCGAGGTAGATGCTGTACGCCTCGGCCGAGTAGGCCTCGTGGACGACGAGACTCATCCCAGAGGTGATGGGCACATAGTCGGCAAAGCGACCCATGATCCAGCCCCCCTGGAGCGCCATGTAGTCTCCATCCGGCGCGCCCACTGACAGCTCAGTGTTCGTGTAGTTGTTATCGCAGGCCTCTTTGCCGACCTCCTCGACGACCTCGATGAAGTAGCTGACAAGCTCACCGTCTGCGTCGCGCAGCTCGATGGCGTCGATATCTGCACCAGTCGAGTTGTACTGGCTGCACCCAGCTCCTGACGTCCAGTGCCCTTGGAGCAGCACCGCGCGGTAAGCGGATGGCAAACATTCACCCAGCTCGCTGCACGCGAAATCGCCCAGGCAGATGCCGCATTCACCGCCGCACCCGTCGGGGCCGCACTCTTTGCCCGAGCACGACGGGCTGCACGAGCACAAGCCGTCTGCACACGCGAGCCCCACGTCGCACAGCCCACAGCTGCCGCCACAGCCATCGGAGCCGCACTCAAGGTCGGTGCAGTCGGGTACGCAGTCGGGGCAGATGCCGTCATCACACGCCTGCCCATCACCGCACTCACCACAACTCCCACCGCAGCCATCGGGGCCGCAGATCTTGCCTACGCAGTCGGCCGTACAGCCGGTGCAGTAGCCATCGAGACACTCACCCGAGGAGCACGGGACCACGTCGGACCATATCCCGTCGACACAGGTCTTGACCCCGTCGCCTTCGCAGATCTGGATCCCCGCCCAGCAGGTCGCGACCGCGGCGTCCTCTGCGGGCTCATCACCTGCGTCGGACTCAGGGTCACCGGGGTCGTCGATGCCGTCGCCCACGGCCTCAGAGGTCGTGTCCGACCCGGCATCCGTCGAGACTCCGGCGTCGTCGTCAGTGAGTGGAGGGAGCGCTGCCCCATCATCGCTGCAGGCCGAAGCCGCGAGACAGCACATGAGGACGAGCAAGAATGACAGAGATTGAAACCGCAACATATCGCCACGACGTTAGCGCCTTCACGTCCTCGGCGCCACTCGTTTGAGCAATCAGTTCGTCGAATCGAACAGCAGCTCGCAGTCTTCTAGGACTTGTTGCGGGTGCACATCGATGACGACCTGCGTGTACTCGAGCAGGAGATCACCGTTGGAATCCAGCAGCACAGTCACGCGATCCGGGAAGAATGCGTTCTCACTCGAGGCGGCGCCGTAAGCCACAGAGAGCGCACGATCATCGTCCGTCCACACTTCGTACTGATAGCCCTGGTCTTGGATCCAAGCCTCGTTCGTGTCGGGATCTTGAAAGCCCACCCCGACGATACGAACACCCAGCGCGTCAAACTCCTCAAATCGGTCGCGGTACCCGCAACCCTCCTTCGTTCAGCCAGGCGTCCCGGCGAAGGGGAAGAACCACATGACCGTGGGCTTACCCATCAAGTCCTCTGGCCCACGTGCGCTCCCATCTGAGTTGAGCGCCACGAACTCCGGTGCAGGCAAGGCAGCCCCCGGGACGGTCCCGTGCAGCCCCTCGGGCCAAGTCGCCTCAGCGTCCGGGCCCACAGCGACGTCATCGCTCGGGGCCGGTACATCGACCTCAGCCACGACATCGGGTTCGGGCTGCGTCTCCGCCTCCGTGTCCGCGACGGAGCCGATATCCTCGGGTGGATCGCTCGCCGCGTCCTCTGTGGCGACCTGGACATCAGACGACACCTCCGCGTCGGCCGCCTCGTTATCGGGCGTCACTGCGTCGGCGCGCACCATGGCATCCAAAGGCTGCGCCGCGGACACATCATCGCCGAGCGACGTGTCTCCCCCTGCCGAGGTAACGATTTCGTCACCGCCGCAACCGACAAATAAACTGAAGATGAAGATCGTGATGAATCTATTCATGATGCGGTGAAGGTACCTCGTTCCCGGTCTTTAGTAACACCAGGAAATTGAAGGAGCTGATTGTGCATGGCGACGTAGATGCCCGGGCCCACAATCTGCACCGCTAAGAGCGCCTCTGTCAGGTTCTGGAGCGCGTCGGAGGTTCGGAGTTCGTAGGGCCGCATGGCTCCGGTGAACACGATCGGGACCCGAGGTATGCCCAAGAGTGAGAAGGCACAATCTCCGGATTCGGCGAGGCGGTCCGTGCCGTGCACCACCACGACCCCATCATGGGCTTCAGCCATCAGGCCCGCGGTCTCGGCGATGAGGTGGTGGTCCTCAGCGGACATGTCGAGGCTGTCTTTATTCATCAGCGGGACGCGGACCAACTCCACGCCGTGCAGTTGCAGCGACGCGAGCATGACGTCGAGCACGTTGAGCCGATTGGAGAGCACCCCATCGAGCTCGTTGTAGGTCTTCTCGATCGTGCCACCGGTCGAGACGACTGCGATGCGTTTCATTGGATAGACCTCACTGCGCATCGCGCAGGGCATCCGGGAGAGAGCCTCAGCGCACGATGTCTGACCTGTCGTAGCCGCTGTAGATGTCCTACAACCGCCCCTGCTAGAGGTTCGAGACTTGGTAGAAGGTGTACCACTCCGGGTGCGACATATCCTCACCCTTCACCACGTCGAAGTAGCGCTTCTGGAGGGCCATCGTCACCTCGCCCGCGCCCCCCTTACCGATCTGGCGTTGGTCGAGTTCACGCACCGGGGTCACCTCAGCCGCCGTCCCGCACATGAAGAGCTCATCGGCGAGGTAGAGCATGTCGCGGGTGATCTGCGTCTCCACGACCTCGTAGTTGAGCTCGCGAGCGATCGTCAGGAGCGTGTCACGGGTGATGCCACCCAAGATCGCGCTGCCCAGCTGCGGCGTGTAGATGACGCCGTTCTCGACCATGAAGACGTTCTCTCCGGATGCCTCGGCCACGTAGCCATTGGTGTCGAGCAAGAGCGCCTCGTCGTAGCCATCGAGGAGCGCCTCGCGCTTGGCCAGGATCGAGTTCACGTAGTGACCGCAGACCTTGCCCTTCGACAGCTGTGTCGCCACAGAGGGGCGCATGAACGACGACGTCTTGAGGCGCACGCCATGCGTGAGGCCGTCCTTGCCGAGGTAAGCTCCCCAAGGCCAGGTCGCGATCGCGACGCGCGTCGGGTTGCCCATCGCGGCGACGCCCATCTCGCCAGAGCCCACAAAGGCGATCGGGCGAATGTAGCAGCCATCGAGGCGGTTCAGCTTTGCGGTCTTCACGCAAGCGTCCATGAGCTCGTCGACGGTGTAGTCGAGCGGGATCGTCATCATCCGAGCGCCCTTGACCAAGCGCTCGATGTGCTCGCGGAGGCGGAAGATCGCGCTGCGCCCGTCGGCTCGACGGTACGCACGGATGCCCTCAAAGACGCCCAGCCCATAGTGCAGCGTGTGGGTCAGGACGTGCACATTGGCATCATCCCAGTTGACGAGTTCGCCATCAAACCAAACTGTTTCGGCTTTCGTCACCATGGTGTTCATCTCCTGCTGAGTGGTGTCCATCACCATCTCCTCGCGTCGTGATAGGGCGAGGAGATACGATCGCTGTGAGGGCTTATCGGTGGCTGCGCTCACCCCGGAGGCTCGCCAACCAGCTCGATTCGTGGCCCCTATACCTCGCCACCTACCACCTGCCAACCCTGAGGTTCGGCGGTGATAGCGGCCCGCATCTACGGGGACGAAGCGTGAGGCGCTCCAAGGGCGCCTCAATGCCTCCACTATCCCTCATTCAGGTCGAGAGACTCAAGGTTTGAGCCGCTAAACTCCGCGGTTCTTGGGCCCTGATCCCTCGCATCGAATATCGGGGTGCGACGGTCCTCGATTGAGGTTCGACGCGGCCGATGCGATCATCTACACTCCGCGCGACCCGAGGAGTCCATGACAGAAGACAGCTCCAGCCTCGCCGCCGTGGTGCTCGCCGCCGGACAGGGCACCCGGATGCGCTCCAGCATGGCCAAAGTGCTGCACCCAGTCCTCGGCCGACCGATGCTCGCCCACGTCCTCGACGCAGCGCGCAGCGCGGGCGCAGACCGCTTGGCCGTCGTCGTGGGACACCAAGCTGAGGCCGTCAGAAGCAACCTCTCGAGCCTCTTCGGAGGTGTGGACCTCCACACCCCGCTTCAAGCCGAGCAGCTCGGCACCGGCCACGCTGTCCAATGCGCTGCCTCAGCCACGGAGGGCTTCGATGAGCTCCTCATCCTGTGCGGCGACACCCCGAACCTGAACGCGGCGACGTTACACACCCTGCGAGTGGCCCACGCATCCAGCGGGGCTGACGTGACCGTGGTGACCTTCGAGGTCCCTGATCCGACCGGCTATGGCCGGATGATCCGCGGTCAAGACGGCGCCCTGACCGAGATCGTCGAGCACCGAGACGCCACAGAGGATCAGCGGGCGATCTGCGAAGTGAACGCGGGCGTCTACCTCGGGGACCGCGACCTCATCGTCGCCGCGCTCAGCAAGGTCGGGACCGCAAACGCCCAAGGTGAGGTCTACCTGACCGACATCGTCTCCGTCTTGGCCGGCGAGGGGCATCGTGTCCTGGCGCACATCCTCGACGACCCGCAGCGCGTGGCCGGCGTGAACACCCGGGAGCAGCTCTCTATCCTTGAGCAGCGCATGCTCTCAGACCGACTGCAGAGCCTCATGAGTGAAGGGGTCAGCCTCGAGGACCCCAGCGGCGTCCGCATCGAGACCACTGCGTCGGTAGGCGCCGACACGACCCTCGCGACCGGCGTTCAGCTGCTCGGGACCACCTCGATCGGAGCAGGCTGCCGCATCAGCGCCGGCTGTGTCCTCACTGACTGCACCATCGGCGATGGGGTGCACCTCAAGCCCTACGTGGTCGCCGAGGGTGCCATCATCGGAGATGGCGCGACGGCGGGACCATTTACGCACCTGCGTCCTGGGACTGTGCTCGGAGAGGCGTCCAAGGTCGGCAACTTCGTCGAGACCAAGAAGGCGACCTTGGGCAAAGGCGCCAAGGCGAGCCACTTGAGCTACTTGGGGGACTGCGAGGTCGGCGACGGGTCGAACATCGGCGCGGGCACCATCACGTGCAACTACGACGGCTCTTACAAGCACAAGACCGTCATCGGCAAAGAGGTCTTCATCGGAAGCGACACGCAGCTGGTGGCGCCCGTCAACATCGGCGATCGAGCGACCGTCGGGGCGGGCACAACGGTGACGGTGGACGTCCCGCCGGGCTCCTTGGTCGTCACGCGAGGCGAACGGCGCGTGATCGAAGGGTATGACGCGAGACATCGTCAACCTCGTGAAGCGAAGCGCGCCGCCGAGAAGGCCGCCGCAAAGAAGGAGCAGTAAGCCATGTGCGGGATCATCGGCTATGTCGGCGCAGACCCCTGCGCGCAGCTGCTCCTCGACGGCCTGAGCAAGCTCGAATACCGCGGCTACGACTCCGCTGGCATCGCTGTAGTGAGCGACGAGACGCTCCACACGCGGCGGGCGGAGGGGAAGCTCAAGAACCTGGTGAATGCCCTTGAGAGCGATCCCGTCGACGGCACCCCGGGGATCGGCCACACACGCTGGGCGACCCACGGAGGGCCCACCGAGGAGAACGCGCACCCGCACCGCGTCGGGACCGTCGCCGTGGTCCACAACGGCATCATCGAGAACCACCTCGAGATCAAGCGCGAGCTCGCGGACGCCGGCCACAGCTTCTCGAGTGAGACCGACACCGAGATCATCGCGCACCTGGTCTGGCAACAGCGCGAGACTGGGCTCGGCCTTGAGGACGCTGTACGCGCCGCCGTGCTGCGCCTCGAGGGCGCCTACTCGATCGTCGTCGTCGACGCGACGGAGCCCGAGCGCTTGGTCGCCGCGCGGCTCTCGAGCCCGCTCGTCTTGGGCCTGGGAGAGGGCGCGAACTATGTCGCGAGCGACATCCCCGCCATCCTGGCGCACACGCGCCGAATGGTCTTCTTAGATGACGGCGTGATGGCCGTGGTCGAGGCCGACCACGTGCGCGTGACGGAGATCGAGAGCGGCGCACCCGTGGAGGTCAAGGCGCGGCAGATCACTTGGTCGCCAGCGATGGCCGAGAAGGGTGGCTATAAGCACTTCATGCTCAAGGAGATCCATGAGCAGCCCGATGCGGTGGCCAACACCCTGCGTGGGCGCATCTCTCAAGAGCGCACAGCGGTCGACCTGCCCGAGCTCGGCCTGACCGCTGACTTCCTCGAGAACCTCCAGCACTTCTACATCGTCGCCTGTGGCACCTCGTGGCACGCCGGGCTCGTCGGGCGCTACCTGCTCGAGGACCTCGCGCAGTTGGCGCCCCACGTCGAGCTCGCTAGCGAGCTCCGCTACCGCAAAGCGCCCATGAACGAGCGCACCTTGGTCCTGGCCATCAGCCAGTCCGGGGAGACCGCGGACACCTTGGCGGCCCTGAAGGATGCCAAGGCCCAGGGCGCACGGATCTTGAGCGTCTGCAACGTCATCGAGGCGTCGATTCCGCGGCTGTGTGACGGGACGCTTTACACCCACGCAGGCCCGGAGATCTCCGTCGCCTCAACCAAGGCCTTCACCACGCAGGTCGCGGCGCTCCACATGTTCGCGCTGCACGTCGGGCGCCTCTTAGGCCGCATCGACGATGACACGATGACCGAAGAGCTCGACGCCCTCGTGCGCGTCGCGGGTCATATGGAGCGGCAACTCCAAGACATGACCATCTACGAGGAGATCGCCCGGACCTGGCATGAGGCCCGCTCGACCCTCTACTTGGGGCGCGGGGCGCTCTTTCCGCTGGCGCTCGAGGGCGCGCTCAAGCTCAAAGAGATCTCGTACATCCACGCCGAAGGTTACGCAGCAGGCGAGATGAAGCACGGCCCCATCGCGCTCATCGACGAGATGGTCCCGACGGTTGTCCTCGCCCCACGAGACACCCACCACGAGAAGGTCCGCTCGAACCTGCAAGAGGTCAAAGCCCGCCGAGGCCCTATCCTCGTCATCCACACCGAGGGCGACGACGACACCGCCGCCTTGGCCGACTTCGCCGTCCCCATCCCCGACGCGCCACCCCACGTCTTGCCCTTGGTCTGCGCCATCCCGATGCAGCTCATCGCCTACGTCATGGCCGACTACAAGGGCACCGACGTCGACCAGCCCCGCAACCTCGCCAAGTCTGTCACGGTCGAGTAGCGCCGGGCGGCGCAGGCAGCGTAGAGCGCTTGGGGTCTGGCAGCGGCAGCATCGCGCCGTCATAGGGACTCCCAGGGGGCTCGACGATGTTCCAGTAGACGATCTCCGCCTTGGTCACCGGCCAATACACCACCCCCGCTATGAGCGTCGCGAGCGTCGTCGATGGGCCGAGCATCGGCGCCCCGAAGTCCCCAGCTTTGATGTCATGCGAGGCTACCGCCGGGCCCTCAACGTCATCACTCCCCGCAAACGACACGGCGTGCACCAACAGATGCTCGGAGCGTATCGCCGCGTACCCCAAGAGGTAGGTGGCCACGGCGCCGACCAAGATCGCGCGCTGCGTCCATGCGTTACGACGAAGAGTGCGCGCTTGAAACACCGAGGCTCCTGAGGTCGGGCCCCGCATGGGCCCCTCGCCGAGTCTAACGCATCCGCCCGAGGGTCGCTTCAAAGAGGGGCGCGATCGTCTCGCAAGCTCTCACAACACGGCAGCAGGAGTCCGACGCATGGACCGCATCACCCTCTACATCCAGGCGTTTGTCACCTACCTGTCGTCGACATCGCGTATCGGCGCGCGCTTGGGTACGACGGCCTGCGCGCCTCCCGCTATCACCAACGGGTGGAGCATCGGTGACTTCCCCTTGGCCTTCGCGCTCACTTATGACACTTGAGGGGCTCTTCTTTAGCCTCATCACCTACGGCCTCACGACCTTGTTACGCCTACGAAAGCAGGCCTTGAAGGAGCACTCATGACCCTCAATCACCTTCGACCTCACCCTCTTGTGACTGTCCTCATGCTCACCCTTGTCCTAGGCACCACAGCCTGCGCCAAGGGAGACGCCGAAGCGCCCGCCGAGGTCACAACTCAAGCGACAAAGACCACTGAGGAGGCGACGGCGGCCGCGGCACCAAGCGCCACGGCAAAGGCCTCCTCTGCGCCCGTGAAGGTGCAAGTCGCCGCGGTGACCGAGGCGGTCGACACCCCCAAAGTCACAGGGCATGCACCCAAAGCGGTCAAGGCTCCCGTGGGCCCTATCCCGAAAGACGCCGTGGAGGTCGAGGCCTCCTGCGGTCAATGCAACTTTGGGCTCAACGAGCCCCCTGGCTGTGACCTCGCCGTCCGCATCGACGGCAACGCATACTTCGTCGACGGCTCCAAGCTCGACGACCACGGCGACGCTCATGCGCGTCGAGGCATGTGCAACGTCGTGAGGCGCGCAGCGGTGACCGGCAAGGTGGTCGACAATCGCTATCAGGCGACGAGCTTCAGGATCGTCGACTGAGCGCCAAACGGGGGTGCGTCAGGGCAAGCGACTGAAGTGGAGCGCATGGCCGCCCTCGGGGAGGGTCGGGAGCGCTGCATGGAACGCCGTGAAGGGCTCGGCGGCGAGCACGACCGGGGCGCGCGTGATGCGCTCGGCCGTGAGCTGAGCGGCGTCGCCGTGCGTCATCACGAAGCGGAGGCGATCCCACGCCTTGACCGGGGCCGTCAGCAGCGCACGGAGCGCCGGACCGCGAGACGGCTCTTTCGACTCAATCAGACGAAGCGCAGCCGCACCTTGAGTGGCGCTCGCTTCGCACCCGAACTGGCATGGCCAATGCGGGATAAGTCGATGCTCCATCACGAAGATGTTGTTCACCGCGGGCAGCCCCTCTGCCGGGCTCATCCCAGCGACCCTGTCGAGCATCGGGCCATCCCCGTAGTCGTCGGAGCCGACGTACGCGCCGATACAGCACGGTGGGTAGCCCAGCTGCCGCTGCAGCTCCGCCATGGACGCTCTCAAGGCGAGGTCTGCCGCACGGCACACGATGTCGTGTAAGAGCAAGGCCCTGTCGACGTCGACCGCGTGGCCGACGAAGGCCGAGACATGGCCGCCTGCCTCAGCCCGGGGGTCAACCTCCTCGATGGGCACGCGCACATCCCCGTCGAAGGGTTGCACCTTGAACCCCTCGGCGACGCTCGCGCTCAGCCGCGCAGCGCTCGGCGCGAGCAGCTGAACGACGCGCCGCTGGCCGTCACGCAGGAGCGCCTCTTCGATGAGGAAGGGCGGATCGAGGCCAGGCAAAAGGTCCGGGGTGACGCTCATGACTCTGGACGGTAGCACCCTCGCGTCGAGACGGGTAGCATCACCCCTGCATGAGCGCTGCGTCACCGATCCCCACCGTCGACTTCCCCTCCCACCTCCCCGAGCTGTGGGAGCAAGTCACTGGGCGCGCCGAGGCATTCGAGGCCGCCGTGACCCAGGTGAGCGACGCCATCAAGGCCGGAGACCTGGTCGCGCTGGCCCATGAGGTGACCCCTTGGTCGGTCCGACACCTGCCTGATCTGATCCGCTTCGTCGACGACCGATTCCGCGACGGCGCAGGGCTGGTGCTGACGGGCGCCGTCCCCGACCGCGCCCTGCCGTGGTGGCATGCGGCCATCGCGACTGCCCGCTCACGAGAGCTCCCGTTCATGGTCGAGGGCGACCTCCCGGAGACCGAGGCGCCGGGGCTCCGACTGGCCCCCATCCCTGCCCCCGATCTCCCGCCGAGGGACCGCGAACACATCGTCGCCTGTGTGCACTGCCTCGCCCGCCCGACTGGGCCCGATTGGCGCCCCGTGATCCAAGAGATGATGGCGCACCTCGGCGGCGCCGCGCGCTTCGTGAACCCCAAGGCCTCTCTGCTGCCTTATGAGGTGCTCTACCCCTGGGTGAAGATCGACCCCAACCTCGACCTGCCACTCAACCCCACCATCCGGCTGACCGGCGAGGGCGCCGAGGCCGCGCTCATCACCGCCGTCATCGACGCCATCGAGACCGTCGGCGCTAGCCTGGTCACCGACTCCTCCGACGCCACGGTGGCCGTCTTGGGGCTCGACAACTCAGCCCCTGACCAGCTCCGGAGCGCGGGTATCGCGACGCACCCCGAGGCCGTGGACGCAGCGCTCATCTACGTCGACATGCCGGCGTATGACGTCGTCCTGGTCAGCGACTCGGCGATCGCGCTCGAGCGCGTGCTCGCCGACACCTTTGGCCTTGAGCCGAGCGAGGTCCCCGGCCTCGCTCGGGCCCTCGAAGCCGGAGACCTCGAGGCCCAGCACGCGGGCTTTGATTTGCGCGGCGAGGTCCCCGAGGCCTTGCTGACCGGCCCGGCGAGGCTCGTGAAGGCCGCCAAAGACAAACCGCTGACGATCCTCGGCATCGCCTGCACGACGCTCGCGAACCACGCGGCCTCGCTGCTGGTCGATGGCCAGCTCGTCGGCTCGGTCCAAGAGGAGCGACTTCGGCGACGCAAACAGCTCGGCTGGCACCCCCGTGGGCGCCCAGGCGAGACCGTGGTCTCGCGGCCACGTATCCCGATCCAGTGGAGCTACCCCGAGCGCGCCATCGAGAGCGTGCTCAGCGACGCCGGGCTCACCTGGGACGACGTCGACGTCGTGGCCTATAACGGCATCCCCGCTCACTTCCTCCCGACCTACTCGGTGACCGACCCCAGCCGGCCGCCGCGGACCATCCAAGCCGGCAAGGTGATGTACATCCCACATCACCTCGCGCACGCCGCGAGCACCTACCGAGTGAGCGGGCTCCCAGACGCCTGCACGTTCACCGTAGATGGCCGCGGTGAGCGAGAGACGGCGGCCTTCTTCGAGCCCCGAGACGGCGCACTGCATCGCGTCTTCGATGTGATGTGCCAGCGCCCGGGCGAGGGCGATGGCCGGGAGCGCAGTCAGCACCGGGCTCAGACCTCGGGCGACAGCCTGATCGGCGGCGTCTACGAGTACCTGACGACCATCTTAGGCTTCGGTCACCACGGCGCAGGCTCCACCATGGGGCTCGCGCCCTATGGTCAGCCGAACATGGACTTGGGCCGGTTTCTTTCCGCCCGAGACCGCCACGACTACAGCATCCACGACCACGGGCTCGAGCCCGTGTTTGCCCACCTGAAGCGCGCTTGGGGAGATCCCATGCACCAAGGCCACATGGACCTGGCCGCGAGCGCCCAGCGTGCGCTCGAAGAGACCGTCGAGGCCTTCATCCGTGATGGGCTCGGGGGAAGAGCCGCCGAGCAGCTCTGCCTCGCTGGCGGCGTGGCGCTTAACTGCGCGATGAACCAACGCATCCGAAGGCGCTTTGGCGTCAAAGACATCTTCGTCCAGCCCGCCGCCAATGACGCCGGCACGGCGCTCGGCGCGGCGCTCGAGGCCCACTTTGAGATCACCGGCGAAGCGCAGCCAATGGTGATGGAGCACGCCTATTACGGGCCCGGATTCAGCTCCGAGGAGGTCGGCGAGACCCTGAAGCGCTTCGGGCTTAGCGCCGAGCGACGCCCTGATATCAGTCAGGACGCCGCAGAGCTTGTCGCTGAAGGCAAGGTCGTCTGCTGGTTCCAAGGGCGGCTTGAGTTTGGCCCTCGGGCCTTGGGTGCCCGATCGATCCTGAGCGATCCGCGCAGCGCGGAGATGAAGGCCAGGGTGAACACGATGAAGGGACGCCAGTGGTGGCGCCCCTTTGGTCCATCGATCTTGGCTGGGCACGAGGCAGACTGGTTTGAGACGCCCTTTGACAGCCGCTTCATGCTCTTCACCGTGCCGGTGAGAGAGGACAAGCAAGGGGAGATCCCCGCCGTGCTACACGTCGACGGCACCACCCGCCCGCAGTCGGTCCACAAGACCCACAGCCCGGTCTATCACGCGATGATAAGCCACTTCCATCAGCTCACCGGCGTACCGATGGTGACCAACACCAGCTTCAACACCGCATTCGAGCCCATCGTGTGCACCCCGTCTGACGCCATCGCCTCCTGGCTACAGCTCGGCGCCGACGCGCTGGCCGTCGAAGACTGGCTGGTCTTCAGGCGCTAGGGAGCGCTCAGAGCCTGCTCTAGCGTCTGCTGAACGGCGTCAGGAGCACCGGCGAGGACGCGACGAAGCCGCCCGGCCGAAGCAACCTGCTTGGCCACCAGGGTCGTAGCGTGATCCGCGATCCAGTCCGGGTCGTGTCCCCGCCCGTCCAAAGCACGAAGCCCGTCGTGCCCCGCCCCGCGAGGAGCTCGGCCTTGACGAGGTCGATGAGCGCCGCCGCCTGGGCTTCGTACCCCTCGGCGTGCGCCGTAGCCTCGCGTCGACGGCTCGACTCCTCGACCTCCGGAGCCTCCTCGCCCGCAGTCGCTGTGCACTGCTGGAATGGCATAAGCTCGTACATCCGATCTCCGTCACGGCCAGTCTAGAGAATCCCCAGCCTCGACACACGGTCTGGGCGGCCCCTCTTGTTGGCCCCCCTGATCGACCTAGGAGGACAGCGCCCCGCGCAGTCGCTCGAGGTGTGGACGTGCGCCGTGGAGCATGTCGTCGTCCCACGTCAGCGCGTCGTCGACGATGGGCAGCGCGCTCGTATCACCGAGCGCCTCCAGGGTCTGGTAGTGGGCCGCGACCTGGCTCGGTACCCCCGCCTTGCACCAGGCCGCGACGTAGGCCTTTCCGTCGTCTGTGAGGCTGTCGATCTCCGCCCTGGCGGGGGCCTCGCCCCGCTTCAAGCGATCGATGACGGCCCCGACGGCGCGCTTCCCGCTCCCCTTCGAGATGCCCGCCGATTTACCGGTCTTCCCCGCGCGGACCTTCTCGACGATCGGGGTGAGCTCGGCCAGCGCCGCGTCGCGCGCCGCGTGGGTGTGTCCGGCGACGAGGACGCCGAGGCGGGCGAGCGTCCCGGGAGGATCGTGGGCGCCAGCCTTCAGCCCCAGCGCCGTCAAGAGCGCGTCATAGAGCCGGCCGCGAACAAAGTCGAGGGGCATGGTCGCCAGGACCTTCAAGATCTCGTCGGGGGCACGCTTGGGCGACACCCGCGCGAGCAGCGCCGCGGCGCTCGTCTGGGCCGTGAAGTCTCCGTCGCGGAGGGACTTCACGGCTACCTTGATGACGTCGCTCTTCTTCACGCGCCGGCGGTCCTGTAGCACCTGAATGACGAGCAACGCCGCGCCGTGGTGGCCGGTCGCCACCGCCTTCGCCACGCTGTCCTCCAACGCCTTGAGGGCGCCCTCGGACCCGGCGGCGCCGAGGACCGCCAGGGCCTCGACAGGGCGGCGGTCGCCGTCGAAGGTCTCCAGACGCTCGATGAGGATCCGCTCGGCCTCGTCTCGCTCATCTCCTTCGAGACCACGGAGTGACCACACGTCGTAGCTCTCATGCTCCTCGCGCGTCCGGGGTGGCTGTCGGACACTGGCCAGGAACGACTCGAAGCGCTCGGAACGGGGAGCCGTCATGGTGTCCCTCCTCCGCCGCCGCCGATGCCGCGGAAGGTCGCCCACTCGCGGTCCTGGGCGGCGGGTGACTTGGCGGCCCAGGCATCGAGGGCCGTGCGGCACGCCGCCTCTCCCATCGTCGCGTCGTCGTCGGTCAGGTTGCCGCTGGCGTCGAGCACGGTGTGGTCAACCGCCGTGGTGCCGGACATCTTCGGCGCCACGGGGTGGTGCTGCCGCCGAATACCTGCGTCCCGCAAAATGGGCATCTCATCTCCGACGTAGATCGAGCCGGCGTTCCAGTAGCTGAGGTACGCATGGACCGTCCTCTGAATGTTGGCCGCGAAGGTCGTCGAGAGCGTGACCCAGAGCGGACGCACATCGCTCCAGCTAGCGAAGGCACTGGTCAGGTCCAGCGCGTCGAAGACCGCTGCGCCTGGCGCCTCTTCGAGTATGCTGCAGCCACGCTTCACCGCCTCGGGACGCGCACCATACCCCGAATAGAACGACACCTTCCCGGTGACCGGCGGCATCAGGTGGGGGCGTAGCAGATTCGCCACCGACTCGAAGTGCCCCGCTCGGGCCGCGACGACTGGATCGTGGACGGCCCGAACCGCAGAGGCCCAGGCTCGCCCCCAGACGCTGGCCGGGATGGTCGTAGCGCGGGACTTCGCGGCGAAGTCACCGTAGCGAGGGTGACTCGTCGGGTCATCCAGGTACCCTTGAACGACGGGATCTACCGCCGGCGCGGCGCCACCACCGGCCTGCTGCACAGCGTCCTGCTGCGTAGCCTTCTGCTGCACGGCCTTCTGCTGAACCCCGGCGCCCTTCGACCCACCCGCCATCTTGTCGAGCAGGGGCTCGGCGGACTTGCCGGCGACCACCGCGTCGGCCACCGAGTCCGCGTGGGCCTCATAGCTGTCGCCCACCTTGCCAACGCCCCCCTCCAGCGACACGCCGCCACGCTGCTGGACGATATGCGCGGCCTCGTGGGCCGCGGTGTGAAGGTCGGGCTGACTCGCGAAGGCCACATCGTTGCCGCTGGCGTAGGCGCTGGCGCCCATCGCCGCGTTCGCCTCGGCCGCCCGGCCGCCCACGTGGGCCGAGATGCCCGAGACGTCGTGGCCCCCGAAGGCGGCCTGAATCGCGCCAGCGTGCGGAAGCGCCCCGCCACCGCCTTGTGCCCCGTGGGCCGCCGCGGCGTGCACCGCGTCGGTGCCGTCCATCGGCCCCTTCGCTTGCAGGGCATCGGTCGTCGCGCCTTGGGTCGCCCAAGGCCCTGGGGGCGCCAAGATAGCGGCCTGCTCAGCGTAGGCCTTCCCGCCCAGCTGTGCCTTCAGCTGAACCGCCGCCGAGCCGCCCATCCCTCTCTTTTGGGTGGGCTCCTCTTGACGCTGCTCAACCTGTGTCTGCGTTTGCTGAGGGGCAATTGGCGTACTCATTTCGTTCCTCAAAAGTCACCGTGACGTGTCACGGATGGCGTCATATGAGATTGGCCTCAACTGCTCTCAGCTCGCGCGGCGCAAGCTCGGCAGTTGGGTGACCCCCGCAGAGCGCAAAGTCTAACGAATAGAGAGACGCCCGCGCAAGCCGGTTTACGCCTCGTGTTCTAGACATCCATCTCGTAGACTGCAGGGCAGCTTGACCCAGGAACGATGCATGCTGAAGGTTGGCGATCCCGCTCCGGATTTCTCTGTGCTTGATCACGAAGGGAACCCACACACGCTCGCCGACTACGCCGGCCACAACTTGGTGCTGTGGTTTTATCCCAAGGCATCGACCCCTGGCTGAATCCTCGAGGGCCGCGGGTTCCGCGGCCTCATGGATCAATTCGCAGCCAAGAACACGCGCATCCTCGGCGTGAGCTTTGACACCCAGAAGAGCAACGCCAACTTTCACCGGCTCTTTGGGCTCAACTTCCCGCTCCTATGCGACACCGACCGGGCCATGGGGTTGGCCTATGGCGCGGCGAAGCGACCCGGTACAGGCGGCGCAGCGAGGCGCATCGGGATCATCATCAACGCACAAGGGTCCATTCACCTGTACGACAGGTCCGCGAGCGCCCTTGGCTTCCCGAAAGCAGCGCTGAAGAGCGTGCAGGACCTCGGGTGAGGTCGGCGTGAGCGCGGCAGCTTGAGCCCGACACACGCTCAGACGTGTGAGCGGGTAGCCAAACACCCCGCGTTCCCCATAGGCTAGTGACTCATCAGCGAGGGAGAGACCATGCTTGAGATTGGAAGCGCCGCCCCCGACTTCTCGGTCCTTGACCACACCGGTGACCGCCACAGCTTGGCCGATTACCGTGGTCGCCACCTTGTCCTGTGGTTTTATCCCGTGGCCGACACCCCTGGCTGAACCATCGAGGGTTGCGGGTTCCGCGACCTCCAGAGCCAGTTCGACGCCAAGAATGCGAGCATCCTCGGCGTGAGCTTCGACACCGCAGAAGACAACGGCGCGTTCCACGCGAAGTTCTCCTTCACCTACCCGCTCTTGTGCGACCGAGATCGGGCGATGGGGCTGGCCTACGGCGCCGCGAAAGAGCCCGGCACGGGCGGCGCCGCCAAGCGCGTCGGGGTCGTCATCGATCCCGAGGGCAAGGTCATGCACTACAACCCGTCGGTCAGCGCCTCGGGCTTCCCGCAGACCGCCTTGGAGATGATCTGATCTCGTGGGCTGGTTCAGCAGAAAACCCAAGGGGCTCAAGGTCATTGAGCCCCGAGAGACCGCCGACTATATCGAGGCGGTCTTCGAGACCTCGATGGGGACGTTCTCCGCCGAGCTCTTCTACGACAAGGTCCCTCACACGGTTCAGAACTTCATCGATCTGACCGAGTCGAAGTTCTACGACGGCCTGCTCTTTCACCGCGTCATCGAGGGCTTCATGCTCCAAACCGGCTGCCCACGCGGCGACGGCCGCGGTGACGCCGGCTACGCGTTCGCCGACGAGTTCGCCTGGGGGCTCAAGCACGCCGAGCCCGGGATCCTCTCGATGGCCAACAGCGGACCACACACCAACAGCAGTCAGTTCTTCGTGACCCTGGCGCCGACCCCACACCTGAACCGGAAACACTCCGTCTTTGGGCAGGTGGTCGAGGGCCTCGAGGTCGTCATGGCCATCGGTCAGGTCACGACCTTCATGAGCGACAAGCCCGAAGAGGACGTGCTCGTGAAGCGGGTCCAGATCGTCCGAGAGACAGGCGAATAACGCGTCACGAGCGCCACGTATCACCGGTGCGTTAGAAGCGCCCCCCGAGGCCCAGATGCGACGGCGAGACCACGGGGTAAAGCGAGAGCGCAGGCGCCCGCGAGCTGCCTGAGTCCCCAGCGTCTGTGAGGGCGAAGAAGAGCCCCACTCCGAGCGCCACAGCGCCTGCGGCCCCGAGCCCAATGGCCAGCCCCGAGTAGAGCGCCTGCTCATCCGAGATGGCGTCCATCGCCAAGCGCGCGGACAGTTCAGGGTTATCCCCGGCGAGATTGACACCCGCGTTGACCACCACGTCGTAGTGCTGGCGCGCCTCGTCATAGCGCCCTTGTGCCTCTGCCCAAGCGACCGTGAACGCGACCCCTGCCGTCATCAGCGCTGCGCCAGAGCCGACGGTAATCCAGGGTAAAAGGCGACCCTCATCACCCGAGGGCGATGGTGTGTTGGATGGTGTCACCACAGTGGATTCTGGCGTGACCGCCGGCGCGTCATCGCTCGAGGGGGTGGCGGCCACTTCGACTGGTTCCCGACACTCTGCGAGGCGCTGCGCGACGTCGCTCACCCGCGCACGGTCGGAGGCTGGGATGCCGTCGACCTCAGCCACGTAGTCGTCACAACGGCCTGCGCCGTACAAGAGGTCGGCGCGCAACCCGCGGCACCCGGGCGACCCCTTCGTCGCCAGCGCATCGAGCCGTGATATCGCCTGAAGGTGGACCCCAGCATCACGCAACGCCAAGACCTCAAGGACGCCACGCACATGGCCTGCCAAGGCGCCCCCAGTCAGGGCTGGCTCGGGCACATACCGCCGACAGGTCTCGATGAGGGCCTTGTCCGCATCGGTCTGCAGCTCCTCTGCCAGCTGCGCCATGGTCGCCGCGGCAGCCTCACAGCCCTGTGCGGGGACTTGCGCGTGCGCCAACTCACGGCGAATGACCGGCTCATCGGCGAGCTTCAGCGCCATCGCATAGAGCGAAGAGACCTTGCCCGCAGCAGCATCACCACCACCATCTCGTGCTGTCCGGGCTTCTTTGAAGAGTGCGTAAGCGGACTTCCGTGGCGCTGTGTCTGTCGGGAACGGCGTGGCGTGGGGGCGGCACCAGTTGATCTTCTGTCGCCGCCATAGATCGTCGGCGCCCTTCAGCTTGCCCTTCAAGGGCTCCAGCATCTGGATGATCTGGTAGCAACTCCCACCTTTTAGGAGCCGCTTACCTTCACTGAGTCGGCAGCTCACGCTGAGCTCACCCATGATGTGCGCGTCCTCTGCGTTCGCATGAGGCATCGCTGCTTCGAGCCGGGGGATAGCGACCTGACACCGCCCTAGCTTGCCAAGCGCGATGGCCTCAACCGCGGCAGCCGGCCGTGACGGCTTCGCAGCCAAGCTCTTATCCGACAGCTTCAGCGCGAGGGGCGTATTGCCCTTCCGCATCGCGCTGCGCGCCTCTGCATAGAACCGAGCCGCGCGCTGCCCCACCGATGTCCGGGTGCCGAAGACATCCGTGCACTGCTTGGCCGTCGCTTGAAGCGCCGCGAACTGGCGCCTGCTGTCGGGATGCCTGACCTGCCGATCGATGGGCTTCAGGGTCTCAAGGGACTCGTGGCAGCGATACCCATCGAGGTAAGCGGCCGCCAAGCGCAGTCGACACCGTACCTCGTCCTGACGCCGCTGCTCACGAGGCGCAGGGGGCAAGGGCGCACTCAGTTGATCAAAGTGCTCCAAGGCCTGTTCACATTGATTGAGCGCCGTGTAGCTCCGCCCTAAGTAGAACCGAATGAAGTCGTTCTCCAGCACCTCATTGGCCCTCTGAAACAGGGTCAGCGCCTTGGAATAGCGCCCTCGCTCAAAGGCTGTTTGCCCGTCGGTGTACAGCACATTCGCGGCCTCCTCTTCTGCCGACTTGGCGTGCACGTCCGGCGACGTCACGGAGAGACAAAAGAGGGCCAAAGTCGAGCAAAGCAGGCGGCTAAAGAGAGAGACGGGCATGGCTCATGTGGGTCGTAGGTACGCTCATCATCGTCCCATCTCTAGAAGCGGGCAAACTTGGTCATCGTCAGGTGGACTCCCTCCTCGAAGGAGCCCCATCGGGCCCCTGAGCGCGATCGAGAGACAGGAGCTTTAAACGCGTGACCGAGAGGGTTTCGCCGGGTCGAACTGTCAATTTGACCAAGGGGCTCGCAGGGTGTGCCGCACCTGACCTGCTCTGCGCTCTCCCGGCCAGTGGGTCACCCTCCAGGAGTCAGTCATGATGTACGCTGCTGTCAGTGGTGCGCTTGTCGTTGGTGTCCTCTCTTTGCTCGGCTTGCGTAAAGCCAAGCAGAGCCGTGAGATCTTCTACTTCCACGAAGAGTAGATAAGACGAGCGACGGGCGCCGCTGCCGCTCCAAAGCCGAGGCTGCCATCGTCGCGCGCACCCAAGACCACGCCACAGTGCGCAGGTGTCTCTCCCCTTTGACGACCTGAGTGGCGGGCGCGGTGAGCGCGGCGATGGCGGGCCGGTTCCCCCTCTGGGGACCTAATCGCCGAGCGGTATCAGACGCGCGCCACCTACGATGATGCCCTGCGTCGTCTTGGCGAGGTGCGGCGAGAGCCCCAGGCCATCGAGCGCGACGAACCAGTCGGCCCCCCCTGTCTGACCGTCATAGCGCGCGGCGTAGACCCCATCGACAACGACGGGACCCTGGCCCACGTCAAACGCCCCTGCGGTGACGCCGGTCACGTAGAGGACCGACGCGTCACCGGCGGTGAGACCGGAGACTGCGGGCACCGCGATGCTCTGCGGCGCCTCGCCCCCCACTTGAAGCAGCTGGCCTTGCCCCGTGTCGTCGACACCGCCGACCCAGAGGATGTCTAGGGGGTCAACCGCGAGCGCATGAGCCTCTTCAAGCGCCACGGCCTGGGCCCCGCTGAAGGTACCATCCGCCAGCCAAGTCAAGACCATGGGGCCTGCTCCGACCTCGGCCTCGTCCACGTAGAGCGCGGTGTCATGCCCGTTCGCTAGGACATGGACGTCACCCGCCTCGCTCATCCCGACATCCACAAGGGTCACGGGCGACGCGCTGGTCACCGCGCGCGACCAGAGCGCTGCGCCAGAGCTCCCGTAGAGCGCGACCACACCGAGAGCTGGATCGGCCTCGCTAGTGAGGACCTCCCCACCGAAGCTCGCGGGGGCCACCGCCGTGCCGACCAAGGCGACCTCACCAGAGCGCGTGACCGCGATCGACGTCACCCTGTCGTCGCCCACGCCGCCGAGCCCAAGGCCCCACCGTAGCGCACCCGATGTGTCATAGGCCGCCACGAAGATGTCATCTCCCCCCGTGTGCGGCACCAGCTCACCGGCGAGCTTCATCCCTGATTGAAAGGTACCTGCGACGACGACTTGATCCTCGGAGTCGACCGCCATCGCTGCCGCCGTCTCCACATTGAGGCCACCAAAACGGCGCGACCATGCGGGGGCGCCCTCGGCGTCGAGCTTCAGCAGCAGGGCGTCCGACGCCCCTTGCACGGTGATGGGGTCGCTCTCACTCTGCCACGTCACGTTCTCACTGACGGTCAGCCAAGCGTAGTGGGCACCTGCGCTGTCTCCAGCCACAGCCACAGAGCCCGACGGGAGGGGCGCGCCGTCACCAAACACGGGGGCACAATGGTCGAACGCGCAGCCCTGACCCGGTGTACACACCGTGTCGCAATCACCGCACATCAACCGGGTGTCGACCGCCGTCTCGCAGCCGTTGTCGAGCTGCCCGTCACAGTCTCCAAAGCCTGCGTCACAGGTGTCGACGGCGCAGTCGCCAGCGTCACAGGTCGCCAGGGCATTCGGGAGGGTGCACGGCACACCACATCCTCCACAGTCCGTGACGGTCACCAACAGGGTCTCGCAGCCGTTGTCAGCCTGCGCGTCGCAGTCCCCGAAGCCAAGGTTACAGGCCGCCACAAGGCACACGCCGGTCGCGCATGACCCGAAGCCATTGTCGGGCTCGCAGAGGACGTCACAGCCCGCACAATGCGCCGGCGTCGAGAGGCTCTGTTCACAGCCGTTGCCCACCTCTCGGTCGCAGTTGGCGAACCCGGGGACACATTGCAGCGCGCACGTCTGAAACTCACAGACCGACGCGGCGTTGGGGTACGTCCGACAGTCCAGCGCCGTGTCACATGGGCCAAACTCGGTCGCCTGTGGGGTCTCGACATCGGGCGTCACGGTCGTGTCATCGGGGAGCCGCGGGACGAGGGCCTCATAGATGGCGTCTTCGAGGGGGACGACCGGCGGCACAGCCGGGCAGCCGCTCGTCAGAACGGCGAGCCAAAGAACCAAACTAGCGCGCAAGATGACCATCGCCTCCTCGGGGACATAGGCAGCCTAGCCTCCCGGCGACTTCGGCGCTATGGGTGACAGGAGCGAGGCCCCGTTGCAAGATGGTGACTCCACCCCGTATATCCAGTGAATTCCAGGCATGACGCACGATCACACGACCGTGGACGCGAGCCAGGCCTCAGACCGCCCAGTGCGCGCCGAGGTCGCTCAGCTCGGGATCGTACAGCTGTGGCGATCGGCGGAGCCCGAGCGGGTCGGTGAACTCTTGCTGCTCCCTCGAAGTCAGCGTGGACAACCGACCGTGGTCGGCCGAGGCGAGGCGTGCGCCAAATGGGTACAGCAGCGCCCAGGGGCGCTCCATGAGACAGGTCCGCTGCGCGATCCGAAGGTGTCACGGCGGCAACTCGAGCTCCGTAAAGTCAGGGCAAGAGAGCTCCACGTCCTCAACGTGGGGCGAGGTCAGCTTCAAGATCCCACCGGCGCCGCCGTGACTGAATGTCACGTCCGCGTCGGCGACACCTTTGGCCTCGATGGCCGCGCGCTCTTTCTGTTAGTCGAGCGCCCAGCCCACATCCCCCCTCTAGACCTCGTGCCCCCCGAGACTTGGACCCGGTTCGGAGAAGTGGACGCGCTCGGGTTTGTCGGAGAGAGCGTCGCAATGTGGCGCTTGCGCCGCGCTGTTGCCCAGGCAGCGCACCAAGACACCCACACGCTGGTGTGGGGGCCAAGTGGGACGGGGAAAGAGCTGACGGCGCGCGCTCTGCATCGCCTCTCAAAGCGCGCATCAGGCCCGTGGGTGGCTCAGAACGCAGCGGCCATCCCACCCGGGCTCATGGCCGCCGAGCTGTTCGGCAACTGCAAGGGATACCCGAACCCCGGTACACCGGCGCGATCGGGGCTCTTCGGGGCCGCAGACAGAGGGGTCTTGATGCTCGACGAGATCGGTGACCTCCCGAAGGCTGCCCAAGCAGCCCTGCTTCGGGTCCTTGATACAGACGGCGGCTATCATCGACTGGGCGAGAGCCGCGAAAGGCACGCCGACGTCCGGGTCATCGGCGCCTCGAATCAGCCCCGTCAGGCGCTGCGATCTGACTTCTCTGCGCGGTTCTTGACCCACCTGCAGAGCCCAGGCTTAGGCCAACGACGTGAAGACATCCCGCTCCTCGGGCGCCACCTCCTCCGTGAGGCAGGCATCGAGCGCCCGATGGGGGTCGCACTTGTCAGGGCCCTGGTGACGGGATCCTTTGACACGCACGTCCGAGAGCTTCGCGCGACCCTGATGCGCGCTCATGACACGACGCCCCGTGGACCGCTGCAAGTCCCCCGAGGTGGGGTGGACTCAAAGGTCCCGACGGAAACGCTCGCCACCTCACTCACAGCCGCCGACATCCGCGGAGCGCTCGCCGCACATTTCGGCAACCGTGAGGCGACGACGAGGGCCCTCGGGCTCTCAAGCCGCTATGTCCTCTATCGGCTGATGAAGGTGCACGGAATCGAAGTCTGACGCGGACGTCTCGGGCTGCCTATGCCGCCTCGCGCTTGCGCTTGCGGTGGCGTTGCCGCGCGTTGCGGTTCGAGCAGCGACGCGAGCAATACTTGGAGCCGGGGCGGGCGATATCATGGCACGAATGCCAGTCGCAGGTGGTGATCCCGGACTCCCGAATAGGCAGCTCGATGGCTGGCTCTGGGACAGGCTCGGGACGCATCTCCATGTCCGGACGGACAGAGCTGCAGCCACGGTAGTAGCATTCGGTCGCGGCGGCTGGGAGTCGCACCCCGCCCATGTGGTGGCGACACACCCAGAATTCGGCGGAAAGCCAGCTGGTCGTTGGTCTCATAATCGTGCTCCTAGGCCGGCAGAGAACGGAAGAGTCGGTCTGCTGAGCCTGCTAGAACAACAGCGGGGGTTCACCATTGCTTCCTGCTCTTTAGTGGTAGGGATTTAGGGGTATCGATTCAAGGCACACGCACTGCGCTGCCCATCCTGCTGGGAGGTCTACGGGACATTTCATTCGAAACTTGACTCTCGACGCCCTAATCGCTAATCGACGATTAACGATTAAGCTGAGCAGGCGGCCTTGAACGATGACGACTGAGACAAACGAGTGCTGTCCACCACCCGCGGACGCACTGGACCTCCCGGCGACCTCTGAGGGCCGCAACGAAGCGCTCGCTGCGCTGGCGAAGGCGCTCGGGCACCCGGCGCGTGTGGCCATCATCCGCTATCTCAACGAGGTCGAGGCCTGCGTGAGCGACATCGTCGACACGCTCCCTCTGGCCCAGTCGACCGTGTCTCAGCACCTAAAGGTCCTGAAACACGCAGGGCTCGTGCGAGGGAGCATCGAGGGGCCCAAGGTCTGCTACTGCCTGGAACCAGGCGCATTACTCCTTCTCCGCGCGCTGCTAGAGGAGCTCTAAGATGGGCCTATTCGAACGCTATCTCTCTGTCTGGGTCACCCTCGCCATCGGGGTCGGGGTCGGGCTCGGGCTGATGATGCCCGGGGCCTTCGAGGCGATCGCTGAGATGGAGATCCAGGGGGTCAATGTCGTCGTCGCGGTCCTCATCTGGCTGATGATCTACCCGATGATGCTCAAAGTGGACCCAAGCTGCTTTGGCCGAGTCGGTCGGCGACCGAAAGGGCTCTTCCTCACCCTTGTCATCAACTGGCTGATCAAGCCCTTCACGATGGCCGCCCTCGGCATCCTCTTCTTCCGAGGGGTCTTCGACGGGCTCATATCGAGCGCTGACGCCGATCAATACATCGCTGGGATGATCTTGCTAGGCGTCGCCCCCTGCACCGCGATGGTCTTCGTCTGGAGCCACCTCACCGACGGAGACGCGAACTACACGCTGGTCCAAGTCTCCATCAACGACCTCATCCTGGTGGTCGCCTTCGCGCCTATCGCCGGGCTCCTCCTCGGAGTGACGGACCTCGTCGTACCGTGGCGGACCCTCGTGATGACCGTCGTACTCTTTGTCGCCATCCCCCTCGCTGTGGGCCTGATGACGCGACGCGCGGTGCAGGACGAGGGGGCCTTGGATCGACTCTCAGCGCGCCTGAAGCCCACCTCGATCATCGGCCTCTTGCTGACCGTTGCGCTCTTGTTCGGGCTCCAGGCAGAGACCCTGGTCGCGCACCCGATCCGGGTGCTCCTGATCGCCATCCCCCTCACCGTGCAGAGCTATGGCATCTTCGCCTTGGCCTACGGTGGGGCGAAGGTGATGAAGCTCCGCCACGCCGTCGCCGCGCCCGCGGCCATGATCGGCACCTCGAACTTCTTTGAGCTGGCCGTCGCCGTCGCCATCAGCCTCTTTGGGTTGAACTCAGGGGCCGCGCTCGCCACCGTCGTGGGCGTCTTGATCGAGGTCCCCGTCATGCTCTCCCTGGTCGCATTTGCCAACCGCACACGACACTGGTTCCCCGCCGAGGAGGCCTCTCCATGACCCCCACACCCAAGCGCGCCATCCTCTTCCTCTGCGTCGCGAACTCCGCACGCTCCCAGATGGCTGAAGGGTTGGCGCGAGCTCACTTCGGCAACGCCGTCACAGTCCACTCTGCCGGCTCGTCTCCGACCCGCGTCAACCCTTACGCCGTCGCAGCCATGGCGGAGGTCGGGATCGACATCACAGCCCATGAATCGACGGCGGCGTCCGAGATCGACCCCGAGACGATCGACCTCGTGATCACCCTCTGCGCCGAAGAGGTCTGCCCCACAGTGTTAGGCGCCAAAGAGCGACTGCACTGGCCCCTGACCGACCCCGACCGAAAACATGAGGCCTTAAGCGACGCCGAGCGCCTCGCACACTTCCGAGCCGCGCGGGACGATATCGCCGCGCGCATCGAGGCTATCAGGCTCTGAGCTTCCACTGCGGTGCGCATTGGGTATCAGGACCTCGAGCATTAAGCCTCGCGCACAGCGTTGACGTCCGGTGGGGTGGGTAGCGTATGATGGGCCCTCCTCCTGCCCCCCGTTGAGGTCTGCTGCATGTCTCTTCATCACGTGTCGTTTGCCCGTACGGCAGAGGCCCAAGTCGCCATTGGCCGTAAGGACGCAGTCTTACGCGACGACCAGCGGGGCCTCTTCGCGGTGAGCTCAGGGCCGCCGGCGCCAGGCGCTGGGGACTCTGCATCCCGCATCT
Organism: Myxococcota bacterium; assembly: GCA_049602155.1. Classification (GTDB taxonomy): domain Bacteria; phylum Myxococcota_A; class UBA9042; order PHBI01; family JBMYRH01; genus JBMYRH01. Next base: position 76,805 of record JBMYRH010000010.1, on the reverse strand, counting down.
TCCTGGCTTCCCTGGCCGAGCACGCGACGGTCCTCTCTCAAAACGTGGCCAGCCTGAGTACACCCACAGGCTCTTGGCGACGCGTCAAGGCGGTCTTCGACGGCATCTTCCAGGTGGCCTCTCAGACCATCCGGGCGACCTACGGAATCAACTCTAACCCCGACACAAGCGCGACCGTGCTCGTGATGCGAGACGGAATGGGCGTGATGGCGCACGTCGGGACGACCCGTGGCTACATCATTCGGAGCGGTCGGGTCGTCCGAGTCACCCACGATCACTCTGCGGGTGCGAAGGCACCGACGAGGAACGAGGGGACGATGGTGGCGCTCCAGCCGCTTCGGATGACAGGGCAACAAGGGCTTGGACAGCAAGCGCCCCTGGCCGTCGACGCCATCTCGTTCAAGATCCAGCCGATGTCCCGAATGGTCCTGTGCTCATGTGGAGTGGCCGGCATCGTCGCCGGTAAAGACCTCCTCACAGCGAGCGTCGGCGCCCCCAGCTTGGACGCCATGGCGGGTACGATCATCCGCAACGCAACTCAGCGGCAGATCGTGGCTGACGCCTCGGTCGTCATCATCGACATCGCCGGTTGACGCGAACAGACGCGACTGAGAGGGTCGCAGCATGGACACTGCGGACCAGATCCTCCAGGGGCTAAACGACGCCCAGAAAGAGGCCGTGTTGGCCAACCAGGGCCCCGTCTTGATCCTGGCTGGCGCGGGGAGCGGTAAGACCCGCGCGATCACACGGAAGATCGCCTGGCTGGTCTCTCAAGAGGGCTATGCGCCGTGGCAAATCCTCGCCGTGACCTTCACCAACAAGGCCGCTGGCGAGATGCGCGAGCGATGCCATGAGCTCCTCGGGCCCGCCGCCGACGATCTTTGGCTCGGCACATTCCACCGCATCGGAGTCCGCATCCTGCGCACACACGGGACGTTAGTCGGTGTGCCTCAGGGCTTCATCATCTACGACTCAGACGATCAAAAGGCGATGGTCGGGCGCGCCATCGAGGCGGCTGGGCTCTCTAAAGATCGGTACGAACCCAAAGCCCTCCAGGGCTTCATCAACCGCGCCAAGCAGCGGAATTTGAGCCCGGATCAGGTCGCCGAAGAGGACGCCATCGAGCCGACGGATCCCTGGCTGAGCATCTACGCAGCCTACGAAACCGAGATGCGGGCGGCGGGCGCAGTCGACTTCGCAGACCTCCTCATGTTGCCCCTGCGCATCATGACCACTCAGCCCCTGGTGGCGAGCGAGTACAAGCAGCGCTGGCGCTACGTCCTCGTGGACGAGTTCCAAGACACCAACGTCGTCCAATACCAATTTCTGATGGCGGTGCTTAACGACGCCAAGCGCATCTGCGTGGTCGGTGACGACGACCAGAGCATCTATCGATGGCGCGGAGCTGAGGTCGAGAACATCCTCAGCTTCGATCGCGCGCTCCCTGAAGTGACGGTCGTCCGGCTCGAGCGGAACTACCGATGTAGCGGGAACATCCTGAACGTGGCCAGCGCCCTCATCAGCCAAAACAGAACGCGCCACGCCAAGGCGCTCTGGACCGAGAAGCCCGCAGGTGAGCCTGTCAAAGTGCACGTCGCGCCGACGGACAACGCGGAGGCGGCTTACATCGCGCGAGAGGTGCTGGCCTTGCGTGGCCAGACCCCGCTCCGGGAGATGGCGGTCTTTTATCGGACCCATGCTCAGAGTCGAACCCTCGAGGACGCCTTCCGACAGTGGGGCGTGCCCTACGCGATCGTCGGTGGTGTGCGCTTCTATGAGCGTGCTGAGGTCAAGGACGCGCTCGCGTACCTCCGGGTGCTCCTCAACCCTCAGGACATCATCTCCTGGGAGCGGATCATCAACACGCCGCCCCGCGGCATCGGCCGCGTCACCGTGGCGGCGATCCACGAGCGCGCTGGGCGCCACAGCGCGACCTTCTGGGAGGCCTGCCAAGCGCTCGCCGAGACCGGGACGGCGTCACAAAAGAAGAAGTTGGGTGGGTTTGTCACCCTGATCAAGGACCTGCAGGGCATCGCGCAGACCGGCACCGCGCTGGAGGTGATGGAGGCGATCCTGGATCAAACAGGCTATGTGACCCGCCTCAAGTCCCAACGCAGCGCCGAGGCCGACGCGCGCCTTGAGAACCTCCAAGAGCTGATGAACGCCATCGACGAGTTCGGCGAGCGCTCCGAGGACACGGGGCTCGCCGCCTACCTTGAGCAGGTGAGCTTAGTCGCGGACATCGATCGGGCCCAAATGGGCACTGCCGCGGATGATCGCCTTGTGATGATGACCGCGCACACGGCGAAGGGGCTCGAGTTCGACGTCGTCTTCTTGACCGGCATGGAGCACGGCCTCTTTCCGCACTTCAACAGCCTAGAGGAGATCGGCGGGCTCGAAGAGGAGCGGCGCCTCGCCTATGTCGCGATGACCCGCGCCAGGGAGCGCCTCACGCTCACCCGCGCCGAGGTGCGGCGACGCTACGGACAGACCGCGATGGCGCTGCCGAGCAACATGCTCGACGGCCTGCCGGCGGAGTCCATGGCCTTCACAGAGCCACCCAAGCCCACCTGGGGCGCACGACGACGCGACACAGGGGAGAGCTCCGGGTGGAGCTCTAGCCCCGCTGAGGACTTCGACCAGTCGATGCCGAGCTACGAGGAGTTCAGCCAAGAGCCTCAAGCGATGGGGCCCTCAAGCCTCGTCTTCCACGCAACCTTTGGAGAGGGGAGCGTCCTAAGCATCAACGGGCAAGGCCCCCATGCGAAGGTCAAAGTCCGCTTCAGTGATGGCGCAGTGAAGACACTACTCGCGCGCTTCCTCACCCCGGCCTAGGGCCTTATCCGGCCTCTGAGCTCCGGTCAGATCAGCGCGCACCATGCCCAAGATCCCATGAGACACCTCGATGCGGTAGAGGACCCGATCTGTGACCCCGATCCAGAAGGTCACGTCCTTTTCGCGCCCGGCGCGGCCCGCGACGATCGTCATCGGCACCACGTCACGCAGCCCGACTGGGACTTGAATGGATCGCGCCACACCAACCGTGGCCCGGAGCGTGCCGATCCGGCGGCCATCAAAGAAGGTCCGAGCATAGGTCGTGCCGGCCTTTAAGGGCTGCTGAGGGAGCCACAGGTACGCGCTGATGGCGTCTAAGGGCCAGCTCTTCGTCGTGATGTCGACCTTATGGAGGACGTTGTCTTTATGGCGGTAGCGGCCTTGGACACCCTTTGAGTGAAGCGCGAGCTTGGCCTCACGCCGTTTGCCGCGAGTCGTCGAGGACCACTTCATCCGCAGTGGGTTGAACGCTTCGTCGACCACCGTCGTGCCATCACCTTCCGCCCTGAATACGCGACCTGCGACCCCGGAAGTGCGCACCTCAAGCCGAATTCGACGTGCGGCTCCTTCCCCGATCTTGGTGGCCTCCTCCACGGTCAAGACAGCCTCACCACCGAGCGTCCCCATCGCCGTCATTTGATAGCGAAAGATGCCCGCTGGCTCGTGCAACGAAGAGGTCGACGCGACGGCGGAGCCCGTGACAAGCGACAAAGTCACGAGGAGCTGTCCAACGACGAGCAGAGTTCGATTGGCAGGTGCAGTCATGTTCAGTTCGACGCCCCTGAGTGTGAATGATTCAAGGCGTCGACCCAAATCCCGGCGTCGAATCGTGTCGTTTTTCGTCAATACTGGGGCGTTTTGTGCAGCGCTAATGCCCGAAATTCGACGCTTTTAAGCAATCTGGATCGAAAAATTGGCGAGTGTCCTCGATCCCCCGCACGATCCCGATCGACTCGACCCGAGACGGTTAAACGATGCACACGATCCAGATTGGAACAACACAGTACGAAGTCGAAGAGCCCATGGCGGCCCGACTTCTGAGCGAGGCAAGTCGCCTCGCGAGCGAAGGTCGTCTTCGGGTGTCACGAGGTCTCATCACCCTCGCAATGAAGATTGAGAACGGACAACTCAACGCGCTCGGATCCAATCGGCTCTCCGATGGCGCACACGTGGCGGCATAGCGGTCACACCGGCGGCGCAAGGACGCCGCGACCAGTCACGCCCGGTTACGACCGAGCATACGACCCACAACGGACTCTCTGTGGCATGGGGGCTTCAAGTCACAGAGCAGTCGTGGGGTACCCGTATGCTCATACGTAGCCGGGCGACTCTTAAACCGCGGAGTCGCGCGGGTCCAAAGGGCCCGCGCCGCTCCCGGCTTGCGCTCATGACCTCGACTGACGTCGACCGTTGACGCGCGCACAGGGTGTGGCAACACTGGCCCTCCGCCGTGAACGGAGGCGTGAGTGTTGAGAGCCCCCTCGATAACGACGGCAGTGCTGGCAATGACTGCTCTGCTGCACGTGTGGAGCTGCAATGAGCAGCCACGCACCGAGGTCGAAGAGCCTGTTGCGGCCTCCAGCGACGCAGTAGAGGGGCCCTCGCTTGAGGGCCTCCGCGCGATGGCACGTCAGTCGCCCCAAGAGGTGTTGAACGCGCTCGATGCGCGCTCTACGCAACCAGAGCAACCAGAGCAACCAGAGGTCGCTGAGATCCGTGTGCTGGCTCAAACCGCCCTCTTTAATCACACCTTACGCACCTTGGCGTTGGAGTCAGACCTGCGACAAGCCGTGACGATGACGCTCCAATTGGCCGCACAGCCCGTCCCGATAAATAAGCGCCGCTTGGCACAACCGGTCTGGGGGTTGATCGGTAAACTTGAGAAGCGTGTCGAGGTCGATCCCACCTTCGCGACGGCCGCCGCCAAGCGCTTGAATGAGAGCACGATCTTGGCTGAGCTGGTGGGCCCTCAACTCACTCAGCGCTTATCCTCGATCTTAACGCGGGCTGAGCACCTTGAGATCACCGCCCGCGTGAAGAAGCTCTTGGCCACCATGCCTTTTGACAAGATCGTGGCGGTCGTCGAGCGCTGGTCCAAGCAACCGGAGCGGGTGAGCCTGACCCAGCTGACCGACGCGATCGCGCTCCTCACCGAGGCACTCAAGGAGCGCGCTGCGGCCGGGGACATGACCACGCTGCGGGGCGACGCGCTCGCCCTCTTGAAGATCGTCACGCCGCTCAAGACGGTCAACGGCAGTGACTCCCTGAGCACCAATGAAGCGCAGCTGACCACCCTCGTCTCCGACGCAGGCGCCACGGCGATGGCTCAATGGTTGAAGACGATTCGACGCGCTGCAAAGGCCCCCGTCGATGTCGCGAGGCACGGGTGCGAGGCGGATCGCTTTGCAGAAACCGACGCAGAGCGAGAGGCCCTGGCCGAGGCCCTGAAGGGCGCACATGCCACGCTGACGGCCCAAGCGAAGAAGGCTGCGCTTGGTTACTTGAAGGCGATCGAGAGTCGCCGGTTCAAGCTGTGGCGCACGATGGAGCAGCCCTTCCTCGATCCCGCGACAGGCACACTCGATGCCTTCGCGAGCCAACGAGAGGGGTGGCTCGCGGCCAACCCGCGCCTCGACCCGAGGACAGGGGCGCTTCAGGTCGCGACGGCGGCGTTGGACCTGTGCAAGGTCTCGCTCGCCATGACGCTCAAGCGGAGTGAGACCACACCCGCCGAAGTTGCGTTGACCATGTGTTGGCATGGGGAACGCAGTGCGTGGTTTCCATGTCGGCCACTGACAAGGGCAACTAACGGCGCTATGGTGCGACCATGAGCGAGATCAGCAACCGCGAAGCCCTCGACGGCATATTGCGTGCGGTCGCAACGATCGTTGACGACCCGCGACCGCAGTGGATCGACGCATACGCTCACCTGCTCACTGAGGCGATCTTAGATCGCCACCATGTCGGCCTGTTGATCGGCGTGGCTCGCAGCAAAGATTTGGCCGAGAGTGAGGCGTGGATAACCGCCTTGAGCGCCTCGGGCAATGACACCTTGCATCACCGCATGATCCAGGACGTCTGGGCGCTCGCGCGGCGGGAACCCCTGAGCGAGGGGGTGCCTGTCGAGGCCAACCCATTCATGCGACGACTCAACTGTGAGTTGAGGGCCTATGCGCTCGAGGAGCGAGGCGCATTGGTGGACGCGATGATCGTCCGCTCGGAGCTCTTCGATGGCTGGGCGGGCGAGGCACATGACGAGCAAGCCTTCTGCGGGTTCGACCTCGTCGACGACCTGATGGGTCTAGACCGCGTCGATGAGGCCAATCACGTGCTCGATAAGCTCGAGCCGATGGTCGAGGCGCTCGACAACGCCGTCTTAGAGGCAGAGCTCTATGATCGATGGGCTGACGTCGCACGGGAGCGTCAAGACCAGGACCGGGCCGGCCAATGCTATCGCATGGCACAGCATGCCCTTGAGGACCTCCGCGATCCCTCCCCGCACCTTCGACTGAATGAGCAGGCCGCCACAGTCAATGAGCTCGTACAGCGCGGAAAGCTCCAGCGCGCGCGGACCGTGCTGGAGAACCCGATTGACTGTGGGGACCACCCCTTCGCCTCCCGGGTCCTTCAGCGCCGCCTCACATCGCTGTGCCAGCTCTACACCACGCTGGATGACAAGCGCTCACTCTTCGAGGTCTTGGAGCAGCTCATTGAGAGCGTCATTGAGGTCCGGTGGGCGCTCTTTGGCACCCTGAGTTCGCACCTCGACGACCTGGTCAACTTGGCATGCCAATTCGGACACGGCACCCGCGCTGAAGCGTTCTTGGCACAAGGGCGTGCGCTGGTCATCGGAGATCCGAGCGAAGCATGGTTAGACATCGCCGCGATCCGGATCGCCCTCTGGAAGGGACAAGAGAGCGAGGTCGAGGCGCTCTTGGAGAGCGCCCGCCAATCGCCGCTCGTCATCCAAGACCTGTTCTACTGTCAGACCGTCACGACGCTCATCAACGAATATGGGAGCGCCGAACAGATCGAAGAGAGCAAAGACGCCTTGGAGCAATGCACGGCGTCGCTGAAAGAGCGCCGCCTCTTCCCGCGGGCGGCCAACAGCCTCCAGTTTAAGGCTCAAGGCCTGGCGCAAGAGGGCCACACGGAGCAGGCCCGACAGGCCTTCCGAGACGCTGTCACAGTGCTGCGTGAGCCAGGTCACAACCGTGAACAAGTCATCGAGGCCGCGATGGACTGGGCCACCTGGGAGATCCGCAGCGGCAATATGGATCGCCTTGAAGAACCCCTTGAGCTCGTCATCGCTCACAGCGACGACGCCGGGGCCCCAGCGTTGATGGCGCGCCTGAGCTTTCAACAGGCGATGTACTTCGCGGTCAACCCGAACGCCCAAGAGTCTGAGGAGGACCCTAAAGCAGTGGTCGGACGATGGATCGCGCTGGCCGCAGACCAGTACCTAGAGGGCAACCGACTCGCCGAGGCGAACGGTGTCTATATGCACCTCGCTGACTGGCTCGATGGCCAGGGTGAGTACAAAGCGGCGACGGAGATCTTGGAGCTCGTGGCACAGGGCGCGATGAGCACTGGCGACACCCAACTGATTTGGCACGCCGCGCTGGTCGCCGCGAACCGACTTGAGCAAGAGGACGATGGCGAGGCAGCAGTCCAGCTCTTAATGGAGACGCTCGAGTCCTGTGAATCGGATGACTCCGCGACGCGCGGCGCACAACACTTCGAGCTCGGTAACCTGCTCAACGCCGTCGGTCAGCATGACGCCGCCCTGAACCACTACAAGATCGCCCAAGAGGGCCTCGTAGACGGCAGCGTCAGAGACCGAGCCCGAGTGCTCATCGGGCTCGGTATGAGCCACTGGCACACTCAGAGTGAAGCGCGCGCCGTCACCGAATGGCGCGCAGCATTTGAGCTCGCGCAGTGCACCGCGGACCGAGACTTTATCTGCGATCTCGCGCTGCGAATCGACACTCAGATGCTCGAGCGCCAAGATCGGGTCTCTGAGGCGCGCATCGCGCTCTTGGAGACGCTGATGAACCTCGGGGACCGGTGCCGCTGGGAGCTCATCGCTAACGGCTCCGACCTGCCACTGCGGCTCGCCGAGGAGTACGCACGCACCGACCACAACCCCACCTACGTCACAGAGACAATCCACACCTTGCGGAACCTCGCCGAGGCCGTCACCAACGTCGGGCTCACCCGTGACGGCACACTGCTCCTGCAGCGCGCCTCGGGGATCGAGATGTTGCGAGGGAACCACGAAGCCGGGCTGAGCTTAATGCGGGAGGTCCTCGAGCGCATTGAAGCGAGCGCTGGCACCGTCCTCCGAAGCCGTGAAGGCCTCCTCCAAGCCGCGCTGCTCGCAGCAGGCGGGCTCGTCCATGAAGCCTGGGACCGCGTCTCAGAGGTCCGCGATTGGCTCGCGACCATCGATGACAGCAGCGCAGATGAGGAGGCGCTCGATGAGCTGACCCTCACGTGCCAACTCCAGTGCGCAACCCTCCACTTGCTCGGCGATAAGGCCGACCAGGTCGTGGGGCCGCTGACCGAGCTTATCGAGACCTGCGAAATCAGAGACCGCGCCTGGCCAGCGACGCAATCCGCCCGCGTCACGCTGGCAGCTGCGCTCATCAATTTAGGGCACTCCGCGCGGGCCTCTGAGCAACTCATGGCCCTTGAAGCTAGCCTCGATGAGGGGACAAATGGCTGGTTCAACAGCGTCATCATGGCGGGACGACTCGGCCAGAGGGCCCTCGGTGAGGCGCTCATCAGCGGGGTTAAAGAGGCGCTCGGACAGAGTGAACCCTCGCGCTGGAGCAGCACCGAGATCGCACTGCAGTGCAGCGCTGACTGGCTGGCCTTCACCAGCGGTGAGCCCGTCGACACAAGCGAGACCGAGGCGTTGGCCCATCGCGCGATGAAGGCCCATGACTTCAACCTCGCCACCGTCCTGACGCTGATGACGGCGTGCTACGCGACAGGCGCGGGCGACACATCCAACGCCCGTCGCGCGGTCGCTGAGGCCATCGAGCTCTCTCGGCGTCACTGGGCGATGGATGAGTTTGGGTTAATGTGGGGTGTCCTCTTGCCGCCCGAGCTGAAGTGCTTCGCTGCGACGCTGCTTGAGGCGGATAGACTTCAACACGTGAACTGAGCGCCTTGCACCACGAGGCCATACGTTAGGAGCAACGCTGCGTGGCAGGTATCGGGGTCATCGTCAATCCACGCTCAAGGCGCAATCGAGGGCGCGCCGAGGCCGTCGTCGACGCCTTAAAGGAGGTCGTCCAAGACGATGGCCAGGTCTTCGCCTGCGGAGACCCAGAGAGCCTCGACACCGCGCTGAAGGTGATGCAGCGGGAGGACATCTCGGTCCTCGCGATCTGCGGAGGAGACGGCACCTACAGCTACGTGATGGGGCACGCAGAGGCCGTCTTCGGTGCCGCCAACCTGCCCCCGGTCGCGCTTCTGCGCGGCGGAACCATGAACACCACCGCGAACGGCCTCGGGATCCCCAAGGGTACCCCTCTCAAGCTCCTCAAGGCGTTGGTCGACGACCTGCGCTCCCAGCGGACGTTTCGAACCCTCTCTCGGCCGCTGATGCGCGGCGGGGACCGACTCGGCTGCCTCTTCGGGACGGGGCTCGTCGTCCGTTACCTCGAAGAGTACTACCGGCGTGGACAGCCTCACCCGACGCCATGGACGGCGTTCACGACGCTCTCCAGCGCGGCCATGAGCGCGATGGTGGGTGGCCCACTCATCCGCAAAATGGCGGCCCCAGATCGACTCGAGCTTCGAATCGATGACGCGCTGCACCCGGTCGCAGACTACGTGACCATCGCCGCAGGCACCGTGCCCGAATTCGGGCTTGGCTTCGCGCCCTTCCCGGGCTGCCTCGACGATCCGACGCGCTTCCACATGCTCGGGACCACGGTGAGCCCAGCAGCCTTCCTGCTGGACCTCTTCCGGATGCGGACAGGCCGGAGCATGTCCCCGGACCATGGCCTCGTCACATCAGCGCGCAGCTTGACGCTCACCCCTATGAACGGCGACCCGCACCTGCTCGTCATGTTTGACGGAGACGTGATGCAGCTCCCCGCACCGCTGACTGTCAGCGTCGGGCCGATCGTGGACGTGATCTTGGGCGCAGAGGAGCGCCCTGACCAGAGCGCGTCTTAGTTGCCTGCGTAGGACGCGTGACGCTGGATCGCCTCTTGGCGCGCCACAGCGTCATAGACAGCCGGACAAGCGACCATGGCTGGCTTCAGACCACCGTCATCGGAGAGCACGAACTGCGTGTCCACGATGGCGAGAGTGCCCTTGCCGTCGAGGTCGACGATAGCGACCTCGTTGCCGTTGTGCTGGACCAACTCTAAGACGGACTTAAACGTGAATCCGCCTACAGCGCCTTGCGCCTGTTGGCCCTTCTTTTCATGGGCTAGCTTTGCCTTTTTGACTTTCACCGCCATGGCGAAACCTCCGAATTCCGTTCTCGCGTTGCTCGCAAGGGGACGGGATTTACACCTTCCCACCTGCGCGATCAAGCTCTGATGTCATCATGGGGCGAATCTCACCCCTAGACGGCCTCCATCACGGCCGCCGCGCCGAGGCCTCCAGCGGCACAGATACCGAGGAGTGCCGTCTCACGATTCGTCGCATGAAGCTCATGCGCCATGGTCGTCACCATGCGCGCGCCGGTGGCCGCGAACGGGTGACCCAAGGCGACCGACCCCCCGTGCACGTTGAGCACATCGGGATCCACGTCTCCGACGGCCTCGGATCGACCGAGGCGCTCTTTGGCGAACGCTGCGGATCCGAGCATCTTCAACACCGAGAGCACCTGGGCCGCGAAGGCCTCATGCATATCGACCAAGCCCACGTCAGAGAGCGCCATCCCTGCGCGCTCAAGCGCCTTGGGCATCGCGATCGCCGGCCCCATCAAGAGCTGATCGGCGGGATCGACGCCGGCATACGCCCAGCTGCGAAAGGCAGCCAAGGGGGTGTAGCCCAGCGCCTTGGCTTTCTCTTCGCTCATAAGGAGCACCGAAGCAGCGCCATCCGTGAGCGGGCTGGAATTGCCAGCAGTGAGCGATCCGTCCTTTGCGAAGACCGGCCTCAGCTTGGCGAGCTTCTCGGCGCTCGTTGTCGCGCGCACCAGGGTGTCACTGGTGACGACACGGCCACCCTGAGTCGTCACAGGGGCGACTTCGTGATCAAAGCGCCCGGAGGCGATCGCCGCCGCCGCGCGGTGATGAGATCGGGCCGCGAAGAGATCCTGCTCCACACGAGAGACGCCGTTGCGAACCGCCATCTCCTCAGCCGCCTCGCCCATGACCTGCCCCGTGCTCCGCTCGGCGATCTCCGGACGACGAGGCATGAGCTCACTCAGCGGCATCAACTGGGCCAAGACGCTCATCGCATCTGCAGGCTTAAATGGCTTACCAAAGGCATATGGCGCGAGTGTGTGGACCCACTTCTGGGGGAGCTTCACCTCACCATTCGAGGTGCTGTCTCCCCCCCCTGCGATGACCACATCGGCCTCACCACGTTCGATCGCGGCGGCGGCTAAGGTGACGGCCTGCAGGCCCGACGCACAGGCCCGCGTGACGGTCATCGCCTCGACGCTCGCGGGCAGTCGAAGATCGAGCGCGATCTCGCGACCCACGTTCGGCGCCACTGCGGGGAGGATCACGCCACCCCAGACGATCGCGTCGATCTCCGAGGTCGCGAGCTGGGTCTTCTCGAGCAAGCCCCCGACCGCAGCGACCCCTAGGTCGATCGCGTCCAGGCGCATCAGCTCCTTAAATGCCTTCACAAAAGGCGTCCTTGAGCCGGCGACGACGACAGCGCGACGTGGCTTGCTCCGTGAGGCCTTCGAGGGTGATGTGGTGCGCTTCTTGGTCGCCATTGAGCTTCTCCTATCGTCCCACGAGGTGGCCGCCGCACACCCGCAATGTCTCGCCTGTGATGCCCGCCGAGCCGGGGCTCGCGAGGAAGGTGACAACCTCAGCGATGTCCTGAGGCAGCCCCCCCTGGCTGAGGTTGTTCATGCGCCGACCCGCCTCTCGAATCAGCGGCGGGATCGCCTCTGTCAGGCGTGTCTCGATGAAGCCGGGCGCGATGGCGTTGGCTGTGACGCCTTTAGCCGCCAAGGTCGGCGCGAGCGCCGCGACGTATCCAGCGACGCCAGACTTGGAGGCTGAGTAGTTGGTCTGCCCAGCGTTGCCTGCGAGCCCCGCGATCGAGGACAGGCAGATGACGCGACCTTGAGGGCGAAGGGCCCCTTGACAGAGCGCCTCGGTGATCCTCACTACGGCGCCGAGGTTGACGTCGACCGCCAGATCCCAACGGTCCTCCGTCATGTTCGCGAGCATCTTGTCACGGGTGATCCCCGCGTTGTGGATGACGATGTCTACGCCACCAAACTCTTCGATCAAGCGCTCCGTGATCCGCTCTGGGGCGTCGCTATCGGTGACATCCACGAGGAGGGTGGTGCCCTCGATCTCCCGAGCGACGCGGCTGGCGGGCCCGTCATCTGCTGGGCGGTCCAGGACCACGACCTTGGCACCCTCGCCCGCTAGGATCCTGGCGGTCTCCGCGCCGATCCCGCGCGCGGCGCCCGTGACGAGCGCCACTTTGCCCTCAAGGGGCTTGAGGTAACGCGGTGCCGAGGGCTTCTTCACAGACTTGGTGACGCGCCAGACCTGACCGGTGACGAACGCGGAGCGGTCTGAGAGCAAGAACCGGAGCACTGGTGGCAGACGGTCATCTGCACCGCGCGCCACAGTGACCAGCTGGGCGGTCGAGCCGCCGCGACCGATCTCTTTGCCGAGGGAGCGCACGAAGCCCTCAAGGGCCGCGCGAGTGGCGGCGATCGCCGGGGTGCGAGCCTCACCTTCAGGGCGCCCGACGACGACGACACGCCCCGAGCGCCTCAACGACCTGAGCCAAGGCCGGAAGGTGTCGAAGAGCGCGCGCAGCGCCGCAGGGGTCTCGAGCCCCGTCGCATCAAAGACGATCGCGCTGGGCCTCAAGCCTGGGGTGGGCTCCGTCACGGAGATCGCGCGAGGTGGACGCCCGTAAGCTTCACCGGGTCCAACATAGGGCGCGAGGGCGGCCTCATCACCGAGGACGCATGGGTTCGCGCCGGCCGCGGTCAGCGTCGTCGCGAAGACCTCCGCGAGGTCCGCACCAGGGCTCGACCCAATGAGCACATCGCGGCCGTGCAGCGGGCGCTCGGACCAAGGTCCTTTGGCGCGTTGAAGGACCTGAGGGATAGGGATCGGGAGGCCCAGAGACTTCACGACCTTGCGCGCCGTCGGGTTCTGCCCCAAGTCGAGGAGGTAATCTGACATTGTTTACTCCGTAGTGAGAGCGTAGGTGCCCTGCATGTAGGCCGGCCCACCAGGGGCATCGCCGACCCATACGCCGCCATCGCCGTCGATGTAGAGGCCCACTTTAGCGGGCAGGATCAGCGGTCGTACGAACCGCACGTCCAGCACCTTGAGCCGGTGGACGTCTCCGGCAAAGAGGGTCTTGTTCAACCCCTCAATGGTCCGCGCCATGGTCGCGAAGCCGTGTAAGATGGTGCTCCGAAAGCCGGCGGCGCGCGCGTACGGGCCCACCCAGTGGACCGGGTTGAAGTCCCCGGTCAAGAGCGCGAATTCCAACCCTGAACGCGGGCCAAGACGCCAGAATGCGAGCTCCTTGACGCCACGAGGGACGCGGGGTCGCTCCTTCTTCTTTCCATCGCCGCGGCGCAAGGGGACGAGCGCCTGAAACTCACAGGTGAGGGCCTCTGGCACTGACGCTGTGCCGGTCACTAAGCGCTGGTGAAGGATGGCCCGACGACCGTCGTCATCGACCCCGGTGAGCTGGGCAGAGAGGTTCAGCGTCTCATGCGCCGGGATGGGGGCGTGGACCGTCATCCGACAGCCAGCGTTCAAGATCCGAGCGAGGGGATAAGAGATCCCATCCAACGTCCGGCTCTGGAGCGGAAACCCCCACTGTGGAAAGAGGTAAGAGGGGACCACATCGCGGTACGCCCGAGGCTCCCCCCCGGACCACCGCACGACGTCCTGCACCAGCGCCTTGGGGCGTGGCGCGACGGACTGCGCAATGACTGGACCAGGTGTCGAAGGTGCAGAGGTCTCCCGGTCTCGATCGACCTGCTGGGCCAGCGCCATGAGCGCAGACCGGCCTAGAGCAGCCACTACGGGCCCCTGCTGCAGAAGATGTCGCGTCAACCCTGCCATGTGCTCCCTCACCGTCACTCGCCTGAGCCCTATACCACCAAACGCGCACTTCCGGGCGCTTTTTGACGCAGCGCGTTATTTGCGTCACCCCGACTCTATCTCGCTCCGCAGCCAGCTGGACGGCACACCGTTGGGGGCGGTAGAACCAAGGGGGACGCCAGAGGGGGCATGGGGTGAAGAACGGCAGCATAGCGGGCGCCTGGGTCAGCGGAATGGTGGGCCTCAGTGTGCTCATCTCGCTCCCCGCAGACGCCGCGATGCCGGGCCCGGTCCCGTGGTCAATGGGCCAGGTCATCGGAGAGGGTTGGACGGTCTCGGCGGTCAAACGACACCCCGAATTCCTGCGCCTGACGATCACACAGGGCGAGACCCGAAGTCAGCTCGAGATCGTCCCCAGTCGACCCGGTGATCCCTGGTCCACCACCCACTATCGCGTCCAGCCGGCGCCAGGCGGCACCGCCGCGCCTGCCCCCCTCAAGGTGGTCTTGAGCGCCCTGAAGCGCTGGGAACAGAGCGCCGAACACCGGCCCTTTGTCGGCGTGACGAAGCCCACAGAGGGCGCCCCACAAGCGGCGGCGGTCGAGGCCACGAGCGTGCCGCGGTTGCGCGCCCAACCGACCCGCGCTTGGCCGCCGACTCAGCGGTGGGCGTGGCTCCTCGGCGACGCCCTCCTCCTCGCGCTCTTGGCCGCGTGCCTCGCGCGGAGTGAGTCACCCGCACGCAACCTCAAGGCCCTCACCGCCATCCTCGGGGTGGGCGCGCTCGCCTGGACCGCCATCGATCCGGCGGCGCTCCCCGCGGTGTGGATCACGGTCTTACAAGAGGGATCCGTCGCCGGGATCGTAGCGTCGCTTTATGGCCAGGGACACCACGGCCCCGCGTTCGATGCGCTCCACTGGGCGCTGAGCTCTGAGGGCGGCCTCCCGATCCGTGACGTCGTCACGATGAACCTCACCCTCGCCGCGATGAACAGCGCCGCTATCGGTGCACTCACTTGGGCGATGACTAAGCGCCTGTCCGTGAGCGTCGTCACCGCCGCGGCCTGGGGCCTCGCGCCGCTCCAAGTCAACGCCGCGTGGTCGGAGTTGCCCGCGAACCTGGTCAGCAGCTACACCCTGATCGGGGCCGTCGCCGTCGCCCATGTCCAACGCGCGCCGCGCATCGCGATGACCCTCTTGGGGATCGTCGCGGTGATGTTGGGCGGTGTGCGACTAGAGTGGGGGATCCTAGGCGCCATCACGTGGTCCTCATTGGCCATCTCGATGGCCCTGCCTCACGGATGGCGTCCACGCCTCGACCGCGGATGGACGACCGCCGCGCTCATCCTCTCTGGTGCGCTGACCGTCTCCCTCGTCGGGGTGATCGGCGCCGGGACGAGCGCGAGCGCGCCCGAGGCGTGGCAGCTCTGGCAGCGTCAGGGGGGAGGCGCCGTCGGGTGGGGACCTCTGACCTGGCCGCTTGGCTTCTTCGCCACCTGGCCCATCGGACTCTCCCTGCTGGCCTGCCTCGGCGGCCTCCAAGTGCTCCGGCGCCCCTTGAGTTGGTCTGCTGCAGGCGTGGCGGCGCTGGTGCTGCAAGGCGTCTATTGGACCTCAGCCCATGATGGAGATGCGCCCTATGAAGTGCTCCGCTACGCGGCGTTGATGGCCGGGCTCGGGGGAGCCTTCACGGCCCTTGGGTGGCGACTCGTAATTCAGTGGTGTGAAGGGCGCGCGCGGGGGCACATCATCATCATCGGGCTCGCCGCCCTGTGCGTCATCCCCATCCCTCAAGACGCCTGGCGCGGTGCCGTAGAGACCCACCACGCAGAGAGCCCGGGGACACTCTACGAGATGCCGCTTAGTCGGCACCTGCAGGCCGAAGCGCGGGCGCTCATGCGCGCCACAGAGGCTCACCCCGAGTGCGTCATCGCGACCGTGTCCGCGGTCGAGCCGGCAGCGGACCGCACAGTCAGCGCGTATGAGTACGTCTTCTTTGGTGGTTCACTGGCGACACCTCAGCTCTGCCCGAGGTCCCCTGAGGTCTTCGGGGGGCTGCTCGATGCGGTCGTCACAGGCTCGGAGTGTGTCCTTGTGCACCGCGGATTGGACTGCCATGTCGCTGGTGGCCCCGACTGCAGAGAGGAGGTGGGCGGCGCCCAGTTCATCGAGGGCTTTGAGCGCCTCGCCAGGCCCTATTATGACCACATCTTCCGCCAAGAGCCCGTCCGGCTCGAGCTCTGGCGTCGGCGGGGCAATTAAGAAGAGGCCACCCCACGCAGGGGTGACCTCTTTGCCTGAACCTGATGACTTAGTGCGTCCGGCTGCCACTCAAGGTCGCGCTGCCACCGAGCTCAATCACGTCTTTGGCTACCTTGGGTGCTGCAGCAGGAGATGCTGAAGCGCTGTCGCCCTTGACGGACTTTGGCGGCGTCGAGGCCTGCATCATCTCCGTGCTGGTGACGAGTTTACCGTCGGTGGTGCGGAGCAACGGCGCCTCAAGGCACGCGTCACAGGTCACGTCGAGGTAGGCGAGCATCACCTCGAAGCGATGAGGCAGGAAGTGGTCATCCATCACGTTGGACCGGGTACCGTCCTCGTTGATGTGCACAAAGGAGGTCGTCTTGTTTGGCCACACGAGGGCCTCTCCTGACGGGTCGAAGTTACCAAGCGCAGTCTGGTTATTGCTGAGCTGATGACATCCGCCGCAGGAGTTCATCGTGGCCCTCGCGATGATGTGATTCGCCTCATAGGTGCCTAACGCCGGGAGCTCCGCCGCGATGGTGTCCATAAAGCCGGAGGCGCCCACATAGGGGTCCGTGGCGCCGCTGATGATGGACTCTGCAGCGTCCCAACGCGGCGCCGTCGCCATCGCGACGTCAGCCAGGGTCTCAGCGGGCCAGTTTCCGAATTCGTCGAGCTCGGTGTGGATCATCGTCGAGAGCTGCGCGATGAAGCTGTCGTCGCTGATTAACTCGCCGTCCTCGGTGCGACCCGACTGAAACTCTGAGACTTGGTCATCGGTCCCGTTCAACAGCGACGGGTCGGGGTTGTTGGCCACAGGCTGAGGTCGCACGATCAGCGTGCAGGTCGTGACCGTGATCGGCTTGACGGTCACGAGAGCCTTTGCGCTGCTGAAGCGAGCCTGCTTGGACGTCTTCAAGCGCTTCTTCTTTTTCACGCTGAGCACCGGCTTGACCGGCTGAGCGACCGTGGTGCACATGCGCTCCAAGCTGTACTCGCGGAGGGTCCAGTCGCTGAACGAGAAGCCGGGATGAAAGAACTGGTTGGTTCGAATCTGACCGGTGGGACCGTTGTAGCCAGTCGCGACCGACGTGCCGACACCGTAGGCCTCAGGGCGAATCACGGGCACGACGTCATGCTCTGGGAGTCCGTCGAAGTAGAAGCCTTGCAGCGCGTCGGCGATCGCGTCTTCATCGGTCATCGCTGAGAGGTCCGCCCAGAACGTGACGATCGGGCGACAACCCGCGGCACCACAGCTCGGCTCGGGGTTCGGTACCACACCCTCAAAGATGATGAGGTTACGCCCATCGAGCGGGGCTTGCCCCTTGAGGGCAAAGACCATCCTATATTCGCCGCAATGACTGCCGTCGAGCGGCATCAAGTCAAAGCGGTTGACGAGCTGAACGGGCTCATGAGCGTCGAGAAATTCAGCGATGGCGTTGGGATTCTCGGGGTCTTCGAGCCCAAAGTCAGCCTCAGGGCGATCACAGACGATGGGGAACCCGTTCCGATCGGCACCCTCACCATCGCCGCAGCGAGGCTCATCGACGGGGTTAGCGGGGTCGACACCCAGGTTGCTGCGCCACCACTGTCCCCAAAGCTCTTCCCCGGTCGCGGGGCTCTCAACCTCTGCGCGCTCAACGAGTGTATCGAGCACATCACGGAGCGCGAACCGGGTCTCGAGGCGCGCGAGGTCGTCATAGACGAGCGAGGGGGCGATATCGACGGCAGGCGTCTCGCAAGGCGCTTGGTCGGCGTGCAATGCCGACATCAGTGGCGCATGACGCGTCGCGAGTGGATCGTCCCCATCACAGCCGGTGACGGTGACTGCCCCCAGAAGAGCGGCTACAGCAAAGGATCTCAAACGCATGACGGACTCCCTCCCGACTCGACAAACGCCCGACGCGCTCAGCGAGTCCTCCGTGTGATTTGGTCCGGTCGACATGACCCGAACCTTCACACTCCCTTCAGGACCGAAGGTGATCTCGTCGATAAAGATGCATCGCGGGGGCCTGTTTTTGACGAAAGCGAGGCGTTAGGGCGCGCAGGAGTTCAATGATTCCAGGTTAATACCGTTCGATGCTGCTTCGCATTGAGAGGCATAGTTTTGGCCATCACAGCCGCAGACCTGCGGCTCCCCTGGCAGGGTCGGGCAAACCGTTGGCTTGGGTTGGCAGGTCCCTACGTCCCCGCAGTCACCCAACTCGTGCTGGCAATACTGGTTCGTCGCGCACCCGTCGTTGGACTCACAGCCGCCTTCGCACTCAGTAATCGGCTCATCTTCCTCAACGCAGACGACCTCGCATAACCCGGTATCGCAGCTCCAGGTCGCCTGAGGCTCCTGACCACTGCATGGCCCAGAGGCGGGCCCAAGGAGGGCCTCGCAATCACAGACCCCGGCGCAAGGCGTGAGACAGGAGTCAACACAGTTGTCCGCATCGGTGTCGGTCCCTGTGGTGCCGTTCACGCACTGCACCACGAGAGCGCAAGGCTCGCAGTGATCCCAGCAGCCATCACCGGACGCGTCAGCGCCCTGAGTATTGAGCGCACACACATCCAAGACGTCGTAACAACCGTCACCGTCCTGGTCCGCAAGGAAGGAGTCGAAGGGCATTGGCTCCTCGCAGGCTGGCTCAGCACAGCTCACAGGGCAGCTCTCGCCCGGCGCGATGATGGCCCCCTCGTCGCACTCACAGGCGTCGACACATTGGTCTTGGTCTGTATCGACTGCGGTGGCACCTGCGTCACAAGCACCCAACTCAGGGCAACATCCATCCTGGGCGTCAGGCTTGCTGCCATCAGAGCACTGACAACTGTCGAGGCAGTTGTCACCCGTCGTGTCTGCCGGGATCGCGTACTGAGTGCAGGTCTTCGTGGTCGGACACGTGATGCAGCTGTCCGAGCATCCATCCGCGTCGCTGTCGTCGGCCTGAGTCCCGAGCGCGCACACCTCCTGCGTGTCCAGGCATCCATCGTCGTTACTGTCGACCGAGATGACGTGCGCTGAGTCAGGGTCACAGTCGAAGGGTGCACAGGACGGGCAACCAAGCACGTCGTCTGGGATCACCCCACCATCACACAGGCAGGTGTCCACGCAGCCGTCCTCAGTCGTGTCTGTCGCGGTAGCCCCTTCGACACAAACCTCGATCGCAGCGCAACATACACCGGTTCCCTGGACGGGCACCGCCCCATCCGCACACAGGCACGTCTCAGCGCAGCCATCTCCCGTCGTATCCGTCGCATAAGTCCCCGACAAGCAGGCCAACAGTGCGCAACACGAGCCGTCATCCGAGGGGGTATCACCACCTGGGCACAAGCACGTGTCCTTGCACCCGTCAGCGTCGGTGTCCGTCGCGACGAAGCCAAAGGGACAGCCGACCATCAGTGGACATTCACAGCTCTCCACGCAGCCGTCTCCGTCCTTGTCCATCGCCACCTGACTCCCAATGCACTGGAGGTTGGTCACGCAGCACGTGCCTTGCTGACCCTCGACGGTGCCCTCAGGGCAGCCACATCCATCGGCACACCCGTCGTCATCAGCGTCCAAGACGACCTGGTCCGTTAAGCACGGGGCGACCGCCGGGCAGCAGCCGGATTTTGCGAGGGGCTTGCCCCCATCGGGGCATTCGCAGCTGTCCGTGCAGCCATCAGCGTCCGTGTCCTTAGGGGCGCCAGCGCTGCACAGGAGCTCGCCCACGCAGGGACAACCGGCGTCCCCCGGGGAGGTCCCATCAAAGCAAAGGCAGCCGTCAGGACAGCCGTCCCCGCTCGAATCAAAGGGTACACTTTGAGCGGGACATGTCGGCGGAGCGCCGCAACATTGGCCTTGAGTGCTCAGCTCAGAGCCGTCGTCACAGAGGCAGACATCGTCACACCCGTCGTCGTCGGTGTCCGCAGGCGCTCCAACGGGACAGAGCAAGCTATACGGACACGGGCAAACACCGTTAACCGTCAGGCCACCGCCAATGCACTGGCACGCATCGATGCACCCATCGTCATCATCGTCCACGAGGAACGCATAGGGTCCGCAGGTCGGAGGGGCTGCGCAACACTGCCCCTGGGCCCCGAGGCTCTCTCCTTCAGGGCAGTCACAGACATCGGGGCAACCATCGCCGTTGGTGTCTAACCCGGTGGCACCTTCAGAGCAGACCAAGACGAAGGGGCAACCGCAGATGCCATTCTCGCTCAAGGGGCCTTCCACCAAGCACTGACAGGCATCAAAGCAGCCGTCCTGATCGGTATCTATCGCCTGTTGACCCGGGTAACAGGTCGGCTCGTCGCTGCAGGTCTGACATTGCGTCAGCTCAGGGGGCAGTGGCCCGCATTCCGCGATACACGCCCCCGCGACACAGGTCCAATGCGGCTCACAGGTGGGGCACTGGGCGTCGCACTCCGCCGCAGCGATCCCCGACGTCGATGCGCACTCACAGGCGGTATCGCAGGACGCACTGCACGTATCCGTGCAGCCGTCACCGTCTGAGTCCTTGGGGACCAGGCCCTCGAGGCAAGCGATCTGAACCTGGCACACGCAACCCTCGGGTCCAGGGTTATTGAGGGAGCATGCGCAGCTCTCGGCGCACCCATCACCATTGACATCGATCGCCGCTGAGCCCGTCGGACACCCGGCCGTCAGGCACGGACACGTGCCATTCTCTTCGGGCAAGATGCCGCCTGCACAGAGGCAGGTCTCATCACAGCCATCACCATCCTCATCGCTGGGGACGCGCCCCTCTGGGCAGCTCAACTGATAGGGGCAGGGGCACACCTCACCGAGATCGACCAACACATCCGTCGCACACAAGCAGCTGTCTGGGCACCCATCGTTGCCGAGGTCGATCCCCGTACTCCCGAGCGGGCACGCGAGGTCACTCTCGCAAGGGCACGCGGAGGGCAACTCAATGCCGCCGATGGGCTCCCCCCCACAGGTGCACGTGTCCACGCAGCCATCCGCGTCACCGTCGATCTTGTCCGCGCCCAAGGGGCAATCGAGTTCGGGACAGGGCGCACAGGTCTCGGCGCACCCATCATCGTTTAAGTCAGCCCCTGTCGTCCCCAAGGCGCAGGGTTCGCAGCTCTCAACGCACCCGTCTGCGTCACCGTCTTGCGCAAACTGCGAGGCGGCGCAAGCCAAGTCAATGCAGGCGACCTCGCACGGGCAGCCCTCAGGCTCAGGGGCCGCGCCATCCGCACAGACGCATGCCTCCGCGCAACCATCGACGTCGGCGTCCACGGGCTCTGATCGTGGCGGGCATTGCAGCGCATCACACGGCGCGCACGTATCTCGACACCCGTCGGCGTCGGTGTCGAGCCCTTGAAACTCGGGGTCACATGCGACGCACGCATCGAAGCAGCCGTCCTCACTGGTGTCGACCGCGATGGCGGTCGGCGGACACGTGTCGCATTCAATGGCATCGCAACCGCCGCAGGACCCTTTCTCCGAGACCCCGGTCCCCGCCTGCGCAGCGGTGCACGCGTTATCGTACGTCACCCCATCACAGCCACACACGACTTCGACGAGCAGAGAGCACTCTTCTGGTGGGAGTTTGCACGTACCACCCGCATCACAGGCCGCGCTTGCAGTCGCGCAATAAGTACCCTCCGGGCAGCCTTGAGTTGACTGGCACGCGAGGGAGCTGCAGCTGTCCAGGCAGGTGTCCTCGTCGGTGTCGACTGGTCCAAGGGGGAGCTCACAGCTTGGGGGGTCAGGGCAGATGCAGCTGTCTACGCACCCATCCTCATCCGTGTCGGTCGGGGCCTGTGCCCCGATGCAAGGGCTGACCTCAGGGCAACAGGACGCGACGTGACCGCTCCCCTGACAGCTCCCAGCGACACACGCATCCACTGCAGTGCAAGGGTCGCTGTCATCGCAGGCCTCGCCGTCTTGTCGAGGGACAAGGGCGCACTGATCAGCCTCACAGCTGTCTTCTGTGCAGGGGTTCCCATCATCACAATCGGCGTCCTCAACGCAGCCAATGCAGACACCTATCTCAGCGTTGCACCGACCACTCGCGCAGTTGTCATCAAAGACGCACTCGACGCACTGCAGGAGGGTCGGGTGACAGTAGCCACCGTCGCACTCGGCGTCTTCGACACACTGAACACAGAAGGACTTGGTCGGGTGACACACGCCCTGGGCGCAGCCGTCATCGTCCAAACATTGCACGCAGACATTGGCGTCAGGGTGGCACACGCCTGCAGCACAGTGGCTGTCATCGGTGCACTGAACACAGAGCGCTTGGATCGCATCACAGACCCCCTCTGGGCAGTCCGCATCTAGGGCACAGGCCGACGTCTCCGTCGGCGGCGCCTGAGGCCCGCTGTCCACGGGCTCTTCTGCCTCGCAGGCCCCAAAGCCAACGAGGAGGGCGATGCAGAGGAGTCGCGATGATGTGCTCATGAATCCTCCTGGGGACGCTCTTCCCTTACCGACCCGGCCTCGTCTCGTTGATCTTCTTGCTCGTCATCACACTGACCAAGCCCCGGCAGGCAGCTCACTCCCGTGGCACAGTCGGTGTCGGCGAGGCAGGCTGCGCAGAAACCATAAGAATTGCAGCGCCCTGTCGTCGTGCACTGTCCGTCTGCCTCACAAGGCGCACAGCTGCCTGCAAGCGTGCAGTGCCCCGTCAGGCAATGTTCCGGTGCATGGCACTGAACACAGAGCCCATCCACGGGGTGACACGAGGTCCCGGCGCGGCACTCTGAGTCATCGACGCAGAGCAAGCTCTGCACATAAGGCGAGCCCTCCTGACATCGCCCTCCTTGGCAGAAATGCTCCCCGGGGCAACGGCGCTCCTTATTACATTGCGCCCCCGTGATCGGCGCCTCTGCGAAGCACCCTGCCAAGGCGGTGAGAGCGATGATGAGGGGGGCCAGGGTACGCATGACGTCGCTTGTAACAGGGTGCGCTGTGAGGATCAGCCTTATAGGCGCGTAGTGAGGCTAAACCCAGTTGGGCCAAACTGGACGCCAAGCGGTGGCTCGTAGCGCTCCTCTCCGACGGGCTGGTCCAGGATGAACCAGAGGATACCGCTGGTCAGGGCTGTAGCGCCAACGGTGAGCATCGCGTACGCCCCCGCGCCGAGCTCAGCGACCTCTTGATTGAGCAGGTCCCTGTCGTCGGCCCAGACGGCCTGATGAGCCTCCGCAGAGCGCGCATTGGCGAGGACAGACAGCCCAGCGCCGGTCCCTAAGCTGACCGCAGCGAGGCCAATCGCTGACCAAGCGCCCACATTCTCATACCAAGGGCGCGCCACCAACCGGGTCACGGTCAGGTCACTGAGGTACGATGAGGCGAGGTAGCGCTCCGCCTCATCCCGGCGATAAGGCGCCGAGAAGAGCGTCTTATCAAAGTAATCGCTGCGCGCACCGCGCGCCGAGAGCACCTGCCGCTCGCGGGCATCGAGCTCCCGAATCGAGATGGCCCCTGTCGCGCCCTCCGGGAGCACATACTCCGTCTCACCATGGACGAGGACAAAGGTACCTTGGCGGGGTACAGCGAGCCACATGATGTCGCCGGCTGCTTTGTGAAAGTCCGCGACGCGCACCAGGTTGCTGTCCACCAGGTGGGCTTTCCCTGCGACCTTTCCGTCCACCCGGATCCGCGCCGGGAAGCTCGCCTGTGTGTGGTCGACGATCGCCAGGTTGGGTTCGTTAAGCGGCGGTCGAATGTACGGCGTGAGGCGGATCGTGGGGTTTGCGACGCGCTGATTCGCCGCATGGACAAAGGCGGCCAACTCCGCGAAGCCGACTACGCCGTCCCCGTTGAGATCTCCGGGGCCCAGCAACGCCGAGCGCACCTCGTGGCTGAAGACTCCGGCCAGGTATCGGCCCCACTCGTGCACCTCACCGACGGTGCTTGAGGCCAAGATGACCCCCACGTTCGGGTGGCTCTCCAAGCGCAAGCTCGTGGTGGCAGCGACGCGGCGCTCGACCCCGCGACTGTGCACCAAGAGGGCTGCGTTACAGGCATCGACGAGCAGGATGACCGGGTCGCCTTGGCTAGGAGCGATGACGTGATGATAGAGGTCTCGTGTGGTCAATCGACCGTCCGCGAGGTGGACATAGCCGCGGCCCTCAGCGTCGTAATTACCGTGCCCGGTGTAGACAAAATAGAGGATGGGGCGGTCACCGGCCTCCCTCGCTTTGGCCATGGCACGCTGGGTGACCTTCAAGGCGTTCAGGACGGCTTGGCGCGTCGGGGACGCGGTCGCCACGTCTCCCCAGAGCGCTTTGCTCTCATCGTCTAGGGTGACGAGCGTCCGAGTCCTCAGCGTGGTGTGGCCAAGGAGCTCCGAGTAACGGAGCGCATCGTCGTCGGCGTAGGCCAAGGGCTCCAAGTTCGGATCATCCGAGCCGTTGTAGCCCACGACGACCGCGAACCTCCTGTCCGCAGCCTCAGCTGTAGAGGCGACCGTGACGGCGCCAAGAGCGAAGAGGCCCGCGAGGAGGCTCACAGTGTGATTAAGGCGCATCGGGGGCCGCTGGGCGAGGTGGGAGGACCGTGAAGGGGACCGCGACGACCTCCGAGGGCGCGGTGAGCCCGAGGCGCTCAGCGAGCGCCTTGGCCATGGCCTCAGGGGGCTTGGCCGAGAGCCCGTCACCCAAGTGCGGCTGAAGTGCTGCGAGCGTGACAGGGTGCGCACTGTAGATCGCCAGGGCGAAGGCCGCTCCGGGGGCGTAGCGCTCTGAATCCACGGCGTACTCCGCCTCCAGCATCACGGCGCGACCGGCGGTCACCGGGACACTCTGTGTCTCTTCCGGGGGCATCGGTGCGTACCAAATCGGGGCGCGGTTAGGTTGCAGGACAAAGGTAAAGAGGTGAGCCGGTCCAGCGAGCTGATGCGTGGTGTAGAGCCGCAAGAAGTCGCCGAGGTGGACGCCCTCGCTGGCGACGATCTCGTACTCCGCCGTGGGCTGCGTACGTGGGACACCAGAGAGACCCAGGCCGACGGCGCGCTCCTCTGACTCGCCCCCGCGAGTGCGAAGGTCAGCGTCCCGCTCCAAACCAGGCGCGACGGGTAAGGGGCCACCGTCTTGTGGAAGGACGGTGATCAAGAGCGCAGCGGCGCCCGCAGCGAGCAGCCCTGCCCAGACCGCGAACCGTTGAGGCGCTGGACGAGGCGCAGGGGTCGCGGCGGCCACGACTGCGTCGCGCATCCGCCCCTGCTCAAAGCCGCTCGGGAACTGTGGATCCGCCCCGACCATCAGCCGATGCGCGGTCACCGCTTCACGGTACGCAGCGCGCGCAGACTCATCTTCACGGATGAGGTCCCGCAGCGCCTTCTCATTGGCGGCGTCCCAACGCTTCGAGGGATCGAGATAGCGGGCGATTAAGCGCCCGATGGGCTTAGGTGACGCCATAACCATGCCTCTTCATATGAGTCGTCATCTGCTTATGGAGCCGAGCGATCACCTTCCGGGTCTTGTATCGCGTCATCTTGAGGTGAGACGCTAGGCGCTCCTCGGCCCACCCCTCCACGTAGTAGAGCTCGAGGATGGTCTTGTCGGGCTCAGTGTCGACCCCGTGACGGAAGCGCCGCATCAGCCCGAGCTGCTCGCCCTCGATGGCGTCATCTTCAAGGTCGGACTCAGGGGGCTCGACTTGCTCAGGGGTCCGCTCAAAGCGCTTACGCTTCTCAAGCATCCGACGGATGACGTTCCGCGCGATGCCGCGCAAAAATGCCGAGTAAGGCTTGAGGCCATCGTAGCTCAGGCGCGCGCGCTCTTCGAAGGCCGCGGCGAAGATCTGCTGTTGCGCATCCTCGCGCTCAATGGGGTCAAAGAAGCCGCGAAAGCCCCCGGAGAACCCGTGGGTGCAGATCATCTGCACCAGCGGTGCATAGGCGTCATAGACCTGACTCATCGCCCGTCGCTCTCCCTTTCGAAACGCCTCTCGGCACGCGGAATCGTCTCGAAGTAAATCCTCTCGGTCGTGCTCAGCGCCCACGGTCACCAGCGACTGAAGGCTCACTCATCCCTTCGGAACCCATCTCGGGTTCGTCGAAAAAAATGTGCGGCACGCTCCAGAACTCGTGGAGCCTCATGTAGGGAAATGCGCTCATGGGCCTATGTTACCCCCCTTGGCCTCAGAGTCGAGCAACCACGTCAACGCCGGGGGATCGCGCAAAGTGGACCTCGCTGTCGACCTGGTGGTTAATGGCCAAATCGATGGCAAGGAGCGTTCGGGATGCAGAACACAAAGTGGAATCAAACGGTCGAGGTCGAGACCCCTGAGCTTCCCGAGAGCTTCTGGGAATTACCGGGCGTGACCCCCGTTGTCGGTACGGTAAACGAAGAGATCGGTGATGAGGTGATGCTGCTCATCAACGACCCCACCGAGGGGGCTGAGAGCCTTGGCAACATCACGACCTTTGAGCTCAACGTTGGGAGCGGCTCGATCGACACCGAGCACGGCTCGCTGGGCTTCATCCTCTTCATCGTGCCGGACCAAGAGAACCCCGGGCAGCCTCATGCGGTCTGGGAGATCTTGTTCGACCCCGCGAACCCCGAGATGACCGAGCCCTTCGAGCGCCTCGCTCAACAGACCCATTGGCACGCCCTGCTCTTAGGACCAGGTCCCGCGATCATCGACATCCTCGAGTTCCAAAACACCTACTTCCTCGATGATGGACTCAAGGAGATCAACGAGCTCTGCGCAGGCAAGCCCTGCACGGACTTCTCCCGAGCTGTCCAAGCGGCCCACGATGCGTACTCCCTTGAGGAGCTCTATGCGGCGGCGACGCCCGAGACGCTCTATCACGACGAATAAGCCCCCACAGGTTGATAGCCCCTAAGCGCGGCGTCCGCGCTGAAGGCTGAGCGAGCGAGACAATGAGCGACGCCCCCACAGCTGGTCTCCAGCGTAACCTCTCCCTCCGTGACGTGATCGCGCTCGGCATCAACGGAGTCGTGGGCCAGGGGATCTTCCTGCTCCCCGGGATGGCCGCCGCGATGATGGGCCCCGCCTGCCTCGTCGCTATCGTCGCAGCGGGGGCGCTGTGTCTGCTGATGGCGCTGTGCTTCGCGGAGGTCGGCAGCCGCTATCAAAGCACCGGCGGCGCCTACGTCTACGCCCGTGAAGTCTTTGGAGACTTCATCGGCTTCGAGGTCGGCTGGATGACCTGCTGTGTGGCCGTCATCGCTTGGGCTGCGTTGGCCAATGGCCTCACCGAGGTCCTCGGAGCCCTCATCCCCAGCGTCAAAGGAGGCTGGATTCAACCGGCCCTGGCCGTGAGCGTGATCAGCGGCCTCACCCTGGTCAACATCTTCGGAGCGCGCTCCGGCGCGCGGGTGGTGATGGTGTTCACCGTCGCCAAGCTCATCCCGCTGGCGCTCTTCATCGTCGTCGGCTTCACCGCGATCGAGGGCGCTCGGTTCACGCCCTTTGCGCCGAAAGGCTACGGCGACCTGGCGGAGACGATCCTCCTCGTCCTCTACGCCTACGTCGGCTTCGAGACCCTGGTCGTCCCCGCAGGTGAGATGGCGAACCCCAAGCGCGCCGTCCCCCAAGCGCTGATGTGGGTCATGGGCATCGTGATGACCATCTACTGCGCGGTCTTCGTCGTCGCAGTCGGCACCTTTGAGGGGCTCGCAGGGCACGCCAACCCCGTCGCCGCGGCCTCCGAGGGCTTCCTCGGCCCTGTCGGGGGCACCATCGTCGCGGTCGGTATCGTGTTCTCGGTCTTCGGCACCAACTCAGGATCCGCGCTCGTGAGCCCGCGGCGCTTCTTCGCCCTGGCCGAGCGTGGTGATTTACCGGCTAAGCTCGCGTGGACGCACCCGAAGACCGGCGCCCCTATCCCGGCCATCATCCTGACCTGGCTGCTCGCCTCTGGGCTGACGCTGACCGGCTCGTTTAAGGAGCTCGCCGTGCTAAGCGTCGTCGCTCGCTTCGTGCAATACCTCCCGACCTGCCTCGCCGTCATCATCTTGAGGTGGCGAGAGCGCGAGCCCTCGAACGGCTTCCGCCTCCCGCTCGGGCCCGTGATCCCCCTGCTCACACTGGGCCTCTGCACGTGGCTGCTCCTCAACACCGACCCCAACCGGCTGCTCAAGGGCGGCATCGCACTGCTCATTGGCGTCCCGCTCTACGGCCTCTCTCGGGGGCTTCGGCACCTGAAACGTCAGGCATGAGGCGCCTTGCCCTGATTGGGTGCGCCCTGATTGGGTACGCCCTGATGCTGGTGGGCTGCTCCGAGGCGCTCTCCGACGAACGACCAGACGCCCTCGCTCCCCCCTCGATCGACGCCAGTGAACCCGCCATGGACGCCGCCTCGCGCGAGGAGGCGAACGCCGACGCCCAAGCCCCCGCCGACACCCTGGGCGCCGCCGAAGATCAGGACATCGAGGCCTCCGACGAGGACTGCGCGCCCGGTGGGTCGACAGAGGACGCGCTCGCGGACCCCGACCCGCCCCCTTCAGGTCCCCCAAGCATCGTCCTGACAGTCAACGAGATCCCCGCGTCCATGAACGGCACTGAGCCCTGGACAGACGCCAGCGGTGAAGCACACCCCTTCACCCTGAAAGTCAATCATGAGCGCTTCACCTTGGACATCCTCCCGGCGCCCGACAGCGGCCCCATGGACTGGGGGACCCTCTCAGTCGTGTGCGATCAACCCTTGGCAGCTGGGGACGGAGCCATCCTGGTCGCCGATGTACCGTTCCACAGTGAGGTCTTCGAGGCGGTAAACGACGGCCTGCACCGACGCCTCCTCGTGACCCCTGAGAACCCGGCGCTCCCGGACACGAGGGTCACCTGTACCGCGCAGATCAGCGGCCCAGAGGGCGATGACACCTCGCAGCTGACCTTCGACACCGCGGTCTTGCCGCCCCACCTGGACCCCTTCGTGACCCCCGACACATGGCTCATCGTCTTAAGCCGAGACATCGCGCGGCTCACGCATACAGTCCACGCCGATGGGACCATGACGCTCGTGAGTGAGCACGTCCCCGAGGGAGACGGCGTACCCGATCTGGAGGAGGCCTTCATCGCCATGGGCCTCTTCTCCGCGAGCAATGAAATCGCCAGGGCGTATGTGAAAGCCCAGCTCGTCGAGGTCGTCCGGAGCTGGGCCCACCAGACATTCTTGTTGGCGCCCAACGGTGAGATGACCCCAGAGAGCATCCCCGTGCACGTCGTGTTTGAGGGAGACCCTGATGCACCAGACCCTGCGACGTGGGACGGCAGCTTCTCGATGATCGCCTTAGGGGGTGACGGCGAACCCGAGGACCAAGCGAACGGGACGGTCGGGATGGCGTTGCTCGACCCCAACAATCAGAGCCATGAGGACAACACCGCCTATGGCCTGGGCATCTTCACGACCGGCGTGGCGCGACAGGCGCTCGGGAACCCCTTGGCGGCGCTGCTCCTCGCCTCTATTTTGCCTCACAGCGGGACCCCCATCGGCGACGGACCCGACGACGCGCTCTTCTTGAGCCCAGACTTCGATCCGCAAGCCTGCCACGACAGCGCGCTCCTCGATCGCTTCACCGTCTTGGGCCTCGCCCTCGAATTCATCGGATTGGCGCTAGGGTCGACCCTCGCCCATGAAGTGGGGCACTCCATTGGCCTCGTCCCCCCCGGTCCACCTCCCAAGGGGCTCTTCGCTGGAGTCTCAGGGTTGAGCTTCACAGATCACACCCTAGATGACGCGCACATCGACACCCCTGGGCTCAACGTCATGCAGACTGGCAAGGTCACAAATTGGCTCGAGGCCTTGAGCCAAGACCCGAGCTTCAATGCCCTGAACACCGCCTACCTGCGCCGGCGCCTCGTGGTGGGCGAGTGAGCAAGACGGCGCGACTCGCCGGGGTCTTATGGATGCTGCTCTCCACCGCCTCGTACGCGGTCATGGGGGCCGGCACGAAGGTCGCCGTGCCGATGGCGGGGCTCGCCGCGGTGCTCTTTTGGCGCTCGGTGTTCATCACGGGGATGACCTGGGTGCTGGGGCGCGCGCGAGGGGTCTCGATGGCCCCCGTGAACCTCGGGCTGCTCTTCTGGCGCAGCGTCGTCGGCTTCGTCGCGATGGTCTGCTACTTCTGGGCGCTCAGTCAGGTCCCGCTGGCGACGGCCTCGGCGCTGCTCTACGTGAACCCGATCCTGGTCGTCCTCCTCGCGGGCATCATGATCAAGGAGCGCGTCCCGAAGGGCACCCTGCCCTTGGCGCTGGTCGCCTTCCTCGGGGTGATCATCATCATGGATCCGACCTCAGACGGCAGCCAACTCGGCGCCATCGCAGCCCTCACGGCCGGCGTCATGGCGGCCTTGGCCTACCTCGCCGTGCGCAAGCTTCGAGAGACCGACACCACCGAGGGGATCGTGCTGAGCTTCAGCGTCTTCTGCGTCCTGGGCTCGGCCCCCTTCGCCTTCAGCGGCGCCTTCGGGGACCCCTTCCCCGAGCAACCGATGGCGTGGCTGCTCTTCCTGGTGATCGGCTTAGGCGCCGCCGGGGGTCAGCTCGCGATGACCGAAGCCTACCGCCTGGAGAAGGCCAGCGTGGTCGGCCCCTTCTCTTACGCCACCGTCCTGTGGTCAGCGGCCTTGGGCTGGCTCTTGTTCGAGGAGCCCATTGGCCCTCAAAGCGGGGTAGGCATCCTCTTGCTGCTCGCCTCGGGCACCTGGCTGAGCCGCCGCGCCAACGCCGCCGAGGGCTGAGTCGATCGCCCTACACGGAGCACCATGAGGTCTTCGCCAGGGCCGTCTACTTCTGTCATAATGCGCTCCCGCGCACGCATCGGAGCTGGACCATGACGCGTTTGACCCTCACGATCTCCCTCACCCTGTGGATGGCCCTCGGCGCCTGCGGCGATGTGGACACCCCGGATGAGACCCCCGACGCTTCGGAGAGCTCAACGACCGACGCCGTGACCGAAGTCGACACCGAGGTCGACACCGAGGTCGACACGGAGGCCGACGCCGTGACGGAGGCTGATGACGTCACTGAGGTCGACGATACGGCCACTGAGGGGCAAGACACCGGCCCTGGTGACGCGATACAGCCGACAGAGGAGGACACTGCAGCAGGGAGCGATGCGGTGACCCCCGAGGACACGATGGCCCCGGAGGAGGATGTCGTCGTCGTCCCCGAGCCCGACGTGAACCCCGACGAGGTCGAGGCCCCAGACGAGGACTGGGACAATGATGGGCTGACCAACCTGCAAGAGGCATACATCGGCTCTGACCCCAATAACGCCGACACAGATGGCGACGGTCTCAGCGACAGCGAGGAATTTGGTCACGGCAGCAGCGTCTTCGCCGCGGACAGCGACTCCGATGGCGTCAGCGACATGGATGAGGTCAGCGCGGGGACCAACCCGCTCTCCAGCGATACCGACGGCGATGGCTTCTCCGATATGGAGGAGGCCACCGCGGGTACCGACCCGCTCGTGCGGTGGTCCTGGCCCTTTGGGGGAGAGCAGTGGCCCGACATGTCGGCCTTCGGCGAGACCGCGTACCCCTCGGGGTGGGCGCAAGGCGATACGGTCCCTGAGATCGCGATGATCGATCAGTTCGGCGCCGCGCTCGAGATCGCGCAGTTCCATGGCTATGTCGTGCTCTTCGACTTCTCAGCCGGCTGGTGCGTGCCCTGTCGCGACGCCGCCGAGGAGGCTCAGGCGATGTGGGAACTCCACCGCGATGATGGGCTCATGATCATCCACCTGCTGATCGAGGGGAACGTCCCCGGCAGTGACACGACACAGGGGCTTCAAAACGAGTGGTCGATTCAGTACGGCATCGACTTCCCGGTCACGCGCGAGCCCGCAGGTAAAGACGTCTACCAAATCTTCGCGGAGAAGAGCGGCATCTACCCGGGCTCCTTGCCCTTCATCGTCCTCCTCGACCGTGACATGCGGATCGACAGCGGATTCGGCGCGGGTCAAGAGGCCGCGATGGAGGCCCGCATCGTCGAGCTGCTCGAGGCACCCGTGGCCGCGCCGCAGGCGGCGCCAACCCACGCCACGGACCTCGCAGCCGAGGTGCTCTGCGATGCCGACCAAGACGGAGCCCGCCACAGCAGCTGCGGCGGCGCCGACTGCCAAGACGGCGACGACGCGATTCACCCTGACGCAGACGAGCTCTGCGACATGGTCGACCGGAACTGTGACGGATGGCACCACCTGGGGGCGACCGACGCGATGACGCGCTACGCCGACACCGATGGCGACAGCTATGGCAGCCCGGAGATCACCGTCCAGAGCTGTGGCACCCCGTGGCCCTATGTCGACAACTCAGACGACTGCAACGACGGCGACGAGACGCTCAACCCCGACACCATCTGGTACCAAGACAACGACGACGACGGGCTCGGTAACCCTGACGTGACGATGGTGGGGTGTGAGCAACCCGATGGCTACGTCGCCAACGACGGCGACTCCGATGACGCGGACGGGACAAGCCTCGGCTGTTGGTCACACATCACCGTCGGCCGTGACCACAGCTGTGGGCTCAAGAGTGACGGCTCTATCACGTGCTGGGGCTGCAACACCAACGGGCAGCACAACGCTCCCGAGGGGACCTTTGTCGCCATCGACAGCGGCATGACCCACACCTGCGCCATCGACACCGCCGGCGCGGTCAGCTGCTGGGGGAGCAACACCGCGAACTCGCTCAACCCGCCAGACGCGGTCTTCTCGGCGATCGCCTGCGGCCTCAACTACTGCTGTGGCATCACCGATGCTGCGACCGACAACATCAGCTGCTGGGGCGACAACAGCTACGGCCAAGCCACCGCGCCGCCGGGCACCTATACCCAAGTCAGCGTCGGCGACAGCCGGCACACCTGCGCGGTGGATACTGCCGGAGCCATGAGCTGCTGGGGGTTCAATTACAATCAGACAGGTGATGCAGATCCACTCGCCGTGCCAGCTGACGCCGAGGGCGAGGTGCGCGTCGGGCACAAGTTCACGTTGGCGCTCAAGGCTGACGGCTCGGCCATCGGATGGGGCGCAAACACCGCAGGCCAGGCCACACCGCCCGACGCCATCTTCACCGACATCCGTGGCGGCGTCGTTCACAGCTGTGGCTTGCGGGAGGACGGCTCTTTGGCGTGCTGGGGGAGCGACACCTTGGGCCGCACCGACAACCCGCCAGGGGACGGGTTCACGCAGCTGGACGTGGGCCAGCTCCACAGCTGCGCACTTGGCAGTGACGGCTTAGTCGAGTGTTGGGGCAGCGGGACGTGCCATGAGGACTTCTGCCCTGGCAACTTCGAGTGCGGCAAGATGGTCGTCCCCTCCTGCACGGAGTGAACCTCAGAGGATGAAATTCGGCTACACCATCCTCTACGTCGATGACGTCCCGGAGACACTGCGAGCGTGGCGAGAGGCCTTTGAGCTGTCCATCGCCTACACTCATGAAGACACGATCTATGGAGAGCTCGCCACCGGTGAGACGACCCTCGCCTTCGCCGAGACGGCCTTTGGGCGCAGCCACTTCGAAGATGAAGCCACCCGGGCGATGTTCGACGGAGCCCCGAGGCGCTTCGAGGTCGGGCTGGTGACTGAGGACGTCGAAGCGGCGTACGCACGGGCCCTCTCATCAGGGATGGGCGCCGTAAGGCCCCCCTTCCAGCAGCCATGGGGACAGACCGTGTGCTGGGTCTCAGACGCGAACGGCATCTTGATCGAGCTGTCGAGCCCGATGGACTAGCTCAGGGCGCGGCTTCGGCGGGCGCGTCAGGCGCGGCCTCTTCCCCTGCGGCGCCCTCTGCAGCGGGCTCACCACGGACGCAGCGGCCGTTATACTCGACGCACTTCATGCCGACTTTGCAGGCGTCGGACTCTTTGCAGTCGTCATCGCCGGCGACCATGCAGCCAATCGCACCCTTTTGGACGCTGCAGTAGCCCCCCATCTGACAGCGCAACGAGGCACGGCAGGAGGCGTCCGATGCGCGGCAATAGCCCTCATGCGCGAGGCAGTAGCCGAACTCTTGGCACTTCTCGGTCATGCGACAACCGTCGATCATCCGCGGCTCTTCGCAGGTCTTCAGCGGTCCACAGGCTAAGCCCTCCGAGCACTCCTCGCTCGTCTCACAGGGAGAGCCAGGGCTTGGGCCACCGCAGCCTGCGGCGCAGAGGAGGGCAAAGCTCGCGATCAGAAGCAGCTGAGGTCGAAGTCGCCATGGGTTTCGCGTAGACACAGGTCAATCTATCGAGTTTTCTGCCTGACAGCAACGCGTTGACCGAGAGGCGGTCGAAGATCATCATAGGGCGGCCCTAACCCAGGACTCTCTCATGCGCCTCGTGCTGACCACCCTGCTCGCCCTCTTGCTCACCGCCTGCTCACCCTCTGCCCCTGACGGTAACGGTGCCTCCCAGGCTGGCGCAGCTGACGCACAGACGGCTGAGGAGAAGGTCGCCGAAGACAAAGCGAAGGCAGAGGCCAAAAAAGAGGCTCAGAAGAAGGCCGACGCCGCCAAGAAGAAGATGGAAGCGAAGGCGGCAGCGGAGAAGAAGGAGGCCGACCGACGCGCCTCATGGGTGCGGACGCCCGTCAAAAAGGTCCCGGCCCCCAAGGACGTCCGCCAGCCGCCCAAGAAGGGGGCCACCTCGACGATGGCCGGGGTGAAGTACCGCGTGCTCAAGGCGGGAGAGGGCAAGGGCAACCCGAAGATCTCTTCCCAGGTCACCATCCACTACACAGGCTGGACCACCAACGGTCGGATGTTCGACTCCACGATGAAGACCGGCGAGCCCGCGACCTTCGGATTGAGCGGGCTCATCGACGGCTGGAAAGACGTCATCCAGTACATGGTCATCGGCGACGTCTTTAGGGTCTGGATCCCGCAGAAGCTCGCCTACAAAGGCAAGGCAGGGCGCCCAGCGGGCACCCTCGTCTTCGACATAGAGCTCCTCGACTTTAAGTAACTCAATCGAGCGCGAGGCGACGGCGAAGCACGACCATCACGCCTGCCAGCAGCATCAGGCCGCTCGGCAGCGACGAGGGTCCGCCAGCGCAGCCGCCATCATCTCCGCTCTCGGTCGTATCTTCAGCCGTCTCATCGTCGTCGGACGCCTCAGGCTCGCCCTCTTCCGGTGCGGCGCTCGTCGAGTCGCTCATCGCGGGGTCCACCGCGTCGTCCTCTTCAGCGCCCTCAGCGTCGCTCGGGCCTGGCTCATCAGCGTCCGCAGGAATCACGGGGTCCACCGCGTCTGACTCTGGGCCGACCTCAGTCGCATCCTCGTCGGTGCTCATCGTGTCATCGAAGGCCTCGACGTCGGGCTCGGGCTCGGGCTCGGGCTCGGGCTCGGGCTCGGGCTCATCACCCTCCTCGCAGCTCGGCAAGGCGACGCCGACGCTGTCCTCGTCTTGGATGAACCCGTTGTAGTGGACCAGCGTGTAGTAGTCCGTGCTTGAGCCAGTCGCGAGATAATACGTCCCCCGCTCGCCGAGGCTGTAGCTCGGCGACCAAGCACACGATGGCGGCATGGCGTCCTCGTCGTACTCGATATTGGCGAAGGGCAAGGTGACCGCCTCAAGCTCACTGTCTTCAGGCTTGATCGCGGTCTCGATGGTCAAGGTCGCGAGGTACGACGTCATCGTCGCGCCGTTGGCCACTTGAGGGGTGCCGTTACACTGCACCTCAGTGATGGCGCCCTCTACGACGAGCACCGCCGCCTCTAACATCTCTTCTTCACTCATCGGCGCGGTCATCGCCAAAGCGATTGACGAGGTCGTGAGGCAACCAAGGACAGCGAGGGACAATGAAAGGCGACGCATAGGGCACTCCAGCTTGGGCAGGACATCTCTCACGCGCCGGTTCATGGGCGCTCAGGCAGGCTGTGAATTAAAGGCGGTTTGCCCACTCGGGGCAAATTCGCCCGCAACTACCCTCGCAGTGATGCGGTGACACGATGACGCCGCGCGCTGCCCAGCCCAAGGAGCGTGAGGGCGAAGAGCAAGGCGAACCCGGTCTGGTCGGACCCGCCACCGCTGCAGCCACCCTCGGAGTCGCTCGCCTCTGCGGTGTCTGTCGTCGAGGCCTCTTCCGAGCGCGTGACGCACCCAAGCGACGTATCGAAGGCCTCACCTTGTCCGCACAGGCAATCAGCGATGCAGTCATCACAGCTGTCGCACGAGGACAACGCACACTCATCCCAGCTGCCGCCGCTGGTCTCACAAAGCTCTTGGGGGGTCGACGCGATGGCCTCACATACGCTCTCGGCCATACAACCCTCAGCGGTCAAGATGGGGGCCTCCTCCGGGCACAGACAGCCCTCTCGGCAGACGCTCGCGCCGTCGAGTCCGCTGTCTCGGTTCTCACAGGTCGTGGCGATGCCAAGAACGCATTCCGTCCAAGCTCCCCCGGAGTCCTCGCAGGTCGCGATCTCCTCGGTGTCCTCCATCGCGCAGAAGCTCTCGCAGCCGTCGGGCGAGCTGACGCAGGTCGCGCCGCCTTCGCAGTCAGCGTGACTGTCACAGGCACGCGCGTGACCCTCAGCCGGTTGGCACTCACCAGCCTCGCAGGTCTCGCAGGTGCCGCAGGTGACGTCCTCGCAGGTGAGGAGCTCCTCCTCTGGCTCGTCACAAGACGGCAGCTCTTCAGCGTGACTGGCGTCGTCAGGTTGGAAGCCCCCAGAGTCCACCAAGGTGTAGTGCTCGGTCTCGAACCCAGTGACCAAATAGAAGAGGCCACTGTGACCCTTGCGGTAATACGGCAGCCAACCACAGCTTAAGAAGTCATCAGGGTTGTCCATGACCGTGTCCGCGAAGGGCAAGGTGACCTCGTCGATGGTGTCATCCCCCTTCTCGGTCGCCGTGATGGTCAAGGTCGCCACGTAGGGCGTGAGCGTGGCGTAGCCGTTGTGGGTGGGCTCACCATTGCAGGCCATCTCGGTGATGGCGCCTCGCACGATGAGGGTCGCGTTCTCGATCATCTCCTCTTCGGTCATCGGGATCCCTGCGAAGGCGGTCGAGGCGATACAGGTCAAGGCGAGGGTGGCGAGCAAGGTCTGAAAGCGGCGCATCTTAGACTCCCGGGGCTGACTTCGACGTGAGCTCACCCCGAGCAGGTGAGTCGCATGCCCGAGACATCAGCAATCTCCATGCCACAACCCAAGTGCACCACTGCTCGACATAAGACGATTCAAACAGCGGCTCAAATCGCTCAGCTCCTTTACGGGTGGTGAAATTTTGCACACTCCTTTGGTGGCTCTGCGCTTGGCGCCACGAGGTTGGGGCCCTAGACTTCCGCGACTTCGAACAGGAGAAGCCCTTGCGCCGCATCGTCACTGCAATTATGTGCCTCAGCCTTATCGGCTGCGGCGACACCACGCCTCCCGAGTTGAATGACGCTCAAGAGGTGACCCCGACGACAGACGCTGAGGCGATGCCTGAGTCCGACGTGACAGACGACAGCTCAGCCGTGCCAAGCGATGTGACAGGTGACGCCGCCGCCGACGTCGACACCTTAGAGGACGAGATCGCGCCGACTGGGGCCCAGCCGGTCGCGAACCCAGAGGCGGCAGCGCGGGCGTTCAAGCTCTACTACAAGGAGCGCGTCGAGCGCGTGGTCGTCGCCCACCAGCGCTACGGCGTCTTCGGGGACGTGACCTTCGGGACGGCGATTGACCGGGCGTATGTAGCGATTGACGGTGACGAGGTCGAGATCATCGGTGGCCCCAAGGACAACAACCTTATCGGGACGGCGACGTGGACAACCTGGGAGGCCTATCAGATATTCGGGGGCCGCCTCTTGGAGCTCGCCACACTTCGGCTCTTCGGAGGCTTGAGCTTCTTTGAGGACGTCAGCGGCCACCCCGGGATGACGGCGCGCGAGGTCTTGCCCGGCTGGACCCGGGTCGTCGACGGCCGAGAGGGGCAGCGCAGCGTCACTCGGACTCGCGACGGTAGCCCGGTCGTGAGCCCATGGGAGATCGACGCCGACCTCGAGGCTGAGATGATCGCCACCTTCTGGGATGGTCGCCACTACACCTATCGAGAGAACCCCGCAGAGACGACCTTCGCCTGGACGCCCGTGGGCAACATGGGCGAGTACGCCATCACCTTCAGCTACGACACTTTGCCGGACTATATCGGCGTCTCGAATTGCTGCTCATCCTTCAAGCAGGTGCCAGAGGGCTACCCTTGGGCGGGCGCGTTCTGGGGCAACCACAACTCTCGCGACAACTTCCCAGACCTCATGCTCGGCTACTTGGCGGTGATGGAGGCGGCGAAGGCAGAGGGGCTCTCACCTACTCTGAAGGAGGCCGCGCAACGTGCAGAGGCTGCGGGGCATCGGATCGCCGACGAGGCGCTCGCTAACAACAACGCGCTGATGACCGTCGACGAGTGGAATGACTATGAGACACTCGTCGTCGGCGGCACCATCCGCCCGCATGGAGAGGCCGAGCTCGAGAACGGCGATCTGGGCTCGATGAGCTCATGCCCTATGGCGTACCTCAGCCAAGCCATGACCACCGTCGGCCTCGACACCCCCATCGCCTCAGTCCCGCTTGGGACCAACGCAGAAGCCGCGCTGATGGGCTCCGAGGAGGGGGCAACCTTCGGGCTCGAGTGTGAGGTGGCTGAGGGGCCGCCTCAGTGTCAGAAGCTGGACGACGCCTACTGTGGGCTGACCTGGTCGACGCTTGAGGAGCTGCAGGTCTTAGGCATGCCTTGGCTTGAGCTCGCCGCGACCTGGGATGAGAACGAGCCCGGGAAGGCCGCGGAGCTCCTCGGGGGCTTCCAGAACGACTATGACGACGTGGTCGAGTCGATGATGGCGCTGGTGCGTTACGCCCAGATCACGGGCAAGACCACCTTGGAGGAGGAGACCCGTGCTGTGCTGGGCGATCTGACGGACCTGATGCGGCTCTTCGCCGACATCGTCTGGCTATCCACGCGACCCGATGAGTACGCCAAGCAGCGCTACGAGGCGGCGATGTTCGACGCCTACGCCGGCCGCGAGGTGGTCACGGAAGATCTGAAGGACTTCGAGCGCGAAGAGGGGCGCATGGCGCACATCGAGGGGGCCTTGACCATGGGCGACACCTCGCCGTGGCCGCTCAAGACCGATGAGGAGATCGCGGCCATCGTAGGCGACATGGTGGCGGGCGAGAAGCTCGACATGATCGTCGAGAAGTATCAGGAGAGCTACGGCGACACCCCGCCGATCCGACGTACCGAGACGGGCTATGAAGCCCGAGGTTTCCCACTCGAGAAGCGACCATGGGTCGAGGTGGAGAACCCGCGCCATGCTCACATCGGGAGTATGGAGTTGCTTCAGGCGTTGCCACTTTGCCGCACAGCACCGCATCTGCTCGACTGCACTTGGGCGAAGTTCGGCTGCGCCCATGTGGACCACGATGGCTCCGGCGAGGTCACTGAAGCCGACCGACCCGATCCCGCAAAAAACGGCGCCACCGACTGTACCGCGGAGAATGACTGGTGTGACGGCGCTGACCTTGATCAGACCGGAACCGTCGATGCGACAGACACAGCCTTCTTCGATGCAGCGATGGGCTGCACACGATAGCTTCCAGCCAACAAGAAAGCGCACCGACCTCGACCGACAGTTCTTTCTTGTTTGATGCAGATCCCTTATACTCCCGCCTCAATTCCGAGGACGCCCTCGTCCCGGATAACGATTTGGCAGCGGTCGTGAGGACCTCCTCGCTAGACCATCCGAACGAACCAAGGTGTTGAGCATGAGTGAAGTGGAGACCAAGACGGAGACAACGACCGAGGCCCCCGAGACTCCTGCTGCCGCCACTGAGCCGGTCGCAGTCGAGGCTGAGGCCGCTGCAGAGGAGGCTCCGGCGGAGCCCGAGGCACCTGCCTTCCCCACGGTCCCGAGTAAGGTCAACATCATGACCTTGAAGGTCGACGAAGAGGTCACTTCGTGGTGCGGCCACAGCAAGTGCAAGGGCTTCCGAGTCCACGTCGTCAAGACCCTGCAGCCCCCGAAGCCGCCGAAGGCCGTGTGCACCAACTGCCGCGCCGTTCACCAAGTGCGGCTCTATGAGCCGGGGACGAAGAAAAAGGCGAGCGATGGACCCTCAATGCCAGAGGTCGCTCCCTGGCCCGAGTTGGTCCTGGGCATCAACCCTGACGACGCGACGAAGTACCTCATCACCAAGGACTTTCAGCTCGATGAGTTCGTGATGCACAAGACCTTTGGCTTGGGCAAAGTCATCCAGATCGGCACCGAGCACCGCGCGCGCATCTCCTTCGAAGTGGGCATCAAGTGGATGCTCCAAAATCACCAGGCCTAACCGCCTGGAGCTGGAACCTCTCGCAGCGGGTCTGCGAGGACAGACACACCCCAGTGCGCTTTGGCGCGGTGGGGTGTTGTCATTTCAGGCCTCATGACGCGCCCGGTCAGCGCGTAGGCGCCCTCTCGTGGACGAGGACAAAGGGCGCTACGATGACAAAAGGCCACTGATGCGCTTCATCTTCAGCGTGAGCTGCCAAGGCGGCGGCGTCAGGCTTGGTGAGTCGACCCTCGTTCATCCAGCCTGCGACTGAGGCCCCATCATCTTGGGCCAACGCCACGGCGACATCGAGCAAGTCCAGCTCCAGTGAGACGATGATCAACCCGTCACGCTTGGCGTGAGCCTCAAGCATCGACCAAGGCGCTTCACCCAAGCCCTCTGCCAGGGACTCCCTCAGTGACCCTGTTGCCTCGTCGCTCATCCCGCCTCCCCGCGCCGTTGGTTCATTTCCACGACAGCATCCCACAGCGCGATCCGGGCACGGAGGCTCTCTCGAACCCGCTCTGTCCCCTCTGACCATCGCTCGGCTGACTCCTTCATCATCGCCGTGGCGAGGCGCTGAGCCAAGTCGTTGTGAAAGTCACCGTCAAGCGCGATGTGGCGACGCATGTACCAGAGGAGGCCGTCTAATTTCCCGGGGTGCGCCTCGGAGAGGGACGCGACGAGCGGCTCAAACATGTCGGGGATGATGGACTCTCGAGAGAAGGCAAAGGAGGCCGCGACGCAGTGGATTCCGGAGGCGCTGATCGTCCGCCATGTCTGGGTCACAAAAGCGCGCGCTCCCGCAGGTACAGCGGGGTGACACAAGGCCTCCTCGACCTCAAGGCCAGCCTCGAGCCCCTGGAGGAATGCGGAGATCCCCGAGCGATCGGCCCCCGCCTGGTCCATCGCGGCGAGATAAATCTCAAAGTGACTGGCGTAATGTCCGGGCGTGATCTCGTCGCTCTCCTCTTCGAGCACAATCTCGTTAATGAAGCGTCGAACCAGGCCATCGCCCACAGGACGCCACGGTGCCGAGACACAGGTCACGTGAGACTGCAGGCGCTTCAGCAGGCTCATAAAGTCCCAGACCGCGAAGACGTGGTGCGCCATGAAGGTCTGCACATCCTCCAGATCACTGAGGGAGCCGTAGAGTGGGTGCGTAAAGAGTGCACCTCGCTCAGGCTCGGTCTCGGCGAGCAGACACTTAATCGGGCTGAGATCGATGGTGCTAAGATCCGCCGAGATGCGTCGTAGTCCTTCCATATCCCTCAGCCCCCCAGAAACGCCCCTAAGATTTCTCATATCAAAACACGAACGGTCAACCCTCTAAACGCATCACTGGTCTACCAAACCATCGCAGTGCAATGACCCCATCAGGCTGGCTTCTTTCACGCCCGCATGTTCAAGTGACGACCCGATGACGTCGCTATGGTCCATCGAGTGGGGGCTCGCCCTGCTCTTCATCATCCACTTCTTGGCGTTCGTGACCCTGAGTTGGCGACGGCGGACATGGCAATATGCGCCCGCCACAGTGACCTTCGCCTTGCTCGTCAGCCTCAACGCCTTGAAGGCCCTCGAGGTGGGCAGTGACGGACTCCACGATGCCCTGAGGGGCTCTGCCTACCTGGGGCTGAGCATCTCCATCGCGTTGTGGGCCAAGCGACGGTGGCTAAATCCCTAGCACCTGAATCGCGAGGCCGCTCAAGGCGATCGCCAAGCCAGCCAGGATGTTGCCGTAAGGCATCAACCGCTTCAATCGAATGGGGCTGAGGCCCACATAGCCGAGCGCGACAGTCCCGAGCATGGTGACCATGGTCGCGACAGTGAAGGCCCCCGTCACGAGGATGACCCAGCTCCAATGCTGAGCAGCGGCCGGGGCCATCAAGAGGGGAATGAGGGCCTCGCAGGGCCCAAGCGCGAAGACGATGAAGAGGCTCCAGACGGTCACCACGTTTGGACCGGCGTGCA
The DNA here is from genome assembly GCA_049602155.1 of Myxococcota bacterium. GTDB lineage: Bacteria > Myxococcota_A > UBA9042 > PHBI01 > JBMYRH01 > JBMYRH01. Next base: position 34,315 of record JBMYRH010000010.1, on the reverse strand, counting down.
CGTGAAGGTGCTCGGTCGCATGGTCGTGTTCATGGGTGTGCATCGTCCCGTCTGCATGTGTGTGCAGGTGCTCATGTCGCTTGCCGCGCAGGTGACGCATCGTCGCCCACGCCGCATAGGCCAGACCGAATCCAATCAACAGCCACGCCGCAAGCTCTCCTCGGATCTCCTGAATCCAGCCCATAGACTCCAGCGCGAGCCCGCCGAGGATCCCCACCGCGCCCAGCACCACAGACGTCGCGACATGCGCGATTCCACACAGGGCGGTCACGCTCAACGTCTTCCCGAGTGACCATTTCCGGGCGCGACCCAACACGATGAACGGCAACGTGTGATCCACACCGACCAAGGTGTGGACGAAGCCGATGGTGAAAGCCGTCGTCAGCAGGAGGTAGAGGGAGTCTTCAGTCACGGGAGCTGCCGGGTGACCCGGCCCAGAATGAGGTGAGGCGCGATCGCTGCGAAACTATGACTGTCAGTGCTCTCATCAGGGTTGTCTCCGCTGAGGAAGCACCGCCCTTCGGGACCGACATCACTGATGCGTTTCACGATCAGCCGGTCGCGCTCGAAGGGGTGACGCGCTACGACCACGTCCCCGACCGATGGCTGCGCGCGCGAATACGCCGCCGGGTTCACGAGGATGTGGTCGCCAGGCATCAAGGTGGGGCGCATTGAGTCGCCCCGGACCACCAGGTGAAGGCGGCGACGGAGCAGCCAAGAAAGCCACTCCGTCCAGCCTCCGCTTAGCTCGCGGTGTACCACGCGACGTCACGGTTCTTGGTCGCCCAGAAGAGCTCGTGGATCTCTTTGATGGCGTCCATCAACTCCTGAGCATGCTGAGCGCTGACCTCGACCTTGACCGCTGAGCAGAGCTTCGTCGCTTTCCAGAAGGTGTCGTGGAGGTTCGGGTGCTCGGCCAAGTGCTGAGGCTTGAAGTAGTCGGTCCAGAGGACGAGCAGCTCTTCCTTCGCCAGGTGAGCTTGCTCTTCCTTGATCGCGACGTAGCGGGAGGCCGTGTTGAGGTACGCGGCCCATGCTGCGCCATCGTTGCCCTCGGGGGGGCTCATCGCCAGGAGCTTCTTGGTCATGGAGACCGCAGCCTCGGCAGCGATGCGCGCGGATGAGGGATCGTAGACACCACAGGGGCCATCGCAGTGAGCATCGACCTCAGGTGCTGCCAGTCGATCGAGCAAATGCTTCGCAGTCTTGTTGAGCATAGGGTTCTCCTCGTGAGGTCGCGCGGCCGCTGTCGCACGACGGGGTGGTTGGAGGTCCGAAACTGGACCTTGTGGGTCCAACTTCTACCGCTGCTGACGGCGCTACGCAAGCGCATCAAGTGACCACACCGCGATCTCTGCCACGCTGCAGGCGTTAGACACGCCGTGCCGCCGTGAGAGAGCGCGCTTAGCCGCCGAGGTAGCCGATCGCGCCACGTTCGGTCACCAACTCAAAGGCACGGATGACGTCTTGATCAGCCCCTGACACCTCACTAATGACACGAGCGTGCTCGACGCTAGCAGCATAGATGAGGAGCCCAAGGAGGAGCGACGAAAGCGCCATAACGAATGGGGTAAGTACGGCTCTGACCATGACCTCAGGCTAGGGATCTAGAGCAGTCAGGTAAAGCAAACCGGGTACATTCAGGGCGATGATTGCGCCTTCGGCACGGTGAGTTTTGACGCCACTCCAGGCACCTGATTACCCCGTTCTGCAGCCTTCTTTGTCGCCTCTACAACCTCGGCTGCCTCTTGCATTTGGTCGATCCCATCGGAGACGCGGCGACCCGCTTCAGACGCTTGGTCGCGGAGTCCCTTGACCGATCCCTCGAGATCGTCAGTGACCTCAAGGGCCTTCCTCGCAGCGTCACCTATGACGCCCTGCTGCTGCTCGAGCTTCGGCAGCAGCAGGTAGAGAATACCACCGGCGATTAGCGCGATGAGGAGTGCCTTGATCGCGTTACCCAACACCTTGAAGAGCGCCACGAGCAAGACGACTGCGAACAGCGCTGCGATAACGAGGACAACGTCGTTGGACATAGGCGACTCCTTCCCTCCATGAAATCTCCCTGAACGTCGGCGTCCAATTCTTTACCAGGAAGGGAACTCGACGCGCTCCACAGAATCACGGCACCATGGGGACACCGTATCCACACGCATCTAGGTATGAGGCCTCCATGTCCGCTCCCCAGCCCACGTCCAGTTCCGAACGACGTGTCCCAGTCGTCACGATGATCGTCGTGTTGGCATTGATTGGGTTGGGGATCGGTTACGCCCTATTCGGCGCACCTTCCGACGTGACTTCAAACGCCCCGCGAGAGGCCCTCACAAGGGTCGTCCCGGGCGAGCTCTACTATGTCTTCGTGGAGACGGTCGAGTTCACTCCGAGGGGTGAAGAAGACAACGCGTGGGACCTCGATGAATCAGCCCCAGATATCGCGTATGAGATCCAATGGAAGGGTCAGACCGTCTTTGAAAGCACTGAGCTGAGTGACGCGCTGATCGGGCGATGGTCAGGAATGAAGCTGGGCATCGACCAAGCTCTGTCTCTGCTCAAAAGAGGTAAAACCGACCCTGCTCAGATTATCGACGCCGCGTTGATGCGGGCCGAGTCGGGTGGGCGTTTCACGCTTCTATTTGAGGACAGTGATCTGACTGGTAGTGACCCCGCCGGAGAGATCGCGGTGGCTTGGGACGACCTCACCGTCGGAAGTCATGTCCTGAAGCGCTCAAAAGCCGGCCATGGCGTCATCACCGCAACCATCCGTACGGTCCCCAGCAGCGGCGATCTCTTTAAGGTCGTCCGCTCACTCTCCCGAGAGACACCATGAAAGCTCTGGAGATCTCGGTGCTGCTGACCTCCCTCGGGCTCTTCATCGCCGGCGTGCTGCTCCCGATGATGATTATCCATCCAGGCTTCGGGGACCATACAGACTTGGTCGGCTACCTTTACCCTGAGATGACGGCCCCGCGCCCCGTCGCCCTTATCGAGGGGGTCCTCGACCTCGTCGACGACGGAGCATGGCTACTCGCCGGGCTGCTCGGGCTCTTCTCTCTTGGCCTCCCCGGGCTCAAATTCATCGTGTGCGGCCAAGCACTAGATGGCTACAGGCGCCCCTCACACCTCGCCTTCATCCACACCGTGGGCTTCATGTCGATGGCCGAGGTCGTGTTCGTCTCGGTGTTAGCCGTCACCCTGAAACATCTTCCGGGAGGGACACACGTCGAGCGCGGCGTGGGCTTGTGGTGCTACCTCGCCTCGGTCCTCTTGCTCTCCGCGCTCACCGCATACCTGTACGGCGCGCGACGCACCAAAGGGGCCGAGACAGCACCCTAAAAGAGCGTCGCGACCCCGACACCGACGCGGATGGTCGAACCGAACTCGGGCAGATCGTAATCAAAGCTCAGATCCAGCTGAAGGCGAGACGTCAACATCTGCGTCAAGCCCAAGCCCAGCGCTAAGCGGAGGGCTCCGTCTTGGTCTGCGACCGCGATCCCCTCAAGGTACAGCCCGCTCGAATCAAACGCTCCGGACACGCCAATGGCCCCACCAATCTCCCACAGAGTGCTCGATTCCTCCGCAGACAACGGCTGAGTGAGCGCAGCGCTCGCCGTCGCATTCAGCGTGAACGAGTCACTCAGCGTGACCCCTGCGTTGAGAGAGCCGGACCATGAAAGCTCGTGTTCACCCTCGGCGAGCGCAGTCACAGGGACACCGAAGGTGGACACAAAGGATAGGCCCACTCGTGCGTGAGGGGCGACCGCCAGCTTGAAGCCCACGCCCCCGTCCGTCCCCGCCGGGACACCGTCTCGGCTCACTGGCAGGTCGAGACCGGGTACCTGCACCCGCAACTCAAGCCAGCCCGTCAGCCCGTAGCGCAACAGCAGCTGCGGAAGTTCGAGAGCCAGACCATCATCCGAGGTCAAGAGCGCAGAGCCAGCCTCGAGCGCGAGCCGAAAGGGAGGCACTGTCGTCGTCGCGTCGCCGTACCCTGGACGGTCTGCAGCGAAGCTGACCTGGGCCTCTGGGGCTGTGTGTGTCGACTCGTCAGCGCGCGCAGGCGCGATGACAAATACGAGACAGAGCGCGGTGACAGCGCTCTTGAGAAGATGACAATACACACGACCTCCAAGCCATCGAGGGTGGACCTATGATGGCGGAAGATAGCTAAAGGCGCACAAACTCGCGCATATTGCCCATCGGACGGAAACTCGGAGTTCCTCACACACCCCCCTCAATGCACCGACCGTCGCTGGGACAACGAGGCAAACAGACGTGCACCCATCTGCGCTCCCAAATCATGCGCTGCGGCTGATTAAGTGGCCCCTGGCCCTCGCGTGCGCCCTGGCCATGCCGGTCTTACCCGGTGCGCTGATGCACTCTGCTTTGGCGGAGACTCAATTGACCGAATACACCTGGCTGGGGGCCGGCGCCGGCCTCTATCTTGTCGGATGGTTGCTGCTGTTCCGCCGCCCAATCGCGGGCTCCTACTTCTCTACGTTTGAGCACGAGCTCACCCACGCGATCTTCGCCTGGGCGACGCTCCACCGCGTGACAGGGCTGCGCGTCACATGGCGCGATGGTGGTGTCTGTACGTACGTCGGATCAGGTGGAGGCAATTGGCTGATCTCTATCGGCCCCTACTGGTTCCCCACCTTGATGCTTGTGCCTCTCGCGATACTCCCCTGGTTGGAGCCGAGTCACACCCCTTGGCTTCATGGCCTGATCGGATTCACGGCGATGTATCACCTGACATCGACTTGGCGAGAGACTCACCGAGAGCAGACGGATCTCCAGGAGACGGGGTTCATCTTCGCTGCGCTGTTCCTCCCGGTAGCGAACATCGTGACCTACGCAATGATCGTCCTGTTGAGCCTGCGCAGTGGAGGAGAGAGCTGGGCGCTCATCACCGACATCGCTCAGCGCGCAGTCGACCTCGTGACACAGCTGGCGCAATTCGCCTCATGACGCACCTCTGAGGTTCAGGCGCCCCCTCGGTCGTAGCGCGCCATCCAAGCTCGGACATCCTCTCGGCCACCGACCGTCTCGTACAAGCGCGTGAGGCGAGCGTGTGGGGTGAGCAACGTCGTCGGGACCCCGTCCAAGAGCCCAGAGGTGAACCAGTCAAGCAGGCGCCACAGAGCGAGGTCGGCGACCGTGAGCTGCTCACCGAGGCAGTAAGGCCCCGGCCCGAACGCTTCGAGGCGCGCGTCGAGCGCTCCAAACCACTGAGGCAGTGTCTCTTCACCGAGGGCCTCTCGGAGCGCGCGTCTCTTCTCTGGGTCTCGCTCGCGCATGCTCGGCGCGACCAAGTAGGTCATCTGGTTGGCCGTCGCCAAGAGCTCATCGACCTTGGCCCCCGCCAAGGCATCATCGGCGGGGTAGAGCCCGGCGAGCTTGCCGCAGTAGGTGGCGATGGCAGCAGATTGGGCGATGGTGACGCCGTCGACCTCCAAGATCGGGAGCTGGCCATATGGGTAACCGCCAGCCGCCTTCGCCGCCCTGAACGCGTCGCGCCCGGGGCGCACGTCCTCGAAGGCGATCCCGCCGATATGTAACGCCAAGCGGCTCGCCTCAGCGCGCCAAAACGGGAAGTCGAAATACGTCAGTCGCAAGGTCATGAGCGGCTCTTCTGGGTGAACGGGGGATCAATTGCGCGCCGGAGGGCACCTTACAGGCTCCTGATGCCACGTTTTAGGTAACCTAACAATCTTTCGAATTGACAGAGCGGCGGCGTAAAGGCACTCAGGAGGCCTCACGACCTCTCCCGCAGAGGATTCACCCCCCACCGGCCTTACGGAGACCCCCCATGACGCTTCGCACCCTCACACTCCTCCTCATGACCCTCTCCCTTGCGCTGAGCACCGTCGCGTGTGGGGACGATGCCACGACCGATGACACGACCACCGACGCAGCAGGCGACGAGGCCGGCGCAGACGACGCAGCAGGTGACGAGGCCGGCGCAGACGACGCAGCAGAGGAGACCGAGGACGACGCAGAGACCCCTTGGGGTGCTGTCTGCGCAACCGACGCCGATTGCGCGGCGCCCACCGACTTCTGTGTGATGCAGCCAGGAGCCACCGAGGGATACTGCAGCATCGAGTGCCCGAACCTCGGCGCAGATTGCACCTACGAAGATTGGACCTGTAACATCGTCGGCACCTGTAACGCCCCGATGGCAACGTGGTGCGGACCGCCTAGCGAGATCGAGGAAGGTGGCGGCGTCGTCGTCGCCTGCGAGTAACGGCCGAGTCGCCCTTTGAGGCGACGACCCAGGGCGTCACCCGACCGAGGAGCTCTCTATGGCCCAGTTGACCGTTAACGACGAACTGCGAGAGATCGAAGTCTCCGGGAGCAAACCACTGCTGTGGGTCCTCCGAGAGGACCTCGCGCTGCGCGGCGCAAAGTACAGCTGTGGCATGGGGATGTGCGGTGCGTGCACCGTCCTCGTCGATGGGGTCGCCACGCGCAGCTGCGTCGTCCCCATCAGCGCGGTCGAGGGTAAGGTTGTTCGCACCATCGAGGGCCTCGACGACAGCCTCGGCGAGGCCCTCAAAGAGACCTGGCAGCGGCAGCGTGTGGCGCAATGCGGCTACTGCCAGACCGGCCAGATCATCGCCGCCTACAGCCTGCTCTCCAACCGCGAGGCCACTGGTCCGCTCGATGACAGCGAGGCGCCGACGAACCTCTGCCGATGTGGCACAACGAACCGCGTGCGCGCAGCCATCGACACGGTGGCCACCCAACTGACAGAGGGGGGCTGAGGCGATGACGGTTCAACTTCGTAGACGAAGCTTCCTCAAGGCCACCACCGCCAGCGCCGTCAGCCTGATGATCGGCTGCAGCGAAGACGGCCAAGTCGGGTCGGTCGATGACGCGATGGGCGCAGACGCCGCCACCTCCGACATCACCCAGATCGCCGACGTCGACGGAGGCGTTGAGCTCTCAAGGCTCGTCACCTGGATCCGCGTGGACAGCGACAACTTCGTCCACATCGCGATGCACAAAGCAGAGATGGGGCAAGGCGTCATGACCGCGCTGCCGCTCATCGTCGCTGAGGAGCTGGACGTGGACGTCGCTCAGGTGCGCGTCGAGATGGTCGGCGAGGGAGATCCCTACAGCCTCGGCGGGTTGCCCATGACCTACGGCAGCACCAGCGTCGCGAACGCCTTTACGCCCTTCAGGAAGGTGGGCGCCGCGGCGCGCGCCGTGTTGATGACCGCCGCGGCGGCACGCTGGGGCGTATCCGTCGATGCCATCACCACCCAGGCTGGGCAATGCCTAGGCCCCGACAACGCGGTGCTGGACTATAGCGACCTCGTGAGCGACGCAGCGGCCCTTGAGCCCCCAGAAGATCCGCCGCTGAAGGACCCCTCCGACTTCACCCTCATCGGCACCGATCAGAGGCGCTTCCAAGACGAAGCGATCGTCAGCGGGACCGCGGTCTACGGCATCGACGCTACGCCCCTCGGCGGACTCTACGCCGCGATCCGACACGCCCCGACCCAGGCTGGGGTGCCCACCGGGGTCGAGGCGCTGACCTCAGACGATCCTGGCGTGGTCAAGATCGTCGCGCTGCCCCACGCCGTGGCCGTCGTCGCGGACAGCTTTTGGACCGCAAACACCGTCGTGCAATCACTCGACATCACCTTCGACACCCCAGAGCGTGAGCGCCAGGTGACGACGGCGCGCATGCGCCAAGACCTCGAGACAGGCCTAAGCGAGGAGGGCGTCGTGGTCGAGGCGATCGGTGACATCGCCCTCGGGTTCGAGGCCTCCGAAGCCACCCTCAGTGGCACCTATCACGTCCCCCACATCGCTCACTTTACGATGGAGCCTGTGAACGCCACAGCCGAGGTCACCGCCGATCATTGCACCGTCTGGGTGCCTAGCCAAGCCCCAGCATTGGTCCGCACCGAGCTCGTCGGGATCACCGGGCTCTCGCTGGACCAAATCACGGTCCACCCGACGCTCATCGGGGGAGGGTTTGGCCGAAAAGCCAACACCGACTACGCCGAGGCCGCGGTGCGCGTTGCGATGGCCGTCGATGGCCCAGTGACCCTCATCTGGTCACGAGAAGAGGACATCCGCAGAGACCGCTTCCGGCCATCCTTCAGTGGTCGCTTCACAGGGGGCCTCAACGCGGATGGCGACCTCGTCGCTTGGCAGGCTGCCAACTGTGGGGACTCCGTCTTAGGCTTCGGCCAAGGGGACCCTCTCTCCGCGCAGGGTCTGTCGTCCTTGCCCTACACCATCCCGAACCAAGAGAACCGGCACGTCTTTCTGCCATCGCCGATTCAGTCGGGCTTCTGGCGGTCGATTGGCCACTCTCAGAACACCTTTTTCGTGGAGAGCTTCCTCGACGAGATGGCGCACTTGGCCGAGCGCGACCCCGTCGAATTTCGACAGGCGCTGCTCAAAGAGCATCCCCGGGTCGCGCAGGTACTCTCACGGGTCGCCGAGCTGGGACAATGGGGCGCCCCCATCACGCCTGGCGCCTCTCAAGGGGTCGCCCTCTGCGATGACTATGGCTCAATGGTGGCCGTCGTGTGCGAGGCGAGCGTCGATCCCGAGACCTTGGCTGTGAGCGTGCACCGCTACACGGCGGTGGTCGACTGCGGTGTCGTGATTCAACCTGACGGGGTGAAGGCTCAGATCGAGGGTGGGCTGCTCTTTGGACTGAGCGCCGCGCTGCATGAGGCGATCACCTTTGACGAGGGGGAGACGCAGCAGTCTAACCTGCACGACTATCCGATCCTGACGCCCGCCGAGACCCCCGAGATCGTCGTAGAGATCGTGGAGAGCACCGAGGCGCCAGGGGGGGTCGGGGAGGTCTCGGTAGGAGCAGCGGCCCCGGCGCTGTGCAACGCCATCTTCGCGGCGACAGGCCGACGATGTCGCTGGCTCCCCATCCGCGAGAGCTTGCCTCAGGCGAGCTAACTCTCCGCCACCCGGGCCCCTTCCAACGCCCTACAAGCGCGGGTGTCATCGGTCGTCACGCTCGCGTTTGCTGAGGTGACGACCGCCTGTAAGCCGTGATCAGCGTAAGTGATCGTGATGATACGCTCGAGCGCGTACGAGGGGTCCGGCTCGCCCAGCACCTCGCCGAGCGCGGTAAAGGTCACCCCGACAGAGGCAGGGCCGTCAAAGCCACGGGCGGAGAGGGCTCCTACGCCTTAACGGCGAGCGCCCCGTCAGACTCCGCGAACTCGCTCCCTGACACACTGTCACTCTCCAGTTGCGGTGGCTCAGGGGCCTCACAGCTCACGATGATGAGAGCGCTTAGTGCGCACAAATGGACCGATAGACTGGATCGCATGGTCCACCCCTTCCACGAGACCCTCGGCAGAGCCGGACGCGACGTCCCCCCTCCCCGGTGAATAGATGTGATGATTAACGCTTACCTATCAATCGCTAGGTTTTGTGTCAATTCAAAGTGTCCATAGGGCGTAGGTGGCCCCTCGATAGCGGGCTGTAGGCCGCAATTTCGCCCGACGCCCGGGGTCAAGGCCAGACGACCATCGTGTGCGAGAACTTGAGATCCACGACCACGCTGAAGCGATAGCACACCCCTGACTCCAGAGGCGCACCGCCTAGGGGACCACCGTTGATCACGCTGCTGTCCTCAGCGCCCTCCGGGATCACGCCATAGGTGATCGGCCCTGAGAAGGTGTCGGGGAAATTCGTCGCCGTCACAGCCCAATAGGTGGTGCCCCCCTCGATGTTCCCCGGGCCGAAAGGCAGGGTGGCATCCGGTGACGTGACATAGAGCGCCAGCGCCCCTCCGTCCCCCCAATCGATGATGACATCATCCCCTTCTTGCGTGATGACCGGCGCAGTGTCTCCTTCCGGGCCAGGGATACAGGTCCCGGGCGGGATGAGGGCGATTCGATAGGCGATCTCCGAGAGCTCAATCCCTGGGCCGGAGAGCGTAAAGGTCCCCTCAACCAAATCGACGACGCCATCACCATCCTCATCTAAGGCCTCGGCGACGATGGGTGAGCCGTTCAAAAAAGACGGGCCGAGGGCGATCGGCAGGTCACGGCTCATAAAGGTCGCACCGTCGAGCACGAACACATCGTCGTAGCGCATGTCGGCGCCGTAATCGATCTGCACAGCCGCGCCGCTGACGGTCGGTGAGGCGACAAAACGAGAGGTCTGCTCGACGATATCGTCCATATCAAAGCCCCCCGCGGCGAAGTCCAACATCGGCACCCACACGGTCAGCGCATAGTCGCCCTCAAGGATCAGCGCCGCCGGCGCCGCGGTTTGAAGCTCAAAGGCGGCCGGGGCGACCATCACGCGCGCATCATCGGCCTGACATCCCGCGTCAACCGTGAGGGTGTACACCGACGACGCCTCAAGGTCAGCCGCCGGGGTCACCGTCACGTGGCGTCCGGACGCGACCACATCGCAAGGGACGCGCTCACCTTGCTCATCCCTCAGGGCGATGAGGTCCAGGTTCTCCGCAGCATCGAGGACAGGGTAGCTGAAGGTAAGCTCCAGCGCGCTGTCCACAGGGAACGCATCCGAGGACGGCCCCATGTCAGCATGGAGGACGAAGAAGTCGCGCCCCGTCAGCTCCTGAAGGTAACGCGTGACCGCGGCCAGCTCGGCCTCGGTGAGGTCGACCCCAAACTTGGTCGCTGTGTCCACGACCGTGTCGTGCAGCGACGGCATGACACCGGTCTTGTACCAGGAACCAATCCGAGACACGTCGACGAGCGTGGGGATGTCAGTCTTGCCCTCGGTGAGGCCATCGGGCATGACCTGCTGGTTGGTGAGCACCGGGCCTGCGTGGCATCCCGAGCAGGCGGCCTTGCCTTCAAAGAGCGCTTTGCCGACTAAGCCCTCCTCGGAGAGGGAGCCGTCGCGGCGGGTGAAGCTGTTCGCCGGCGGGGAGGGCATGAGTGACGCGAGGTAGGCGCCCATGGCGAGGGCGGACTCAGTCGTGCCCCGGTCGTTGATGGTGGGGCCACCGACGTAGCCCGAGATCTTCACCGAGCCCACGTAACCGTCCCAGCCGATCATGCTGGTCCCCTCGAGCCAACGCAGCGGGCGGCTCAAGAGCCGACTCTCCACCGGACCAGCATTCCATATCTGGCCGTCGGAGAGGCCATCGGCGTGGCAATTATTGCAGCTCCTGTTGTCTCCCGCGCCGAGCCCTTGGCCCGTGAAGCGCTCGAGACCATCGACGAGCAGCGCATCACGGCGCTCGGTTAAGCCCAGCGCGGCGCTCTCTACCTCGTCGCCCGCGATGCGCGTCACCTCACCGCGATTTGAGCTGATGATCCACACCGCCCCCGCTCCGCACGACATCGCGCGCGGGCGGCCCGTGACCGCGACCCTTCGCCGCTCTGTGAGGTCACTTGGGTCTAGCTCTACGGCCTGATTCGCGCCCTCCGCGACGACCCAAAGCCCCCCTTCACACAACCCGAAGCCGTGAATGGTCGCCGTCGAGCCGCCGCTGGTCGCCTGACGGCTCAGGTCGACAGAGCGCCCTCGCTCGGCCTCGCCAGCGCTCGGCGTCAGGGTGAAGAGCTCATGGATGAAGCTCATCGCCTCGGGATCGTTGAGGCCTCCCTCCGTGTTGTTCGAGGTCGCGCTCACCCAGAGCTGCCCCTCATCATCGAAGTCCATCGCCTGAATCGTCGAGGAGACCTCAAGGATGTAGCCCGTGACCTTGAGGGCCTCCAAGTCGATGATGGCGACGTCCTCCTCAGTCTCCACGTTCCGCGTGTTGTGCGGGTAAAACGCGGACTGACCCGAGCGATGTGACGCCACGAGCAGCGTGTCGCCGTCCGGCGTCATCGCGAGCGCCAGCGGATCGAAGACCGCGTCTATCGTCGCGACAAGGCGGCGCGCCTTCACGTCGAGGACCGCCACCTGATTGGCCCCCGAGAGCGCCACATAGGCTTGGCCGCGGGCCGCATCCCAGACGATGTTCGTCGGCTCATCACCCACCCAAATCGCGTCGGTCTGCTGACGCGTGCTCACGTCGATGAAGCCGACGGTGTCGCTTGCCTTGTTGGCCACCAACACGATCCCCTCTGAGGCCGCGTAGCTCAGGGCGGTCGGCCACTGCCCCACCAGAATCGGCGCCAAGGCCGTCATCTCATCGGCCGCGAAGCGGGCGACCTCTGGGGTGTACACCCCCGCGATCCAAAGCTCACCGTCTACCCAGACACCGGACCGATGCGAAGGGAAGTAGTTGTAGTTGTGAAAGGGGCGCTCCAGTGCATCAAGGACCTCAAGGGTGAGCGTCGTGGCTGTCGCCTCGCCCGCCTGGAGGACCTCAAAGCGGTAGTCTCCGGAGACCAGCGGCGTGAACCGCGAGCCGTCCTCGCCATCGACCACGGTCGCCCCGCTGCCATCAGGAGCCTCACTCAAAGACCACGCCAGCCCGTCGCACCCTGATGCGTCGGTCCAGCCGGGCAAGAAGAAGGTCTCCCCCGCCACAAACCGTTGCGCGTAGTCCTCGGCCCAAGGGGTCACACATTCATCAAGAGTGACCGGCGACTCGTCGGTGTCACCGCACGCCATGAGCGCGCAAACGCTCAAAGCCAGGAGTACCAGCGAGAGATGGCTCGTTAGGGTTCGGCTCATGGAGGGGGCTCCGTCATCGAGGTCAATCAATGCGACTCAGGGTCAGCTCAGCGGCGCGTCTGGTGCAACCTATCTCTCAACCTGCGTGCATGTTCCGGAGTGAGGGCGTCCCAGGAGAGCCGCCAGCGCCAGTTACCTTGGGTTGTGCCTGGCCGATTAATCCGGGCGCTATCATCGAGGGCAGCGATGTCTTGAGCTGCGATGATCGCCCAAGACGCTGCGGACGCGAGGACCGCATCCACTAGGGCGTGACATGCCCCCTTTCCCTCCACACCCAGGGACAGACGCGCCTGCTCGGCGGGGCTCAAGGCTTCCCAATAACCACGCGCAGTCGGGCTATCATGGGTGCTCGTGTAGGCCACAGACCGCTCGGGGTATTGGCTTGGGTGGTGGAGCGCAGTGTCGTCACTATCGAGCCCGAACTGAATCACCCGCATTCCTGGCATGCCGAGGCCGTCCCGGAGCGCCTCGGTCGCCGCGTCGATTGAGCCCAGATCTTCGGCGATCAAGGGCAGCGCCCCGAGCGCTCCATGAAGCGCGTCAAAGAGTGCCCGACCCGGGCCAGGCTTCCAGGCACCCTCAAGCGCGAATTCGGCGTCCGCGGGCACCGACCAGAAGCGAGAGAAGCCGATGAAGTGATCGAGGCGAAGCGCGTCGCACTGAGCGAGCGCACGGGCGACCCGTGTGATCCACCATTCATAGCCATGGGCGGCGACTGAGTCCCAGTCAAACAGCGGGGTGTGCCAGAGCTGCCCTGTCTCCGAGTAAGCGTCAGGCGGCACCCCTGAGAGGGCTGTGGGGCGGCCCCCCTCGTCGAGGGCGAAGAGACGCTGGTTGACCCACACGTCGACACTGTCCCAGCCGACGTAGATCGGCATATCGCCGACGAGCCCGATCCCGCGCTCCTCAGCCATCCCGCGCACCTCGGCCCACTGCTGCTCGAAGAGGAAGAGCGCCGCGCGCCACAGGGCGACGTCCTCGCTGAGCCCCTCGACCGTATGGAACACAGCGGTGGACTGGCAGCACCGCAGCGCGTCCGGCCACTCCCACCATGGGGCCCCATGATGAGCGCGACGCAGCGCATAGAAGACCGCAGAGTCCGTCGCCCAAGGCGCATCTGAAATGAAGCGCACATAGGCCGAGCGCCAAGGGTGGTCCGGGAAGTCGAGGAAACGACGCGCAGCGGCGAGGATGAGGGGGCGCTTCAGCTCAGCGGTGGCGACATAGTCCACCTCTGGAGCGAAGGGCAGCGACGTCCCTTCGGGCAAGAGGCCGTGCCGGACGCAGAAATCGATCCCGACCAAGTCAGGGTTCCCGGCGAGCGTCGACCAGCTGCTGTAGGGGCTTCCGTCGAGGTCTGTCGAGACCAAGGGCAAGATCTGCCACAGCCGCGCGCCGGACACAGCGAGCCAATCCAAGAACTGGGCTGCGCCATCCAAGTCGCCGATAGGGCCTACGCCCGGCAGCGCAGTGACAGGCAGCAAGACGCCACCGCTGCGCTCACCCAAGGTCGGTGCACGCGAGGCCTGCTGAGGGGCTGACGATGATGGGTTCGCGGACACGATGACGACATGCCTCCGAGCGCAAGAGGTCCTTAAGATCCGCCCGAGATCTCATGCAAACTTAAGCAGAAGCGGAGCGACGAGCAAGCTTCTCGTCAACCGATGAGCCGCTCAACCTAGCTCTGGCGACGACGACGACGGCGGCGACGGGGAGGGGCGTCCGACGACGGCGCGCTGCCCTCAGCAGAGCCCCCCCCATTGTTCTTCTTGGCCTTTGGCGCTTTTCGAGCGCGCGGTGGACCAGAAGGGCGTCGATGAAACTGACGCTTCGGGGGCGAGGGCGGGGCGCTCATGATGTCGACGAAGTGCCACGGATGATCGCGATCGATCCGAATGGACTCCCCGATGAGCTTCTCAATGTCCCTGAGGAACGCGAGCTCATTCTCATCACAGAAGCCGATCGCGATCCCCTCACGGCCGGCGCGCGCTGTGCGACCGATGCGGTGCACATAGCTCTCAGGGATGTTGGGGAGATCGAAGTTGATCACGTGGCTCACGCCGTCGACGTCGATGCCTCGAGAGGCGATGTCCGTAGCGACGAGTACACGGAGTTCCCCAGCCTTAAAGCCCGCGAGCGCGCGCTGACGCGCCCCTTGGCTCTTGTTGCCGTGAATGGCCGCCGCGTCGACGCCCCCCTTCAAGAGCTCCTTCACGACCCGATTGGCGCCATGTTTGGTGCGCGTGAAGACGATCACGCTCTCGATCTCAGGGTCGCGCAAGAGGTGCAATAGCAAGCGCCGCTTATCCGGCTTTGGCACCAACATGACGCGCTGCTGAATCCGCTCAACGGTGGTCGACTGAGGGTCGACCTCCACCCGCACCGGCTCGGTCAAAAAGCGGCTCGCGAGGCGCACAATGCTGTCCGGCATCGTGGCAGAGAAGAGCAAATTCTGACGCTCGTCGGGGAGCAACGCCAAGACCTTGCGGATGTCGTGGATGAAGCCCATGTCGAGCATCCGATCGGCCTCATCGAGGACAAAGAAGTCAACGTCGCCGAAGTCGATAAAGCCCTGACCGTGTAGGTCGAGCAGTCGCCCTGGGGTCGCGATGAGCACGTCGATGCCGCGACGCAATGCCGAGACCTGCGGCTTCTGACTCACGCCACCGAAGATGACGCGATGGCGCAGGTCGAGGAAGGACGAGTAGCTCTCAAAGTTGTCGCCGATCTGAGCTGCGAGCTCGCGGGTCGGCGTCAGCACCAGGGCCCGAATGACCGGCTTGCCTGGTCGCTCGGTCGTCGCCAGGCGCTGAATGATGGGCAGCAAGAAGGCGGCGGTCTTGCCCGTGCCTGTCTGCGCGCACCCGAGCACATCTTTACCCTCGAGTAGCGGTGGGATCGCGGCCGCTTGAATGGGGGTCATCGTTTCGTAATTCGCCGCCGCGACCGCGCGACGAATGGGCTCGATTAGATCCAGCGAGTCAAAGCTATTCAAAGGCGTCAATCCAGGTCCAAGAACACCGGCATCAGCGCAGCCGCTGCTCCAGTGTCAGCCGACCTATCGCGCATCCGTTCAGTTGTCCATCGAGGAGTTGACCGCAGCGCACCACTCGCACGTTTGTCAGCGAGGGAGCTGCCCCCCCCCCGAGCAGGTGAGGCTAGCCGTGGGGCAGCACGCCGCGGGCCAAGAGCACCTCGCGCTCAGCGCGCCAAATCTGCGGGTAGCGGTAAAAAGGCACCCCTGGGTAGAGGTGATGAATCAAGTGATAGTTTTGATACATCAGCGGCAAGGTCAGCCATGGGCTCGGGTGTATGCCCGTGGCCCGATACCGATCTTCCTTCGCCGTCACCCTGTGCGGGCGATGTGGAAGGTAATCAAAGGAGTAAGCCAGGAACGTGAAGACGAGCTTGAGGGGGACGAGCCAGAGCCAGAGCACTTCCCAACCAAGCCCCCACGCGACGAGCGCTCCAACGAGCGCGAGGAGCACCACGCCGGTCACGACGACCTCGACCTTATGAGCGAAAGACTGTGCACGCCATTGGCGCACATGGGCCACGTGGTAATAGAGGTCCAACGTCACCCAGCGAAGCGGCCTAGTCCAACGGTTCCCGCCCGAGACCCAATAATCGGGGTCGGCACCAGGCTCGTTGGTGTGCGCATGGTGCGCCAAGTGCAGCGCGCGAAAGCCAATGAAGAGCCCGAGGTACGCCCAACCGCACACGCGCCCAACGCCCTCATTCAACAGGGCGACCTGAGACAAGCTCTTGTGCGCCGCATCGTGGAGCGGTGTGAAGAGCAGGTAGGCCGTCACGGTCGCACCGACGGCGCCCCACGCCATGGGGACAAGGCCCTGCGCCACAGACCATGCGATGGCACACCAGCCCCCGATGCTCACGACGAAGAGCGCGAGGGTCGGCCAGGCGATCCAAGGTGCTCGCCGTTCAGAGCTGTCTGTCCGTGTCGCTGTCACCGAAACCTCTCTGAGATGGCGAGAGCCTACCAGAGCGGTGCAGAGACGAAAGGGGTTCCGAACACGGGCTCTCAGTCACTCAAATGCGCGCAAGCCCCCCCGCCTCAAACGTAGGCTCGACCGGCCGCACAGTCGCCTCGCCGTGCGCCCGCCACGAGGGCACCCGGACCTGCATCCCGCGCGCCTGTAAGCGCGCACCATGGGACCGCCAAATCCGCCCGTACCGATAGAAGGGGGCTGCGGGGTAAAGGTGATGGACGCCGTGCAAGTTCTGGTAGCAGGTCAAGAGCGCGAACAAGGCGCCAGGGGCCACAGACGTCGTCCGGTAGCGGTCCTCAGCGGCTGTCACGGTGTGGGGCCGATGCGGCAGGTAGTCGAAGGTGTAGGCCAGCGCAGTGAGGGTGATCTTGGCGGGGAGCACCCAGAGACAGAGGACCTCCCAGCCAAGCCCTGCCCAAAGGCACGCGAGGATGGCGCCGTACTCAAGCACGGAGACCGCCACGAGCTCCAGCCGCTCTGCGCGTGGTCTGCGGGACCAATGCCGTCGGTAAAAGCGTCGGTAGATCACATCCTGGGTCACCCATCGGAAGGGCAGCTGCCAGCTCGGCCCCGTCCCACTCCACGTGTCTGGGTCACGGTCGGGGTCGTTGGTGTGCTTGTGGTGCTGCAGGTGGATGTAGCGAAACCCGACAAACGCGCGGAGGAACGCAGAGCCACAGACGCGCCCAACGACCTCGTTGACGCAGCGACGACGGGCGAGGCTGTAGTGAGAGGCGTCGTGCATCACGGTGAAGAGCCCGTGCATGGCCACCGTAGCGGCGAGGGTCCCCCACGCCATCTCAAGCGCCCCGACACCGACCGCCCAGACCGCGCTCAACCAGAGGGCCATGCTGCCCACGAAGAGCCCCAAGGTCGGCCACGCGACGCGCGGCACAGTGAGCTGTGCTTTGAGCACAGCAGCTTGGCTGTCCATTCCATCACCCCCGTGAATGGAGAGCGCTCGCTTGGGAGAGCAGCGATGAACGAGTCGGTCCGTGTTCAGCGCGCGCCACGAGCGCTCATATTGAAGGACGCCAACACCTCGTCGGCACCAACCATGCCCGTGGGGGTAAAATAGACGGCGCTGCTCACGCGCTCACAAGGTGCGCTGACAGGCGAACCAGCCTCTCATGGTCAGGCATCCTCGTGGTGCGCCTGAACCCAAGGATCGCCCTCGGGAGAGAAGCTCACGACGAGCGTGATGGGGCGACAGCAGACCTGGCAGTCTTCGATATAGCGTTGATGCGACACTGAGGGGTCGACAAACACCTCGATAAACTCGCCACAGTACGGGCACATCACCTCGGTCCCGTTGAGTTGAAACATCACGCTCCTGCCTCGCGGGAGTTCATGCGCCCGCACCGTCACTATACCTCGCCTCTGCGGGGCGCTCAGCCGTAGATCGCGACCAGCTGCTCGCTGTAGGCCAAGAGTGCACCCTCAGCGTCGTACAGGTGCCCGGCGCAGGTGTGATAGCCCCCCCCACCAGCGACCGTTCGGTAGGTATAAAAGCACCAGCCTGAGATCACCTCGGGGACCTTCAAGAGATGCGCTGTCCAGCTGACAGTGCTCGCTGGGGCCGGACCACTGAGCATCGCGAGGGGCGGAGCCGGCCAGACATCGAGGAGCGCGATAAGCCCCTCAGGGCCTCCCGCGGGCGCGTTGAAGCGGCAGTAGCCCGTGAAGTCACTCTGCGTAGAGCCGGTGAAGGGGTGCTGCCCAGTCACCCAGCGCATCTCGACGTGCTGCACAAACTCCGGGATTCGCCCCGAGGTCCGAGGCAAGGTCGGGAGGTCCTCTGCGAGGGCCTCGGGCTTGGGTGAGTCCGCGACGATCTTAAGCGCCCTCGGGTTCTGCTCCGCGAAGACGAGCGTGGCGCGAGAGGTCTCTTTACCCCCCTGAAGCAAGGTGACCTCGACGAAGCTGACATTACGCCCCGAGCGGATCAGGGCGACGCGCCCCTCGACCTCCCCCGGCGCAGTGGGGCGCACGAGGTGCGTCGACAGCGTCCTGAGCGCGCGCCCCTGTGCCTCGGTGTGCCCCAGCGCGACCGCCATCGCTGTGGTCAAGCCGCCGAAGACGCTCCGCCCTTGGCTCCAGCCCTCGGGCAGGGTCGCGTACCAACGATCGCCTTCGCGGCGCCATTGGTCGCGCAGTGTCGGATCGATCTGAAACGTCATAAGCTTGCCTCTCCTGTCACATCGCGAGCTTACGCCATCGCGCAGGTCGAGGGACGCTTTCTGCGCCCTATGCTGCGACGGACCCCGTGAACCGGGGCCCTCCAACCACCGATGTTCACTTGAGGATGCCCACATGCTGCAGACCACCGATCACGAGCGCGTCAGTAAGACCCACCGCGTCGTCACAATCCACTGGTCAAATATGGGGAACGTGGGGCGCAGAAAACAGCGGTGGGGTGGCAAGGTGCACGCCTGGGACTTGGTGAAGGTCCACGACGCGCTCTACATCATCTCAAACCAGACCAAGATCAGCGTCATCCACGAAGCGCTCATGGAGGTGCTCGCCCCCTCAGACAGGGCGACCTTTACCTACCCCTACGGGACGACGGCCGGGGACGCATCAGCGATGAGCGTGCGGGTCTACGGGAAGGCCGCCAAGGAGCTGAAGGCAGTTCAGCGCACGCGCTGAAGCTCACTTGATCAGACGCATCTCCATCGACCGACGCGCGAGGGTTAGCCTGCGGTTGCGTCCGCCAGGAACGCGGCCACGGCGTCACGCCGAATGTGAACTAAGTGCACGATGAGGTCGCCGGAGCGCGCCCAGCTGAGCGCATCACCGATCGCGTGGACCTCGTCATCGTGGAGACAAATGCCCTCGACCGGGTGACCCAGCGCCGTGAGGCCGTCCCGCATGATGTGCGCCGCCTCTCTCGGCGCGCGACCACGCTCATAGCCCGCGATATCACGGAAAGAGACCCGCTCAGGGCGCGCCTCCCAGATGGCCTGAGACAGCCCGAGGAGATCATCATCGGTGCGGTCACCCGCTTGCCCTATGCTGACCCAGAGGCGCGCGTCGGGCCGCTCGCTCATCATCGCCCGCGCCATCGTCAGCATCGCCCGAACCCCGTGCGGGTTATGCCCAAAGTCGAGGATGAGCTGTACGCCGTCGATCTCTTGGAGTTGGCAGCGACCCGGGTTGTCGGTCGCCTCTAAACCGAAGCTCAGCAGTCCCTCTCGCACGTCGTCGAGGGAGGCCCCCAGGGTCTGACTCAGCGCCCCGGCGCCCAGGGCATTCGCGATGTTATGACGCGCAGCGCCACCATAGGTCGCGGGGATCTGACGCGCCTCAACGACCCGCGTCACCTCATGACCTGAGTGAGCACAGAGCCAGCCTTCTTCGAGCACCCAGGCCTCTCCCCCCGCCGCCAAATGAGGCCGAAGCCAGTCGGTCACGCCCTCCATGCTGAACCAGCAGATCGGCGCGCCGGGGGCCTCCCCCAAGGACCGAACCAAGGGATCGTCTGCGTTAAGGATGCGGCGCCCCTCGTCGTGAACGGCGCGACAAATCAGCCCCTTCACGCGCGCCATCTCCGCCACAGTGTGGACCCCATACTCACCGAGGTGGTCGCTGGCGACATTGGTGATGAGCGCGGCGTCGCATCGGTCGATAACCAGACCGCGGCGCAACATCCCGCCGCGGGCCGTCTCCAAGACCGCCACTTCGACCTCGGGGTGCCGCAACACGCGCCGCGCCGCGCCGGTGCCCGTCCAATCACCGCGCTCGATATGGGCCCCGTTCACGACGACCCCATCGGAGGATGTGGCCCCTGACGTCCGACCGCTCACCTGAACGATGCGGGCCGTCATGCGGGTGGTGGTCGTCTTTCCGTTGGTCCCTGTGACGTAGGCCACGGGGACGGCGCCGAGCGTGTCCCAGGGCACCTCGTCGCACGCGGGCAGCTCATCAGTGGGCCAACCAGCGCTGCGACAGCCCATCCCGAGAGAGATCCAGTCGTCGTCCCACACGAAGGGGAGCCCACGACGCTCAGCCTCGACCTCCAGGGCGCGCATTCTGTCGTTCGCCTCTTCAGCGAGGGAGACCTTGAGGGTCGCGAGGAGCGCGTCCAATGAGGGAGCCTCGCCGCGCACCTCAGCGACGGCCCATTCGTTGATCTCCGTCGCCGCATAGAGCGCATCCAGTGGCGCATCGAAGAGCAAGGTCGCCGTGTCATCGCCACATCGGGTCCAGCGCAGCACGGGCCCCCAACCCAGGGCCTCAAACACACGGTCGAGGGCCTCAGACCAGCGCGCAATGCAGGCCTCGGGCGCGTCGCCGGGCTCAAACTGAACCTCAACGACGGCCCCCGCCCTCGGGCTCAAGAGGTTGAGACCAGTGAGGCGTCTGGAGTCTTGAATACGCACAGAGGGCCTCTCAGTCCTCTTCGTGGCGCGCGATTCGGACACCGCGCGCGTCATGGATCAACTCACCGTCGGGCAGCTCGAGGTCACCGCCGAGCACAGGGAGCGACGTGACGAAGTCAGAGTGCTCCGCTTCGCTGGGGTCAGCGGACGTGGCCATCTGCTCTCCGAAGCCGATGATCTGCTTCCAACACCGAGGGCAGTTGTCCCCGAAGACCAAGAGCAGGTCATCCTGCTGCGCCATCTTGAGCGCGAAGTCGAGGGCCTCGACCTCTTTCGGGATGACTGTGATCTGCTCGGGCTGTACACCGTGCTCGAGCAAGCGCTGCTCCATCATGCGGGGGATCTCGTCCGGCCCGCGGCCGCGCGCCCGGTCGTCCCGGCGCAGCACGTAATGAGCGAAGTCGGCCTCGAACGCGTAGTCCACGATCTTCATCACGTCTTCATCACGACGGTCACCAGGCGCGGCGAGGACGCAGAGCCGACGGCCCTTCACGTCCATGCGCGTCACCAAGTCTGCCATGCAACGCACGGCCGCTGGGTTGTGGCCGTAGTCGAGGATGACTCGGAAGGGCAGCTCATCAAAGACGTTCAATCGCCCAGGCACCTGGAAGAACGACGTATCAAAGGTGCGCAGCCCCTGGCGGATATTATCGATTCGCGTCCCCATCGCGTAGGTCATCAAGGCGGCGAACATCGTGTTCTGCACGTTATGAATCGCCTTGCCTTCCAGGGTCGCTGGGATGAGCTGAGTCCACATCAAGGGCAAGTGATTGCCTTGATCGTAGAGCGTGATCATCTGCCCATTGATGCCCTCTTCGAGGACGGCGGCCAACCCACCCGCGCGGATGTGCTGACGGACGAGGTCGTTGCCAGGGTTCATGGTCACGTAGCCGATGCGCTTGGCCTCGGTGTAGTCCGCCATCTGAAGGCAGAGGAGGTCATCGGCGTTCAGGATGGCGCACTCTTGGGCGACTTCGGCGACCACGCGCTTGACCTTGGCGAGCTCTTCGACCGTGTCGATTCCCCCGAGGCCCAAGTGATCCGCGCTCACGTTCAGCACCGCGCTGACGTCCGAGCGGCGGTAGCCCAGCCCCGCGCGCAAGAGGCCCCCTCGCGCGGTCTCGAGCACCGCGGTGTCGACCTTGGGGTCACGGAGGACCATGCGGGCCGCCATCGGGCCCGTCATGTCGCCAGTCGCGGTGCGCTCACCGTCGATGTAGACGCCATCGGTCGTCGTCAGCCCCACGGTCGCGCCGCTCATCTTCAAGATATGAGCGACCATGCGCGACGTCGTCGTCTTGCCGTTCGTGCCGGTGATCGCCGCGATGGGGATACGGCTCGGTGTCCCCGATGGGAAGAGCATGTCCATCACGGGGCCCGCCACGTCGCGTGGCTTCCCCTCGGTCGGGGCGACGTGCATACGGAACCCTGGGGCCGCGTTGACCTCACAAATGGCGCCGCCGACGTCGCGATAAGAGCGCGTGATGTCCGAGGTGATAAAGTCGACCCCGGCGACATCGAGGCCGATGGCGGTCGCGGCGCGCATCGCCATCTCTCGGTTATCTGGGTGCACTTCGTCCGTGAGGTCAATCGCAGTGCCGCCGGTCGAGAGGTTGCCTGTGGCGCGCAGGTAGAAGCGCTCATTGGCCTCAAGGACGGTGTCGGCGTTGTAGCCAGCGGCCTGCATCAAGCGGTTGGCCTGATGGTCGAGCTCGAGTCGGGTCAGCACCTTCTCGTGGCCAATCCCTCGGCGAGGGTCACGGTTTACTTCGTCGACGAGTGCACTGATGGTGCGCTTGCCGTCTCCGATGACGTGCCCTGGGACGCGCTTAGCGACCGCGATGAGCTCACCGTCCACGACGAGCATTCGGTGGTCAAAGCCGGTGATCATCTTCTCGACGAGCACGCTCCGTGAGTGCTCCTTGGCCTTCTGGACCGCGATCTCCACCTGCGCCTTGTCGGTCAGGTCCAAGCTCACGCCGCGCCCATGGTTGGCATTAAAGGGCTTCACGACTACCGGGTAGCCCATGCGCTCAGCGGCGCGGATGGCTGCCTTAGTGCTCCGGACCAGCTCTTGGCGAGGCATCGGGAGGCCCAAGTCAGCCAAGAGCTGATTGGTCTCCTCTTTGTCGCTGGCGATCTCCACGGCGATGTGGCGCGTATTCGACGTGATGGTCGCCTGGATGCGCTTCTGGTAGCGGCCGTGTCCGAACTGAACCAAGGAGTAGTCGTTGAGCCGAATCCATGGGATGTCCCGCTCCTCGGCGGCACGCACCAGCGAGGCGGTGGACGGCCCAAACTGACGCCGCTGCGCGAGCCCAATCAACTCCTCAAGCTCGTCCTGAAAGTCGAAGTCATCCGGCTTGAAGTCGAGGCCAGCGGCGAGATCGGCGGGCAGCAGATCTTGGATCAGCGCCAACCCAAGCTTCGCGGCCTTCAGCCCGACCTGCTCCTCCTCATACGCGTAGACGACGTGATAGCTCCCCTCTTCACCGGACCCGCGGGTCTTGCCGAAGGTTACATCCGCACCACAGAGCTGCTGCAGTTCGATGTTGATGTGCTCGAGGATGTGCCCCATCCACGTGCCCTCATCCTCGGTGAGGCGACGGATGAAGCCGCCGGCTTCGCCGTAACTGCAGCCGTGTTCATTCAGGCTCGGGAGGGCCTTAATGAGGCCTTCACAGAAGCCGGGGATCTTGGCGCTCGGCCACTGCTCTATCTCCCCAAGCTCCAAGGTGAGCCGAATGACGGGGAAGTGAGCGTAGAGATTGGGACCACGATACACACGATGTTCCACGAGCTTCATGACGTACCTCAGGGCTGAGTAGCCTCTTTAGTGTTGAGATCAAAGCTTCCCCCGTGGGGGAGGATGTGGAGGGTCACGCCCGTCATACAGATGGGGGTGCCCTCGCTGATGTCCGCAACAGATGAGTGGGTGAGTCGACTCACGTCGACGATGGTGATGGCGCCAGAGCCGCGCACGCGGATCTCATTGTCGGGCGAGATGAAGGCCGCCGTGTCCTCGTCGAGGCCGAGGCCGATGGCGAAGGGGTTATAGGCCAAGGCGCTGAGCAGGCGACCTAGGCGGTCACGCTGACGGAAGTGCTGGTCCACCATGATGCTGTTGGTGAGGCCCAGACCAGGGGTCAAGCTGACCATCCCAGCTTTGGGCGTGGCGCCGGTCTCACCGTAGGCGATCATGTGCTCGGGCAAGATGGCGGCGCCCGCAGACGTCCCACCCACGACCACACCTCGCGCATTGAGGCGTCGAACCTGCGTCGCGACAGCCGTCCCGCCGAGGATCGTCGAGAGGCGGAGCTGATTGCCGCCCGTATAAAAGACCGCCGTCGAGCGCTCTAGGGTGTCGAGCCAATCTTGGCGCTCCGTCTCAGCGCGCGTCCGATAGGGCAGCGAGGTCGCCGCGCCGGCTCCCAGTGACTCAAAGAGCTCCACATAGGTCGGCCCCGTCGTGTCCAAGCTGCTCGCCGTCGGGATAACCGCGATGCGCGCATCCGAGCCGCCTGCGCAAGCCACAAAGCGGCTAAGGATGCTGGCGTCGTTGACCTTCTCTTCGGCGCCGCCGATCGGGACAATCCAACCACGTTGAGCATGTTCGCTGATGGGAGAGGGGGGCACAGAAGCCTCCAAGCTGTCGGGGTCATGTGCCCCACGCCACCAAAATGGGCGCGGAGCCGCGTGACGGATATGTGATTAAGGTGTCTCGAAGAGGCCAAATTGACAGGGCTGACCGCCCTGAACCATCGGGCGACCCATCGCCCATACGCTCCGCAGTTCGCCCGCGGGCGTCAGCGCCACCAGGTCGGCGTCTGCGCCCACGGCGATCGCCCCTTTGCCCGACAGCGCCATCTGACGGGCGACGTTGGACGTAAAGACGGGGAGCACCTCGGCCAAAGGCTCCCCCGCGGCGATCAAGGTCTGGATCGCCTCCAGCAGCGTGACTGGGCTCCCGACATCCATATGGAGGAGGCGCCCGTCGGCGTCAAAGGTCGGGAGGCACCCTGCCCCGTCGGAGGAGCAGGTGAGGCGATCCATCGGCGCCCCATCGGCACGCCAACGTGCGACAGCATCGGCCGCCAAGAGCGTCTCGCCGTCATCTGGGAAGGCGGTCAGGTCAACCGTGACGCCCCGGTCCGCGAGCTTCCGCGCCGCGTCAAAGAGCCAACGCTCTCGGTTGATATGCGTCGGGTGATAGACGCGGGCTGGGATCTCGGCCTGGTCGAGCGCCTGATGCAAGAGATCAAAGCCTCGCTCGCCGCTTCCCATATGGCAGTGCACGACACCAGCTTTGTTCGAGATCATCCCGGCGACATAAGCATCCGAGGCCACTCGAAGGAGCTCATCAAGGGTCGGCTGAGACGAACGATGATCGCTCAAAGCGAGCTCACCCACGCCGAGGATCGGATCGATGAAGACGATGTCGTCGCGCACAGAGCCGGTGAGCGTCACAGGCGGCACCTGATAGCTCCCAGTGTAGCACCACGCGCTGAGCCCAAGCTCGCGCAAGCCGAGCGTCGTCGCGACCAAATCGCGGACAGTCCGCGTCGTCCCGTCGGTCCCCAAGACCCCGACGCAGCTGGTCACGCCCGCGGTGGTCAGGTGGGTCAGGGCGATCGGCGGCACGCGGGTCGCAGGTCCCGCTTCCCCGCCACCTCCGGAGACGTGGACGTGCGCGTCGACGAGACCTGGAATGAGGAGGTGACCGGAGAGATCGACCTCGACATGCTCCAGGGCGCTGGGGAGCGCGGGGAGGTCAGCTCCTATCGCTGCGATGCGCCGATCGGCCACGAGGACATCGACGATCCCAAGGTCGTCTGGTGCGTAGACATGGGCTTGTCTGAGCAGGGAGAGCATCGTGAGCCTCGGCCATTGGCTGAGCGTGGCGCCCCCTAAGTGCCTCTCTCTTCCCGACTTGTCGACCTTTGAAGTGATCTCCGATGACAATTGATCGCTAACCGAGCCGCAGTGACCTTTCTAGAAGCGGTGATGACGGTGGTGACTCTTCGCTCTTCTAGCGTTGAGACACCCCATCCCCACGTGAGCGGCGCGACGTGATGCGCACGACACCTGAACGAAGTCGCGCTTGGGAGCGCGCCTCAAGTGAGTCGGCAGGGTCGCTTCGTGGCACTCAGGATCGCACCAGTAGAGCGTCTCCGCGTCGGTGAAGCTCCCTCGAGTTCGGCGAAACCCGACGCAGTTCACCCCTTCAACGCAGGGCTCTCTTGGGTTGTTCGGTGAGGCCTCCACCCATACACCGTAGACGTTCAGGCGGAGGCTCAAGCGCGTGATCGTGTCGATCGATGTGAAGCGCTCCAAGCGCTCCTGATCACGCGTGTCGAGCAAGCGGGTGGCACACAGCGTCTCCCGCTCGTTGAGCATTGGGTTGTAGCCATCCAGCAATTCGGTGAGCTGGGACACAGGCGGTCGCGCGACCCAACGCAGCTCCCCCTGGCTCGGTCACCACACCGTCAAGCGGTGCTCAAAGAGGGGCGAGAAGCTCGTACCAAGGCGCACACGTCGGTCGGACTTGACCTGTCGTCCCTGAGCCAACCACTCAGCACGATGCCGTTGGTAAGGCGCGTTGCTTAGGGGGCATCGGCCCCAACTGGACCGTGGCCTCGTGTGACGATCGCTGGTGTCTCGGATCCGCGCCTCATTGCGCCTCCTGCAACCCGTGCGTGACCTTGTTAATATCAATACTCATGGAAACACAGTGTTGCACGGAGCAAGGCACCTCAACGTCTTGACAACTCAAGCTGCATTGCGAGCCCCCCCTGGAAAGCAGACCTCTTCCATCGTGATTGGGCGGAGAACTCAATGAGCGTCCTCGTCGGCCGGGATGGCCACGCGCGTCGCCCCTTAGGATCCCATTGAGTGAGCGCGTTGAGCCTGCGGAGACGCGCTGAACCTGCGAAAGGCGGTGAGTCCCTCGCGTCTTACGTTTCCCTACCCTGACGTGGGTGCCGAGTGAGAGCCCCTCTGCCACTCTCATTCGGCACCCCTCGGGGCCTCTCGATAGCGAAGCAGGGCACCCGAGCTGACGACTTGGGAAAGTCGCTTGACCGAAGCCCTCCTCGGTCTTAGCGTTTGTTCAGCGCAGGAGACTGTGCAGACAACTTGATGAGCATGAAGAGCGGTGCGAGGGACTCTGGCCCTATGACCACCCGGCAACCTGGTAATCACCAAGGTGCCAAAGCCGCCCTCCGAGGTACGGAGGGACCATGTGGCCTGCTGAGTAAAATCAGTGAGCAACCCGATGAATCGCTTGGCTTCAGCCCTTCATGGCTCGTGATGACAACCGCCGCCTCTGGTGGCTTTGACTCCATGGAGTTCACGATGCCTTTGACCCCTTCTTCTTTCTTACTCACCAGCGAATCTGTCTCTGAAGGTCACCCTGACAAGGTAGCCGATCAGGTCAGCGACACTGTCTTGGACCACGTCCTGAGCCACGACCCCAAAGGCCGGGTCGCCTGCGAGACCTTCATCGGCCCGGACTACCTCATCATCGGAGGCGAAGTGTCCGCCAAGGGGCTCACCTTAGAGAGCCTCAAGCGGGACCTCCCCGACCTGGTGCGAGCGCGGCTGCGCAAGATCGGCTACGACCAAGCCGGGAGCGGCTTCCCCGTTCAGAGCGCCGACATCCAGGTCCGATTGACGCTTCAGTCCGCTGAGATCGCCAATCAGGTCGCGAGGGACGACGGCCAAATCGGCGCCGGAGACCAGGGGCTCATGTTCGGCTACGCCACCCGAGAGACACCAGAGCGATTGCCGCTCCCCATCGCGCTCGCCCATCGGCTGCTTCGCCGCCACGCCGAGGTGCGCCGCGCTGGGCTCACCGACCTCCGACCTGACGCTAAAAGCCAAGTCAGTGTGCGCTACGAAGACGGCCAACCGGTCGCCATCGACACCATCGTGGTGGCGACCCAGCACAGCGACGAGATCACCCTCAAAGCCCTGCGCGAGCAGGTCAACGAGCACATCATCGCGCCATGTGTCGGAAGGGACTGGTCTCTCGATGAGACCCGCATCCTGATCAACCACGCCGGGAGCTTCACCAAGGGAGGCCCGGAGGCGGACACGGGGCTGACCGGCAGGAAGATCATCGTCGACACCTATGGCGGCAGCTGTCCGCATGGCGGCGGCGCCTTCTCCGGTAAAGACGCCACCAAGGTCGACCGCTCTGCGGCCTACGCGGCCCGATGGCTCGCCAAGCACATCGTTGAGGCAGAGCTCGCTGAGCGCGTCACGGTGCAGTTGGCTTACGCGATTGGTTCCCTCGCCCCGGTCTCGATCTACGTCGACACGCACGGCACAGGAGCCGTGAGCGACGAGACCCTCGCCGAGGCGCTCCCCCGGGTCTTTGACCTCTCTCCAGGGGGGATCATCGATGCGCTTCAGCTGAGGCGACCCATCTACGCCGAGACCGCCGCCTACGGTCACTTCGGCCGGGAGGGTGAGGGCTTCACCTGGGAGAAGACCCCGCATGTCGACGCCTTGAAAGAGGCCGTCTCCCAGTCGGCACGCTAAGGCCATGACCCGACCTGCTCCACAGCACGTCACCGCTCAGTCTGCGTTCTCGCGCACCCTCAAAGGGGCGCGCGAGGGCGCAGGCCTGAGTCGGTCTGACCTGGCCGAGCGCATGGGCTACACCAATGTGTCCAAGGGCGCGTCAAAGCTCGCGCTCTGGGAGCGCGGAGAGGACCTGCCACGAGGAGACCAAAGGCCACGGCTCACCGCCGCCCTCCCGGCCGTCACTGAGGCCCTTGACCGCGCCATTGAGGCGCAAAGAGCGCTTGAGGCACAGAGGGCACAGGAGGCGGCGACCACCATGAACTGGGAGAGGGGCGCGAGGGCGCGTGAGGCGCGTCTGGTGACGACGCACCTCAAGGCGCTCTCCGATCTCCTCGCCAGCTCAGAGGGACAAAGGTTTGCGCTCACCCCGCTGCCCTTCGCCTCGCTTCAGCTCGCCTACGTGGGTGGGCGCATGCTCAGGCTCGGTGAGCTCATCGACTCGTGGCAAAGGGGTGAGCTCAAAGCCCCATGCCCCTGTCACGAAAAGGCCATGCCGGTCATACGCATCGCTGGGAGCCCGCTCTCAGGCACCCACACCCTTGATGCTTTCTGCACCATCGACAAACGCATCGTGAATACCCAACACACTGCAGAGACCCTGCTGAGCTTCGCTAAGCCGCTCATGGTCTCTGGCACACCACGCCGCGGTGATGGACCCTGCCTTGAGCAAGCGCTCATCGCCGCAGGGGTCACACCGCCGCCCATCGAGTGTGTGGACCTAGAGGGAGCGCTCATCGCCACATGGCACCCGTCGACGGGCGAATTGCGCACGGCCGATGGTACGCTCATCCCGCAGGTTGAGGGCAGAGATACCCCCGGCGTGTGGCGAGACCTCAGGGGCCCTACACGCCAAGGAGGGAGACCCGTCATCGGCGCGCTCTCGCCGCTGAGCTTTGGCACGTGGCGCGGCTCCCGGCTGGTCGTCACCCCGAGGGCTCACCACCCTTATTACGCGACCTCGGGCCACCTCAGAGACCCCAAGGAGGTCACTCGCATACGCTGGACACGAATGCCCCCGCCTCATGTCGTGGCCTGGCTGACTGAGCAGCTCCCCCCTCTAGAGGCGGCCTAAGGCCACGGCATGCCTTGGTGCTCAAGGTGCTCACCATGAGGCAGTGCGTCGGATAAGCGGCGCCTCTGTGCTGCCCTGGGCATCCCCATCAGCCTGTGGCATTTTAGGACCTCTTAAGCTCAACAAAGAGGAGAGTAAGGATGAGCGATTCACCGCCGCAATTCCTGACACCTGAGATATGCGCCACGCTGCCCGCACCATTGGCCGATCGCATCGATGAGATGCTCGAGGAGATCGCCGCAAGTGGTGAGCACACGACCGCGGATGAGACCGCTGACGTCATTGAGGCGCTGATGGCGCACCTCGGGCGCCTGTGGATCGCCGAGTACCTCCACGCAGGGCCAGACGACACCGAGCTCAACCGTGACTTGATGGAGCGCATGGGCAAAAGCCCCTTGGTCGGCCAATGGGTCGGCCTCGCTCGCCGCATCCGCCACGCGATGGCCGGACAAAAGACAGTGACTCAAGGCTTGGGTGACCTCGACTTCGGTGGCTTTGGCGACACCACACACCCCATCGCGCGCCTAGTGAGCTACCGCAATAGCTTCGGTCACGGCTCGATGGCGGGCGTCACGGCCGATATTCGTGAGCATCGGGCGCTCATCGCCCAGGTCATTGAGACCGTCCCAGGGCTCTGGACCCAACCCATCTGCGTCAAGAGCCCCGAGACGGGGCTCACCCACAGGGCCGTAAGAGACTGGCCCACACACGAGGACGCGGCGCCAGAGGTCGAGGCGCTAAGGCCTTATCTCCATGGTGAGGGTGGCGAGCGCCTCGATCTCTACCCCCTCTACTACCTCTCTGAAAACGACGACGGCCGAGCACTGAGCTCAAGCTTCTCGAAGAAAGCCGCCCACCCCGTGAGCCGCATCTTCGAGCTCAGCCGGATGGCTGACTGGCATCAGCGCTACCTCCATGAGGCCAAGGGCCACCTCTCAGAAGACTACCGGGGTGAGGTCGAGATAGAGGCAGCCAAAGCCCTCGGCTGGCCCGAGGGGGGAACCGATCCAAAGGCTGCGCTCAACACCGCCCTTCAAGGAGACCACAACCTCATCTTGGTCGAGGCCCACCCGGGCACGGGGTCCGGTCGCGCCCTCGCCGGCGCCTTCGACCAGAGCCTGGAGACGGGCGCCTTTGACACGGTCATCGGCTGGAAGGTCACCCCTTGGCAGCTCACCCAGTCCGGGGCGACCTTGGCCCAGCAACTCTTGCGCACCATCGAGGGGATGCTCGGACACCCTGACGGGCACTTGAAGGCCAACATGGCTGACGTGCTCACGGGCTTAAAAGACGGCATGGCCGAGCTATCTGCAGCGAATAAGCGCATCTTGCTCGTCATCGAGGGGGTCCACCGAGGCCTTGATGCCTACCGCGGTGAGCCGACGAGCTTGCTTGAGGTCTACAGAGCCTTGGCCCATGGACCTATCACAGTGCTCGCGACGACCTGCCCAGGGGCGACGCCGATCAGCGAGAAGATCCCCTTTGACATCAAGGTCACCTGGCCCACCCCTGAGACCATCGACCAAAGCGCGCTCAACGCGAGCCTGAGCGCCTTATGCAAAGGCAAAGCGCTTCACACCGAGGTGCTCAAGACCTTGACGGCCACAGGAGAGGCCGCGCACCTCTTTCAGCTCTGCGACCTCCTCGATAAAGCCGGCCACGCGGTCTTTGAGCCTGCGGTCGAGCGTGCGCTCTGGGACATGCGCCCTGTCTTAAGCGTCACCAGAGAGAGCCGAGAGATCGAAGGCAAGACAGAGCGCGTCAGGCTCTGGCGCCCCTTTTCACCGGCGATTAGTGCCGCACTTAACGCAATGGAGGTGTCCTCATGAGCCTCGATGAATTCATCACCCTGCTGAGCGAGGATGAGCGCGCCACCTATGACGACCTGGTCACTCGCGGCTCAGACCTCACCCAGCCCGCTCAACCCGTCCGAGAGGCGCTCGTCGCGCTCGCGACCGAGGTCTGTGGCCGAGAGGGCAAAAAGCCTGGCGCGGTCATCGGTGGGTTCATCAAGGCGCACTTGCCGAAGCGACCGAAACCGAAAGAAAAGCCCCGTGACGAGGTCTTCACTCGCCTCCCTTACCCACTCGGCATGCGCGCCACCGCGGTCTTCAGAGCCTGGGAGCGAAAGCGCGCGGGAGAGTCCGAGCCTCAGCTCCACTATGACCTCTCCGCGGTCATGGGTATCGGGGTCCGGGTCGCGCTCACCCTCGGGATCCAAGCCTACGTCAACCGCGGGCTCGTCTCCTCAGGCGACGCGCTCAACCCGAAGATCGTCAAGGTCCTCCGCGCCCCGGCAGACGGCGCCATGCTGAGCCTGGCGAGGGAGATCGCTAAAAAGCTCGCTAAGAA
Source organism: Myxococcota bacterium (assembly GCA_049602155.1). Lineage (GTDB taxonomy): Bacteria > Myxococcota_A > UBA9042 > PHBI01 > JBMYRH01 > JBMYRH01. The sequence goes on along the minus strand of JBMYRH010000010.1, from coordinate 2,306 downwards.
AGACGGCGCGCCTCTGATGGCCGCGCTCCACGCAGGCTTTGGACAAAAAGCCGTCGCGACTAACCCGGACACAGACGCCATCACGCCGGTCAAAGGGATAAAAGACGCCGCTCAGGCCTTTGAGAAGCTCGTGTCCTTCCGTAACGATCTCATCCACGGTGAGCGCATCGCCGAAGACCGCGAGACCTTGGCCTTCCAATGCCTCGAGGGCGCGCTCCGCGGCCTCGGTTTCCTCGCTGATTGGGAGCTCGTCGTCCGCTCAGGGGAGCGTGGCTTTAAGCTCGCGGCGTCATTGCCCGAGGCGATGGACTCGATCGATGAGTCCTGGCCGGACAAAGAGCCGCTCCTGGTCCACAGAGACGCAAAGCATGCGCCGCTTTCGCTTCACCCGCTCTTGACCTTTAAAGACGCCGTCGATGACGGAGACGTCACCCTTGATGAGCTCTTCTTTATCAACGCGGGGAGCCTCGAGCGGCTGAGCTATATCGCTTACCGCTATGCCCAGCACATGGATGGAAAGTCGCTTGAGAGCTATGAGTCCTTTAGAGACTTCCTCCATAAGATCCCCACTCCGCCCATCCCCAAAGACCCGCGCATCGACTTTAGCGCGCTCGGAGATTTCCACTCCCGGCTATTCGTCGGTCGAGAAGATGTCCTAAGCGACATGGCGGACTTTATCGCCAAGCGCCCGACGACCCACGGGGTGCTCAAAGCGCTCGCCGGTATGGGCAAGACCGCGATCATGGCCACGCGCTATCACGCTTATGTCACTGAGGGGGGAGAGGTCCACAGCGACGAGGGCCCCAGATGCGGCCGAGACCCAGAAGGAAACCGCTGGGTCTTTCACTTCTGCATGGCGACCGATGGGCGCAATAACCCACTTGTGGCCTTGCGCTCACTCACCGCTCAGGTCTGTGACCACTTTGAGATAGACCGCGACAAATGGCTCAGCCAAGACCTCGAGGAGCTCAAAGACCAGCGCTTCCCTGCGCTCTTGAGCCAGGTCTCAAAGTCCCTTGAGGGCGACGAGAAGCTGGTCATCGCCATCGACGCGCTCGACGAGGGCATCGGCGCAGACAAAGAGAGCATCCCCTCGGTCATCCCGAGCTACCTGCCCGAAGGCGTGGTCGTCGTGATGAGCTACCGGGTCAATGACGAGCGTCAAAACTCGCGCGTCGAAGCCCAGCTCACTCAAGGCGGGCTCACCGACGCGCACATGACCATCTTTGCCTCGGCAAACCCCTTGGCCGGGCTCACCCGAGCGAACGCGGACACCTTCCTCGATAAGCTCGCCCAAGGTCGCGAGGTCACTGACGCCACGCGCCTCGCCGTCTGGCGCGCCTCAACCCTTGATGCAAGACAAGCCCACCTGGATAAGACCGGCGAAGAGGCCGCAGACGAGTCAGTAGGCGCTGACCCCTTCTTTTTGCGCTTCATCGCTGATGGCGTCGAGGCCCAGCGCATCGACTTGAGCCGCTCGGAGTCTGTCCCCGAGTCCCTCGATGACGCATTTGACGAGCAGTGGATGTCGCTCCCGACCGAAGGCGACTTCCTCATCCACCGGGTGCTCTGCACCCTCGGCATCATGCGCGAGTACGGCGATGATGAGCTCTTTGCCGCGCTCTTTAACCGCGAACGCAAAGAGGGTCAGGCGCGGATCGTCCCAAGCGATATCGCCAGGCTCAGGGTCTCGGCCGGCAAGCTCTTGGTCTATGACGGAGACCGCTACGGCCTCTTCCACGACCGCTTCCGCCGCTACCTCGTCGGAGAGCAAAAAGACCCCATCGCCGAGGCCTTGGGGATGGCCTGATGAGCTTTGGACGCCCAAAGCTAAGGCCCAAGACGGTCGGAGAGCACCACGCGCTCATCGCGGGTCTCTATAAAGACGTCATCGAGGGCACAGAGAGCGCTCGGCAGCGCTCGGCGCTCGGCTATCTCTGTACGCACTTGGACGCTCAGGGGCGCTTACTTGGCGAAGACGCGGTCCTCCACGAGGTCATCAGCGACCGCGCCTTTCGAGACAAGCAGCGCGCCCTCTTTGGGACATCCCGACAGACCTTGAATGACCTCGCGCTTAACGCTCGCAGCGCCGTGCATCACGATCGCCTCGACCACCTCGCGGCGACCGTCGACTGGTACGGCAGGACCGTTCAGGCCGCCAAAGCGGGCCTACAAGGCTGGTCTGATGCACACGAGCGCGAAGACCTTGATCGCGTCCTCGGCATCGCCTCTGACGCCGGCAGACCCGACTTAGCGCGCTGCCTCTATGCTTTCGAAGCCTGGTACCTCTCCGCCAAAGGGATCGA
>JBMYRH010000009.1:212189-234708 GCA_049602155.1 Myxococcota bacterium | reverse complement strand
TCACCACAAAAGACGACACCTGTGATGGGGCTGGAGCCTGCGCCGGGACCGCCTACGAGTGCGATGCGCTCACACAATGTCAGCTCTCAGCCACACACAACGGCACAGGCTGCGACGTCACTGACCAGCCCGAGGACTATGGCTGCGACGATGGTGACCTCACCACAAAGGACGACACCTGTGATGGGGCTGGAGCCTGCGCCGGGACCGCCTACGAGTGCGATGCGCTCACCCAATGTCAGCTCTCAGCCACACACAACGGCACAGGCTGCGACATCACTGACCAGCCCGAGGGCTATGGCTGCGACGACGGTGACCTCACCACCAAAGAAGACACCTGCGACGGCTCGGGCGGCTGTGCAGGCACGCCCTATGACTGCGACGCTACCCAGTGTCAGCTCTCGGCCACACACAACGGCACCGGCTGCGACATCACAGACCAGCCTGATGACTACGGCTGCGATGACGGCAACCCGACCACGGTCTACGACAGCTGTGATGGTTCGGGAGGTTGTGCGGGTGTCCCCACGGTCTGTGGCGACGAGCTGACCGAGGGGATCGAGGAGTGCGATGACGGCGACACCGTCGCCGAGACCTGCGTCTACAGCGAGACGAACTGCACGGTCTGTAGCGCCGAATGCACGCTCGTGAGCGGAGAGGTCGTCGGCTACTGCGGGGACGGGGCGCTGCAAGCCGACTTCGGCGAGGGCTGTGACGACGACAACACCGTCGACGGCGACGGTTGCTCACAAGGCTGCGTCCTCGAGCCCACCTGGCCGAGCTGCAGAGCGCTCATAAACGCGGTGCCGGACACCCCCGACGGCGTCGCCCTCATCGACCCGGACGGCCCCGAGGGGCCGGTGGCATTCCAGCAGGTCTTTTGCGACATGAGCGGCGGCGGCTGGACGCTCGTCGGCGCCTTTCACGACACGGACCAGGACGATATGCCCCACGAGGCGGAGATGGTCGTCAGCGGCTGGCACCAGACGGCGCCGGGGGTCTTCAGCGCCGAGGGTGGTGTGGTCGATCAGGCTTGGGGCGAGGCGAGCTCGGCGGCGGTCTCCTTGGCCTTTGTCGAGGCGCTGGGGGGCGCTGGCCATCAGGCGCACTTGAAGCTCTGCTTCGTCGACGACACCGGCCAGGACACCGCGTGCCGAGACACCGAGTCAGGCTCGCTGAGCCTCGTCAGCGACGACGCCGGCAACCCGGCGCTGGCTCCGTATGTCGACCAGCCTCTGACCTACACCTTCGGCCGACTCGCCGGGCTCGCCGGCAGCGGTGGCCCAGGCGAGATCACCCACAACGCCGCCTGCATCTCGGTCTCCAGCAGCGAAACCGAGGGCATCTTCGGTGACGGGGCTCTGTGTGAGAATGCAGAGGTCCCAGGGCTCTGCGACGTCTCAAACGACGAGGGAGAAGGCGCCTGGCATGCGTTCTGCGGCGGCGCGACCTACCGGCCCCAGGCGACAGAGACCGAGCTCCACACCCTCGACTCTGCTCACGTGGGCTTCCGCCTCTATGTCGGTCCGCCGATCTGCGGTCAGGGGCTCAATGAGGGCTGCGCTCCCTGCAGCGACGCGGTGACGCCGAGCCTCTGGAGCAGGCTCGATCTCAGCAGCGAGACCTCGGGCATCGACGTGGTCGATGGCGTCGCCTACCTGTCCAACCCACTCGGTGGTATCCACGTGGTCGACGTCAGCGCGCCGAGCACCCCTGCTCTGATGGGGACGCTCGGTCCCTGGACGAGCAACATCTACCTGTCGGCGACGCACGACATCAAGGTGGTGGGTGACGTCGCCTATGCAAGTTGGAGGGACGGGTTTGTCACCGTCGACGTCAGCGATCCTCACGACCCCGAGAAGATCGGCGAGTACGTCACCGATAAGACAGGCTGGGCGATCGACGTCGTGGGCAACCACGCCTACTCAGTCCACGGCCAGGATGGCCTTCACATCGTGGACATCACCAACCCCAAAGCGCCTGTCTTTCGGGGACAATATGACCCGCCGGGAGGGAACTTGAACACCATCTCCTTGGCTGGAGATCGCGCCTACCTTGGCTCTGGCTCTGATGGCTTCTTCATCGTGGACATCAGCGACCCCGAAGCGCCCGTCGAGCTTGGCCGCTACGAGTACGACGCGTACTGGTACCTCCAGGACATCCAGGTCTCCGGTGGTTTGGCCTACATCGTCGGCACGGGAAGCATCGAAGGTGCTGCGCTGACCGTCTTTGACGTCAGCGACCCAGCCTCGCCCACCGTCGTCAGCGACTTGGCCCTGCCCGAGCCTCCAGGCAGTTATAAGCTCGCGCTCTCAGGCGACTCCGCGTTCATCCTCTCGGCCATCCACCAAGGGGTTGACCGGGGTCTTCACCTCGTCGATATCAGCGACCCGAGCCAGCCGGTGTTGACCGACACTGTCGTGCTCGAGGGCTTCATCCCCGGCGGGCTCGCGATCGCCGATGGCCTGGCCTATCTCGCGATGGGCGAGGTTGAGTCCAAAGCGGACTGGGGATACCTCACCGTGGTCGATCTGGGGATGGGCTGTGAGGACGGCTCCGCCTGTATCGACGGCGGATGCGAGCTCTGCCCCTCGACGATGGAGCCCGATGGGCTCGCCCTGAGCTGCCTGCCCTGTCCAGAGGGGACCTATGGCTTAGACGGACCGGGCTGTGAGGCCTGTGCGGCTTGTGAAGCTGGCTCAGCGCTGGTGGGCTGTACGGGCACCGACGCCGGGCTGTGTGAGCCTTGCCCGCCGGGGAGCTACAAGGACTTCACCGGGCACTGGACGGCCGAGTGCGTGCCTTGTGAAGGCTGCGAGGGGTCCGATGAGCGCATCGGCTGTGGTGGAGACTCTGCCGGGATCTGCTGCACGCTGGCGTGTGATGGCAAGGTCTGCGGCGAGGATGGCTGCGGGGGGAGCTGTGGCAGCTGCGGTGACACTCAGATCTGCAACCAGGGCGCATGCGAGTTCGTCAGCCAGGGGACTGACTGCCTGGAGATCCATCTTCTCAACCCCGACCTGCCCGACGGCACCTACGCCATCGACCCCGATGGCTACGGCGGAGAGCTCCCCTTCGAGGTCCACTGCGATATGACCACCGCGGGCGGCGGCTGGACCCAGCTCACCGACACCTACCGGCAAACCCTTGGAGAGAGCACACGGCACTACCTCTACGCCCGTGAGGGGGCCTGGTACCGAAGCCCGGCGACCGACCTCGTCTGGTCCTGGGAGAGCTACTTGCCCCTCGAGGGCGAGTACGCCTACTCGGACACGCCCGATGGCGTCGAAGAGAGCTTTGGGTGCGTCAGCGAGGAGATCGGCGTGACCTCCGTCGGCATCGGCTGCAGCAACGGGCCAGGCGCCCAATTCAAGGTCGTCGCCATCACCGATAGTGCCAGCGGCTGCTCGCAAGAGGCGCCCAGCGTGGACAGTGGTGTCACCTGCGTGTGTCAGGACCAGCCGAACGTCTTTGCGTCACCCGATCCCTGCCCGGACGCGGTCCACATCTACGAGCGCGCCCATGACGCCGACGGCGACGGCGTGCGCGCCTCGGCGGACTGCAATGACGCCGACCCCGCCATCTACCCGGGCGCCGCCGAGACCGACGCGGATGGTGTCGACAGTGACTGCAATGGCGTCGATGACGCCTCCTTTATCTCGGCCTCAAGCGGCATCACAATGAACCCTATCCCAGCGGGCACCTTCACCATGGGCTGCACCCCCGAGATGGACACCGCCGGAGGATGCGACCCAAGCGAGACACCGGCCCACGAGGTGACCCTCACCCGACCGATCTACGTGGCCGTGACCGAGGTCACACGGGCGCAATGGCTCGCCATCAATCCACTACCTGACGGCTTGCTGGAGGGCACCGACGACAGCCCTGTGACTCGGGTGTCCTGGAGCGTGGCGAAGAACTTCGCCAATTCACTCTCCCACTATGACGGCTTACCCTCTGCGTGCGGGTCCAATGTATGTGACCCGGAGTCCGACGGTTACCGCGTGCCGACCGAGGCAGAGTGGGAATATGCCGCACGGGCGGGTCAGGGGACGCCCTTTTCGGGCTCAGACGACGCCAGCGCGGTCGCCTGGTTCGCGGACAACGCGGGTGGCACGATGCACCCGGTCGCCACGCGTCAGCCCAACGGCTATGGCCTCTATGACATGAGCGGGAACGTCGCGGAGTGGTGCGACGACTTCTTTGGCGCCGACACCTACACCGCGGACCCGGTGGTTGACCCCACCGGGGCTAACTTCAGCGAGAATCGTTCGGTGCGTGGGGGATCGTGGCAGTCCTCATTGCAAGGCGTGCGGCTGTCGAGTCGAGACAGCTTCAACGGCGTGTCATGGGGAGCGCACGACGACACCATCGGCCTCCGCCTGGTGCGCACCCGATACCCGGACGCCGACGGTGATGGCGTCAGCAGCTACTCGGACTGCAACGACAACAACCCGGACTACACCGACGACTGCTGTGGCAACAACCTCCTCGACCCCTACGAACACTGTGACGATGGCAACACCGTGAGCGGAGACGGCTGCGCCGAGAACTGCCTGTTGACCTGGACCGGCAATTGTTCGAGCGGCTACAGCACCGAGATCAAAGAGCCCATCACGCAACCCGAGCTGCATATCCTCGCCATGTACGAGTCAAATGAGGGCTTCTCAAAGGTCACCGTCTTGCGCCCGGGCCCGATCACGCTCGTGCTCGCTGCCTTCGACTCCATCGATTGGGAGTTGACCCTGGGCCCGGACACTGTGCTGACCGAGGTCATCCTGCACGGCAAGGAGTCTGGCGAGGTCTACACCGTCACCGGGCTTCAGGAAGACACCGTGCTGACCGAGGTGACGGTTGAAACCGCGTCGGGCTATAACTGCTCATCGCCTCATGACTGGGAGTCCCCTGACTGGGAAGCATGCAACACCCAGGACTTCATCGCGCTCGTTGAGGAGATGACCGGGCTCACCTGGACCAGCTGGGCGGGGTGCTACAGAGGCCTCCAGTGGATGTCGGGGGCGGCGGCCTTTAACTGGCGCCTCGAATAAGGGGGCCCCTCAGCCGAGTTCGACCGCCCCATCGCTCAGAGCGCCTCGATGAGGCTGACCGAGGACTCCTCCTCGTTGGCAGTGATGATAAAGCGGCCATCGGGTGAGGTGCTGACACCCTCGGGGCGGATCGTGGAGCCGTCCTCGTCGGCTCCGCCGACCTCGGACTGACCGACTTGGACCGCGGTCGACAAGGTGGGCGCGTTCGCCTGGCTCACGTCCCAGATGGCCACAGCGCCGCTGTGGCGAAGGCTGACGACGAGGTGAGCCCGGCCGTCACGCGTAAAGGTCGCCAAGGAGTCCGGGCTAAACCTGGGAGAGCCCTCGTCTTCGACACGCGGAAAGGAGGCAGGGATGTCTCCTAAGGTGATCTCGAGGTTCGTCACGACCTGACCCTGGCTGTCGAGCACGATGAGCGTGTCATTCCACTCGCCGGCGACGGCGTAGTGCTCTGCGCCACCGGCGTCTGTGAAGCGCGCCACGCCGTCAGGCCAAGGTGAGGCCCCGAGCGCGTTTGGCGGCAAAGCGATGATCGTGACGTCATCAGTGGTCTGCTCGCCGGCTGCGACCAGCGCGGCGGTGTCGATAAACGCGACCTCGTGCGAATCCTGAAGGGTCACGACGAGCTTCGCGCCCTCAGATGAGAAGACCAGATCTTCAGGCTCACGAGGGCCCGTCTCAGCGTCGACCATGCGCACAGTGCCGACGACCTGAGCCGACTCGACCCCTTGGGAGATGTCGATGAGGCTCACGGACGCCTCGGCGCCTGCAACCTCACACTTTCCCCAGGCGTCAGGGCCGTCGCGCTCATCGGCGGTGGCGATCCAAGCGTCATCGTCGCTGATCGTGACCGAGTCAGGCATCGCACCCACAGCCACCGTGCCGAGCACCGCCCCAAAGCCATCGCCAGGCTGGATATCGATGATGACCAGCTCACCCTCACACGCGGTCTGCGCGCCATCCGCGTCGGTCCGCAGGATGGTCCGGGTGAGCGCCGCCCAAGCGCCATCTGTGCTGACGTCGACGTGGGTCAGCTCACTCTCAGTGGCGTCGTCATTAAAGAGCGTGACCTCGTCGACGAGGCTGAGTTGACCCTGAGAGACCTCAAGCAGTGAGACCTTCCTGGCCTTCGATGAGATGAGGACAGCGCGGTCAGTCCCTGGCACCCAGTCGATCACCTCGGCGTTATCCGCCGTGCCCATCAAGAGGGTGTGGCTGAGCGCCGCGGTGTAGACCGTCGGGGTGGCGCTCTGGTCACCAGGCGAGCCCTCTGGCGCTGAAGGATCGTCGGACGCACAAGCAGACACAAAAAGAGAGAGGCCGAGCGCCAAGATGCCGGTCAGGTGGGTAAAGCGAGTCATGAGAGCTGTCCTTTGTTTAAGCTAGAATCGGAGCTGGATTTGGAGGGTGAATTCATCGTTTCGGAAGGGCTCTGTCGGCGTCCCCAACCCGGGGACGCCGTTGTCTTCAAAGAGGAGCGCGTACTCAGCGCGGACGAGCACGAGGTCCCGGTAGACGCTCAGCGCGACCGCCGCGGTCCAGACCTCCCAGTCCCAGGCGACCGCGTCGATGAGGGCCGGAGAGCGGAGCGCGCGGCCGCTTGAGAGCACCTCTGTGCTGCCCTCGATGTGGGCGCGCTCAAAGCGCACCAAGGGCTCGATTGTGTGTAAGAAGACCTCGAGGCCGAGCGGGATCGCGACCGACGCTTGGACGTAGAACCCTTGGCGCGAGAGCAGCCCCTCTTTGGAGAGCACGCCCTCGGCCCAGACGTAGACCCCGTGGTCGACATAGCCGACCCGACCGCCAACCCAGTGATAGGCGTGGCTGCCGCCAGTCTCTTCGTCATAGCCGGGGAGGTTCCGATAGCTTGAGAAGGCGCTCCTGAGCACATCGGTGCCCGCCTCGTCGCTGAGCGAGCCGAGAAAGCCATAGACCTCGACAAATGCCCCGAAGGCGCTCAGCTTAAGGCGCCCTCCACCCACGGGGCCGTTGCCGCTAAAGGGCTCCGCGGGCCCCGCGGCGAGCACGTTGATCGTGCCCGTCTGAGCCGTCGAGTCCTGCACCCCCATCAGGTGAAGGGGGCGCATGAACCCAAGCGACAGGCCGAGGTCTACCGTCACGGGCCCGTCGGGTAAAAAGCGCCCCTCCCAGGCGAGGTGCATCTCGGGGGAGCGCCAAAACTGAGTGGCCAAGAGCGGATAGCGCTCTGTGCGCCGGTCAACCGCGGCGATGGGTAAGGCATAGCCAAGCTCCACATGGTGAGAGAGCCAGCACGGCGCGGTGATGCGCCAGTCTGCCCACACGGCGCCTAGCCGTGCGCCTGTCGTCGAGAACTCCAAGACGGAGTTGACCGCGAGGCCGTGACCAAAGCCGAGGCGGAGGGCGAGCCAAAATGCATCGAGCTCCACGAAGGGGCTGCGGGTCCCGATGGTCAGCGTGTCTGTCGCGCTGTCAAAGCCTGGGCCGCCTTTACCCTCGAGGTCGTGGAGCTCAACCTCGAGCTCGCCCTTGAGCGTAAGCGTCAGGTGCTCTGAAGCGAGGACGAAGTGCGTCGGTGAGCGCGCGTCATCGAACTCATCGCGCTCGACAGCCCGAGCGGACGCGGTCGAGAGGCATATGACGCCGAGAAAGAGCGCTGCGCTTATCGGAGAGAGGCGCGCCATGGGTCCCCCTTTGGGACTGGTCGCGCGCGTCTCCCCCTGAGGTGGGGAGGTCTTTTGCTCACCAGTCGATCCCTACGCCGGCATGATCCGGATCAGGTCTTACGGGTTTGCTCTCAGACCCCAACACGCGGCCACCGTGGCCATCGCGCCGCGGTCACCCCGTCGACATCTGGCTGCACTGTACACACAGGCGTTTGGCGCCTTCAAGACTTTCGAGCGGTGCCCTAAGAGCGACCCTCGAGGGTGGCCTGAAACCCGGCGGCCACCGCGTCTGTCGCGCGGACCTTGAGGGTCGTCCCGTCAGGGCCGTGATCTTCTGAGAGGACCCGACAAGACTCGTGGATTTTATGCACCAGCCCCGCCTGCCAATACGGCACCAGCAGCTCGTGCTCTCCCATGTCGCGCTCAAAATAAGCCAGGAGCTCCCCGTGGAGCATCGTGACGTCGTCCGCGTTGTGCGCTGACATCACGAGTGCATCTGGGAACTCTTGGGCGAAGGCCGCCTTTTGCGCCTCATCGAGGCAGTCGGCCTTATTGAGGACGAGGAGTGAGTCCATCTCCTCGGCGCCGAGCTCAGCTAGCACGGTGCGGGTGACCTCGTACTGCGAGCGCCAGGCGGCGTCTGAGGCGTCGACAACGTAGAGCAGCAGCGCAGCGTCACGGGCTTCCTCGAGGGTCGAGCGGAAGGACGCCACAAGGTCGTGCGGGAGCTTCTTCACGAAGCCCACCGTGTCGGAGATGAGGATCTTGGGCTGAGTCTCAGGCTTGAGCACCCGCACCGTCGTCTCCAAGGTCGCGAAGAGCTGGTCGCGCACCAAGACCTCGCTGCCGGTGAGCTTTCGCATAAGAGACGACTTACCCGCGTTGGTGTAGCCGACGAGCGCGACCGTGTCCTGCTGAGCTCGCCGCGCCCTCCGCGTGTCGACCTCGCGCTGGACGGTCGCCAGCTCGCGCTTCAGCTCGGCGATGCGGTCACGCACCCGGCGCCTATCGAGCTCGAGGCTCGACTCTCCAGCGCCCTTGCCGCCAATGCCGCCGCGCTGCCTGTCGCCACCGCCGCCGGTCGCTCGAAGGCGGGGGGCGAGGTAGCCCAGCCGAGCGATCTCCACCTGGAGCCTCGCCTCGCGCGTCCGAGCGTGCCGCTGAAAGATGTTCACGATGACCGACGAGCGATCGAGCACCTCGGCCCCGGTCGCGCCCTCTAAATTTCTGAGCTGAGACGGCGAGAGGTCATGATCAAAGAGGACGACGTCCGCCTGATCTTCCTCGGCGACGGGCGCTATCTCAAGCTCATCAAAGGCCTCTTCATCCCGAGGCTCCGGGGTCGGCTTTGCCCCCTTCCTGCGCTTGCGCGCCGCCGAGGGCACCACACCGCGACCGCCGGTGAGGGCGGCGAGCTCCCTGAGCTTGCCAGCGCCGAGCACGGTGGCCTGAAGGGTCGTCTGGCGCGGCTGAGTGAGCCGCGCGACGGTGACCAACCCGAGCGTCTTCGCCAACCGACTCAGCTCGTCGAGGGACGCGCTGACCTCGGCCTCGCTCACCCCTGGCAACTGCACACCCACGAGCACGGCGCGGACGGCGCGTTCATCGGTCGCGTGGGTCTTGGAGGGTGAGTGTCGTGCCATGGACCGAGCCCTATAGCCCAAACCATCCACACGGGCGAGAGATAGCCCCCAGCACCGGAGCGTTGGCTCATCCCAAGGCGTGGACTTCGGCGTAATGACGTGCGTGTCGCCGCCTCGGTCGGTTGCACACCCTGATGGAGCCGCGTCGACAAGAGCAGGCCCGATGAGAGACACTCGAAAGGCGTGCTCACCCGGAGGAGCCCATGCGCCTAGTCTCGACCCCTCTCATCAGTGGCTTGCTCACCATCGCGCTCGTCCAGGTCGGATGCAGCGGCAGCGACACACCGCTCTCCGGGAGCGCCAGTGACGTAGGCACCACGGACCCAATCACCGGGCCAGGCACCACCACCGGGGAGACGGCTGGAGCGGCCGATGCGGGCACTCAAGCGCCAACCGATGCATCGACGTCACCCGAGCCCGACACCCTCGCGCTCAACGACACTGCGGCCCCTCAAGAGGACACGACGATCACGGGTGACGACGCCCAAGACCCCAACCGCCCCCCAGAGGACCACGCGTTCGGCGCCCCCTGCGACACGGGCGATGACTGCTACTCAGGGCTGTGCACCGAGCATATGGGCGAGAGCGTCTGCACCAAGACCTGCGACGAGGAATGCCCCGCGGGGTGGTCCTGTGAGTCGGTCACCGGGGCTGGCGGCGACGCGACCTACATCTGCGTCTCCAGCTTTGAGCACCTGTGTCGACCATGCGTGGCGGCCGACGAATGCACCTCGGCGACGAGCGAGGCGGCGTGCGTCGACTATGACGGTCAGGGGTCGTTCTGTGGCGCCGTCTGTGACACCGACGACAACTGCCCCGAGGGGTTCGTCTGCCAAGAGAGCGTGACCAGCCGTGGCGGCAGCGCCAAGCAGTGCATCGTGGACTCAGACGTCTGTGAGTGCTCCACCAAGGCCACCCAATTGGGCCTCTCGACAGAATGCGCCGTCTCGAACGACTGGGGCACATGCACAGGGCTCCGCGTCTGCGGCGAGGGGGGGCTCAGCGACTGTGACGCCGTGACGCCGGCTGAGGAGATCTGTAACGGCGTCGATGACGACTGCGATGGCGACGTCGATGAGGCCCTGTGCGACGACGGGAACCCCTGCACATCGAACGTCTGCGACCCCGAGGTCGGCTGCGTCAACGACTTCCTCGACGGCGACGGCTGTGATGACGGCGATGCGTGCACCTTCGGCGACGTCTGCGCCGCCGGGGTCTGCACAGGTGACGCCCAGGTCTGCGACGATAATAACCCGTGCACCGAGGACTCCTGCGACCCCGAGGTCGGCTGCCTGCACCCCACGATGCCGCTGGACTGCGAGGACGGTGACCCGTGCACCTTCGGCGATCACTGCACCGACGGCGTCTGCGTCCCGGGCGACATGCTCACCTGCGACGACGAGAACCTCTGCACCGACGACTCATGCGACGCGGTCAGCGGCTGCAAGTTCATCCCCAACGCGCTGCCCTGTGACGACGGCAAAGCCTGCAGCGAGAGCGACACCTGCCAACAAGGGGTGTGTGCCGGCATCATCTCGCTCGACTGCGATGACGACAACCCATGCACGACCGACAGCTGCAGCGATGACTCGGGCTGCGTCAACATCCCGAACATCGCGCCGTGCAACGACGGCAACACCTGCACCCTCGGCGATACGTGCGGTGAGGGCGCGTGCCAACCCGGCCTCGGCAACCTCGGCTGCGATGACGGCAACCCGTGCACCGATGACGTGTGCGATGCCATCTCTGGGTGCATCCACACCCCGAACGACGCGCCGTGCAACGACGGTAACACCTGCACCCTCGGCGATGCATGCTCCGGCGGCCAGTGCACCAGCGAGACCATCCTGGACTGTAACGACGGCAACCCATGCACCGATGACTCGTGTGACGGTGGTGTGGGCTGCAACCACACGCCGAACACCGCGCCGTGCAACGACCAAAACGCCTGCACCGTCGGAGACATCTGCGCGGCCGGCGATTGCGTCGCGACCGAGGCCGTCATCTGCGACGACATCAACGTCTGCACCGACGACACCTGCGACCCCACCAATGGCTGCGTCCACACCGCCAACGCAGCGCCCTGCAATGACGGCGACAGCTGCACGCTGATCGACAGCTGCATCGAGGGTCAATGCGAGGGCAACATCGCGCTGCCCTGCAATGACGGGAACTCCTGCACGGATGACGTCTGCGACCCGGATGGTGGCTGCGAGCACCTCGACAACAGCGACGTCTGCAACGACGGCAACCCCTGCACCACGGGCGACCAGTGCATGCAGGGCACCTGCAGCTCATCTGGTGAGCTGGGCTGCGACGACCAGAACCCGTGCACTGACGACGCCTGCGACCCGAACGTCGGCTGCGTCCACACGCCGAACACCGACCCCTGCGATGACGGCAACGCCTGCACCACCGGTGACACCTGCACCCTTGGCCAGTGCTTCTCCATCACCCCGGTCGACTGCGACGATCAAAACCTCTGCACCAACGACACCTGTAGCCCGCTGACAGGCTGCAGCAATCCACCCAACAACATGGCGTGTAACGACAACAACCCCTGCACCACCGGCGACACCTGTCAGGGCGGCACCTGTAGTCCAAGTGGGCTGCTGACCTGCGACGATGACAACCTCTGCACCGATGACGTCTGTGACCCCGAGAGCGGCTGCGTCTTCACGGCCAACACCGTCGACTGCACAGACAACAATCAGTGCACGACGGGGGACGTCTGTCAGGGCGGGAGCTGCGCCTCGGGGCCCTTGCTCCTCTGCGACGACGACATCTTCTGCAACGGTCTAGAGACCTGTGACCCCGCGACAGGCTGCCTCCCCGGCGGCGCCGCCAACATCGACGATGGCAACCCGTGCACCCTCGACGCCTGTGACGCCGACCTAGACGCGCCGACCCACACCCCGGTCGACGCGCTCTGCGATGACAACCAGTTCTGTAACGGCCCTGAGATCTGTGACGTGGCGCTCGGGTGCCAACCTGGGGTGCCACCGACCATCGACGATGGCCTCGACTGCACCCTCGACCTCTGCGAAGAGGTGACCGACACAGTCGTCCACCTCACCGATGATGCCCCTTGTGACGACGGTGACTTCTGCAACGGCCCAGAGGTGTGCAGCACAGAGACAGGGTGTGGCGCAGGCTCCGCGCCCATCATCGATGACGGCCTCGACTGCACCATCGACGCTTGCGACGAAGTCAGCGACACCGTCACCCACGCCCCTGACGACGACCTGTGTCCGAGCGATGGACCCTGCACCATCGGCCGCTGCGTGCCGGTCACGGGCTGCGACGTCGAGCTCATCCTGAGCTGCTGCGGCAACGGGATCACCGAGGCCGGCGAGGCCTGCGATGACGGCAACGAGATCGTGGGTGACGGCTGCACAGGCTGCCAACTCCCCGTCGTCCAAGTCGCAGAGTTCTCAGCCACGGGCGCCAACACGACCTTCGTCGTGCCGACCAACACGGTCTCCATCGAGAGCATCACGGTCATCGGACCAGGGGGTGGAGGCGGAGGCGGGGACTGCGGACACGGCAGCTCAGGTGGCGCAGGGGGCCTCGTGGAGGCCACCAGCGTCCCCTATATCCCAGGCGAGACCTGGACGATCGCGGTCGGGCTAGGTGGCGGTGGCGGCGCAGGCTGCTCCGCGTGCGGCGGCGCTGCCTCTGGAGGCTTCCCAGGCGGCGGCGGTGGCGGAAACGCGGGCTGCATCGGCTGCTCCGGCGGCGGAGGCGGCGGTGGCGGCTATTCGGCCATCTTCGTCGGCTCGGCAGACCAAGGGAGCGTGCTCCTCATGGCCGGCGGCGGCGGTGGTGGCGGCGGCGCGGGCTGCTCCAACGGAGGAGGCACGGGCGCACCAGGCGGACAGACCGGAGGCGCGGGCTTTGGTCAAGGAAACACCGGCGGAAATAAGTCTGGCGATGGCGGCGGCGCTGGCGGCGGCGGCGCTGGCTATTCCGGGGGCGGAGGGGGCTCTCCGGCGGGCTGTGACTGTGGCGGCGGCGGAGGCACCGGCGGCACCTCATTTATCCACCCGGCGGCCATCGGCTCTGAAGTCGCGGGCGGCGGCAGCGGAGGCGGAGGCACTTCACAAGCGGGTGGGCCAGGCGCCATCGTCATCACGTACACGACCGAAGGGCCCTAAGGCTTGATACCGCTCAGGTCGACATCTCGACCTGGACCTTGAGCGCTCCGGGTCGACCGGCGACCTCGAAGGCCTCGAGGCCTTGGCTGAGCGGATAGCGCGCAGCGATAAGGTCAGACACCTCAATCGCCCCCCGCTCCAAGAGTTCAAGGGCGGGCTTAAAGGGGCCGCACCGAGAGCCCACAAGGGTGATCTCGTCGACGACCAGCATGGACGCGTTCACGGTCAGCTCACCGGCATAGGTGCTCTTCATCACGAGCGTCCCGCCGGGGCGGACGAGGCGGCGCGCGATGGCGAACCCAGCTGGGTTCCCTGTCACCTCGACGACGAGGTCGGCCGAGGCGGTGTCCAAGGCGTCCGCCGTCGCAGTGTGGATCCCGTGATTGGCGAGCAGCGCACGGCCGCGATCAGAGCGCACCACCACAGACAGCTCACAGTCGGTCACAGCCAGGGTCCGAGCGATGAGCTGGCCCAGGCGGCCCGCGCCGACCACGATCACCCGCGCCCCAGGCGTGGCTGAGACCTGCTCGCCGATGCGCAGCGCGGCGGCCAGAGGTTCGGTAAACGCGGCGGCCTCGGTCGACACGCTATTTGGTACTCGGTGGAGGTTTCGGCTCGGGAGGACCATCCGCTCCGCGAAGGCCCCATGATGGTTCACGATGCCGACCACGGTGCGGCTGGGGCAGTGGTTCCCGCGCCCGGCCTGACAGGTCGCGCAGACGCCGCAGGCGGCGTTGATCTCGCCCACGACCCGCTGGCCCATCCAGTCCGCGGGGCCCTCCTCAACCACGCCCACGAACTCGTGCCCAGGGACCCCGGTAAAGGGCATGTAGCCCCGGACGAGCTCCAGGTCGGTCGAGCAGACCCCTGCAGTCAGCACACGGACCTGGGCATCCCCTGCGCTGAGCGGAGGGGGGCTCAGATCGTCACGGAGGCTGAGGTCGCCGTCTTGCAGCCAAAGGCCCCGCACCTTAGAGCGTGACCTCAACGGCGTCGGCCACCGCCTTGGCCTTCTCACGCGCCTCGTCCAAGGTCGCGCCGATGGCGAGGCCCACGCCGAGGCGGCGCTCTCCGTCCACGGTCGGCTTGCCGAAGAGGCGCAGCGCCGTGTCTGGGGTACTCAAGGCGGCGCTGAGGTTGCCGAAGGTCGGGGCCTCAGAGGTCCCGTGGCCCAAGATGACGTAGCTGGCGGACGGACCATGCTGCCGGATGGCGGGGATGGGCAAGCCGAGGATCGCGCGGGCGTGGAGCGCGAACTCCGACAGGTCCTGGGAGATCATGGTGACCATGCCCGTGTCATGAGGGCGCGGGGAGACCTCGGAGAAGTACACCGTGTCACCCTTGATGAAGAGCTCCACACCGAAGAGACCATAGCCGCCCAGGTTGTCGGTGATTGTCTTGGCCATCTGCTGCGCGCGCTCAAGGGCCAGCGGCGTCATCGGCTGCGGCTGCCAGGACTCATGGTAATCGCCGTCGACCTGACGGTGACCTACGGGCGAGCAGAAGTCTGTGCCGCCGGCGTGGCGCACGGTCAGGAGCGTGATCTCGTAGTCGAAGTCGACGAAGCCCTCGACGATGACCTTGCCGGCACCACCACGGGCGCCCTCGCGGGCGCTCTTCCAACCCAAGAAGACGTCCTCTTGAGTACGCAAGGTGCTCTGCCCTCGGCCCGAGGAGCTCATCACAGGCTTGACCACACAAGGCAGCCCGACGTTGGCCACGGCGGAGTGATACTCCTCCTCGGTCTCCGCGAACTCATAAGGGGAGGTGAGTAAGCCGAGCTCTTCAGCGGCCAGGCGGCGAATCCCCTCTCGATCCATCGTCAAGCGCGCGGCGCGCGCCGAAGGGATGACGTTAAACCCCTCCTCCTCGAGGCGGAGGAGCTCATCGGTCGCGATGGCCTCGATCTCGGGGACGATGAGGTCGGGCTTCTCCGCCTCGACGATGGCCCGCAGCTTGGCGGCGTCGAGCATCGGGAAGACATGACTGCGGTGCGCGATCTGCATCGCCGGGGCGTTTTCGTAGCGGTCACACGCGATGACTTCGACGCCGAAGCGCTGCGCCTCAAGCGCGACCTCTTTGCCGAGCTCTCCAGAGCCCAAGAGCAAGATTCGTGTGGCAGACGCGGTGGTGGCGGTTCCGAGGGTCGGCATGACAGCTCCTGTTCGAGCGCACTTGGAGGCGGTGGCGTGGGCGACAACGCGCCGCCCACGGACACGTGCTAGGAGATTGCGTCCGGCGACGCAAGGCTCCGAACGGTTCGATGTCGCGGTCCCTCAGTGAGGGGCACCTGAGGCGACGCAGCTGACGACGAGGGACGGATCACATCTCGCCCGGACCTCGTCGACTTCTCAGGCGACGTCTGACAGACTGCGACGCTCAAACCTTGGAGGAAAGAAGAGTGAGGTGGACACGCATCGCCATCATCGGGATCGGGCTCATGGGCGCGTGTGGACCAGCCCACTCGAGTCATGTCGTGGCGACCTCACCCGAGACGCCGCAGAGCGAGGAGCACCCGAGCGTCGCAGCGCTCCTCGACGGCCAGATCGCGGCCATCGCCTCCGGGGACACCCACGCCGCAACGCGCATGTTCGCCGATGAGGCCCTCTTCGCCGGACCTGATGTCGACGAGGTCGGCCTTGATGAGGGCGCAAAGCGTGTGGCTGGCAAGCGATTCAAGCGTATGACCTCCGAGGGCTTCGAGGTGCAAAAGCCACCCGCGAGGACGATCGGAGGTGAGGAATTTGAGGCGGTGCGTTGGTCCGTCGATCGCTTCGCAGTCAATGGCCAGTACTGGGCCGTCAGCACGCTCTTCAGCGGACCGCCTCCGTGGCAGATTGTCGCGCAGAGTTGGGACCGCCCCATCGACGATCAGCGCGTCATCTCCAAGGCTCAGCGTGGCGAGATGTCCCCAATCGGCAATTTCGAAGACTCCCTCATACCCGCCAATGACGTCATCATCCGCTGGATCGACACCAAGCGTAGGCGCCCGACCGATGTGGCGATCGAGCCGCCGCTGAGGGGCGACACCTTTGGCCTCGGCAGCGCGGGTGAGTACGTCCAAAGCGACGAGGCACTGCTGGTCATGCAAGAGCAGCAACGAAAGCTCCTCGAGCTCGGCCTCCTCGAGATCGACCCCATGGAGGGCGCCGGGCGACTGCTTCGAATGAGCCGAGACAGAGCCGCGGGCGTGGCGCTGTACCACGTGGGCATCATGTTCGAGACCCCCGAGGGGCCGGTGACGTTACCCATGCGAGCGATCAGCTACTTCCTCCTTCAACCTCACGGTCCCCGCCTGGTCGGCGGGCATTTTATGGCGACACCATGAGCGAACGATATCAGGATAAGAACGTATTGGGGGGGCCCCTAGCGGACTGCTCCAAAGATCCCATCACCGGCTGGTTTCGGGACGGCTGCTGCCGGACGGATGAACGCGACCACGGGGTTCACACCGTGTGTGTCGAGGTCACTGAGACCTTCTTGAGCTTCTCCCGCGCTGCGGGCAACGACCTGTCGACCCCGGTGCCGCAATTCGAGTTCCCGGGGCTCAAGCCAGGTGACCAATGGTGCCTCTGCGCGGCCCGATGGCTGCAAGCTTATGAAGGCAAAGCCGCGCCCAAGGTGGTCCTCGCGGCGACCCATGAGCGCACCTTGGAGATCGTCCCCTTAGACGCCCTGTTGGACCACGCTATCGACGCCCATTAAGGCCCGGTGACTCGCGTACATCAGACGCTGAGCATGAGGCGAAGGGCCGCCCCCAAGGAGAGCATGATGAATGGATGGTTAAAGACGATGGTGGTGGTCGGTGCCACGCTGCTCATGGGCGCCTGCGGTGGCGGCGCGGAGGAGCCCACAGCGCCCACAGCACCCGGCGACTACGAAGGCGATGAGCCTGGAGAGTGCAGCGACGGTGCGGATAACGATCAAGATCAAGCCTTCGACTGCGACGACCCGGGCTGCGCTGGTGCCCCGATCTGCAACACTGATGGGCCGGACGACCAAGACGCCACATCCGGAGAAGAGGACGCCCCTGCTCCGACGCCCCCCGATGCGGCCACGATCGACGACACGTCATCGGTCGAAGACACCCCAGAGGGCCCAGAAGACGTCGAAGAGGACACCGGCCCCGAGGTGACCCCCGAACCCGAACCAGAGCCTGAGCCCGTCGATCCGGCTGCCCCTTGTCCGGCGCTCGTCGAGGCGACGGGGACCATCGTCGAGGTCTCGCCCAGCGACCTTGACGACCTGCGCCTGCAGCTGGCCTCGGCCGCTGAGGGCACGACCTTCCTCTTCACCGATGGCGTCTATGACCTAGACGGTGAGGCGCTCTGGGTGCCGACGAAGGGCACGACGTTGCGCTCCAAGAGTGGCAACCGAGACGCTGTGATCCTCGATGGCGGTGGCGAGACCGCAATCGCCGTGCAGGTCGCGGCGAGCGACGTGAAGATCGCTGAATTGACCCTGAGCAACCTGAGCGACCATGGTGTCCGCGTACAGCCAGAGCCCGGTCAAGCGAGCCTCACCAATGTGTCGCTTTACGGCGTGAAGATCGTCGACGCGCTGAACCGCGCGGTGAGCGTCGATGGCTACAACCAGGCCTACGTCGACGCTGGAGAGGTCGCATGCTCGCACATCACGCTGACCGACGAGGGACGCGAGGCGGTGGCTGACGGGTGTGATATTGGAGGGATCGACCTCCGGCAGGCGGCCTATTGGACGCTCCGCGACAACCAGATCGACAACCTCTGGTGTGACAAAGGCACCGCCGCCCCTGCGATCCTCGCCTGGCGGAGCAGCGCCTACACCCTCATCGAACGGAACCGCATCGACGACTGCAGCCGCGGCATCGGCCTCGGCGAGGCCCAGTCACCGCTCGCCGGAGAGCGCTCCTACCTCGACCAAGACTGCGACATCAGCCCACACGTCGATCACTACAGAGGCGTTGTCCGCAACAATATGCTCTTTGTCGGCGGAGAGGCGTTTGTCGAGGCCAACCCCGACTATGAGTCGGGCATTCACCTGTGGAGCTGCTGCTACGGCGCCGTAGTGCACAACACGGTCGTCGGGTTTAAGGCCCCCTACTCGTCGATTGAGTGGCGGCGTGAGGGCACCATCGGAGGCCAAGTCCTCAACAACTTGGTGAGCCACAACCTGAGGGAGCGCACCGGCGCAGAGGCCTTCACCTTGGGGAACCTCGAGCAAGCTGAGGAGACCCTCTTCGTTGACCAAGAGGCGGGGGACCTTCACCTCTTGGCCGACGTCCTCGGCGCGATCAACGCCGGAGAGGACATTCAAGTCGGCTTGGCAGACCACGACTTTGAGGGCGACCCGCGACTCGGAGCGCGAGACATCGGCGCTGACGAGCTCGTCGAATAGCGCGGCTAACGCCCACGGGTCGCGATGAGCACCCCGCGGTCCGGCATGAGCCCCTCATCACTCCAGCGCGTCTCAAAGCCAGCGGCCTCGAACACCGCCATCATCTCGGCTCGCGTGCTCATCCACAGCGTATGGTCATCGACAAAATGCTCGACGCCTTCGATGGTCGTGACCAACCAGTGAAAGGACAGAGAGGACCGGCGGCCATCGACCCGATGAACCCCAGCGCGGCACAGTTTGAGCGTGTCAGAGGCGTAGGTTTGTTGGGCCAAGTGGCCATCAATGGCCGCCTCAGGCTCTATCCAAGGCTCTACCAGCACCGTGCCACCGGGGAGCACATTGCGATAAAACGACTCCGCGACCGCGCAGAGAGGCTCCCCGAGCGCGACGTAACCAATCGAGCTGAAGAGGCAAACGATGGCGTCCACAGGGCGCTTCAGCTCAAAGCCGGTCATGTCGCCTTGGAAGAGCTCCACCCCGGGCACCTTCTTCCTGGCGACCTCAAGGGTCGCAGGGTTGCAGTCAAAGCCGCTGACCTCGTACCAATTATTCAAATGCACAAGGTAGCTGCCCGTCCCGCACGCGGCCTCCACAACCCGGGCGCCCTCTCGGACCCCTGCTCCGCGGAGCAGACCATGAACGACCTCGGCCTCTTTGGCGTAGTCCTTCCAGTGGTAGATGCGATCGTAGAGATGGGCGCAGCGGCGATACAGTGTCTGTTCGTCTGTATGCATCGTTTGACCATCTTGGAGGTTGGTTGACCTGTCAAACTCATGAGGCTGCCAACCGGGGCGCTAAAAAAAACCAAAAGCACTGAATACCAATCAGGTTTAGGTGACCCTGACCGATTCAACACAGCAGCCCTGAGGTGCTGCGGTCTGTGGCTCAAACGCCCTCTGCGTGGCATTCGACGCCTGAGGCCCATGTGCTGAATTTGTTGCGTTCGCGGGAGAGGATCCGTAAAAGGACAAGGTTGTGAGCATTAAAAAGACAACTGCAGCCCTTATCGGGTGCTTCATCGCGCTGACCTTCGTCGGCTGTGACCACGACGGTCGTCGCGGCCACAAGCACGGCGCCAAGGGGGACTGTAACGCCATGGACGTCCCTGAGAGCGCCGTGGATGCGACCCAAGAGGCTGCGGACCTCGATCACCGCGAAGAGGCACCACGGAACTTCTCCTGGGTCGTCGACAACCAGCTGGCAGGTATGGGCCACCCTGGCCACGGCGAGACCGCGGACACACGCTACGCGTACTTGGCGAACCGAGACGTCTCGTTGATGGTCTCGTTGACGGAGACCGCACCTGAGTCCCTCAGCCTCTCCAGCCATGGCATCGACCAAGTGCACCTCCCGGTTGTCGACTTCACAGCGCCGACCTTGAGCCAACTCGACACCTTCGTCACGACCACGGCCGCTGAGCTCATGAAAGGAGGACGGGTCGTCGTCCACTGCGCGGCCGGACAAGGCCGCACAGGGACCTTCCTCGCAGCATGGTTCGTCGCCTCTGGTGCGACCAGCGACGAGGCGATCGATCACGTCCGGGCGCTCCGCCCTGGCTCCATCGAGACGCAGACTCAGCTCGACGTCATCGCTGAGTACGCCACTTCTCTGCTCTAGAGCGCGTCTTTTCACGCCGGGTTTTTTCCCCTCTGAGCCGGATTCCTTAGAATCACCGGACGGCTGGAGGACATGCCATGTGTAATAGAGCAATCGTGAGAGTCTTGGTGAGCTGCTTGATGGGCGCGACACTCGTCGCCGCCGGCTGTGGCAGCGAAGGTGGCGTCGAGGGCACAGAAGACAGCGTGAACGACGGGAACGCCGCCGAAGACGCCGCAACAGCCGATCCAAACTCAGACGCCCAAAGCGGGACGGATGAAGACGGAGGCAGCCCCCCCATCGCCGACGCTGGGACGGCCGAGCCGGGGACGGACACGACCTCCGCCCCCGCCGATGTCTCCACCGGACCGGAAGCGGACACCAGCATCCCGCTCGATCCAGACGGCTTCAGTGGCAAACCCCAAGACCCGGTGGGCCGCACCGGCTGGGCCTGTAACAGCGACGCAGACTGCATGACTGCCCCAGAGCATCGATGCCTCTTCGGCGTCTGCACCGAGCGCTGCCGCGACGCCACGGGGGCAATCGGAGGCGCATGCAACACCATCAGCAACCAGAGCGTGTACGGTCAGCAGTGGGGGTGCCCCAGCGACATGAGCTTCTGCATGCCAGGTAACGTGCAGGACAAGGCCGTCATCTGCACCGGCCCCAACCAATGCAGCTACCTCGATGAGAACCTCGGCTGCCGCGCAGCGATTTGGCTCGGCGGCACCACCATCGAGGGGGTCTGCCTACCGAGCCTGGGTGGCAAGGTCATCGGCGAAGCCTGCGAGACCTTCACGGAGTGTGAATCACGGCTCTGCACCGCCATGCCGACCAGCGAGGGCAGCGTCCGCCGGTGCAGCCAACACTGCGAGGTCAACGACGAGTGTGGCCTCGATGGCCTCTGTGTTGGCGTCGGCTTTGACACCACAGGCGACGGGAACGCGAGCGCCTGGGCCGGGATGTGCAGCTACACAGACGGCTCACAAGACTACTGCACCTGCCAAGACAGCGAGACGTGCTCGATGAGCTGCGACGAGGAGGGTGACTACTGCAAAGAGTTTATCAACCCCGGGAGCGCAGGGCTCGCTGCGTACTACTGGTGCGTCGCTGGGATCGAGGGAGGCGCCGACGCAAACGGCGACTGCGTCAACAGTGAAGACTGCGCAACGGGCGACTGCTACTGGTCCTCTAATATGTCCCTGGGCACCGAAGGCTACTGCGCCCAACCTTGCCCCGGCGGCGACGAGGACTGCCCAACCGGTATGCGCTGCGGCAAGCGCTTCTTGCATAACGCAGGGACCCCGGATGACACGAGCGATGACCCCACCTTCAAGGTCTGTGTGCGCGGCGAAGAGGGCGAACCCTGCGAGGTCGCCTCCAAAGACTGGTGTGCCGACGGCTTGGACTGCGTGCAGAACCCCGAGTGGGGAACCAACTTCGGGCTCTGCACCGCACCCGCCCCCGACTGCACGGAAGACAGCGATTGCGAGGGTGCTGCGAGCTGTGAAACCGCAGAGTGCTCGGACTCAGGCACGTGCATCTACACCCTGATAGACGACTATTGCGCCATCGACGGGGTCTGCGTCGAGGCCGAGACCGTGCACACCGACAACAGCTGCCTTTACTGCGATCCCACGATCGCCACCGATGAGTGGACTGCGGTCGCCGATGGAGAGGTCTGTGGCGACGACTCCGCCTGCGACGCAGGGGTCTGTGTCCCCAACTGCACCCCCTTAGAGGGCTGCGGAGACGTCACCTGCGGCGACCTCGACGACGGATGCGGCGGCACCATCGACTGCGGCACATGCGCTGACGGTGAGACCTGCACCGAAGGTCTGTGTGTCGTCGACTGCACCCCCGAGTGCGCAGACGCCGCGTGCGGCGACGACGGATGTGGTGGCTCCTGCGGAGACTGCCTGGAAGGCGAGACCTGCCAGGGCGGCACCTGTGGGGTCGCCGACGCCTGTAGCGCAGAGCCCTGCCAAAACGGCGGCCTCTGCAACGACGCCGGCGACGGCACCAACTACTCCTGCGACTGCACAGACACCGGC
>JBMYRH010000009.1:190950-212090 GCA_049602155.1 Myxococcota bacterium | reverse complement strand
ACGGCGGCATCTGCACCGACGGGGGCGACGGCTTCAGCTACTCCTGCAACTGCTCCGCCACAGGGTTCACCGGCACCAACTGCGACGTCGGCGATCCTCCGAATGCATGCGACGCAACGCCATGCCAAAACGGCGGCGCATGCACCGACGGCGGTGACGGCGTCGGCTACACCTGCGACTGCACGGGCACGGGCTACACTGGGCTCACCTGCGACACCATCAACGCCTGTAACACTGCGCCCTGCCAAAACGGCGGCGTCTGCAACGACGCCGGCGACGGCACCAACTACTCCTGCGACTGCACAGACACCGGCTTCAGCGGGCCGACCTGTGAGACCGTCAACGCCTGCCATGTCGGCCCCTGCCAAAACGGCGGCATCTGCACCGACGGGGGCGACGGCTTCAGCTACTCCTGCAACTGCTCCGCCACAGGGTTCGGCGGGCCCAACTGCGTCAACGCTTGCGACGCTGCGCCGTGTCAGAACGGTGGCGTCTGCGATGACGCTGGCGATGGGCTCAACTACACCTGCGATTGCACCGGCACGGGGTTCGAGGGGACGGACTGCGAAACTGGCGCTCCGAACTTCCTTTGTGAGCCGACCTGGGCAGGTTGCACGGAGGCTGACTTCGACGCGAACGACCTGACAGGCTCAATAGACCCTATCAACATCACGATTCAGAGCGCGGGGACCCCGTACTCGCCGAAGTGCATCCGCGTCGCCGTGGGCCAACAGGTCACCATCGAGGCGGCGGCCAGCCACCCCTTCATGAAGCAGTGCGCCGAGGATGCTGCCATGGACGCCGCCGATGGCCAGACGACCGACGTGACGATCACCCTGACCTCACCGGGCTACTACAACTACCGCTGCCTGTTCCACGCGATGATGGTGGGGAACATCCAGGTGGTGGAGTAGCGCTCCGGGGAGGTCGGACCACGGGGCTTCGTGACTTAGTCGTTCGGACCACCGAAGGTCTGTTCATCGCAGACCTGGGCGGTGTCCCCACCGTCGGGGATGAGGCAGTAAGAGACCACTGCCTCGTCCTTGGACCAATTCACCCTGTCGATGAGCGTCCCGGTCTCGTCACGGAGGACGAGCTTGTCGTTACCACCGAGCCCGAAGTCGTGATCCACATCCTTTGTGAAGACGGCGTACGCACCGGGAGCGAGAGAGAGCCCCGGTGGGATCGTGAAGAGCTGGTCAGGCTCCGCAGTGTCCTTGTCAGAGAGCGTCCAACCGGAGATGACTACAGGGATGATGCTCACGTTGAGGAGCTCGATTCGGTCATCGTCGCTGCTGGTGACCTCATTGATGACGACGATCCGTGACGGAGGCACGCAGCCTGAGGTGTCGAAGTCATCGCAAGCGACCGTGCAGGCGAGGTCACCGGAGGCGAAATTGAAGCTCTCGCAGCTCTCATCATCAAGCGCTGTGCCGTCACAGACCTCGCCCAACTCAATCGCGTCATTGCCGCAGTCTTGCGGCGCGTTCGAGGCATTCGCCCCACCGGGTGTCGGGGTCTCTAGGGTCATAAAGTCGCCCGTGCCGTTCGGCATCCGACCCCATGAAGTGTCGGCGGGGGACTGACCATCTTCCCAGGTCGTGCTGTCGACGACGGTCCCATCAGGTGCATAGAGCATGACCGAGTCCGCGTCGCCGAGGCCAAAGGTGAAGCCGCCCGCGTCCTCTTTGAGCAAGAGCAAATACGCGCCAGCGCCGAGCGTCTGACCGGAGTCAAACGCGTGCACATGCTCGGGATCATCATCGGTCACGGTCCAGCCGCTCAAGTCGACCTCGTCACCGCTGCGGTTCATGATCTCGATCCAGTCCGCAGGCGCACCAGAGGGAGCGACCTCATTGATCACGACCTCGGGCCAACTGGGCGCAGGCTCTTCGGTGTCCTCCTCATCAGGCGTCTCCGTGTCGGGCTCAGGCTCGGGCTCCGAGACATCGTCTGCCCCCTCTCCATCATCATCAGAGCTCGCGTCATCCGAGGCACTAGTCACGTCATCACCGTCATCTCCGGGGGGTGAGGTCGTGCCGTCATTATCAGAGGCACCGTCATCCTCACCGGACGTGTCGTCCGTGGCGTTTGAGGTCGGGTCAGCGTCGGCTGGCGTCGCGTCATCAGCGCAGGCGCTAGCGAGGAGACCCACTGAGAGGGCCACTATCAAGGCACGGTAAAAGACTACCAATCGTCACTCCTGGAAGAGGTGCGGAAGAGCTTACCTGCATTTTTGCATTCTTGCTCGGCCGCAAATTCAACATCGTCATAGGTGATCGCACCGTCTCGTGCGGCAGCGCGGTAGGCGGCGCGAACGACAGCGTTCTTAATATGCCCACCGGAGAGCTCGAAATTGGCACCGAGTTCGTCGAAGTCGATGTCATCTGCGATGGGACATTCGGTCGGGATGAGGCGCCTCCAGATGAGGGACCGGTGGGTGTCGTCAGGAAAGGGAAAGTCTATCTTGAACTGGATGCGGCGCGCGAAGGCGTCGTCCATGTTCTTGTCGAGGTTCGTCGTGAGGATGGTGATGCCCTCGAAGCGCTCGATCTCCTGCAGCAAGAGGTTCGTCTCCATATTGGAGTGACGATCGATGGCATTCTCGACGGAGACCCGCTTGGTGAAGAGCGAGTCCGCCTCGTCGAAGAGCAACATGGAGTGGCTGGCGCGGGCGGAGTGGAAGATCTTCGAGATGTTCTTCTCCGTCTCACCGATGTACTTGCTGACGATCTTCGGGATGGAGACTTGGTAGAGCTTCATCCCGAGCTCGCTTGCCAAGATCTCAGAACAAAAGGTCTTGCCCGTCCCCGGCTCGCCCTTGAAGAGCACGCAGATGCCTTTACCCGTGACCAAGCGGCGCCCAAAACCCCACTTGGACATGACAAAGACGCGATTCCTACAGGCCTGCAGGACCTCATCGATCAGCGCGTGGGTCTCATCAGGTAGGACCAGCGCATCCATCGACAGCTCGACCTTAGAGCGGACGGAGTAGTCCTCCATATTGGCGCGGATCTGAGCCTGGGCAGCGCTGCGCAAGATCGCCTGGTCGATGGTCGGCTTTCTCTTCGAGTCCCCCCCTTGGAGGGCCTCGGCGCGCCGCACGGCGACAGCCCATGCGTTACGCACCTGACCGCCGGTCACCTCGAAGCGCGTCGCCAAGTCCTCGAGGTCAACGTCCGACGCCAGCTCAGCAGCTTCAGGAACGTGGAGCTCCCAGATGGTCTGGCGCTCCTTCATCTCAGGCAGCCCCATGTCCATCTGCCACACGACGAACTGCTCGACCCCTGGGTCTATCTCCTCGGGGCGGCTCGTCGTCAGGATGGCCAAGCCCCCGAAGCGCTCCAGCTCATGGAGCACGGGGGGGAGGCGGGGGTTCCCCTTCGCGAACAGCGGCTCACACCGATCAAAGACCAAGATCGCGCCCTGGACGCGCGCCTCCGTGACCAGCGCGTCGACGGTCTGCACAAAGTCGGTCGTCAGCCCGTTCAAGGTCCCACAGTCGACCTGAATCATGACCCGGCCGAGCTCCCGGGCGATCGCCCGGGCGATCATCGACTTCCCCGTCCCAGGCGGCCCCACAAGCTGAATGGTCATCCCGACGCCGACCGGGAAAGGCGCCGCGATACCGACGACCCCATCCGGGGCGTCGATGCGCTCGAAGTGCTTCACCAAGTTCCTAAGGTTGCCCTTATCTTCGTCCGGCAGCGCGACATCAGTAAAGGTGATGGTGGGCTCCACCAGCTCGGCAAAGTGGACCAATGAAGAGTCCAAGCTTCGTCGACACAGGACAAAGTCCGCCAAACGCTCCGGGGGGCGCAACTCCTGCGCCAACAGCCCCGAGCCCTTGGGCTCTTTGGCGCGGGCCAGCGTCAGCAAGCGGTTATCTAGGAGCGGTGACGCCGTCGCGAAATACGCGCGCGCTTGGAGGCGACGCTCACGGTCAGGGAAGAGGAGCGCTAACGCCATGTCGACGTCGATGACGTCGTGCAGGATATTGTTGTGGTAGCGCGCGACGCGAGTCCGGAAGGTCAGGTCGAGCTGAGGCACTAGGGCGAGCTGCAGGATGGAGGCCTCCACATCGTCCAGCCCATACGTGACGATCACCTGATCGAGCGGGAAGCGCTGATGTGCCTTCTTGCGCAGTGAGGCCAGCGCATCATCGACCCGAGCCAGGGAGGCGACATACACCTCCTCTCCCGCTTGGCGTGCAGCGGCATCTTCAAAGGCACCGTAGCGACATTGAATGTGGTGCTCCACGATGATCTCCCATCGATGGATCACCGCGTCGATGAACTGTGCGTTCAACGTGATGTAGGCTTGGTCGGTCTTCACCCGTCCCTCCAGCCGATGATGGTCCTGCAATCGCCCTACTGACGTCAAACGCGGCGTGAACTGATACGATGCCATCATGACGATCCTGCACGCCGCTCAGGCCACCCTCGCCCCCCTGATGCCCCCCGGATGGACGCTCTCGGAGCCACGACGCCGAGGTGAAGCGACGGTCGAGATCCAGCTGCACCCCCCAGGCCGAGACGAGCCTGGGATCGGGATTGATTGGACGGAAGACGAGGGCCCAGCGTTCGCCCGTGGCCCCCGCTACGGAGCCAGCTATCGCCGCGGCCCCGGGCTCGTCGACTTCAGCGACGAGGAGGCCCCCGAGGCGCTCCGCACCCTCGCGCACATACTCTGTCACGCGCTGGCGGAGTTGGCCGAGGGCCCCACGCTCCGTTTGGAGACTGCGCGGGTGGCTCCGATCACAGGAGACCCTGTCGACGCGCTCCTCGACCAGCTCCCCGACGCCGTGGAGGCAGCCCTCGGGAGCGAGGCCCTCCCGAACCCCGAGGGTTGGCGCCTCATCGGGGTCAGCGAGATGACCCGCTGGGCGCGCGTCGCGGAGGTGAAGTTGGCCACGGACGATCGTACCTTGACGATGATCCTCACCCCGAGCGACCCCGAGCGCCCAGCCTTTCAAAGAGCGACCCACTACGACCTCGTCTACTACTCCGATGACCTCCCTGTCAGCGCTCACGACCAGCTCTTCGCCCGTGACCGCGCGATGATCGAGGCCTTCTCGGCGTGGTTCATCGCTTGGGACCGCTGATCGACTCGACGCAGCGGCGAGACCCCCTATGATGTCGGAGTTCACCGGCGGAGCACATGATGACAGAGCTGTACGAACACGACGCAGTGGAGATGGGCGCGTTGCTCACACGTGGTGAGACCACGTCTGTGGCGCTCATCGAGGCACACCTCGCGCGCGCCGACGCCGTCGATGGCGATCTCAACGCCTTCGTCCACCGCTTCGACGAGCAAGCACTGGCCGAAGCCAAGCGCGCGGATGAAGAGCGCGCAGCCGGTCGATCCCGAGGGCCACTACACGGCATCCCGATCAGCATCAAGGAGTCGATGGCGACCCAAGGTGTCGCGAGCACCCTGGGCCTAGCGAAGCGACAAGGCGACATCCAAGATAAGGACGCGGTCGTCGTCCAGCTCCTCCGTGAGGCGGGTGCGATCGTGCTGGGCAAGACCAACATCCCCCAGCTGCTCTTGAGTCACGAGAGCGAGAACCCGATCTGGGGTGCAGTGAACAACCCGTGGGACCTCACGCGCGCCCCCGGCGGATCGAGCGGTGGTGAGGGCGCAGCGATCGCGAGCGGGATGAGCCCATGGGGTGTCGGCACAGATATCGGCGGCTCCATCCGCGTCCCAGCCGCCTTCTCAGGCATCGCGGGCCTCAAGCCCACAGTAGACCGATGGTCCAACCGCGGCTCCTTCACCGGCCTGACCGGGCAAGAGGTCGTCCGAGGCCAGTGCGGGCCCATGGCGCGCACGGTGCGTGATGTCGCGACGCTCTTTGGCGCCTTAGATCCAGGCGCCATGGCCAAGCTTGATCCCTCGGTGGCTCCCGTGGCAGTCGCCGACCCCTCCCAGGTCAACCTGAGCGGGCTCAGAGTTGGGGTCTTTACCGACGATGGCTTTATCACCCCTGCGGCGAGCGTCATGCGTGGGGTCGAAGAGGCCGCGGAGCACCTCCGGGCAGCGGGGTGCGACGTGGTCCAGTATGAGCCGCCACTGGCCCAAGAGATCATCGAGACCTACTACGCCGCCCTCTCCTCCGATGGTGGCGTCACCGGTAAGGCGGCCCTCCAAGGTGAAGTCGTCACCCCCCAGCTCCATGAGTTGATGCGGACCGCGCTGCTCCCTGGCTGGGTGCGGCGTATCGCCACGAGCGTCATCCACAGCCGCGGTGAGGTCCGCGTCGCCCAAGTGCTGCGGCAGATCGGAGAGAAGTCCGTCGCAACCTATTGGCACCTGACCTACCGCAGGGCTGCCCTGAGGCTCGCCGCGCTGGACGCTTGGGCGGCCGCTGGCCTCGACGCGGTGCTCTGCCCCCCTCACGCGACCCCCGCCGTCGGACATCGCCAATCCGGCGACTTCACGCCCGCGGGTTGCTACGCCATGCGCTACAACTTCTTGAACCTCCCGGCCGGGGTCGTGCCCGTGAGCCGCGTCCGTGACGATGAGACACAGAGACCCGCGCCCACAGGGCGACGCCCCGACCGCGTCGACCGCAAGGCGGCGCTCGTCGAGGCCGGTACTGCGGGGCTGCCTGTCGGGGTGCAGATCGCGGCGATGCCCTATCGTGAAGACTTGGTCCTCGCGCTAATGGCGGCGGTCGAGGCCGGGGCACGCGCCACAGCGAGCTACCCCACGACGCCGGTCACGCCGCGCGCCTAGCGGAGAGGGAATCCGGAGTTCAGCACGACGGTTGTCTGAGGGTTGTCACCACGTCGCTTGCCCACTATGGTCCGCCGCATGCCTATACACAGGAAGACGCTCCGGGGATTCCGTAAGGCTGGGATCGCCCTCGCGCTCGGCCTCATCCTTGTCGCCCCCAAGGCTTGGTCACAGAGCCTAGAGGGCCAAGCCCTTCCCGTCAGAGGCGCGAACCTCGCCGTCGTTGAGATCGTGGAGGTCGGCGACTTCGAGTGTCCACACTGCGCAAAAACGCAGGCCGTCCTCAAGCAGGTCTTGGAGGCTTATCCGCAGCAGGTGAGGCTGGCCTTCCTTCACCAACCTCTCCCCTTCCACGACCAAGCGCTTCAAGCAGCGTTGGCGAGCCGTGTTGCACAAAAGAGCGGCAAATTTTGGGAAATGGCGGACACCTTCTTCGCCGAGCAAAGCAACCTCTCGACCGTTCACACACGCAGGGTGGCGATGCGTCATGGCATCACCCTTGAGGCGCTCAATGAGGGGCTCAAGAGCCCTGAAGCCCAGGCATTCATCGAGGCCAACAAACAGGTCGGGATAGCCTTGGGGGTCACTGGGACACCAGCGTTCTTTATCAACGGGACGATGGTCCGCGGGGCCAAGCCCTTCGCCTCCTTCAAGAAGATCATCGACATCGAGATCGCGATGGCTGGGAAGGGTCTGATGACGGCTGAGGCAGCGGCGGCCTACCGTCAATCGCGCACACGCACGAACAGTGCAGCTCTTCACGCCTATCTCTACGAGGGAAAGGCCGCTCCCAAGGCGGAGGACCCGGCGACACAGGCCGCGCGCAACCCCACGCCGGGGGCAGACAACGAGCCGCTCTTTCGCGCGACGATTCGACCGTCAGATCCCTTCCTCGGAGATCGGCAAAAGGCCCTGGTGACCCTGGTCTCCTTCGTCGGCTATCAATGCAGCCACAGTCGCACATTGATGAACACGTTGAGCGCGATGAAAGGGCAATATGGGGACGACATCGGGATCGTCCTCAAGCACTTGCCCTTGTCCATTCACCCCCTCGGGCGAGAGGCGGCGGTGACCGCGCTGTGTGCCGCTGAGCAGGGGAAATTCTGGGAGGTCAACCGGGCGCTCTTCGCGGACAACCAGGTGCATGGGTCGGCGGTACAACGGAAAGCGCAGGCAGAGGGGCTCGATATGGTGGCCCTTCAAGCGTGCGCGGACGCGGGGAACGTGCGGACCCTGATCCGCGAAGACGGCATCTTGGCGCAAACCGTCGGCGCCCGAGGGACGCCCACGACCTTCATCAATGGTCGTCAGATCGTGGGCGCGATGCCCGCGAAGGCCCTGAGCGCGATCGTCGACGCCGAGCTCGCCCGAGTGCGCGCCTCAGTCGCCGAAGGTCAACCGATCACAGAGGTCTACCCTGCTCTGATGCAACACGCCCAAGTCCTCGAGCCCCTTGAGGAGCGCGTCGTGCCCCTGGATATGGCGCGCGCTCCCACACGAGGCAACGCCGAGGCCCCGGTCCAATTGGTCGTCTTCGCCGACTACCAATGCCCCTACTGCGCGAGCCTTGAGCAGAACCTTCAGCAGGTCTATCAGCGCTACGCAGGTCGCGTGGCCGTCACGGTGAAGCACTTCCCCTTGAGCTTCCACAAAGCGGCGCGCCCCGCCGCCGAGGCCGCGTATTGCGCCTATGACCAGGAGAAGTTTTGGCCCATGCACGATGGCCTCAGCGTGCGCTTTGAGGAGCTGAGCGCCGCCGTCATCCAAGAGGTCGCCGCAGCCATCGGACTCGACATGACGCGCTTCGGCGTGTGCCTCTCGGAGCCTACGACAGCCCAAGCCATCGATGCGGACATCCGTGAGGGTCAGCGCATCGGCTTGATGGGGACCCCTACGCTGCTCTTTAACGGCCAGCGCTACGATCTGTCCTTTGGCGCCAGCCCCGACGACCTCTCACAGACGATCGACAGGCTCCTCAACGACACCCAGCCCGCACCATGACCCCCGAGGGGCGCGACGCACGCGAGCGCGCTGCAGAGCTCGCGGCCGGCTACACCGAAGGGTACGCCTGGGCTAACCGCTTGGGGGTCTGCGCCGGGGTAGTCCTCGCCATTGTGTGGGGAGGGCGATTGATGACGGTCGCACCGGACGGCGCATGGCTGTCGATCGTCGCCGTGACCCTCCTCGGCATCCTCGCCGCCGATCTTCTGACGGGGTTAATCCACTGGGGCTGCGACACGTGGGGGACCCCAGAGGTGCCCTTGGTGGGGCGGACGCTCATCCGGACGTTCCGAGAGCACCACGTCGACCCTCAATCCATCACCCGCCACGACTGGGCCGAGATCAACGGCGAGGCCTGCTTGGGCGCCACCGTGGTGCTCACGGGGCTGCTCATCGCGTTCCCCATCTCCGCCGCGACGTTCCTCCTCGGCTGGTGGCTCACCTGCTTCATCGTCGCCGCGATGTTCACCAATCAGCTCCACAAATGGGCCCACATGCCCGAACCACCGCGGTTCGCGAGGTGGCTCCAACGCTGCCACCTGATCCTGACCCCGAAGGACCACCGTCACCACCACACCCGCCCCTTTGTGCACTCCTACTGCATCACGACGGGGTGGATGAACCCACTGCTCAACGCCATCGGGTTTTGGCGTCACCTAGAGCACCTCCTCCATCACCGGACCGGCGCGATGCCAAGGGAAGATGACCTGGGCGCAGCAGCGGCGAGGGACGTACATCAGGAGCTCTTCGGATCCGGTCGTGACGCAAACGCCCAGACATTCAAAGGCTGAGGACAGCCTCTCGGACCCGAGCGACGAGCGCCTCGACGGTCGCATCGTCGAGGTGAGGGCCAATGGGTAAGCTGAGGACGGAGGCCGCGAAGGCCTCTGCGTGTGGGAGCGCGCCAGGGGGCACGTGGTCAGCGTAGGCCCCACATTGATGGGGGGCGCGCGGGTAGTGCTTCAGGGCCTCGACGCCGCGCTCCATCAGCGCAGCTTGGAGGTCATCACGGCGCGGGTGCCGAACGACAAAGAGGTGCCAGACATGCTCGACCCAAGGTTCACAGACGGGAAGCGTCAGGTGCGGCAGGTCCGCGAGCCCCTCAAGGAGCCTCTCGGCGATCTGACGGCGACGCGCGTTCCACCTATCGAGGTGGGGTAATTTTACGCTCAAGAGCGCGGCTTGCAGGGCATCAAGGCGTGAGTTCACGCCCTGAATCGGGTGCGAATACTTCACTGGAGACCCGTAATTGCGAAGCGCACGCAGCCGCTCCGCCAGGTCAGCGTCATGGGTCGTGATGATGCCGCCGTCCCCCAATGCGCCCAGGTTTTTCCCCGGGTATAGAGAGAATGCACCGGCATCGCCGAGGCCCCCTGTGCGCCGCCCACGGTAGCGGGCGCCGTGAGACTGAGCTGCATCCTCGACGAGCTTAAGGTCGTGCGTCTGCGCCAGCGCTCGTAGGGGGTCCATGTCCGCCGGTTGGCCGTAGAAGTGGACAGGGATGACGGCGCGTGTGCGCGCAGTGATCGCCGCCTTCACCCCATCGACATCGATGTTCGCGGTCGTCGGCAGGGGATCGACGGGGACGGGGCTCGCCCCGGTGAGGCTCACCGCCAGCCACGTCGCGATATAGGTGTTCGCGGGCACGATGACCTCGTCACCGGGTCCGAGCCCCCACGCGCGGAGGACCAGGTGGATAGCGTCCAAGCCACTGCCGACCCCGACGGCGTGGGGCACCTCGCAGTAGGCGGCGTACGCAGCCTCAAAGCGGTCCACCTCTGGACCCAAGATGAAGCGCCCAGAGCGAGACACTGCGCGCCAGGCGTCGTCCAGCTGCTCTTGGATCGGGGCGTGCAGAGCCGGGAGGTCCAAAAATGGGATACGAGCTGGCGGGTTAGGCATGCGCCAACCCTAGCGACCTTTCAGCCCGGACACCAGCGCTACAGAGGGCGTGCACTACTTGGAGCTGAACCGATCTTCCCGGTTCTTGAAGAGCACGTTGAAGGTCGTCAGGCTGCCGTAGCAACGGCTGATATACTGCTGCATATCGACCTTGTCCGCGTTGGAGAGGTTGGCGTTGCTGTTGATCTTCTGCTCGAGGACCCGGAGCCGATCGCGCACCATGATAATCTTGTTCCAGAAGGTCTCGATCGGGAGCACCGTCGGCTGCTGATCGGGGTTCGCGGGCTCCAAGATGAGGCTCCCGTCTTCCCAGCGGCTGGCGATGTCGACCTCCTCGACCGACATCGCCGACTCCATCACCTCCATCAGCACGTCTCTCAGATCGTCAGGACTCATGTCTAAGCCTCCTGTGTGAGCAGGTGCAGGAGAATGGGGCGGTGCAGGTCGCGAGGGCGCGGGGGCGGGCTCAACCACGCGCGATCGGAAGGGCTGAGGCTCAGACGCGATCGGACGCGGCGCTCGGGCGCTCGGCGTCTCTCTTGGGACCACGGGCGGCGCAGGGCGCGCGGGCTCCGTAGGCGGGGGCGACGGCGCGGTCTGTCCG
Organism: Myxococcota bacterium; assembly: GCA_049602155.1. Classification (GTDB taxonomy): domain Bacteria; phylum Myxococcota_A; class UBA9042; order PHBI01; family JBMYRH01; genus JBMYRH01. The sequence goes on along the minus strand of JBMYRH010000009.1, from coordinate 200,842 downwards.
CGCTTCGCCATCAAGTCGGCCATAGACGGCATGCTGTTGACGGGCGAACGTTTGACCACCGCCGGCGATCGACGCGCGCTCGAGTCATTCGTGACGCGACGGCGGATGCCCTGCTGGCGAACGGGCGGTGGGTTCTTCCGCGCCTTCTCCTTGGCCAAGGCGATGTCCAGCTCGCGGCTGGTCGACTTGGTCAGGCGGTCGAAGCCATCGAGAGGTCCATACTCGGCGCAGGCCCAATCCGACGATTCACGCGATCCTGTACGTGGGTACATCTTGCAGTGCCCGTAAAAGTCGGGATCTGCGCCATAGTCCGTCTCGAAGTAAACGCAAGAGCTGCAGCGCCCCTCTTTACGCCAACTCTCGACAGCCTGGTTCTCGGCATCGGGTTGCTCGTCACTCATGCGATGAATCTACGTCTCTGGTCGGACTCTGACAACCACATCGCGCATCGAATGCGTCATCATGTCCGGTCTCGGTTGACGGCTACGGGGGTGCATGCGATCTAATGCGCGCCATGAGCCGCCGAAAGACCAACATGGGCAAGATCCGCAATATCGGGATCATGGCCCACATCGACGCCGGAAAGACCACCGTCACCGAGCGCCTCCTCTACGTGACTGGCAAGTCCTATAAAATGGGCGAAGTTCATGAAGGCGAAGCGACCATGGACTGGATGGTCCAGGAGCGTGAACGGGGAATCACGATCACGAGCGCCGTCACCACCTTCGAGTGGGACGACCACGAGGTCCACCTCATCGACACCCCAGGGCACGTGGACTTCACCATCGAGGTCTCCCGCTCCCTGCGCGTCCTAGACGGCGCCGTGGCGGTCTTCGATGCCGTCGCCGGTGTCGAGCCACAGTCCGAGACCGTGTGGCATCAAGCGAACACCTACGGCGTGCCGCGGCTCGCCTTCGTCAACAAGATGGACCGCATCGGCGCTGACTTTAGGCGCTGCATCAACATGATGGTCGAGCGCTTCGGGGACCACTGCGTCGCCGCGCAGCTCCCGATCGGCGCTGAGAGCGATTTCGAAGGCATCATCGATCTAGTCAGAGAGACCTCGACCGTGTGGCCCGACGCCGACGATCCGCGAGACATGACCGAGGGGCCGATCCCCGAGCACATGGTGGAAGAGGCTGCGGCCGCGAGAGAGGCGCTCTTGGAGCGGCTCGCCGACGTCGATGATGACTTCGCTATGGCCTACCTTGAGGACTCCGAGTCCCTCGAGGTGGACACCATCCTAGACACGATCCGCGCCGCCGTGCTGCGCGGTGATATCGTCCCAGTCCTCTGTGGCACCGCGCTCCGCAACAAGGGCGTACAGCCGCTCTTGAACGCCATCGTGCGCTGGCTGCCCTCCCCCGATGACATCGAGGACATCCAAGGGACGCAGCCAGACGGTGAGGGGTCATTGACCCGCGCGAGCGATCCCAAGGCCCCGATGAGCGCGATCGCCTACAAGGTCGCGATCATGGAGGACGGCCGACGGATGGTCTTCATGCGGCTCTACTCCGGCACGCTCGAGAGCGGCCAGGCAGTCTTGAACCCCGCCCTGGGGATCCGCGAGAAGGTGTCTCGAATCTTCCTGATGCACGCCAACCAACGCCAGCGCTTGGAGCGCATCGAGGCGGGCAACATCTTCGGTGTACTCGGCCTCAAAAAGACGCGCACTGGTGACACGATCTGCGCCGTCAGCGACCCGATCCTGTTGGAGAGCATCGACGCCTACGAGCCCGTCATCAGCCAAGCCGTCGAGCCCGCGACCCTGCGAGAGAAAGAGAAGCTCGAAGAGTCGCTCTACAAGCTCGCAGACGAAGATCCGACCTTCCAATGGCACGAAGATGCGGGGACCGGCCAGACGATCATTCGAGGTATGGGGGAGCTCCACCTCGACATCTTGGTCGACCGCCTAAAGCGTGAATTCAAGGTCGAGGCCCGCACCGGGCAGCCTCAAGTCGTCTATCGCGAGACGATCACCAGCGAGGGTAAAGGCTCGGAGTGCTTCGAGCGCGCACCCAACGAAGGCGAGACCATCCATGGCGATGTCTCGGTGACCATCAACCCGGCTGAGCGTGGGTCCGGGAACAAAGTCACGTGGGCCTTCCCCTCATCCAAGGTCGACGCCCCAGCGTGGTTCGACGACGAGATCTCAGCGGCCATCGAGGAGGGCGTGCATCAGGCGCTCCGCAGCGGAGTGGTCGACGGCTACCCCGTCCAAGATGTCGCGGTCTGCATCACCCGCGCCGACTTCAAAGACGGCCTCTCACGCCCCTTGGGCTTCACCATCGCGGCCGCCAACGCCGTCCGAGAGGCCATGGGCAACGCCAACGCCGTCCGGCTCTCACCGGTGGCCAACGTCCAGGTCTCTGCCCCGCCCTCCTTCACCGGAGAGGTCATCGGCAGCATCAATCAGCGGCGCGGACGGGTCGAGAACATGGAGGAGCGCTCCGTTCAGCAGAGCGTCATCACCGCCACTGTCCCGATGGAGCGCATGTTCGGCTACACGACCGAGCTCCGCTCACTGACCCAGGGCCGCGCGTCCTTCACGATGACGTTCAGTCACTACGACGTCTGAGGCAGCTGCGCGCCCTCTAGCGCAACCCAGGGATGTCGACCCCGCGCTCCTGCGCGACGTCCACGGCGATGTCGTAGCCCGCATCTGCGTGGCGTAAGACGCCCATCGCTGGATCGCTCGTGAGCACCCGCTGGATCCTCGCCTCGGCCGCGTCGGTCCCATCGGCGACGATGACGACTCCCGCGTGCGTGCTGAAGCCGATCCCGACCCCACCACCGCCATGAACACTGACCCACGATGCGCCGTTTACGGCGTTCACCAGGGCGTTGAGGATGGGCCAATCCGCGACGGCGTCCGTCCCATCTTTCATCGACTCCGTCTCTCGGTTCGGGCTCGCCACAGAGCCCGAGTCCAGGTGGTCTCGGCCGATGACGATCGGCGCCTTGACCTTGCCCGAGCGGACCAGCTCATTGAAGGCAAGCCCCGCCTTGACGCGGTCCCCGTAGCCCAACCAGCAGATGCGGGCTGGGAGCCCTTGAAAGGCCACCCGCTCGCGGGCCATGTCGAGCCAGTTGCAGAGGTGCTCATCGTGGGGAAAGAGCTCCTTGAGCGCCTCGTCAGTCGCGTAGATGTCCTCTGGGTCCCCGCTGAGGGCGACCCAACGGAATGGGCCCTTTCCTTCACAAAAGAGCGGTCGGATATAGGCAGGGACGAACCCAGGGAAGGCGCGATCCGCACCCTCAAGGCCACCCTCTTCGGCGCGGCGGCGGATGTTGTTGCCGTAATCAAACACCTCACTACCAGCGTCCTGGAAGTCCATCATCGCCTTCACGTGGCGGACGACAGTGGCGTAGGACGCTCGGGAGTAAGCCTCAGGGTCGTCTTGCCGCAGCGCCGTCGCGGCCTCGAACGACATCCCAGCGGGGACGTAGCCCTTCAGCATGTCGTGACTCGAGGTCTGGTCGGTGACGAGCTCGGGTACGATCCCGCGGGCAAGCACGCGCTCGTAGAGGTCCGCGGCGTTGGCCACGACCCCGATGCTGATGGGCTCCTTCGCCTCACGAGCAGCGAGCGCGCGGTCGATCGCCTCGTCCAGATCGGTGAAGGCGTGGTCCAAATAGCGCGTCTCAACGCGCCGCTGAATCCGATGTGCGTCGACGTCCGCGGCCAGGCATGTGCCCTGGTTCATAGTCACCGCCAGGGGCTGAGCCCCGCCCATACCGCCGAGCCCCGCTGTGAGGGTCAGCGTCCCGCTGAGGCTCCCGCCGAAGCGCTTCTGTGCCGCGGCGCCGAAGGTCTCATAGGTCCCCTGCAGGATCCCCTGCGTGCCGATGTAGATCCACGAGCCCGCGGTCATCTGTCCGTACATCATCAAGCCAGCCTGCTCGAGCTCCCTAAAGTGCTCCCAGTTGGCCCACTTGCCGACGAGCATCGAGTTCGAGAGGAGCACCCGCGGCGCATCCGCGTGGGTTTTCAAGACCCCGATCGCTTTCCCGGACTGGACGAGCATCGTCTCATCGTCACCGAGGCGCTTGAGGGTCTCGACGATGCCGTCAAAGCACTCCCAATTTCGCGCGGCCTTGCCGCTGCCGCCGTAGACGACGAGCTCATCTGGGTCTTCGGCCACGTCGGGGTCGAGGTTGTTGAGCAGCATCCGATAAGCGGCCTCCTGAACCCACCCCTTGCAGGTGAGCTCGGTGCCGTGTGGTGCGCCATTCAGCTTGCGTGATCGCTTGTCCATTGCCCGCTCCCTCGTCCAAGATCGCACCCTCTCAATTACCCGCGCAGTGCGCTGCCGTCGAGTGAGTAAAATCGATGAGACACCCCCGGTCCAAGCCCCCATGGAGGGGGTGATCGGCGCGGCATCAATCTCCGTACTGTGCTCTGTATTCGACGACCGGCGACGCCTCCGAGGGTCCTCCGTCAGCCTCCTGGGGGGCGACATCGGGCCAACACGGATCATCGCCGAGGGATTCCTACCCCGGGGCGACAGCGTCACTCAGCCCCCGGGCGCTACATCTTATATTTACCAAAGAGGTCTGGCTCGAGGTCCTCTAGCTTCACGTCGGTGTCGACAACGGCCTTCGGTTGACCGCTCCGTGCGCCCTTCGGGGTCTCCGGCTTCGCAGAAGCGGCCTCGTCGCCTTCGTCGAGCATCCGCCCCGCCTCGGTGAGGACCTTCTTGGCGGCATAGAGGCTCGCCCCCGTGCGGATCGCGAGGGCGATGCCGTCGGAGGGTCGGGCGTCGACCTCGATCTGATACCCTTGGTCATCTACGAGGGTGATCTCCGCGTAGAAGGTGCCCTCGATGAGGTCCGTGATCGTCACTTTGCGTACGTAAGTGCCGACCTCGTTAAGGACGCTCACCAAGAGGTCATGGGTCAACGGCCGCGGCATCTCGACGTCGGCCATCGCGGTGGCGATCGCCGTGGCCTCCATGCCCCCGATGAAGATGGGCAGGTAGAGGTTGTTGTCTTCAAGGCCGTGCAGGACGACGATCGGCGCAGACGTGTCGGGATCGACGAGGATCTCCCCGACGCGCATCGCGACCGTTGTCATGCCGTGGCGACTCATCGTCCGACCAGCGTACCACGGTCATGAATCTCTAGACGAGGCGTCCATAGAGGCTGTGAGCCTTGACCTCGTCGACGACGATCGTGGCGAGGCGCCCAGTCCAACGCTCGGTCCAGAAGTCACCCGCGGGGATGGGCACATTGGCGATCACGTTGGTCCGCGTGCGCCCCATCATCTGCCACTCATCAATGGTGCCCTTGTTCGTCGAGCGCGATGGCCCCTCGATCAAGATCTCAAGCGTCTGCCCGAGGTACCTCGACATGCGCTCTTCTGTGAGCCGGTTCTGTAGATCCAAGACCCGCTTCAGGCGCGCCTTCTTCACCAGCAATGGCACATCATCTTCCATCTTGGCGGCGCGTGTCCCCGGTCGCTCAGAGTACTTGAACGCGTAGATCGAGTCGTAGCGAACCTCTTCCAAGAGCGCCATCGTCTCCTCGAAGTCCTCGTCGGTCTCTCCGGGGAACCCCACGATGATATCTGTCGAGAGGGCGATGCCAGGAGACTGCAAGCGCAGCTGGCGCACGCGCTCTCGGTAGTCGGCGATCGTGTAAGGGCGGCGCATCGCGACCAGCACGTCGTCACTACCGCTCTGCACGGGCAGGTGGAAGTACTCACACAGGCTGTCGAGCTCACCAAAGCAGCCTATGAGATCGTCGATGCAGTCCATCGGGTGAGAGGTGGTAAAGCGCAGCCGCTCTAGCCCCTCGACAGCGTCGACCTTCCGCAGCAGCTCTGCGAAGTGCGGCTCCCTCTGGCGATCTTTGCCATAGGAGTTGACGTTCTGCCCCAAGAGGGTGACCTCGCGAGTCCCATGAGCGACCAGGCGCTCGACCTCGGCGACGACCATGTCCGCCGGCTTGGAGACCTCTCGGCCTCGCGTGAAGGGCACGATACAGAAGCTGCAGACCTTGTCACAGCCCTTCATGATGGTGACGAACTCGCTGATCTTGGGCGGGCTCGCCTCGGTGGGCATCGCCTCGACGAACTCATACTCTTTGCGTTTGTAGAACTCAGTCTGCGCGATCCGCGCCTTCGAGCCCCGCAAGCGCGTCAACAGTGTCGGCAGCTCAGGGATGTTGTCCGGACCCAAGACGAGATCGAGGTAGGGGACCTTTTTGAGCAGCGCGGCGCCCTCTTGCTGCGCGACACAACCGGCGACCCCCAAGACCAGGTCGTCATTGTACTCTTTGAGCGGCGCCAAGCGTCCAAGCTCGCTGAGCATCTTATGCTCGCCCTTCTCTCGCACGCTGCAGGTGTTGAGCAGGATAAGGTTCGCGTCCTTGGGATCATCGGTGCGACGGTAGTTAAAGGGCGCGAGGACCTGATAGATCCTGTTGGTATCGTACTCGTTCATCTGGCACCCAAAGGTCGCCACGTAAACGCCACGCTGTGGATGCACCTGCCCCTCGGGGTTGGGTGTCGATGCTGAAATCGGTACGATCGTTGCCATGCGGCAAGCGGGGTACCAGTGCACTCATGCGCCGTCAAGGACGAGGGCTATCGAGAGAGCTTAAGGGCTGGGCAAGAAGGGCAACAGTCCCTTCAGATCGTCGTCGTAGAAGTTCAACCCGAGGCTGACGAAGTAATCACGGCTCGAGTTGTTCAGGACGTTGTCGATGCCGGCGGCCACGAAGAGGTGGCGGACAAACTCGTAGGCCGCCAAGACGCGCAGTCGAGGCCAATCGTCCTTGCCGAAATCAAAGGCGTCGACCTTGAAGCGCAGGGTGTCCTCCAAGAGGTCGACGTCGATGCCGATGCCGCCGGTGTTCTCCATGATGCCATAACGGAAGCTCACGAAGCGCCAGCGCTTACCGAACTGCGCGGTGAACTTGATCCCCTCATCACGGGTCACGATGTCCTCGATGAGAACCGGAGGCTTGTTGGGATCGTTGGAGGTCGTCACGACGCGGCTCTTCGAGACCGACCCGACGGGGTCGCTGATCAGCTGAAAGTAGTAGAACTTGTCGGGCTTAGGCAGCACCGAGACGTTCACATAGTTCTTCAGGCCGTTGCTGTTGAAGAGATAGTCGCTGCGCAGCTCGACCTTGATCTGCAGGCTGCTCAGGCTGCTCGTGATGTCCCCAATGTCGTCAACGACGCCCTCCACGCTGTCGATCAGAGCGTCATCGGTGACGAGGCGCCCGATGGTCCCCTCTCCAGAGTCGATGCGCGTCGTGATTGAGCGCGTGTTCTCGAGCGTGCCCTCGAGCTCCGCCACGCTGCGATCGATCCCCTTCAAGGTGTGCCCGACGGTCCCGGGCTTCTCCGCCGACGCCGCGTTGGTCTGCTCGTCTACGAACCCCTTCAGCTGGGCCGTCATATCGTCGACGTTGGTCAAGATGCCGTCGACCTGGTCCGAGGCCTTGTTTGATGTGCGGTTGAGGGTCGCAGTCATCGCCTCGACGTTCTTGATGATCCGCTCGACGCTGTCCCCTTGCGAGATGACGCGCTGGTTGAGAAATGATCGCACCTCGGCAGAGAGTCCGGCGACCTCCTTCGAGGTAACCAGGACGTTATCGCGGATCTCGCGGATGGCATCCGAGCCCTCTTCGTTGCCGAAGTTCTCGCGTAAGCTCCCGGTGATCGCAGAGATGTCCGTCACGATCTTGTCGAGCTTCGGGAAGATGTTCTCCGTCGAGCCCTCCATCTTGTCGATCACGGCCTCAAGCCCTGCTGAGGCGACCGTGATGGGGATCACCCCGCCACCTTCGATAGGGGGACCCGCCAAGCCAGGAGAGAGCCCGATATAGTAGTCGCCCAAGAGGCTCGCCTGCAGACGCATCGCTGTCGCGGCGTGCTTCAGCGCCCCCGTCGCCTCATCCTTCGCACCTTGGCGCAGGACGATGTCGCCACGTATCGCGAGGGTGATGCGCGCCTTGGATCGGTCCGTGCTGTCCAACTCGATCCTCGAGATCACACCGACGGGGATGCCGCTCAACATCACGCGCGAATTGACCACGAGGCCGGTCGCGTCATCAAAGACGGCATCCACGGCGTAGGTGTTCTCCATATCGATGGTCTGCTCGAGAGACCCGAAGGTGAACATGAACGCACCGGCCCCGAGGAGCACGAGGAGGCCGACCAGAAGCGGTGTCTTGGCACTCAGCATCTCAGAACATCATCACCGTAAGGAAGTAGTCGATCGCGAGAATGGCGACAGAGGAGTACACCACTGCTTGCGTCGTCGCGACACCCACACCGCGAGCGCCACCCTCAGCATGGAAACCCTTGAAGCAAGAGATTGTGCCGATGCTGAAGCCAAATACCGCCGCCTTGATGATCCCGGACCAGACGTCCCAAGGTTCAACGACAGAGACGATTCGGTCGAAAAATACGCCCTCATCCAGGCCCAGGCCCTGAACGGCGACGAGCCAAGCGCCCCCGATACCGACGACGGTGCACAGCATGCAGAGGATGGGCATCATCAACGTCGCGGCGATGACCCTCGGCGTCACGAGGTATTGGACCGGGTTCACGGCCATGGTTCTCAGCGCGTCAATCTGCTCGGTGACGTTCATCGTCCCGATCTCGGTCGCGATGGAGGAGCCGACGCGGCCCGTCACCATCAACCCGGTCAACACCGGGGAGAGCTCGCGGCTCAAGGCCAAGGCGACCGTCGTCCCGACCATCGACTCGGCGCCGAACATCTTGAACGCATAAGCGCTCTGCACGCTCATCACCATGCCGGTGAAGGCGCCGGTCAAGATCACAATGAAGAAGCTGCCGACCCCTATAAACTCCAAAGCTTGGAGATAAATGCGCCAGCGGAAGGGCAATCGGAACAGCCATACGAGAGCGTCCCAGGCCATCAGCGTCATCTCGCCGATACCCTCCACACCCCTGAGGAATCCAGAGCCGATCGCCTCAATGATCTTCATCGCTCGGACCCTAACTTTCGCACCGCATACTGGCAATGGAGGAATGTGCGCGGGGCGCGTTTCCCCTTACGAAGACAACCCCACCTCCACCCGCAAGGTCGTGGCTCGATAGACCTCGGCGACCCTGACCCTCGCCGATCGGTCACGATCAAGGCCTCATCCGTCATGGATGCGCTTCACGCCGCAGATCCGTCGCGACAACCCTCCCGTCACGCACCGACGACAACGCACCAGTGATGGAGTCGGCGCCAACGGCCCTGACAAACGCGGTGCTGCACGCCACACCAAGGGCCCGATGTGGTTGACAATTTCAGTAATAGCGGGCAGGACTTTGCATGGACGCAGTTGTGTTGCGTCACGGACGCGCGCACCGCGTTAGGCCCTCGTTGAGAGCTGTCGTTGTGCCGAGCCCAGACACCGGAGCCGGAGCGGCGGTACATGCTGACGGTCAATATTCGTGAAAGAGACGGAGGCGAGCGTAGGCTCGTCTTCGGGACGGAAGAGGTCACCGTAGGGCGCGCCAAGGGCAGCGACATCCTGCTTCCGCGGAACAACATCTCGAAGCGACACGCGCGGTTCGTTGACCGCGACGACAAGGTCGTGCTGGTTGACCTCAGGTCCACCAACGGGACCTACGTCAACGGCCGACGCATCACAGCCCCCGAGGTTATCGGGCCGAAAGATAAGATCTACATCGGCGACTTCGTCATGAAGGTTGAGTCGGTGAAGAGCCCTCAACACGAACACACCATGCCCCAGGCCCCGGTCTCCGAGACCGCGTTGATGGACCCTGCGCCGCTCGATGAGGCCCTCAAGGAGGCAGAGCCCCTCGAGATCGACGACCTGGCCGAGAGCATGTCGGAGCCAGCCACTTCACCAGAGCCAGAGCCGGCCACTTCACCAGAGCCAGAGCCGGCCACTT
>JBMYRH010000009.1:0-190592 GCA_049602155.1 Myxococcota bacterium | reverse complement strand
TGAAGCGGGCGCCGAGGCAGAGGATGACGACGGCATCGCCTTTGAAGAGTTTGAGATCGACCTCGATGGCGATGACGACTTTGAGCCCCTCGATCCAGCGGACGATCCACCGACTCGTCAAGCCCCTGTGCCCCAGCCAATCGCTGAGCCAGAGCCGTCTGCGCCTCAACCAGCCGCTGTCGCAGCGCCGACAGAGGACGCACCGCCGCTCACCACCGACGCGATCGACACGATGCTCGGCGATGTCACGGTCGATGGGATTCAGATCAACAGCACCCACAGCGTGGCTGTCCGTCGTGGACACGCCGCGACTGTCATCCCCGGATCCTTCGAGAGCCAAGAGGTCCTCGACACGCTCGCAGAGGCGTTGGCAAAGCGTGCTGGCTTCGATGAACTCAGCGACCACATCATGGACGGCACGCTGCCCGGCGGCATGGCGCTCCACATCATCCCCAAGTCGCTCGCTCCGGAGGGCCCTATAGTGACCCTAAGTCGCGCTACCGCTAAGACAACCTCCGCAAGCGACCTTGTCGACAACGGCACCCTCACCGAGCCGATCAAGGAGGCGCTTGAGTCTGCCATCATGGCGAGGAAGAACGTCGTCATCGTGAGCGCGCGTCACAGCGGACGCTCGACAATGCTGAGCGCCCTGTCCCACTTCATCCCAGCCGACGAGCGGGTCGCGCTCGTGGAGGAGACCCGTGAGGTCTCCGTCCCTCAGCGCAACACCATGCGGCTTGATAAAGGGGCTTTGCGAAAGTCTGGAGAGGGCTTCCTGGATATCGTGCCTCAGCTGGACGCGGACCGGGTCCTCATTGACCCGATGTCGGCCGAGGACATCGTCGAATTCGTCGGGCTCGCGCTCGGTGGACACGACGGAATGATGGTCACCTTCCAAGGTCGCTCAGCGACTGCGGTGTTACGGCGCATGAGCTTGGCGGTCGAGTTGGCAGTCGGCGCTGCGCTGGGTGAGCGCGCGCGCGACATGGTCGCGGAGGCTGTCGATCTGATCGTTGTGATCGATCACGCGGAGGACGGAATCGTGGTGCGAGAAGTCATCACGGTAGACGATTCAGGCCCTTCCGGTTTTCGGACGAGCGAGATACTTGCGTATTCCTAATTACTGAGGCTAATCAAACTCAGTGTTTACGCTGACGATCGAGGACAAGCACGGCGGCGTCGCGGACGAATATTCATTCGAAGAGGGTGAATTTCTTATCGGCCGCAGCCACGGTGCTGACATCATCCTCCCTTCGGACAATGTGTCCCGAAGGCACGCACGGCTGTATACAGTCGATGGGCGCTGCTACCTCGAAGACTTGGGCAGCGCCAACGGCGTCTTCGTCAACGGGCGACGCATCCATGAGGTGCACGAGATCGAGTCCTCTGCGCAGGTTCGCGTCGGCGACTACTACCTGCACGTCAAGAGCGACGCCTCGACGTCCAACGAAGAGCGCGTGTACTGCAAGCTCCGAGGGCGCAACCTCTCGGTCGCTGACCAGGTCTTCAAGCTCACACGCAGCGTCAACCTGGTCGGGCGCGGCAAAGATTGCACGATCACCATCATCGATCCGAGCGTCAGCCGTATCCATGGCAAGCTCACCGTCGAGCGCAATGGTGGGATCAACGTCGAAGATCTGAAGAGCTCCAACGGGAGCTTCGTCAACGGTGAGCGCATCGAGGTCGCCTCGATCAACCATCACGACATTGTCCGCTTCGGCAACGTCGAGTTCATCGCCGAATTCCCTGACCTCGCCCCGAGTGACGGCGCGGGGGTGAGGGGTGATCTCGGGCTCGATGAGTGGGAGAAGCCCCCCGCATCCAACACAGTGCTCTGGGTGCTCGTCGGCGTCTTGTCCGTCATCTTGGTCGCCGGTGGGCTGCTCTTTGGGATCTTCTACGACTCCATCGTGGGTCCAGACCCAGACAAGCCGACACAGCAAAGCCTGGTCGAAGAAGAGCAAGAAGAAGCCGATCGGAAGCTCAAGAAGGAGATCGAGGCCTTGGCCGACGAGGGCCTCGCGCAAGAGAAGCAGAAGCTCTGGGGCGAAGCCCTCAAGATGTGGCAACAGGTCCTTGAACGTGACCCAGCTCACGACGTGGCCACGAAGGCCGTCAACCGAATCCGGGCCAACCAGAAGAGCAAAAAAGACCTCGAAGAGGGGCGGCGGCTCTTCAAAGCCAATGAGTATGGCGAGGCCGCAAAGCTGCTCCGCAAGATCAAAGACGGCAGCCCGTACTTCTACGACGCCAAGAGTGAGCTAGAGCGGCTGCAGGAGACCAAGGGCAACCTGATCATCCAAGTGCGGAGCCTGCTCGTGAAGCGCGCGAAGTGCCCACAGCTGAAGGAGGCCTTGCAGCTCCTCGAGCAGTGCAAAGGTATCGACGCCAAGGACGCGGAGATCTTCGAGCTCCTCGACACGGCCAAGCAGCGGATACAGAAGAAGCGCTGTAAGTAGCGCTTCAGCGAACGCGTCGCACCGCTCTTAACGCCGCCTCGCCCGCCTCTCGATCTTCGCGATCAGGGCTTGGAAACCGTCTCGCTCTAAGACGGTGATGAAGCTCCGACGCCAGGTGCGCACCATGGAGACGTCATCGATCACCAAGTCGATAACGCGCCATGAGAGCCGCTGGTCAGCCTTGATGGCGTGCATACGGTAATCCAAGTCAACGCCAACTTTGGGGCCATCGAGCGTCGTCCGCACCATCACCTGAGCCTCATCGAGGGGCTCAGGGGGGCCCCGAAACGTGACGTTAAATGACTTCTTGGGCTGGAAGCGCTTTGTGTAAACAGAGAGCACAAGCGACTGAAACGCGGACTCAAAACGTAACTGCTGAGGCTCCGTCAAAGCTCCCCAGTGCCCTGCGAGCGTTCGAGCACTGAAGGCTCGAAAGTCGACGATCTCTGACACGATCGTGCGGACCTGAGCGTGCAGCGTCGCCTTGTCCTCAGCCCCCTCAGTCAGGGTCGTGATACGCGTCGAGGCCTGAGTGATGACGTCCCTTGGCGTCAGCGTGGGCGACGCCGCGTGCGAGGATGAATCAAGCATCACCAAGGCGACGCAGCTGACGAGGAGCGCGTAGTGACGACGTCTCATGGGGCACCCTGTGGCGTGGCCGTGATGTCCTGACCTACCGCCCGACTCAACTCGACGATCAAGAGGTTGTGCGCCACGACCGCCCGTAAATGGCCCACATGGGTCGTCCAGAACTGCTCTAAGGCGTCTGTCACGTCGCGAAGATCACCAAACCCCGAGTCATAGAGCTCCCAAGAAGCCGAGAGCCAGCTCCTCGCTGCGACCTTGGCATCGTTCATCGCCGTCAGCACAGACGACTGCCGAGTCAGGCGGCTGTGGAGCCGACGCACCTCAGCCTCCATCGTCGCACGGGCGCTCCGCGCGCGCTGCGCGAGCTGTTCGGCGTGTGCGCGGACAGCCCGACCTTGAGCGATCGCTTGGGGGATATCCAACCTCCAACGGAGACCCAATAAGAGCCCCGCGGCGACCCCCTCGGGTCTGTCTCCCGGGACAGCACCAGGTACCTCGATCACGTCAGAGTCCACGGCGCTAAACTCACCCATGAGTAAGACATCCGGCCAAATGGCCGCCTCCGCGCTATCAGCCAACGCAGACTTCGCCGTGGCATCCGCGCGCGCCTCACGCAGCGCAGGTCGCTGGCGGTCGGCGATCGCCAGGTAGTCCGCCAAAGGCGCCAGTGTCAGTGACGTCGGCGCGACCTCCTCTTCGATGGGTCGAACTGACCGCTCTGATGGGCGGGACAAGAGGAGCCGCAGCGCCTGATGCGCTTCCTCATGGAGGCCCTGATTATCGAGGTTCATCTGGGCGAAGTGGCCCAAGCGACTCTTCAAGCGCAGATGCGCCATCTGATCGTAGCGCTCGGAGTCCTGCTTGCGCATCTCCTCTAACCGCACTTGAACCTTCTCTATCCAACGCGCGCCCTCCTCGAGCAGCCCCGCCAACTCTCGGGAGAGCACAGCCCCTTGGTAAGCGCGGGCTGCGCGGTACCGAAGCTCCCAGCGGGCGACCTCCACGTGCGCCTGACCCACTTCCACACCATGAGCCGCTGCGAGCTTCAGCCCTGCCAACTTCCCAAAGCTATAGAGTGGCTGCTCCAATCGAACCCCGACGCGGTAGTAGTACCCCCAACGCTCAGCGTCGACGATCGTCTTCCCTGCGTCCTGGCGCACCGAAGGCTGAGGGCCAAGCCCCGCCTCGATATCGAACACCGGGGAGTGTCGCCACCTGGCGCTCTGCAGAGCGGCCTCAAAGCGCTCTAGGCCTGCGTGGGCCGCCATCATAAGAGGATGTGTCTGCTCGATCTCCGCGACTAACGCGGGCCAAGCCACGACCTCAGCGGGCACTGGTGTCGCAGCGACCAGAAGAACGGTCAGCAGACCTATCAAGCGAGCTCCTCCTTACGCAGTGACCCCGTTATACCTCACCTGAAGGACACTATCGCATGTGTCAGGCTAAGTTCGTGCGCGGGGTCTTGAGCTTGAGCTGCCTTCGCGTGGCCTCCAGGGTCTGTAAGGCCCCCAGGCAGAGGCCCTCAAAACCGAGCCCCCCGAAGATCGCCTCCTCGCACAACAGCACGTTGCGATAAGGCGTCTGAATACCAACCCCGCCGATGTCCGCCGTCATCGCGAGTGGCCGACCATAGATCGGGGTCATCTCTGACATGTCGACCGTCAAGGTCTCCTGCCCTCTGCGATCAACTTGGCGATTGAGCGCAGGGACGTCCACCGTCTGAAGGTGATCATCTAGCCACGGGATTAGCCACCTGAGTCGGTCTAGGGTCGCGTCGACGGTCTTCTGAACTGCGCGCACCCCCGGGGCCAACCCTCGAGCCGTTTGATGCACGCTGACGCTCAGGACACCTGCTCCTTGACGACCTTCTCCTCCGAGGCCGAGGGCACCCGGGCGCGAGATCCACAAAGAGGGCCCTGATGTGTGGCCTGCACGAGGCTCATCGATACAGACGACCTCTGGGCCCATCCCGGCAGGGATGACCCTGGGGTCCACACCGACGTTCACCATCATCCGCCATGCCGACGGCTCTTGCTCTCCGCCAGCGTGTGACTTGCGGTGCGTCGCAGAGATCAGGGTGTTGAGCTGACGATGGGGCAAATTGCCGACCAGCAAGTCACACCCAAGGCGCTCACCACGACCCGCCAAGATAACCTCAGTCGCGCGACCACGGCGCACCACGACCTGCTCGACAATCGCGCTACGGCGAAAATCACCACACTGCTCTCGCAACTTGGCGATGAAGAGCTCCTTGAGACCATCTCGGCCTCCAGGGATGTGAAAGACGCCGTCACGTAAGTGCGTCCACAGGCGCGCAAAGGTCATCGGAGGCAGGGGGCGAGGCTGGACCGAGACGAGGTGCCTCAGGGTCCCGTCAACTAACGCACGGCAAGTGGCGCCCCCTCGGCGCGTCATCAGTGGGTTTTGACCATGACCAGACTCATCGTTAAGGAGCGGCTCGCACCCCTCGATCGCTTGCGCGTATTGACGGCTCGCGCGCATCCCCGTCGGCGGCAGCGGGCCCCCCGTCGCCAAAATAGACTCTGTCGCTGTGGTCCACTGCTCTGCCCAGCGTTCGTAAGCTAAGAGGGTCGCGCCGACATCGCCCAGCTCCCGATCGATCTCTTGGCGCCATCGATCCGGACGACGCGGCAAATCAAGGCGCCGAGATGGGGTCACGAACTGCAAGAAGGGCTCGACAGCTTGAGGTCGGTTACGCATCTCCATGCCGAGCGAGAGGTCGCCAAAGACCTTGGCGATCGTCGGAGACGTCCCGAACCCATAGAAGCGCTCTGGACGGCGTGTAAAGGCGTGCCCCTGACAGCGGTACGTGTTCGGGCGCATCCCGTGGGCGATCACCCCCACACGATAGCCAGCTCGTGCCGCCAAGGCCGCATACATCAGCCCACCGAGGTCGCTCCCGATGACGAGGACATGATAGGAAGCAGACAGGCGTGTGTCACCGCTCATGGACCTCCCCCCTCCAGCGCGATAATGCGCCCGGCTCTCTCGTATTGGCCTGCGAACACCTTCGCGATGACCTTGGGGTAGAGGTGATGTTCGACACGTTGAATGCGTGACTGAAGACGCTCGCTCGTGTCCGTCTCGAGCACCGGCACCGCGGCCTGCGCGATGATCGGGCCGGCGTCGACCGCTGCCTCGACGAAGTGAATCGTGCACCCGGACACCTTGACCCCAGCGGCGATGGCCTGACCGGGCGCGTCTAGCCCTGCAAAAGAAGGGAGAAGAGACGGGTGAACGTTCAGGATGCGCTCTGGGAAGCGAGACACCACCGCAGGGCTCAAGACGCGCATAAAACCAGCGAGGACGAGGCCATGAACGTCATATCGCTCGAGCACAGAGAGGAGCTCCGCCTCAAAGGCTGCCTTCGATCCCAGGGCACGATGGTCGACCACCTCCGTGGGGACGCCGGCGTCGCGCGCGAGGTCAAGACCGGGCGCATCGGGGCGGTTGGACACCACGACGACCGGCACACTCGCGTGGGTCGGATAGCTCCCTGGCCCATGCGCCCAAAAGTTGAGGATGGACGCCATGTTCGAGCCGCGACCGCTGATCAGGATCGCGAAGCGGTTCATGACGCAACTCGCCCGATCACCACAGGCGACTCACCGGCCTCCGTCAAGGTCTCAGCGACCGCGTCGAGGGACTCAGGGGCGACGATCAAGACGTAGCCAATGCCGAGGTTAAAGGTGCGCCGCATCTCGGCCTCTTCGACACCCGCGCCGCGGATGAGCGCGAAGAGCGCAGGCTCGTCCCACGTGCCGTAATCGACGTCGGCGTGGAGCCCCTCAGGCAGCACGCGGGGCAAGTTATCGACAAGGCCCCCGCCCGTGATGTGTGCCATCGCTCGAATCGCGGCGCCGTGGGCCTTCACCGCCGCCAACACCGGGGCGACGTAGATGCGCGTGGGCGCCATCATCGCCTCACCCAAGGTCGGAGAACCCTCGGCAAAAGGAGCATCAAGGGGCAGCGCTAGGTGCTCGAGCAGTGCCCGGCGAGCCAGGCTATATCCGTTGGAGTGAAGTCCACTTGAAGGCAGCCCAATCAGGACATCACCCTCCTGTGGGGTCGGCCGATCAGAGAGGGTGTCTCGCTCGACAACCCCCACGCAGAAGCCTGCGAGGTCGTACTCGCCCTCGCTGTACATGCCCGGCATCTCGGCAGTCTCACCGCCAAGCAGTGCGCAGCCCGCCTGACGACAGCCCTCAGCGATGCCGCTCACCACGGCCTCACCTGTGGCTGGCTCAAGGTGGCCCGTCGCGAAGTAATCGAGGAAGAACAGCGGCTCAGCGCCAATGGTCAGCACGTCATTGACACACATCGCGACGAGATCGATCCCGACCGTGTCGTGCTGATCTGTCATGAAGGCGACCTTGAGCTTGGTGCCGACACCGTCGGTCCCGCTCACCAAGACGGGATCTTCATACCCCGTCTCCTTGAGGCCAAAGAGGCCACCAAAGCCCCCCAAGCCGCCCATAACACCCGGACGGCGCGTGGCCGCTGCGAGCGGTCCAATGCGGCGAACCAGCTCTTCACCCGCGTCGATATCGACGCCCGCGTCGCGGTACGTGAGGCTCATCTGTACGGCTCCCTTTCCAGCAGGCCTTGGCGGTTCTATAACACAGCCTCTTGGCTTTGTTTGGGGGTTGTTCCATGAGACACACAATGCGCACTCTGACCGCACTGATGACCGTCATCGCTGGATGTCAGCCAGCCGCTCAAG
The DNA here is from genome assembly GCA_049602155.1 of Myxococcota bacterium. Classification (GTDB taxonomy): domain Bacteria; phylum Myxococcota_A; class UBA9042; order PHBI01; family JBMYRH01; genus JBMYRH01. The sequence goes on along the minus strand of JBMYRH010000009.1, from coordinate 182,801 downwards.
GCCCGGCAGTGACCAGCGAGAACGCGGCCGCTGCGGCCGCTGAGTCGGCCCCTGCGGTCGTCGAGCCCACCGATCGCCGAGGGCGCGCAGGGATTGACCGAGGCGAGGGTGCGCCCGAAAAAGCACCGGTCGCTGTGAAGACTCGCGCCGAGGGCGAGTCATCAAAGCGGATCCCCGCTGCTGAATTTATCGTCACGACTCCGCCCGCCAAGGTCCCCACAATCGACGGGGGAGCCCGCAGCCCCGCCGCCACGAGCGCGCTGGCTTGGTTGAGCGGGACATGGCGCAAGGCCGTGCTTCAAGAGGAGCAAGACGTCTACACAGCGCTGCTCCACGAGGACTTCAAGGGTCATGCGGCCGCGCGGCCTGGCACGATCGCGCGAGGCGAGTGGGCCAAAGTGCGTCAGCCAGCCCTTGGGGCCAAGCTCTCCTGGGGCCTGGAGTACGTGATCGCCAACCCGAACAACACAGGGCGACTCACCATCCGAATGACGGAGTCACTCAACGAGCAGGGTGAATGCACCTTCAGCACACGCACCCTCAGCTTAGAGCCTGTCACCGACGGCGAGGTCAAAGCATGGCGCGTCACCTCGGAAGAGCGGTCAAAGGCGACCCCATGTCCCCCAGCGACAACCCGAGACGTAATCGGGGCTCACACCGCCCTCGGGGTCGCGTGGCGTGGTCAAGACCTCACCGCGGTTCAAAAGGCCCTCTACGGTGGGTTTCTCCTCCTCGATGGCGGGGTCGAATCCGCACAATACAACCACGCAGGGTTGACGGCAGGAGCCGGCCGATGGGTCCTCGAAGAGGTCGCTAAGACCGTCGCGACCCCGGAGAACACCGAGCTCATCGGAGACACCGCGGTGGTCCGCACAGCGAGCGGCGCGCGCTTGGGTTACCGCATCGGCGCCGGGACGTGGCGACTGACGACCCTGTGGCGTGACACCAAGGCGGGGCTCTGAGTCGGTGCGCACTTTGAGGCCAGAGGACGCAGCCCATGAGGCCCTGGAGACCTGGAGTCATGAGGACACCGTGGCGCGGCTCGACGTGCGCTGGGCGCCACAGTTGCTTCAGCGCTTTGCCGGTGTCGTCCGGACGACCTTGAGTCAGGCCCCTGAGGCCGGGCGTCGCGCAGGCCTGGTCCCGATCGCACGGCTCCTCTTAAAGGGGGACCCTGCGATGCAGTTGGCCCTCGCGCGCGACCCAGCGCTGGGGCGATGGACCAGCGCGATGGAGCGGGCTTTGGCGCGGGGGGATAAGCTCGAGCCCTTCCTCGCGCTCACCTCCAGGCTCGCCATCGGCGTGGCGCTCAAGAGCGGCTCATCTCTAGAGACCACCGTCATCTTAGGCTCCGGTGGCCGCGCACGCCTGCCCGCTGATGGGCGGGTGCTTCAGGGCCCCCCTGGGCGCTCTGTCCGTGTCCGCGTGGACGACGGTGTCTTGAAGACCCACGCCCGAGCCCGACGCCAAGCCGAGCGGTTTGAGGTCGCCGACGGCGACGCCGAAGCTGGCGCGGTGCCCGTCGTTCAGCCGCTCTCCGGAGGGAGCCTGACAGAGATCGTAGGGCCGCTGGAGCGGGGCGCGTCATGTCTTCGTGATACGGCCCCCGAGTTGGTCGATGAAATCGTAGCCTTGGCCCCGGTACTCGTCGGAGTCTCTGGGGCCCCCGATGTCAGCCACTCCGCGAGCCTGGCGGAGGCCAGGGGCTGCATATGGTTAACCCCTGTGGAGCGCCCCTTGGTCGTCGCGGAGACATTGGTCCACGAGGCGAGCCACCTGAAGTTCTTCCTGGTCGAAGATGTGACGCCGATGGTCGAGGCCCCCGATCCTCCGCGATTCGAGGTCCCTTGGCGCAGTGACCGACGCCCTCTGCGGGCTGTGCTCATGGGGCTCCATGCCTGGGTCAGAATTCTGGCGTGGCTCGACACCTTAGGGGGGAGCCAATACGCACAAGCTGCTGCGGAGCGCTCGGCGTTGCTGAGCGAGGCGACCACGGCCGCAGCCGAGATCGTGCGCGGGGCAGAGGGGCTCACCCCCGCGGGTCAAGCGTTGGTCGAGGCGCTGTACCAGCGCGTGCGAGACCGGTAGGCGTACTTAGACCTCTCGTGTAGACTCCGTTGAGGGCGATAACGCTGCTGGGAGGAGCCGTTCATGGGCTTTTGGGGCCGAGGCCACGACCACATCGGTAATTTCAATTTTCGTGTCGAGATCGAAGGGTTGGCGTCTGCGCGCTTTAAGCAGCTCGACGGTATCGGCAGCGAGACCGAGGTGATCACATACGGCGGCACGGTCGATCAGCTCCAACGCAAACGCCCTGGGCGCACGAAGTGGCAAGACATCACGTTGAAGCGCGGCTACACCAACGACCCCGAGCTGTGGACCTGGCGCAAGTCCGTCATCGCGGGCTCCGTCGAGCGCCGCAGTGGCTCGATCATCATCTGCGCCGACGACGGCTCTGAGCTCGTCCGTTACAATTTCTTCGACGCGTGGCCGACCAAATGGAAGGGCATGCAGCTCGACGGTAAGGGCACTGAGACGACGATCGAAGAGCTGACCCTGACGGTCGAACGGATCGAGCGTGCATAACGAACTCCGCGACGCGGTCGTCGTCGAGGTGACAAGCCGAATGATGGCGGCCTGTGTGCATCAGGCCGAGGTCGATCAGAGCCTCCAACTCGATGTGCTCATCAACGACACGCTCTACCACGAAAAGAAGCGCCTCGAGGTTCACAAGAACGCCCCAAACTGGGCGGGGGACCTCGCCTTCTGGGACCGCATCAAGGGGCGCCTCGTGCACGCGGGGGAAGGAGAGCAGCGCGGGCTCCTAGAGCAGATCATCCAGCGGTTTGTGCACGAGGTCCTCGGCAACTTCTCCCCCCTTGTCTACGAGGCCTCAACCAAGGTCATGCCGACCGCGCTCCCGCTGCTGCTCAACGCGCTGAGCCCGAAGAAGCTCCTGGCGAGCGGGGTCCCTGACCTTCGAAATTCCGTCCGCATCACAGGCCGCCTCGATGGCCTGCGGCGCTGCCAGGAGCTCGGGACCGTCATCCTCGCCCCGACCCACGTCTCCAACCTCGACAGCGTGCTGATAGGCTGGGCGCTCTACGCCCTTGGGCTGCCCCCCTTCACCTATGGAGCCGGGCTCAACCTCTTCTCAAACCCAGTCCTCTCCTTCTTCATGAGGAACCTGGGCGCCTACCGCGTGGACCGGACCAAGACGAGCCCACTCTACAAAGACACCTTGAAGACCTACGCGACAGTCTGCCTTGAGCACGGCCAGTCTCAGCTCTTCTTCCCCGGGGGCACGCGCTCACGCTCAGGTGAAGTAGAGCGTCACATCAAGCTTGGGCTGATGTCCTGTGGTTTGCGCGCCTACGTCAACAACCTCATGGCAAAGCGTGACCAGCCCAACATCTACATCGTCCCCTGCAACTTGAACTTTCACCTCGTCTTAGAGGCCTCCACGCTCATCGAAGACCACCTCAGGCTGGTCGGAAAGTCGCGCTACATCATCACCGATGATGAGTCATTCCGACCGAAAGAGGTGATGCGCTTTTTGAGCAAGCTGATGCAGATGGACAGCGAGATCGTACTGAACATCGGCGACCCGCTCGATCCCTTCGGTAACCACGTCAACGACGAGGGAGAGTCCCTCGACGGACGGGGCCGGGTCATCGACATCACGCGCTACGTCTCGAATGACGACGGTCAGACAGTGCATGACCCCCAGCGGGACCGCGTGTATACACGCCAAGCAGGAGAGGCAGTCGCCGCCGCCTTCCGGCGACATAACTCAGTCGTGAGCACCAACCTCCTGGCCTTCACCATGTTTCAAATGATGCGCCAAGCACACCCAACCCTAGACCTCTATCGGCTCCTGCGAACCGCCGGTGACGGCGCAGGCCTGATGATGGGGCAGGTGGCGGACTCAGTCCGTAGGGTCGTCGCCTCAGTCCAACAGCTCGTCGCGAAAGGTGAGCTTGAGATGTCGGATGAGATCGCGCGCGGTGAGCCCACCCGTATCATCCAAGAGGGCCTCCGACACTTCGGGAGCTACCACCGGGGCGGGGTGATCTCGCGCCGCGGAGACCGCCTCTTCCCCAACGACATGAACCTCATCTACTACTATCACAACCGCTTGAGCGGCTATGGGCTGGAGTCCGCGCTTGAGAGGAGTCCCCAGGCATGAGCATGGCGAAGAAGAAGACAGCCACGGTGCTGGGCGGAGGCTCCTGGGGCACGGCGCTCGCGAGCATCCTGGGCAGTCACGGTTATGAGACCTTGCTCTGGATGAGAGATGAAGAGCGCGCGAAGACTCTCAACACGACCCATAGAAACCCTGCGTACCTCGGCGATGCCCCGATCGATCCTCGCGTGACCGCGACCGTCGACTTGACCCAAGCTGCCGAGCACGCAGAGGTCGTCATCGTCGCCATCCCTTCGAAGCACTTCCGCAGCGTCATGCGACGGGTTGGGGACCACTTAACCGGCGACCAGGTGGTGATCAGCGCCACAAAAGGGCTGGAGTCCGATGGCTTGAAGCGGATGAGTCAGCTCATCGCAGAAGAGACCTGTGTGCGGAAGATCGGCGCCATCAGCGGGCCGAACTTGGCGCGAGAGATCGTCGCCGGTCAACCGGCCGCGACCGTCGTCGCGAGCGCCTTTGAGTCCGTGATTCAAAAGGTTGAGCGCATGCTCGCAGGGCCGACCTTCCGACTCTACGGTAACTTCGATCTCCCGGGGACCGAGTACGCTGGGGCGCTGAAGAACATCTACGCCATCGCAGGCGGGGTCGCCTCAGGGCTCGGCTTCGGCGCCAACACCCTCTCGACCTTAATCACGCGCGGGCTCGCTGAGATGTCCCGCTTCGGAGAGCGCTACGGCGCCCAGCGATTGAGCTTCCAAGGGCTGGCTGGGGTCGGAGACTTAGTCGCTACGTGCAGCTCCACTTTGAGCCGAAACCACACCGTCGGCCGACACCTCGCGCAAGGCGAGCAGCTTGACGACATCATCGCCAACCTCGGGATGGTCGCTGAAGGGGTCAACACCACCCGCGTCATCCATACGCACGCCGCCGCCGAGGGCATCGACATGCCGATCGCCGGGGCCGTGTATCGGCTCCTCTTCGAGGGGGCGAGCCCCCAAGAGGCGCTCGCCGAGCTGATGTCGCGAGACAGCCGCTACGAGGGGCTCGACTCCTTCATCCACACCCCCTCAACACCAGGCACAGTGATTCAACCGTGGAAGGGACGCTCTTGAGAGCTCCCTCCCGATCTAGGCCTCGGTCATGAGCATCTTCGAGCGCCTCAAGCGCGCCGATCCGACGCAAGAGCCCTACCGCTACCCTCTTCAGCGGACACAAGAGCGCACCTTCGACAGAGACCTCACCGGCCCCCTCTATATTTGGGACATCGACGAGACCTACCTCTCGACCGATATCGACACCGTCCGGGGGATGCTAGCGGTCCCCCTCGATCTCCCCATCGACAAACGGAACGTCGCGGGCACCGATGTGTTGCTGCGCGCTTTGCGCCGCGGCCCCACCGTGGACGGCCCCATCCACTCCAACCCTCTCTACTTTGTCTCCGCGAGCCCACCCCAGCTGCGCCGGGTCATCGAGAAGAAGATGCTGCTCGACGGCGTCGAGTACGACGGCATCACCTTCAAAGATCAGCTCGCCCTGCTTCGTAACGGCCGAGTCGCCACCCTGAAACACCACATCGCCTACAAGCTCTCAGCGCTGCTCCTAAACCGAGCCGAGCTGCCCTGGGGCGTGCGCGAGTCAGCCTTCGGCGATGACACCGAGACCGACGCCCTGATCTATGCGCTCTACGCAGACATCGTCTCTGGGCGACTCAGAGGCCCCGCGCTCGCGAACACCCTCCGCCTCAACGGATGTGAGGTCGATGATTGCAGCTACGTCGCGCGCCTCGCTGGCCATCTGCGCACCCAGGAGCTGGTCGAGGCGATCTACATTCGCTTGAAGAAGCGCACACCACCGAGCCGCTTTCATGTCTTCGGGCCGACAGTCATCCCTTGCTACGACATCCTCCAGATGGGGTTAAACCTCGTGGAGCGCGGCCACATCGCCGACCACCAGCTGCTCGAGTTGGCGACAGAGCTGGTCGCCAGCGGGAGCCGAGACGCTGTGGGGATCGCTCGCAGCTGCTACGACCTCTGTGAGCGTCACCACGTCGGAGCCGAGACCTTAGCGCGCCTTTGGCCCGCTCTAAAGCGCGCTTCTCTGGTGCCGAAGGTCTCAGCCATCGCGCCAGTGGATACCCCAGCGCGCCCTGCAAAACGTGACGCGCCTGACTTCATCACCCCCGCACGGCACCTCGACCTCACGCCGCGCTAAAAAGCGGCGCCGCGATTACGGTGCGTGCTCAGGCTGGCAGTCATCACCAGACGTGCACACCCCTTGCGCGCAGATCGCTGCGTCGTCGTCGCAATAGCCGTCGCCGCAGGTCACGTTGTCCGCAGGAGGCGCCATGCACTGAGCGTTGCACCAGTAAGTCGTTGGGATATTGGCCCCCGCCTCATGAACCATCGCGAGACCGCAATCCACGATCTCCCCCGGCTCATCGATTGTCGGGAAGCCCACGGTCCAGCGCAGAATACCCACCGATTCGGGTTCGCCCGTCGTCGTGTCAAAGTCGAGCGGGCCTGAGGCGCCACGCACATCAAGCGAGAGCCCGTCACCCATGTCCTGACAGGCAGTGATGAAGTGGTCTGGGCCTACACTGACGACGCGGCCGTCGCTGGAGTCAAAGCGCTTGAAGGCCTCCGCAAAGCCTCCCCCCGTCGTCGCCTCAGGGGTCATGCTGCCCGCCGCGTAGGCGAGCAAATAGACGGCATCATAGGTGTACTCGGTCCAAGTCGGCGGGACCGGGTCTTCGTAGAGCGCCACAAAGTGCTCATAAGCGCTGCCGGTCCGATAGCCTGGCTGTACCCCAAAGACCTGACTCGGCAAATCGGAGGCGTCCGTGTAGCTCGTCGCCAGCGTGACAGACGCCACGCCATCGGTGAGGAGCAGCGGCACGGCCTTCAGCGTGTCGTCCTTCTTCACCTCGCTCAAGACGCTCGCGACGTCTTCGTACCCCACCAAAAGGAGGATGTCCGGCCCTGTGCTCTTCAGGCTCGTCACGATCTCTTCGACCTCAGCGTCCCACTCCTCGGGCGTGGAGTCCGCCTCTGAGGCACGACTGACAGCACTGAAATCAATAGCGACCCCCGCGTCGGCGAGCTGGGCACCGTACGCGAGCTTGTAGGCATCAAGTGCGGACTCAAACCCATCGCGAAAGCCGGTCCCATAATTGTCATTCGTATGCACCGCCACGACCCGCACAGTCTCGCTCTCTCCTTGCTCCTCCAACGCCAACCACACCGCAAAGTACGCCAGCGTGTTCGCCTGCTTCGTGTCCGAGGACGAGATGCGCCAGATCAAATCGTCGTCATCTAGGTCGCGGATTGAGACCGCGGTGGATGAGGGGGAGACGATGAATGTCCCGGTCGGGATCGCGACCTCGGTCGCAGCGACCTCGAGTAAAGACGAGAACCCAGGCCCTAAGATTGCGGGCACACGCATGGAGGTAAGGTACGTGGCAGCCGCACGTGTTTGATCTTTATCGGCTTGATCATCACAGGCTAAGAAGGCGAGCTCTCGCTGCCCCTGTAGCCCCTGAATCCCTCCCTTAGCGTTGATCTCACCGAGGGCCAGCTTCACAACCTTGCGCTGGTCCACGCCGCTCTCGGCGTAGGGCCCGCTGAACGTCATGATGAACCCTAAGACAAGCGCATCATCACGCTCAGAGCCGATGCGCTCACAGCCGGGATTGTCGAGCACCTCGCAGAGCCCGACTGCCCCGCAGACCTCCCCTTGAGCACAGTCCGCCATCGTCGCGCAGCTCGCCTGACCCAAGGTCACGCAGAAGCCCTCTTCCGCGCACCGCTCGGCCAAAGTGCAATCCGAATCGGACGCGCAGGTCTCATCCGTGATGAGCACGCTGCATGCGGCGCAGCTCAACGCGAAGGCGACGACAAAGAAGAGGCGATAAATCGGCGCGGTCATGGGAACCTCACCATCAGTTGAACACCCGCATGCTCAGGGCCCAGGGTGGGCGCGACAGTCGCTTGGGCTGGTGCATCATCGCCTCCGGTCAACAGGAGGACGAGGCCAAGCGTCGCAGCCGCGACACCCACACCGATCGAGATATCCGCGCCGAGCGCCAAGCCCCTAGAGGCGGCTTGAGCGTCTGCTTTAGCGTCGTAATCAAGTGCAGGGTCCGAGAGGTCCGCTGCGCTGCTGAGCGCGAGGCCGCCGAGCACACCACCCGCGATGAGCGCGGCACCCCCGCTCGCCAAGGTCACCCAGGCGAGCGTATCATCACGGCCCGAGTCCGCGGTGACCACGACGGTCGGCGAGGGCGTCTGCGCCTCGGCAGCTTGAGGCGCCGCAGCAGGTTCACTCTCCGCCGGTGGCGCCTCTAGGCGTGGGGGATTGAAGGGGTTCCGGTTGAGCTCTTCGAGGTGCTTTAAGGCTTTTTGAACGCGATCTGGATCCGCGCCGGGCTGAGTCACAAAGCGCTTCAAGTACGTGATCGCGAGGTCGCGTTGACCCATCTTCTGGTAGATGCGCGCGATGTTGTAGAGCAGCCCTGGGGCGGGGGCCAGTTCGTACGCTTTGAGCATCTCGGCGACGGCCTCCGGGAGCTTACCTTCCGCGTAAAGCTCAACGCCCCGCTTGCTATGTTGCTCTGCGTTCGTCGTGGGCTCGGGCGCCTGAGCGGCGGCCTGAGGAACCGCGAGGCTAAGGGCGCTGAAGCTAAATAAGACCGTGAGGATAGAGACTCTCATGCCCCTCGACGCTATGTCGCGTCGCGGCGCGCGTCAAACACACCGCGCACATCAGGCGCAGTGCATGGCCCCTAATCGATCATGTGGATCTTCGGTTTGCCCTTCGACTTCCCCTTCGACGGGCTTGATTTCACCGGCGGAGGATCGGTCGAGGGCTCCTTTGAGCGCGCCTTTCTGAGACGCTTGAGGCTGACTTCGCAGCGCGTGGTGTCCCCCTTGAGATCCTCCTCAGTAACGCGGCAATACGCCTCACTGTCCCGATGCCCCTGGAGCCGCGCCTGAATCGGGTGGCTCGCGACCATCCGCGACACGGATAGGTCGAGGGGCGCCACCCCCAAGATATCTTTACCGTAACGAATCTCAGCACCTGGAGGCGTCGAGACGATGTGAATCCGAAGCGGCGTGACAGCAGGCGCAGCGGCCGGCTGAGGCGCAGGTGAAGGCGTCACAGCTGGAGCGACCTTCGGTGAGGCCTCTTTCGGGGTGGCCACCGACGGCACGCCACGGACAGGTTCAGCCGGCGTGATCGAGGGGCTCGGAGGCGGCCCCTCTGGATCACTCATCATCACAAAGGCGCTGATCCCCGCCATGACCGCCAAGCCGGCGAGGAGCAACCAGATCCCGGGGCCCTTCGTCCGCATTGCCCCCGGTGGCGGTGTCAGGTGCGACTCGCCCTCACGGCCGACCTCAAAGAGACGCACAGGCTGCTCCATCCCCTTGAGGCTGTAGAGTCCGTGCTCGATCCAGCGCACCGATTCATCCAACCCATCAGCGCCCACTGCTGCGCGGTGGCCGATGGTGTAGGCGCTCTCACTGAGCAACGTTTGGTTGCCACAGGCGCACGCCATCACGCGGGCCGTCTTCGCCTTCGCGAGTCCCTCGACTTCGACGGGCTTCGCGCCCCGAATGACGTCATCGGTAGGGTTGGTGCGCATCACCACCTCACCCAAATGAATGCCGCTGCGGGCCTCGAGCGGGCGCGGTAAATCGGCCGATAGACGCGCGAGGAGGCGGTGGTAAGCCAGCGAGAAGCGCACGGCGTCGATCGGGCGGTCAAAGAGGAAGAGAAAGCCATCTGACTTGTCGATCTCTTGGCCCGCATGTTCGGCCAAGAGCTCTCGCGCAGCGTGATCGTGCTCGGCGAAGATCTCGGCGGCCTTCACGTCGCCAAGGGCCGCCACGAACTGCGTGCTCTCGACAAAGTCGGTCAACAAGAGCGTCTTGACGACGGGACGACCGGTTTCAGACTCACTCATCTCAGCCCAGCCTGGCTAAAGGACCGTGGACTGTCATTCTGCCGTGCTTGGGTTCGCGATCAAGAATGCTCTCACAAAGGGATCGAGGGCGCCATCTAGGACGGCATCGACGTTGCTCGTCTCATGGTTAGTGCGCACGTCCTTCACCAATCGGTAGGGGTGCATGACGTAGTTGCGGATCTGACTGCCAAACGCGATCTCTTGCTTGGCCGACTCCATCGCAGAGCGCTCCTCTTCGCGGCTGGCTCGCTCCAGCTCATAGAGGCGGGCCTTCAACACCTTCATCGCTGCGGCGCGATTTTGATGCTGACTGCGTTGGCTCTGACTCTGCACGACGATCCCCGACGGGAGATGCGTGATGCGGACAGCGCTGTTCGTCTTGTTCACGTGCTGCCCGCCAGCGCCCGAGGCTCGGTAGGTGTCCACGCGCAGGTCGACCTCGTTGACCTCGATCTCAATCAAGTCCTCAACATCAGGGTAGACGAAGCACGCCGCGAAGGACGTATGACGTCGAGCCGACGCATCGAACGGTGAGATGCGCACCAGGCGATGTACGCCCGCCTCTGCCCGCAGCATGCCGTAAGAGAAGGCGCCAGAGACCGAGAGGCTGGCTGATTTGATGCCCGCCTCATCCCCATCTTGGCGATCGAGGAAGGTGACCGACCACCCTTGTGACTCGCAGAAGCGGATGTACATGCGCAAGAGCATGCCCGCCCAATCGAGGCTCTCGGTCCCGCCCGCGCCCGCGTTGATCGTCAAGATCGCGTCGCTGCGGTCAAAGGCACCGCCCAGCATGCGCTGAAACTCCAGCTCGGCCACGCGCGCCTCGACGCTCGCCAGGGTCGTCGCCATCTCCTCGGCGACGCTATCATCCTCTTCAAGCTCACCGAGCTCGATCAGGACCTCGACATCATCCAGCTCAGTCCAAGGCTTGGTGACGCTCCCAAGCTTGGCCTGAAGGTCCGTCCGCTCCTTCAAGAGCGACTGGGCGCGGGTGTTATCGTCCCACAAATCAGGGGACGCCACGAGCGCCTCTAATTCACTGAGGCGCGCTTCAACAGCCGGGACGTCAAAGATGCCCCCTGAGGGACACCAGACGTTGGCGAAGCACTTCAAGCTGCTCTTTCTGTGAATCGAACATGTCCGTCCCTCTCGCGCCCCGAATCGTACACGAACGCTTCAGGCACGCAAGCCCGTCCCAAGGCCGACCTATCTCCACGGAGCACACCGATGGGGTGAGTGGTCGAAGGGCGCCCCTCTGGGCCCTGCTGGACCGATACGCTTGCGTTAATAGGGCACAGAACGTCATGCTGCGCCGGTGATGACTCGGTACCTTTTCACAGTCGCGCTCACCGCTACCCTCGGCCTGATGGCCTGCGGAGACGATCTGCCGCCCCCACTCTTGGGGGACGACGCCGCTGCATCGGAGCTCGAGCAAGACACCTTCGGCGACGTCGATGAAGCGGACACCACCGCGCCGCTCGCAGACACCGGACCTGACCTCGCCGACATCGACGCGATCGAGGCGATCGAGGTCACAGCGGATGTCCAAGCACCCGAGGTCATCGAGCCTCCGGAGGATGGCTCAGTCGACGCAGACGCCGAGCAAGATACCGAGGACGACGTCATCGAAGAGCCGTTTGTGTGCACCGACAATGCCTCCTGCGACGGGCGCATCGAGGTGGCTTTGTGTGAAGAGGCCACCTGCGTGGCCGGACATTGCGCGGCCCTGCCCGACCCCGAGCTGGAGGGCCAAAGCTGCGATGATGGCAACGCCTGCAGCACCGGCAACATCTGTCAGGCCGGCCTCTGCACCACCGGAGTCCCAGTCGATTGCAGCGCCCTCGCCGCGCCGCCCTGCACCCTCGGTGTCTGCGATGCCAGCCAAGGTGGCTGCGTCTCTGTCCTCGCGGAGGAGGGGCTGGCCTGTGATGACGGCGATCCGTGCACCGAGTCAGACACCTGCGTGAGCGGGGCATGCCAAGGGCTTAGCTTGTGTGACGATGGCGACGTGTGCAACGGCTATGAGGGGTGCGATCCGGCTACAGGGGCATGCTCTTCAGGGGTCCCGCTGACCTGTGACGGGACGGACCCCTGCCTGGGAACCTCCTTCTGCGACGCGATCTTCGGGTGCGTCGTCGGCGCACCGCCCGACTGTGGGACCTTCGTCTGTGGAGACGACGGCTGCCCATCAAGCTGCCTTGAGCATGCGCAGTGCGTCTCGGGGACCTTCTGCGCGTCAGGGACATGTATCGACACCCTCGAGGATGGCTCAAGCTGCAGCGCTCTCGAGATGTGCGATAGCGGCCATTGCGACAGCGCGTTGTGCTGCAAAGGAGGCCAATGCTGCACCACCGACGCGGAGTGCCCCCTCACCGAGGTCGGTGTCCTGGTGAGCCAGGAGCTCTACGATCCCGAGAGCGGTTTCGCACGCGTGGTCGTCACCGAAGCGACCGGAGGGCTACAGACCCTTAACGCGCCAGCCAGCGGTGTCTTGGAGCGGGTCGACCTCATGCTCCAGACGACAGCGGACGAAGGATACTTAGTGCTGGTCTCGTTCTGGAGCGGCGTGCCGCCGGAGGCCACGCTGCTGGGGACAACGACCCTGCTCGTGCTGACAGACACGGCCGATCCGACGATCGCGACGGCGATCTTGGGCGAGCCGATCGCCATCGAAGAGGGGCAGACGCTGAGCGTCGGGCTCTCGTGGCTCAATGGCGACGCTGACTGCCAGATCGGCTGCGGCGTGATCTGGATGGGCGCAGAGGGCGACCCGTACCCGGAGGGAACGGTGCACCGCACCTTTGACTCCGGTGGGTCGTGGCATGTGAGTGACTTCAACGATGACCTCTGGATCCGACTCTGGGCTGGTCAGCACCGCTGCGAGGACTTCAGCTGCGTCGACGGCGCCCCCTAGGGGGCCCGCGCGCCTCAGGCCTTGAGTGAGCGATGCTGAGGCTGTGATCTGAGTCAAGGCCTCGACACCATGCGTCACCCGTGTTCAGATCCCCACATGCCGCGTGTCGCTCCGCTCGTCATCACTCTCTTCGCCCTGCTCGTCATCGGGTGCGCCGCCCCGCGGGGTCAGCTCCGCATCCTGCACACGACGGATGTGCATGGCCACCTCGCCGACGGGCTCACGGGGATCGCTTCGATCATCGACAGCGCTCGGGCCGAGGACCCCAATGTCTTGCTCTTGGACAGCGGCGATATGTGGTCCGGGACGCTGATGTGCGATCGAAGCGAGGGCTCGCTTGGGATCGCAGCCTACAACGCGATGGGATACGACGCGGCCGCCGTAGGTAACCATGAGTTTGATTACGGCCCGATCGGACCAGAGCGGACCGGAGGCGACGACCCCTTCGCTGCGTTAAAGGCCCGATTGGCCGAGGCCAACTTCCCCCTCCTCTCCGCAAACTTGGTCGACAAGGCGAGCCGTAAGCGCCCCGATTGGCCGAACCTCCAAGGGTCGATGATGATCGAGCGAGGTGGGTTCCTCGTCGGCATCGTGGGCGCGACGACGGAGGAGACCGCGTCGATCACCTTCCCCCATGTCGGGCAAGCCCTCGCCTTCACAGACGCCGCAGCGGCGGTCACCTCCGAGGCTCAAGCGCTCCGAGCCAAGGGCGCCGACCTTGTGATCTTGATCTCCCATATCGGTGGTGAGTGCACCGACTTGAGCGACCCTGATGACCTCTCGAGCTGCGATAACGACAGCGAGCTCTTCCAGCTCGTCCGTGCGCTCCCAAGACACCTGGTCGATATCGCGCTGGGGGGACACACCCACCGACCAGTCGCCCACCGGGTCAACGGCGTCGTCGTGGCGCACACGGGGGCACACGGCAAGCACGTCATGGATCTGCGCGTCAGCGGCATCGCTGGGGCCCTCGAGATCTCATGGGCGCCTCCGGTATCCTCGGACATTGAGGTCACCACCAAAGGCCCGACGCGGATCGCGTTAGACGCGGTCTTGGCGCCGGCTATCGCAGAGCAGCGCGCGCAGCGCGAAGAGCTCCTCGACACAAAGGTCATCGCGCCGATGACGCGCGATATGACACAGAGCTCTCCGCTGGGGAGCTTCCTGTGCGACGTCTTGCTCACGCTGCACCCCGAGCGCGAGATCTGCATCCTGAACAGCGGTGGGATCCGAGCGCCTCTGCCAGCAGGTGACCTCACCTACGGTCAGCTCTACGACGTGATGCCCTTTGGCAACTACGCGGCGAACATCGAGCTCTCGGGAGCTGCACTCCTGGAGATGTTGCGCCTCGGGACGGCCGGCGCTCATGGGGTCATCCAAGTCGCAGGGCTCAACGTCACCTACGACCCTGACGCCGTCGATTGCGGGAGCGTTGACCGCAACGGAGACGGCACCATTGGCCCCGCCGATCGCGACCGCTTGGTGTCCGCATATGGGCCAGGTGGCGCTCCCATTGATCCTGAGCGGACCTACCGCTTACTCACAAACAGCTTCCTCGCGTCCGGGGGAGATGGCTGGCGCGGTGTCATCAACTCACTGCCGCCCAAGAGCGTGCATATCCTCGATCATCTCCTGCCTATCCGAGAGCAGATCGGCGCATGGATGCGAGAGACGCGCCCCATCTTAAACAGCGACGATCAGCCCGTTATGAAGTCGCTAAGAGTGCGCAAGGTGGCTCAACCAAAGCCCGCGAGTGACGCGCGCTGTAGGGCGAACTAGCGGCGCTTCCGTCGGTTGCGAAGGGGGGGAGCAGGGGCTGGCTCGTCGTCGGGTTGGTATCCCCAAATCTGGAGCACCTGTTGCCAAAGCTCATCGGGGTCTGCGCCGTCGTGACTGTGCGTCGTGTCGCACCCCAAAAGTGACCGGACCAAGCTCTCCATACACTCAGGAGTGCGGCATACAGCCGCCAGGGACTTCTTGGGACGCTTAGCCTTCTCGACGTCGACCAGGGGCTCGGTGAGGCCCAACGTCAATTCACCATGCAAACCAATGAAATCATGGCTCGCAGCGTCGTAAATGGCACCACAACGGACGCACTTTACCGCCGCAAACACACCCTCGAACGCAAAGAGTTGATTCAGCTTCATCTCACCCTCGACAGCCATCCACGTGGGGGGAGTCTAACACGAAACCCCTCCAAGACATGCAGCCCAAGGACAGGTAGGTACACTTCTTAGCGTCCTCAGAAAACGCTGTTAACCTCCTCAAACTCACCTGCAATGGTAGTCATCCTGAGACTCCGAGGCTAAGGTGAGGTCACAAGGCTGCGGAACTCCGTGGTACGAATACTTCAAGCAAAACGGAAATAGGATCTCCCATGAAACTGCACCAACTCGGTAAGAAGCTGTCCATCGGCGCACTCACACTCGGCCTCGGAATCGGCGGTGTCACCCTCGGCACCGGTTGCGCCAGTACGGCCAGCCAGACGAAGGCAGAGGAAGCTCCGGCCGCAGAGGCGGCTCCCGCAGAGGCGGCTCCCGCAGAGGCAGCTCCTGCTGCAGAGGAAGCTCCTGCTGCAGCCCCAGAGGCTGGCGGCGAGGGTGGCGGCGAGGGCGGCGAGAAGAGCTGCGGCGCAGGCTCCTGCAGCGGCTAATCGCCTCTTTGAGCATACTCGAGCCCCTCACGAGCTTCGTGGGGGGCTCGGTCAATTCTGGGGTCGACGCCCCAACTCTCCGAGCCCCCGAGATCGACACACCGATGAGCATGGCCCCCGAACCGGTTGAGAGACCTCGTCCCAGAGGCGCTGACTTCTACGGGTACGGTGTCGGCTTGAGGCGACCACACTTCGACGACATCGACAGTCACCGAGACACAGTCGACTGCCTTGAGTTGCTCGCCGAGAACTTCATGGGCTTCGGTGGAAAGCCACGGACCACGCTAGAGCGCGTCTCAGAGCGCTTCCCGATCATCCTCCACAGCGTGGCCCTGTCCATCGCGGGCTTGGAGCCGCTAGACGCCGCCTACCTTGACGACTACGCAGACCTCGCCCGGCGCACCCGCGCGGCCTGGGCGTCGGATCACCTCTGCCTCAGTGGAGGTCACGGCGTGGCCTATCACGACCTGATCCCTGTGCCGTTCACAGAGGCCGCCTTGGATCATATCGTCCCCCGTGTGCAGCGCGTACAGGACGAATTAGCCATCCCCTTCGCGCTTGAGAACCCGAGCTACTATCTCGACTTTCCACACAATGAAATGTCCGAAGCCGAGTTCCTCATCGAGCTCACCGAGCGCGCGGATTGTGGGCTGCTCTTGGACGTCAATAACGTCTTCGTGAACAGCCAAAACCATGGCTACGACCCGATCGCCTTCATCGACGCGCTGCCCGCAGAGCGTATTATTCAGCTGCACATGGCAGGACATGAGGACCGCGGTGGCGTCTTGATCGACACCCATGGCGCACCAGTCTGCGACGGGGTCTGGGAGCTCTTCTCCCACACGCTCCGCCGCACAGGGCCCATCACGACCATCCTCGAGTGGGACAATGACATCCCGACGATGGCGGACCTCGTCGCCCACAACCAGGCGATCCGAGCGACCGCTGAGGCTGTGCACGGAGTGATCCCACCATGCCGACGCTAGCCGAAACCTATGCCTCCCTGCACGCCGTGCTCCGTGGCAGCCAAGACGTGGCGACCGGGGCAACCGAGCTCGGTGTCAATCCGGAGCGCCTGGCGATCTATGCGGGCTTTGTCCGTGGCCACATCACGGGCATCCTCGCCAAGCAGTATCCGCGTGTCAGCCAGACCATGGCGGCCGAACCCTGGGGACGCTTGTGCGAAGGGTTCTACGCCGCTCACCCGGCGACCCATTGGGAGCTCAACGCAGCAGCCGAGCCCTTCGCCAGCTACTTGCTCGGACAGCTCGGCGACGTCGAGGGGCTCACCCTCTTTCATGTGAGCCTCGCTCAGTTCGAGTGGGCACAGTGGGCGACGTTCAGCGACCTTGCGCAGATCCCAGATCCTGAGAGCCTGAGCAGAGACAGCGTGAACCCGACCCTCCGCATCCTAGAGCTGCCATGCCCGGTGATCGACAGCGTGTTGGCCCTGAGCAAGGACGGAGCGCTCAAAGGAGAGCTCCCAAGCGCCGAGGCCGGCCCGGAGCAAGTGCTCATGTTCCGACACCCCGTCCGTGAGACGAGCGCCTTCTGGCGCGTCACTGAGCCGCTCGTCTTGGCCTTGGCGACAGTGGACGCTGGGCTCAACGCGACACAGAGCGCCGCCCAGCTCGGGCGAGCAGTCGGAGAGGTGATGGCGGGGCTCCAGCGGGCGAAAGAGATCGGGCTGATTATCGGACCACACACTGAGTAGGAGGCCGCTCATGGCAAAACGCTTCGCGGGCAAAGTCGTCTGGATCACAGGGGGAGGCTCGGGCATTGGAGAGGCGCTCGCGCTCGCCTTCGCAAGAGAGGGGGCAGACGTCGCGGTCTCCGGCCGGCGCCAAGGGAAGCTCGACGCAGTCGCCGCGGCCATCGAGGCACTAGGGCAGCGAAGCGTCGCCGTGACCTGCGACGTCACCGATGACAGCACCCTAAGCGCGGCGGTGACGCAGGTCGTCACCACACTCGGGCGCTTAGATGTCGCGGTGGCCAACGCCGGGTTCTCCGTCTCTGGCCAGGTCATGGGCCACACCTTTGACGATTGGCGGCGCCAATTCGACACGAACGTCTTCGGAGCGGCGATGACCATCCGCAGCGCGATGCCCGAGCTAGTCAAGCATGGCGGTCGGGCGGTTCTGATCGGCAGCGTCGCCTCGATGTTCACCTACCCTGCCGGCGGGCCCTACTGCGCCTCTAAAGCAGCGCTACGGGCCATCGGGCAGGCCTTGGCCATCGAGCTTGTGGGGACAGGCGTGAGCTGCACGACCATCCATCCGGGCTTCGTTGAGAGCGAGATCGCTCAAGTCGATAACCATGGCCACTTTGACGGGACGCGCGAAGATCCGCGGCCGGCAAAGTTGATGTGGACCGCAGACCGCGCAGCCCGCGTGATGCTCAAGGCCATCTATCGTCGCAAGCGGGAGTTTGTCTTCACAGCGCATGGGGTCGTCGCGACGTGGATCGGGCGCCACCTCCCCGGCCTAGCGTTTCGTATCGCGAGCACAGGGGTCGCGGCCAAGAACGCCAAGCGGCTCTCAAAAGTGAGGACCCCTAAGCCCTCCTGAGGTGAGCGCGCGCGCTACTTCTTCGGGCGCGGCGCCTGCGGACCGTCCTCGGAGGGGTTGATGCCCAAGTAGTGGTCAAACCAAGCGAGGTCCCAAAGGAGCTTAGCTCTTCGATGACTGTAGGCCCTCAAGCCATGACCTGCGCCAGGATAGACGAGGAGCTCGGCGTCGACGCCGAGGTAGACGTGGAGGCCACGATAAAGCGTCTGTGCATGCGCGAGCGGGACTCGGGGGTCCTTCTCACCCACGTGAATGACAGTCGGCGTCGTGACCTTCGCGAGGTCCCAAAGTGGTGAGCCGTGACGATACGCCTTCGGCTTCTCCCAAGGCAGCCCCTCCATGTAGTTGATGACGTGACCTGGGGTGTCTTCGATGGCCCACTGCATGACCTGATGAATGACCCCTGCGCCAGAGCTGGCGGCTTTGAAGCGGGTCGTCTTCGTGATGATGCAGTTGGTGAGGTAGCCACCGTTAGACCAGCCCGTGACCCCGAGGCGATCGGGGTCGGCGATGCCCCGCGCGATCATCGCATCGACGCCCGTGAGGATATCGGAGACCTCGATGTCGTTCTCCCGACCCACGAGCTGGGTCATGAAGGAGTCTCCATAGCCAGTCGAACCTCGATAATTCGGGCTCAACACCGCGTAACCCTTTGCGGCGAAGATCCCTCGCCCATAGATCCAATACTGAAACCGGAAGGTCGACGCTGAGGTGGGGCCGCCGTGGATCTGAACCAGCATCGGGAGCGGACCATCCTCAGGCTTGTAGCCCGGGGGAAGCTCCAAGATCCCCTCGACCCTCACCCCATCTTCGCCCTTCCAGCTGACGATCGACACCTGCGGCAGCCGCCAGGTCGCGACCTGTGGGTTCGCTTGAGTGATGCGCGTCATCCCCCCGGACTTCGACACTACCCGGAGGTCCGTCGGCTCGGTTGGGGTCCCTATCGCCGCGACGATCGTCCGGCCTTTGCGATCCATACTGTAGTGATCGACGACGACGTCGCCCCGTGTGAGCTGGTTGAAGTCACCCTGCTCGCCGTCCTCGACGTCTTCGATGCTGTAGAGATGCCGCCGCGCCTTCTCCTCACCGATGAAGACCAGCTCACGCGACGCTCCACGCCACTGAAGCCCTCCCCACACATGCACGCGATCTGGCCGCTTGAGCTGCGTCAATATCGGCGCGCCCTGCTGCCACTCCACCGCGAGGAGCTCCGAAGGGTAGCCATCGAAGTCCACCGTGGTCGCCAACGCATCACCGTCTACAGACCACGTGAGCGCCCCAAGCCACCCGTAGGGCGAAGGGTGGCCTTTACGCCAACCCGCCGGAGTCACGGTCGTCATTGCGCCTGAGTCCACGTCCCAGACGTCCACTCGGGACCAACCTTCGCCGGTCAAGAGGGTCTCGTCAGGCTTGGTGATCGCAGCGACGCGTCGCTCATCGGGGGCGACCGCGAAGTGAGCAATCACCCGCCCTGAGTCAGCGATCTTCCGCGTCCGCCAGGTCATCATATCCAGAGTCCATATCTGGTTAAAATCATGAACCCCATGACCGTAGTTCACGCTGGAGTGAGTCGACTTCAGCCCCTTCCAGGGCGCGACTACCGTCTCCGTCGAGGTCGTGTAGTAGAGGGCTGCACCATCTGCAGAGACCTTGAAGTGCCCCACCCCACCTTTGACGCGGGTCATCGGCTCTGAGAGCCCACCACCGAACGGCATACGCCACACCTGAACCTTGCCGTCGTAGGGTGCTCCCTTGGCATCGCTCCTCTTCTGAGCCCCCGCGTAGTAGAGCCAATTTCCGTCTGGGCTCCACTGAATGCCCCACTTGGACGCCCCATCGAAGGTCACACGCTTGGCTTTCCCCGACCGCGTCTCTGTGATCCACAGCTCTGTCAGCCGCTTATCAGCGACCTTATCCCAGCGCTTCTCGACGTAGGCCGCATGACGCCCATCAGGAGAGACCACAGCGCTCGCGAGCCAGACCTGGGAGAAGTAGTCCTCTCCTGTGATCTCGTGGTCGCGCAGAGGGGCGGCGCCGGTGAGCGAGGCAGCGACAGCGAGCAAGAGACCGATAAGGGCGGTGCGCTTCATGAGCTTCCCGTGTTCGAGGGAGGCCCGTCCTAACGATCCGAGAGTGCTCGGTCAAGGTGACACAGCGGGGTGGCGACAGTCGGCGGACCCTCAGGCGCTATCCAGAGGTGCCCTCGCCGAGGGATTGATGACGCAACGTTGCCCCTCGCGATCAACCCGCCTAGTCTCACAGAGCGCGACGGGAGGTCGGTCATGGCGATAGAATCCATGTTGGAGCAAGGAAAGACAGGGCGCAGAGGCTTCTTCGGCCGCGTCGGTGGATGGGCGATGGCGGTCGGGGGCTTCCTCGGGATCCCCGGCTGTGACACGACCTCTGTCACGCCTCAGGATGACTTCTCGATGCACGGCCCGATTCAAGCATCAGATTGGGCCCTCACGCTCCCCGAGGCGCCCAGCGCGGCGCCGCTCTTCGCGCCCTACCAAGACGGACGCCCGTTCCTGCGGCGCTGGGCCATTGGGCGGCTCTGCCGGGGCAATCGAGACCAGCTCGTTATCCTCGTGGTGGATACAGAGACCGGCGGCCATGCAGAGATGGAGCTCTACGCCCGAGACCCAGCGATCGACCCGGTGGCGGCCTCCAAGCGCTACGCGTTTATGGTCGATAATGGAGGGCGAGGGGACATGAAGACCCCCCTCCACATGTGTCGCTTGGCCGAGCGCTTGGCCGAGATCATCACCGAGCATGAGCAGAGCGTGGCCCTCTCTTGGCGCATCCCGACCTTAAAAGAGGCGATCGCCGCCGAAGACGGACGGCCGTCACCCAGGAATATGCCTGAGCTCGAGCCGGACAATGTGCTCTCGATGCTGAGTGACGACCCGTCCTAAGCGGACCCTCTCGTCCCGCTAGGGCACCACATCATTGAGTTCACCAGGCGTGCCGTCCTCTGCGGCAAACCAGTCCAAGGCGTTGTCATCACTGTCGGCGCCGTCCGGGCTCCGTTGGAGCACATGTGTGTCGACCAAAGCCTCGGCCGGATCACCCTCGACCATGGCCAAGCCCAAGGTTGCGTCCTCAGTGACGTTGAGCGCCCCAAACCCGCAGACATCGACGATGCTACCAGTTCGGACCAGCTGCACGGCACCCTCTGTGACCTGCGGAAGCACAACACCGTCCACGCCGTCCATCATCAGGACCACAGTACTCATCGGCGTGCGGCCCTGAAGGGAGTCCACTTCGCCCAGTAGCTCGCCGTCAGCGCCCACGATGCGCACTGACAAGACCTCAAGGTAACCGCCTGCCGGCATATGCAGCTCGATCCATCGCGCACCGTCTGCACCTGCGAGTGCAAGCTCGTTCAAGCGGGCCCGGGAGCAGGGGAGCTGAGGCCCCTCAGGCGCTGACGCGCCAGCCGGCCACGAGCACCAAAGCCCTGCGGGGTCATTGTCCGTCTCCTCGTCCGCCACAGCACTCGCGGTCGCGTCAAACTCGCAGGCTGAACCGGGGTGCATTGGGAAGTCGGAGGAGCCGATCGTGCCGGACCCCACCACGGAGGAGATGTTCAACGTGTCGACGATCTCGCCCTTCTCATCGAGGAGAGACAAGAGGCCCGGCTCGAATAACAACGGCTCGGGCTGCGCCTCCGGGCTCCCCAAGAGTAAGGAGAAGCCCTCTGTGGCCTCATCAGGCAGCGCGGCCGGTGAGGGGATGGCCGCAAAGGTCGCCCCTGGTGCGATAAGGATGGGCGCCGTGGGGTCGCCAGACGCGGCGACCAACGGTGCGGACACGCCCGCCTCATCGACAAGGGTCAACCCGAGGAGGTCGATGACCTCATCGCCGTGGTTCACCAGCGCGATCCAGTTCAGGCCCTCTCCTGCCGTCCAAGCGAACTTGTTGATAAGCAAGACCCCACCATCGAGCACACAGCCCGACTCGGGGTCGCAGTGACGACCTGTCTGGCACACATCGTCGTCGGGGATGTGGACGACCCCGTCGGCCTCCGTGCACGCGTCCAGGGTGCACCCGACCCCGTCATCCACGTCCGTCGGTTCGCCGCCCGCGCAGCTCCCATCGTCCGCGCACGTGGTCCCTGCAGTGCAGACATCTCCGTCGTCACAGTCGGTCCCGGGCGTAATGACACTCACGCATCCGCTCTCCGGATCACAGATCGCCGCGGCGCATTGGTCGTCCTCCGTACAGACCACAGGCTGGCCCGTGCAGACGCCCTCTGCGCAGGCATCCAGCTCCGTACAGAGCAGGCCGTCATCACAGGCCGCGGTGTTCGGCACGAACACGCAACCGGACTCCGGATCACAGCTGTCGTCGGTGCACTCATCTTCATCCGCGCACGTGGACGCGATGCTCACGAACTGACAGCCCAAGACGTCGTCACACGAGTCATGCGTGCAGGCGTCGTCGTCATTGCATGTCGCTGGCTGGCCTTTGCATTGCCCACCGATACAGAAGTCTCCTGCGGTGCAGGGGTTCCCATCATCACAGGCGCCCGCCTTGAGCGCATAAACGCAGCCGTTTTCGGGGTGACAATTGTCGACGGTGCAGGGGTTGTCGTCATCGCAATCCTCGACGACGGCTGGCACGCAGGCGCCCTCAGTGTCACAAACGCCGTCTTCTGTGCAGACGTCCCCATCATCGCACTCGACGTCCGGGGTCACCTCGTGCACGCACCCCGAGCCAAACACACAGCTGTCTACCGTGCAGGGGTTATCGTCGTCGCACTCATCAGGCTGACCGGGGACACAGACAGCGAGGAGGCAGGTGTCGCCTGCGGTGCAGATCTCGCCGTCATCACAGGGCTGATCTTCAAGGGGGAAGTTCTTACAGAGCCCCTCCTCACAGCTGTCACTGGTGCAATCGTTCCCGTCGTCACAGGCGTCGACCTCTCCCGGGACACAAGCGCCGCTCGTACATTGATCGCCCCCTGTGCACTCGCTCCCGTCGCTACAGGGGAGCGTGTCATCGTCGGTGTGGATGCACTCCCCTGAGCCGGGGAGGCAATGGTCGAGGGTGCAGGGGTTGCCATCATCGCACGCTGAGGCGCTCCCAGTGCAGACGCCGCCGGTGCAGAGATCGTTCGAAGTGCAGGGATCGTCATCGTCACATCCCCCTAAATTGAAAGCGTAGACACACCCTGTCGAAGGGTCACAGATGTCGTCGGTGCAGACGTTCCCGTCGTCACACACGAGGGCGACACCGCCCAAGCACACCCCCCCCTGGCACGTGTCAGCCTCGCTGCAAACTGTCCCGTCGTCACACGGTGTGCCATCCGCATGCGGTGCCGACTGACACGTCCCCGTCGCCAGGTCACAGGTCTGGGTTGCACAAGAGACCTCCGCGTCACAGTCGGAGTCCGACTCGCACTCGACCTCTGGCGAGGCGACGTCCTCGGACACACTGACGTCATCCTCAGCGTCCGTGTCCTCGTCAGGGGTGCTCGTGTCCTCTGGCGTGGCGACATCCTCGGTCGCATCGTCGACCTGAGCATCACCGGGATCCACGTCCTCTGCGCTCACCTCGCTGTCCGAGGCGTCATCGCCCGGCGAACCGGCGTCGTCGTCCGTGCTGTCAGGGGCCGCCGTATCAGCGGGTCCCACGTCTGCGGTCACAGCGGCGTCCGCAGACGCATCGCCCGGCACACCACCATCGGACGAAGTGTCGTCAGTCGCGTTGGCCTCAATGTCTGATCCGGGATCGACGTCGAGGACCGCGTCTGAGCCCGATCCATTCGAGTCGGACGGACTGCATCCAGAGGAGAGGAGAAGAAATCCAGCGGCGCACATGAAGAGCGCGGGGGATTGAAATGTCAGGCGCATGGTGAACACGAGGGACAGTGTAATGCAGGCAGTCGATTGGTGCACCCACAGCGATGCACAGAGTGTCACGCGCGGCGAGATGGCGCACGCCGAGGTTGATTCCCCGGCCTCAGTGCATACGATACGGCGGCACTGAGCGAGACAGGTGTTGTCCCCCATGGATCAGAAGACAGCGACATGAGCGCGAAGGCCGATTATTACGAGGTCTTGGGTGTGTCACGCGATGTAGACGCCGCTGATCTCAAGCGCGCCTACCGAAAGCTGGCGATGCAGCATCACCCCGATCGCAATCAGGGCAACGCCGAGGCTGAGGAGCTCTTCAAGCAGGCCTCAGAGGCGTATCAGGTACTCTCTGATCCTGAAAAACGACGCATCTACGACCACCACGGTCATGCGGGGCTGAGCGCCGGTGGCGGCGGTGGCGGTTTCGACGACATCTTCGGACAATTCTCGGACATCTTCGGGGACATCTTTGGGGGGTTCAACGGGGGTGGCGGGCGCCAGCGCGCGCGGCGAGGGTCAGATCTCCGCTACGACCTTGAGCTCAGCTTTGAAGAGGCCGCCTTCGGGCTCAAGCGTGAGATCGTCTTCCCGCGACAAGAGTCTTGCGAACCCTGCCAGGGCTCGGGGGCAGCACCAGGGACCACACCCAAGACCTGTGGGAGCTGCCAAGGGTCCGGCCGAGTCTCTCGGCAGCAGGGCTTCTTCATGGTGCAGACAACCTGCCCGGTCTGCCGAGGTGCGGGGCGCATCATCACGGACCACTGCGGTGAGTGCCGAGGGGCCGGTCATCAAAACGTGGAGCGGAAGGTCACGGTCACCATCCCTCCGGGGGTCGACAACGGCAACCGGCTTCGGGTCACTGGCGAAGGTGAAGGCGGAGCAGGCGGTCGCGGCGACCTCTACGTGTTTATCCAAGTCGCGGGTCACGAGACCTTCCAGCGCGACGGCGCCGACGTGTACTCCGAGATCGAGATCCCGATCAGCGACGCGCTGCTCGGCGCCAACATCACCGTCCCGACCATCCACGGCGATGAGAGCTTTGATGTCCCCAAAGGGACGCGCTCTGGCACCGTCGTTCGCCTGCGCGGACACGGCATCGAGAAGATCGGGCGCCGAGGCCAAGGCGACCACTTCGTGCAGGTCAACCTGGCGGTCCCCAAGAGCCTAAACAAGGCCCAGCGCGACCTCGTAGAGCAGCTCAGAGACGCTGGGCTGTGAGCTCGCCCATGCGGCAACTCGGTCCGTATGTGCTCCTTGAGCGCTTGGGCCTCTCGAGCAACTCGGAGGTGTACGAGGCCGAGCATCGCGAGAGCGGCGCCAGGGTCGTGATAAAGCGCGCGCTACCTCACGCCTGGGAGGACCCCGAGCAGCGCGCACGCTTCGAACGCGAGATCACGCTCGTCATGAACCAAACACACCCCGCCTTAGTGCGCGGTGTTGAGGTGATCACCGGGCCAAGCGCAGACGAGGGGCGACCCGGAGACGCGTGCCTCGTCATGCAACGTGTGAAGGGTCAGAGCCTTCGTGAACTCCTGGAGCGTCACCCTGAACCTCTCCTGTCGGAGGCAGCCCTGGCCGCCGCGGCGCTGAGCCTCACCGAGGGGCTGAATGTGCTCCACGAGGCCCAGGCTCCCTGTCTCGTCCACGGCGACCTGAGCGCTGGGAACCTCCTGGCCCGTGAGGACGGGACGACGACCTTGGTCGATCTAGGCTCGGCGGCGCCAGTCGGCGTCGTGAGCGGCGATGGTGGCACCCCACGCTACAGCCCCCCGGAGCGCCAACCCGGCGCCCCCTTGTCGACCGCCGGTGACGTCTACAGCCTCGGCGTCCTGCTTTGGGAGCTGGCAGCAGGGCGGCGCTGGCCCACAGAGTCACCTCGACAGCTCCCGAATTCCTCTCCGCTCAGCGGGACCGAGATGGGTGCGTTGATCAGCCGTTGCGTCGCCTCCGACCCGACGGCCCGACCGAGAGACGCTGCTGCGATCAGAGAGATCGCTGCAGCATGCGCGACCCCAAACGGCGGGGCTGCATGGCGACGCTGGCTCACCGCGGCCCTCGGTCAGTCCGCGGGGAGGCCTGAGGAAGTTGAGCGCGAGGGACGCCACGCCTGGATCGTCCTCAGCGCAGCGCTTGGGCTCGCCCTGTGGACCGCCACATGGTTCATCGCGCAGATGCTCTAGAGGCGCTCAGCCTGCGTCGCTGTCATCGAAGACCTGACGGGAGACTTGGTCGCGCGCGGTGAGGCGCGGCTTGAGGCCGCCCCAAAGGCGCTCACTCACGAGGTTTAACTGCCGTTGCTTGTAAGCCCCGTGGTTGCCTTCACCGGCTTCATTCGCCAGCACCGTCGCTTTATCGAAGAGCTGGAACTCCAGCGTGACGTGGACCAAGTGGCCCAAGTGGCTTAATCGAACGAGCTCCGCAGGGGTGCAGAGGCGGTTGATGCGCACGGGCAGATCGACCACGAAGTTGATCATCCGGAAGCTGGGGGAGGTCGCCGGGTTGCTAGGCTGGTAGCCCCCAAAGTGCGCCGAGGGATCTCCGTCCGGGTGCTCAAGGTGTGGCGCTAAGCAGTCTCGCAGCTCCTCCTCGGTGAGGATCGTGTTGTGAGACTCGCCCGCGATGACGTGATTGAATGGGAAGAGCTGACGCAGCAGCCATTGAATGACCGGCAAGAGATCTTCCCGCGACTCGGTGATGAGGCGAAAGCGCAGCTTGTCGAAGATCTGCGCAGCGGTGACCCGCGGCTTGGAGATCAGCTTCGTGATGAGGCTGTGATCCGTCTTGGTGCTCGGCTCGTACTCCGCGATCCCAAACCCAGCGCTCTGCATCTCACCGATCAGCGCATCCACCTTGTTCGCCGCAGCCAAAAAGAGCGCGCGCTCACTCAAGCTCAAGTGGTGCACGAGGCGGCGAGCCTCAAGGTGATTGAGGACGTGGATGACCTTGAGCACCGCGCAAGCGGCCTGCTGCTCATCCTGATCAGCGTTCACACCTGAGGCCGTCAGGAAGAGCTCCGTGACATCCTTGGGGGTTCGTACGCGATCCGGGATCGACAGCTCGTAGGTCTCCTCTAAGTACTGAAGGGCTCGACCATGCAACGCCGACAAGCGGTCCATCTCGATCGAGTTCTCAACGTCGTACCCATTGGCGGCGAGGAATTGAGCCACCTCACCGGGTTCACGAAACGAGAGGCGACGCCAGTCCACGACCGATCCCCCCAAGAGCAGCAGGCGCAGCGCCTGCAGATCGAGGTCGGTAAAGATGCCGCTCACTGTGGCCGGTGCTGCCGCACGGATCACTCGGTTTGAGCTTGCGTCTACGTGGTGGTTGACGTCAGTCACTTCCATCGCCTATTCGCGTGTGCCGGGTGAGATGTTCAGGCCTCGAATATCCCTCGAATCCGCCGATTTACGGCGAGTTCAAGCGTGAACATCTACTTTAAAGGGTGGCGGACCATAGCGAGATGAATCGATGATGACAAACGCTAGCTTTAAATCAGCTGTAAGCGCTGATAAAAACTCCGCTTTTTCTGGTCCAGAGCCATACTTTGAGGCTCGAAGCGTGCTCTCAAACGGGCTCACGGTCGTGAGCGCCACGCTCAGCCACCTTCACACCGTCGCCATCAGCGTCTTCGCGCCTGGAGGTCCTCGCTACGAGCGCGCAGAGGACAATGGCCTGAGCCACCTCGTCGAGCACGGCCTCTTCCGCGGATGCAAAGGCTTCCCATCCGCGCGCGCCTTTAACGAGGCCGTCGAGTCCTGCTCTCTCGGTCTGGGCGCGGCGACCTATCGCGAGTTCGTGACCCTTGATGCACTCTGTGGCCCGGACCATGTCTCGGAGCTCCTCGCGCTCGTCGGGGCGATGCTCAGTGCGCCCACATGGGCAGACCTCGACATCGAGCAGCGGATCATCGTGGAGGAACTCCAAGATGAGCTCGATGAGAATGGACGGGACATCGACGTCGACAACGTCGCCAAGCTCACCCTGATGCCCAATTGCGGCGCAGGGCGGAAGATCGGAGGTGACATCCCTCAAGTGAAGCGCTTCAGCGCCTTGGACTGTCAGCGCTGGTTCGAGGCCTGCTATGGCGCTCAGAACCTGGTGCTAAGCGTCGCCGGCCCCCTCGCCCATGACGCCGTCGTCGCCATGGCGGAGGCCAGCTTGGGAAGCCTGCGCCCCGGGTCCCCATTGGCGCCGACAGACATGGCAGTTCGGGGCGACCTACCTGCCCTGGAGTACGTATCGCATGGTGGCAGTCAGACGAGTGTCCAAGTGGCTTGGCTTGTCCCACCGCCCGCCTCGCCAGACTGGCCGGCGCTCACCGCCATTCAGCGCCTCCTGGACGACGGCACCTGCGGACGTCTAAGGCGACGAATCACAGACGACGACGGCCTCGCCTATCACGTCGGGAGCAGCCTCGAGGCCTTCACGGACCGCGCGCTCCTCGTGATCGAGGCGGACATCTCCCACGACAACGTCTTGGCCGTCTTGGACGCAGTATTCGAGGAGGTCGCCCAGCTCGCCTCGGAGGACGCGACCTCGAACGAATGGTCTCGGATGCGGCGACGCTATGGCTTCGATCTCGCCATCGCCATCGATGGGGCCTCCGAGGTCTCCTATCGACTCGGGCTCGCAGCCTTCTATGGGCGAGATCTTGCGATCGAGAGCGCGAAGGCGAAGTTCCTCGAGCTCACACCAAAAGACGTCCGAGACGTCGTGACCCGACATCTGACCCCCACCGGGGCACAAATTACGGTCATCGGCGCCCTTGATCCCATGGACAGGGTCGGTCTGCGGCGAAGAGTTCACCGCCTTCGTGGCACGAATCACGCGTAGCCACCCCTGTAAGGATAGCCAAGAGGACCCGAGGGGCTTGCTGAGCCTCGCCCCCCTCTCGTATAGTCGAGCACTGCGTGGCGTGCGCGCGGCGTAGAGGGCAGATATCGCCTCAATGATGAGGGAATGTTGGGGAGCGCGAGGTGCGTTCATGAGAGGCGCACCCCTCACCCCACAGTAGACGAACAACGAAAGGCTATGGTTCCCGAGGGAGCTAAAGGTGGCTCGATGAAGGTCGCTTGCGAAGGCTGCGGCGCGAAATACTCAGTGCCCGAAGACAAGATCCAAGGATCGGGTCGCACGTTCAAGGTGACGTGCAGGCAGTGCAGCGCACCGATTATGATCAAAGGGATCGGCGGTGAATCCGAGGCGAAGTGGTACTTCGCAGTCGGGCGAGATCGACGAGGTCCCGTCGACGGTGCCGCGATCGCAGCACACCTCAAGGACGGCACGGTGACCCTCGAGAGCCTCGCATGGTGCCAAGGGATGGCTGGGTGGGAGCCCCTTCAGACCATCACCGAGCTGGCAAGCGTCCTCAGCGGCCCGAGCGATGCAGACCACAGCGAGCCTGAAGATATCAGCGACGACACCACCATGGTGTCACGCTCAGAGCTGGAGGCCGCGCACGCGGCGATGGCCGCGGAGGACGCGGCCGCGGAAAGCGCCTCGGCGGCCTCAGCGCCGTCCGAGACGGGCTCCATGCTCGACGATCTCTTCGATCAAAATGCGCCACTTGAGTCCTCAGCGCCGATGCACGAGCGCGCAGACACCTCCGTGCTCTTCAGCTTGGACGACCTCGCGAAGTCGACGAACAACCCCCTCCCGGGTGTCACCTTCGAGCCGGGCCAAGACGGTGAATACAGCGGCCTAATCGATGTGCGCGCGACGAAGCCGCGCAGCGGCAATCGACGGCGCCCTCTGACACAGAGCCCCTTCGATGACGGGCCTGCGCCCGCCTCGCGCGCCGCAGAGCCCGGCACGACCACCATCGCTGTCCCGGTGATCAAGCGCCGCTCAAACACCGTCCCTATCGTCATCGCAGCGGTCGCCGTGCTCGGCGGTGGAGCATTCGCTGCGATGCAGATGATGAACGCACCAGCGTCCACCGGCCCACAACCGGCGGCGGTCGCCGCTGCCCCGGCACCTGCAGCGAAGACCCCAGAGCCTGCCAAGGCTGCGCCGGCCAAGGAGGCGCCAAAGGCCGCGGCAGCCGTGGCCCCAACGAAGAACAAAGAGGTCCCAAAGGCAGAGGTGGCTAAAGCAGCCGCGCCGGAGCCCGAGAAGAAACCCGCCGCCGAGGACGCCGAGCCTGAGAAGCTGAGCGCCGCAGAACTCCGGAAGAAGCGACGGCAAGAGCGCAGAGAGCGTCAACGAGAGGCAAAAGCGCAGGGAGGCGCCTCAAAGGCGAGCACATCGAAGGCTGAGCCGGCCAAGCCTGTCGTCCCGAAACCTGCACCCGCGGTGGCCGAGGCCCCTGCAAAGCCGGCACCCACGCCAACACCTGCCGCAAAGCCTGGCCCTAAAAAGGACGTCAACGCGTTGCTCGCGACCTTGAACAAGAACAAATCGGCGGACAGCGGTGGCAGCGCGGCACCGGCGGCCGGGTCGCTCCCGCAACGCCTGAGCTCCTCCAAGCTGCGGAGCACCCTCCGGAGAAAGCGCGGCACCTTCGGTGGGTGCTACAAGAAGATGGCCGATCGGCCGGCTGGGGGGATCACGGTGAACACGTCGCTCGTCGTGGCGGGCTCCGGATCGGTCAAGTCGGTCCGCATCACCTCTGGAGGCGGCGCGTCCGCGGGCGTCCTGCGGTGCATCTCAAGTGCGCTTAAGGGCACGAAATTCCCGCCCTTTGCTGCCGCCCAGATGTCGGTAAACTACCCCATTACGCTGCGCTAAAGGGACCCCACTGTCGGGCCCTCGAGGCCCGGCCTAAATGGCGGGCTGGCTGCACTAAGTTTCTAGATTGACACGGTCTAGAGCCACTGCTAGCTTCCGCGCCCCCTTGTAAAGGGAGCCGTCGACGGCTGGACCGCCTCACAATCCCGTGAGTGTACACCCGACGACACAAAAGGTGAGACCATGGCTATTGGACTACTTGGTAAGAAGCTCGGAATGACGCAGGTGTTCGACCTGGAGGGCGATCTCGTCGCCGTCACGATCCTTGAGCTCGGCCCCAACGCTGTCGTTCAGATCAAGTCCTCAGAGGGCGCAGATGGCTACGACGCCATCAAAGTGGGCTACGGCTCCACGTCCTTCGAGAAGCTCAACCGCCCTGAGGGTGGTGTGTTTCTGCGGGCCAACGTCGACCCGTACCAGAACCTCGCAGAGTTCCGCGTCGACGCCGATGAGGTCTCCGACATGAAGGTCGGCGACGCCATCAAGGTGACCCAATTCAGCCCCGGCGAAAAGATCGACGTCACCGGCACCAGCAAGGGCCGTGGTTACCAGGGTGTGGTCAAGCGCCACGGATTCAAGGGCGCCAAAGAGATGACGCATGGTACGCACGAGTACAAGCGCCACTCTGGCTCCATCGGTTGCTCGGCCTACCCGGCTCGCGTGATCAAGGGCAAGAAGATGGCCGGCCAGATGGGCAACAAGCGCATCACCGTGCGCGGCTTGACCGTCGTCGCCATCCACGCCGATGACAACGTGCTGCTGGTCAAGGGCGCCGTGCCTGGAGCCAAGAACAGCCTCGTCACCGTCGCGCCGTCCTTGGCTTAAAGTCGCTCTCGGGTGGCTGTCGCTCTAGGGCGACAGCTGACCGCGATAGACTTCGACCGCCGGGCCATCCATCCACGCTTCGTGGAAGTCTGCGGCCACGCGGATCGTAAGATCGCCGCCAGGCAAGCTCACGCTGATCGGCGTGGCGCTTGGGCTGTGCCCGCGCTTCACTGCGGCTGCAGCGGCGGCCGTCGCGCCGGTGCCGCAGGCCTGAGTCAGACCACAGCCTCGCTCCCAAACGGTCACCTTGAGGTGGGTGGGGCTGAGCACCTCTGTAAACTCGACGTTCGTCCCTTGCGGCCACATCGGGTGATCCGTGAGCGCCGGACCCCAGGTCGTCGCGAAGGCAATAGAGGCGTCGCCAAAGATGACCATATGTGGGTTACCTGTCCCGACACCGGTGGCATTAAAAGAGCGCCCTGGCACCTCGACGCCCACATCCAACGCTTCGCCCTGACCCGTCATCGGGATGCGCTCTCGCCTGAAAGTGGGTGGCCCCATCGCGACCTCCACGCGGTCGACGCGATCTTTAGAATCACGCCGCCATTGGCAAGCTAAGATCCCGGCGCCGGTCTCGACGTGGAGCGGGTTCGCCGTGAAGCCCAGGTCGTCGACAGCGTGCTTCACGAGGCAGCGAAGTCCGTTGCCGCACATCTCCGGCATGGTGCCATCACTGTTGATCAGGGTCATCTTGAGATCAGCGACCGCACTTGGGCGAGCCCACATCACGCCATCAGCGCCCACGCCTGTCCTCCGGTCGCAGATCGCTATCACCTGTGCAGTTGTTGGTTCAGAGCGCCCTGAGAGCCCTCCGTCCAGGAGGACGAAGTCATTACCAAGGCCATGATATTTGATGAAATCCCACATGCTCTATGACAGTTGAGGGGTTGGGACCCGAGCGTAACGGGGAGGACCATGACCGAGCAAACTCGAAGAGCCATCGCGTGGATGAGCGCGATGATCATTATCAGCCTCGCGGGCCCTGTGATGGCCGAGAGTACCGCCAAAGAGGAGGCCCCGAAGCCTGAGGCGATCAAGAGTGAGGCGGTGTGGGTGACCAGCGAAGCTGGCGCTGTCACGGGCGTCGAGCGCATGAAGCGCGTCCTGAGCAGCAAGAAAAAGCAGTACACCTCGATCGAGGTCGTGCCCGAGAAGATCAAGGAGAGCCCTCGCGTGACCTCGTTTCAGGAGCGGGATGCAGACGGCACCCTCCGCAAATACATGCGTAAAACAGACGTGCGCCTAGGCAAGGGTGTGCGCGCCTTCCGCCGCGGCGTCGGGATCCGCATCGCCGGGATCAACCAAAAATTTGAGGCCGTAGAGATCCCCAAAGCCAGTGAGCACCACATCTGGGATCCCAGCATGCTCTCGGGCCTGGCCCTCTGGCTACAGATGGCGTCAAGAGCCGGTGAGGTCTCATTCAAGGTCCTCGACATCACTCAGCGCGCATCTGTGACCGCGCGTTTAGCGCCTACGACAGGCACCACGGTGGGAGATCCGGATGGCAAAGCTGCGAACCTCTTCTGCTGGAAAGCGTGGGCCGGCGGCGCCGAAGTCGCGACCCTGTGCGGCGACGGCGCCGGCACGCTCATCAGCATCAAAGCAGGGCGACGCGGACTCCTCCTTGAGGATTGGACCTGGACCGTCCCGGAGCCCAAGCCGGTCGATGAGGCTGACGCCGGCGGCAGCGGCGATGGCGCATCAGAGGCCGATGGCGGCGCCGAGGAAACTGGCGTCGGACCGTGAGGCACCTCTTCCTCATGGATCCCATTGAGGAGATCCGCGTCGATCTCGACTCAACATTCGCGTTGATGCTCGAAGCGCAGCGTCGTGGTCACGAACTGGTCTACGCGACCGTAGATGAGCTTTACGGAGAGGCCGGCTGTGCCTGGGCGAACGCCCACACTGTGACCGTCCAGCCCACCCAAGGAGACCACGCGACATTGGGCCCGGCGAAGGAAGTGAAGCTGTCGGACCACGATGTCGTCTGGATGCGCAAAGATCCCCCATTCAATATGGGGTACATCTTCAACACGTACCTGCTCGACTTGGCACAGAGCGGCGCCCTCGTCGTGAACGCCCCAGATGGACTCCGAGCCTTTAATGAGAAGGCCTGGACGCTACAGTTCCCGGACCTGGTGCCGCCATCCTTGATCACGCGCTCTCAGCGTCGCCTGCGCGCGATGATGGAGGAGATCGGCCCTATCGTCGTCAAGCCCCTCGATGGGAACGGCGGAGAGGGTGTCTTCATCGTCCGACCAGACGATCCAAACGTCGGTGTCATCCTCGAGACCTCCACCCGCCATGAGGGGCGTGTGATCCTGGCGCAGCGCTATCTCCCAGAGGCGAAGGAGGGGGACAAGCGGATCATCTTAGTCGATGGAGAGGCCGTGGGTGCATGCCTGCGGATCCCTGACGGGGTCGATCACCGAGGGAACATTCACGTGGGAGCTCGGGTCGCCCCTTGCACCATGTCAGAGCGCGACTTGGAGATCTGCGCCGCCATCGGCCCAGCGCTCAAGGAGGCGGGTCAGATCTTCGTCGGGATCGACGTGATTGGGCGGTACCTGACCGAAGTCAACGTCACGAGCCCCACGTGCATCCACGAGATCAATCAGTTCGACGGCATCTGCATCGAAGGGTTGATCCTCGACGCTGTGGAGCGACGCCTCCAAGCGCGACGGTGAGCCGCGGGGTCTTAGCAGGGCTCGCGCTCTGTGTCTGCATCACACCCGCCGCCTCTGCGTTACCACCTACGACGGACCTCTTAGGCTGCCCTCTGGTCACCGAGACGCCGGACGCATCCCCGAGAGAGGGGTGGAAAGAGACAGCGTTGAAGGAGAGCGGGGTGCGCGTCAGTCACCCCGCCGATTGGAGCGCCAGACAGGACGGCAGCACCCTCAGCCTTGAAGCATCGGATGGCCAGGCATGGGCCAGTATTCGCTGGGGGCGAGCTGGCCAAGAGGATCAGCTCGATCGCATACGTCGAGACGTTGAGTTGCTCGAGCTTGGACCGACACACCTGACACCTATCTGCGAAGCTCGCAGCAGTCAGTGGCTCCTGCAGCAGGGTCAGTGGCAGACCGTGCGACTCTCTGTCACGCGACGCGCCTTTGGGATGAAGCGCCGCTCTTTCGCCCTGTTCGCGAGCTACGGCGGCGGCACAATCACCGCCATCGTGACGGTGAAGTGGCGCACGAAGAGCGAGGACGCTCTGACCTTAGCGGTAGAGATGCTCAGCCGGCTCCGCGTCGACCCAGCAAGCGTCCCAGGCGCTGCGCGAGCTCTCGACGCAAACGCCCCGCAGGGCTGACCCCAGCCTCTTTAAAGGCGCGCACGGCCCGTCGCGCCTCGTCATTATGCGCGTCGATATCAAGCACAGTCATGTACGCGCCCATCGCGCGCGAAGCGTGCCCCGTTTGATCGGCGATGCGTGCGCGGAAGAGCCACGCACTCTCCAACCTGCTGTTCATCGCTAACGCCCGGGTCAAGAGCCCCTCCGGCTCCTCATCTTCTGAGCCGACGGTCACACCGACGAGACGACCGTTAAAGAGGGTGAAGGCGAGGTAGGAGAGGTACTCGGGCTCCATCGGGTTCCGGATAAAGGCCTCATCCAAGAGCTGCGCTGCCTCGACATAGCGCTCTTCAGTCAATCGAATCTGAGCCGCCTTAAACAGGCCTTCGGCGTAGAAGACGTCCTCAAGGACTTGCTTGGATTGAACGTTCTCAACCGCGAAGCGGGCGTCATGATCTAACCGTCGACGGAGGTCAGTCAGGGTGTCATACGCAGCCTCCGTCCGCTTCTGAAGCTCCTTAAGCGCTGTCTTTGCTTCATTCCTGAGCATCAAGCCACGGTGACGGTCCTCCTCGTAGCGCCGACGCATCATCTGCCAAGCAGCCCGAACCTCGCTCAGTGCAGCCTGCGGCTCGATCTCCAAGAAGGCGTAACAACTCTGACCGCGCGCATCCTCAGCAGACGCGATCAAATCGGCGCCGACGAGGTTACCGCGCAAGTCAGCGAAGGACTCTGATGGGTCAACCGTCGCGACGGGGGTCGGGGATGGGCGGCTGGCGCGAGGTGCTGGGGCAGCGCGACGACTTGGGTTCGCCGGCGGGGGCGGGGATAAGGGCCCCGGCTTGTTAGGGACCGAGATGACTGGGAAGCCGCCCGGGACTGTCGCCTCTCGGCGCAGAGACTTCGTCGCGGCAGGGGCTGCTGATGGGGCCTTCACCGGAGGTTGTGTAGGGGCTGCACGAGCGCTGCTCATCGACGCCGAGCGCGGAGATTCGTCCTCGAAGGACGCCATCCCTGTCTCACGGAGCAGGTACGTGTAGGTGAGCAACAGCGAGCGCTCTTTGCGAGAGGAGCCGACGGACCTCAGCCCATCTGGGGAGGCGAAGAGCGGGCCGACAAAGGAGGGATCGAACCATCGCTTGAACAGGGGCCAAAGACGAAAGAATGCGTGGCTACGGATCAAGCGGCCGCGATCGAGATACTCGCTCAGGTCATTGAGCCGATGAGGGAGAGCTTGCCCTTCGCTGACGCACTGAAAGAGCCCCTCGTAGGGGTTCAGTACCAGGTCGCCGAAGAGCAGAGGATCCCCCCGTGTGGGCTTCACCTCGGCAGTGGAGCCCACCGAGAAGGCGCGCGCGAAGATCCCGTGGCAAAGGTCTGTCTTCATCGCGACGACCGCACGCGCGTCTAGAACCTGCTGGGACAGCAAATGATCCTCGAGGGTCGTCTGCCCCTCTCCACAGTGTTGAAGCCACTCATGGACTTGATCACGAGAGAAGAACTGCTCGGTCAGCAGGTACCCGGGGAATGTTCCGGACACCTCAGTCGTCGTCGCATAACGGACCTGACCGTCATCGAGGTAGAGCACCGTCGTCTCATCTCGAGCGCGCAAGATCACGCTGCCGGCGAAGCGATCCTCCCACATCACCTCAAGGAGACGGAAGAGTTCGAGGGGATAGAGGGTGGTCGTGCCTGTCATTGTGCCCATCATAACCGAAGAGGAGCCTCTGGCCATGCAGCGAAGATTGACCGCAGATGACGCCCTCGGGAAGATCCCAGTGTGACAGTCTCCTCATCCATCACCAGCCGATCGCTTCAGAGCGCCTCGTTTGCGCTCACTGTGGTGCTCTTTAGCGCCAGCCCTCACGCAGAGACGGCCGATCGAGACGCCCGCGACCGCGCGCTCTTTTCGACCTACGAGGCGATGCTGCGCGACGATCCCTATCAACCGTACGCCCTCCGACGCCTCCTCGAGGTCTCCCACACCCAGGGAGGCCTCTCCGGGGTGATCACCACCTACGAAGGTCGCGCCAAAGCGACCCCCGATCAGATCAGCACCTGGGTGGTCCTTGGCCACCTGTACCGCGCGGGCGATCGACACCCACAAGCCGTCGACGCCTACAAGAAGGCCGCCACGGGCGCACCGAAAGACTGGAGACCTCACCTCGCGCTCGCGCGGCTGTGGCGGCACACCCATGACTGGACGGACAGCTTCGCCGCCTTTGACAGCGCGCTCAGCCGCGCTCGAAAGCGCGACGATCGAATCACGCTCTGGCAAGAGGCAGCCGACACAGCCCTGGAAGCAAAATCACTCCAACGTGCCCTGAGCTACTACAGCACCCTCCGTGACGCGACGCCTCGGAAACCCTTCGTGCACATGGAGGCCGCAGCGACCCTTAGCCGTCGCGGCTTCCCAAGGGCTGCGCTGACCGCCTGGCTTGAGGTCCAAGAGGCGGTCGGGAGCGCCCTCAAGCATCGAGTCGTCGTCTGGAGGCAGGTCGCGACACTCCAAGAGGAGCTGGGCGATCTTAGCGCCGCGGAGGCGACGTGGCGCGAGGGCCTCAAGGCGCTGTCTTCCAGCCATTGGGCCCGTCCAGCCTTCCTCGAGGGGCTCGTCAGCGTCTACCGACGCAAAGACGCCCTCCCAGCGCTCGTGGAGGAGCTGGAGAGAGGGCGCGTGCGGGATCGCCACACTCAGCTGACTCTGGCGC
This sequence comes from Myxococcota bacterium, assembly GCA_049602155.1. Classification (GTDB taxonomy): domain Bacteria; phylum Myxococcota_A; class UBA9042; order PHBI01; family JBMYRH01; genus JBMYRH01. Next base: position 145,128 of record JBMYRH010000009.1, on the reverse strand, counting down.
ACCTCTATGAGGAGCTCGGCCGCGATGACCTCGCGCGGCGCTGGCTAGAGAAGGCGCTCGCGAACAACACAAGAGACGTCGCCACACGCCTCCGCCTGATCCGTATCCTCGAGCGCACCGGGCCCCCCAAGGCCCTGCTGGCTCAGCACGAGGCCCTCGTAAAGGTCGCGCGGGGTGAGCCGCGCCATGAGCTCAACCTGGCCCACCTCTACTTTCAGCAGGATGAGACCACGAAGGGCTTCCGGCTGCTCGACACGCTCGGGCGACGCTATCGCAATGACCCTGGCGTGCATCAGCGCATCATCGATCTGACCATGCGCTATGGCGGCGACAAAGAGCGACCGCGCATAGAGCGGACCTATCGCACCCTCATGAAACTCGAGCCGCGCGAAGAGGGTCACATTATCAGCCTCGGTGAGTACTGGTGGAGCACAGGAGATCGGGAGAGAGCGAAGCGCACGTGGCACACGCTGGGGAAGCTCGCCGCCAAGAGCGGGGCGGGCCACTTGAGCCACGCGGAAGTCCTTAGGGACCACGGCCTGATCAAAGAGGCTCGGAAAGCGTATGAAGCGGCGATCGCTAAGAGCCCAGATGATCCGCGTTTCTTGCGCGCGTTTGCGACGTTCTTAGAGCAACAAAAGGAGTCGATTGGGGCCCTCGCCGCATGGCGCCGCGTCCTGGACACTGAATCACAGAGCGCCAAGTCCATTGAAGCACGGCGGCGCGTGGTGCAGCTCTGGCAGCGCGCGGGCACCCTGAGGCAAAAAGAGCGCGAACTCACCGCGCGGTTCGACGCAAAGCCACCCGATCTCGAGGCCGGCTTCTTCCTCGTCGAGGTCGTCTTGCTCCAGCGCAACGATACACGCGCACAGGCCGTGCTCGAGCGCCTCCGCCAGCTGGCTCCGAAGCGACTCGAGACGCTGACAGCGCTCGAGCAGCTCTACACACGCAGCGACCGCGTCGTCGACGCCATCGAGGTCCTCGAGACCCTGGCGCGGCTGAACCCGAGAGAGGCATACGACTATCTGCACCGTGCTGCAGACCTCGCCCTAGCCCGTGGTGATCTTAAGGGTGCGCTTGAGACCACACGGCGCGTCGTCGCCCTAAACCCCGCGGCCCCGACCGCCCACGACCGCGTCGGCGATCTCTATCGGCGCATGGGGCGCATGCAAGAGTCCATCGAGGCCTGGCGGCAGGTCCTGCTGCTCGATCCCAGAAACGACACCGTCCGCTTCAAGCTCGCCGATATGTATCGCACCCTCGAGCAGCCCGATCGCGAGCGTCAGGAGCTCATCCATATCGTCCGTGAGACCCCTCAACCTTCGGACGCTCTCAAGGCGGGGCGACGGCTGTTGCAGGTGGCCATCGCGACGCGAGGCCTCAGGGACGTCGAAGATGCGCTAAGACCGCTGGCTGTAAGGCGCTCGGGACGAAGCGACGTGTACCTGAAGCTCTTGATCGACGTCTTCTTAGCCTCGGCGCGCGCGATCCGCTGGTCCGGCCCGACAAAAGACATCAAAACTCGGCAACTTGAGGCCCTGGGAGAGCGAGCACTGCGCCCTCTACTAGAGGCCCTCACCGGCGCCGATGTCGCCCTCCGCGCGCGCGCACTGGAGGTGATCGGCGCGACACACCCCCCAGGAGCCGTCCCCGCGTTGACCCGTATCTTGCTTGGCCAGAGCCCAGCCGTTCGACTGACCGTCGCTGCGGCCCTAGGTGCGATCGGAACCGCCTCTGCGGTCGACGCCCTCGGGCGGCTCTATGATGAGGCGACCGGTCATGGACAGCGGGTGGCGATCTGGGCGCTCGGGCTGGCCCGCGCACCGAAAGCACAAGAGAAGCTCGCTGAGATCGCGAATTCACGGCACCCGCAGCATCGGATCCTCGCCGCTTGGGCGATGGGCGCGAGGGCTGATCCTTCGGCGACTCCAACGCTCAAGCGCCTCGCCCGAAGCGCCGACGTGCGCCAACGCATTGCCGCGGTCTGGGCCCTCGGCCAGACCCCGAGCCCCGCCGTTGAACTGACCCTCGGCGGCGCGTTGGCCTCGGCCGACCCGCTTGAGCGGCGCCTGGCCAGTCGAGGCCTGAATGCGGTGGGGACGACCGCCGCCCAGCGCCGCCTGATCGCGCGTTTATGGCGCGCTGACGGTCGACCGATAGGGCACCTCGGCATGGCGCTCACGAGCGTACGAAACGCCCCCGACTTGTCAGAGGTTCGGGATGTGTACGCGGCGATGATCGACGAAGAACGAGGACGGCTCAGCACTGACAGAGGACTGCTGATCGCGACCACACTCCCCGCGCCTCCATCAGCGACTGAGCGGCTCAGACGAGCTGTCACGCTGCTGCCGCTCCTTGAAGCCCGCCTGACGTCTCTGTTGCGTAACGGGACGGTGGAGGAGATCAACGAGGCCTTGGACGCATGCCTGGGTCCCCACGGTGCGCTGATGCTTCACCCTTTAATCCCCGCGACCACGAATCAAAGCCAAGTTCAGGAGGTCCTGACGCGCCTCTGGGAATCGTCCCGCGACGCGTTGGTCGAGTTGGCGGGGGGTAGCGCGGGAGGGTCGGCGCAAGCCAAAGCTCTTCAGCTCTTGTCACGGCTCGAACCCGCAGCCATGACGCCGACCGTCGTGGGGCACGCGAAAGGCGCGCTCCAAAGCCCATGGCCAGAGCTGCAATCGGCGGCGATCGCTGTCCTCGCCCACGCCCCCCCGCCTGACTCTGCGACAGCGAGTGCTCATCACGCTCATGCGCTCATGGACTGGTACCTCGGAGCCGAGCGCTCGACGGAGGTCCGAGCAGCGATGGCTCGAGCGTCAGGGGTGATGACGGCACCTCAAAGTCCAATGCAGATCACGATCATGCAACGTCTCCTCCGAGACAAGGGCTCTTCAGTGCGACTTGCCGCTATCCGGAGCGCCAAAGCGCGCGACTTGGCGCCACTCCTGCCTACCCTGGCGGATCTCATCAACGATCCTATCGCCGATGTCGCACGCGAGGCGCTTGACGCACTGAGGCGCTCCGGTCACCCCGCAGCGAGGGCGCTCCTCAGCGCCGCGCAGGCGGCCCATAAAGAGAGCCCGGTTTGGCGCGGTTCATCGCCCCATTGAGCGCGACGCCTTGACGCTCTTTCGAGGCCGCTCCTATAGTCCAAGACAAGTGCATACCGCTGCGGAGTGAGAGCGAAATGAGGTGCCAATCATGTCGCCACGAAGTTGAACCTGGGCACCGCTTTTGCGGGTCCTGTGGCCAACCTTTACGTGCGACCAAAGAGTCACGACCAGCGGAGAGCGTCTACTCTGAGGCGCCAGAGGTTGGACGGGCGCGCCTGAGGCTGATCCGAGGCGACGCGACAGATGGCATGGTCTTTGAGCTCAATGCCACGTCCCACTATGCCGGGCGAAGCGAGGGCCCCATCCTCTTCCCGGAGGACCTGACGGTCTCCCCGATCCATGCCTCGTTCTACTATGCAGACGGGAGGCTCTTCGTCCGGGATGAGGGGAGCCGAAACGGGACCTTCATCCGAGTCAAAGAGCCCGTCCCAGTGACTGACGGAGAGGTCTTCCTCGTCGGCGAGCAGGTCCTGCGCTACACCTGCTACAACCCCGCTGCAGTTCGCGTGGGCGACGACGGCGCGGTCTTTTGTGGCACCCCTGTGACCCCATGGTCATTCCGTCTAGAGCAGCTGCACAACGGCGGACAAGTGGGCCAAGCTCACTGCATCCGGCGACCACAGGTCAGCATTGGACGCGATGATTGCGACATCAACTTCCCTCATGATCGCTTTATAAGCCACCACCACGCACGACTTGAGGTCAGCCAGCATGAGACCCTGCTCCGGGATCTCAACAGCCGCAATGGGACATACTTCCGGATCAAGTCCGAGGTCCCACTGTCCAACGGTGACTACGTCTTCATCGGACGACAACTGCTGCGCGTCGAATTCCTCTAATCCGCGAAGACGTGGTCCGCAAACGCAGCGAGGCTCTCGAGATCGTGGACGTCCCCATCAAAGAGCGGGACGGTCCAAACCTGCTCTCCGTCAGCGCCTAGGCGGCGGGTCACAGCCTCCACGCGGGCTGCGTCCACCTCTGCGAGCACGGCGTAATCTTGGCAGGCGCGCGCCACCTGCTCCGATACGCCCTCGATAGCCGTCGCGCTCAAGGACGCATCCCCGCTCAGGTCCGCAGCCGCATCAGCGAACCGCGCTTGGAGCCCCTCCAGACCCTCAGGGTCGAGATAAGGGGAGCGCACCCGGTTGATGAGGAGCGCCCCGAAGGGCATGCCTGTCCTCTCCAGCTGCTCACGCAGCACCACGGCCTCATCGAGAGAGACGACCTCCGTCGAGCTGACGATCACGAAGCCTGTCGACGGAGCCCGAAGCATCGCAGCGACGCGCTTCGCCCGGAGCTTGAACCCGCCAAACATGCTGGTGAATGACTCAAGGAAATCGAGCAGATCGACGAAGGTCCCCGCGCCTATAAAGCGATTCATGACCCGGGACAGCAGCGAATTGAAGAGCCCGAATCCAAAGCGGCTGGCGCGACGCACCCCTGTGAGGAGCATCCCCAGTGAGCCCGAGTCCAAGAAGTTGTTGAGCCGCTCCGGGGCATCGAAGAAGTCTGCGGCGTTCACTGCAGGCGGTGTGTCGAGCACGATCAAGTCGTAGTCTCGCTCTACTCGCAGTTCATAAAGCTTCTCCATCGCCATGTACTCCTGAGAGCCAGCGAGGGTGGTCGATGTTTGCTTATAGAACCGGTTGTTCAGGATGCGATCGCGCGCTTCTGGCGAGCCCGCATGACGTCTGACAAGCGCATCAAAGGTTGTCTTCGTGTCCAACATCATTGCGTAAAGTGCCCCCGTACCGAGCTCCACGCCGGCGGCGGCGAAGTGAGCGGGTGAGACGCGCTGCTCCGTGGCACCCAGATCATCCAACCCAAGAGAGGTCGCGAGGCGCCGAGCGGGGTCGACGGTCAAGACGAGCACCTTGCGCCCAGTGCGCGCAGCATGCAGCGCCAAGGACGCCGAAGTCGTCGTCTTCCCCACACCACCCGGGCCGACCACGACGATCGTATCGCGGCTGGCAATCAACTCAGCGAGATCAGCCATAGCTCCGTGCTAGCAAGCGGTACTAGGCCTGGTCAAGGTGCAGCGGTTGAGTCTGTGGTGACTTTGCCGATCCGAGGATACCCCTCGAAATACACCTTCTCGAGGGTCAGGCCGCGAGAAGGCGCCGTCATCCCGGCATGTGAGCGCTCTTTCGCTGCGAGGATCTCGGCGACCTCATCGATACGTGTCTGCCCTACCCCGACGCGAAACAACGTCCCCGCCATGATCCGAACCATGTGCGTGAGGAAGGCGTTACCGACGATCCTCAAGACCACCTGCGAGCCATCCTGCGAGCGAGAGACATCAAGCGAGTGCATCAAGCGGCGGCGTGTACGCGCGACGCACTTCGAGGCTCGAAACGAGCTGAAGTCATGAGAGCCCACAAAGGCCTGGGCTGCCTCGTGCATCGCCTCCACGTCCAGAGACTGACGCTTCACCCACCAGCTCGTCCTATCCCAGAGCGGCATACGACTCTCACCCAGCAGATAGCGGTAACAATACTTCTTCGCGACCGCGGCGTCGCGGGCATCCCATTCCGCAGGGACCTCGACAGCTTCAAGGACCGCGACGTCGCGGTCTAGCTTATCGTTCAACCCTCGGACAAAGCCGATGAGGGGGATGTCACGGTGGGTCTTAAAGTTCGAAGGCATACCCACAGCGTGGACCCCTGCGTCCGTACGCGAGCTGCCCCCGAGCTTCACCGGGTGATGCACCATCTCCTGAACGGCGCGCGTCAGCTCGCCCTGTACGGTGCGAAGCCCGTCCTGGCGCTGCCAACCGCAGAAGTCCGTCCCTTCGTATTGAACGAGCAGGCGAATGTTGCGAAGGGGAGCTTCAGAGGACACCAGCTCTAGAACTCAAACATCAGGCCAGCGCTGAAGTTAGCGTCGCCCAAGTCAAAGCTCGTCTCCGAGCCGAAGTCATTCACGCTGTGATAGGCGTACTCGAAGAAGATGTAGCTGTTGTTGACCCCAATCTCGGCGTCAAACTCGGCAGCCATACCGGCTCCGAACCAATCGAGCAGGAACTGCAGACCACCGCCGGCATGGAAGCCAAAGGTGCCTCCGTACCCGGCGCGCCCCACACCATCGAGGTCGTAGGTGTTGGCTATCTCGCCACTGCCGTTGGTGACCCACCACACAGAGTAGGTCATCCCCACCTTGGCGTAGGGGACCAGCGGGATCCCCACGTTCTGCGCGAGCCAGTCAAAGCGATAGGTCACCGTCGCCGTCAAAGGTACGACGTTCAAGCTCGTCGTATCGGACGACGTCGACCCGTCTTGGCTGACCGCCAGCCCGTCGGACCAACCGATGCGAGCGCCGGCCCCGACAGCGAGGCTACCGAAGCCCTGCCACACCTGGTAATCCAAGTGCATCCCGAGCATCACCATCGGTGTCTCAGCGAAGTAGTCGGCGTAGGGCGTCGAATACAGAAAGGCGCGGTCGATCTGCGGGGTATAGGGCCCAGCATGAAGCTCGAGCATCATGGAGCGTGAGGACTCTGCTGACGCCGACGGCGACAAGACCAACAACATCGCACCCGCGAGGGCTAAGAGGCGAAGGGTCTTCATTAGCTCACCTCCAGAGCATGCACCGCGCGCTCACGACGGTGCCGCCACAAGAGCATCACCGCGCTGAGCACCAAGCCAAAGAGCAGCAGTGTCCCGAGCGCACCGATCGTGGTGGTCAGCGCTGCGACCCACACCAAGGGCTGTAGAGCGACGCGGACAACGGCCTTGGCCACAGGGCGCGCTGCGATCCACGCGGCCGCATGACGCCCCCAACTGTAGTAGCTGCGGACGAAGCTCCGACCGAGCGCAGTGGGCCACAAGATCTGGTCCCTAAAGGCCCGCAGGAGATCGAGATCTGCCCCCATCGGTGAGCCGTAGGCGGCGGTCGCGATAAAGCAAAAGCCTCCGGGGTCGGTCCCGCCGGCCGCTTTATACGCTTCCCAGAAGTCCGTCGTAGGGACAGGCACGACGCTCAGCTCATCGGAGAGGGCGCTGTCATTGTCAGCGCTGTCGGTGGCGCCAACGCGGACGTAGTAGGTCAAGCCATTGACGATGGACTCGTCATCGATCTCGTAGGTCGTCGACGAGGTCGAGCCGCTGCTCACGTCGCTGCCCGGGGTCTCCGGGATAGAGGTCGTGCTCCAGTAGATGTCATAGCTCAACCCCTCTTCGGTCTCGTTATCCGAGTCGTCGAAGAGCACCTCAAGGCGACCATCGCCGCCGATGACCTCTGTGATGGTCGGCGCAGCGGGGCGAAGCAGATCCACGTTGAAGAGCACCTCTTGTTTGGCCGAGTTCGCGGCGTCCGAGTCTGCGACGACCACGTAGAGTACTGAAGATGCCTCGGTGCCTGAGGTGCAATCACCCCCGGTGAGTCGATCGAGGTCCACCGTGACTTTAAAGCTCGTGTCGAGCTCTCCCGCCGACTCGAGCACTTTACAGACCGTGTCATCGCTACCAGCGAAGTCGGTGGAGTCCGCGTTGCACGTCGAACCTGGCAACGCGACAGCCACCCCGTAGCTAAAGGAGACGTAGTTGCTCGTGTCGACCCCGATCTCAATCTGGACCGTCCCGTCTGCGTAAGATTCGCAGTCGGCGATGTTGATGAGGTGCTCTGTCGCGCTCGATGTCGTGCCCAGCCGGCTATTCAGGCTGACATCGCCGACCGGGGAGATCTCCAAGATCTCAAACCCGTCGATGTCCGCCAGCGCGGGTTGCCCCACCAGGCAGAACATGCCGAGAAGCCCGGCAAATACGATCCGTTTGTGCTCTGTCTTGACCATCTAAGCCAGTCCTCCTGGCGTGCCTCGTCTCGCCTGTCGTCGCCGTCTCATTCGGGAACGCCTGCGTCCGTCACACGTGTAAGACGTGAGGAGTCTGCAAGCGCCATGCCACTCCGGAGTCTGTATTGAATCAGAGACCAGGCAGCTGTTTGGGTTGATGCGCGGGTGCCGCGGTTGCGACGCCAACGTGCCAACCTGTCAATCCATAAGAAAAGGGACCACTGGTCTGACATTTTGTCAAAATGATCGGACTCTTGATGGCTACCAGAGATCTTCTGCCAACACGTGCTCCAGCACAGCGCCAGACGCCCACGCCGAGCGGTGCAAGGGATCGGTCGCTACGAAGGCGTGTAAGACCCCATCGTCACGCAAGGAGAGGTCGGCCAAGAAGACGGCGTCTCGCTCCATCGTGTCGCGCAGGGCGAGGCGCCCTTCGTCAGGGATCGGCCGAAGCTCGTCGATTGCCTCAAGGCAGGCGTCGAGTTGAGCACGCGTCGGCGGCGTGCCCTCAAATGCGACCCGCACGGTGAGCCCGAGGCCTGCGAACACTGGGACCTGCATCACTCGGATCGTGGTCTTGACCTCTGCGGCAGCGGGCAGGATGCGGTGAAGCTCGTCGAGCGCTTGGCGCACCACCGGGTCTTCGGCGCCGATGGCAGCGGGTGAACGCGGCAACAGGTTGAACGCCAAGACGCCGCCAAAGACGTCCGCGGTCGGTAACCGCTGATTCAAGAGCGCGACGGTCTGCGCCGACAGCGCCTCTTCACCGCGACGACCTGCCGCCTGGGCGCTCATCATCGCGGTGACGTCGAGGTCAGCGAGGGTCCCCAGGGTGTTCAGGGCGCGCAGGAAAGGCGCTAGGGCCCCGGCGATCCCGCAGGGCAAAGAGACGCCACCGGGGTGGGTCTCGAGGCCGCTAAGATCAAAGGTTGGCCAGACCAGCGGTAGCGGCCGCTCTCCGCCACCTGCAGAGAGGTCCACGACGAAGACACCCGCGTCGATAAGCGTCGCGCGGAGAGCCTCAGCCGCCTCAGCGGGGACCGCCAAGATCGCGACATCCAGTTCCCCAACGTCGACATGCTGTTCGCCGATCACTGTGATGGGATGTGAACGCCAGTACGCTTCGCGCCCGGCAGACTGTGTGCCACCGACGGCGACTAAGCTCTCCACGGGGAGTCCGTGGCCCTCGAGCGAGAGCAAGACCTCACGCCCTAGGGCACCGGTAGCTCCGTAGACGGCGACCTGGATGCCCCCTTCGATTTCGACTTCACCTTCGCCCATGATCTCTCGTCCCGGCCTCGTCACGCAGGGCATGCCCGCGCTTCAAAAAGGCGCCGTGTAATGATTCCGATCTTGCCATGCCGACGGGTGCCGGCTCAGCGGCCGCGGAATCTACCAGTCAACGTGGGCTCGTGCTACAATGAAGAGGTCGCTCTGATATCAACTGCTCTGCGGAGCAGGTTAGGGTGATGATCGGAACCGAGCGTCGATCGGGGCCGATGCCCTCTTCACCCCTCGCTACCGTCAGCCGGAGATCGTGTGAAGCGTGCCCTTACAGCGCTGAAGATCATCTACTGGCGCAGCGCTGCGCGCCTTCAGCCTGGGCAGGCGAGCCACCATCGACACCTGGGCCTGGCGCTACACGACGCCGGCCAACTAAACGACGCCTCCGAGCGGCTCTACCTCGCTACTCAGCTGGAGCCCGATAGCGCGGAGGGGCACTTCGCCCTCGGCACGACAATGAGCGCCTTGGGCCGGCTTGAGGGCAGCCGCATCGCCTTCGCCCGAGCCAATCGCCTCGATCCGAGCAACGCCGAGACAGCATTCGCCCTCGGGAACGTCTACTTCGAGTGTGGCGAGATCGACCTCGCGCTCCGCGCCTACCGCGGCGCGATCCAGCTGCGCCCCGACTACTCTCGCGCCCACTTCAACCTGGGGCACGCCTTCAAAGAGAAGGGCCTGCTGCAGGCCGCTGCGGGGGCGTTCCGCCGCGCGCTCGCGAGCGAACCACGATTCTACAAGGCCCGCTTCATGCTGGCCTATGTCTACGCACTGATGGACCTCAACGACGAGGCAGTCGAGCAGTACCGCCGCACAATCCATCAATCACCGACCTACGTGAAGGCATACTACAACCTCGGCAACTGCTACCTGAAGAGTGGCCACATCGACCTCGCGCTCGATGCCTACCAGACGATCCTTGAATTCGATGCACGGCACGCCCGCGCTCACTTCGCCATTGGGCAGGCGTTGGCTCGGAGTGCCCGCCTCGACGAGGCGATCGCGGCATTCCAAGAGGCCCTCGGGCTCCGGTCCGTCTTCCCGGAGTGTCACCTGGCGTATGCTCGGGCGCTTGAGACAACCGGGCGCGTCCGCGAAGCGCTTCACCACTACCGCATCTATGTGCAAGACCCCTCGGCCGTAGAGCAACGCGACGAGGTCGCACAGCACATCGCCGAGCTCTCACAGCTGGGGTACTCCTCGGACACCGGCACTCACCGCAGGATCGGCACCGGGCAGCACGTGGCCTTGGCGGCTGATGCGGATCAGGCCTGGTAGGTCGCTGGCATGCCTCATTTGATCGGGATCGCCGGGGGCACCGCCTCCGGGAAGAGCACTCTCGCGAGGCGACTGGCCCGCGCGCTCGGAGCAGAGCGCTGCGCCACGGTCAGTCAGGATAATTACTACCGCGACCTGTCTGGCCTCAGCGTCGAGGCGCGCGCGACCGTCAATTTCGACCACCCCGAGAGCATCGACGCGCAGCTCTTCGCCGATCAGCTGCGGGCACTTCGCGCGGGACACAGTGTGACCGCGCCGCGCTATGACTTCGCCCACCACGCGCGGATGAGCGGCGGCGAGGTCATCGAGCCGCGGCCCGTCATTCTGGTCGAGGGGATCTTGGTCTTCGTCTTCCCGGAGCTGACTGACCTGCTGGACGTGAAGATCTATGTCGAGACCCCAGACGACATACGCTTAGCCCGTCGTGTGCAGCGAGACATCGCGGAGCGTGGACGCGACGTTGATGGCGTGCTGCATCAATACCTTGAGACCGTGCGCCCGATGCATGAGCAATTTGGGCATCGCTCAAGGAGAGAGGCGGACTTGATCGTGCCCGGCTCGGGGGACAATCAGACGATCGTTCGAATGCTTGCGCGCGCCCTCGGGGCCAGCGAGCTGTCGCTCGACTAAGCGGAGTATCTCAATCCCAGAGGCGGGTCGACATGTACCGCTCGCCGATGTCGCAGAGCAACGTGACGATGACACCTGGCTCTCCTCGTTGGTGGAGGTCCTTGGCGACGTCATAAACGCCCGCCATGTAGGCCCCCGAGGACTGCCCGGCGAAGAGCCCGGCCTTGGCGAGCTTCTGGCTCATCTCCCAGGCCACATCGACGTCCGTGTCCCACATGCGGTCGATGAGCGTCTTGTCCAAGATCTCCGGGACGATGTCCTCCGGATCTTTCAGAGGCTTGAGCCCCTCCACGCCAGGGAACGCGTCCGGGACACAGCACTCGGTCTGGATGGCAGGGTTCAGCTCTTTCAAGCGCTTCGACGTCCCTGTCAGGGTTCCGCCGGTCCCGACGCCACAGACGAAGTGCGTGATGCGCCCCGAGGTCTGCTCCCAGATCTCCTCAGCGGTCGTCTCGTAGTGCGCGCGCCAGTTGAAGTCGTTACCGTACTGATCGCAGAAGAAGATCGTGTCCGGATCGGCGGCCGCGAGGCGGCGTACCTCGCGCAGCGCCTCATCATAACCTTCGTGCGCGCTGGTGTGATGAATCTCAGCCCCGTGCGACCGCATGCGCTTCTTTCGCTCGGCGCTCGCGTTGTCGGGGATCACGAGCTTGACCGGCACACCGAGCACTTGGCCGATCCACGCATAGGCGATCCCTGCGTTACCGCTCGAGCTGTCCATAATGGTCTTCGAGGCGTCCAGTCGACCGTCCTCCAAGGCGCTCAAGAGCATGTAGAGGACAGGGCGGTCCTTGAGGGAGCCCCCTGGGTTGAAGCTCTCCACCTTGGCGTAGACCTCGACATCAGGAAATTCATCCTTAAAGAGGTCCACCCGCACCAGCGGCGTGTTGCCGACGAGGCCGAGCGCCGGGTAGGTCTTAGCGTAACGTTCTACGAGCTCGCGAAAGGACATGGCCAGGCTCCCTTTAGGCAAGGTTCCTGCCCTGCATAACGAGGGGCACGGACGCCGTCAATGGGATCCATATTGCTCGCGCGCGAGTTTGCTGCTTGGATAGGCCGCCCTTTGCCCGCAGAAGACCGCTGCGGAGCTGAATCGGAGGCCTTACGTGCGACGCATTTCGTGGATCCTTGCCTTAAACCTGCTCATCGGTGCATCCAGCGCCGCAGCGTGGACCAATGGTCCGGATGAGAACCCCTGCCTAGCGATGCCCAACGACCCGGGCTACAGCGGCCAGTGGAACCTGTGGTCCTTTGTACCTGGGGCTCATATGGACGAGGCCTGCCCTGAGTGGACACGCGCAGACTGGACTGCCACCGAGGGGTTCCGCCAAGAAGAGGTCGCCATGGGGGCCGGCTTGCATGCCGACAGAGCCTGGCAGGTCACCACCGGCGATCGCCGCGTGATCGTGGCGGTGCTCGACTCGGGCGTCTACTGGGACAACAAAGACCTGGTCAACAAGTACTACTTGAACCGCGGCGAGCTTCAGAACTGCCTGCCCGACTGGGGTGATGAGGCGACGCCAGGTGCGGACATCTTCGACGTGGACGGCTCAGGCTGGCTCGACATCCGGGACTACTACGCCGCCCGTGGAGAGGAGGTTGAGCTCGCCAATTGGGACAAGAACGACAACGGCATGCTCGACCCCCAAGACTTGATCATCCACTGCTCAGATGGCGTCGATGATGACGGCAACGGCTACGTCGACGACATCTCGGGCTGGGACTTCTTCGCTGACGACAACGACGCCTACGACGACAACCGCTTCGGTCACGGTAATGGTGAGGCCCGCTGGTCGGTCGCAGAGGGCAACAACGGCATGGGAGACATTGGAGTCTGCCCTGATTGCACCGCACTCATGCTCCGCGCTGCCGACAGCTTCATCGCAGACGCCAATGAGTTCGCGCATTCGGTGATCTTCGCCGTGGACTCCGGCGCGCACGTGATCCAAGAGGCGCTCGGCTCGGTCAACAACACCCCCTTGGGCCAACAAGCCATCAACTACGCGTACATGAACAACGTGGTGGTGATCGCCTCGGCCGCCGATGAGCTGAGCTACCACCACAACATGCCCGGGACGAACAACCACACGGTCTACGTGCACGCCATCGTCTACGACGCGGTCAGCGCCGATCAGTCCACAACATTTCTGAACTTCAACAACTGCACGAACTTCGGCATGCAGCTCCTGCTCTCGACCCCAGGCACGGGCTGCTCATCAGAGGCCACTGGCATCACCGCAGGCCATGCCGGCCTGATCTACTCGGCTGGGCTGAAAGCAGAGCTCGATCCCCCGCTGAGCGCTGAGGAGATCAAGCAGCTGATGACGATGACCGCCGATGACATCAACGCGAACCCCGGCGGCTTAGATCCGACCAAGTTCATCAGCGATGAAGGGTGGGACTGGCACTTTGGTTACGGACGAAACAACGCCCGCAGCACAGTGGACGCGGTCATGACGGGGGAGATCCCGCCCGAGGTCGACATCCTAGAGCCGCTCTGGTTCGAGGTCCTCTACCCAGACAAGACCCCGACCATCGACATCACGGGCCGCATCAACCTCCGAACGGACGGCCGCCCTGCGCGCTATGAGAGCGTGAACTGGGTGATGGAGTATGCGCTCGGCGTCGCGCCGAAGGACTCCGAATTCGTCACGATCACCACGGGGACCACTGAGGGGCTTGAGGGCGTCTTGGCGACCTGGGACCTGACGACCATCGACTTGGACCTAGACGCCAAGCTCGCCGATCCCCACCAGAACGCAGTCACCCTCCGGCTGCGCGCCACCGCGACCCTCGCGAACGGTGACCCCATCGTCGGTGAGATGCGCAAAGGGTTCTTGATCGAGCGCGATCCAGACCTCCACGACGGGTTCCCCCTCTACCTCGGGACCTCCGGAGAGTCCTCGCCGACCTTCGCCGACCTCGATGGCGACGGCGCAGAGGACATCGTGACCGCGCTCGCTGACGGATACCTTCACGCCTACAAGTACGATGGCACAGAGGTGGCGGGCTTCCCGGTCGCGTTGAACGTCCGCTGGACAGTGGACCCGGACAACACCCTGAACGTGCGCAACGCCTGCGCTTACCGCGACGACAAGACAGGGTGCGTCGCCGAGCTGATGACCTTGGAGCCAGACGTCGCGCGCCACACGCTGATGATGGCGCCCGCGGTCGGTGACTTGGACGGTGATGGGACCCTTGAGATCGTGTTGAGCACCTGGGACGGCTGGGTCTACGTCTACGAGCACGATGGGAGCATGCGGACCGGGTGGCCCCAGTCGGTCGACTTCGATCAGCCGCCGCCGACGAAGCAGAACCTGATCGAATTCGGCTTCTTCGCCGCCCCGACCCTCTACGACCTCGACGGTGATGGAGACCTCGAGGTCCTGGCCCCTGCGATGGATCAGAACCTCTACGTCTGGCAGGCCGACGGATCACGATTTGCGCCCTACCCAATCAAGGTAGGCAGCGATCCCGAGCAAGGGGCGCGCATCATCGCGTCTGTCGCCGTGGGAGACGCCGATGGCGACGGGAAGCCCGAGATCGCGGTCGGCACGAGCGAGACCTTTGGGGCCGCAGGTAACGCAAACGAGACCTTGGCCTACCTCTTGGAGAGCGAGACTGGTGAGATCGTAGACGGGTGGCCCGCCTCCCTCTACGGCCTGACCGTCGAGACTCTCCCCATCGTCGGGCGCGGGGTCGTCTCCAACCCGATCATGGCGGACCTGGACTACGACGGCACCTTGGAGCTCAGCTTCGATACCATCTCGTCACCGGGCGTCCTGCTCAACCACGACGGCACCCAGTACCGCAAGATGGACAACAAGGACTATGGCCCCCTGTCCGACTCCCAAGACAGCCCAGCCTACATCCTCCATAACCACGGCGCGATGGGGAACATCGACGGCAAAGGGGGCATCGACCTCGTGAAGGGGACCGCGGGCTTTGACTTCGCGATCGCCTTCGCAGGGGGCGGCGAGCGCAAGCCCTTCGACCACCACATGAGCGGATGGGACACCGACACCGGCAAGATGATGGAGGGCTTCCCCCGCGTCCACGACGACTGGCAGTTCTTCAACACCCCGACCATCGTCGACATCAACAACGACAATAAGCCCGAGGTCATCATCGGGTCTGGCGGGTACTTGGTCCGCGCCTGGAACTACCTGGGAGAGGAGCCAGAGGGGTGGCCTAAGCAGACAGGCGGCTGGATCATCGCCTCCGCGGGTGTGGGTGACTTTGACGGTGACGGCAATTTCGATGTCACCGTGATGACCCGAGACGGCTGGCTCTACGCATGGAAGACCAAGGGAAAGGCCGGACAGAGCCTCTTCGAGTGGAATGGCTTCAACCACGACCCCCACAACACAGGCAATTACGAGACCTCGCCGACGCCCTACAAAACGTGGAGTGGCGAGGTGGTCGCCCCCGAGCCCGAGCCCGAGCCCGAGCCCGAGCCCACGGAAGAGGCCGACACGAGCGGCGGCGGTGAAGACGTCGACGTGGCCCCCGAGGCGGACACCTCGGTCGTGACCGTGCACCCTCCTGGCGAGGATGACGGCGGCTGCGGTACCAGCCAGTCTCAAGGACTGCCACTGTGGTCGGTGCTCTTCGCATTGATGCTCGGCTGGGCGGTGCGACGACGACAGGCGACCCTCTAATCATGGCCAAGTCACCTCGGCGTAAGCGACCCTTCAATCAAGGTGACTTGGTGGAGGCCACCATCACGTCGCTCGAGCGACGTGGTGGCTCACTGGCGCGGGTCGGAGACGCTGAGGTGCGCGTCCTAGGCGGCGTGCCTGGCGACTCCGCTCAGCTGCGTATTACGCACACGGGCAAGCACATCAACGTGGGGCAAATTCAGACGCTGACTGAGCCCTCTAAATATCGGGTCGAGGCGCCCTGCCCGGTCGTCACGAGCTGCGGTGGATGCCCCTGGCAGCCCGCCTCGATGTCGCTGCAGAGAGAGGTTCGAGCCACTCAGGTGAAGGAGCTCTTGGCGCCCCTTTGCGACGACGCGACCCGGCATCATGGGTGGATTGGTCCGGAGTACAGCCTCGGGTACCGCACCCGTGCGCTCATGGTGCTTCGGCATCGCGGTGGATCCATGCGGATGGGGTTTTATGCGCCGGGGACCCAGGACTTGGTCCCGGTCGACAGCTGCGTCATTCAACATCGACGGGTCAACAGCGTCCTCAAGCACGCTCACCACATCTTGGCACGGCTTGACTGGCCGACATGGCGAAGTGAAGAGCGCCCTGGGGTGATCCGTGGGTTCCTGTATCGGGTCGATCCGGGCCGCGAGGAGGGGATCCTGACCCTCATCCTCTCGGTCAAGCCGGGCCCCAAGGTCGCTCAGGCCGCTCAACAGTTGATCCGGATCGAGGGGGTCTGCGGCGTCCACGCCAACATCAACCCCAAGGGCTCTGGGCCGATGCTCGGCGAACGGAACGTCCATCTGCGAGGCAAGCGGCGGCAGAGCGTCTCCTACGGCGATCTCAACCTCCAGGTGGGGCCGACCTCTTTTATACAGACGCGACATGACATGGCAGAGGCCATGGTGACGACCCTGGGGCAGTGGCTCCCTGAGCGGATGACACACCTGGTCGATCTCTACGCCGGCGCCGGCGTCTTAGGGCTCGCGAGCCGCGCGCGCGCCGACCGAGTGACCCTCATCGAGAGTCACCCGCTCGCCTCCGAGGACTCGATGCGGAACATCGAGCTGCTTGAGGCCTCCGCAGTCACCGCCATCACCGAGGACGCCGCGACAGCCGCCCCACGCGTCCTCGCCGAGGGGGCGGACGCGGTCATCCTAGATCCCCCTCGCGCAGGGTGCGCGCCGGCTGTCATCGACGCGATCACGGCGCTGAAAGGCGAGGTCACGGTGATCTACGCCTCATGCGAATCAAGAAGCCTGAGCCGGGATCTCAAGCGCTTGATCGACGCTGGGTTCGTCATCACCGACGTCGCGACCTTCGACATGTTCCCCCACACCCCACACGTGGAGGTCGGGGTGGCCCTGCGCCGAGCTGCGCAGTGACACGGCTTCACCGCATCGGCTTGGGCCTCTGCCTCGCCCTCTCTGTGGCGGTGAACCTCCAGAGCGTGAATGAAGAGTTCCTCTTTGGCCACAAAGGTTGGTGCGCCGCGCGACGCGCCGTCGCCGCCCGCAATTTCGTGCGGCACGGGTTTGAGAAGGCGAAGTACGGCCCGGTCGAGAACCTCGACCCAAGGGCCAAGCCAGATGAGTTTAAGCACTACTGGCATCACCCGGTGGGCATTCACCTGCTCGTAGGTGCCTCGTTCAGCGTCTTCGGTGTCGGTGAATGGCAAGCGCGGCTCGTCCCCGCGATCTTGATGCTCTTAGGCTTCCTACTCTTCGCGGATATGGCGCGCAGATGGTGGCCCTCCGGGCCGGGCCGCTGGGCGGCCATGATCCTCTTCATCACCACACCGATGCTCGCCTACTACGGTCCCTTCGTGAATCAAGAGGCCCTGGTGCTGCTCTTCTGCCTAGCGAGCCTTTGGACGTGGATGCGGTGGTGTGAGACGCATCAACGCAGGTGGGTCGCAGCGAGCGCAGGGGTGGCGATCTTGGGGGCCTGGTCAGACTGGCCTTGGTTTGTCTTCGCCTTCTGGCTGGCCTGCACAGTCGCGGTCCCCATGCTGAAGCGGCGGCGCATCGAGTGGGGCTGGATCGCGCCCTTCTGTGCCGCCGTACTCATCGGCTTCTTCGGTGTCCTGTGGCACCTCTCTGAGCTCTACGGCGGCGACGACTTCATCCAAGCCTTTCGAGACGTCGGGCGCTTTCGTCAAAACGGCAAGGGCAAGACTGTGGCTCATGTCTTGAGCCGCCAAGGGCCTCGATGGGTCGACCTCATGACCCCTACCCTGGTCCTGGCGGGTCTCTTCTGGCCATGGATCGCCCGGCGAGACGCGAAGGAGGGGCGATGGGGGATGAAGCACAACGCGGCGCTCGCGTTCTTGGGGCTGGGGACTGCGTGGGTCGTGATCTTCAGGCAGGGGGCGTGGGTCCACGACTTCTGGCCCATGTTCGCGGCCGTGTACTTCGTGATCGCCGGGGCCGACGTGATCGTGGCCCTCACAGAGGTGGCTCGGCGCGCGGCTCAGTGGCGCCCTGGCCCAAGGTGGTCCAGAGCGATCACCCTCTCGGTGGCCACCGGCTTGATCCTCTTACAGGGTGCGTCGGGGATCGCGGGGACGCACTACCGCACACGCTTCGCCGATCCAGCCCCCAAAGAGGGTGAAGACTACCGACGACGTCACGCCGTGGTGGCGCGCTGGATCCACACGCAGACGACCCCTGACGACCAGATCGCGGTCCACGATGAGATGCTCACTGCGAAGTTCCAGTTTGCCTTCTACTTGGACCGAAGGTTCCGCCGCATCAAGGTCACAGAGCGTACGAAGGTGTTAAAGAACGTCGCGCGATCTGCGATGGCGGTTGTGGACCTCAGGAGCGCCCCCCAGCTCGCGATCCCTGCGCTCCAGACGGACGCGATGAGCCAACACCCCGTGACCGTGATCGAGGACTTCTTGGTGATCGATCTGCGGGAGACCGTGAGCACCCCAGACGTGACTTGGCTCCGGCTCAAGTCTGAGCCCGCCGACCTGATGCACCGCTGGCTCGTAAGCCACGTCTACCCGCCTCAAACGCTGGTGAGAGACCCCTGGCTCGAAGCAGAGATGTTGCTCGCGACCGGGCATGAGAGTCAGGCCGAGAGCCGCCGCGAGGGCGCCCCGCCACCAGAGACCCTCCGGCAGCACGCCGCAGCCCACAACTTGGCGGTTCAACTGAATGAAACCCCTGCGGAGGTCGCCTCTTGGCTCGCCCCCCTGGGCACCGTCCTCGATCCAGCGCTGCGCTATGGTGGGAAGCTCTCACTCCACGGCTACCGCATCCACAGCATGCACCGCGATGGTGAAGTGATTGAGGCCGTCTTCGAGGTCCGCCGCGACCCTGGCGCGGGATGGCGCCCCTTTTTGAACCGCCTCTCTCGTCCCCTCAACGAAGATGGACCAGAGGCCAAGATGCCGATGAACGCGAGGACGTTGAGCGCCGAAGGGACCTGGAAAAAGGGCCGCCTGATCGTGGTCAGGGTCTACTCGGGGCTGAACGCGTGGCGAGATCGCGTCCGCTACGAGCTCGGGTTCTGGCGCCCGGCGCCGCCCTCGAAGAAGGCCCTCAAAGGCGCTCGGCCCAAGGCCCCGAGCCAACACCTTCGGGTCGGCAAAGAGAAGGCTGGGGTCATCGAGCGCCTCGATTGGCAGGGCCGCACTGCGGTGCCGCTACCCCTCCGGTGGATCCCCTACTTGGCCCCCTGACGGCGGTCGTGCCTCTTTTATCACTCTGCTGAGGCACCGAAGTACGGCGATCCGAACCCACATTGCCAAACTTTATTCACCAGCGTAAACAAGCACTTATGATGATATCGGGCACAGAATCACGACAAGTGACCATTGGGTGTCAGGCGCTTGTTGTCCCGGGCACAACCTTCGGATACTGTGACGCGGCCCAAATCACGGAGGTCGGCCCTCATGACGCCCAACAGAATCTTTACCCTCGCCATCCTCGTTGGCTTCTCAGCGCTCATCGCTTGCAGCGACGACGGCGGTATCGACACCACGACCGATGCTGGCTCGACGGCCACGACGGACATCCCGACGCCAGACCATGAGTGTGGGTATGACGCCGAGTGCGCTGACACCTTCTCAGACCTGACGCCGTGCGAGGACGCAGTCTGTGATGCAGGCACCTGCGTGAAGCAGACCCGCAGCACATGGGCCTCATGCGACCACCCCGACGCAGGGACCTGCGAAGGCGGCTACTGCAATGACAGTGGCCAATGTGTCGTGCGGACGTCCGATGACGGGACGCCGTGCAACGAGGAGAACTGGACGGCGTGCACGATTGGCGAGTGCGCGAGCGGCCTCTGTGTGGACGTGTCGACGGTGCTCTGCGACGACGACAACCCCTGCACTGACGACACCTGCGACGCCGAGACTGGCGACTGTGCAAACACGGCGAACGCAGCCGTGTGCGACGACGGCAACCCCTGCACGAGCGGCGATGTCTGCGCCGAGGGCGCGTGCGCAGGGGCAGAGATCAACGGCGTCACCGAAGACGGTGACATCTGCACATGCTCGACCGACGCAGAGTGCGCCATCTACGACGATGGTGACCTTTGCAACGGACTCTGGGGCTGTGTCGAGGGCAGTTGCGCCCCAGTGGCCGACAGCGAGGTCACCTGCTCCGAGGGCTCCGACAACGGTGGATGCCGCACGAATGCGTGCAACCCAGGCACGGGCGCGTGCGAGTTGACTCCGGTCGAGAACTACCTCGCCTGCGATGACGGCGATCCCTGCACAGGCTGCGCCCCCGGCGCAGACTGCGAGAACGACGGCGACTACTGCCAAAACGGCACATGTAAGCCAGGTAACGGTGAGCCTTGCGCCGCCTGCACCACCGAAGAGGACTGCGCGTCCCTGGACGACGGCGACATGTGCAACGGCATCTGGTCATGCCAGAAGTTCGTCGGTGAAGAGACCGGTGAGTGCAAGCCTGTCCCGAACAGCGAGGTCGACTGCGCCGCGAGCGCTGGCGACTGCGTCACCTCAGCTTGCGAGACCGCCACTGGCGCCTGTGTCGACACCCCTGTCGCTTGTGAAGCGCCCCCCGCAGACAGCTGCGATGGGCTGATGGCGACGACCTACGCCCAAGTTGGCGTCTGCGCCGAGACCGAGGACGACTCGGATCCCTGCAGCTACGAAGAGGCTACGACGGACTGCGATATCGCCCAAGACGATGCATGCGTGACCTCACTCACGGGCGACGCCTGTGACGACGACACGCCCTGCGCCGACGATGATGCGGTCTGCACCGACGGTCTGTGCACGACCACCGTCGCAGCCCAGACCTGGACCTACGCCCCCTCCTGTGATGACGGAGTGTGCGGCCAAGACGAGACCATCAGCCTCTGCTCGGACGCGAAAGCGAACGGCTGCATGGGCTTGATGATCGTGGCGTACGAGGCCACCGGCGCCTGTAACGCCGAGGGCACCGCATGTGAGTACACCACGAGCGACGTGGAGGACTGCGACGTCCCGAAGGCCAGCGAGTGCGTCGGAGCCAACGGCTTGGCCGAGGTCCGGACCTACGCCCCCACCTGTGACGCCGACGGTTGTGGCCACGAGATGACCGCGACGCTCTGTGAGCAAGCGGCGACCTGTGATGGCGACATCCTCACCGAATACGACGCGTCCTGTAATGAGGATGCGGACGACTGTGGCGAGTTCACCGCCGTGACCACGGACTGCTCCGAGAACGGTCAGCTTTGTGTCGATGGCGCGTGCAGCGATCCTTGCGAGCCAGCGACCGAGTGCGGTGAGGCCATGAACTGCGGCACCATGGATGACGGCTGCGGCGGCACCATTGAGTGCGGCACTTGCGCCGACGGTGAGACCTGCTCCGAGGGCATGTGCACCGCAGAATGCACTCCTGCTGCTGATTGCGGCGCGATGAACTGCGGCACTATGGACGACGGCTGTGGTGGCACCCTTGAGTGCGGCACCTGCGCCGACGGCGAGACCTGCACCGCGGGCATGTGCATGGCGGATGAGACCCCCATGGCCGCGAACGGCTGCCCCACCGATTGCCAAGGCTGCTACGACGGCGCGACCTGCACGACCACCGACGAGTGGTGGACCTGCGGTGAGTCCACTGTCTGCGGCTGGGCTCAGGTCGAGCTCCACGTCGACATGAACAACTACGACATGAACGCTGCGCCCAACTTCCAGGGTGAGTTCAACGACTGGTGCGGTGACTGCTTCAATACGGGCACTGACGACGACATGGACGGCGTCTACAGCTTCACGCAGTACCTCTCACCCAAGACCTGGCAGTGGAAGCCGAGCATCGGATCGTGGACTGTGATCTCCAGCGCACCTGAGGGGTGTCGGTTCAACGCTGAGGACAGCAACTACTTCTTCGAGGTCACCGAAGACGACGTCAACAGCGGCGAGGTTGTCGCGGTCGGCCCTGTGTGCTTCGCAGACGGCTTCGGCACCTGCGGCGCCTGTGAAGCTCCCGTGGCGTGCGACCCCGCCTGTGGCGAGGGTGAGACCTGCACCGACGGTGCATGCGTCAGCGATGAGCCGACGTTCGCCGCCAACGGTTGCCCCAGCGATTGCATGGGTTGCTTCGATGGCGAGGCCTGTACGGCAACAAGCGCATGGTGGGAGTGTGGCGAGTCCACTGTCTGCGGTTGGGCTCACGTTGAGCTCCACGTCGACATGAACAGCTACGATGCGAGCGCTGCACCTAACTTCCAAGGAGAGTTCAACGAATGGTGTGGCTCCTGCTCAAACACGGGCACTGACACCGATATGGACGGCATCTACAGCTTCACTCAGTACCTCTCACCGAAGACCTGGCAATGGAAGCCCACCATCGGTGCATGGTCTGTGATCTCCAGCGCACCCGACGAGTGCAGCTTCGACACCGAGAACAACAACTACTTCTTCGAGGTCGGCGCCGACGACGTCAACAGCGGCGTGACCGTTGATGTGGGGCCTGTGTGCTTCGCGGACGGTGTAGGGACATGCGGCGCGTGTGAGACGTGCACCCCGGCCACCGAGTGCACCGAGGGCATGGTCTGCGGCACCATGGACGACGGCTGCGGCGGCACCGTCAACTGTGGCACCTGCGGAGACGGCGAGAGCTGCAACGCGGGCGTCTGTGAGGCGGACTGCACCCCGGCCATCGCCTGCTCCGACGGCGTCACCTGTGGCACCGAGACCGACGGCTGCGGCGGCACCATCGACTGTGGCACTTGCGGTGACGGCGAGAGCTGCAACGCAGGCGTCTGTGAGGCGGACGCGCCCGCGTTCGCCTGCGAGGCGGACTACGCGGACTGCACAGAGGAGGACTTCGTCGCTGGTGATATGACCGCCATGGAGGGGACGATCGATGTCGCGATCATGGGCGCAGGCTCTCCGTACTCGACCAAATGCTTACGCGTCGCGGTCGGTCAAACGGTGACCATCGAGGCCTCTGGGGGTCATCCCTTCGAGTTGCTGTGTGCTGAGGACACGATCTTCGACGCGCAGGACGGTGCGACGAGCAACGTGACCGTCACCATGGCGACCGAGGGCTACTACAACTACCGTTGTCAGTTCCACCCGATGATGGTCGGTAATATCCACGTCGTCGCTCCCTAGCGGACCGACGCGATCGTGAGTCTCCACAAGGGCTCCGAGGCTGGCCATCACGCGCCTAGCTTCGGGGCCTTTGTCTTGCCTGGAGACCCGCGGGTCGACATGCTTGCAGGGCGCGTTGAATAAATCGCGGGGGCCATCGTCTGAGTTCTCAGACGCCCGCGACCTAGGAGCTCCAATGCCCAGCCCTTCAATCAACCACACCCTCGCAGCCGCGCTGACGGCGCTCATATGTGCCGCCTCTGTTCCGGCGTATGCGCAAGCGCCCGCGTCCATCACACATAGCTCTGACGCCGCTGCAGCCGAAGCGGATGGGTGGGTCTGGGTCCCTGGACATCGCGCGGCAGACGAGACGTGGATTCAGGGGTTTTACAGGGAACCTGAGCGCCCCGATGAGCGTTGGATCCCACCTCATGTCGACGACTACGGACTCAACGTCCCCGGTCAGTGGATCCCCGAGGCGCCTCAAGACGGTGAGACCTACCGGTGGGTGCGCGGTCACCGCGCCGATGATGGCGTGTGGGTCCAGGGCTTCTGGCGCGTCGAGGTTGCCGAAGGCTTCGAGTGGATCGACGGCTATTACGATGATGACGGTGCGTGGATCTCAGGTCACTGGCGCCCCACGACCGACCGGATCGAGTCCGTCTGGGTCCCCGGTCACGTCCTGGGCCCACAGCGCCTTTGGCGGATTGGGTTTTGGCGACCCTCGAGCATGGACGGCTACGCCTGGGTCAACGGCTACTACGCAGACGGCGTCTGGTACGGCGGCTACTGGTCACCAATCACGCGCCGATCAGGCTTCATTTGGGTCCCCGGTTACGCCACGAACTACGTATGGGGGCTGGGCTATTGGCGGCCCGCACACCGCCATGGTTACTCCTGGGCCCCCGGCTGTTGGGACGGCCATCGCTGGCTCCCAGGCCATTGGGTCGCTGGGACGTGGCATCGACCTGGGCATTTGCTCTACGGACACTACGCCCACTACCACCACGCGCACGGCCACGGTCATGTTCACCATCACACACGCACCCGCGCCGCGCGATATGCCGAGGCATCCAGTACCCCGACCGTCGTCGTGAAGCCGAAGGGCCACAGCCCTGCGACGCCGACCGTCGTCGTGAAGCCCAAAAAGACCGAGGAGGCAGCCACACACCTGTGGTCCGAGACGGCCAAGCCGTATCGCCCCGAAGACAGAGGCGACGACGAAGAGGAAGAGACCCGACGTGCTGAACCTCGACGCCCACTCCCTGCGACAAACCCACGCTACGCTCAACCTCCAGAGCGTCGGAGAGATGCACGCCCCAGCGGTCAGTCACGTCCCACACGCGAGCCTCCTGCTGCTCAACGGCGCCGCAGTGCAGCGCCGGAGCGGCCAGCAGCGCGACGCGCAGCACCACGGCGACCTGCCGCCCAGCGCCCAGCGCCGAGACCCGCGCCACGACCCAAAGCGACCCGCACGACGCGCCCGACACGGCCCGCCGTGCGTCCACGAACGACGACACGTAAAATCGTGGCACCACCGGCGACCCGATCGCGACGGGTGACCCCTAAACGGACACGGACAGCTGTACCCAAGCGTCCAGTCACCAGGCGGGCACCTGCCCCTCCGTCCGTCAACGTGATCCCCCAAAAGGCGAAGAAAAAGAGCAAAGAGAAGGCAGCACCAAAAGCTGGAAAGCAGATGCGCAGGTCGCGCACGCGCTGAGCAAACCAACCCGTCTTGGGTCGACACGACCGCGCGATCGTAAAAATGGTCCCAAGGGGACCTAGGCAGAGCCCTCTGGTCGGGCTAGACTCCAGGCCATGGCACCGGTGTTGACCGACGTGGAGTTGGCGAAGCTCCTTCAAATCGACCCACCTCTCCTGGCTCGCCTGATTCAGGAGACTGATATGCCACGGGTGGTGATCGCCGATCAGGTGCGGTTCATCAGCCAGGATGTGCTCACTTGGCTGAGCGCTCAGGGTCCGCTCCTCATCCCAACCCCCGTCGTCGCGCCCATCAAAGCGGTCGCTGAGCCCGAGGAGAGGGTCGCGTTCGACAGCGCAGAGACGGTGATCTTGCCAGCGAACGATGATGAGACGCCCTTCGTGAGCCGCGACGCTTTGATGTCCCTTGGGCATCACGCGGCCGATCCCACGCACAACCTGTTTCGCCAGCAAGTGAGGGATGGCCTCGCTGCGTTAGGGGACGCGCTCCACCCCACGTTGGTGCGCCTCTCTAACGACCGATTGCATCCTTCTCCGTCCGAGGCCAACAGGACGTCTGCGTGGCGGCTCGAAGCCCATATGAAGTCTATCGACCACGTCACGATGACGTGGGCAGAGGGTGAAGGAGCCCCTGGATTCCTCGATCGCCCCCGAGTCGCCCTCTCCGTCACCTCCGACGCGATCGAATTCAGCGTTCAAGTGCCCGGCGATCACTCCTCAAGCCCACCCACGCCCAAGCAACTCAAGCGCGCAAGGGCGAGCGGGGCGATGATCGCAGTCACACCTGGAAACGGCCCCTGGTCTGTGACGTACCTGTACGAGGTGGCCCGCGGTGCCCC
Organism: Myxococcota bacterium; assembly: GCA_049602155.1. GTDB lineage: Bacteria > Myxococcota_A > UBA9042 > PHBI01 > JBMYRH01 > JBMYRH01. Next base: position 119,251 of record JBMYRH010000009.1, on the reverse strand, counting down.
CACAGCGGCCCGACTCAAGACTCAGCTCTCTCGAGATGCCCGGACCGTCGTCCCTTTGTGGCTCTCAGCGACCATGGGAGGTGCTGAGGCGTGACTTGGGACGGTCGTTACCAACTCCAGCGCACCCTCGGTGAGGGTGGGATGGGGCGTGTCTTGTTGGCGCGAGACCTCGCTGAGGCCTCGGATCCCGTCGCCATCAAGATATTGCTCCCCGAATTTCGCCACTCCATTGGGACCTTCCTCGACGAGTTCGTCGCCCAGCGAGGCTTCGACCACCCCAACATCCCGCGCGTCCATGACTTTGGCTTCGCCAAGCACCCGCGCGGGGGTGAGGTGCCCTACTTCTCACTCGAGTACTGTCGCGGAATCCCGCTGATCCTAGCGATCCGACGTGTAAAGCGCCTTCAAGACTCTTGGCCGTGGATGACACAGCTCTTACGCGCCCTCGACTACATCCATCGCATGGGGTGGCTGCATCGAGATCTGAAGCCAGGCAACGTCCTCGTCGACATGCAAGACACGGGAGACCGGGCCTGCCGTCTGATCGACCTCGGGGTCGCTACCCGATTGGGTAAGGCCCCAGAGGGGTTCTTCATCGGGACGCCCGAGTACTGTGCCCCCGAGATGCTCGCCGGCGACCCCTTCGATCAGCGCTCTGACCTCTACGCGTTCGGTTTGGTCCTCTACGAGCTGGTGGAGCGGAAGCGCCCCTGGTCAGGGAGCGACGAGAACGAGCTCCTCAAAGCGCGCCTCAAGAACCAGCCGCCGAAGATCTCCCACCCGGACTGCCCCCCAGGCGTCGAGGCGCTCATCTATGAGCTGCTGTCACCCGACCCAGACAACCGACCATCGCACGCCCACGAGGTGCTCGTGCGTCTTTGCGAGGCCACAGAGCAGACGCCGCTGATCGAGACCGAGAGCGCCTTCGGTAAGCACCTGCAGTCGAGCCCATTTCCAGGCCGTGATGACTTCTTGGGGGCCGGCGACAGCTGCCTCTCCTGGCTCAAGCCAGGCATGGCGATCGAGACCGACCGACCCCGGCTGCTCGTCGCGCGCGCGCCCGGCGGATACGACGCCTCTTGGTTGCTCCATGAGCTCGCAGACCGAGGCGCGGTCGGTGGATCGCGCGTCATTCGCCTCCGGTTCACGGGCACAGAAGGTCCACTGGAATGCCTCAAGCCCGCCATCGACATCTTCAGCAGGCTGCGACAAGCAGAGAACCCTGACGAGAATGAGGAGCTGCTTCGAGGCTGCAGTGGTGCGGCGACCATGCTGACGCGGCTTCATGGCCCGACGCTCTTGGTGATCGAGGACCTGCAGCGCGCCGACCGCTCAAGTATCGCGGTGTTACAGGCTGCCCTCACTGCAGCGAGAAACGAGAAGCTGCGCGTCATGGCCAGCGTGAACCCAGACGAGGAGCCGACGGCGCCAGACGCCTTCGAACAATTCATCAAGATGGAAGAGGCGACGGTCGTCCCCCTTCAACCCATCAGCTTAGAGCAAACCGCGCTGTGGATGGAGCGAACCGTAGGTCGCGGGGTCATCGGCCCCGAGCAGCTCAAGCGCCTCCACGAGTCCGCTAAGGGGGCCCCCGCGGGCCTCATCGCCGTCATGCACGACCTCTTCCGACGCGGCACATTGAAGCGCGTGGGCGGCGGCTATGTCTTGGAAGCGGGTGTCGACGCGACCCTGGCTGCACCAAGCGGCGACGAGATTGGGCGTCTAGACGCCCTCCTCGCGATCCTCCAGCAGGCGCTCCCTGAGACCATCATTGAGCGCTACTTCGACGACGACGCCGAGTACGTACCTTCGCTGCTGACCGATGGCGTCTTAGCGTCACAAGGCGACGGCATGCTGCTGGTCAGTGACGATCGCTGGCGGCAGGGCATCTATGAGTCGCTGCCCAGCGGGGAGCGTCAACAGCTCCACCGCCGGCTGGCCCGCGCTATCCACGCTGAGGAGCGCTTCAACGGCCAACGTAAGCTCGTCGCCGATCACCTCATCCTCTCCGACCGGCCTGTGCTCGCCGCCCCCCACCTCGTCGTCGCCGCGTCAGAGTCCGGAGGCGCAGACGCTGCAGCGCATTCCGCGGCGCTCCTCGATCAAGCGGAGGAGCTGCTCGAGCGGCAACTTGGACCCGAGGAGGCTGATGAAGCGTGGCGATGGCGGGCGATGCTCTATAAGGCCCGTGTCCGTCATGCGATGCAGGAGGGAGATCTCGACGCCTTCGACAAGGCCAGCGCAGCGCTCGTCGAGGTGGGCACCGAGGCCGCCCATATGCCCACCCTCGCCTTCGCTCTGGAGACCCAGGTGGTCTCCTCCTTTGAGCAAAAGGATTGGACACGAATGGCGCGACAGGCCGAGGCGCGCGTCGCCCTTGAGCCTGGTCGCCCCGGTGTGGATGCCCTCGGTCTGCGGAGCTGGGCGCGCGTCATGAGCGCTTATGCTACAGGTGACACGGCCGGCGCGCTTCAGGCGATCCAGGACGCGCGCAAGGGTGAACGTCCTCGGCCTGCAGTATGGATGCGGCTGATGGGCGCCTTGGCGGAGATCTTAACGGAGCTTGAGTGGACTCGTGATGCTCAGCAAGCTGTCGATGAGTACCGCACCGCAGCAGAGCAAGCTGGAGAGCGCAACCATGAACTCACCGCAGATATCTTAGCTGCGCGCTTGCTCGTCCAGGCAGGGAGACCAGAGGCCGCCCTAGAGGCGCTCATCGAGGTCTCTATCGAGCTGCCAGCCGACCACGTGCGCGGGCTCTCCTCTCGTGTCGAGCTTGACCTCGCGCGTCTCCATGTCGACTTCGGCTGGGCGGCCTCCGCCCGGGATCATGCGGAGCAAGCTGCCCAGCTCGGCGAGCGCGACGCGGACGCCGTGGCCATGGGCCAGGCCCTCTTGGCCGAAGCCGCGGCCCTTCAGCTTGAGCGCCGTCGTGGTGAGGCGGCTGACCGACTCCAGAGGGTCACGGCGATCGTGCGCGACACACCTGATTGGATGCTGATGGCCGACGCGCGCCTCGGGCTGATGAACCTCAGCCTCCAGAAGGCCCCCGCGGCCGTCGCGGCGAAGATGGCCAAAGAGGCGCACTCTTTGGTCATTCAAGCGACGAGACGCCAGGCGTTTGGTCGCGCTGCGCGCGCCTCTGCCTACGGCTCTCAAGCGCTCATCAAGGCAGGGAAGCCTGTCGAAGGACTGCAGCTCGCAGAGGACGCCCTTCAGTTAGGTCAACGGAAGACGGGTTGGACGCGCTTTACCCATCAGCTGCTCTTCGTCCTGAGTCGGGCGAGGCGAGGCGTGGGGCGGAAGCAGGCAGCAGACGCGTTGATGCTGCAAGCCGTCGACGCGCTCCGCAGTATCGCCGGCACGATCGAGGACGCTGAGAAGCGGAAGACGTGGGTCAGCACGCCGGACAATGAGGCCATCCTTGGCCTCACGGGTCAGAAGATCTCCTGAGGCCTGTTCTCGAAGCTCAGTTACCGAACAGGTCGCTGGGACAACTGTAGAGCTCAGGACCGCAAGCCTCGGCGAAGCACGCGGCCTCCGCGGCCACATGATCGGCCCACGGGAGAGAGGAGGCATCCCAAGCGCATGGCTCGCCTGCCCGGGTCGCTTCAGACACACAGGCGAGCACTGCGACCGCCTGATCCAGGGTGTCTTGGGTAGCCTCTGCGGCGCACTCAAGGGTCGAGGTGACAGGCTCAGCAGAGACTGACTGGAACAGACACTCAACGGTCTCCGAGCACACCTCTGAGCTCCCAAAGGTGCCCTGGAAGCAAGGCGCGACAGCCTGAGGGCATTGCTGCAGCAAACATGCTTGAATCGACATGCCCGAGACGTTGGCGCATTGGGTCGCACAGTTCCCCATGCCCAAGAGCTCCATCGGCCCCATATGATCTTCTTCCGCTGCGCACGTCTCGACACAGCTCGAGGGACACTCTTGCTGACAAAGGCCGTGCGCGTAGTCCGTCACCGGGCCCTCGGTACTGGAGTCACAGTCTGCGAGGCAGGTCGGCACGCAACCCGAGACGCAGGTGATGAAGTCCACCTCGCACCCCTCGGGCACCTCAAGTGCTCCGGGAGGGTTCTCGGCTGAGACGGCATCGACACTTTCATCATTCGACGCATCGGCTCCCACCCCGGGATCCTCCGTTTCCTCTGACACGTCGGCTCCACCCTCATCTGGGATGCTGGGCTCTGGGCTCGATGCCTCACTACCGGCTCTTGGGGGGCCTGCCTCACCCTCCACGCACGCGAGGAGCAAGTCACTGCACCGCTCCATGACGCAGTCGGTCGGGTTTTTCGTCTCGTGGCAGTTGAAGTCGTAATAGCAGGTGTAGAGGTCCTGATAGCTATCATCGAGGGCCAGGCGCTCCACACCGTTTCTGCACTCAATGCGATCATAAGCGCCCAGCTGAGGGGCGCTGTCACATGAGATCAGCTCGTAGACCACAGAATAGCAGTCGAACTTCGACATGCAGGCGGGGTAGGCGTTCAAGGGGCTCGCAAAGCAGCCCTGATCCTCCTCGCAGAAGTCGATCGTATCCCAGACGAACTCACCCACAGCGGCCTCTTTACAGATCTGGACCTCTTCTTCGTTGTCGCGGCATCGATACGTCTGCTGCTCCGCCTCTTCGCAGCCCTCCACCGTAGGCTCCTCGATGTCCGGCACCGTGGGCTCGGGGCCAGGGTCAGTCCCGACGTCCACGCAGGCGCCTGCAGACGGGAGCAAAAAGAGGGACAAGGCGAACAATAGGGGGCGTGCATTCATGGCCACGAAGCTAGTCGATCCTCCACCCTGGATTCAAGGTTGACGCGTATCGAAACCCCACTGGACAGGACGCGACACCTATGGTGCCATATATGGCATGTTATCTCCGCGTACAGAATCCGACGCTTGGGGCACCTTGCTTTGCCAAGGGTTGAGTGGTCATCACCCCCTCTTCGAGCCAGAGCTGGTGCGCTTCACGATGCGTCGCGCAGATGGTCCATCCCTGTCACCCGATGCTGCCGCAAGGCTTCGAACGGTCGTCGATGCTGTGGAGACCTCTGGGGACGCGAGAGAGCAACGTGAATGGGTCGCTGGCTCGCCCCTTGAGGTCCAAGAGACGCTGGTGCGGGCCTACTTCGACACCCTCTTCGCGTACCTCGACATGCAACCGATCCTGGCCAACTGACGAACGTTCGCGTAAGCACGGCCCATGACGGTGCCCGCCGACATCCTGACGCTCGCCCCAGCCATCGCCAATGGGACGACTGCCCCTCCGACTGAGGCAGGCATTCGCCGTGACATCGGCAGGCTCATCGATGTGCAGTCCCCTGGTGCCCTGACGTGCCTAGACACGGTGCTCACGGGTCCGAACGCGGGGGCGGCACTTCAGTGGTTGGAGTCCACAGGGGCGTTGGCAGTGTGGCTCCCCGAGGTGCACGCCTTGGTGAACTTTCACTTGAGTTCGCCGGTGCATCACAAAGACCTCTGGTCACATACGCTCGAGGTCTTAGAGCGCACCCCAGTGGACGCAGATCTGCGGTGGGTCGCACTGCTCCATGACATCGGCAAGGTGGCGACGCGCGCGATCTTTGGGCATGGCCAAGTGAGCTTTCATGGTCACGAGAAGCTCGGGGCCTGGCTCACCCACGGCATCGCTGCACGACTTCATATGCCCGATGCGCGCCGTGAGCGCATCGCCTTCGTCGTAGAGCACCACGCGCGCGTGAACGCGTACGAAGGGAGCTGGAGCGATCGCGCCATCCGACGGTTGATCCGAGATGCAGGCGAGCACCTTGAGGACATGCTTCGATTTAGCAGCGCGGATTACACAACCAAGCGGCCGAGGCGCGCGAGCAGGATTCGCGCCCAGCTGGCCGAGCTCACCGAGCGGATCGCCCGGATGAATGCGAAAGCGAACGCCGCACCGACCCTCCCTCCGCGGCTCGGGAGCGCGCTCTGCAGCGACATGAACATCAAGCCTGGCCCTCAGGTCGGCGAGTTCATCGCTTGGCTTGAGGCTCAGATCTCAACAGGGGAGCTCCAACCGGGTCAAGACACCCACTACTACGTCGACGCCCTCCGCGCGCGGCAAGAGGTGCGCGACCCGCCCCTCTAGAACGGATAGAGCAGGTCAAAGTGAATGCGGTTGCCCTCCTCTTCCTTGGCGCAGGCGTCCGCCGCGAGCGTGTCCGAGGACAGGTCCGCCGTCCTGGACCAAGCCGTGCAGCGCGGGTCGCCCAACGCAAACCCCCAGTCGAGCCGCACGGGGATCTGATTGCCGATGAGGTAGCGAATGCCGGCGCCCGCGGAGAAACGGAAGCTCTCAAGGTGAATATCGGAGTGCGTTCGGGCGATCGCCCCTGCGTCCACAAAGGTCGCCGCCCAGAGCCCAATTCGCTTCACGAGCGGGATTCGAACCTCCATGCTTCCGTTGAGGACCACGTTGCCGCCACCATCTTGACGATAATCGTAGATGGCGCCGACGCGGTTTCCGTTCGCATCGAGCCAGCCACGGTCGAGGAGCCCAGCGGCGTCATAGCGACCGATGGCGTGGTCGGTATACCCTCGCACACCGTTGGATCCCCCCAGCGTGAAGATCTCGTTGGCGGGGAGCAGTGACGTACCATCTCCGCCGATCTGATGGCTGCCACCGTAGCGTACAAAGGCCGCGATGATCGGTCCGATGCGCGTGTCTATCACGACCTCGGCGCTGGTCTCCCACTTCAAGAAATTGGCGTACTCGGTGCCCAAATCATTGGCGGTCTCAAGGCCGATAAGTTCGTCACTGCTGCGCCCGAAGATGTACTTAAACTCGCCCGAGAGCGTGAAGCCCTTGGTGGGGTTAAGGGGGTTGTTCTGAGTGTCCCAGCGCCAACGGATTGAGGGTCGGAACTGAGGAGAGTACTCATCCAGATCACAGATCGGGTTGCTGTCTCCCGGCTGCTTAAAGCAGATCATCCCAAAGTCGAGCGCGAACCCCAGGGTCATCTGATCCATGAGCGGCCAATTGAGTGACGAATAGAGGCCGAATTCGGTGCGATCGATCTGGTCATTGACCCGGTCGATCTCCGCGAGGAGCTTAATCTCCGTCTCCAAGTCCGTGCCCCCTGGCCGCGGGATACGGATGGTCGGGGTCAACGAACCAAGGCGCAGCGGATCGCTCGTCGAGAACCCGTACTGCACGGGCAAAGTGAACTGCCAGCCCAAGCCCAGGAAGTTGTACTCAAGGTACTCCGCCTCCACCTTGAGCAAGACATCGGGCAAGCCGAGCGCCCTGCCCCGCGCCAACCCGTTGGTGGATCGGTCAGAGGCTGCTGTCGCTTGACCGATGATCGAGCCCAACCACGCGGGCGCCTTTGTGCCCGCGTCACTGTCCCGATCGATGGTGCGGAAACCAACCGCGAGATCGATGAAGCGCGTCCTACCCTCTTCGACCGTGACGAGGAGCGCGATCTCATCTCGCGCCGGGGTCTCATCGATGCCGATGGGGGTGATCTTGACCGAATTGAAGACGCCAAGGTTACGGAGCTTCCGAGCAGCCGTCGCGATATCCTCTGCACGATACGGATCACCAGGCTGTGGCAGGTCGCGCAATAAGACCTCTGGATCCGTGCGGAAATTGCCGCGCCAGAAGATCTCACCGACGCTGCTTTGAGGGCCTTCATCGATGCGATAGACCATCTCCACTTTGCCTGAGCGCACGTTGAAGGGGTCGCAATCGCCGTTCTCAGGCTCCGGATCATAGGCCTTGCAGGTGGGGAAGACCTTCATCTGATGGTAGCCGCGTTGGGAGTACCAGAGCTTGATACGCTTGAGGCCCGACTCAAGCATGACCTTTCCGTAGGCCCCTCCTGTCTCAATCTCAAGCAACAGCTTGGCCAAAATCGGTGGCAAGCTCTTAGCCCCGAAGATGTTGATCTTGGTCGCCTTTGTCTGCGGCCCCTCGATGAGCGGGATCTCTAGATAGAGGACCATCTGCCCCTTACGCTTTCGGATCCTGAAGCCACGATCTCGGAAGCGGTACTCCCACACGACAGAGTCGCCCTCCGTGCGCCGCACACGCCGAGGGCTCCGCTGCTCAGGCTCTCCAGTCAGCGCATAACGGAACGCATAGAAGCCACGCTCTTGATAATAGCGCTTCACCTTCGTGAGGTCGTAGAGGACCTTCTGGATCTGAATCGCGCCAGGGTCACCCAAGAAATCATACATCTGGGTATCCATCACGCTCAGCAAGACCTCCTCTTCAAAGCTCTCCAGTCCTTCAAAGGTCAGCCCCTGAAGTCGGCGCTCATAGTTCCGGGTGAGGTAGTAATCGATCGTGCCCATCACAGGCGATGCACCCACCGAATTGCGACGTTTATCGCGCGTCTGCAACACCCGATGCTCAAGCCGTACATCGGCGAAGAGGAATCCCTGGCTGGCCAAAATCGCGCGAATCACTTCCACGCCACGCAGCGCCTCTTCACGCTCAAAGACGCCGGACTCATAGAAGGGCAAGAGGCCGCGCCATGGCTCAAGTCGACTGCGCTCATACGGTGCGGGGTCCGTGAAGCTCTCGTCGGTATCCACCGGGTCACGAAAGCGAAACGCGGGCTCCGCACGGGAGGCGCTCAAGGAAGTGGCTTCACGCTCCCACACTCGAACCAGCCAGCATTGGTTCGTCTTGACACGGACGCGGAGCACCAAGGGATCGCCGACGATATCAGCCTCGATGTCAGGCCGCTCAAATCCAATCGATTGGAAGAAGTTCTTCAGGCGCCGCTTCATCTCGCGGAGCTGACGCTCCGTGACCACCTCTCCAACGTTCACGCCGACGAGCGCGCTCAGCTTGCGAGGCTCCACGCTGGGGCACTTCATCGCGCCACGCTGCGTGACGACCGCCGGCTGATGGGCGATGTCCAAGGAGCGTACGCGGTCTCGCTCACCCTCCGTGATTTCGACAGAGAGGTCGACCGTGGTCTCATCGATCAGCGCGACCTTCACGTCAAAGCGCACATCCTCAAGTCCCTCCTTGTAATAGAGGGCCTTCAAGCTCTCCACGAGCCGCTTCAAGGTCTCGCTGTCTGACTCTTGCCCCGGCTCGACGTTCAAGGCGTCGCCGCTGTGCAATGTCACGCGCTTAGACAGCTCGCTCTCACGGAAGAATTGGTTGCCTCGGATCGAGACTTTGCGGACGAAGCGATGCGGCGCAACCGTCACAACGAGGGCCAGTTGATCTCCCTTTCGCGTGCACTTTAGGGCCACGCTCCGGAAGAAACCCGTCGCCTCAAGGCGCGCGATAGCCACTGACACATCATTCGCAGAGAGGGTCTGGCCCGGCTCGATGTCGGTGATGGTCACAAAGCCCGCGCGCATCTCTCCCGAGTCGCAGACAGGTCCACGACAGCCCGCCAAGCGCACCGAGTAGAGCGATGTGCCAACACAGGGGTGAGGCGGCGCAGCCTCGACGGGCTGTGTGACCTCTAGCGTCGGCGCGACCTCGTCCAGCGAAGGCAACTCCTTCACCTCGGTCGCCGCCTCCTCAACCGGCTGTGGATCCAGCGACGGAGCGGCCGTAGACGGCGCCGGACTCTGGGCGACCGCGGCCAGCGCGATGAGTATGGGGAGGGCCGAAGACATCAGTCGATTGGGATCCTGTACTTGAAGCGAGCTTCATAGGTCTGAGTCGGGTTCTGGGCTCTATCTGTCCGCTGCAGGGTGCCCTCCAGAGACAAGTTGTCCGAGAGCTGAAACTGGAAGCCGGCGCGGACTCGCGTCTCGGTCGCCGCCTGGGTGACCTTGGTGTGAAGCTGCACGGCGCGCCCGAACTCCGTCACGATCTGCGTCGTGACTGTACCTTGCGGACCGACGCGCGCCTTGAACGCCTCAAAGAAAGGCGCCTTGAGCACCGATGAGAGGAACTGACTAAAATCAAAGCTGATACCTAACGAATCCTGAAGCGAGGCCGATTCTGTGCGCGGGCTACCGGTCAAGATGAGTGACTGCAGGTCAGCTTGGTCCAAGCCCGTGCTGTCCTTGGACCAGAATTCGATGTCGAGGTTCGGGGGGATCCCAGAGATGCGCACGCTGACAGTCACCTCGCGCTCCTCCACCTGATCTTCGACCCCGGTCGTGATCTCATAGGCGACGTCGGTCGCCAATTCGAGGTCGATCTCGGGTGCCCCAAGGTCACCTCGGAAGTCCACAGTCCCTTGGACCACTTCGAACTCTCGGTCGATCAGGTCGTAGCTGACGATGCCACCAGGGATGAGCTGAAGCCGGTCATAGATCGACATCTCCTCGAGGGTCCCGGTCACCCGGAGATCAAAGCGCGAATCAACCGCCGCCGAGCCCCCCGTGTAAGGGCTTGTGATCTCGAAGGTGCTGCCGAAGACGTTGAGGTCCATCACCAAGGACTTGAGCCAGGGGACGCGCTCGACGAGGGGCAACTCATGAGTCTTGCCACCGCCACTCCCCGCGATATTTCCGATCGCTTGGCCGAGAGAGTCAAAGCTCCTGTAGTACATCCCCTCGGTGATCTGTGTCTTGCCGGAGAGCAAGAGCTTACGGCGCTCGTCATCCATGAAGTCGGTGACCGCCAAGCTCAGCTCCGGGTTAATCGTGATGTTGTACTCACCTGGAGAGGCATAGAAGATCTCGGTCCCGACAGCCTTAATCTCCGCCGAGTCTAAGAAGAGGTGCTTCAACATCAGCTCACCCCAGACCTCGAACTGACCGTCCTCCAAGGTGCCCTTCACACGAGAGTCCTTGTCCTTGCCTAGGGAGACCCTCTGCATGCCGGGCTCTGTGCCCGGCCGTAAGATGACCGTCGAGCCATCGGCGAGCTCGACATCCCTGCCAAAGTTTCGAGGTGTGAGGAGGATCTTGGACATCTCAAGCTTACCGCTCAGCTTAGGGCTCAAGAGCTCTCCTTGGAGCCGTAAGACGCTAGGGTCGACCTCCGTGACGTCGCCACCGCGAGGCAGACAAGCGTCGTCTCCGAGCGCGAGGGCTGTCGACCGATCCGGGGCCACGATGATGTGCCCCTCCATGACACTGAACATGTCCTTCATGAAGCGCAGGAGCCCCATGTTAAGGCGACCTCCGACCTGAAGGTCCCAGAGGGCCTCCTCTTGGAAGGTCCCACAGACCAAAATGGCATCGTCGAGATCCACCCCTAGCGCGACTGGCTCAATGAGCAGCTCGCGCGGCGTCATCACCATGAACAGCTCAGACAGGTTGTCGTACTCCAGCTCTCCATCAAAGAGCGACAAGCCGACGTCACCGGGCATCGCGTCCACCAAGACCTGCCAGGTGTCTCCGTCACGACCGGGCCAAAGATCGATCTCCACCATGGCCGTCGCTGTCAGCTCCGTGTCGTCAATGGCGAGGAACGGAAGGACCTCGTAGACCTTGGCGTCCTCAGCTTTGACCCGGAAGTTAGCGTACGTCGGGACCCCTCGATTGACGACCACATGGGAGCCCTCGAGCAGCGACATGCCGGGGAAGTTCTCCAAGGCCGACAGCTCGATACGCCCATCTTGAGCGGTCGTAATACTGAAGCTGCCATCCCCCATAAAGATCGGGTCGAGGGAGAAGTCATAGGTCGCCAACGTGCCGATTAAGATCGGCTTCTCGAGCGTCCCATCCAAGCTCAGATCAGCGCTCACACGACCACCGAGGTTCACACCTTGCTGACCAAACCACTTGATCGCGGTGAGCGGGAGCTCGTCAGTCTTGAGCTGAGCTGAGAACTGTCGGCCTCCCTTTGTCATCATGACGTTGCCCTGGATCAGGTCTCCAGAGGCGAGGGTGATCTCCACCTCCTTCGCCTTCAGCATCCGTGAATTGGCGATAAGCTCTGCGGTGAACAGCTTGGCTGAGTCCGGCCCCATCTTCAGGTCAGTCGCCCGAACAGTGCCCGATCCCTCGACCGTATCGATGAGCCTCACCGCCTTGCCGGAGATCCGATCCGCGTTGACGGAGACACGGGCGCTGAGGCCGATCTGTGGGAGCAGGTTCTTGAGCTGTAAGTTGTCGACACGGGCGTCGTTGACGACGAAGGGCAGGTTCGGGTCTGGCGATGTGATCGCGCCATTCCAGAGCTGCATATGTCCATTCGCAGAGGCTTTCCCCCAAGGCGCCTCTGTCTTCATGCCCTTGATCTTGAGAAGGCCGTCATGCAGCGCGACATGGCTGGTCAGCGTCCCCATCGGGTTCCCCGAGAGCTCCGCACCATTGATCGTCGCGAAGGTCTCGACTGTCGGGTTTGTAAACGTCTCGGTGATCCGCAGTCGAGCGAGGTGAGCTCGCCCTGCAACAGTGTCGACCCCAAAGGGCGCCAAGAAGCGTCGAAGCTCACGGACCCGAACATCTGCGTAGGCGTCGACGCGACCACGGGTGAGGTCCAGCTCAGCGTCTAGGACCACCGCGTCTCCGCTACTCGTCAGGCGCATCTCTTCAAACGTGAGGAGGCGGTGAGGCGCAAAGACACCGTCGACCGGGTCTGTGGAGCCAACCTCACCGAGCGAGAGGCCGAGGCCACCGCTCAATTCGAAGACCTTGTTCAGAGGCCAATTCGATGCCCCATTCCAACTGTAGCCCAACCGATCGGTCGCACCGTCGAGTACAAAGCGGTGAGTCTCCTCATCGATATAACCGTTGACGTGGAGCGTCCCCACCGCTGATCCACTCAGGAGCGGTAGCGACTCAAGATCTAGCCCAAGATCGAGGGGCTGCAGGAACTCCCAGGGGTCGACGCCGTCCAGCTTGAGCGTGCCACCAAAGGCGTGGCGAGTCCCATGGCCCGGCATCGTGAGCCCTTGGGCATTCGGTGCAGCGGGCTCGGCCCAACGCATGACATACCGAAACGGACCCGCCTCGACACGCCCCCCCAAGGTGTCGCCTGACAGTGAGTGGAGGACAAACGGGTGGTTGATCCGACCTTCAGGCGTGACCTCTGGCGCGATCGTGAGCTCCATCGCCAAGTCCGCGACGTCATGGCCCAGGAGCTTCATCGTCGGTGAGCGCCCCGAGATCGCGAGGTTAAGCTCGTCCATCGAGCCTTGCCCCTCGATGTCGGCCGTTAACGCCCCCCGCACATGCCCACCGAAGAGATCCGGTAAGATGGTGGAGGTCTCTGGGAGGTCGAGGTTCATTCGAGTCTTCCAAAGCGGCGTTTGACCTCGCACGAAGTCCATCGCGATCGACGCCAGCATCTTGCCGCCGTCGAGTTCACCTTCGACCTTCAAGGCCTCAAAGCGGTTCAAGACGAACTGAAAGCGTGTGATCGCGAGGTTGCGGACCGGCATCGTGAGCCGATCGAGGCTCGGGAAGGGCCTAAAGTGTGGTCGCATATGAAAATCGAAGGTGTCGATATGCGCCCGGGACACGAGGAAGTTCACGTCATCGATGTTCTCGAGCAGGAAATGTGCGAGGTGGAGGTCAATGCCCTCCGCGTCCATGCGTATCTCGGGGAAGTCGATGCGTATACGCGCCCCCTCAATCGTGGCGTGATCTATCCGGATCGTCTTCTTCGGCGGGTTCGATGGACCACCAGTGGGGATGTGGAACGCTCGGGTAAAGTCCAACCCCTCCTCACTCGACGTCATGTGGATCGTCGGCTTCACGATGTGCACGTGCCGCATCAAGATCGGGATCGGCGCGTCAGGCACCACCATCATCCGTGTCACAGCCGCAGCCGTCGAAGCCCAGTCGACCTCAGCCTCAAACATCTCCACGTGGATCACTTGCTGGGTGTGCTCTCCATGAACCCGTGATCCAGCCAAGGTGATGCTCCAAGGCATCGGCCCCCACTGCATGGTGCCCACCGTGATGAAGCCTGGCACCTCAGACGACACCGCCTGCTGCACGAAATGCTTCGTCGCCGAGTGGCCGCTGACGAAGTACACAGCGACGTAAAGGGTCAAGATGTAGAGGAAGCTCCGCGCGACGAGCAGGTAGGCCATGAAGAGGCCCGTCATCACCAGCTTGAAGCCAAGGTAGAGCGTACGGCGCAGCGCGCGGAAGAGCGCAGCCATCATGGCTCACCTCCCGTCCACTCCACGTCAGTCCAAGACCACGTCACAGGTCCCGCAGCAGCGACGCCGAATCTTGACGTTGCGCGACCGTCGAGGACCTCGAAATCATCGGGCGTCTCCCCACCGGGCAGTGCCCGACGAAGCAAGCCTGCTAAGCCGCCCTGGACATCCGCAAAGCGCCAAGAGAGCTGCGCACCGACCCGACGCCGCAAGAGGCTCGTCTCGATCGGCCCTGAGACCGTCACCGTCCCCATCGCGGTCGTCAGAGAGGCGTTCAGAGCGCCGCCCCCCATATTGGCGACGAGCCCTCCCTCAAAGACGGGAGAGGTCACGCGCTCCCCTGAGAGCTGAAAATCAGACGCTCTCAGGGCGGAGATCTTGGCCTCAGTGGCCACCCCAAGGCTCAAGTTCACCGAGCCAGCCCGTACGCCGTCTACGCGCCACCTCGTCCCATAAGCAATCGACTGCGCCGTCGCGCCCTCCGTCCTTAACCCCAGAGAAGGCACCACACCACCACGCCCAACCTCTGCATCAAAAGAGGCGGCGAGCCCGGAGGCCTGCCAATCACCCATGCTCAGGGTGGGGATCACAGCCTCCGTGACGCCGAAGGACCATGGTGCCCCAGCGGTGCGTGACACAGTGATGGCTCGCGCTCCGCCTCCCTGAGGGAACCACTGGGTGAGCAGTTCATCTCCCGCATCCACTGGGAGCGTCGCGTGACCACGGAGGTCCGCCGAGGTCCCACCATCGAACCCCAGTTCACCAGCGAGCATGAGCTCTGCCCCTGCCGTGGAACTCACCACCACGCGCTTGGCCTCTAGGGCTCGCGAGCGCCACTCAAACCCCTCGATAGCGTGGGCATCGAAGCGTTGAACCCGATCACCGACCCTCAAAGAGGCCTCAGCGCCCTCTAGGTCCGCCGCGATCACAAGGCCCTCGGGCGGCGCGCGTCGAATCGAGCCCGCGCAGTCCACGGCATCAAAGTGAAGCCCCCACGTTGGCCACGTCAGGCTGACGACGCCACCGGACAGATCGACGACCTGAAACACCCAGGGGCGGGGATCACGCGCCGGCTCGGTGGGATCCGCTGGGCGCCGCAGTCGCGCCAAGTTTGAGCGCCCTGAGGCGTCCCAAGTCAGGTGAACCCCCACATCCTTCGCCGTCATACGCGTCACGCTGACGGTCTCGGACCACGCTGTCGCGAGATCCAGCTCGATCACAGCGACACCAGCGCTCAGCACGGGCTGCTCAGGGTGCTCAGCTATCACGAGGCCCCGCGTCCACCAGCGCAGAGGGGACGGCCCCCAACCCAGGCCGTCGAGGCGAACCAGCGCGTGATCGAAACGGCGCTCGGCGACCGAGATGATCTGCCCCTGGCCGGATGTTGTATGTGTCCAAAAATATGCGCTGACCCAGCAGGTGGCGACCGTGAGCAAGAGGGCAACGGCCGCGCGCGTGAGCGAACGCGCTCGCGCGCGTAGAAGACGCCCTTGCCTCTTGAACACAGATGGTGGTCCCATCGCACGAAGTGTAGAAGGCAGCCTGAACGTAGGCCAGAAAACCAGGCGGGGAGAGAAGTCATGTTCGATGCAGATCGCGAAGCCTTGGAGTATCACTCAGGTGGAGGCCGACCGGGCAAGCTCGAGATTCGCTCGACCAAACCCATGGCCACCCAGCTGGACTTGTCACTCGCGTACACCCCGGGGGTGGCAGCGCCCTGCCGGGTGATCGCAGAGGACACAGATCGCGCCTACGACTTCACGAGTCGAGGCAACCTCGTGGCGGTGGTCACCAACGGGACCGCAGTCCTTGGCTTGGGGGACATAGGACCTGAGGCCTCAAAGCCGGTCATGGAGGGCAAAGCTGTCCTCTTCAAGCGCTTCGCTGGGATCGACGTGTTCGACCTCGAGCTGAACGCGGATGCAGAGACGGTTATTCAAGTCGTCAAGGCCCTTGAGCCCACCTTCGGGGGCATCAACCTCGAGGACATCAAGGCCCCCGATTGCTTCACGATTGAACAAGCCTTGCGAGAGTCGCTGACCATCCCGGTCTTCCATGACGATCAACACGGCACTGCCATCATCGCAGCGGCCGCCTTCTTGAACGCGGTCGAGCTCTCCGAGAAGAAGATCGAGGACATCCGCCTGGTCGTCAGTGGCGCAGGTGCGGCCGCGATCGCCTGCACGAACTTGCTCATCGAGCTCGGGCTGAATCGCGCACACATCTTGATGTGCGACAGCCGAGGTGTCCTTCACACAGGCCGCGAGGTGACGGACCCCTTCAAGGCTCAATTCGTCGTCGAGACCGACCGCAAGACCCTGGCAGATGCTCTGGTCGACGCCGACGCGTTCTTGGGCCTCTCAGTCGGCGGCGTGGTCTCAAAAGAGATGGTCACGACCATGAGCGAGCGGCCCATCATCTTCGCGATGGCCAACCCGGACCCAGAAATCTCCTGGCCGGATGCGATGGAGGTCCGCCCAGACGCCATCATGGCGACGGGGCGCAGTGACTACCCCAACCAGGTCAACAACGTCCTCGGGTTCCCCTACATCTTCCGAGGCGCTCTCGACGTCCGCGCCACCACAGTCAATGACGCGATGAAGCACGCCGCGGTGCTCGCTTTGGCCCAACTCGCGAGGGAGCCGGTCCCCGGAGCGGTGAGCCGCGCCTACAATGACCGGCAGTTCCAATTCGGCCCTGAGTACATCATCCCCACACCTTTCGATCCGCGCGTCTTGGTGTGGGTCGCTCCAGCAGTCGCGAAGGCCGCGATGGAGTCCGGCGTCGCCCGGCGCCCAATCGAAGATTGGTCAGCCTACACAGTGGCGCTCGAGCGTCATATGGATCCGGGCCGAGGCCTGTTGCAGGAGGTCATCCGTGAGGCGCGACGCGATCCGAAACGGATCGTGCTGGCTGAGGGCAACGACCCTCGCGTCATCAAGGCCGCCAGCGTCCTCGCTGGGGAGGGGATTGCGCACCCGATCTTGCTGGGGTCAAGGGACGAGATCGAGGGAACCGCAGAGGGGATCGGGGTGGACCTCGACGGGGTCGACGTCGTGCTCCCGAGGCAGTCACCGCAGTTCGAACAGTACGTGGCAAGCTACCTCGAAGTGAACCAGCGGCGCGGAGTCACCCCTGCCACAGCACGCGGCGACATGGCGCGCCGCACGGACTTTGGGATGATGATGGTCCAATCAGGGGACGTCGATGGGATCGTGGTCGGCGCCACACGACCTTACGCAGAGGCGATTCGCCCTGCCCTTCGCGTCATCGGAAGCGAAGGGAGGGCCTGCGGCCTGACGACCGTCCTCACGCGAGAAGAGACGCTCTTCTTCGCGGACACGACCGTCAATATCGACCCGGACGCCGAGACCTTGGCGGAGATCGCGGCGCTTGTCGTTGGGCATGTACGCAGCTACGGGATCGAGCCGCGGGTCGCGATGCTCTCCTTCGCCAACTTCGGAGGCGTGCGCCACGATGACACGCAAAAGATGGCGAAGGCAGCAGAGTTGGTGCGCCAACGGATCCCCGGTCTGATGGTCGAAGGGGAGGTGCAAGTGGACATCGCCTGGGACATGACGATGCGCACGCGGTTCTTCCCATGGAGCCGCCTCACCAAGCGCGCCAACACCTTCATCTTCCCGAACCTGGCCTCGGCGAACATCACCTACAAGATGCTCCACCAGGTCGCCAACCTGAGCGTGTTTGGGCCGATCCTGCTGGGGATGCGACGCCCAGTCGGTGTGCTACCTCTGGACACGGACGCCTCGAACATCGTCAACGTCGCGGCCTCCACAGTGGTGGACGCTCAGCGACGAGACGACGGAGGTTGAGACGGGGCGAGGCCTATCGGGAGGCATCAGCCTCCGCAGATTGCACCAAGAAATCCCGCAAAGTTCGGAGCTGCTCGACGCCGTGAAATTGAAGGGTGAGCTTGCCCTGACGTCCACGCAACTTGACGGTCGCCTGCAGGTCCAGCGCGGTCCCGATCTCGTCCGCGAGGCCCTCGAGATAAGGTGCAAGGGGACCCGGTTTACGCGGACCTCTGACGCGAGGCTCGCCGCGATTCCAGAGCTTGGCGAGCCGCTCTGTCTCCCGAACTGAGAGCTTCTCCTCGATCACCTTCGCGCCCAGCTCATCGCGACGGGCAAGGTCATCGAGGGAGAGCAAGGCGCGCGCATGACCGGAGCTCAAGAGCCCCTGCTCGACGTGAGCCTGGAGGACCTCTGAGAGCTTCAAGAGGCGCAAGGCGTTCGCGATAGAGGACCGGCTCTTCCCGATCCGCAGGGCGAGGGTCTCTTGAGTCATGCCCTCCGCGCTGAGGAGCCTCTCAAAGGCGAGGGCCTCCTCGATAGGGTTGAGGTCCTCACGCTGAATGTTCTCGATCAGGGCCAGCTCAAAGGCCTCATCAGAGGCCACCTCTTTGACCAGGACGGGCACGTCGCGGAGGCGCAGGCGCTGAGCAGCGCGCAGGCGACGCTCACCTGCGATCAGCAGATAGCCTGGGCCGTCCGGGCGGGTCCGCACGACGAGGGGCTGTAAGATCCCCTTCTCACGCACGCTGACGACGAGTTCATCGAGCGCCGCGTCGTCAAAGTGACGGCGAGGTTGGCCCGGATCTGGGTGGACCTCGGCCACAGGGCAGAGGAAATAGTCATCACGATGTGCCGCGTACTCGGGCGCCGGCAGGAGGGCACCAAGGCCCTTCCCTAGTGTCTGTCTTCCAGTGCTCATTGTCCGAAGACCTCCTGCGATGATGAGGACGACACGGGGGCCTTCGGCTGACGCGCCAAAAGGTCGTCCGCGAGGGCGAGATAAGCTGCCGTACCGGGCGCTGCGACGTCATAGAGGAGCGCCGGTTTTCCAAATGAGGGCGATTCGCTGAGCCGCACATTCCGAGGGATGCGCGTGGGCCAGACGAGGGGTCCAAAGTGATTCACGACCTCGGTCTCGACCTGGAACGTGAGGCGATTTCGCTTGTCGTACATGGTCAGCACGATGCCGTCTAAGGAGAGGCCTGGGTTGAGGCGCGCCTTGACGAGATCGATGGTGCGCAGCAAGTGACTCATGCCCTCCATGGCGTAGTACTCGCATTGAAGCGGAATCAAGACGCCATCGGCGGCCGTTAGGCCATTGAGGGTCAAGAGGCCCAAGGATGGCGGACAGTCGAGGAGGATCAAGTCATAGCCATCAGCGAGGGGAGCCAAGGCATCGCGGAGGCGCGTTTCGCGGCCGTGACCCGTGACGAGCTCAAGCTCGGCGCCCACTAAGTCCGTGTTGGTAGGCAGAATATCGCAGCCCTCAAGCTCGGTCTGAGCGATGGCATCGTGGGCGGGTAGGCCGTCCACAAGCACGTGATAAGCGTGCGCAGAGAGCTGGGCCTTCTCGACGCCATAGGCGGAGGTAGCGTTGCCCTGTGGGTCCAGGTCGACGAGCAACACACGCTGCTCGGCGACCGCAAGAGACGCCGCGAGGTTCACGGCGGTCGTGGTTTTTCCGACGCCTCCCTTCTGGTTGGCGATGGCAATCGTGCGGGCCATAAAGCCTCCTAATTACGCCGCTATTGGCTCTTTAGCCTGTTTTACGGTGAGCAGTAGTTAACACAAGATGTTTTAAAAAACTCATGTTTCACGTGAAACACGACAGTCTCAATCCAGCCATTTTTTAAATAAAAAGCATATAAGTCGTTGTTTTAATAAAAATGACAACATCGCCCCTGGGAAACACATAACCCCCTAACCTTATTGACACTTCGTCCCAATTTGAGGTACCGAGCTACGTATGATTGCGTTCAGATCAAAGTTCTACGTCCTTCTGTGCACGACGGCCCTGTCCGGCGCTCTGAGCGCGACCAGCCTGGCGACCGAACACACCGACCCCGTGATCACCGCGATGACGGCGGAGCTCTCACGGGCCATGACGCAGCTCGGTGACGACCAATATCCGGCGCCCTATTACGTGTCCTACACCGTCCACGATCTTCAGACGCACCGCATCGCGGCCAAGCAGGGCGCGATGCTCCTCGACGATGTCGATCGCACACGGGACGCGTACGTCGACGTCCGGGTAGGCGACTACGCCTTCGACAACTCGGAGGACGAGCAAGCCGAGTGGGCGGAGGCCCCAGACTTCGAGCCCCTGCGCTCCGTCCCCCTCGCCGACTCGCCGACTGCCATACAGCACGCCCTCTGGCTCCTGACGGACCTGCGATACAAACAAGCTGCCTCTTCCTACCTACGCCTCAAAGGCCGGCGCCTGTTCGAAGCCGCACCCAAGCGCGAGCGCGTCAGCCATTCGCGCGCCCCCGCGGTCGTTGACTACGCTCCCTTGAACGACGTCACCGTAGACCTGTCACGCTGGCGCGCCATCACGCGACGCCTGAGTGCTCAAGCCGCCGACAGCCCCGAGGTCTTCGACAGTGAGGTCGAGTTCCGCTCGGGCCGCACCGTCCGCTGGTTCGTCAACAGCGAGGGTGTCCGCGTACGAACCCAAACCCCGTTCGTTCAAATCCATGTGCTCGCTCGCACTCGCGCCGACGACGGTATGCTCCTCGAACATTCGGTGGATCGCTACGCACCCGTTGAGGCTGAGCTGCCGACCGACGACCAGCTCATCGATGCCACTGCACAGATGCTCACTGAGCTCGAGGCGCTCCGAAACGCGCCAGAGCTCGGGCCCTACACCGGACCAGCGCTCCTCGCTCCCCGCGCCGCGGGCGTGTTCTTCCACGAGGTCCTCGGCCATCGCCTCGAGGCACACCGACAAGACTCCGAAGACGAAGGTCAGACCTTCGCCGATCACCTCGGCAAGCGCGTCGTGCCCACCTTCCTCTCTGTCTACGATGACCCGAGCCGGGCTCACCTCGGCGCGACGCCCTTGAATGGGACATATGCTATCGATGACGAGGGCGTCCGCTCCGAGCGCACCACCCTCGTTGATCGTGGCGTCCTGCGCGGTTTCCTGATGGGCCGCCGTCCGGCGCCGGGCTTCGACAGCTCCAATGGGCATGGCCGCGCCGCAGGGGTCATGCGCCCCACGGCCCGAATGGGTAACCTGATTGTCCACGCTCACCGGACCGTCTCGGACCGCACGCTCCTGAAGCGCCTCCTCGCTGAGGTCCGCAAGCAGGGCAAGCCCTTCGGCTTGTGGATCCGAGACCTCTCTGGCGGGCAGACAAACACCTCCTCCTATGGCTATCAAGCCTTCAAAGGGGAGGCACGAATGGTCTACAAGGTCGACGCAAAAACCGGGGAGAAGACCCTCGTGCGCGGCGTGGATCTGGTGGGCACCCCCCTCGCGACGCTCGCCAAGATCACCGCTGCAGGTCAGAGCGTCGGGGTCTTCAACGGTTATTGCGGCGCTGAATCCGGTATGGTACCCGTCAGTACAGTCGCTCCTGCTTTGGTCTTCTCCGAAGTGGAACTCCAGCGCACCGCACGTGCTCGCGGCCAAAAGCCGCTCCTAAATGCCCCAGCTCCGGCCCAGGATGGTCCATGACCCACGACGTGTTCGTCCTCTCTGATGTTGGCCGTGTTCGCCAACACAATGAGGATGACTGCTTGGTCCTCCCAGACCAACAGGTCTATGTCGTCGCTGACGGCATGGGAGGCCATGCGTGTGGCGAGGTCGCCAGCCGCATCTCTGTGGAGTCCATCGCGGAGTTCTACGCTGATCCCGCGCGCCACGATTCGCTCCGTGCGAGCTACAAGACGCTGAAAGAGAAGAGCGAGGAGGCGGGCGAGGGCGAGGAGGCAGACAGCGCGCTGTCGAACTTCGACGAGTACCGGCTCCGCACGGCGGTCGAGTTCGGCAATCGTCAGATCTTCGCAGCCGCATCGCGTGACACCCGCTTTAACGACATGGGCACAACCGTCGTCAGCATCGCGTTCTCGGGGAGCCGTGTGTACTGCGCCTACGTCGGGGACAGTCGCGTTTACCGGATGCGTGGTGACTCCCTCGAACAGCTCACGGAAGATCACTCGCTCGCTAACGAGTTCATTCGACTCGGCGTGCTCAAGCCCGAGGATCTGCCCTCTTTCCCATATAAGAACGTGATCGTACGTGCCCTCGGACTTCAAGAAGAGGTCGAGGTCGACTCGTTTTTCCGGACCGCCAAACCGGGGGATCGCTTCCTGCTATGCAGCGATGGCCTCACCGACCTCGTCAGCGATGACGAGATGGCGGCCATCTTGGCTGACGTCAAGGGCGCCAAGAACGCCACGGAGGCCTTGGTCGCGGACGCCCTTGACCTGGGCGGCGTCGACAATGTCACCGTTATGATCATCGACGTCCACGCGTAAGGTCGGCAGGGGCGATGGGATGCCGGTTGCTCTGCGAAACGCAGGGTGATAGATCGTTCACACGGCGATGAGGGCGAGGATTGCGATGACAAAGCGGTGGCTATTCATGGTGCTCACAGCCTCGGTTCTAGCCGGGGGCTGTGCCAATCCATGCGCGGTGATCGCAGAGAAGGCATGCGCCACCGCCGGCTCGGAGAGCGAGGAATGTACCCGCCTGCAGACCATGGCCTCCCGTGCCTCGACAGAGGAGCGGCGGTCCTGTGAGGTCGCCTTGAACCTGGTCGAGAGCCTCGAGAAGGTTCAGTAACGAGGATCCCTTGCGCTTCGGCGGCTACGAGCTCACGGAGAAGATCGGCGTCGGCGGTATGGCCGAGGTCTATAAGGCCCGCGCTGTAAGCCCTGAAGGCGTGGAGCGCACCCTCGTCATCAAGAAGATCCTCCCCGAGTTCGCGACGAACCACCACTTCGTCCGGATGCTGGTGGCCGAAGCGCGGGTCAGCTCGATGCTGCATCACCCCAACATCGTCCAGACCTTCGAGCTGGGTGAAAGCGACGGCCAACATTATATCGCCATGGAGTACGTGCCTGGCCCCGATCTCTTGGGGATCCTGACGTCGGCCACCCGCACAGGCCTGCGCATCCCCTTGGGGCTCGCCCTCTACGTCGTCAGCGAAGTCTGCAATGGCCTCGACTACGCCCACAAAGCCACAGACAGCCAAAGACGACCACTCAACCTCATTCACCGAGACGTCAGCCCCTCCAACATCCTCATCAGCGAGGACGGTGGCGTAAAGCTCATGGACTTCGGTGTCGCCCGAGCGGACCTCGCGCGCCCCGGGAGACAGCGCGCGGTCGACGACACCCAAGGCAGCCTGAAGGGCAAGCTCGGCTATATGTCACCCGAACAAGTCACCGGCCAACCCGTTGACCATCGCTCGGACCTCTTCTCGCTCGGCGTCGTCCTCTTCGAGACCCTCACGCTGAAGCGCCTCTTCCTCGGAGCCTCCGACCCAGAGACCCTGAACAACATTCGGGGGGCGCGGTTAGACGAGAAGCTCGCCCGACACCCCTACATCCCAGACGGTGTTCAGCTCATCCTGCGGCGCGCGCTCGCACAAGACCCAAGCGCCCGCTACCCGAATGCTGCCTCCTTCCGCGAGGCCCTGCTGACCTACCTCTTCGACCAACGTCTCCGCGTCACGCCACGCACCCTCGCGCGTTTCGTAGGGGACCTCGACTGGCGAGCCCCTAGGGACTCGTCCGCCACCTCCGCGCTCGTGGCCTCTCCACCGGATGCGCGAGTCGAGAGCGACGACATCGGCTTAGACGCCCCCCTAGAGGACATTCGAGGGGTGACCTTTACCCTTCACCCTCTTCATGCCTCTGCCCAAGTCGAGGTGGCCTATGCTGAGATGGCGTCGCTGGTGCACCGCCGCGCAATAGGACCGCTGGAGCAGATCAGCGTCGGAGGCGCAGCGCCCATTCGCTTCCATCAGCTCCTTCGACTGCATGACTTCGATCGCCTCCATCCCTCCAAAGGCGACGGCCGCCCTCAGCAAGAGGGCCCGAGCAACTCACTCGTCTTGACCGAGCTTCTTTATCGCTGCATTCGCAGCGGTGACGACTGGACCCTGCACGTCTCGGATGGGCCTCGCGCAAAGCTGCTCAGTGTGCGCCGCGGTCAACTTGTCGGGGCGGACTCCAACGAGCGCAATGAGCGGCTCGGGCACCTCATGCTGAACCGCGGGCTCCTCAGCGCCGATCAGCTCGCTCAACACATCATCCAGAGCGCCGAGCGTGGACTCCGCCTTGGCGATGCCTTGGTCGCCGATGGCACCGTCGCCCCTCACGTCCTCCTCGACATCCTTCAAGCCCAGCTCCGGACGCGTGTCTTGGAGCTCTTGGGGTGGCAGTCAGGCTGGTACGGACTCTACACGGGGATCCACGATAACGGCGCGATGACCCTTCAAGGAATCGACGGCCTCGACCTGTTGACGCAGGCCGCCCGAGCCAACTGGACACTGGCGATCCTCGAGCCCCTCTTCGCTGATCGTATGGAGTGCACCCTTAGCCTCCCCCCCGACGCACCACACGCGCCCCCAAACCTCCCACTCACCCCCCACGAGTCACGCCTCTCTGCCCGCCTCATCGAGGGCGCCACGGTGGCTGAAGTCATCGAAGGGCTTGAAGCACCCGATCGCCTCGCTACGTTGCGCATGTTGACGATGCGACAGCGGACAGGGCAGCTCTCATTGAGCGGCAATCGCTTACCACCGCAGGGGACCGTATGACCGCCATCCTCGCCCACAGAGGCGCAAGCGCCGACCACCCGGAGAACACGCTCCGTGCGATCCGCCGAGCGCTCCTTGACCCCCCAACGGCGGCGGGGTTCGAATGCGATGTGCGCCTGAGCTCCGATGCCGTCGCGATGGTGTTCCACGACGACGAAACAACGCGACTGACAGGCCAAAGTGGCAGCATTGAGGCGCGGACGGTCTCCGAGCTCAGTGATCTCCAGGTCTCAGGAGAGCCCATCCCCACCTTGAGCCAGCTGCTCGCGATGATCGACACGCTCGCGACGGAGCCGCTCCTGATCAACGTTGAGCTGAAACCCACGGGGCATGCAGGGCCACTGATCGCGGCATGTCGTGACGACCTAGACACCCTCCATCACGGCCCGCACGCGCTGATCGTCTCGAGCTTCGACCCACGGGTCATCGCAGCTGCCTTTGATGCGGAAGTGCCGTGGCGCCTCGCCTTCCTTTACGAGACCCTCGACGCGCTAGGCTTCCTCGCTCACCTGGACACGAGAGGCCCCCTCGACCTCCATCCGCTGCATACACTGCTAGACGCCGACCACATCGCGCGCTACGAGTTCAGCCCCTTCGACGGATCAAGGCGCGCCTTTCGCACTTGGACCGTGGACGATCCCGATGAAGCCAAGCGCTTGGTGGCCTTAGAGATCGACGCGATCATCACCAACGTCCCGCAACCCTTGGCCCACTCCCTCAGACCCCCTCAAACGCCGTGACAGATCCCCACACAACGCCTTACGTCTGCGCCACTTGCGGCGCCTCCTTTCAACTCGCACCTGACGCCAAAGAGCGCTGCCCCAGCTGCCTGCGCACCTCTGGGCTCGTGCGCCAGGATCGCGGCCAGGCCAACGAATCCTCCGGCTGGGGCCCCATGCACTACGGCCTCGTCGTCTTGCTCTCTATCGGCGCCATCGGGCTCGCCTACATGATCGGCAGCCAGGGCCCCGCGCCGATGGAGTCCACGATCAAGACCTCTGCGGCGACCCAAGCGACCTTGGACACCGTCCCAGAGGCTCTGCGGCTGAACCCCCAAGCCGTCGACGGCGCCGTGCGCCTCGCTGTCGAGCCCCTGGCGCGCTCTGAGTCCGGCGTCCTCGAGGCCGTGAAGGCCGCGATCAGCAAGGGGCTGCTGCCGCCGCGCGATCTCGACGGGGCGATGGATGACGCACCCCGCTCGGCAGGCCAGCTCGCCGTCGCGCTCTCTGGCACTCAAGCCCCCGAGGCCGGCTCGCTCGAAGTCGCGACGCTCTTGGGCGCGCTCCTTGATGCACGGGGTCTTGGCCCTGTCAGCTACGCCGTCGACGACACAGCGCCGGACGCTGCCACCGACATCGTGCGCCGCAGATACCTGGTCAGAGCAGGGGAGGGCGCATGGCTCGCTGCAGACGCCGGTGACGCGCCGGCGGCGCCTCGACTGCTCTCCGACGTCGACCTCTTGGCCAACCAGCTCGCGTGGCGGGCGCTGGCCGACCTCGCCCGGGAAGACCTGGCGGGCTCCAGCAAGGCCAGTCAGACCGCGCGCTCTCTGGCGCCGAACGACGCAGCGATCCTCTTCGTCGCTGGCCAAGTTCAAGTGTTAAGCGGGCTCGCCGAGCCTGGCATCGCCACCATGGAGCGGGCCGCTGGGATCGCCGCAGATAGCCGCACATGGTTCGCGCTCGGCGTGATGTCTGCAGAGGCCAATCAACCCTTCAAAGCCCGGCAATACCTGCTCCGCGCCACAGAGGGATCGCCCTACGCAGATCCCCACCTATTGCTCGCGCAGTTGGCGCTCGAGCGCCTCGCGACCACCCCCAAAGAAGGGCATGAGTCCCTCATCGAGGAGGCCAAAGGTCACATCGCGCGGGGCGAAGCGACCGATCCCAAAGCGGCAGGGCTCACCACCATGAAGGCTCAAATGGCGGCCCTCGCAGGCGACATCGAAGGCGCTGAGGCGATGCTCCGCGCCGACACCGTCGCGCGGCCAACCGATGAAGAGTCCTGGCTCGCGCTCTTTCAGTTCCTCTTGGAGACAGAGCGAGAGCGAGAGGCGATGGAGACGCTCCAGTCCGGGATTGATGCTGGCGCCAAAGGCGCTGGCCTCCACCACGTGCTGGGGATGCTGCTCGCACAAGACGAGCGCCCCTCGGAGGCCATCGCGAGCCTGAAGAAGGCCCTGGAGATCGATCCCAAACGCGGCAGCGGAATTCGCCTTCAATTGGCGCAGCTTGTGCGCGCAAACGGAGACGAGGGGGCCGCAATTGCGTTGCTCCAAGAGGAGGCCACCATGCCCGGCGGCGAGACCCGTCATGCGCGGCTACTCCTCGCCCAGATGCACCTCGATGCCGGGCGCACTGGAGCCGCGAAGCTCTTAGTCGACGCCGTGCTGGGCGACACCCCAGAGGATCAGGAGGCGCTCTTGGTCGCCTACTTGATCGCCCTCAAAGCCGGCCAGGGGGCCGTCGAGGAGAAGAAGGCCGCCCTGAAGGTCATCGGACAGCGGTCTAGCATCGGGCGCGTGCTGCTTGAGCAAGGCTTCATCGAAGAGGGCGAGGCGCTGCTCAGAGAGGGGATCGTCGAGGAACCGCAAGATCCCCTCTCACCGGTCCTCTTAGGCGCACTTCTGCTCGGCACCGGCCGAGGCGAAGAAGCACAAGCGCTCCGCCAAAAGGTCCTCGCCGAGACCCCTGAAGGGCAGCAACGAGACGGCCTCAACCAGCTCTTTGAGAGCGCCTATTCGCAAGCCAATCAAGAGCTTGAACGACAGCGTGCACAGCCCGACCCCGCGTCACCTGGAGTTGGGGACAGCCCGGCGACGCCTCCAAGCCCATGACCCCGGGCCCATCCCTCATCCGCGAGGGGGCTGACGCCCTCGAGGTCTCGCTGTCCGACGACGCGGTGCAGACCCTCTGGTCCCTCGTGGAGCGGCTGCTCAAGTGGAACCGCCGCATCAACATCGTCGGACCATGCAATGCGACCCAAGCCATTGACCGCCATATCCACGATGGCCTCGGGCTGCTCAGGCTCCTCGACGCGCCTGAGGTCCGCGCGGTCACCACGACATGGACCGACATCGGCGCAGGGGGTGGGTTTCCAGGGTTGGTCTTGGCTGCGGCGCGCCCCGATCTGACCCTTCGCTTGGTCGAGCCCATCTCGAAGAAGATCGCGTTCGCTCGCGACGCAGCAGGCGCGCTAGGCCTCTCCGGTGTCGAGGTCGCCAACGTCCGACTCGAGGCTCTAGAGCAAGGTGTCACGCGAGGTGCCATGAGCCGCGCGACCTTCGCACCCACAGAGTGGATCGAGCGAGGGCGAGAGTTGGTCTCGGGCGACAGCCTGATCGTCGCGACGATGGGGGGCGATCCCGTTCCCGAGGTCGTCGCGGCTGCATGGCGGGTCGATCAATTCACGCTCCCCATCTCAGGCGCGGGTCGGACGACTGCCATCATCCGCACCTAGATGTCTGACCTGTCGACTGGCGTTCACGCGCGGGCGTGGGTACGCTCGCACCCACGCGACATGGGAGGTGTGCCGTGAAGTCCTCAAGAACGTCTACGTTGAGTGTCTTGCTCTTGATCAGCGCCGTCATCGGCGCGCAGGGGTGCGGCAGCGACGCCGACACCGGCAACGACACTGAGAACACTCTGGACGTGCTCAGCAGCGGCCCCTCAGACGACGCGGCAGAGAACAACGATGGGACGCCCACTGAAGGGGACGCGATCCTCACGGACGACTCGGCGGTTGAAGGCGACAGCGTCACCCCCGCTGACACGGCCACAGGGCCTGATGAAGACGCGACAGGGCCCTGCGTACCGAACTGCGAAGAGCGGGTCTGCGGCGATGATGGCTGTGGGGGCTCATGTGGCTCCTGCGTGGACAGCGATGACCCATGCCAAGACTCGGTCTGCGACGAAGGCGTCTGCAACTCGGTCCCGGTTGAAGGCAGCTGTGATGATGACAACCTCTGCACCGTCGATGACATCTGCACCGAGGGTGTGTGCAGTGGCACGGCCATGGACTGCGATGATGACAACGAATGCACCGTCAACTGGTGCAACCAAGGCCACTGCATGACAGAGCCCTCGGAAGAGGACGCCTGCGCGCTGAGTATCACGATCAACTCGCCCGCACGGGCCGCCATCTTGGTGGACCAGGAGATCGTGACAGTCTCAGGGACGGTCTCGTCTCCTGCGGGGCTGGTCGATCACATCACACTCAACGGCGAGGCCATTGGGGTGACCAATGAGGGGGTCTTTACGACCAACCTCGTCCCGAGTTTCGGACTGAACACCATCGTGGGAGAGGTCTCCAACAGCATTGGTCAAGAGGATCAGATCGCGCAGTCTTTCCTCCACGGGGAGAACTTTCACCCGATCGGCGGGCTCGAGTCACCCACGATGCTCTCCGATGCGATGGGGCTGTGGCTCTCCCCTGCGGCCTTCGACGATAACGACCTCGACGACGTCGACGATCTGTCCACCTTGGCGTTCCTTATCTTAAGCGGACTGGACCTCAACGCCCTGATCCCGAACCCGCTCTTTGCTCAGAGCCAACGACCGAGCTTTCTCGGCTGCGACTACGACGTCTCTGTCGAGAACGTCGCGATGACCGTCGACGAGGTGGAGTTCTTGCCCGTCGATGGCGGGCTCCACGCCTACTTTGAGTTCGAGGACCTCTACGCCTACATCAAGGCGGAGTCTGATGACGGGATCATCGGCGACAACTGCGCAGACGCACTAGGGCCCGTGAGCGCAACTCTGATCACGGTAGATGTCAAGCTGACCGTGAACGTCGTCAACGGTAAACCCGAGGTCTCCATCGCCGAGGGTGACCTGACAGTGACCCCCTATCAGTTCGACTGGACGATCGAGGACGGCCTCGCATCTCTGGTCGATTTCCTGATGCCGCTCGTTAAAGGGACGATCGAAGACGCGATCATCTCGGCCATTGAAGTCCAAGTTCAAGACAGCATCCTGCCCCTCGTCAATGGCCTCCTCTCCGAGTTCACGAGCTTCGAGCGCATCTTCGCGATCCCACCGCTGCAGGCCGGCGGCAACAGCGCGACCTTGAACCTCAAGGTCGCCCTCGACGACGCCACCTTCTCGGAGGCGGGCGTCCACCTCAGCCTCAAGGTCGGCTCCTCGTCCGACGATGAGATCGACGTTGAGGTGCCAGGCACCTTGGCGGATGCCCACTGTGAAGAGGCCCCGCAAACGGGACTCGAGAAGCTCCCGAAGAGCTCTGCTGCAGAGGCGTACTTGGATGTCGATCTGTCGAATCAGCTGCTCTTCTCACTGTGGGACTCTGGCTTTACGCACATGACCGTGACCGAGGACCTCCTTGGTGACACGACAGAGACCTACGGGTTGAGCAACCCGGAGATCACGATCGCCCCGATGATGCCTCCGGTACTCCACACATGTACGGAGCTCGGTGACGCCGAACTGCAGCTGGGCGACATCCACGTCGTCGCGGAATTCGATACCGAGACCGGCCCGCTCATCCTCGACCTATTCGCGTCCGCGACGGTCGGAGCTGACCTGACGGTCTTTAGTGTCCCTGACGCGCCGGACGCGCTCGGGGTTGAGACGGTCACCCCCGGGACCATCGTGCTCGACCTTCAAGAGGTCACCGGGAACCTGGCATTTAGCGATGAGATCATCGAGCTGCTCCTCGCGGCCATCGTCAGCGAGGTGATCGCGGGCGACCTCTTGACAGGCCTCATCGGGGCGTTCCCATTGCCGACTGTCGCGGTCGGCAACTACGTGCCGGGCCTCGATGATGCCGCGGCGCTCAGCTTCAACCCTCAGACCCTGGAGGGCGTTGGGGCGCACCTCATCCTCGGTGGGGAGCTGACCGCAGAGTAGCCCCCTCGCAATGATGACGCTATCCACCCCGATCGCCGCCCTCTGGCTCGCCTTGAGCGCCGCACAAGGCGCCCCGATAGAGCCTGTGTTCTATACGCTGACTCCCTTCGCTGAGAGTGCACCCGCGCTCCAAGCGGCTTGGGACGCTCGCGAGCGACCGGGGAAGGCGCATGCCGCGCTGAGGGAGTCTCTCGAGGCACCAGGGGCAGCCACGCCACCTGGCGCAGATCCCCTCATCAAGCGCACAGGCCACTGGCTCGTCGCCGACGGACTGATTCGCCAAGGCGCCCTCGACGCGGCCACGCCACACGCTCAAGAGCTCGATGTTCAAGGCTCCAGCCTGATCGACCCCCTCATCCCAAAAATGACAGAGGCCTTCACTCAAGCCAAGCGCCCCGATGAAGCCGCGCAGTGGGCCTTCGCGCACGTCCATGCAGGGAGCGCAATGCGGGACAGTTGCGCCGATGGAGTGGCCGAATATCGACGCCTTAAGCGCACCGGGATCGGTCTACAGCGCATCAAAGAGCTGCTGACCCGCACCCTCTCGGTGCGCACCCGGCGCGCGCTCAGCCTGCTGGCCGCCGAGCTCGAGCTCGACACCGACAAGAAAGGCGATGCCAAGCGACGCCTCCGCCGCCTCTGGTGGGAGACATCGAGCAAAGACATGCGCCTTAAGGCTGCGGGACTGCTGAAGCGCCTCGGCGCCGCACCAAGCACCCTCGAAGAGCTCGCAGAGCTGGCCTTCGAGACCCGGAGAAAGGACGCCAAGTCCGTTCGACGGCGCCTTAAACGCACCCTGCGCAAGACCCGCCGGAGAGAGACGAAGCGCTTAATCATCTGGGCCAGGGCCCTCATCGCCGGGTTGGAGAGTGACAAGCGCGAGGAGTCTGAGTCCGTCGTCGCGATCTACACGCGCAGGCTCCGCGGCACGCCGGCAGAGCCATGGACCCTCGTCGGCCACGCCTTGGCGCTCCGTCGCCTCAATCGAGACGTCGAGGCGGCACAGGTCTACGAGGACATGGCGACCCGCTTCCCAGACCACCCGCTGACGGGCCATGCGCTGGTTGAAGGGGCCGGGCTCTACCTCGCTAAAGGTTACCCCACAGAGGCCGACGCGCTCTATCGCCGCACCCTCACGCTGACCCAGCATGGCGACCCTGAAAAAGAGGCGCTCTGGCAGGTCGGTTTTCGCGCGGTGCTGCGAGGCCAGGATGCAGAAGCTGTCCCTCTCTTCCAGCGGCTCATCGTCGGCTATGGCGGACAGCGTGATGGGCTTGGGACGACCTGGACAGAGCGCGCCCAGTATTGGTGGGCGAGGGCGGAGAGCCGCCTCGGTCACCACGATGACGCCAAACGACTCTATGACACCCTCATCGGGCGATTCCCCTCGGGGTGGTACGCCACCTTGGCGTCCGCCCGCTTGGCTGAGCTCGGTGGGGCCCCCTCGGTCCTCAGTGGCTCAGGTGCAGAGGGCTCCCTGCGCGTCGTGCGTCAGCCCACCCTGGACTACCCGGTCGCCCTGATGCGCCTGGGCGCCGTAGACGCTGCTGTGGACGTCCTGAAGTCCCTCTCAATGTGTGGACAGCTCCCGGGAACGGGCAGGGTGCTCCTCGCCGCCCTCTACCGCCGTCAAGGTCACGACAAGAAGGCCGATAGCCTGTTGCGGCGCCATGGGGTCCTCGCCGAGGTGCCGACCGTGGCCAACGCGAAGACCTACGTTGACGCCTTCCCTTACAAGTACGGAGACACCCTCGAGCGTTATGCTGCCGAGGCGGGCATCTCCCCAGCGTGGCTGGCTGGCCTCACTTACGTCGAGAGCCGCTTTAACCCCAAGGCCAGGAGCGGAGTCGGGGCGATCGGGCTGACCCAGTTGATGCCCGGTACGGCTCGCCGCATCTCGAAGCGACTCTTAGGCAAGCCGGTCTCGACGCGCGCGCTCCGCCGCGTGAAGACCAACCTGAGGCTCGGCGCGACGCTCCTCAGGCGCCTCATGAACCGCTTCAAAGATCACAGCGTCATCGCATTGGCCGCGTACAACGCGGGCAGCGGCGCGGCCACCTCTTGGCTTCGAAAGCGTGGCCACCTCCCGACCGACGCTTGGGTCGAGACCATCCCCTTCGATCAAGCCAGACGCTACGTGATGCGCGTCTCCTCGATGACCCGAGTGTACCACGAGCTCTACCGCGTCCCGGGCCCAATCCCACCCATTCACCCTCAGCTGCCCACGGCCCTAGGGTCCTTTGACGGACCTGAGGGAGAGGGGGCGAGCAATGGGCAGACACCTACAGAGGCCAAGCCATGACAGTTCGTGTCGAAGTGACAAGCGAGACGGCGCCCTTAGAGCTGATCGTGACCAGCCGACCTGGGCCCGAATTTGAAGCCATGGTGCCCGAGAACCTGGAACGGTACCGCCCGGGACCGGATGGCCAACCGATACGAAACCCGGACTACCTGCTCTTCGACGACCTCGTGCTCCTCAGCGCCTTGCAGCGCGAGCACGATCAGCTGACCCGAATACTGGCTGCGGTCACTGGTAGCGAGGCGCAGATCGACTTCCGTTGGCTCCTCTCAAGCACCCTCTCAGAGCCCGCCGCGAGGGCTGAGGTCATCGACGCAACCATCGCCCTGGAGCGAAAACTCTACGGGGCTGACTCCGAGGGCTGTCGCACCGCGAGAGAGGCCCTCGAGCAGCTCGACGCGACGCGGCTCGCCGAGGCGCTCATCACCGGACGCGCCCCGCACGCTTCCGAGTCCATCTTGAAGTGGCCTGCGCCGAACGTGCTCTTCGCTCGAGACCTCGTCGTCGCGATCGGAGACGCCCTCGTCCTCACCCACGCCGCGGAGCCTGGGCGCCGGCGAGACATGACGTTGATGCGCGCGGTCGCCCGTCATCATCCGCTCTTCAAAGATATCCCACACATCGACCTCGCGAGCGACGCACCCGTGCGGGACTCAGACGGCCCCATCGCGACGATCGAGGGTGGCGATGTGCAGGTGCTGAGTGAAGACGTTGTCCTGATCGGCGTCGGCCTCCGAACGACGATGACCGCCGTGGAGCGCCTTGCGCCCAAGCTCTTTGCGCGTGGGATCTCCGTCGTCCTGGCCTGTGAGATGCCTCGACGCCGTGCGGCGATGCATATCGACACCCTGTTCACCCGCATCGATGAAGAGCGATGCCTCATCTACCCGCCGCTCGTCACAGACCCTGTCGGCCAAGGGATCGCGCTCCATCGCTTCACACCAGCGGGGCGCTTCGACGCCGGACATAGCCTGCTCGCCGCCCTGGCGGACGTGGGGATCTCCCTGACGCCGATCTTCTGCGGAGGCGACGATCCAGTCGCCCAAGCACGTGAGCAGTGGTCTGACGGTGCCAACGCCTTCGCCGTCGCCCCTGGTGTGATCATCTGCTACGGCCGTAACGAGCGGACGCTCCGTGAACTCAACCGGGCAGGCTACGAGGTCATGACCCCTGACCAGTTCGTGCCCAACGCGATGAGCTACGTCCACAACCCGGATCGTTATGTGGCCATCACCCTCGAAGGTCACGAATTGGTCCGCGGAAGGGGCGGCCCTCGATGTCTGACAATGCCCCTAAGACGGCAAGCCTCGGCTCGCTGAGCAGCTCAGCCTTTGGCGCCCTCAGCGTCGGCGACACGGCGGCGTAACGCGGCGAGCTCGCGCCTAAAACCTCCGCTCAATATCGGGAAGCGGCACCACGTCTTGGGGTCCAAGTTCTCGTCATCGACATGGAACGAGGGTGCGTAACGCTCGCGTTTCCACTGATTCCGACACCACAACGTAAAGAACCGCTCAATATAGCCGCCGAGCTCCGACGCTGAGAGCGTGTCAAAGCGTACAGCGAGACGCTCAAAGACGTCGACAGGCAGACGACGGTCTCGAATGGCCTCCTTCTCGATCGCGTCCAAGAGCGGATAAGGCATCAAGTCAGCCTCATCGGTCTGCCCCATCGCTGCCGGCCGGAGCTCCGCTGTCGGCTGCTGCGCATTCACCGCGCTGAGGGCCTCGATAGGCTCCAGTCCCTGCGGACCCGTGGTCTCCATCCAACGCAACCACTGCCTCAAGAAGGCCTTGTC
Source organism: Myxococcota bacterium (assembly GCA_049602155.1). Taxonomy (GTDB): domain Bacteria; phylum Myxococcota_A; class UBA9042; order PHBI01; family JBMYRH01; genus JBMYRH01. The sequence continues at coordinate 84,692 of JBMYRH010000009.1, read as the reverse complement.
GATCCCCGCGATCGGCGACACCCCACCACACGTATCACCGTCCATGGTGGCGTACCCGACGGCCGCCTCCGAGCGGTTGCTGGTAGCCAGCAAGAGTGACCCTGTGAGGTTGGCAAGCATCCACACGCTTGGGCCTCGACTGCGGGCTTGGATGTTCTGCAGGGCGAGATCGTCGCGCTCCCAGGCCAGCTCTCTCCCAATCGCGCCCTCAATGAGCCCGACATAGCCCTGAACCATCCCGTCGACATCCAGCTCGAGGTGGTGCGCGCCGATCGCCTCAGCAACATCCCGGGCGGCCTCTCGCGTCACGTCCCCGCTGTTGCGGGTGGACTGGTATGCAGTCACCAACAGGCGCTGGACAGCGTCACGTTCGTCCTCGGCGTCTCGCAGGGCGTCGATATGCCCGAGGCGCGCCTTGAAGCCGTCGAGTCCCAAGTCAGCGACCGCGAGGTCGACCATCACACTCACGAGGCAGGCACAGGCCGCGGAGTCCGCCCCCCCGGAAAGAGAGACGACGAAGCCCTTAGACCAGCTCTTGCGGAGGTAATCGAAGAGCGCGAGCGCGATCGCCCGTGTGAAGGCCTCCTCTTTCAGGTGCACCGAGGTCTCCCAGGTCTCAGCCGAGAGGGCCGGGGGATCGATGGGGTCGCTCTCTCTCCACGTGAACGGGGCAGTGACCCGCAGTGCGTCAGGCGTCCCCTCTGGAGACACCGCAGCGTGGCGCGCATCGTCGAGGTCGACGGTCGCCATCGTGACCTCGCCATCGAGGTACCCAAAGCGCTTACCTGAGGCGATGATCGCCCCACCTGAGGCGATGAGTGACCCACCGTCGTAGACGACCCGACCGGCTTCATTGCCCAAGAGGTTGCTGTGAAGATAGGTGACGCCGTAATCACGGGAGGCCTGAAGGCAGAGCTCCCTTCGCGTCACGAGCTTGTCGAAGGCAAAGTGCGTCGCGCTGGGGTTCATGATCAGGTCGACACCGTGGCGCGCAAGCTCAGCCGCCGGGCGGTCCTCTACCCAAGCGTCTCGGCACACCTCGACCCCCACTCGCACCCCGCCGCAGTCCACATAAAGATCGCCGATCGGGTACGCCTCATCACCGACGACGTGGCGGCCCACGGCCCCGACGGGCCAAGGCGTGAACCAACGTGGCTCGTAGTGCAGACCATCGCCCGCCAAGTGACGCTTCGGGATCAGGGCGACGAGCGCACCATCACAGGCGACGGCTGCGGCGTTGTAGATCGCGCCCTCATGGGCCAATGGGAGGCCCAAACAGACGATCAAACCTCGCGTCTCTTCCAGCAGGTCCATCAGCTGAGACCACGCGGTCTCAAGCACCCCGGGGGAGAGGAAAAAGTCCTCGACGCCGTAGCCGGTGATGCAGGCTTCGGGTAGGCAGATCGCGTCGACGCCTGCGTCTCTGGCGTGTGAGAGGGCACCGCGAATGTGATCTGCGTTCCGATCCCAATCGAGCGGCGTCTGATTGAGCGCCGCTGCCGCCACCTTGATCCGCTTCACCGCTGCCTCCTGCATGTGGGCATCGCCACCGTAGCCCCATTCCGCGCCGCGCGCGACACCACACGATCCTCACCTTAGCGGCTGTCTTCCGGGACGAGGTCATCGTCTACCTCAAAGGTGCCCGTCGGGGTGCGCCCCACCCAGACCCTGAGGTGATCGAGGATAGACTCGTGCATGTGCGGGACGGGGAAGCTCATGTTCTCCAGCAGATCGAACCCGTTCCGCTTAATCAGCTCTACACGCCACATCGGAGACCCTGAGACCTGGAAACGACGGAAGTCACGTAGATCCCACGTACGAGGCGTCCCAAACGCCCTCACATGCAGCGTATAACTGTCCAAAGAGACCTCGGTCGGGAAGAAGAACACCCCCGCTCCGAGGACGGTCCCGATGAGCACGAAGACCGCCCAAAAGAGCCCCGAGATCCAGGCCGCCCCGACCGTCACGCCAGCGCACACAAGGGCGACCCCTACAGCGCGCCACGGATGACGACGGACCGGCCACACACGGTATCGAATCACCCCCCCACTGTGGGCGGGATCGACGACGCCTTCGAGGTCCGCCTCAGCTGCGTCCTGGCTCCTACCGTTCATGCGTCGACGTTAGGGCTGCGAATTGGCAAGCGTCAAGCCAACGGTCGCAGCACATGCACCCTCATTGAAGGAGCGTCCTCGCGCCAAAAGGTGCGAGTCATCATCGTCGCGGCGGCCCACCCCACGGGCTGACCATCCACGAGCGACGATGACGTCGCCTCTCATCTGCGTGACAGCGATGGCGTCGGCGCACTCGAGAGCCCCGGGGTGCGCGCCTCATACGCTGCCAGGAGCCAATCGCTTATCAGGCCACCGACGACCACGTGACCCGCTGGTGTCAGGTGCGCCATGTCACGCCCAAGCAATCGCTTCGACTTAAAGTGCGCGACGGACTCATCTCCGCCCATCGCCGCGATGGTGTCGAAGAACGCGCAGCCCTCGGATCGAGCGGCCTGTCGTTGAGCGGCATAGATCGGCGCCAAGCGTGGATCAAGCCGCGTCGACCCGCGCTTGGCGTGGGCGATCGGGCCTACGATGAGGCACGATGCAGAGGGTGCACCGGCCCGAAAGCGGCGCACCGTCTCACCGATGACGGCCGCGTGCCGCTCGACAGTCAGGTTGGCGTCTACGCGCTCATTGCCGCCGAAGGCGACGACGACGAGGTCTAAACCACGCGCTGCGATCTGGTCCCTAAGGTGCGCCTCATCGGCCTTACGCCATCGCCGCGCGCGTAAGCCGACCAGCCCCAGAGCGTCTAGCGTCACCCCTGGCTTCTCTCGCTCTAAAGACACCCCATAGAGCATCGAGAGCCCCCCACCAGCGGCTCGCAGGCGGACCGAGCTCGCCGCCTCGCTCAGAGGCACACGCCACACGGTGTCCCCGCCGCCTGCCCGTGACTTCGGGAGGCTGAAGGTAGGGGTTGGCGCTCCGTCGACGAAGAGCTGAAGCCCGCCGGCGCGTGAGGTCTGTCGATGGTAAACAAGCACGCGCTCAATACGCGGCTCCGGGGTCGTGAACGTGCTGCCTGCGCCGCCGTAGCTTGTCGCGACAACGCCACCGTAGCCGTAGCGACCATCCTTACGTCCGCCCTTGAGGACACTCATCACGTCCCAATGGTGACGCTTCAGCCGCACACCTTTGCGAAGGTAGCCGCCGAAGTCAGGCGCGACCAAGGTGAACCCGGGGCCCCCATCGCCGAAGCGCTCTTGAAGGGTGCGCCGCAGGGCCCCCGTATAACCGTCACTGACGATGGCGCTGTCGCCCCACCAGGCCACGCGCACGTGGTCCCCAGGGGCGGCGGTCGGGAGGGAATCGAGCGCCTCGAAGAATGCATGGAGATGCCCTGCTCCCTCGCCATGAGGGGCGGAGGCGCCGTCGACAGACGACACCGGCGCTTGCCCAGCCGCAACAGAGGCTGCGGTGATGGCGACGAGGAGGGGGGCGAGACAGATCGTACGACACTTCACGACTATTGGACCTAACCTACAAGCGATCGACCGGGAAGAAAATGACCCTGACTCTGTGTCGGCTTGAGCCGCTTATGAGGTTTGCGATGCCCGGATCGATCCAGTAAGGTGGCGAGGTCTCGGTGGGCGGCCTGGTCCCTGAATTTGGATAGCAGTGTCCCGTCACGACCAACGCGTTTTGTCGTGATTGGGGCAGCGATAATCAGCGCTCTGCTGGGGAGGGCGTTGATACTCTGAGCGTCGTCCCAGTGGGACAGACGCGTTCATGAGGGAGTGTCGGAATGGACATTGGTGGGGCCGGCGGAGCGGGTCGACGCATCTACGGAGCCGTCATCGGCATCGTGACCGACAATCAACACCCCGACGGGGAGTATCGAATCAAGGTGAAATTCCCTTGGATTCGCTCCAAAGATGCCGGGGATAAAGAAGACTTCCTATCCTCTTGGGCGCGCATCTCTTCGCTCCTCGCAGGGCCGAGTCGCGGCTGGTACATGCTGCCCGAGGTCGACGACGAGGTGCTCGTCATGTTCGAGCACGGAGACATTCGCCGCCCGATCGTGGTCGGCGGCCTCTGGAACGGCGAAGACTTACCCCCCGTGGGCAAGGAGGCGCCGAAGAAGTCCAAAGACCCGATGGGCGTCGATCTCGGGATCGACAAAGCCTGCGTCGACACGAAGAAGAACGAGAAGAACCGCGCGCGCTTCTTCCACAGCCGCTCAGGCCACCTGCTCCTCTTTGACGACGCGGACAAAGACAAGGACGAGAAGATCGTCCTCAAGACCGCGCGCGGCCACACGCTGGTCCTCAACGACAAGGACGGCAAAGAGTCCATCGCGCTCTACGACTCGACCGGGGAGGAGTACTTCCACCTCGATGAGAAGAACAAGAAGATCACGATCGAGACCAAGAAGGGTGACATCGACATCCTCTGCAAAGAAGGCACGTTCACCGTCGAGGCGAAGAAGATCGTCACCAAGGCGAGCGACACCTCTGAGCATGAGACGAAGAACAAGATGACCCACAAATCCAAAGAGGTCGTCATCAAGGGCGACAGCAAGGTCGACGTCGACGGTGGAAAGATCGAGCTCAACTGAGCCGCTCAATCAGGGCATCAACGCCCGACGCTCACGCGCTCGGGGCACCGATCAGCGCGTGAAGCTCATCGTCTGAGAACACGTGATCAGAGCGCTTGGCCGCATCAAAGATGCGGTCAATCGTCCCATCTTCGAGCGGATAACCGTGAGATTGAAGCCAATGGCGAACGTTGGAGACGCCACTCATCGGCCCGATCTCAATCGAGTGCTCGCGTCCGATCATCTCGGCGGGCACCCCCGTGTAGACACGCTCATACACCCACTTATCACCGCTCTGCTCGGCCTTCACCATCGCGGCTGCGTGCACCCCTGTCGCGGTCCGAAACGCATCCGAGCCAGTGATTGGGTAGTTGTTCGGTACGTTCCAATGCACCGCTTCGGCGACCGTCTCGGTGAGCTCCGTGAGCTTCGTGAGGTCCCCCTCGATCGCCCCGAGCAAGATGAGGTTCACGAGGAGCTGATCCGTCGCCGTGTTCCCGACCCTCTCACCGATCCCGAGCACGGTCCCATGAGCCCGATCAACCCCAGCCTCGAGGGCCGCCAACGTGTTTGGGAGCGCCAAGCCGCGATCATTGTGCCCGTGCCAATCGATCCGAACATCGGCACCGGAGCCGTCGATGAGCGCGCGGGTAAAGCCTACCAAGGAGCGCACCCCGTCCGGGGTCGCGTGGCCGACGGTGTCGCACAGGCAGAGACCCTGGACCCCGTGATCGATCGCGTTCCTGAAGAGGGTCGACAAGGTCTCCGGGTGACTTCGCACCGTGTCCTCGGTGACAAACGTCACTCCGAGCCCCTCTTTCACACCAAAGTCGATCGCCGTTGTGCTGAATTCGAGGAGGCGCTCAATGGTCCAGTGCTCGACATATTGCCGGATTGCGCTGGCCCCAAGGAAGGCCATTACCTCGATCTCAATCCCGACCTTCTGCATGATCTCAGCGACCGGGCGGATGTCGTTGATATGGGTGCGAGCGGCGCAGCTGGGCTTGATCGAGAGCCCCTTGTCGCGGATGTGTTTGGCCAACTCGGTGACGTCCTCCACCGCACGCGGACCTGCGCCAGGCAGGCCTAAATTGACCCAGGACACGCCGAGCGCGTCCAGCAGCTCGATGATCCTCTTCTTCGCTTCTAGCGGGGGATCGTAGACCGACGGGCCCTGTAGGCCGTCGCGCAGAGTCTCGTCGTACACCATGACCTTGCGGTCACCCAACCGGTTAGGTCGGCCGCGGGCATTCCAATCATAGATCAGCGCCTCAGCCGACTCGTCCTCACGCTCGGTCCCCATCACAATTTCCCCTAGTCCTCCATGAACGTAGCGAGCGTCCAGGATCTCTGTCAACGCGCAGGCCCCCCCAACCGCTGCCAAGACTGGGAGAGCGAGGCCGAGTGTGCTAAGTATTTTCGAGGAGACCACTGGCCATGAACCGCCCGATTCATTCGCGTGATACGCAGCGAGAGCGCGCTGTCCACATCGTCGTCAACGGCGAGCGGCGAGCCGCCCTAGCGTCGACGTCCACCACACTGCTGGAATTCCTGCGCTACCAACTGAGCCTCACCGGCTCAAAACAAGGCTGCGACAAGGGAGACTGCGGCGCGTGTACGGTGATCGTCGAGGGCGAACCGGTGCTCGCTTGCTTGACCCTCGCGAGCCGCTGCGAAGGCAAAGACGTCGAGACCGTCGAGGGGCTCAGGCGCCCAGAAGGGCTCCACCCGCTCCAGCGAGCCTTCGTCGATCTCAACGCCGCGCAGTGCGGCTTCTGCACCCCCGGTATGCTGATGAGCGCTGCGCACTTTCTCGCTGAGCGAGAGGTCGGATCACCCGTCAGCCGTGACTCCGTCGCCCACGCGTTGAGTGGCAACCTCTGTCGCTGCACAGGCTACGTGAAGATCCTCGACGCGGTGATTCAAGCCGCCGAAGTACTCGACACTGAAGCGACGAGCGACCCCTCATGAGCGTCGCCAAAATGGCGCCCGCGGAGGCCCCTGATCTTGGCCCCTCACCCGTCATCGGTCGACGTCACGGACGCGTCGACGGTCACGGCCAAGTCACCGGTGAGGTCCAGTTCGCCGATGACCTCGTGCTGCCGCAAATGCTGCATGCGCGCATCCTGCGTTCGCCGCACGCCCACGCGACCATCCTCTCTATCGACACCCGCGCAGCGGAGGCCATAGAGGGCGTGCACGCCGTCATCACGGGCCAGGACATGCCGACCAAGTACGGCATCATCCCCTGGACACGCGACGAGCATGCGCTCGCCTACGACAAAGTGCGCTACGTCGGTGACGGCGTCGCAGCCGTCGCAGCCTGCGATGAGCGAACGGCGCGAGCGGCCTGTGAGGCCATCGTCGTCCAGTACGACGTCCTTGAGCCGCTGTATGACGCGGCGGAGGCCGCCGAGCGCACCGACCTGACCCTGCACGACCTTAAGCGCCCAGGGAACGTCACCAAGCGCGTGGCGCTCGACTTCGGCGACATGGACGAGGCCATGGACGGGGCCGACCTCGTCGTCGAGGGGGAGTACTTCTTTCAAGGCACGACTCACGCTCCGATCGAGCCGCACTGCGCCATCGGTCACATGGACGGCCAGGGGCTCTTGACGGTCTGGTCGGCCACTCAAGTGCCGCACTACCTCCACCGCGACCTGGCCCGCGTCCTGGGCCTCCCAGCTCGCAAGATCCGCGTCATTCAACCCCCTGTCGGCGGCGGTTTTGGCGGAAAATCGGAGCCCTTCGACCTCGAGTTCGCGGTCGCCCTGCTGTCGATGCGCAGTGGGCGGCCCGTGAAGTTGCTCTACGAACGCGAGGAGGTCTTCCTCGCCCATCGTGGTCGTCACCCGACCCGCATCTCATCGCGCATGGCCTTCGACGCCGATGGCCGTATCCGGGGCTATGACGCGGACCTGCTCCTCGACGGCGGTGCGTACGCAAGCTTCGGGCTCGTGACCACCTACTACTCGGGTCAGCTCACGACGTTGCCATATCAGATGCCGGCGTACCGCTATCACAGCCGCCGCGCCTACACGAACAAGCCAGCTTGTGGCCCCAAACGGGGTCATGGGGCGGTTCAGCCTCGCTTCGCGATCGAGGTCGCGATCGACAAAGCTGCGACCACCTTGGGCATCGATCCCATCGAGCTACGGCGCCGAAACTTTATCGGGCAATACACGCGCTCAGTGAACGGTCTGCGGGTCGGCTCATTGGGGACGATGGAGTGCTTAAAGAAAGTGGAAGAGGCGAGTGATTGGAAAGCGCGCCGCCGCAACCTCCCTGCTGGCAAAGGGCTCGGCGTCGCTTGCAGCACGTATATCAGCGGCACCAACTACCCGATCTACCCCAACGACATGCCCCAGTCCGGGATTCAGATCTGCGCGGACCGCTCGGGGCGCGTGCGCATCTTCTCCGGGGCGAGCGACATCGGCCAAGGCTCCAACACAATGGTGGCCACGATCATCGCGCAAGAGCTCGGCGTAGCCCTTGAAGACATTCGCGTCGTCGCGGCGGACACTGACCTGACCCCGGTCGATCTCGGCGCCTACTCCAGTCGCATCACCCTCATGATGGGCAACGCAGCGATCCAGGCGGCGAGAGAGGTCGCAGGGAAGGTCCGAGAGGCTGTCGCGAAGGATTGGGGGGTCTCCAAGCGCGAGGTCGCCCTCGCCGATGGCCAGGCCATCAACATCGCCGACCCTACGCAGCATATCACCTCCGCCGAGGCCTTCATCTTGGGCGAAGCCGCCTCCGGGACGCTGGGCGCTGTCGGGTACTACAACACCCCAAAAGAGGGGATCCACGGCGACTACCGAGGCGGGACGATCGGCGCGACCCCAGCCTTCTCGGCGACCGCGCACATCGCCGAAGTGACCGTCGACCCTGAGCTTGGGACCGTGACCGTCGACAAGATCTGGTGCGCCCATGACTGCGGAAAAGCGCTCAGCCCCGTGATCGTCGAGGGCCAAATCGAGGGCTCCTGCTACATGGGCTTTGGCGAGGTGGTCCTAGAGCACCACATGGTCGACGAGGGAGGGCGGCTGTTGGCCCCCGACCTCCTTGACTATCGCATGCCGACCTCGCTCGACTGCCCGGACATCGAAGCGCTCATCGTCGAGGCGCCTGACCCCCACGGCCCTTACGGCGCTAAAGAAGCAGGGGAGGGGCCCCTTCACTCAGTGATCCCCGCGATCGTCAACGCCATCTACGACGCAGTCGGGGTGCGGATCGACCAGCTGCCCGTGACCCCTGAGAAGCTGCTCGCCGCGCTCGACGCCGCCAAGGAGTCGGACGCATGATGCCGCTCCCCAGCTTCGATCTGGCGCAACCGCGCCTCATCGAGGACGCCATCGCGCTGCTCGCTGAAGCCGGGGACGAGGGGCGCATCATCGCCGGTGGGACCGACCTCCTCGTGAACATGAAGCAAGGCATCGAGACACCTCGGCTCCTTGTCTCCCTATCAGACCTGCCGCTGCGCGGTGTGAAGGCCACGGATGACGGCGGGCTGATCATCGGCGCGGGCGAGCTCCTCGACGTCGTCGCCCGCCACCCCCTCGTGTTGGAGCGCGCCCCAGCGGTCGCCGACGCGGCGGGGCGCGTCGCGCACCCGCAAGCCCGACGCATGGGCACGCTGGGGGGCAATGTGTGCCTCAATGTGCGATGCCGATGGGTCAACCGGACCACCGCATGGCGCGGCGCCTTGGGCGGCTGCCTGAAGACCTTTGATGAGCTCTGCCATGTTGTCCCGGGCGGTCGTCGCTGTGTCGCGGCGCTCAGTGGTGACACCGTGCCTCCCCTGGCAGCGCTGGGGGCGCAAGTCGAGATCGTTGGGCCTCAAGGCAAGCGCCTTGAGCTGGTGGCCTCCATCCGCGACAAAGACGGCGCTCATCCGTTGACCTTAGGGCCCTCGGACATCGTCACCGCCATCCACATCCCTGGGTCGCCGGAGCGCCGATTGAGCGCCTATGAGAAGTGGGCGCCACGCAAGTCCGTCGACTTCCCCCAAGTCAGCGTGGCGATCGTCTGCGATCGTGATGACCACGACCGAATCGCTGCCATGGAGATCGTGGTAGGGGCCCTCGGCCCCAGGCCCAAGGCGATTCGCAAGCTCGACCAATTTGTGGGCGACACCCTCACCGATGAGCTGGCCGAAGCCGTCGGGGCCTTGGTCGTCAAGCAGGTCAAGCACTTGCCCAACGTCCTTGGGGAGCCCACCTACCGTCAGCGCGTCTTAGGCGTCTTGGTCAAGCGGCGGCTCGCCAGCTGGTCCTGAGCCACATCCAACGCCCTTGCCGTCCCCTTCCGCGCCCACTGGCGACATAATCGCCTGCGCCTTGCGCCCGGAAGCATAGTTATGAACACCGTTGCATTAATATGCAAAGGCTCGTATACCCGATTGTATGAACGTCGGAATTATTGGCATCACGGGCTACACAGGGATCGAGCTGGTTCGCCTCGTCGCCCACCACCCTGAGCTCACTCTCGTCCATGGCGCGGCGGGTGCGTCTGCAGGCAAAGCCCTGACTGAGGTCTGGCCCTCTCTGACCGGGTTGGTCGATCTGACGGTCGCGGCGGTCGACCCCGCTCAGATCATCGCGCTATGCGACGTCGTCTTCCTCGCGATGCCTCATGGGCAAGCAGCCCTCCTCGCGCCGACCCTGGTCGCCTCCGGTGTCACAGTCGTCGATCTTGGCGCAGACTTCCGCCTGAAGAGCCCGGCGACCTACGCGCGCTTCTACGGCCTACAGCACCCCAGCCCTGGCCTCCTTGATGAGGCGGTCTACGGGCTACCAGAGCACCACCGCGCCGCGCTCAAAGGCGCGCGACTCATCGCGAATCCAGGCTGCTACCCCACCGCGGTGACCCTCGCAGCCTACCCCCTCCTCTCAATGATCAGCCCCCCGCTGGTCGCCAGCTGCCTCTCAGGGGTCTCTGGTGCAGGGCGCGGTGCCCCAGAGCGGACGCGCTACTGCGAAACTGCAGATCAAGCCCGCGCATATGGGGTAGGTGGCCAGCATCGCCACACACCAGAGATCGAGCAAAACCTCCACGGGGCGCAGGTCACCTTTACCCCTCACTTGGCTCCAATGAGTCGCGGCATCGTCGCCACCGTGCATATGCGCCACGAAGCCCCAGTCGATCCCGCCGCGATCCACCGCGCATACGCCGACGCATACGCCGACGAACCGATGATCGTGATGCGAGACACCCCACCCTCCACCGGCGATGTGCGTGGCTCCAACCGCGCCCACCTCCACGTCTGCCATGACCCTGAACGCCAGATGACGACCGCCATCTGCGTCATCGACAACCTTCTCAAGGGCGCTGCTGGCCAAGCCGTTCAGGCGATGAACGCCGCCCTTGGGTACCCGGAGACCACCGGTCTCCCGATGCACCCAACGTTGCCATGATCACGATTCGACCAGCCACGCCAAGCGACGTCGCCCACCTCGGCGACCTCCTCGCTCCCCACATCATGCGGGGCCACATCCTCCCTCGCACCATCGCCCCAGACACCTTCCAAGTCGCGCTCGATGGAGACCTCCTCGTCGGCGCTGTCGCGCTGACGCCGCAGTCCAATCGCGTGATAGAACTCGGGAGCCTCGTCTCGGACCGACCGGGCTCCGGGCTCGGTGGCCGCCTCGTGGACGCCGCAATCGCTCGGGCCGCGGACTCTGGCTACGAGGTCGTGATGGCGCTTAGCCACCTCACGCGCTTCTTCGAGAGGCTCGAATTTGTCCCCGCTCCGCACGCGCCCTGGATCAGCGCACGGCGAGACCTGAACATGCCCTTCCCGCGTCCACTTAACCCCGACACCGACGCGATCGAGGCCGCTGACGCCAAGTCAGTGACCTGCAAGGGCTGCCCGCGCCTCGACGCCTGTCGACAAACGCTACTGCTGCGCCGGCTCTCAGTGCACAAGAGGAGGCGCGCATGAACCCGACCTGGGCGGACATCGCCGGCGCTCAGCTCGGCGTCGCGCGTGCAGGCCTTAAGGCATCGGGCGGCGACGACGTCGTCGTCCTTCATGCCCCAGGGATCGCAGCGGCCGTGACCACCCAGTCCACGGCAGCCGCGGCGCCGTGCCGATGGACGAGGGCCCGCGCTCCAGGCCCCGTTCAAGCCGTGGTCATCAACGCCGGGAACGCGAATGCCGCCACGGGACCTGAAGGTGACGTCCACACCCGGGCGATGGCACAGGCCTGTGCACATCGGCTCGGCTGCGACATCGATCAGATCCTCGTCTGCTCCACAGGCGTGATCGGCGTCCCCCTGCCAATCGCGCCGGTCGAGCGGGCCATCATCGACGCCGCAGGGGACCTCGGAGGCGATCTTGGCCGCGCTGCAGCTGCCATCCTGACGACCGACACACAACGAAAGGTCGCCGGGCGGACCATCGGCGACGTGAGCGTCGGTGGCTTCGCCAAAGGCTCCGGGATGATCCACCCCAACATGGCGACCATGCTGGCCTTCTTAGTCACCGATGCAGAGGTTTCTGAGGACGCACTTCAAGCGCTCCTCAAGGCGACCGTCGACACCACCTTTAACGCGGTGACCGTCGATGGTGACACCTCGACAAATGACACGGTCATCCTACAAGCCACAGGGCAGGGCGCCCCCGCGCCGATGGGGAGCCCCGCATGGCACGCCCTCGCCGAAGCCTTAGAGGCCACCTGTACCCAGCTGGCGAAGGCGATCGCACGAGACGGTGAAGGCGCCACACAGCTCCTTGAGGTCCAAGTGCACGGGCTTGCGGACAACGCTACGGCGCGCGCTGCAGCCAAGGCTGTCGCACGCTCTCCGCTCGTAAAGACCGCCGCCCATGGGCGCGACCCAAACTGGGGTCGCATCATAGGGGCCTTGGGTGCCCACGGCGTGCCGCACCTCGAGGAGGTCTCCGTTGAGGTCGCAGGCTGCTCTGTCCTTCATCAAGGCCGCCCTGTCCTGGTCGACGAAGCGCACGTCTCTCATGCGATGGACACCGACACGCTGCTGGTGCGCGTTGAGGTGCCCGGGCCGGGCTACGGCGTCGCTTACGGGTGTGACCTTAGCGCGGGTTACGTCAGCATCAACGCGGAGTACCGGACATGAGCAAGGCACCCGGCGAGATCGTCAGCGCGCTCTTAGAGGCGCTCCCTCACGTGCAATCGTGGCACGGCAAGACCGTCGTCGTGAAGATCGGCGGCGCAGCGATGACCGACCCAGAGCTCGTCGACGCAGTGACCCAAGACGTCGTGCTGCTCGGCGCCGTTGGCATTCGCGTCGTGCTCGTCCATGGCGGTGGTAGCGCCGTCTCCGCCCTCGGCCGACAGCTGGGATTAGAGCCCACGTTCATCGACGGACTGCGTGTGACCGACGACGCGACGATGCGCGTGGCGCAGATGGTCCACATCGGTGGCCTCAGCCGCGACCTCGTCGCGGCGATGGGTCGCCGAGGAGGACGCGCTATCGGGCTGTCTGGTCACGATGGCGGGGGCTGGCTTCGTGCGACACCACGCCATCACACCCGCATGGAGGACGGGGCCGAGGTCTCACTAGGGCGGGTCGGCGACATCAGCCACGTCGACGAGGGGATGCTCTTGGGCCTCTTGAACAACGGTATGGTCCCTGTGATTGCTCCAGTGGCGGTCGACGGTACGTTGGCGTCCCTCAACGTCAACGCCGACAGCGTGGCGACCGCGATCGCGGCGGCGCTCCGAGCGGACAAGCTGATCTTCCTTACGGATGTGCAGGGCATCCGCGGTCCCAAGGGCGAGGTCACCGCGGAGGTCGATGACCAGAGACTGCAGAGCTGGATTGAAGACGGCACGGTCTCGGGCGGGATGATCCCGAAGGCCCAGGCGTGCCTCTCAGCGCTTCAAGGCGGGGTCGGCCGAGTCACCGTCGCGGACGGGGCGGTCCGACACGGCCTCCTCCTTGAGCTGCTCACCGACGCTGGCGTCGGGACGATGGTCCGCATGAGGGCCCAGCTTGAGTAGCCGCTCTGCGTTGCCTCTGTAGAGCTTGTAGAGCACCTCATCGGGGAGGTTGATCGCGTCGATCTTCCAGTTGCCCTGAATCGGCGTTGGGTGATCGATCTGGCGCTCACTCCCTTCAAAGAAGCGCCAATGTGCATCAAAGAAGGGCTTCACGTCGGCCATGGTTGGCTCCACATTGCCCGTCGAGCCGAGCATGATCGACGAGGTGCCCAGCCCAAAATCCGTCCCGAAGAGGATGCGATCGGCGTACGTGACGAAGAGGCGCCGGACGCGCTCGGGTGGATGGCGACCTATCTCCCCGAGCCGAGCGCTGGTATCGAGCACGACATTGGGGTGCCGCGACAAGAGCCCCTCCACGTAGTCGATGTCCTCCGGGTTGTTTCCAAAGTGCACGCAGATAAACGTCGTCCCGCGGTGCCGCTCTAGCAGCCTGTCTCGCTCAGCGAGCAAGGTCTCCCTTGAGGGGTGCTCTGGGCCCGCGAACGACCATCGCGGATGAATGATCAGCTCGTCGTAGCGCTCATTGGCATGGGTCACGGGTTCCCAAAACGCCTTCGGGTCGCCCGTGTGAATCGCGACGGGCACGCCCAGCCGCCCCGCCATGGCCCACATCGGGTCAAGCAATGGCGTATCGACGGGCAGCCGCTGCCCCGCCTTGTCGCTCAGATACAGCCCCAGCGCCTTCGAGATCTTCAGCCCCTTAAAGCCGAGCTCTCGCACCGCGTACTCCAAGCTCTTCGCCAGGATCTGACCAAACTCAGGGTGATCACGTAGCCCCCAATCCGGGTTCATGAAGTGAACAACGCGTGGCTCTTCATGCTGCAGCGCCACTGCCTGCTTGGCGCCCCGTCGTAATGACCCACCGGAGAGGTTCACCACGATGTCGAGACCGTTGTCTGTCACGATCGTTCGAATCCGATCGAGCGCGGCCGGCGACAGGTGGGTGTGAATGTCGATCACAGGCGGCCGTACGTACCCGGGTCTCCAAGGCGGCCCGACCGTCACAGCCTCTGAGATCGTAGTCGTCACGGGCTCTACCCTCGGTAATTCCGGCGTTATCGTGTCGTTTTTATGACACGCCGCGAACACAAGGAGAGCCGCAAGAATTGCGGGGATCCGAATCCCGTTATACCAAGTCATGCAGGCCTCTGAAGACTCGTCTTCGTCCGGGCTATCCATTCTAGGGGTCCGGGGATATACTTCCTATAGCCGATAAGAGGCGAGGGCAATGGCGCAAGGCAGGGAACAATTCATAGTGCGCTTCTGGGGCGTGCGGGGAAGCATCCCCACACCAGGACCAGACACGGTGCAATACGGTGGTAACACGACCTGCATCGAAGTGCGTTGTGACGATCAGATCTTCGTGATCGACACCGGTACGGGCGCCCGCCGACTCGGAAGCCAGCTGCTCGCGGAGGCTTACGGGGACCTTGAGCTCTACCTCTTCTACAGCCACCTCCACATGGATCACATCCAAGGCTTTCCCTTCTTCGCGCCCATCTATGAGCCAACCACCACGGTGCATATCTACTCGGGTCCACCTGCAGAGAGCACGACGCGCGGCGTCCTGACCACCCAGATGGCAGACCCGTCGTTCCCCGTCCCGCTTGAGCACCTCCGCTCCACCCTCAAGTTCCATCACATCGAGCGTGGAGATACGGTCAAGCTAGGCCGCGTCGAAGTGCAAACCTGTGAACTGAACCACCCTGGGCGCGCCATGGGGATACGGATCAACCACCGCGGCAAATCGTTCGTGCAATGCTCCGACGTTGAGCACCGTGGAGATGAGCCCGATAACGAGGTGGTAGCGCTCTGCCAAGACGCAGATGTCTTGAGCTACGACTCGACCTACGTCGAGGGCCCTGAATACCAGGCGCACAAAGGGTGGGGCCATAGCACGTGGCAACACGGCGTGAAGGTCTCAGACGCAGCAAACGTGGGGACGTTCATCGCGTTTCACCACGACCCTGGCCACAACGATGCATTCATGGATCGGCTGGCTGGATCACTGGCCGCAAAGCGACCCGGCTCGCTCGTCGCCAAAGAGGGCATGACCATCGACCTGCTCTCTGGCACCGTGACGCAGAAAGACCCGAATCGTATCGGAAGCGTCGACCTCTAGGTGATCGACGCCCTCGCAGCGAGCCTGGCTCTCACCTTCCTTTGGAACGGCTGGCACACCGGCTCTCTCTATCAGCTTGGCCAGACCGTGACGGTCTTCATGGCGGCCCTCATCGCGCGCGCCGTCAGCCTCCCCGTGGCCCGGTTCCTCGGGAGCATGTACGGCTTTGATAGTGCAGACCGACTGGTCGGGGTCGCCTTCCTCGGCGCCTTCGCGCTCTTCTACCTCCTCCTCTGGATCAGCGTCTTGAACCTGACCGAGGAGATGCGCAATTTCCACGAGCGTGGACCGGGAGATCGCTTCGCCGGCGCGTTCGTCGGCGCGCTCCGCGGGGGCGTCATGGCCGTCATCCTGTCCATCGGGATCTTGACGCTCACCTTCGACCGCACACAAGACACCACCTCAGAGAGCGTTCAACGCAGCGTCCTCAGCCCCTACGCGCTGCGCTTCGACTTCCTCTCTCCGTTCGCGGACAAGCTCGACGAAGAGATGGAGGAGCGACTCAACGCCACCGAAGAGCCCGATCGCAATTGGGAAGTCCCTAAATGAAGGGTGTCAGGCCACGTCTGACGAGTCCGCACCCCTGCCTGCACACCGTCGCGCAATACAGTGCCGGGGCCGTCATCCTGCTGAGCATCTGGGTCATGACCGGAGAAGCGCACGCGCTGCACCCGACGAACTTTCCCCACCAACACATCGCGCACCCCACACCGGATGAACACGAGGCGCCACACAGCGCAGAAACCGATCCCCTCGAGCGTCGACTGCGTGCCTATGTCGGTGTCGGCCTCGTCGGAGGCGGGCTGATCCCAGACGGTGCTCAGCTCGCGGACGGACTCGGAGGTGGCGGCGGGTTTGAGCTCTTCCTGGGAGGGCGCTTTAACCAATGGGTCGGTGCCGATCTGGAGTGGACCACGACCATTCATGGCACCGGAGGCGACCCCGGCTTTCGAGTCGATGCAGCGCTCTTGAGCACACTCAGTGGGCTCGTTCGCGTCTACATGACGTGCCCTCAATTCCTTGAGCCCTACGCCGCGATCGGCATCTCCCTCATCACCACCGACGGCGGCCCACAATCGAGCCTCTCAATCATGGGGCTCGGGTTCACAGCTGGGTTTGGCCTCGACATGTACCTCACCGACGACGTGGTCCTAGGCCTAAAGGCGCTCTACCGAGGGGGCTTCCTCGACAATTCCGCAGAGCGCGTCGACCACCTGCCTGACTTCCCCGACGAGGCTTCGTTTATCAGCCTCATCACGGGATCAGCGCATGTACGACTTAGCTTCTAGCTGATCCCTAGAGCTCAGTAGTTGCCGACGATCAACGCGATGATCGGGATCAGCGTCCCAACGCCGACCAGCCACTTGCCGCGTCCACCGAATCCTTGACTGCCCTTGAGCATAATTGACCCGCTGATCGCCAAGAAGATCAGCGAGAGGGCGAAGATGTCTGCGATCCAAGTCCAGGCACCCTTCAGGTCGTTTAAGTGCAGCGCGTTGGCCTCCCTCAAGACGGGGCGGTCGCGGACGACCTTCATCCCACCCTTACCCGTCGTTGGATCGAGGGTGATCTCGTCGCCGATCTTCATGAAGATCTTGAGGTTGGTAGGCCCCTGCATCAGATGACTGCGAACGCCGTCTGTCTCCAGATCTAGGCGCGTCACCACCTCGGCGACTATCGCCTCTGAGGTGTCCCCGGACACCGGCCCTAGAGACAGCTCACTCCAGGACACGCTCCTGTTCGGGTTCCACTCATCGATATGGTCGACCGCGATCCCACTGATGGCATAGGTGATCGTCAGCCCTACGGCGAGGTAACCGATGTCTCGATGCAGGCTACGAAGGGTCTTTCGCCACGCCACCGAGCGCCCCTACTTCGCGTCTCGAATCACGGCTCCGCTGCCATCGAGGCGGACGATCGTCAGCGGCTCACTGATGGCGTCTGGATCGATGTCGACCCCATAAGAGTCACGCTGATAGGTGGCCCAGCGCTTGGACTGCTCAAGGGTCATTGGCATCTTACGCACGGTCCCCTGCGCCACCGCGTACTTGCCGTTGGCCTCCATCGGGAAGACCATGACCCCGTCTTTGACCTTGAAGCGCATGGCCTCTCCGGCCTTGTCTCCGGCCATGTCGAACCAGCACCCGCGCTTCGGGCAAACCCCAGTGACCATGCCCTCGACGCGGACCTCTTTGCCCGCGTACTTGTCGACGTTGGCCTTCAGCTCAGAGATGCTCACCGTCTCCGGGAGCGTGACGCCGCTGCCGTAGCTTTCCCCTGCGATCTTCTGAGCCGGCGCAGCGGTCGGCTTCTTGGCCTCTACAGCGGCCTTGGCAACCTCAGGCTTCTTGTTGTCATCCGCCGCTTTCGTGGGGACCGCTTCGGCCGACGCAGCCACAGCGTTGATCTCTTGGACGGCCTCAACCTCTTGTGGGGTGAGCTCGCTTTTGGAGCAACCAGTGCAAACGACGATCATAGAAATCAGAGCAATCAGGCGCATGATGACCTCGGCTGTTGAGCGGGCGCGCATCATAGGGAGGTGCTCCCCGCCCGGCAACTGCCTTTGTCAGAGGCGCCGTCTAATGACGAGCATGGGAGTCTTTGGGAGGCGTGCCACCGAGCATAATTCGTCACGAAGTCCCGCGACAAGCGCCCTCGCGTCGTCCAAATCGATCGATGGCCCCGCGACCCATGTCCGAAACATGGCCAGCGCCAATGGCCGTGTCATCCAAGGCGCAGGCCAATCCGCGATGAAGCTCAACGCATCACGGTTGGTGCAACCACGGTCAACCTCGATCACGGTCAACTCTCCCTCCGGGGCAAGCACGCGCCGACACTCCTGGAGGCCCTGTAAGCGATCCGGCCAATGCTTCAATGACGCCACGCTGAGGACATGGTCGAACCGCTCCGGAGCGTACGGCAACTGAATTGCAGAGCCTCGGACGATCTTCGCGGTGCCGCTGACGCAAATGACACGTCGCCTCGCCCGATCGACTTGATCTTGGGAGAGGTCCAGCCCGTGCACTTGAAGATCGGGGCGACGGCGCAGAAGCGCGAGGAGGATGTGACCACCGCCGCACCCCACATCGAGCACCGACGCGCCATGGGGCAAGCGCGCCTCGAGTTCCGCGAGCACCTCAGCGACCAGGCGCTCCACAGCGCGCGCGATAAACGCGTCATAGCCCCAAGCGATCAAAGGTGAGTAGGGGTGCGTGATGTCGAGCAATGTTCCCAGCGGCATCATCGGAGTCTACCACCATCAGCGGGGGACCCTCGACACGCTCAGGGGTGCAAGCGAGGGAGGTTTATGACTAGGCTGTCCCGTGATGCTCGACGATATACAGTCCCGATTGCTGCTCCGTGAGCGCCTCCATGCGTGGTACCACGCGCGCCGCAGGGCGCTCCCCTGGCGCGAGGACCCCACACCGTACCGGGTCTGGATCTCTGAGATCATGCTGCAGCAAACACAGGTCGCGACGGTCATCCCGTACTTTGAGCGCTTTATCGCCCGCTTCCCAGACGTCGAGGCGCTCGCAGGAGCCTCTGAACAGACCGTCCTCGGCCACTGGGCAGGGCTCGGCTACTACCGGAGGTGTCGCCACCTTCACGCGGCGGCCAAGCAGATCGTGGAGCTCCATGGTGGGGAGCTCCCTCGCGACGTAGAGACCCTGCTCTCGCTCTCTGGTATCGGGCGATACACGGCCGGCGCCATCGCCTCAATCGCCTATGGCGTCCCTGCCTCCGTCCTCGATGGCAACGTCGCCCGGGTGATCAGCCGCCTTATTGCCCTCGAACTTGAGAGCAATAGCAGCGCAGGGACCCGAGCGCTTTGGGACGCCGCAGACGCACTCCTGTGCCCCGAGGCTCCCTCGGATCACAACCAGGCCATGATGGAGCTCGGCGCGCTGATCTGCTCACCCAAGCAACCGAAGTGCACCGACTGCCCGGTCTACGAGAGCTGCGCGGCCTTCGCGACCGACTCCGCAACCGACTACCCAAAGAAGCGGCCTCGCCGTAAGCCAACAAAGGTCTTCGCCGTCGCAGCCATGACGACCGACGCGGCAGGGCGTATCCTCATGGGGCGTCGTCCAGATGACGGTTTGCTGGGTGGACTTTGGGAGCTCCCTGGTGGAGAGATCGCCCCAGACGACACACGCCCAGCGGGGGTGCGACGGTGGTTGGCGGAGCGGACTGGCTTGCAAGGTGACGTCGGTCCGAGACTCGCCAGCGTTCAGCATATCTTCACACACCGTCGACTCACCTTAGAGGTCTACCGCGTCGCCACTCACACCGCAGAGCTGAAGGCTCAGTGGTACACAGAGACCCGCTGGGTCGATCGCGAAGGCCTCGCCTCGCTGCCCTTGTCACGGCTGACCCAAAAGGTCCTCGACGCGGTGGGCCATGACGTCGGCTGAGCCTACACGCCTGCGAGGCCTCGCCGTACCGGTCGGCTCCCCCGCGGGGGCCCTCCGACGCGCCGCCGCAGACGCCCTCGGGGTGCCCGTCGAGAGCATCGACACAGTCCGCCCCGTCAAGGTGTCGCTCGATGCACGAGGCAAGGCCCCCAAGCACATCTACACCGCTGATGTTTGGCGCACAGGAGAGGCGGTCCCAGAGGCCTCGTCACCTGAGCCTCGTCGACCAGTCACGATGCGGCCGCTCGTCAAAGGCCAAGCCCCCATCATCGTCGGGACGGGCCCTGCCGGGCTCTGGGCTGCCCTCGGGTGCGTGGAGGCTGGGCAGCCCGTCGTGATGCTGGACCGTGGCCCTGCGGTCGATGATCGCAACCGTGCGGTAGTGGGCCTGCGCCGCCGGGGCGTACTCGACCCCGAGTCCAACCTTTGCTTCGGAGAGGGGGGGGCTGGGACCTACTCGGATGGCAAGCTCTACACGCGGGTTCGTGACCCACGAGTGCGGCGTGTGTATGAAGACCTCGTCGCGTTTGGTGCGCCGGACTCTCTGCTCATCGACGCGCACCCTCACGTCGGGACAAACTTGCTCATCCGGCTCCTCCGGAGGCTCCGAGCCTTTTTGATCGAAGCCGGGTGTGAGATCCGCTTCCATGCCAAGGTCACCGACCTGCTGACCAACGACTCAGGCCACGTCTGCGGCGTGCGACTCGACGATGGGGAGGAGATCGAGGGGTCCTCGGTCATCCTGGCGACGGGGCACTCCGCGCGAGGCGTCTACGAGATGCTCCATCGACGTGGAGCTCAGATGGCACGCAAGCCCCTCGCCATCGGAGCCCGGGTAGAGCACCCTCAGGCCCTGATCAACGACATCCAGCTCGGTGCGTTCTCTTCGCACCCTGAGTTGGACGCGGCCGCTTACGCGGTCACCGCGAAGATCTCGGGCCGAGGGATCTACTCCTTCTGCATGTGCCCCGGCGGCTACGTGATCCCGACGCCCACAGAGCCCCTTCACCTGAACGTCAACGGCATGTCGAACTCCAACCGCGGCAGTCGATGGGCCAACTCTGCGCTTGTCGTCACCGTGGAGCCTGACGACTTCTGGCTCAAGACACCGGGCGACCTCGATGCCCACGGGCCACTGGCGGGCCTCGCCCTACAGCGACACCTTGAGCAGCGCGCCTATCAGGCCGGTGGCGGGGGGTATGTCGCCCCCGCCCAGAGGCTCACTGACTTCCTCAACAACCGGGTCGGAGATCTGCCGGAGCGCTCGAGCTATAAACCCGGGCTCATCGCCTCAGACCTTCGAGAGGTCCTGCCGCGACGCTTCAGTGACCCCCTCGCGCGCGCCATCCATCGTTTCGATGAGCGGATGAGAGGGTTCCTCAGCGAAGAGGCGACCCTGATCGGAGTCGAGACCACAACCTCTAGCCCCGTCCGCATTCTTCGGGGCCCGTCGCTGATGTCACCATCCCTCCCCGGGCTCTACCCTTGTGGAGAAGGCGCGGGCTTCGCGGGGGGCATCGTCTCCTCCGCGATCGACGGATTAAAGGTCGCCGAGGCGGTCAACCCTTGAAGGATTCAACACCGTGCGTCGTATTAGGAGTGGAGACGCGATGAATTTATCCCAGCGCTATGTCCTGCTCTTGCTCCTGATGTCCCTGGGGATGATGGGGACGTCGCTCTATCTCGTGATCGAGGCGCGACAACCGACCGTGACGGTGCCCGCAGCGCCGCGCGTCGTGGCAGAGCGTGGGGCGTTCGCAAGCGATGAGTCCGCGACCATCGCGCTCTTCGAGCGCACTGCCCCGTCAGTGGTCTTTATTACGACGCTGACCCATGTCCCGGCGCGACGAAACTTCTTCGGGTTCTCCTCAGAAGTGCGACGCATCCCCCAGGGCAGTGGCTCGGGCTTCATTTGGGATGACGACGGGCATATCGTCACCAACTATCACGTCATCGCCCAAGCCGAGTCCGCGGTGATCCGCACCGCGAATGGCATCGAATATGCCGCCGAGCTGATCGGGACAGCCCCAGACCAAGACCTCGCTGTCCTCCGAATCGATGCGCCGATCGGGGCCCTCACGCCGCTGTCGCTAGGCACCTCTAACGACCTCAAGGTCGGCCAGTCCACCTATGCAATCGGCAACCCCTTTGGGCTCGACCACACACTCACAACCGGCGTCATCAGCGCCTTGGATCGGGAGATGCAGTCCATCTCGGGGCGCACCATCTTCGGGGTGATCCAAACCGACGCCGCCATCAACCCCGGCAACTCGGGCGGACCTCTCTTAGATTCTTCAGGGCGCCTCATCGGCGTCAACACAGCGATTGAGAGCCCCTCGGGCGCATACGCTGGCATCGGGTTCGCCGTCCCCGTCGACACCGTCAACCGCATTATTCCCCAGCTCATTCGATCGGGTCGTGCACCACGCCCGGGCCTTGGAGTGCAGCTTGCACGACAACATTTGGCCACTCAGTTCGGCGTGAAAGGGGCGATCATCCTCGGGGTCATGCCACAGACAGCCGCGGCCGCGGCAGGGCTACGGCCGATGTACCGTGACAGCCGCGGGCGACTTCAGCTGGGCGACGTCATCATCTCCCTAGATGGTCAACCCATTCAGAACGGTGACGACCTGATCCGCCTCTTGGATGGCCGCAACCTCGGGGACCTCGTGATGCTTGGTATTCGCCGTGATGGTGCGGAGCGATCGATCAAACTCTCACTGCACGCGATCGATTGAGCCTCAGGTGGTACCCTGCCACCCATGAAATTCCTCATCCTCTGCCTCCTCTTGAGCCTGACCGCCTGCGGTGAGGCCACCTCGACCTCTGACACCGCTGACGTCACGATCAGCGCGCCCTCCGGAGGTGACGCGCTCCAAGTCGACGTCAGCAGTGACTTGGCAGGATGTGAGCCGACCACGCGAGTGTGTGAGGACGACGGCACCTGGAGTGTCTGTAATGATCAGCGCACCTGGGGTCCACCGAACGTCTGTGAGGCGGGCACGACGTGCCTAGACGGCCACTGCCGTGTCCCGCTCTGCACCCCCGAGAGTGTGCGCTGTGCGAGCTGGACGGTGCGGAGGCGCTGTGAGGCCTCTGGGTTGAAGTGGGCGGCCCCTGAGCCCTGTGGCACAGACGAGATCTGCCACGAAGGGCAATGCCTGACTTGCTTCCCTGGCGAGCCGACCTGCGCGACCCTCGTCGCCTCCGCGATCTGCGGAGAGGATGGCGTATCATTCCCGATGGATGACATCTCGAGCTGCGGCGGTGAAGAGCGCTGCCACGAGCCGACAGGCATCTGCCTCGCAGAGGAGTGCACCGCTGGCGACACGGTCTGCTCAGGCATCTTAGGCCTGCATGACTGCCTGCCGAGCGGCACGCGGTTCTCCCCCGAGGTCGTCCCTTGCGGCCCGAGCGAGGTCTGCTCCGCTGCCGGGTGCACCGCCGTCCCCTGCGCACCATACCCCGTCCTCTTCTTGGTCGATCGCACCGGCGCAGTCGGGAGCGATTGGAGCTCCTTTCAAGCTGCTATCGAAGCGGCTCAAGACGAACAACCCTCAGCTTCCCTCGGGTTTATGCCCTTCCCGATGGCCTTCGGCTGCCCCCAAGCAGAGGCTGGCGCGCTACCGCGCTTCCCAGTCGAGAGTGCGCCGGACATCTCGGAGTGGTTCAGCACGGTGACCGCCTCCGCAGGTGAAGCCGCCTTGGAATTCGTCTTTCAAACCATCCTGGATCGGGCCCATGAGATCTTCGCTGGGAATGCGGGGCGCATCATCCTCATCAGCTCTGGCGAAGCTGAGTGTGGCAGCAACGCAGAGGCGATTGGCGCAGCCGTCGCCGCGCTCCGTATCGATCATGCGATCCAGACCTATGTCATCGGACATCGGGCGTCGTCTGGACCCTATGACGGCCTCGAGGCCGCACATGCACAGGGTGGCTCGAGCTGGGAGACCTGGAGAGAGACATCCTACGACCTGGACCTGACCCAGGCCGTACTCGCCGCGATGCAGGAGCTGCCGACTTGTAACTCCACGAGCGCCACCCGGTGACAGCTGACCCCGGACACCGGGGACAGCGCACTCCGCTTTAGGGCGACCTCTTCACCCCTCTACACGCGATTGTCCGCGCATCTCGGTGATCTGCGGAGCCCCTCAACTCTGGCATCTCCGTTGCAAAGAACCCCGCTGAACCAACCACAGGAGGATGCGGTGAACGACCAACGATGTGACGCCTGGCGAGGGCTCGTGAAGGGCGGAGAGATGACTGGGTATCGCCTCGAAGTGCGGCGACAACGGTTCCCGTGGACACTCTACATTCTGGCGTTCACGGCCCCTGATGACAGCGAAGAGCCCGTCGTCGTGTTCGCGCTCGGCCGACTCAAGCTCGCCGAACATCTGCACCGGCTTGAGGCCGAAGTCACGTGGGAAGACGGTCGAGGGCCACTGGCTCCGGAGCGGGACTTTGGCCACCTCAAGGTGGTCCGAGAAGAGAAGGGACCGTGGCCCTCGGTGAGGGCGCGCCTCCCTATCCCTAAGAGGTCATCGACAACACCACCGCCTCACCCCAAGCGAACGCGGCAGGCGCGACGGTCCTCTCTGAGGTAAGTTCCGATCCCCTGAGCGAGGAGGGTCGCGATCTCGCGTGCCGCGTCATCTCGTGGCCCGAGCGCCCGACCCTCGTCATCAAAGCGCCAGACCAGGTCTTTCCGTACCTCAATCGTTAAGGCACTCGTGCGGTCGTGCGCGAATCGGTAGGCGTGCACCAATGGCTCATGGGCGCGGAGATGATCCCTGATGGCTTCATAGCTTAGGCGAGAGCGCTCAAAGTCATCCCGGCGCCCCGGCAATGGGTCTCGAAAGTGATGCAGGTACCCGGAAAGCGCGTTGGCCTCGGCGCACCGCAGGTTCGTGTTTTGGAGCATGCGCCACACGAGCCTATGCGCCGGATCGTCAGCTGTGTCCGCATGAGTCAGCTCATAGTGCGCACGGAGACGATGAAAGAAAAACCAGGGTTGGCAACGGATCTCAAGGGAGCCATCAGGCAAACAATACGGATAATTGTGCTCTACAAAGACCCCCGACTTCTCGAGGGTCAAAGCGATCCTGTCCCGCAGCGCGCCTCGTACAGCGGACTCCGCCAAGACGTCTGGGAAGAGCGGATCAAAGAGCCCAAAAGGCAGCCTCGAGTGCTGCTGATACGAATGAGAGCGCCCCAGGATGCTCACCTCTGGGCGTTGTGTCTCCGTGGAATTGCGCTCGTCATAGGTGTGAATCGAGACCACCAGTTGCTTGTCACTGATGACCCTGTCCATCTCACCGGACACCCCGTCATAGAGCGTGTCCAGGACCCAGCGCTTGTCCACGTAGTCCAGATCACGGGCGAGGTAGCCAGAGATCGCAAACTTGTCCATGTGAGACGCGTTCCTGGGCGTGCTCCCAGGGAAGCGGTTGAAGTCCATCACCAAGCGCGACACATCCACACGATGGAAACCTCCGGTGCCCAGCGCAGCCGCCAAATGACCGGACACGAGGCTCGCCCCCCAATCCCGCTTCACGTCAAACGATCGCTCAAGCTCGCCCTTGTCGACGACCTCTCGAAGTCGCGGCGCATCCAGGATGCGCTGAGGGACGTAGGCCCCGTCGTGGAGCGTCACGATAGCGACGGACGCCGCGTCATCTGCAGGGCAGCTCACCGGCACGTCATCTGGAGCCTTTGAGGCGATCCATGAGACGTAGCTGTCGAACTCAGTGGTCCATCGACTCACAACGCGCCTTCCTCTTTCCAGGGGCTCAGAGCCCCTCGGTCGTCACCACGTCTTGCGCCCCCGTCAAAGCCTGACTCAAGGCACGCCAAGGAAGGATCGCACACTTGATGCGGGACGGAAACCCAGACACAGGAACGAAGGCCGCCAAGAGGTCAGGCCCTGTGAACTCTGAGAGCCCAATCGCCCCCCGAAGCACCCCCTCAAAGCCGCTTACAATGGCGTCGAGGTTCGCGACGGGCTCACCGTGGACGACCTCCGTCATGCATGACGCTGCAGCCGTACAAATGGCGCACGCTTTCCCTTCGAACCCCGCCGCTACGACGTGACCATCGACCACGGACAAGGCCACGGTAATTTCATCCCCACAGAGGGGGTTAAACCCGCGTGCACGAGCGGTCTCGCCCTCGATGCGTCCACGATTACGCGGCGTCCGATTGTGGTCTAGGATGACCGACTGATAGAGCGCTCTGAGGTCTGCGGCGCTCCGCTCTCCCCCAGTCGAGCTCAACGGAACATCTCCACGACCTTGCGCAGGCCCCCAGCCAGGCGATCGATCTCCTCTCGGGTGTTGTAGAGCCCCAGAGATGCGCGAGTCGTCGCATTGACCCCAAACCGCTGCATGAGTGGCTGAGTGCAATGATGGCCCGTCCGCACCGCGACGCCCGCGAAGTCGAGGATGGTGCCGACGTCATGGGGATGAATGCCCTCCATGACAAAGGAAAGCACCCCGGCCTTGTGCGCAGCGGTCCCGATGAGCGTCAGCCCATCGATCTCCTCAAGCGCCCCTGTCCCGTAGACCAGAAGCTCGTCCTCATGCGCGGCGATGGCCTCTAGACCGACCTCGGTCAGGTAGTCACACGCTGCCCCGAGGCCTACCGCGCCAGCGATGTGCGGGGTCCCCGCTTCAAAGCGGGCCGGAGGCTGCGCGTAGGTGCTCTTCTCAAAGGAGACTGTCTCGATCATGTCGCCTCCCCCTTGCCAAGGAGGCATCGCCTCGAGGACCGGCAAGCGCCCGTAGAGCACGCCTATACCTGTCGGTCCATAGACCTTATGACCGCTAAAGACATAGAAGTCACAGCCGAGGTCTTGCACATCCACCGGACCATGCGGTGTCGCCTGAGCGCCATCGAGCAGCGTCGCGATGCCGCGCTCGCGAGCCATGGTGACGATCTCCTTCACCGGGTTGATCGTGCCGAGTGCATTCGAGACATGAACCATCGACAAGAGCTTGGTCGATGGCCTCAATTTATGCGCCAGATCGTCCATATCGAGCTGCCCACGGTCGTCGACATCGACCACCTCAAGGCGCGCCCCTACAGACTCACAGAGTAACTGCCACGGGACGATATTAGAGTGATGCTCCATGGCGGTGATGAGGACCTCGTCCCCTGCACCGATGTGCGTCCTGCCCCAGGTCTGAGCGACTAGGTTGATGGCCTCTGTGGCGCCACGGACGAAGACGATCTCGCGCTCGTCTGACGCACCAAGGAAACGCTTCACAGAGCCCCGAGCGGCCTCGTAAGAGGTCGTCGCACGCACGCTCAGCTGGTGCACACCTCGATGGATATTCGAGTAATCGCGGGCGTAGATCTGGTCCAGCGCGTCCAAGACGGCGCGGGGCTTCTGAGTGCTCGCCGCGTTATCTAGATAGGCGAGCGGCTTGCCGTTGACCTCCTGATCGAGCGCAGGAAAATCGGCTCGCAGACGGTCGACGTCGTAGCTCAATCCAGATCTCCCATCCACGCTGAGTCAACGTCTAATCGCTGCGCGACATCCTGAGCACAGAGATCTTGAAGTTCCGGCGTGGGGAGGCGATCGATCTGAGCCTTCACAAACGCCCATGTCATCAAGGCCCGTGCTTGCTCGTCACGAAGACCGCGGCTGCGCAAGTAGAAGAGCGCCGCGTCATCCAGTTGCCCGACTGTAGAGCCATGCGTGGCCGCCACGTCGTCATTGTCGATCTCGAGCTGTGGACGCGTGTGGACCACAGCGCCCGGGGACAACAACAGGTTGTTATTAAGCTGATGCGTCTCGCTCTTGATTGCGCCCTCGTGAATCAGGACGCGCCCGACGAAGCCACCCACGCCACGGTCCGACATCACCCCGCGATACACCTCATCACTCGAGGTGTGCGGCGCGAGGTGCTCGATCTCGGTGTAGTTGTCCAAGACACTCTCACCCGCCGCCACATAGAGGCCATTGAGGTCGCATGACGCCCCTTGGCCCGCGAGCTGAACTTGAATCTCAGAGCGACCAATTTGGCCGCCCAAAGACACCACATGGCTATGAAAGCGGCCGTCGCGATCGACGCGCGCTGTGACGTTGCCAGTGCGACACGCGCTGGGCCCACCACGTAGCACCTGAACGTGACATACGCTGGCGTTTGGACCCACAACAACCTCGGTCACGGAATTGGTCCAAGAGGGGTCGCCTGACACGGTGACGAAGTGCTCGACCACCGTCATCTCTTGGGATTGACCGGCCTGAACGAGGACCCGCGCATGGGATCCTCCGGCACCAGGGATGCCCACGTGGACGACCTCAACAGTCTCACCTGCCGCTTCGTCTCCGCGCACCACCAACGCCGCACTGAGAGCCCGACCGCTCATCGCGATGAGCGGCGCATCTTTCAAGCCCGCGATGGCACCGAGCGCCTCGTCTGAAGCGCGCGGGCTTGGCTGAAGTGTCCCGAACTTCGAGAGGGCGCTCACGAGATGTCCACCGACGAGGACAAGGCGAGGACCGGAGGCCTCTCCAAGAGCATTCAGAGCATCGCCCGCGGCCTCCAAGAGCAACGCGGTCGGCTCTGCGAGCGCCCCGTCGCCGAATGCGATCAAGGGCTTAACCGGTGTCGTCTTCCAGGCCTCAAGTGCCCGAGAAGGCCACCCTTGAGCGCTGAAGGAGGCCTCCGCCTCGGCCTGACGTGCTTGGAGGGAGGTCGCCATTACGCCGCTGCCCCTTCTTTGAGCCAGTCGTAGCCGCGTGCCTCGAGCTCCATCGCCAGCTCACGCCCACCGCTCTTTACGATGCGGCCGTCCAGGAGCACGTGAACGGAGTCAGGCACGATGTGATCCAAAAGGCGCTGGTAATGCGTGATGACGAGCATCGAACGCTCTTCGTTGCGCAGCGCATTGACACCGTCTGCGACCGCCTTCAGTGCGTCGATATCCAGGCCGCTGTCAGTCTCATCTAGGACCGCCAACGAGGGGTCGAGGAGCGCCATTTGGAGCACCTCATTCCGCTTCTTCTCGCCACCTGAGAAGCCACGATTAACCTCACGGCTGGACAGCTCTTTGCTCATCCCGACCAAGACCCGCTTGTCCTCATAGAGCTTGAGGAAGTCGTACGCGTCGAGCTCCTCTTGGCCCCGAGCCACGCGCACCGCGTTGACTGCGGCGCGGAGGAAGACTTTGTTCGCGACTCCGGGGATCTCAACAGGGTACTGGAAGGCCAAGAAGACCCCCGCACCGGCACGCTCATCGATGCTGAGTTCGAGGAGATCCTTCCCCTTGTAGAGGATCTGCCCCTCGGTGATCTCGTAGCCCTCACGGCCAGCGATCACGTACGAAAGGGTCGACTTACCGGACCCGTTGGGGCCCATGACGGCCGCGACCTCTCCAGCCGCGATATCTAACGTCAACCCCTTCAAAATGGGCTTGCCGTCTACAGAGACATGCAGATTGCGAATGCTAAGCATCGTTGGGCTCCTCCGGAGCGAAGCGAACAGGTGATTCGGGGTGGCTTATCCCACTGCACCTTCGAGACTGATCTCAAGCAGCTTCTGTGCCTCAACAGCGAACTCCATAGGCAGCTCGCGGAACACATCCTTACAGAAGCCGTTCACGATAAGGTTGACGGCGTCCTCGGGGTCGAGGCCGCGCTGCTGACAATAGAACAACTGATCGTCGCTGATCTTTGACGTCGTCGCCTCATGCTCAAGCTGAGCCGTCGGGTTACGAACATCGATATATGGGACGGTGTCGGCCGTGCAGGTGTCGCCCAGGAGCAAGGAGTCACACTGGGTGTGGTTCCGAGCCCCCTCCGCGCCCTTCTGAACGCGCACAAGGCCCCGGTAGGTCTGCTTGCCACGTCCGGCGCTGATACCCTTCGACACGATCGTCGAGCGCGTATTGCGGCCGATGTGGATCATCTTTGTGCCCGTGTCCGCCTGCTGGCGATTATTCGACAAGGCCACGGAGTAAAACTCCCCGACCGAGTCATCGCCGAGCAACACGCAGCTCGGGTACTTCCACGTGATGGCGCTGCCCGTCTCGACCTGAGTCCAAGAGATCTTGGAGCGGCGGCCACGACATGCACCGCGCTTCGTCACAAAGTTGTAGATGCCTCCGCGCCCGTTCTCATCACCGGGGTACCAGTTCTGAACGGTCGAGTACTTGATCTCTGCGTCATCCATCGCCACGAGCTCGACGACCGCTGCGTGGAGCTGGTTCTCGTCTCGCTGTGGCGCTGTGCAGCCTTCAAGGTAGCTCACGTAGCTGCCGGCCTCTGCCACGATCAGGGTGCGCTCGAACTGACCCGTGTTCGCCGCGTTGATGCGGAAGTAAGTCGAGAGCTCCATAGGGCAGCGCGTGTTCGGCGGGATGTACACGAACGAACCGTCCGAGAACACCGCGGCGTTGAGGGCCGCGTAGTAGTTGTCTGTGTGTGGCACGACGCTGCCCAAGTAGCGCTTGATAAGCTCTGGGTGCGTCTTCACAGCCTCTGAGAACGAGCAAAAGATGACCCCGACTTTGCCGAGGCGCTCCTTAAAGGTCGTCACGACGCTGACCGAGTCGAACACCGCGTCAACGGCCACGTTCGCGAGCAGCTTTTGCTCATGCAGGGGGATTCCCAACTTCTCGTAGGTACGAAGCAGCTCCGGATCGACCTCGTCCAAGCTCTCTAGCTTGGGCTTCTCTTTCGGCGCCGCGTAATAGCTGATCGCTTGAAAGTCGATCTTGGGGTAGTCGACATGCGCCCACTCAGGCTCTTCAAGCGTCAACCAGTGACGGTATGCCTTGAGTCGGTAGTCGAGCAGCCACTGAGGCTCTTCCTTCTTCGAAGAGATCAGGCGGACGACGTCCTCACTCAGCCCAGGGGGCACGAGCTCTTGGTCGATATCCGTGACGAAGCCCGCGGCATATTTCCGCGACGTCAGCTCGGCGATTGCATCAGTACTGGTGGTCATTCAGCGTGCCTCAAACCGGACCGAAAGGGTCCGAGATGGAAACATAGCCCTCAGGGTACGGATAAGCAACGTTCAGCACACAGCTTTCCTGGCCCCAAGGGCGCGCTTGTCTACCACTGGTGTGGCGGTGCCGCCAGCATGAAAGCGATCACACCAACGTATCTGAAGCGATGCGAGCGCTCTCCGATGACCAGTTCGCGCCAGCTGGCCCTAATTCGCGGCGGTCCGACTGCTCAAGATCCCCATCTCTGCAAACGAGATGAGCAGGCGGCGAGCGACCTCGACACCACCTCGACGCGTGAGGTGCCGTCCGTCACTCATCCGGAACCGGACGCGCTTACCAAACACATCGAAGCCCTCATGAAGATGTCGCCCCTGAGAGTCCGTACTGTGAGGAAAGAGATCGAGCCACTCAACCCCTGACATGGACGCCGTCACGGCCTGCTGAACCTCCCGAACGCGCTGAAGGGCAGCCACATGACGGGCGCTCCTCCGATTCGTAGGTCCGAGGACGATGACCCGTCGGTCGGGGCCACGGAGCGCGCGAACCAGCGCCCCCCATCGCCTCGTATACGCAGAGCGCCAAGCCGGTTCGTCGCGCCAGTGGATCGTCTCGCCCGAGCGCCCCTTGATGCGCTGCGTGTCATTCGCCCCGAACATCACCAACACCACGTCCGGGCTCACCATCTCGGCGAGCCCCTTCGCGGTCAGCGACCAATCGAAAAAGTCCGGGCGCGCAAGTCCACTCGAAGGCACCCCATAGCGCGTGACTTCGTGCCCCACTGCTTCAAGATCCCGCTCAAGGACAATCCCAAGCGCCCCCCGAATGTTCGAGTCCCCGATGATCAAGACCGACGACGCCTGAGCAGAGGTCGGCGCACCGAACATCAACGTCCCGAAGACGAGCAAAGATGGGAGAGAAAGTCCTCGCACCTCACCAGGATCCGCCAACCTCCGCGATCAAGCAAAGATCCTGACATCCGCAGCCCGAGGGCAGATGACCCGCGCCGACGAGGGACCCACCCTGCTAAAGGTGCTGATTCACGAAATGGCTAAAGATGCCTGTACGCCCAAGCTCATCGACCACCAAGTAGCTCACCGCGAAGCCCAGCTTCGTGCCTGGCTTCTCGCGCGGTCCGCGGTGACGCTCGACCTTGCAGGTCAACAAGACGACGTGATTGCCACCGGCATGGCGCACAGGGAAGCGCACGTTGACGCGACTGCCGACCTTTGGAGGTGTCTGCGCAGTCTCGATATAGAGCCCAGATCGGCTCACATTATGAGCGCGCCCGACCGTCCCTCGTGAGTTTACAAAGAAGCTCACAGGCACGGTGAGAGATAGCCGGTCCCGTTTGCGCCGATCTTCGATGGTCGCACCGCGCTTCCTGACGGGCTTATTCACGAAGATCGGCTGAGACTCTGTCGGGGAATCGTAGGGGGCGAGATCATCTTCGATGAAGTCGTCCCCATCCAAGTCGGCCTCAATGATCTCTTCCTCAACACCGTCATGCATCAGCTCGGGGATCGTATCCGTCGAGACATTCAGCCCATCATCGATCGCCGGCCGCGCCGGGGCTGGAGCCGGAGGAGGGGTCACCAAGTCCGGGGCACCACCGAGGACATCGGACAACTTGGCTGGCCCCATGTTGGGATCGGTGTGCATCACCGTGCGCCTTGAGACCTTGCCGATCGGCCGCGACTTCATCGCCTGAAAAAGAGACCCAACCTCTACAGCGCCCTGCTTAGGGAACACATAACGGTGACGGAATGTCTCATCATGGTGCGACATGACAGAGGGATCGATGACCCCAAGGACCGTGCTCAAGAAGCGCTCGAGCGCGGCGGGCGAACGGGACGTCGTCGCCTCTAACCATCGCAGCTCAACGCCAGCCTCTCGCTCCTCCGGGCCATGCACGCTGATGACGTCCGCCATGACCTTGACGCCCGCGGAGCGCTTCGGGTTGAGCATCAGCTCCATCTCGATACGTGACCCTGCGCTGAAGACAGCGTCGCATGCGACGAACCCTCCCATCGCATCCACGCGCCGCGTGTGGCCTCCACGCACCATCACGGGCCCCGTCAACTTGACGTACATGCGGAGCGCACGACGGCTTTGAGGTGTACCGACGAGGGTCATGAAGAGTGCATCCAAAGTGAAGAGGTGGCGTGACCCTACCCAAAAGGGAGCGCGGACACCATTGTTTCGTGAGGTGCATTCTATCTCTCGCCCGATCAGCACCCTGAATCAAAGTGAATTCAGCGCTGCGGACGCCGGCGACCAACATCGATGAGTTCAACATCCATGCACAGCATCCCTGCAGGGGCGCCAGGGATCGAAGGGCGACTCCCGTAGGCCAAGTAGGAGGGGATCCAAATGCGATTCCGCTGGCCCTTCGTCATCAGCTGAATCGCCTCTTGCCACCCGGGAATCAGCTTATTGACCTCGAGGACTGAAGGGCGTCCCTGAGCGTGCGTGCTGTCAAAGACAGAGCCGTCAGAGGTCCACCCAGTGTAGTGGACCTTCACCAAGTCGTGCGGTCCCGGTCGCAGAGGGCTGCTCCCTGGGTACAGCACCTTGTACATCAAGCGCGACTCCGTCTTGACCGCGTCCGCAGGGGGGCTTGTGAGGTCGTCTGGCGCGATCTCGTTGATGACCGGAGTGAGCGCTAAGAGCTGGACATCAAAAACCAGATCACCCGCGGGGAGCCCCTTCTTCGGCCGATCCCCGTAGGCGAGTTCGGAGGGAATCCAGAGACGATTCCGTTGCCCTACGCTCATGAGCTGTAGCCCCTCAGACCAGCCCTTGATCACCTGATTCACCCCAAATTTCGACGGCGTCCGACGCTTGATTGAGCTATCGAACAGCACACCATCCTTCGTCCAGCCGGCGTAGTGAACAGTGACCTTGTCCGAGGGCCCCGGGTAATCCTCAGTGTTGCCCCAAATCAAGACCTTGAGCGTGAGGCCCGACGTGGTGGTCCGCGCGTCACTCGGAGGGTCAACCAAGTCGCTGGGGGCCTTGAGGCTGATGGCGAGACCGCGGGTGGGCGTCTGCTCTGACACGAGCGCTCCTGAGAAGAAAGCGTGGAGTCGCTACGCAAGAGTATCAGCCGCGGAGACCGCGCAGCGCAACCCGCCCAGGGGAACCCCCGCGCTGTCGGTGCGGCCTCGGCGGCACTACCGGCGTACGTAACGCTTGTCGAGGTAGGCGAGGTTGAGCTTCAAGAGGACCTCATCGGTGATGAGGTCATCAGGTCGCCCGGGGTACACGATCCCAAAGTCCTTCCGGTTGATCTTGAACTCCGCCAACCCCGTGGCACCCGCGTCCGTAACGACGATGGTGGCCGGAAATGTGATCCGCTTCGTGACGGCCAGCATCGAGAGCTCACCCGTGATCGTGTGTGTCGCTACGCCCTCGCCCCCGGGTCGAATCTTCGTCGACGTGAAGCGCGCCGTTGGGTACTTCTCGGTGTTGAAGAAATCGGGGCTCTTTAGGTGGTTCGTGAGCTTCGGATGATCGGACGACACCGACGTCGTCTGAATCGTCACCTTCAACGCCTTGGGGGTGTAACCGACGAGCTTGGCTGTGCCGGAGAGCTCCCCGAACCCTCCTTCGTGATCCGCAGACAGCTTGCGCCCCACGAAGGACACACTGCTGCGGCGGGCATCGAGGACGAGGTCCCGCTCAGTGTCCTCCTTCGGGATCGGCGCCTTGGCGTCCTGTGCCGGATTCGGCTTCTCTGCAGCCGTCGCAGTGGCACCTTGTGGCAGGGCGACGCCCTCCTTCGCGGCAGGGGTCGGCGCGGCGGCCGGCTTCTCTGCGCCCGCCTTCTCCGCAGTCGGCTGGGGCCCAGGTGTCGTCTTCTTCACTCCAGGCGCTTGAGTCGGAGCAGAGGGCTTGGGGGTCACCGCCTCAACCGTCGCCGTGGGCTTGCCGTCCAGTTGACTCTGACCACAAGCGCCCATCGCACAGATCGACACCGCAACAACCAAACTCCGCGTGTTCATGCTCAACCTCCTGCCTGATGCCCACCGGATCTTCCCTTACCAGCGCGTCACCGCCGCTGGCAATTCGCTGTAGCTCTCATGAGCCATCGCGTGGCTCAAAACTCTCGGTTCGTTGACGCCCAGTCAATTCCGCCAGTACGATCGAGGCCTTATGCAGATCCTAAGGCGATTTCTGATCGTGAAGATCTCGGTCATTGTGCTGGTCGCAGTGCTGTGTGGATTTGCGGGCTCTTCGTGGCTCACGACCCAGCGCCAACTTGAGACGATGACCCGCCTCCACGAGCAAGGCGCTCAGGCGATCGCTGAGAGCCTCGCGACGGGCGTCAGGAACTCGATGCTTCGAGGAGACGGCCTCGCGGTCTCGGAGTTCTTACAAGAGGCGACACACCGCTTGGCCCTCGCTGACATTCACGTTTACGACCCCAACGGCGAAGAGGTCTTCGGGAAGCGCCCGCCTCCTCCGGATATGAACGACCTGCCTGAGCACGTCCGTAACGTCATCACCACCCTGAGAGACTCCTCGCACGACGACGTAAACGCGTACCCAATCCCGAATGAGCAACGGTGCCAGTCGTGTCATGAAGAAGGGAAACTCCGAGGTGTCTTGAGCCTCAGCTCCGCGTCCTCAACGATCCACATCGACGGGAGCGAACCCTCCCTCGCCGCGCTCTCGACCATCGCGCGATCAGCCTTCGTGCAGATCATGACGGGCCGCAAAGACGAAGACCTCGACGACTACTTCGAGGCGCTCGTCACGAGCACGCCAGGCCTCGAAGGTGTGACCGTCGTAGACAACGAGGGTGACGCCTACTTCACCGGAGGGTCGGTCTCCTTAGACCCCGAGACGACGACCACCGCGCTGACCCAAGAGACCCCCTTCACACGGGTGAACGATACGCGCTCGACTCACATCATCCCACTGCCCATGGAGCCTCGTTGTCAGGGGTGTCATGAGGAGGACGAAGCAATTCGAGGCGCGATGGCGCTGAGCTTCGATGTCGGGAAGCTGGATGCATCCGAAACGTTGCGACACGCCGTCACCACCTCGTTGCAGCACGTGATGTTGGCGGGGTTGGGTCGCCTCGTGGTCGGCTTCGTGGATGACGTCGGTCGCACGGGGCTCACCTCCGCGCTCACAGTCCATGAAGCCAATGGGCGCCTCTACCACGACGCCTTCCGCACACCGACGCCCCCCGCGCTCGTTGCACAGACCTTGGAGAGTAAGAGCCCCCAAGTCGCCATCGATGAGGCGAACAACTCGTTTCACTTCATCACCCCCATGCACAACGAGCCTCGTTGTCAGTCGTGTCATGGCACAGACCAGGCCCTCCGAGGAGCGATCTCAGTCACCCTCGACACCCACGCCGAGACCGTCGAAGTTGAGGCACGCAAACAAGAGTCGTTGCTGGTCTCCAGTGTGACCGTCTTGGTCGTCTTGATGCTCTTGTTTATCGGCCTCCGCTGGACCGTGCTGAGGCCCGTAAAGCTCATCGGCGAGGTAGCTGATGCCGTCGCCGATGGTCAACTGGACGCCTCAGTCGACCTCAACCGCAGGGATGAAATGGGTCGCCTCGCGGATCAAATCAACGAGATGACGCGAGGCCTGAGACAGCGGCTCGAGCTCGCTAAGTTTGTCTCCGACGAGACCTTCCGAACGGTCGAGACCATCGAAGGCATTCAGCGCGTCGGTCGAAGACGACGCGTGACGATGCTCTTCAGTGACATCCGAGGGTTTACAGCGTTCTCCGAGACCCGTGAGCCAGAGGAGGTCGTCGAGATGCTCAACGCCTACCTTCAAGTGCAAGCTGAGGTCGTGCTCGCTCACGGTGGCGACATCGATAAGTTCGTAGGAGACGAGTTGATGGCTCGCTTTGATGGGGTCGACCAAGAGCTGCGGGCCGTCCAAGCCGCCGTCGCGATCACCGAGGTTGTCAACCGACTAAGCGAAGCACGGGGACACGAGACCAGTAACATCGCGGTCGGGGTCGGCGTCAACACGGGCGACGTCATCGTCGGCGCGATGGGCGCCGAGACGCGCATGGACTACACCGTAATTGGCGACGCCGTGAACTTAGCAGCCCGGCTGTGTTCGGCGGCAGGGCGCAGCGAGGTCATCCTCAGTGACACGACCCGCGACGGAGCCGGCGACGTCGCATCGGTGCGCTTCGAGGCGATGGATCCGATTCCTTTAAAAGGTAAGTCGGAACTGACCCCCATCTCCAAGGCGACGCGGCGCGCCTGAGGCGCGCCTCGAGTAGGGAGGCCAACGCCTCCAAAGCCAAACGTCGTCCGCGATCGCTGAAGAGCGCTCGGGGCTGAGCACCTCAGTCAGATGCGTCCATGATCTCAGGGACGACCTCAACCCACCTCATTGGTGACAAAAGCCTCTGATTATCGCGGTTAAACTCACGATTCGCGCATGGACATGGTCGCGTTATCCGTCCAACCAACCGCGTGCGGTTCACCCTTCATGACCCCGGGCTGCCATTTACGGCGCGAAATGGTTACACTGACCCTTCGGAGGTGGATACTATGAACGTATCGTGGGCCCTCACGCGTTGCGTGCGCTATGCCGTAGCGGTGACATGGTTATTTGTTGGTCTAGGCTGTGGCGCTGGATCAACGGGTGGTGACTCAATCGACGACATCAACGCGGCGAACGGCGGGACAAACGTCGCGCCGACGGATCGCGATGGCACAGTGGGCTTCGACCCTGGTGATCTACCAGGAGCGAACCCGGGGACCGATCGGGGCACTGATCCGGGCACTGATCCGGGCACTGATCCGGGCACCGACCCAGGCACCGATCCTGAAGAGGACAAAGACGGGGATGGCTACCTAGAAGACTGGGGAGACTGCGACGACGAGAACCCTGACACCTACCCGGGGGCTGAAGAGCTGCCTGACGGTGAGGACAACGACTGCGACGGCGAGGTCGACGAGGGGATCGACTTCGAATCACTCACCGATGCAGACGGGGATGGCTCTTGGGCCGAGTGGGGCGACTGCGATGACAACGACCCCGCCATCTACGAAGGCGCTGAGGAGATCGCAGACGGCAAAGACAACGACTGCGACGGCGACATCGACGAGGGCACGGGCTCTCCCGCCGCTGACGAAGATGGCGACGGCGCCTCCGAGCTCGCCGGCGACTGTGATGACAGTGATGCCGAGGTGTACCCAGGCGCCGAAGAGGTCGCGGACGGAAAAGACAACGACTGTGACGGCCTCGTCGACGAGGGCACGGGCGGCCCAGACGGTGACGGCGACAATGACGGCGACGGCTTCACCCCTCAGCAAGGTGACTGTGACGACAACGACGACACCGTCTACGTCGGCGCCGAGGAGCTTGAGGACGGCAAAGATAACGACTGTGACGGTGACGTCGATGAGGGCACGGCCCCGACCGGCGCTGACGCGGATGGCGATGGCTTTTCGGCGCCATGGTTCGACTGCGACGATGACGACGCCACGGTCTACCCCGGCGCGGAGGAGATCGAGGACGGAAAAGACAACGACTGTGACGGCCTCGTCGACGAGGGCACGGGCGGCAACGGCACCGTAGATAACGACGACGACGGATCAACACCCGATACAGGCGACTGCGACGACAACGACAGCGCGGTCTACGAAGGTGCGGAGGAGATCGCAGATGGCAAAGACAACGACTGTGACGGCCTGATCGATGAGGGTACTGGCGGCCCGACCGGCGACGGCGACGGTGATGGGTTCACGGCCGAGCAAGGCGACTGCGACGATGGTGATGACACCGTCTTTGCTGGCGCTGAAGAGATCATGGACGGCAAGGACAACGACTGTGACGGTCAAGTCGATGAAGGCACAGGCGGCAACGGGGGCAACGGCACCAGCGACGTCGACGGTGATGGCTTCACGACGGAGTGGGGCGACTGCGACGACTCGGACGCAGACAGCTTCCCAGGAGCCGAAGAGGTCTCTGACGGCAAAGACAACGACTGTGACGGCCTCGTTGACGAGGGCACCGGCGGTCAGGGCGGTGACAACGACAACGACAACGACGGCGTTCAGGTCAACGAAGGCGACTGTGACGACGACGACGACACCGTCTACCCGGGTGCCGAGGAGCTCGACGACGGCAAGGACAACGACTGCGACGGCGACGTCGATGAGGGTGTCCAGACAGTGCCGTCGGACGCGGACGGCGACGGCTTCTGGGCCGAGTGGGGCGACTGCGATGATGATGACGACACCAGCTACCCGGGGGCTGAAGAGATCCTCGATGGGAAAGACAACGACTGTGACGGTGAGACCGATGAAGGGCTCGTAGGCACAGATGAGGACGGCGACGGGTACTGGGCCGAGGTCAATGACTGCGACGACAACGACGCCGACGTTCATCCGGGTCACGAGGAGTGGCCTGACGGAAAGGACAACGACTGTGACGGTGATATCGACGAGGAAGAAGACCTCGTCGAGGTCGATGAGGACGGCGACGGCGTTGCGCCCTACGACGGGGACTGCGACGACAGCGACTCGGACGTCTTGCCCGGAGCTGACGAGATCAATGATGGCATCGACAACGACTGCGATGGCGACACCGACGAGTACGAGGCCTGCATCGACGACGCAGACTATGAGTCAATCCAGAGCGCCATCGACCAGGCAGACAACGGCCAAGTCATTCAGCTTTGCCCAGGGACCTACGTGGAGTCAGTCGCTGTCGGCAGCGGCACCACCGTGATCAAAGGTTCGGGGGACGGAGCAGACCAGACCGTCATCGTGGGTGACGACCAAGGGCCACCACCCGAGCCGCAGGGTCAAACGGCAGAGTGCTTGGATGGATTGCCTGTCATCAAAGATGACGCCGGGGAGATCATCGAGAGCTTCCCGAACCACACGCACATCTGCGACTCAGAGTACGAGAACGGCGACTTGGTCCAGATCTTCCAACCGCCGGTGAACATCGAGGGCGAGCCCGCCATCTCTATCAGTGGAGGAAGCGGCGGCTCACAGAACACCCTCATCCTTGAGAACCTGACCGTGGAGGGAGGCGCCAGCCAGCAAGGGGGCAGCATCTACTGCCTCAACCGCACGCTGGTGCTCAAGAACGTCACGCTCAATGGCGGTGTCGCCACGCAGGGTGGGGCGCTCTATGCGAGTAACTGTACCCTCGATATCGATGGTACGACCTTCCAAAATGGGTACGCGACCTCACAAGGTGGCGCCATCTATGTGGAGAACAGCAACGGCACGATCTCAAACGGGCTTATTCAGGACAGTGAGGCGATCGAAGGCGGAGGCATGTTCGTCAAAGGCGGCAACCTGACGGTCTCCGACAACGACATTCGAGATAACCTCGCCAAGGCCACTGAGTGGACCGCAGAGTACTCCAACAAGGACTCGGGCGGCGGGGCGATCTTCTCTCGCAGTGGCGGCAAGCAGAAGTTCATGAACAACCACATCGCGGAGAACCACGCGGTTGGAAATGGCGGTGCGCTCTTCTCCTTGCAGAATTCGCCGGAGTGGGGCGGCAACCTCATCGAAGACAACACCTGCGGCAACGACGGCGCGGGCTACTTCGCCAACCGAGGAGGACCCTGGATCCACGACAACACCTTCTTGAACAACAAGGCCGCGGATGACGCGGGTGGTCTCCGCATCTACGTGGGGCAGAACGCCGTCATCGAGGACAACGAGTTCATCGGCAATGAGTGCAATGACAATGGTGGCGGGCTCAAGCTCTCTCACTCTGAGAACACGATTCGTCGCAACCTCTTCCAAGACAATTCTGCCGGTGGTCCCGGCGGTGGTCTGGCGCTCGACAACGAATGGTCAGATGTCACGGACTGCAGCTTCATCAACAACTACGCAGGCCGAGGTGGTGGCATCCACGTCTGGCGCAATGAGAAGGACATCAGCATCTCCAACAGCACCTTTGTCGGCAACAGCACAAGCACCTGTGGTGGTGGCGTGCAGCTCGACAATAACGAGCACTTGGTCACGTTTGAGAACGTGGTGTTCACCGCAAATCACTCCGACAACGACGGAGGTGCTGTCTGCAGTGAAGTCCACCCCTTCAATGACAAGTTGACCGTGGAAGAGGTCTTGGAGAGCCCGAACAAGACGAAGTGTGGCCAATACGAGTGCCCATCTGACTTCGAGATGTTCAACGCTATCTTCTCGGATAACACGGCGAACGACGACGGGGCCGGGCTCTACATGCGACTGGGCTCCGCGACCCTCGAGAACACCGTCTTCTATGGCAACGACGCCTCGGATGAAGGCTCTGCGGTCACAGTGAAGGAGGATGCCTACGTCAGCCTCGTGAACACCATCGTGAGCGGCAATGACGGCAGCCCAGCGATTTACCTGATTCCTCCAGCAGCAGACGACAGCTACATGGCGAGCTTGTCCATCGAATACAGCAACATCTGGGGTAATGAAGACGGTGACTTCATCGGGTTTGACGACCCGACGGGAGACAACGGAAACCTCAGCGCAGACCCAATGTTCACCGCCCCAGACGACGGTGACTTCACGCTTCAGGCAGGGAGCCCCTGTATCAACAGTGGCACCGGGCAGGACCCTGATGGGAGCGCCGCAGACATGGGCGCTCACGGCGGACCAAACGCTCCTTAGGGGCGCCGCGCTGCGTTGATCGCGTCACGCTCAGCCTGACTCACGGGGACCACATAGGACCCCGTGAAGCAGGCATCACAGATGTGCTCTCCGTTGACCGCTCGGAGCCCGTCGATAGACAGGTAGGTCACCGAGTCGGCTCCGAGGTGCACCGCGAGCTCATCTTGGTCCATCTGAGACGCGATGAGCTCGTCCGCAGAAGGCATGTCGATCCCGTAAAAGCATGGGTGCTTCACCGGGGGCGAGAAGATCGCGAGGTGAATCTCGGCAGGCTTGAGCGTCCTGAGCAAGCTGACGATGCGCTTCATTGTGCTGCCGCGCACGATTGAGTCGTCGACGAGGAGCACACTGTTGCCCTCGAACATCTCGCGGATCGGGTTGAGCTTGAGGCGCAATGCGGCCTCACGCGTGGACTGATCCGGCATGATGAACGTGCGTCCGCTGTAGCGGTTCTTGATGAAGCCCTCGCGGTTGGGTAACTCAAGCGCCTCTGCGATCGCCATCGCGGCAGGGCGCGAGGTGTCGGGCACCGCCACGACGAGCTCCGCCGACAGCCCTCGTGCCGTCCACTCCTCGGCCAAGAGTCGCCCCATCCGCCATCGCGCACGGTTCACGCGCCCGTCCTCCATCACACTGTCTGGCCGCGCAAAGTAGATGCGCTCAAACACACAAGGGGTCGGTTGCGACGACTGAACAGGCACCCTCACCGGGGCCTCGTTCGCGCGGAAGAGCATCACCTCTCCAGCAGGCAATTGGGCGACGGGCCGAGCGTCCAGGACATCGAGCGTGACGGACTCTGAGGCGACGATCCACGAGCCGTCCTCACGCCGTGCGTAGACCCCAGGTCGGATGCCATGCGGGTCTCGGAAGGCGACGAGCGTCTCACGTCCGTCCACCTCCATCACAGCGACGACCGTGTAGCCACCGCGGACACGGCTGTAGACCTCCTTCACGGCCCTCCCGACGTCCTCAGCGGTATGTCCTTTGGTGCGGATCCGATTCAGCGCCACGGCCAAGGTCAAGAGCAGCGGCTCAGCGTCACACTGACTGAGGACATGGACGCCCTCATCACGCAGAAACGCTGTGAGCTCCTCAACGTTGGTGAGGTTGCCGTTATGGGCCATGACGATGCCAGGCGAACGCGTCACAAACGGCTGCGCGTCCTCTGCGGTCGACTGACCACCCGCCGTCGGGTAGCGCACATGAGAGATGCCCGCTTGGCCCGGAAGCCGAGCCATGTCCGAGGCCTGAATCGCCGTCGTGACCAAACCGCAGGCTTTGACAACGTGGAAGCGACCCGCGTGCGCGGTCCCCACACCCGCAGCGTCCTGACCACGATGCTGGATCGCCTGCAGGCCTAAAGTGAGGCCTGGAGCGACAGGTTCAAGGCCGATTATCCCGACGAAGCCACACATTCAACAGGTCTCCTAGAAGGTATGGACGCCGCGGATGATGCAACGCTCAGCCCCCCCGGTCTACCCTCAGCGGCACTACTTCGTACTTAACGTCACGGTCTCATCGAGCACTTCCGTGCCATCGAGGAGGCTCAAGACGCTTTGGTCTTCGAGGAGATAATGCCTCCCAAAGGCCAACGCATAGGCGTTCACGATGACCAACCCTGGGTCATCAGGGATCAGCTCACAGCCCCCTAATGCGAAGAGCTGATGGCAGCCCCCCTCCACATGAACGCGATGCGCCGGCGCAGGCAGCGCTGCCCAGACGTCTGCGTTGGCCTGCGGCCGATCTTCACTGCCCGTCATGTGCATGGTCGGGATCACGATGTCTGAGATCCCCTCCGCGTACATGTCATAGCTGCCCGGCGCCATTGGGATTGAGGCGATCAGGCGCTCGTCGCGTACCCCAGCCTCAAACAACCCGAGCACCGCATCAGAGCACTCGCCAGACTCATCCTCCGCGCAGACGCTCGGAATTTGCTCCATATTGAACGCCGCCCCAGCGAGCCCAAGGGCCGTATACGCACCGTAGCTATGACCACTCAAGAGCGCGGCGCTGACGTCCACTTTGCCGGCGAGCGCGTCCGCCTCCGGGAGCACCGCGAGCGCATCTAGGGTCGCTGAGACGTCCTCAGAGCGCACGGTGTACATCCACGCGGGGCGCGGTGAGAGGTTATCGATGATCGTGTTCCCTTTATGAGAGGGGGCGACCACAACCCACCCGTGGGTCGCGAAGTGCCGCATCAAGTGCGGAGATGAACCGGCATATCCAAGGTTACCGTGAGAGTGAATATGCAGAGGGTAGTGGTCGCCGACCGCAGGAGGTGCAA
Source organism: Myxococcota bacterium (assembly GCA_049602155.1). Taxonomy (GTDB): domain Bacteria; phylum Myxococcota_A; class UBA9042; order PHBI01; family JBMYRH01; genus JBMYRH01. Next base: position 40,716 of record JBMYRH010000009.1, on the reverse strand, counting down.
GGGGCGCCTCACCGAAGACGTTCTCATCCACGAAGATCTCGGCGTAGTACACCGTCTCGCCCTCAGTCGCCTCGGTCGGATACCACAGGTGGTACTCGATAGTGCGGTCCGCCCCGAGAGAGACGCTGGGGTACGTGACCTCTAAGGTGCGATGCCCTGCCTGATAGGGGCCGTCCACCGAGACGTCCCACCCTAAATCAACCCGGGTTTCATCTTGAACTGCGCCCTGATCACCGACGTCCCCTGCATCGTCCTGTGCCATCACCACATCGTCGGACGTCTCAGCCTCTGACCCCAAGCCATCACCCTCCGCAGAGGCGTCCGCGGGAGCCAATACATCCCCGGAAGCGTCCGCTGATGTGTCGGGGTCAGACCCACAGCCAGAGAAGAGGAACATGTGGAGGAGTACGACAGAGATGAGACACTTCATACTCCCGGTATACATCAAGTTGCTGACCCACGCTTGACAGCGTCACACCCAACGCGGCACACCTCAGTGGTCTTGAGCCTGGAGCATGCTCGTGCTGACCGTGTTATCGCCCGCCAAACGACTGGACTTTGAGAGCGCCACCCGCGCGCTGCCCGTCACCGAGCCCACGCTCGCCAAGGAGGCGGCCGGGTTGATGGCGGTCAGCAAGCGCTTAAAGCCCTCCGATCTGCAAGACCTGATGGGGATCAGCGAGGCCCTCGCAGAGCTGAACCACACGCGGTTTCAAGAGATGAGCCCGAGCGGTGATCCTGCGCGATCGCGCCCCGCTGCGCTGGCCTTCAAAGGAGACGTCTACCTCGGGCTCGATGCAGACTCACTCTCTGACGCAGACCTGACGTGGGCTCAAGAGCGCATCGGGATCCTCTCTGGTCTCTATGGAATCCTGCGCCCCTTGGACCTCATTCAACCCTATCGGCTGGAGATGGGGACACGACTGGAGAATCCGCGAGGCACCAATCTTTATGGCTATTGGGGAACGCGGGTAAGCGAAGAAGTCCATGCACGCCTGAGCGACCACGCCCACCCTGTCGTGGTGAACTTAGCGTCAAACGAGTACTTCAACGTGTTGAAGCGCGGCAAGCTCGCCAGCACCGTGGTGACCCCGGTCTTCAAAGAGCACCATAAAGGGAAGCTGAAGGTCATCAGCTTTAACGCCAAGCGTGCTCGCGGGCTGATGGCACGCTGGATCGTTGAGCAACGTATCGATGATCCGGCCACCCTCCCCGAATTCAACGTCGATAGATTCGCCTTCCAACCCGAACTCTCGGACGCCGCGAACTTGGTGTTCACCCGAGACTTTATCCCTGCGGGAGCCAGGGGCTGATCTTGACTATGAAGTGCGCCGACATGCATCCTCAAGAGCATCGTTCAGGTTCAAAACGAGACGCGTTAAGCTGCCAAAGGCGCTGTGCGCCCTGTCTGCATTTTTCCCCTCTGGCAGGTCATTAGGGAGAGTGTCTGTGTCCGGTCCGGATCGTCAGAAAGCGTTGATGGAAGCTCGAAATCTTGAGCGCGCGGGTGACCACGTCGGCGCGATCAAGGTGTACATCAACGCCGGATACGCCATGGACGCCTCGCGGCTGCTGGCTAACCTCGGACGCTTTGGAGAGGCCGGGGACCTTTTGCTGAAAGCGCTCCGCCTGCAGCCCACGATGGTCGGGACACTGACAGGCGCACGACGAGGCGCCGCGATTAAGGCCGCCGTCTGCTTCGCCCGAGCACAGCGCCTCCAAGACGCCTCCACGATCGTGGTTGCGCTCGGCGCACGCGAGAGCGTCATTGGCACCCTGCTAGAGGTCGGGGACAAGGTCGCTGCTGAGAACCTCCTCACACACACAGTGCGCCCTGGTCAGCCCGAGATGACCCTCGCGGACGCGGCGCGTATCCGCGCGAGAGAGCTGATGGGAGCGGGGCAGCACGCTGACGCTGCCAGACTCTTCATGGTCGCCGACGAACCCGTGGAGGCGGCGCGCGCGCTGTGGGCTCAAGGGTCACGACAAGAGGCCGTCGCATTCCTGCTCGACAGAGAGCTCTGGCTAGAGGCAGCGCGCTGTCAGCTCGAAGGTGGGGATATCGCCGGCTCAATGGCCAGCCTGAAGCGCATCGCGCCATCGAACCCAAACTTTCGTCAGGCGTGCTGCTCACTCATCCAAATGGCGCACGATCACAAGCTGGATCCCAGCCTCTTCGAAGACCGCCTCGAGGCCTGGAACCGCAGCGCACCGCTCAACCTCGCAGAGCTACAAGCCCTCTACCTCTGGGCTCGACTCCTTGAGGATAACGGCCACACTCAGCGCGCTGCCGAGGCCTTCAAACGTGTCCACACGCGGAGGCCTGGTCACGCCGATGTCACTCAGCGTTTGAGGCGAATCAACGGGCCTCAAAGCTCTGGGCCTCCGCAATTCGTGCAAGAGCAAATGGGTGCACGCCCGAAGGCGACGCGCGCCCCGACGCCGACGCCTCAGAGCGCAGCCAAGCGCCGGATTGGCCGCGGACCTGCGGTGCAGTTCCAGATGCCCGGGATGGCGAAGCCCGCTGCCAGTGAGCTGCCGGTGACGCCCCCTGCTGCGCACGAACGCCCCGTGACTGCAGCTGGCATTGCCTCGACTGCCTATGGCGCTCCTGAAGACAGCCCCCCTCCATCAGGCGCCTCAGATGAAGCCACAGAGGTGATCAAGCCCGGGCTCATCATCGATGGCCGCTACGAAGTGCTGGCCCACTTGGGTGACGGCGCAACTGCTTCGGTCTTCAAAGCGATGGATCAAGACCTCGGTGATGTGATCGCCATGAAGGTCTTCCACTTAATGATCAGCCGGAATGACTCAATGGCCGAGCGCATGAAGCTCGAGATCAAGGCCTGCAGAAAGCTGTCCCACCGGAACATCATCAAGATCTTCGATATCGGTAGCTTCGCAGGGCACCGCTACCTGACCATGGAGTTCCTCCAAGGCCAAACGCTCCAAGACGCCATCCGAGAGCCAATGGCGCTCAACCAGTCGTTGGATCTCCTCATTCAAGCGTGCCGTGGGCTCGACGAAGCGCACCGCCATCACTTCGTGCATCGGGATATCAAGCCAGACAACCTCTTCCTCACGGATGAAGGGATCGTCAAGGTGATGGACTTTGGCATCGCCAAACAGACGACCGCCGAGGGGATGACGCTCACTGGCACGATCCTCGGCACCCCGGGCTACATGGCACCCGAGCAGATCGATGGCTCCAGTCCGGTCTCACAAGCCTCTGACCAGTACGCAATTGGCTCCATGGCCTATAGAATGTTCACAGGGACGATGGTCTTTCAGCATGAGGAGATGATGCCGCTCCTTATGATGCACGTCACCGAGACCCCTGAGCTGCCGTCGAAGCGAGCTCCCAATATCAGCCCCGAGATCGACAGCATCGTCATGCGCCTCTTGAGCAAGAAGCCTGAAGAGCGGTTCCCCTCTTGCGCCGCGGTCGCAGATACACTGCAGCAGCTGGTGTCTTAACGCTCGACGGCGGCACCTGCCCGCACGTCCAGCGCTAAAACGACAGCCCGATCCCTCTCTGGGACGAGGGGGCAAAAGGCGTACTGCGGACCTTTTCGCAAAAAAAAAGACGTTCGCCGTGGTCAAATTTGAACCAAATGCTTCAGATCTGAAAGAGATCCACGCATACTGACCATAACTTAGAGGTGTACTTCGCGAACGGTCGGTAATCGCGGGGCGCGCCATAGCTTGTTTCTTCGCGGTATTTCCAGCGAACGCGCCGAGAGGTGATGATGGAAATCGGCCCGGCGAATCCAGTCGTAAAGCAGTTCCGGATGACCAGTTGGTCTCCGGGCACCGCGGACCCGTCCGCCAAGAGCCAACAATTCCAAAAGAATTCTTGGTCTGATGGCACACAGGTCGGGTACGTCATTGCTAAGACGGATACACCGCCGGATACCGATCGCCCTGCCCACAAGCTGCGGACTGCGCTGGGGTTGTCGACGATTCCACCTGTCACCGTGGAGCTGCCCGAGGCGTCATCTACCCGACCATCGCCGACGGCAGAAGACACTCCCGGTTACACAAAAGATGGGGTCGCGCGTCGTACGTCTCCGGGGCTGCCGGCCGGTGGCGACGGAGGGCTGATGAGCAGCCGTATCGCACCACCGGACGGCAGCAATTCGAGGCAAGCGTTCGGGCTGCAATCCCTGACGGGATTGCCTACCGCACCAGGAGCGATGAGCGCTGGTCGCCCGACATTGCCCACAGTAGAGGCTCAGCAGCTTAAGCAAGCGCTGGTAGAGCCACTCCCGCGGGAGCTCCCTGAGTCAGGCCCCTTGAGCGAAGGACGCCCTGCGCCTCCTGAGTACACTGGGCTAACCGCCCCTGGCATCCAAACCTCCGCCGCGTTCTCTCCTCCTGAAACGTCCCCACTGCCACCCTTGCCCTTGGCCAGTCCACCGGAGGAGCCCACCTTCGAGGACGGCACGCCCCGCACCGAAGATGACCAGTCGGACGTGACGGGGACGCGCGCGCGAATCAAGCGTGCCTTGGCGCAACGGTCGGCTGTGATTGAAGAGAACCAACTGCGGAGAGCAGAGGCCGCCGAGAGCCAGGTCGAGCAGCTCCGAGCGCGCGTCGCGCGTGAGGCCGCTGCGCCGCCCGCTCAAGGGGCCGAGGTCGCGCTCATCGCGAGGCATAGCGCGCCACCTTTCGACCCCGAGGCGCGCGCTGACTTGAGCACCGAGCCACGGCGTGCCCGAGGGCGCGTCGCGCGCAAAGACTCGGTCCTCTACGATCAGGTCGGCGCGAGCATTCGAGTCGAGACCTCTTCACGACGCGCCGACAAGGCCGTCGACCGGCAGCGCGACATAGGACGTCGAGAGTTCGAGATGCGGCAGCGGAAAAACGCTTCGGCCGTGAAAGAGAGCGAGGCACGCTCGAACGCGCTACAGCTCGCGGACCTTGAGCGGCTCGAGGCCGCTGATCGTGCCGACGTCGTAGCGCGCGCCGAAGCACGAAAGGTCGCCATCGAGCGTGAGTTCTCGGAGCAACTCCAAGTTCGCGAGCAGGCTCGGGGCGCCTTCTATCAGGGAAGCGACCGTAACCAAGCCAACTTCCAAAGCTTGGTGACCAACGCACAGCAGCTGCGAGACCGACAGTTCAATGCGAACGTCAGCACTCGCGCGACTGCGGTCAAAGAGCGACAGCGCGACGTGTTCGAGCTCCAGCTTCAATACGCAGAGCAACGCCGCTTCGCTGAGGCCAATCCGCTCGAGACCGTCGGTGATGAGACTACCGAAAACCTGGCCCTCTCCCGCACGGGCGAGGAGAAGTTCAAGTCGTTCAAGGCCGACAAAAGCGTCGTCCTGGACCGAATCGCAGAGCAGCGGTCCTCGAAGGTCTCAGCACAGCGGAACACCATCGAAGAGTTCCAGACTGAGTCACTCGGCCAGGCCAGAGAGCGCAGCCAAAACGTGCGACGCCGCCTCGCCTCGACCTACCGTGCTCAAGGCGGTGGCGCCAGCCAGAGCCGCGGCAGCCTCTAGACGCACCAGGGTCAAGAGGCCTGCTGACCACACAGCGCTCTGGACGCCACAAGGGTACGCACGGCTATTAGGCACAAAAAAACCCCTGAGCGTTATCCGCCCAGGGGTGGTGATATCGTGCCGGTCCTCTAGCTACGCGCGCGAGTCACGCACGTGAGGAACGACGAAGTGCCGAAGCTCAGGTCGATTAAAGCTTCTTCAACCTGTCGACGATTGCCGACTTAAGCGCCTGCCCCTCAATGGGCATGGCTGCGACGGCTCGAGGACGAATCGCGTCGAGCGCGGCCGCCTCCATCATCGCAAGCTTGGTTGAGAGTTGCTCATCTTGCTGGCCGCGAAACTCAAGCGGCGTATTGCCCGGCTCAGAGACCCCGTACGACATCCGTAATACGAGCTCTTCTTCATGGGTCAGATCAGCCTTTTGAATGGCCTTCTTGACCTCGGTCCGGGTGACGGTTCGTTCAAGTTCCGTCGTCATCGTTTTCGAATACCTGCTCACGTAAGATCCTCCAGACTGGACGTGGGTGATCCCCCCCTAGCGAGTCCACCTACATTAGGGGCACTTCGGGATACCGTCTAGTTTTTCACCTACAACTCTATCTATCTGTGATCATTATAGGTTCACCTTAGATCTTGACCATTTATCGGTCGGTTTATCTTGAGAAAGTGACCGTTGTCCTCAAGACACTAACCGGCCGGCCCTAGGCCACGAGCCGCCAAACGAACACCGCTGCGAGGCCGATCAGCAACCACCCCATGACCCGGATCACTTTCGTGAGCGTCGCGTAGCTGAAGCGGTCACGGAAGCGCGTCACGAGGCGAAGCAGCGTCGCGAACCAGAGGATGATACCGACCAAAGCACCTAAGCTGAACGGCACGGCATGGGATGGTCCCAGCGTCACGAACCCTGAAGAGAGAAGCGTCGCTGAAGCCGCCGTCCAGGTGGCCAAGAGCGTCGGGTTCAGCGCCATGATGGTGAAGCCCACGAGGAACCCGGCCCCCGATCGAGTGGGCTTGCTGACGTCCTCGGGGGCGTCGGTCGCCTTGTAGCGGGTAAAGATCACCCCGAGCGTGAACAAGACCACGGCGGCGACCATGTTGGAGAGCGCCTCAAGCCATGTGTAGCGCTGGAGTAGCTCTGCAAAGCCCCAAAATGCGAGGCCTGCATAGATCGTCTCCGCAACGGCCGCCCCCACCGCGATGTGGAGGCCCTCTCGTGCTCGCCCCTGCAGGGCACGCGCGAACACCAGCGCAGCGATAGGTCCGGCGATGGGCATAGACCCCACAAATCCGAACAGAAAACCTATCAGCAGAGCCACAACCAACGGGACCTCCTCGCGCCACCAGAGCACACCCATCAGCCACGCCGCAACACAGGAACATCCCCGGCGGCCCCTGCCCGCTAATCACGCCCGCGAGGAGGCACGAGGACGTTCGCCAGCAAGCTGCCTACCACCAATGCTGCCGCGGTCATCATCATCGAGACCCCCACTTCAATGCCGGTCACGACATCCCGTGAGAGCAAGGCTGTCAGGCTCCGCAACCCCACGCTCCCAGGTACCAAGACCATGATGCCAGGGACCTCAACCAACGCAGCAGGCCTGTTGAACACCCTCGCGAAGCTGTTCGCAGCGAGGCCGACTGAGAGCGCTCCACAGAGCGCGGCACCTTCATCTCCTAACCAGTGACCGCCGATACGGGCTCCAAAGTCAGCGACACACGCCCCAAGGAGGGCCCACACCAGATCACGGCGCGACGCACCGAAGAGGATCCCGAGCGCACACCCACCAGCACCGAGCGCGAACCACCTCCACACCTCAGGTAAACCCATGCACACCGCCATGGGCGCCTCACCGGCCCAAGCAGCGCCCACACGGCCACCTATCGCTACTCCGAAGCCGAGCGCCAAGAAGGTCCCCGCTGCTGACGCCAACCGTGCGGTGCCACTCGACAAGTGATGCGTCGCGATCTCCGTCATCGCCAACGTCAGCGTGAAGCCCGGCACCAACCCTATCAACCCGGCCGTCGTAGCCACTGCCACGGAGCCCGGCCCCAACATCGGGAGTAACAGAGATGCCAACATCCCTGCGACCATCCCTGCGCCAGCCTCAAAGACCCCCGACCAAGAAGGTACGCGGCTAACCCACTGTGCCATTGCTCCAACACATGCGCCGATGAGGGTGGCGACGACGACCTCCGGCCATCCCCCGCCCAAGAACCCCACGGCTGTGCCCGCCACGCAAGCATGCGCCCCCAACACCACAGCCCCCGAGAAGGGAGCGGGGCGCAATGCCACAGCGCCGAGAGATGCCGTTGCCTGATCGAGCGAGACGTCACGACACCCCAGCGCGTGGGCGAGTTCCTCAACGGACGCCCAACGACCTAGGTCAAAGCCCGACGGGCCCATGCGGCTCACACGAGACAGCTGCTCACCGCGCTCCTCCACGATCGCGACGAGCGACGTCGGCTCGGCCAAGAGGACACCCTCCACGGCCTGCCCTTTACAGACGTGGTCATAGGTCGCCTCGAGGCGATGCACCGGCGCACCGTACATATGCATCGCGCGGACCAGCGCCATCGCGACGTCACGCACACGCCGCGGCTTTGACAAAATAATGTTTTGCTTCAGAGCCATGAAACAATACTAAAATCCAACCATTGCGTTTTGAATCGAATTGTATTCTAATTGGCACCATGCCTCGTGCTTTGGACCGAATCGACTTCGAGATCCTGACCATTCTTCAGAAGGATGGTCGGACTTCGAATAAGGAGCTCGCCGCCGCAATCGGCCTGGCTCCGTCTACGTGCCTGGGTCGCGTCCGTCGCCTTATCGACGACGGCGTGATCCGGGGGGTTCACGCCGAGGTCTCCCCAGACGCCCTTGGCGTGGGGCTTGAAGCGATGATCACGGTGCGGCTCTCTACCCAAACACGAGAAGCCTTCGCCACCATGACAGAGCGCCTTGAGTCTCTCGCCGAGGTCGTCGCTTTCTACGACATGAGCGGCGCTGATGACTTCTTGATCCACGTGGCTGTGCGCGACACCGATCACCTCCGTGACGTCGTCACGGACGGCATCACCTGCGCTGCTGAGGTCAAGCACGTCGAGACCTCCCTGATATTTGCGCATCAACGCAACCCGCGACGCCCAACGTACGCGCCCCCCATGAGCTCCGAAAACGCGTGACCTCGCGGCAGAAGGGACCTAACCTCGGCCCCTATGCAGGCGCAGGCAAACCCATCTGTCACGGACGGAGAGAGTCGGATCTTCCGCCGCTGGGGCGAGGTCGTGCTGCGGCACCACGCCCTGGTCGCTATCGTGACACTGCTCGTCACCGCCTGGATGACATGGGCCACGGTGGATCGCCTCCGAGTCGACAACTCGATCGAGCTCTTCATCCCGGAGGGCGCCGAGAGTGTCACCGTCCTTGAAGAGGTTCGCGACGCGTTTGGACAAAACGATCTCTTCCTGGTCGTCGCATCAGGAGACGTCTTCACCGAGTCATTCCTAACGCGCCTCGACGCACTGCATGAAGCGCTGGCTAACCTCAACCCTCCACTCGCGAGCCTCGGAGAGCGGCTCTCCGATCGACACGCGAGGCGGGGCGCGGGGGCGGGGGCGGGAACCAGTGAAGAGAAAGACGCGCCCTCCGAGGACGACAGCGGAGAAGACGACGACTTCGGCGACTTCGATGACTTCGAAGACGACGGGCAAGAGACCTGGGAGAACCTCGGGGGAGGGACCGCGGTCGATGAAGTGCTCTCACTTATCAGCGCGCGTCGCACTTGGATGGACGGCGACACCTTGCACGTCGGTGATTGGATGTCCCCACGGCCCACCTCCGACACCATGGAGGCGTGGCGCAGTGCGGTGCTCGCCGAGCCTTCACTCGTCCCTCAGTTCGTGGACGCTACCGGGCAACACACCACGCTGGCGATTCGCACCCAGTTCATGGCGGATGAGGACTCTGATCGCTTCCACCGTGCAGCCCTTGAGGTCCTAGACGCCCATCGCGCCCCAGGCTTTAGCGTCGCCCTGGGCGGTGGACCGGCGATCGACGCGACCTTCAACTGGATGATGATGCGAGACATGGTGGTCTTGCTGGTCTCCGCGACGCTGGTCATGCTCGCCATCCTGACGTGGCTCTTCCGACACCCTGTCGGCATCGCGGCTCCCATCATCGTCGTGAACCTCGCGGTCGCCTGGACTATCGGGTTCATGGCCGTCGCCGGGATGCCCGTAGGGCTCCTGAGCAGCATGCTCCCCGCCTTCATCTTCGTGGTCGGCGTCGGCGACTCAATCCATCTGCTCAGCGTCTTTCGAACGGAACATATGAAGGGCATCAACGCCGAGGAGGCGATTATACGGGCGATGGCTCGGACAGGGATGCCGATCCTCTACACGACCTTGACCACGACGGTCGGCCTCCTGAGCTTTAACTTCGCCTCTGTCCTCGCCATTCGACAGCTCGGTATCGCCGGTGCTGTGGGGGTCATTATGGCGATGGTGAGCACCCTGAGCGTGCTCCCTGTGGTGCTCTACTGGACCCGTAAGACGCGCTTCGCAAAAGAAGCCCCGACCACAAAGAGTGGCGTGCAAGTCGACCGCATCGACCAAGGGCTTCGATGGTGTTTCGCGCTCTCTGCCCCGCCTGAAGGGAACACGCGCCGCGTCCACCTCCCGATGGTCCGAGTCCTGACGATGGGCGCCATCCTGACCGCGACCGCCTGCAGCCTCATCCCCTCCATCAAGGTCGCTCACGACCCGATGGGGTGGTTCGACGAAGATGTCCAGGTGAAGCAGGCCGCGATGCTGCTAGATGAGCATCATGGGGGCTGTAGCAGTCTCCAAATCCTCCTCAAAGCCCCCGGGGAGCGGGGCTTTAAGGACCTGCAGGTCTTGCAAGCCCTCGAGGGCTTCGAGTCCTATATTGAGGCCTATCGCGATCCCGACGGGACCCCCCTGACCGGGCCGGTCTCGAGCTTGCTTAACGTCGTTCGGGAGACCCACCGCGCGATGAACGGCGGCGGCACGGAGGCGCTCCGTTTGCCCACCACACAGCGAGGAAGCACTGACATGCTCTTCCTCTTTGAGAACGCGGGGCCAAGCCAACTCCGCCGACTCGCGACCATCGACATACGGACCACCCTGATGTCCATTCAGGTTGGCTGGCGTGAAGCGTCCTCATACGCCCCCTTGTTAACCTACGTCGAGGAGGGGATCGCCCGGTTCTTCACCCCCCTCGGGGTCGACACGATTGAGGCCAAAATCACCGGAGGTGTTCCGCTCTTTTACAGCGTCGTCACGTCATTGATCGACGATCTCCTGCGCAGCTTTGGGGTCGCGCTCATCGTGATCACCCTCTTGATGATCCTCTTCCTAGGCCGCCTCTCATTGGGGCTCCTAGCCATGGTGCCCAACCTCATCCCGATCGTGTTCGTGATCGGCTTCATGTCCGCGCTCGATATCCCCGTAGACCTGAACAACCTCCTCATTGGCTCCATCGTGATCGGCATCGCGGTCGATGACACGATTCACCTGCTTCACCACATCCGCGTCCACCTCGGCCGCGGGGAGTCCATCGAGGTGGCCCTCAACCACACACGGACAGACGCGGGCAAAGCCGTGGTCAGCACGAGCCTCATCCTGTTCTTCGGCTATATGACCTTCATCGCCGGCAGTGTCGCCCCGATCATTCGGTTTGGTCTGCTCTGTGGGCTCGCGATCTCCATGGCGTTGTTGGTCGACTTAATCTTCCTTCCCGCCCTTTTGAGGCTGGTATACGGGCGACCAAAGCCCAATCAACCCAGCTCTGCGAGCTAGTTAAGTACGTCATGTGGCCGCCGCTGCGATCGTGTTATGTAGGGCGCGACACGCTACGGAGCCCACCATGAACGACGCGACTATTGCGCGGTTAGCTGACGAACTTTACGGGGCACTGCGCTCCCGAACGACCGTCGAGCCGCTCACCGCACGAGAGCCAGAATTGACCCTTGAAGCCGCTTACGCGATCTCCGAGGGACTCCTCACGAAGCGGCTGGCCGACGGAGAGAAGCTCGTCGGCAAGAAGATCGGCGTCACGAGCAAAGCAGTCCAACGCATGCTCGATGTGCATCAACCCGACTTCGGCTACCTCACCGACGCCATGGTCTTCACGAATGAAGACCCTGTGCCCATCTCGACCTCAATGATTCAGCCCCGCGCTGAAGGAGAGATCGCCTTCGTCCTGAAGCGCGACCTCACAGGTCCAGGGATCACGGTCGCGCAGGTCCTCCAAGCCACTGAGTGCGTGATGCCCTGCTTCGAGATCGTCGACTCCCGCGTCGCCGACTGGAAAATCCGTATTGAGGACACAGTCGCTGACAACGCGTCCTGCGGCCTCCTAGTCCTCGGCGATCAGGCGGTGAGCCCTCGGTCCGTCGACCTGACGACGTGCGGCATGGTTGTGCATAAGAACGGACGCCTGCTCTCCACAGGAGCCGGCGCAGCCGCGCTCGGCTCCCCCTTGAACTGCGTCGTATGGCTTGCCAACACGTTGGGGCGCTTTGGGGTCTCTCTAAAGGCTGGAGAGATCATCTTGAGCGGCTCACTCGTGCCCCTCGAGCCCGTCGTCGCAGGAGACCATATGACCCTCGCCATTGGCGGTATCGGAAGCGCATCCGTGCGCTTCTCATAGGTGACCTCCATGAAGATCAACGCTGCGATCATTGGGCCGGGGAACATCGGCACTGACCTCGCCTATAAGGCACTGAGGAGTGAGTGGGTCGCGCCCATCTGGAGCGTCGGGATCGACCCGGACTCCGACGGACTAGCCCACGCGAAGCGCCTCGGCATCAAGACGACGTCCGAGGGGATCGATGGCCTGATTCCACATCTCAAGGCAGACAACATCCGCATCGCTTTCGACGCGACGAGCGCCTATTGCCATGCCGAGCATGCGCGTAAACTGAACGACGCAGGCGTGATCGTCATCGACCTCACCCCTGCCGCGATCGGGCCGCCTTGCGTCCCCTCGGTCAACTTGGCCGAGCACGTTGGCTCTAAAGCGATGAACGTGAACATGGTGACCTGCGGTGGGCAGGCGACCATCCCCTTTGTCGCCGCAGTCAGCCGCGTTCAACCCGTCGCCTATGGTGAGATCGTCGCGACCGTCTCATCCCGCTCTATCGGACCCGGTACACGGAACAACATCGACGAGTTCACGCGCACGACAGCGCGGGGCATTGAGCGCGTCGGCGGTGCCACACGGGGAAAGGCAATCATCGTCATCAACCCCGCAGAGCCCCCGATCATCATGCGCGATACGGTCCATTGCCTCACAGCCGATGCACCAGACAAGGACGCCATCACCGCCTCAGTGCAAGCAATGCTCGACGAGGTCCGACGGTACGTCCCAGGCTGCCGCATCAAGAACGGGCCCATCTTCGACGGGAAGCGAGTCTCTATCTTCCTAGAGATCGAGGGCCTCGGAGACTACCTCCCTAAATATGCGGGTAACTTGGACATCATGACCGCCGCGGCCTTGCGTACCGGAGAACTCTTCGCTCAAGAGTTCCTCAACGAGGCACCCACCTCTAACAACGACGAGGAGGGCGCGAGATGAACCTTCACAAGGTCCCCGTCACACTTCATGAGATGAGCCTGCGCGACGGAATGCATGCCCGTCAGCATCAGTTCAGCCTCGAAGAGATGGTCTCAGTCGCGACCGCACTCGATGCAGCCGGAGTCCCGCTTATCGAGGTCTCTCACGGGGACGGTCTCGGCGGCGGTTCAATCAATTATGGGTTCTCCAAGCACACCGAAGAGGAGTACTTGCGGGCCGTCATACCCAAGATGACGCAGGCGAAGATCTCCGCGCTGCTGCTCCCCGGGATCGGGACGGTCGATGAGCTCCGAATGGCCGTAGATTGCGGAATTCACACCATCCGCGTCGCCACGCACTGCACGGAAGCAGACATCTCACGCCAGCACATTCAGCTCGGCCGAGAGTTAGGCTTGGACACGGTCGGCTTCCTGATGATGGCTCATATGGTCTCACCAGAGCAGCTGCTCGAGCAGGCCCTGCTGATGACCGAGTATGGTGCACACTGCATCTACTGCACAGACTCGGCCGGGTACATGCTCCCGGAGGACGTGACCGCCCGAATCACGGCGCTGCGCGATGGGCTCCCTGAGCACATCGAGATCGGCTTTCATGGGCACCACAACCTCGGGATGGGCATCGCCAACTCCCTGGCCGCGATCGCCGCCGGAGCGCGACGCATCGACGGCTCAGCCGCCGGCCTGGGGGCTGGCGCCGGCAACACGCCCACAGAGGTGTTGGTGACGGTGCTCGACCGAATGGGCGCCACCCATGGCATCGATCTCTACGCGATGATGGACGTGGCCGAAGACCTCGTCGTCCCCCTCACGGAGAGCCCTGTCCGGGTCGACCGCGAATCCTTAGTGCTCGGTTACGCAGGGGTCTACTCCTCGTTCCTGCTCTTCGCGCAGCGGGCCGGAGCGCGCTATGGGGTCGCCCCGAGAGACATCCTGGTCGAGCTCGGACGCCGCAAGACGGTCGGCGGACAAGAAGACATGATCGAAGACGTCGCCCTAGACATGGCGCGTGCACAACGAGGAGAAGCCTGATGCCTATCAACACCGCCACCATCGATACGTTGGCGCACACCCTCTTTAACGCAGCGCGCGATGCCGCCGCCGTCGTGAAGATCACCGACGCCCACCCAGAGATTACCTGGGACGATGCGTACGCCATTCAGGATCGCCTGCGCGCCCTCCATATCGAGGCCGGACGTCAACTGGTGGGGCTTAAGATGGGCCTCACCTCCCGCGCCAAGATGGAGCAAATGGGGGTAGAAGACCCGATCTGCGGTTTCCTCATGGACGACGCCGTGATCGGAGATGGCGAGACCATCGACACCGCGCATCTCATCCACCCCAAGGTGGAAGCCGAGGTCGCTTTCGTGACCAAAGAGGCCCTCAAGGGACCGGGATGCCATGTCGGCGATGTGCTCCGCGCGACCGACTTCGTAGTCCCTGCCCTAGAGGTCATCGACAGCCGCTACGAGAACTTCCGCTTCGACCTCCCGAGTGTCATCGCAGACAACACCTCTGCGGCCCACTTCATCACAGGAGGACGCCCGGTCTCCCCGCGGGACTACGACATGAAGACCGTCGGCGTCGTCGTCTCGCGCAACGGTGAGGTCGTTGAGACTGGCGCCGGCGCTGCAGTCCTTGGAGATCCAGCCCTTAGCGTCGCCACGCTCGCGAACATGCTCGGTAAACGCGGGCAAGAGATCCCCGCAGGGACGCTCATCCTGACCGGAGGCATCACTCGCGCCATCCTTGTCGAGCCCGGTGACACGATCACGGCGCGCTACCAACACCTTGGGGAGCTCTCCGTCTCGTTCAAGTAAGGGGCCCCATCGCTGCACGAGGCACGATGGTGCGCGTCGGCACAGTGACACTCTGAGTCGTGTCGTTCAAGACAGTGTTAAGGCGCTGCTGGTGATTCACCCATCGCGTCCAGACTGCGCGATCGACATCTCTTGACCAACGCACAAGACGGACGTCGACGTGACACACGCCCGTTCGTCGCGATGCCACCGTCCCGAGCACCATGCCGACCAGCTGAATCGGGCGCGGCTCTCCGCAGCTCCCCATGTCCAACTCCAACTTCACCGTGTCCCACGCTGCGGGGGTCGGGCCGTTAAGACGCACCAAGAGTCGGCGACCGTCAGTGGAGGAGCGGACCAGCTGAGCGGGACTCGTCAAAGAGTCCGAACGCCACAAGAGCGACTTCGAGACCACAACGGAGTCCTCGGAGGATGCGGCAGGCTGAGCGACTGGCAATGCACTATAACTGTTGTGTCGAGCGCCGACAGTGCGCGGACTCACGGTGCTAGACGTGTCAACCGCTGGGCATGAAACGAACGGTGAGTTCATGTCGTTGAGGACATCTCGTGCGAAGCGCTTCAAGGCCGAAGGGCATCCGCGGGTCGTGAGCTCGACGATGCGCAAGTGTAGTACTGTCCGCTCGTTACGATCACTGGTCGACATGGTGTAGCCAAGGCCATCGATGACGGCGCCCTCCGCACCACGCAACACCACCGTAAAAGGGACATGCGCATCGCTGGGCACATCTCCCTCGATGAACACGTGCATCCATGAAGGCCCAGCAGCGCGGAGACGAGCTAAGACTCGCTCGCCATCCAACTTTAGCCAGATCTCGTGCTCAAGCTGGCTGGGTGCCGTGGGATTGGTATCCAAGGGTGCTCCGTATGGGCGGCTGTCGTGTCCGTGTCACCGCTCACACTGCACTCATCGGGCGGAACCCGACCGAGCTTTAGATAATTCGTCCTCGCTCACTTAAAACCCGCTCATGGGTGGATGAAATGGCACGCAGTCCACGTACTGCGGATGCGTCACGGAGAGAGACTCGGCGGCTGAACTCCCATCAGATGCCACCGGTGATGCACCGTTCCGCCCCATGATCTCGCCCGAAGGTGGGAGGATCCGTTACAGTGCCCCCGCACATCCACTCAAGGAGCGCCCGATGCGTGCCCTCATCCTCATACTGGTCGTACCGCTGCTCACCGCATGCGGGGGAGACAGCGATACGGACGCGCCCACCAACGACACGAACCTCGCCACGCAGCAGGCAAACACGCCTGATGGTCAAGGGAGCGCCAACGCGAATGACGCAGACCAAGGCAACGGTGCAATCAGTGAGGCCGATGGTGCCACGTCGTCGGATGACCCTGACGCCATGATGAGCGATGATGCGCCCTCCGAACCAGTCCCCTGTGAACTCAGCCCAGGGATGTGCCCCAACGCCTGTGAACATGGCGAGGCCGCTCAAGGAGAGATCTGCGTCACAGACGTGGACTGCCAGTGTGGTCATTGCTGCGGGTTTGGCGCCTGCCAGCCCTTCGACGCCATTGGGTGTGAGAGCTATGCAGATTACGCCACCTGCCTGTGCCAAGGAGAGGAGCCTGGCTCTGACCCCGTCGACCCCGGCAACGACACACCATGGCTGGTCGACGCGGTGAACTACATCGATGAGTGCAGCTCTTTGACCCCTCCGAACTCAGATTGTAACCCTTACTGCCAGCTCGGCTGCCCCGCAGGAGCACACTGCGCCCTCGTCGATGACGAGCGCTTCACTTGCGTCACCTCAGGGCAAGGGGCACTTGGCGATGCCTGCAACAACTCGAGCGAGTGTGACCTCTGGATGTCATGCTTCGGGACCTTCGACTCGGAGACTGACACCTGCCGTCGCGTCTGTGACGCGGACGAGGAGTGCCCGGGCGGAGAGGCCTGCAACCTGAACATCCAGATCTCCAGCTCCTACGAGCTGACTTTCTGCGACACCGCAGAACTCACCTGTGACATCTGGATGCCAGACTGCCCACAAGACATGAAGTGTATCGCGGTCGGCGGAAAGACCATCTGCACGGAGTCAACATGGGATGGCATCGAAGGCTACCCGTGCACAGAGCTCGGTGACTGCATCTCCGTGGATGAAAACGGTCACCGTCTGCTGTGTTTAAGCGTGGTGGGGTGCGCCCCCATCTGCAGCACAGCCGATACGGTCCCCCTCGGCGCAATCGCCTGCGCCGAGCTCTGCCCCGGCGGATATATGAGCGTCGACATCAACCTCCAAATCGGGCGCTGCGGCACGGCGGGTCAATAGCCCGTGCCCAAGCCGACCCCAGTCCGTCCAAGGCGGCGTCTAAGCCGTCATGAGAGGCGCCAGCAGGGTAAGGCCCTCCAACGCTTAGATCCCGAGGCGCGCCGCAAAGAACTGCTCGCCTCGGAGACAGGGACCATCTTTCGAGAGGCGCCGCTGAAGGTCGGGCTTTGCTACCCCAACCCATATCGCGTGGCGATGAGCTCCCTCGGTTATCAAGTCATCTATCGTGCGTTCAATAGCCGACCCTTCATGTCCTGCGAGCGCATCGTCCTGCCAGACGACCCTGACACCTACCGTCGGAGGCGGCTACAGCCCGCGTCATTAGAGGCCGGGCGTCCCCTCTCCGATTTTGATCTCCTCGCCTTCTCCGTGTCTTACGACCTCGATATCCCCGGCTTCTTTGATCTCTTGGAGCTCGGAGGGGTCCCCATCAAGCGCGATGAGCGCAGCCAGCATGATCCGGCGGTGCTACTCGGTGGGCCACTCACTGCGTCCAACGTCCTGCCCTTCGGGCCCTTCATCGACGCTGCGGTCGTCGGCGATGGTGAGCGTGCTGTCGAGGCCATCATGGATGTCCTCGAGGACAGCCCCAGTCGTGATGAATTCAAGAGCCGGATCGCCACGATCCCTGGGGTATGGGTCCCCGAGATCCACGGAGAACGTGTACCTGCCACCCAAAAGGTGACGGTCGAGGCGCTCCCCGCAGTCGGTCAAATCGTGACGCCACACACCGAGCTCTCCAACATGTTCCTCATCGAGGCGAGCCGAGGATGCCCGCGCTTCTGCCGGTTTTGCCTGGTGCGCGCACCAGAGAGTCCGATGCGGGAGCCAGACCTCGAAAGTGTCCTTTCTCATATCCCAAAAGATGCACCGAGGGTGGGTTTCGTGGGCGCCGCAGTGAGTGAATGGTCAGGGATCAGAGAGGCCCTCGCGCGCGTCATCGAGATGGGCAAAGGGGTCGGGGTCTCTAGCCTCCGAGCGGATCGGCTCGATGAGGAGTTCGTCTCTCTGCTCGCCCGCGGGGGGTATCGGACGATGACCGTGGCCGCGGACGCCCCGAGCCAACGCCTACGCGGCAAAATGGCCAAAGGTCTCCGCACCCGGCACTTCATCCAGGTCGCCAAGCTCGCGCAGCAAGCCGGCCTCAATCGCCTGAAACTTTACGTGATCATCGGCATCCCTGGAGAGACTGACGAAGACATCAGCGAGCTCATCGCGCTCACAAAAGAGCTGGCGTCAATCCTACCCGTCGCCCTCGGCGTGTCCCCGCTGGTCCCCAAGCTGCACACCCCGCTTGGCGACGCTGAGTTCGCAGGGATAGGGACGGTGGACCGCACATTGAAGCGCCTCAAGCGAGAACTGGGAGGGATCGCAAGGGTCCGCTCGACCTCCGCAAAATGGGCCTGGGTAGAGTACCGAATGAGTCAGGGAAATCAGTCCACCGGCTTAGCGGCCCTCGACGCCTGGCGACACGGGGGCTCGTTCGCTGATTGGAAGCGCTCCTTGAGCCCACTTGACGACCGCCCTGCGCTCGCGGCCGCTCAACGCTCGGGCCTCTGGTTGGCCAGCGGAATGAAGTGAATTTGCGTGGGCTCCCAAGCCCCCCTACGCTCCAGACATGACGCCTCGCGCCGCCACGATAGCCCTCATCGCGTGTCTCACCCTGGGCGGGTGTGACTCAGACGACGTGAACGAGCGACAGTCCGCGGCAGGGCTTGAGACAGTGGTCGACACATTCTTGCTCGACGGCCATGCGACCCCGGCCGCAGTGCGCAAGGCGACACCCGCATCACCGCCGGGCGCCGCGGACGCATCAGACCGAGGCATTGGCCTCACCTGGAGCATTGCGCCAAGCGAACTACAGGTCTTTCGCTCCACCGCGATCCACTTGAGGATCGACTCCCCCCCCAAGGACCATCAGGGTGCCACCTGCTCATGGAATTTCGGAGATGGTAGCCCGGTCGTCGAGGGCTGCACTGTATCCCACACCTATCACGGTGGTCGCGCTGACCAGCTCGTGACGCTCACCTTAACCGACGGCGACTGGCAATGGACCTCCACCCGCACCGTGCCATTAGAGCGCCTGCTCGTCACCAAGAGCATCACCGGGAAGCGTGGCCCGACAGAGGGGCTCCCCGAACCTCCGTCCTCCGCTGAGACCTCAATGAGGTTCGCGATCATCGCTGACACCGCGGCCAAAGGTGGCATCCCTGCGAGCGTCACTGCAGGCCTTGAGAGCTTGGTCGAAGAGGTCAAACCCGACCTAGTGATACACGCCGGCGGCATGGCGACTCGAGACAGCAGCGCGGAAGACCTAAGCGCTCAGCGGAGCAAGCTGGGGCAACTGCTCGGGGCGAACGACGCTCGGATCGCTTGGGGCCGCTCGCCGGTCGACCGTCAAGTCGGGGTAGAACTCAACAGGCCGAATGTTCAGATGATCGATGAGCGTCATTACCCCGATCGCTACAGCTTCACCCTGAATGGGGCCTACTTCCTCGTCGTCTCCTCCGGGGGCTCAAAAGGGGTCGAGGAGTCCGTCATTAAGTGGA
This sequence comes from Myxococcota bacterium, assembly GCA_049602155.1. Classification (GTDB taxonomy): domain Bacteria; phylum Myxococcota_A; class UBA9042; order PHBI01; family JBMYRH01; genus JBMYRH01. Next base: position 20,962 of record JBMYRH010000009.1, on the reverse strand, counting down.
TGCGAGAAGAGCTCTCGAAGGCTGGAATTTATGACGCGCGCTACGTAGTCAGCTACCTGCCCCTCCACAAATTCGGCGATGAGCACGTGGGCTCTCTGGATAAACGATTCAGACTCTACGAACTCTTCCTCAGAGCGCGAGTCACGAGCTTCTTCAGCGCAGGCTATCGCGTGTACTTCAGCGGCCACTATGGCGCCTTGCCAATCGTGAGCGTCGGGGCCCTCGCCGGTCCGGGCGGAACCTTGGCGGGAAGCGACTTCGCACAGCCCAATTCCTATGTCGTCGTCGATCAAGTCGGCGGCGCTAAGGAGCGTGTCTTTGCGGTTCGCGGGCCAAGCTTTGACGCACTGCTCGATGAGGCCATGCTCCCCGATAACGTTGAGGTCTACACCCGTTGACGGGCGGCATCTACGTTCATTTTCCGTACTGTGAGCATCGCTGTAGTTACTGCGATTTTGTCGTCGCGACGCCTCGGCACATCCCTCAAGCGCGTTTCACAGAGGCAGTGATCTCTGAACTGCGGGGGCGAGCTTCTGAGCTGAGCGAACCGGCCTCGACGCTCTACCTCGGTGGCGGAACGCCCAGCTTATGGGACACCGAGCAGCTCGAAGAATTATTGAATGCTGTCTCGCAAGCGCCCGGGTTAGGGCCCGATGCTGAGATCACCCTAGAGGCCAACCCTAGTGAGGTCACGCCAGCTCAAATGGCGCGACTGCGAGCGCTCGGGGTGAACCGAATCTCCTTGGGCGTTCAGTCTTTTCAAGATGATCTCTTGCTTGGAATCGAGCGGCGCCACAATGGCGACAGGGCGCGCGATGCGTGTCGTACGATCGCAAACGCAGGGTTCAGGAGTCACTCTGTCGACCTCATCTTTGGGCTCCCTAATCAGACCCTCGCTCGCTGGCATGACGATCTAGACGCGATCCTCGCGCTCAAGCCACCGCACCTCTCTGTGTACGGACTGACCGTCGAGCCCAGAACAGTGATGCAGCGCCAGGTCGAAACGGGGGCCATTGAAGTCCCAGATGATGCCCTTCAGGCAGAGATGATGTTCGCCGCAAGAGACCGACTGCGGTCCTCAGGCTACATACACTACGAGGTCTCCAGCTACGCCCTCCCAGGCCACCGCGCCCGACATAACAGCAGCTACTGGCGTGGTGTGCCGTACCTTGGGCTTGGTCCAGGAGCCCATGGCTTTCTGCCCCCGAGGAGGTGGATCAATATCAGACGACCAAGCCAGTATATCCGAGCGGCCATGTCGGGCGACCCGACCGAGAGTGTCGAAGAGCTAGACGAGGCGACCTTGAGCTTCGAGCGCATCATGACCGGGCTCAGGGACCTCGAGCGCGGAGTCGACTTCGGAGAGGACTGGGAGCGCTTCGCAGCAGCAGCTCAACGCCAAGCCCTCAAAGGCAACTTGGCTTTGGATGGCCGACATGCGCGGCTCACAGACCGCGGTCTGAGGTTGATGAACAGTGTGCTGCTCGACCTGCTTTAGAGGTCAGCCCAACCACACGGCGTGAAACGCGCGGTGGCTCCCCAAGACACGTATCGGAGCATCAGCTTCGAGGTGAATAAAACGCTCACCATCGAGTGTGTACGGACCATGAAGTCGCACCTCCGAGGTATCCTCGAGCGGGATGACCTGCTCGTGCGGCTGACCGAGAAGGAGGGCAGGGATCATCGACACCAGTTTAAGAGGGTCTGTCTCTTGAATCACGAGGCCCTCTAAGCGCCTCGGACGGGCGCGCCGCGTAAGCGCGCGGACAAGCCCCAGCATGAGTGTCAGCGGCACGGTCGAGACCACCGCACACGCATACGGGCTTTGAACCTCACCGTCGACCTCAAGAGAGGTCTCTGGGGGATAGAGCAGGTGCCCAAACTGCCGCCATAACTCGGTCTCAAACACGACCCCTGCGCCGATCGCCCCGAAGAGCGTCGCGAGCCCACGGTACCCTTGGCCAAATCGCTCGTACATCGTCAGGGCGTTCAGGACCAACTCCGATCCGAAGATGAACCCATAACGGATCTGATCGTCAGGCTCGTGAACCTCGAGTAACGGCACATGGCGCACGGTGAGAGAACTCAAAGGTGCACCCTCAAAGCGGTTAAGGAAGCGTTTAACCGTCTTAACGGGGTGCCCGCGGGTATCAAACGTGCGCGCGAGCATGTTCATCCCACCACCGTTCAGCAGCAGAAAGATCGGCAGGGGTAGCTCCGACTCACCCTCACGCCCCTCAGACAAGACCTCAATCGTCGCCTGTACGAGCGCATGAATGGTGCCGTCTCCACCGTTGATAGCGAGGACATTACACCCCCGGTCAAAGAGGAGCTCCCTCAGGGCGCTCGGCACACGCTCTACCGATGAAGTGCTCAACGCATGAGCTGGATCACTCATCACAGACTTCAAACGTTCATGCGCCACTGAGCGCCAATTGGTCTTCGCCAGTGGGTTGGAGATGAGACCGAGGGTCACAGGGGCGTCAGGGGAGCACGCCGTACGGTAGCGCTCGTACCCAGTCATGACGCTGAGAAGTGATCAAACGCGGGCGCGCCTGGCTCAACCCTCACCCCGTCGACCGACCAGTAGACCCCTTGCCCTTCAGACGCAACGCCCAGCGTAATAAAGCCGGCGCTTTCAAAGATCTCACGTTGAGAGGGCGGGACGAGCACCAAGAGGCCGTAGTCTTCCCCTCCGGAAGCGCGCTCCAAGGCGGTCATCTCTCCGCACTCAGGATCCTCAGGCAAGCCGCCAAGTTCAACATCGAGTCGCACCTGGCTCTGCGCAGCCAAGCGCGGCACATCAGCCAACAAGCCATCCGAACAGTCCATCGCCGCCGTCGCACCGTGGTCGGATGCCCATGGGCCAATTTGCCAGCTCGTCGCGGGGTTCAAATGGGCTGCCACACACACGCTCACGTGATCCGGTGGAGCGTGCCCCCAGCCTGAAATCCCACAGCTCAGCCACTCTTTAAGCCCGAGCCAAGAGCGCCCAACCCCCTGTGGTGAGTGAATCATCACCACATCTCCTGGTCGTCCGCCGCTCCTCAGCAAGGCCTTGCGCCCCTCAAGCTCACCCCACGCCGTGATGCCGAGCATCACGGGTCCAGGGCTCCGCGTCACATCTCCCCCCACCAGCGTGATCCCCGCGCGCTTCGCCAACGCTCCCAAGCCCGTCGCGAGAGCGTCCCACCACGCCACAGGGGTGTCCTTGGGGAGCGCAGCAGTGAGCACAAAGCGGGAAGGTCGTGCAGCCATCGCTCCGATATCCGAGATGTTCACCGATAACAACTTCGAGCCGAGCCAAAGGGGAGGGTGCGCCCGTGTGAAGTGCACATCCTCCACCATGAGATCGACCGTAGTCACCTCTGCACCACGCACCGCAGCATCATCACCGGGACCTCGTGGCGAAGGCGGGACAACGACTCTTTCGCACATCCGCTCGATGAACTGAGCTTCACTCAAGCCCTTCAACGCGCTCCCCTTGAAGGCCCTCGTAGATGCGCCTCTTCCTGCTCAGAGAGACGAAGACGGATCTCATCCACAGCGACAGTCAAGAGGCGTGGCTCGAGCACCAATTCTCCCGTATCGAGCACGGTGATATGCCCGGTGACGCCGCGATGGTGCTTCGTCGCAACAAGAGCAGTAAAGAGTTCCTGCCGCGTCTCATGGGTCGTCCCCGACAGGCCCAGCATCGCTTTGGCGACCAAATTCACACTGTCGAACACCTCCGCTTGGAAGGCGTTTGGCTTCCGGCGATGCCGCGTATAGAAGCCCCGAACAAACCCATGCACGGCAGCGTCATCCGGGTCATGGAAGAAGGTGTCCATAAAGACGGCGTTGTTCGTAAGTCCCTCGCCATCAATCACCGTAGTGCTGTTCCAAGCCTCTACGCCTAGGAGTTGAACAGCCGGTGAACGCTTCGTTGTCTTGAGCATCGGGTGTGTCTTGGTCCGCACCCCAAAGTACTTCAAGAACGGCACCATCCTGCGCACCTTTTGGGCATCATCAGGCACAAATAGGCCGTCGAAATCGACCACATCCGTCTCAGGCTTTTCCGTCCCGAGGAGTGCCCCTATGACCGGCTTAAAATCCCCTTGATCCGCAGGATAGAGCTCCGCTGCGATGACCTCGCCCCCGAGGCGTACAAATTCATCCCAAAACGCCGCCATCTGTCGTCGACGTGACTGCTGACGAGGGACGAGTACTGCGACCCGCTTCACCTTTAGTTGAATCGCTGCGTAGCGCGCGAGTGCCTTGACTTTTTCCCCCGCCGACAAGCGCATCCGGATCGCCAATCCCACGCCATCGGTCACCTGAGGATGACTAGACAGGACAAGGTGCGGCACCTTGAAGCGCCCAACTGACTCGACTGCTGCGCGACCCTCTATCTCCCCGATCGGGCCAAGAATCGCGACCACGTGCTCGTCCAAGACGAGTTCCTCCGCACCAGACGCCGCCTGCCCGGCCTTGCCCGCAGTGTCTCTCACAACGAGTTCCACATGCGGCGCATCCTGAAGCGCCTGTTGAATGCTCTCTAGCGCCGCTTGACCATGGCGTTGAAAAGGCCCTGAGAGCGGCAAGAGGACCCCAAGCCGAGCGGGACGGACGTTATCCCATGCCTCGACGCGCAAGAGCACCTGACGTGCTCCCTCGACAATCTCTGCGTCAAACGACAACGCCGCCAGCTGCGCGTCAGCCTTGCACCCACTGAGCTCTCCCTCCGCGCACTGACGCTGAGCGCTCTTCAGCGCCAGCCAAGCGCGATCGGGATCGTTGGGTGCGACCTGCTGCACCAAGGTCTTCAACAGCTCCGTAGTCAGTCGTCCCTCAAGTGCATCCCTAAGTGATTGCTCTGACACGCCGATCGATGAAGCCGTCTCACGACCCGCCTCTGGATCCCCTCCCAAGTACTGATCTTGGGCCGCCACGTCGATCGCCTGACGCCGCGCTTCAGGGTCCTCTGCGACCTTCGATGCCTCCAGCCAGCTCTCAGCAGCCTTCTCGTAGTCCGCCTGGCCTTCGAAGGCCAGTGCATCCACACGATGACGTGAATAGCCCTCTGCCCCCTCAAACCCCAGCGGCGCAACGAATTGACGCGCAGATGCCCAGTCCCGACGCGCGAGGGCGTCCTCTGCCAACCGTACTCGTGCATCCACAGCGTGAGGGGTGAGTGAATTGAGCCTCACGATCTGCCTCAAGAGCCGCCGACTCCCCACAGCATCGCCGTCCGCCTCAGCGGTCTTGGAGCGCTCCCAAAGCCGCGCTGCGTCCGCGACCTCCTGCGCCGAGGGCCCTGGCGGCGGCTGAATCACAGGCTCAGCCACCTTGGGCGGAGTCACCACCTTCGTCACGTCAAGGTGTCTTACGTGAGTCGATGTCCCACATCCAGCCATACACACGCTGAACAGGCACAGGACCATCCAACGTCTGATGTTCATGTGTTCGAGTCCTCTTCGGGACACGGTGCTTCTCCGTGAGCTTTGGGGTAGTTCTCATTGAAACGGCTGGTCTTGGGGAAGACTTCCGTCCCCCCATGCGTATCCATGGCCTTCAACGACGCCAGCATCGCGTCGTCAAGAGATACAGGATACTCCACTTCGATGGTGACCAATTGATCACCTCGGCCCTCTCCTTCGCCTCCCAGGCCGAGTCCTGCCATCCGCAGGACAGACTTATCACGGGTGTTCTTAGGCAACTTGAGCCGACGCACGCCATCCAGCGTGGGCACCGTCAGCCAGCCCCCCGTCAAAGACTGCAATACACTCACGGGTCGCTTCATCCGCACATCTTGCCCGGAGATCCTCAGCACGGCGTGCTCAGACACCGTGACGACGACGAAACAGTCTCCTGGGGCTCCCCCCTTTCGGCCAGGCTGCCCTGCGCCTTTGACCACAAGCTTGGAGCCGCTCTTCACGCCGGGCGGCACATCGATCGTCACGAAGCGACGCTCTTCCACGACACGTGCCCCATCACACAACGAACACGGCGTCGTGACGACGTAACCTTGACCGTCACACACGGCGCAATTCTCAAGGACACGCCTGAGTTGTCGCCGATGCTCGATGGCTCCGCCACCCTGACAGGCTTGGCATACCTTGGGGAAGACCTCGAGCGGAAACCCACGGCCTTCACATCGGATACACTCAATAGTCTTCGGAAGTTCAAGCGCCTGAGCGCAACCGCGAGCGGCCTGTTCAAGGGTCAAAGTCAGGCGGTATTGATGATCGCGACCCGACTCTGCGCGTGCATCACGGCGCTCCACGAACGCGTCAACGACACGCCCAAGCACCTCCTCGAGCGGCCCGACGGGCTGAATTAGCGGCGAATCGACGGCCCCTGCATCATACGCACTACGCGCACCCTCATCGCCAAGGACCTCGTAAGCCTGAACCAAGTTCCGAAGGCGCAGCGTTGCATCCGGATCATCGGGGTGACGATCCGGATGGTGGGTCAACACCAATCGGCGATAGGCAGCACGGATAGCCAACTCGGTTGCGTCGCGTGGGACACCGAGTACGGCATAGTAATCCGGTCGCTCAGCCAACGTCCTTGTACATGACCTCAGCGATTCGATACGACGAATGCTCAAGCTGCTCCAAAGCGGCGGCAATCACGTCGACGTTATCTGTCTCCAGTGCCTTCTTGCACCGGTCCAAGTCACGGCGAATCTGCTTCGCCTCGTCGTCCGTGAGGTAGCTCCCGAGCTCACCGATACTCCGTTGAGTCGTGTAGATGAGGCCGTTTGCCTTGTTCTTGAGCTTCGCGACCTCTTTGCGGCCGACGTCAGCCTGACGGTTCGCGTCCGACTCCGCCATAATGCGCTCGATGTCACGCTCGGTCAGACCGGAAGTCGGACGAATGCGAACTTGTCGCTCATTGTTCGTACCCAAATCGCGTGCGGTCACCGAGAGGATGCCGTTGGCGTCGACCTCGAAGGTCACCTCAATCTTCGGCACACCGCGGCGCGCCGGAGGGATCCCGAGCAACTCGAACCGCGCCAGGCTCTTGTTATCACGGGCCATCGGACGTTCGCCCTGAAGCACGTGAATGTTTACGAGAGGCTGGTAATCCTCGGCCGTGGTGAACACCTCTGTACACGAGGTAGGGATCGTTCGGTTCCGCTCGATCAACTTGGTGAAGATGCCGCCCTGTGTCTCGATGCCCAGGGAGAGCGGGATCACGTCGAGGAGCAAGACGTCTTGGACATCACCTCGAATAATACCACCCTGGATGGCTGCACCGATCGCTACCGCTTCATCCGGGCTAACACCCTTGTTAGGGCTGCGACGGAAGAACTCGTAGATGTGCTTCTGCACGATCGGCATCTTGGTCATGCCGCCAACCAAAATCACTTCATCTACGTCGTCCGTGTTGAAGTTCGCGTCATTAAGCGCTTGCTGGCAATGGAAGATGGTCCGGTTGACCAGCTCCTCCGTGACTTGCACCAGCTCAGGGCGCGTGTAGCTCATGTGGAGATGCTTCGGGCCCGTCTCATCCGCGGAGATGAAGGGTAGGTTGATGTCCGTCTCCTCGAGAGTCGACAGCTCAATCTTAGCCTTCTCCGCAGCCTCTTTCAGGCGCTGCAGTGCGATCGGGTCACGGATGAGATCCACGCCATGCTCTTGCGTGAAGCGCTTAGCGATCTCCTCAATAACCAAGAGGTCGATATCCTCGCCGCCCAAGAAGGTATCGCCATGGGTCGACTTCACTTGGAAGACGCCCTTGCCAACCTCGAGGATTGAGATATCGAAGGTACCACCGCCGAGGTCGTACACCGCGACGCGTCCCTGAGAGTGACGGTTCAAACCATAGGCAAGCGCTGCTGCGGTGGGCTCGTTGATGATACGGAGCACGTTCAGCCCCGCGATACGCCCTGCATCTCGGGTCGCTTGCCGTTGACTATCGTCGAAGTAAGCGGGGCACGTGATAACCACGTCCTCTACCGGCTCACCGAGGTAATCCTCGGCGAACTCTTTGAGCTCGCTCAAAATGTAGGACGACATCTCGGCGGGCGAGTGGAGCCTTCCACCGATCTTGACGTGCGCGTCACCGTTCTGCGCTGCAGCTACCTCGTACGGGAACGTATGCATAATCTCCTGAATTTCGGGAGAATTATACTTACGCCCCATCAAGCGCTTGATCGCAAAGACCGTGTTCGTCGGGTTCGTAATGGCCTGTCGCTTCGCGACATGCCCCACTAACCGCTCATCTTCCTCCGTAAAGGCGATGACCGACGGCGTCGTACGGCTGCCCTCGGAGTTCGGGATAACCACGGGGTTACCAGCCTCCATCACAACAACGCACGAGTTCGTGGTTCCAAGGTCGATTCCAATGACCCTGCCCATGCCGCCTCCAGGTTCCGCAACAAGTTAACAGAAGTAATATATCTCTGGGTTGAGGTAATGCGCAACGAACTCACACATTACTCAAAATAAACCTGGCTCCACAAAGCGGTCCTTGGACCCTTTAGTCACCAGGATTACTACCTTTTAGGTTCTAGACCTGCCGTCTATAAAAGGGTATCCGAAACATATACGATGTCCCCGGATTGTAACTCAAGATTGGCCGCGAGTCCCTTGGAAATCAAACCAACCGGCACTGGGATGCGAGTTTCTTCGCCGTTGACCTTACGTGTCACGACTACAAAATCGTGATTCGCCGTGGGTGCAAACCCCCCAGCGAGCGCGACTGCTTCGACCACGTTCATCTCAACTTCAAATGGAAAGGTTCCCGGGGTGTTCACCTGACCGAGGACGAAGATCTTCCGGGAATTGTACTCCTTGACGTAGACCGACACGGACGGCGACACCAAGTACCCTGCCTTCAGACGCTCTGTCAGGACCTCGCTAATCTCACGCGACGTGAGGTCACTGACATCCAGGCGACCGACCAATGGAAAGTCAATGCTACCGTCCTCGGCGACCCTGTATAGCCCCGTAAGCGTTGGCTCTCCGTAGACGCGCACCTCAAAGACGTCCCCTGAGCCGAGACCAACGTTCTTGAGCTGGTCTTGAATCTTACCGTTCAAGTGCGCGTAACCCGTCGTCGACGCCGTAGGAGCACACGACACGCCCCCTGTCAGCGCTATCCCCAAGGCAATAGCGGCATGGCAGATTGACCGCACTAAACGAACCTCAGTAGCGCAGGTTCAAAGACAGGAAGACACGGTGGTCTGTGTAACCTTGGAAGACCGTCTCGGGTCCCGAGACCGTGTCCACGATGCCACCACCGAAGTTCTGGAACGTGATCGACTCCACACCGAAGTCGGTCATGTCCATGTGAAAGCGGTAGCCCAATGACAACCCGAAGACGCGCGAGATCTCAAAGTCAGCCAACAGGCCCGCCTTGAACACGTAGTCTTGGCGCGCAAGCGCGGTCTTAGTATCACAGTCAGCGAGGGTGAACCCTCCGGCATCACTGCCCTCGAGTACTGCTCGAGCGCAGGTCTCATAGGCCGGACCCGTCGTATTCTCTGTCGTGCTGTTGGCTGGAGACCAATCACCATAAATCTGATAGTCGAAGCCCACATCGGCGTGGAGCAAGACAAGGTCTGCCAGGCTCTGCTCGAAGGATACGTAGGCACCGGTCGTGTCTAGGAAGCCGCCGAGGCCCGCCAAGCTGAAGCTGCGACCACCACCGACGTGCAGGGCCGTTCGAGGGCTAAACCGGAAGCTCACGCGCATGTCACCGATGAAACTAGAGAAGTCATCACCTGAATCAAGCAGTGTGTTGCCGTAACCCACTCGGAGCATGACGGCGATTCGATCGGTCAAATAGCCGGAGAACCCACCATAGACTCGCAGGGGCATACCCGCCACGCGGTTGCCGATAGTCTGAGCCTCCTCGGTAGTGCGGTCCTCAAGGTACGACTGGATCGCGACCGAGGCCTCAAGGAATGCGTAGTTGAGCGGCAAGAAACGCCACGACGTCAAAAACCGAAGCTTGTGCTGATTGTCATCAAGCTGGATGAGTGAGTCATAGAGGACGATATCCCAATCGTACCCGAGTTCAAACACCAGCGCTCCACCGCCTGGGTGGAAGGTCATATCGAGGCCGACGGAGTTTCGGTTTCGGTGAGACTCGCCGCCCCCCGCGGACAGCGGACGGACCAAGAGATCCCGCCAGAAGTTCTCCTTCAGCGTGAAGCTCATCAAGCGCTTCAGGGTAAAGGTCACGGCAGCGCGCGCCTCTACACCCACATTGGTTTGATCCGTGACCGCCTCTTCACCACTCAGCGGGACCAGCACATCTAGGTCTGTAGAGAAGTTCAACTTCACGGACGACGCGTTCGGATTCGAGATCCCGACGCCTGGGCGCAGGTGGAGACTGAAGGCCAACGTCTCCTCTGTATCGACATTCCGAGTGTCGACCTTGAAAAAGTTCGAGGTGAGCTCCGTCTCCATCAAGAAGCGAGGCTGAATAACAAAGTCACCCGCCGAGATACCGTACAGGGTGTCTGTATGGGTAATCCCAAGACCCGCCCGCACAGGACCAGTGTAATTCGAGCCGAGCCCAATCGGATTGACCAGCGTCGGATCAGGACCGGGTGCCTTGGCGTACGACGGCATGGCTAAAAGCGCCACCACCCCTACGACGAGCATCCAGAGTCTCGATTCACGCACCATCAACACGTTCAGCCACTTCCCTTTGTTCGTTGCTCCGTCTTCACCAGACGGAGCCCGCGCATAACCCGAATTTCACATTCAGGCAAACCTAGATAAACGGACTCGCATGAGAAGGGGGGTCCGGCAGGACGTCTAAGCTGTCGGAAACGTCCGCAGACGAAACGTTGCCCATGTCCATAGGTAGTGCACTTTCGATATCCAGCGTCCTCTCAACTCGCGTATCTTCGAGGTCTACATCAATGCCGCTAGCCGTACGGACTTGGGCATAGAGTTCGGCGACCTTCGCAGCCGCGATCGAGATCTTGACGTATTCATGCTCAACGCCGTCACGATCCTGCTCCGCCTTCTTCTGCTGCAGCATCATGTAGTTCTCTTCGCTGAGCTTCACGAGCCCCTTCATCGCCGTGATCGCTTCGTTCCGGATCGCAGTAGAAGCGACATCACTCGTGCTGATTGCTTGCTCCAGGAGCTTGAAGCTGGAGGCCAGCATCTCCTCCATTTTACGAACCTGCTCGCGCGCAGTCTTCTCCATCTCTTCAATTCCCAGCGCGGACGGATCAGGACCTGCCGGCTCAGCGGGAGCTTGGCTGGGTATGAGCAGACAAAGGGCTAACAGCCCCATTGCGCTCACGAATGCTGTAATACGCCTTGGCATGATGGAACTTCCGTGTGAGTTCATCAGAAAATCACTTAATAACCGACTATATGAACGGCTGTTCTAACGTGTCAACCACGCCGATGTACTGTTCGCACATCCGTGGGTCACACACGCAGTTCTAGGTGTCTCTCTCGAGTGTCTTTGATCAAAGAAAATCGACCGCAGGAGATTAACCCGTCTTGAACCGCATGTCCCGTAGATCGTGACACGCCACCAAGAAGACGGTTTTCTACCCCTTCGACAGGATGAATGGGAAGGAGAACGTCACCGGTCCCCCCTCTGGGATCGGGAAACGCCAGCCCTTCATTGCACTGGTAATGCAGCTCGCGACACCCGAGTCACCGGTCCCGTTCTTGACGACCTTGATTCGAGTAATACGACCGGCACTGCCAATCTGGAACTTGACGACCAGCTTTCCGTTGACGCCCTCGTTCCGTTTAAGTGCCTTTTCGTAGCAGCGCTTCACGGCACCAGAGCGACGCCGTAGGACGCGGCTTACGGCCTTCTTATCGATCTGGCCGCCTTTGCCACTGCCAAGGCTACCGACGCGTGCGCGGCCACGGATCTTGACCTCGCCACCGCTCGCTTCCTTCGCCGTCGTCTTGGCCTTCGCGGTCTTAATACGACCACCAGCGACACCCTTACCCAAGCCCTTATAGCCTGCTTGGCCGGACTTGACTGCGACAGGTTGCCCTTCGAACTCTTTCCGCATCCCTGCGGTGGCGCCAGTCACGCCGCCATCGGAGTTGTTAAAGGCGGCATCAAGCTTGCTGTTACCCAAGCCACCCGCCAACGATGCAGCCAAACCACCACCTTCGCCGCCCATGGCGCCGAGGGTGTGAAGGACCGTCTTCTTCTTTACGCTCTCAAGGACCTCGCCTTTTGAGCGGTTCGTCTTTCGCGCCGGCGCTGCCCCCTCGTCCTTGACGGGCTTGGGGGTCGGCTTCGCCCGCTTGGGCTTGACCTTCTTCTCTGGCTCTGGCTCCACGACCTCTTCGACGGCCTCTTCTGATTCTTCCTCTTCCTCTTCCTCAGGCTCCGGCTCGTCCTCTTTCTCTTTCTCTTTCTCTTGCAGGACCTCGGCCTTGAGCATCTCGTAAGCGCGGGTTTTCTTTCCAAACTCGACCTGCATGTACTGGCCGGTGTCGCGCCACCAGAAGTCCAGTCCAGAACCACCACCACCCAGGATGAGGCCCGTGACGATCAAGATGTTCACGAAGAGCCAGTCGATGTTCGCGCCGCGGGCAGCTGCGGGCAGCTGCGGCTTTGGCAGCACGGGTGGCGCGTCAATGAACTGGAAGAGGAGCGTGAACTCCGCCACCACAATCTTGCCGCGGGAGCGCTCGTCGAGTTCCACAGTGTAGCGACCACCGCGGCGCTTCACGTTCCCTGACTTGCCCAACGACTTGAGGTCGAGGACCTCATCACCGATAGAGACGCGACCCTCCATAGAGTCGTCGAAGATCAGGTGATAACCGCCGCCCTTGCCTTCGAAGAGGGTAAAGCTCTTGGGCAAATGGCTAGCCGGCAGGATGAAGGTATTCTTGGACGCCTGACCAATACTGACGTCTTCACGCTTTCGAATGAGGCGTTCTTCGACGATCCGGCCAGACTGGATAATGCCGACGCGAAGGATCTTTCTTTTGCCGTCCTTAGACATCAACTTCCCTTTCGACTCCTTCACCACTTGCCATGCGGGCGGGACCGAGTCGAAATCCCCTTGGGCCGAAGCCCTCTGCTATTACGTGTTTCTGGCGCTACGTTGGCCGCCGTGGCGTGCCGAAGGGCCTGTAACCTCTCCCAGAGTACAATGCGTCAATGGAACGGGCTACTCCCTCACTCTCTATTTTCCGTCTAAACCGGCGCGGTTACTCGTTTTGATGATCGCGAAGTTGAGCTCACTCAGCCCCGCCATTCCAGAGGTGTAGACAGTCTCCGCGATGAGCCGGAACGGGATGTTCCCATCGCAGATAATCGTGGCGACAGGTTTAAACTCTCGCCCAAGCTCCTTCGCCTCTTCTTTCTGCTGCTTCACGATCTGCTCAAGAGATTTATGAAGCGGCTCGATCATGAAGCTCTTCTCGTCACCGTCCTCCTTGAAGGACTTATCGACAGAGTAGAAGGCGTCGTTGCGTTTGTAGTCCTCGCGTTGACAGACTTGACCACCGACGGAGCAGTCGACTTTCACGACGGCCTTATTATCGACGATGATCTTGTTCTTCGTCAGCGTGACGGGCACCGAGTCCTGAGGATTGTAATCCACCGTCGACTTGGCCAAGAGCAAGAAGTCGTCCTGCTTAATGCTAAGCGGATCACTTGTCAGGGTGACGAGGAGGAACACCAAGAGGATGGTGATCATGTCCATCATCGAGTTGATGTTCAAGTCACTCGTGTCGTCACCGGCACGAGGGCCTTTTCGGTCCTTCTTCTCGAAGGCTACGATCTCGTCCTCGGAACTTTTTTGATCTTGGGGCGCCATTGCTGCCTCTCGCTACTCGTGATTGGCGGTGGAAGCTTCCTGACGGGGCTTCCTATGTTGCGGGAGAATCCCTCTCTGCGTCACGCGTGAGATACGCGCTACTCCGCGACAACGAAGACGACGGCGGGGAACATATCGACCGGGTCGGCAGAACCGTCCCCATCCGTGTCCTTACCCATCTTCGGCTTGGCATCGTTGTACTTCACGAGATCCTCGTACGAGTCTTTCTCAAGCTGGACCCTGGTAGCGTCGATCGTGCGTGCGATCGTCTGCCATGGGATGTCCATCTCGGCGCCGACGTTGACGGTGGTCTCGTCAGGGTGCTCGATCTTCTTCTGACGGATCCGGTTGTAGAGGGCCGGGTAGTCGTACTCGAGCTTCTCATTGCCGTTAACAATGAAGGTCCGTTTCGGAATAGGAGGATCAGGCTCGTCAGTCAATTCAGCCTGCTGCTTGAGCGCAAACCCATCTTTTGTCACGAGGACAGTCAGGTTCAGTGGCTTCTTTTGATCGTCCTCTTCCTTCTTCTTGCTCTTCTGTGCAGGTCCCAAGCGGGGCGCTGCGACAGCCTGAACTTTCACCTCAAAGAAGGTGAAAGCGTACAAGAGCACCGGAATCAAGATGATGAGGATAGCCATAATGGGGACCAAGTTGAGGTCCGCATTGACTTCTTCACCATGCGCTCTGTCTGACGGCTTGCGTGCCATCGTCGCCTCCAGTCACGGGTCAAGGGCCCTGCGCCCCACAGTAGGGGCGCAGTTCGAATCGCTAGCGATCCGAAGAAGGCTTATGACGTGAGATGAGCAAATTCTCGAGCTTAACCGAGTAAAGGTCGATCTCGTCGATGATCTTCTTGGTCACGCCTGACAGGATCAGGTGAGCAAGCATGCAAGGAATAGCCACGATGAGGCCGAAAGCCGTCGTGTTCATTGCGAGCGAGATGTTCCGTCCAAGAGCCTCCTGGCGCTTGTCGGGAGCCACCGTTGCCATGTCCGAGAAGGCGCCGATCATGCCGATGATGGTACCGAGGAGGCCCATCAGGGTGGCGATGTTGGCGATCGCGGCCAGGGTGTTTGTGCGGCGCTGAATGAAGGGGATGACCTCAAGGGTCGCCTCCTCAACAGCGTTCTGGATCTCATCCGCGCTCTTGTTGGCGCGAGTGAGGCCGGCCTTGATGACACGCGCAAGCGCAGCCGACGGAGCCGCATTACAAAGCTTGATCGCCTTGTCGATGCTGTTCGCCATGACCAGCTTTTGAATCTGGGCCATGAACGCAGTCGCGTTGATGTTGTACTTAAAGAACAACATCACGAACCGCTCGATCATGATGCCCACGCCGACAATCGAGGTCGCCAGGATGATGTACATCCAGATGCCGCCCTCGCTCATGGCCTTAGCAATCGAATCCATCTCGCACCTTCCTTCGAGCTATTTTAGTCAGCGGCCGCTTGGCCGACGATTCCTGTTAATGATGCTGTCATAACACTTAGAGACAGCGTTTTCGAGGCCACCCTCGTTACCCTCGCGGGCAGTTTCTTTTGAGGATGGCATCCACTATTGGCTCCGCTTTGGAGCGCCCAAACGCTTAACCATTCCAGCGGCAACGGTCAAGCCCACAATGTCTAGTTGTGATGTGTTTGTTCCACCGGTTGGGAGGGGGGGGGGCCTTGTAGCCGCCTACAGTGCCACCTAGCGGCAATTCGCAGGCTGAAAAAGTTAGAGACTAAAAGGGATTCGCGCGAGCCGCGGCGACGATGCGAGTCACGAAACTCTGATCGAGTTTCAGCTGTTCATAGCGAACCGTACTTCGGCCCAGCACATAAAAAACTTGGGGCTTAGCGACCTTGCCAATCACGTCAATTCCCTCGAGCTCAATGACCTTCGGGTTGCGTTTATCAGCCGCGCTCGCGCTCGGAGCCACGGTGAGGAAGCTGAACGCTAGAACGCAAATCACCAGGCCGCGGAACACGTTTGGCACTCGGCTACCAGTCATCGTCGCCTCCACTATCATCACCCCAGTCATCATCACCGCCGGAGTCACCTCCGTCATCGTCGCCCCAGTCGTCGTCGCCGCCTCCGCTGTCGCCGCCTCCGCTGTCGTCGCCGTCATCGCCCCAGTCATCATCACCGCCAGAGTCAGGCTTCTTGAGCGCGTCCTCCTTGGCTTTCTTCTCTTGGGCGATCAGGCGCTTCGCTTCTTTAATATAAGTGTCGATGCTCTTGTCGGCCTGCCCTCGCATCCGCGCCCCATGCCGATAGCGGTTAAAGGCATCAATCGACTGATTGAGGCGCACTTCTTTGGTCAGACCAGGGATGTCGTTCTCGAGGTAAAGCACCCCTAGATTGAACCAGGCGTCAGACATCCTGGGCTCGACCTTCAAGACCTCTTTCCAAGACTGCTCGGCGTCAGTGAACCGCTTGGCGCCGCGTTGGGCGATGCCGAGGTTTAACCATGCGGCACCAAACCCAGGGGCCATACGGGTCAACCTCGGCAAGACCGTCAGGGCCGCAGGGAAGTCACGCATCTGGATGAACGTGACACCGAGGTTGTTGAGCGCTTCGATATAGAAAGGGTTCACGGCGATGGCGCGATCGAGCCAAATTCGAGCTTGGACGACATTCTCGCGCTTAAGGTAGACCTGAGACATCAGGTGACAGGCCTCGGCGTCCTCCTCGATCCCCACGGCGCGCTCAAGAATCGACTCCGTCGTCGCATCATTTCCTGCGGCATAATAGGCACGCGCGAGGAGCTTCATCGCCGTGACGGAGGTCTCCGCGCGCTTCAATATCGCGCGGGCGGTCTTCATCGCGGCGGCGTTTTGCTTCGCGATAAGTTGTGCCTCAGCCAGGACGATCGCTAGCCCAAGGTCATCCGGAAAGCGCTGCGTCAGCCGCTCGATTGCCGTCACTTGGTCATCGACCGACTCCCCTTGAGACGCAAGGAGGCGCAGCAAGATGAGGCGCGCAGGCGCGCTCTGCTCGCTTTGGCCGACTGCGGATCGCGCAGATTGAATCGCTTCGCGAAGGCGGCCTTGGCGGAGCCGAAGGCGGGCCATCTGGATGAGCCCCTCCACTTCCCCACCCGGGGTCACCGTCGCCAAGGAGGCCTTCGCTTCTGCGGCGGTAAATTCACCCCTGTCGATCAGCGCGCCGGCGGTAAAGGCGAGCTTAGCACCGGGGGTGAGATCGGCAGGGGGCGAGGGCATCGGGGGAAATTCTGGCTCCGGCGGAGGCTCCGGGGTGGGCTCGGGCTCGGGCTCGGGCTCGGGCGCAGCAGCCGGCGCCGGTTCGGCGGGAGCGGCACCTGAGTCAGTCGGTGCGTCGGGCTCTTCCTCACCCCAATCATCATCCGTAGAGGCAGGCTGCGGGGGCTTCGCCTCAGCCGGCTCTTCATCACCCCAACCATCTTCATCCGCGCTGTCGTCAGCGGGGGCGGGCTCGGCAGGGGCGGGCTCGGCAGGGGCGGGCTCGGCAGGGGCGGGCTCAGCGCCATCGTCATCGCCCCAGCCGTCATCCTCCTCACCTTCTTCTTCAGGCTTGGGGGGGGCTGGTTTTTCGGGCTCGGGCTTTGCTGGCTTCGCCTCTCCCTCATCCCCCCAATCGTCACCCTCCTCGTCGTCCCAACCATCGTCATCAGGCGCTTGCGCGGATGCTGCTGGCGCGGTCACGAGCGTAAACGCAGCGACCCCGCTGAGCATAAACAGCGACATGAAGATTGAGCTGGGGAGGTGTCGGGTCATCGTGCTTGTGGTGCCCGGTTATCGAGGGTGTAGGTCGGAGAGAAGACCGTCTTCGACTTCTCTTCCTTAAAGAGCGGGTAGTCATCGGGCTTGAACTTGTTGATCGCGACGAGAGCGCGCTTCGACCACTCGTTGGTGACCTTCAAGCGCCGCGACTCGCCCACGGCCTGCTCGTAACGTTGAATTGCGATGTTCTCAAACTGTAGGCCCATGTCCTCAATCTGCGTCACGTACATGTCGAGTTCTTCGTCATCAAGACCCTTCGGCTCTGGCACCTTGTAGATCATCTGAGCGAACTCGGCGTAGAGATCAGCGATGCGGTACACGGCGGCGACGACCCACTCGAATGACTGGTAATCAGCGAGGTTTTGGTACTGCGTTTGAAGGTCTTGGAGCATCGCCTTCTTCTTGTTGATGGTCTCACCCGCCTTCTTAAGGTCGGAGGACTTCACGCGAAGCTTGTTGTAGATCGCGAAGGTCTCTTCAATGATTTGGAATTGCGCTTTCGCTGCGACATAGGCTGCGGGGGTCTTCGGCTGCATATTGCGCGCCTTGTACTCCTCTAGGATCTGGACGCGCAGCTTCTTGTGAGCGCGCTTATCCTTCTTAGCCAAGGCGATGTCGCTGAGCTTACCCAGCGCCTCGATGACGAGGGACTCCATGCCCACCGTCTCATTATGCCTTGAGATAAAGAGCTTCCAGATTCGGCGCTGCTGCTTGACGTCCTCCACGCGCTCGTACAACAGCCCCACCTGATACAGCGCTCCTGCGGCCTCTTTGGCCTCGGGATACGCGTCGATGTAGCGCTCATACTCTTCAGCGGCTTCACGGAGCTTGCCAGCAGCCTGCAAGAGACTCGCAATCTGGAAGAACGCATACTTGCGGTTCTTACCTTCCGGGTACCTCTCGTAGAGGGTGCGATACCCGTCGATCGCCTCATCGAAGTTGAAGAAGATCTTGTTGGTCTCGGCGAGCTCGAAGAGTGACTCCTCAGCGAACTCACTGTCCTTGTAGCGTGGATCGGTGACCAGCCGCTCAAAGACACGAGCGGCCGAGTCGTAGTACTTCTCTCGCTTGTATGCGTCCGCGGCGTTGTAAAAGGCCTTATCTGCAAATGACTGATCGGGGTTCTGCGTCGCGAGCCGCTCAAACTCCCGCGCCGCCTCGAGGTACTTCTCGTCTTTGTAGAGAGCTTCAGCCCGCTTAAACATGCTGCCTAGCTTGAAGATCTTGATGGCTGCGCGGATCTCTTTCTGCTGATTTGGATCACCCAAGTTGAGACGCTCAGCCTTGTTGGCCCACTTCTCTAAGTTGGTCCAGTCGTTCTCTTCTCGGTACGTGTTGATGATGTTGGCGATCGCGTTCGCCGCGACCACATCACCGGGGTAACACGTGATGACTTGTCGGAAGCGACGACGAGCTTCCTTGAAGTCGTTCGCGCGGAAGTACATATCCGCCGCGTTATAGGCGATCTGCGATTGAGCCTCGCGCGAGCCGTTGACCTTCATGTCTCCTGCAACGAAGAGGTCCACGGCAGCAATCCAGACTTGCGTCTTCTTGGGTATCGGTTCTGCGACAATCTGCTTCAGCTCAGAGGACGCCTCTTCATCCTCCGGAGGCAACGGCGCCTCCCAATCACTGGCAGGAACAAAGCGGAGATCAAACTGACCCGCCTCACCGAGGGTCTCCATGTCCTTCTCGTAAGCCTTGATCATCGACCAAGCAGCCGTCTCTCGATACGTCGTGTGATGCGCGTGAGTCGCAACCTGTTGGTATACAGGAGCCGCGGCGACATGATCACCGGAGTACCAAAGGGCCTCTGCGTAGAAGAACGTCATCTCGTAGGACGCTGGCTCGTTCGGGTAAGTCTCTATGTACTCTCGATAAGCGGCAGCCGCCTTCGTGTACTGGTCGACAGACTCTGCCAGGACCGCCTCGTCTTCCTCGCTCAGGCCCTGAACCTTGAGGGCCTGGGCGCGCTCATGGTGGTAGAGCGCGCGCTGACGAAGCGTCTGCTCAAGCGCCTTAGCCATCTTGCTCTGAATCTCAGGGGTCTTGGCATTCTTAGCCCACCAGTCAGACTTCGGACCAAACAGGCGCACCATGCGCTGACGCGCATCCGCGGCGAGGTCGATCTTGCCCATCTCATCGTGAATCAAGACCACGATCTTCATGTACTCGGGGCCCTCGACATCGAGGGGATCGCTCTTCAGGAGGTAGTTGTAGACCTCGATGGCCTCGGGCCACTTCTTGTTATCCTGAAGATCGTAGAGCCCCTTGGCGTAAGCGCGGATGATCTCACGCTCCCACACAGTGCCACCGTTGAGGTAACCGAGCGCACGCTGAACCCCGGCGTCAGGGTCAATCTCGCCGTCGGCGTCCCAATCATCCTCAGTCAAGCTGAGCGCGAGGTAGTCCACAGCCTCTTCACGAAGCGCAGAAGCGGTGGCACCGGTCTTATTCTGGTCGTGGTACCACGCCAACAAGCGCTTGAATGTTTTGATCGCGGAGTCGTAGTCATAGTCCTGAAAGTGACTCCAAGCGAGTTTGTAGAGCGCTTTGTCGTAATACGAGGACTCTGGATAGTTCAGCACCGCCGTGTAGTACTTCGCCGCGTCCTTGTACTCCGCAAAGTCAAAAAGGGTCTCGCCGATTCGCAGGTTGACCTCTGCCGCGTACTGACTCTTCGGGTAGCGCGTCACTAGGGCCATCCAGGCCTTCCGAGCACCCTCGTCGTCCATGGCCTCTTCAAGCACGTAGCCCAAGAGGTAGAGGACCGCGTCCGCATAGCGGTAGGTCTTCCCAAACCGAGACAGGAGGCGCTTGTAGACCTTGATCGACGCGCTGTGCTCTTGGTTGGGTGAGCGAGGCTCCTCAGCCACCTTGCCGCGACTGTAGAGCATCCGCTGAGTGTCGTAATTGTCGAGGGCGTCTCCGTGGGCGACCTCGGAGCGCTCGTAGTAAAGCTCTGCGAGCCGGAACATCGCATCAGGCGTGTACTTCTGGTTTTTGGGGTACCGCTTCACAAACTTCTCGAAGCGCGCGATTGCGTCTTCACGTCGCTGCCGCTCCGCTGCATCAAGCTCTTTCGCCTGCTTCGAGTAGAGCTTATCGATCCACGCCTTCTGCTCATCGATGGAAAGCTTCAAGATCGCGTAAGACTCTTTCTGATAGTCCTGCGCAGCCTCGGCATAGCGCGCGACGATGTCTTCGAAATTCTTGTGCTCGTTGTCCTTGTTCTTTTCAGCAGCAGCTGCGGCCGCCTTTGCCTTCATCGCGGACTTTTTCTCTTCAAGCTCGCCCTGAATCACGTCACGCTCGCACTGCTCTCTGTCCTCGTCCTCAGAGGACGAGGCGGCATCGGCAGGCGCGGGTTCGGTAGGCGCGGCTTCGGCAGGCGCAGCTTCGGCAGGCGCAGCTTCGGCAGGCGCAGCTTCGGCAGGCGCAGCTTCGGCAG
>JBMYRH010000008.1:235326-258152 GCA_049602155.1 Myxococcota bacterium | reverse complement strand
TCTCCCACCGGACCCAACCAGTGATGACCGGAGTAAGCGGGCATAGCGCCGCAACGCACGACACAAGCGATCATCGTCTCAACGACTTCATTGAGCGCAGCGAACGATCGAAGCGACCAAAGGAAGCGCGGGAGAGGCCAATCGCCGGATCCATCTCCTCCCACAGAGAACTCCTCTGTGAGTCCCCATCCCGATGAGGCCTGGGCCGCTCAACCAGCCCTCCCCTTCGAGGTGCGGCATCACATTGCACAAGAGGTAAGACGAGGTCCGCTTTCCATGCAGGAAGGGGATCGGGGCGACTCCCCCATTCTCGACGAGGAGGGGGGAGTCGTCCTCTTTGTCACCACGGAGTTGCACCCGTTCGCCCGAAGTGAGGATGCTGTGACGGAGGCCAGCCCGTCCCAGTCCGTCGTCACACACGTGCCTTCTGCAGCCGAGCTGCAGAGCGCCGCATCTTCAAGAGGCGGATGACACGATCGCAAAGCCGAACGACAGGCTGGGGAGCGAGGCACACCCCGCGCACCCAGCCGTGGGTCTAGAACTCGGCCAAGCAGCGCAGGACGTCCACATCAGCGCTCGCGAACGCAAGTCCGACATCGTTGAAGAAGACACTGTCTGCACGGTTGAGGGGCAGCGCCCTGCCGTCGAAGCATCGGGCGCTCCCTGAGCACTCGGTGACCATCAACGCGACCGCCGCGAGGTCCCAAATGGCGCACCCACCGACCTCGGCCTTTGGCGCCTTTAGATAGACACTGCGGGGCTGGGTGAGCAGCTGCAGAACGTTCAGCACCGCGCCCCCCATGAAGTGGACATCGAAGCGGGCCTCGTACTCCTCAAAGCGTGGATGGTTGCGAAGGCTACGATCAGCGAACCATTGGAGCCTCTCAGGAGTCCCCGTGTCAGCCTCATCGCCCCTCAGCGGCTGCCCATTCAAGGTCACGCCCTTGCCCACCACCACCTCAAAAAGATCGCCGCGAACTGGGTCATAGACCACCCCCAAGATCGGCTCACCTGACTGGGACACCAACGCAATAGAGGTGGCGTAGCCGGAGCTGCCCTCGATGAAGTATTGAGTGCCATCCAGCGGATCGATGGTCCAAAAGGCGTGCTTCCGAAGCCGGCTGTCATCGTGGTCGCCCTCCTCCGCGAGCACCCCCAGGTCGAAGCGCGCGATGGTAGGCTTCAATGCCTCGAGGATGATGGCCTGAGCCTCAAGGTCAATCTCGGTAACGACGTCCGACGCCCGACTCGCAAAGCCCTTGGAGGCGACCTCGAGCGGACGCCCTCGATTTGCTTGAACGTACCGCCCCGCCGCCAAGCACGCCGCTCTCGCGGCCCCGAGGAGCTCCGCGGCAATCTCCGTGATGGCGCGCTCAGTAGTGGCATCGCTGTAGTCCGTGAGCTTCCTATGCCCAGGACTCCAACCCAGCATGAAGCGCTCAAAGTCCGCCCATGCGACGGGGAAGAGCGTGCGCCACTCGGCCTCGAGCATCGCAACATCGACGGACGGCGGAAGGCAGGCTCGCAGCTCGGCGAAGTAGAGTTCGAGCACCTCGTGCTCACGGCGCTCACACTCGGCCCCAGTGAGGCAGCTCCCGATGAAGTAGGCGACGTCCTTCATCGCGCACCCCCGGCCCACGTACTGGAAGTCCACTGCGGCGACTTGAGCGTGATCGACACTGAAGCAGAAGTTGGCGAGCTTGGCGTCACCGTGCACGAGGGTCTGGAACCTCCCGTTGCAAAGCCGCGCATCCAGAAGCGAGGCAAAGCGATGAAGGCGTGTCCCTTCAATGTTCGCGAGTTCCTCCGGCCTCGTGTCCAGGTGCCAATACGT
The DNA here is from genome assembly GCA_049602155.1 of Myxococcota bacterium. GTDB lineage: Bacteria > Myxococcota_A > UBA9042 > PHBI01 > JBMYRH01 > JBMYRH01. The sequence goes on along the minus strand of JBMYRH010000008.1, from coordinate 256,318 downwards.
CCCGATTGGCCAGAGCCCTTCACCTGATTCGCCGAGATAGTGGGCATGAAAGCGAGCCAACCAACGCAGCACGGTGTGGATCTCGGCCATCGACACGGACACCAGCACCTCCGTGAAGCCTCGCGTCGAGAGGTCCTCCATCAGGATGAAGAGTTCGCCATCGTCATCAAAGGCGTCCAGGCACCTCGGCGTCGGCGCGCCGTCTGGCGTCCCTACGTTCTGTACCTGATACCAATGCGCCTCTACGGCGTAGGACCTGATCTTACGTTGCCTGGAGAGTGAGCCCGTAAAGCCCCTTGGGTGCGCGACCTCGTCGGGGAGCTTGATATGCTTCACGATCACCGACGCGCAGTCCCCACCGAAGAGGTGCACACGCGACAGGCTCCCGTAGTTGTTCCAGAGCGGCTGGATGAGCGAGACCTCGCGGATGTCAGTCGCCTGCGTCACCTCTCGTATGCGATCTCGGATGTGCGGCTGAATCGGTGCTACCTCTGGAGGTCGGCTAGGGTTCACAGTTTCCGCACTGAGGACCCTCCTCAGCAAAGTACACCACACACCCTGTCGGGCAACGGCGGTTGCCCTCCGAACGCCTCCCACCCTCCGGCGTCGGACACCAGCTAGCCATTTACGCGCCTTGCACGGCACCTCATCAAGCGGTAGTTAGCATGGCCACCTCCTGGAGAACGCCATGACCCACGAAGCAACGCGTACGATCGTCATCACGGGCGGAACAGGCGGGATCGGGTATCAGAGTGCGCTAGGCCTAGCGAAGACAGGCGCCCACGTGGTGATCACTGGGCGCGACAAGGCCCGTGGTGAAGAGGCACGCCGACGTATCATTGCGGAGAGTGGCAACGACAAGGTGACGCTTGTGCTCGGCGACATCTCCTCCATCGCCGGCGTCGATGCGCTCGCCGCTGCAGTGAGTGAGGTGGCCGCGCAGATCGACGTGCTCGTGAACAACGCGGGCTACCTCGGGAGTGAACTCACGAAGAGCGATGACGGGCTAGAGATGCACTTCGCGGTGAACGTGCTCTCCCCCCGACGCCTGGCGCACGCGCTCTTGCCCGCGCTCCAGGCAGCCAACGCACCAAGGGTCCTCAACATCACCGGTGGGGACAAGCCCGCCCGTATCGATCCCGACAACCTCCAGGCCGAGAAGGGCTTCAAGGGCCTCATGACCTATACGCACTCAAAGAGCGCGATGGAGGCCATGTCCGTGGCGCTGGCAGCGGAATTCGAACCGGCGGGGGTCTCCGTCAACCTCGTGTTCCCCGGCCGAGCCTCCACGGTGATGACGCGCTCACTCTCCACAAAATCCCTCCCCGGCCCGATGAAGCTGATGTACCCGTTGTTCCGGATGATGTTCGCGGAGGACGACGGAAAGAGCGCCGCGAAGGCTGCGAAGTCGACCATCTGGGCTGCGACTAGCCCCGACCTTGAAGGGGTCACCGGCCGCTACTTCGACACGCACACCAAGGAACGCTCGTTGCACTCCACAGCCTATGAGGCGGACGTCCAGGCCCGCATCTTGGCGACCATCGAGGCGGCCGGTCAGGGCACTACTGCGGGGGAATAGCAAGCGTCAGCCAGGCGCTCCTCATGCCCCCCGGCGAGGTCAGCACCACGGGGGCCAGCGGAGCGGATCACGAAGCGAGAGCAGCCGGTGAGACGCAAGAGGCCTGTTCACGGCCTGTAGGGCGTTGTCTGCCGCCGGCCTATTCGATAGACTGCAGCGCGTATCTTAACGATGGAACAGCCGGTGGCATATCCGACACGACGCGCATGGTTCGATGCCGGAGCAGGCCGCACGCTCAATGCGCCGTGATGCCAACACCAGGGAGGGTGAAGATGAGGAAGGCCACATTATCGCGAGAGCCGTGGGCGCCCCGCTTCGTGGTCGCCATCATGCTGGCGCTGCTCTGCGCGTGCGGCACAGACCCACCCGAGGAGGCAGGGCCGGATGTGCCGGATGTGACCGAAGTCCCTGCGACCACACAGTCATATATCCCTATGACCCCGGAAGCGGCGCTGAGCCGAGCGACGATGGCACTCACCGGGCTGCGTCCAACCCCCGATGAACTAGAGGCCGTTCGCCAAGATCCTGAGCGCCTCACCGAGATCGTCGCGACCTATGTGGAGCGCCCGGAGTTCGGCGAGACCATCAAGGATATGTATGCCGAGATCCTGCTGATACGGTCGACGAACCTGGTGCTACCCAACCTAGGGCCACTGGCCGGAAGGTCCCGCTCAAGCATCCAAGACGCGCTCTCAGAGGAGCCGCTGAACCTGATCCGCGAGGTCGCTATGAGCGACGCACCCTTCACTGAGATTGTCACGGCTGATTGGACCATGCTCGACGCCTTAGGCGCAGAGATTTGGGACGGCCACGACTACGATGACGCTGAGGGCGGCCTGCAGCGCGTCACGTTCACTGACGGTCGACCTTCAGGCGGTGTCCTGTCTACTGGCCCCTTCTTGGTCCGACACGAGTCCAATGGTGCAAACTACCATCGCGGCCGCGCGAGCGTGCTGTCGGACATGTTCTTGTGCGAACCCTTTGGGGGACGAGACATCCCGATCACCGGTGACGTCGACCTCTCGGATGACGCGGCTGTGGCTAACGCGCTCAATGAGAACCCGCAGTGCGTGGCATGCCACCAAGTCGTCGATCCACTGGCCCAACACTTCTGGCCATTTCGGCCGCGGCTCCCTTCCAACCAGATCGTCAGGGGCTACGACGATGGCTGCACGGGCAACAGCCCCTGCTATCCGGTGCCGATGTTTTTTGACCTCAGCACCCTGGACGATGGCGAGCCGCTCATGCCCTGGGAGAACCTAGGATTACGCGCACCGAACTACTGGGGTGCGGACACCGAGTCGCTCACCGATGTCGGCCTCGAGATGGCCGAGGACCCCCGCTTCGCGCGCTGTGCTGTCGAGCAGTTTGCCGCTTACCTGGCCCAAACGAGCAGAGGCTTGTTGGATCCCGAATTTGTCGGGCGACATCACCTGAACTTCGTCGCCTCCGGCTACAGCGCCAAGGCTCTGGCCCAAGCCCTTGTCCTTGATGACTGGTTCTTGGCGAGCGCCAAGCATGACACTGCCACTGCATCGACCCCAGAGGTCTCAGGCACACAGGTGGTCCGCCCTGAGCAGTTCGAGCGCTTCATCGAAGCTCTGACCGGCTTCCGCTTGGTCTACGGCGTCCCCCAGCAGAATATCGGTGAAGTCCGGACGCTCAAGAGCGACCTGTTTGGGTTTCGGGCCATGGCAGGTGGCATTGATGGCAACACTGTGACTGAGCCGGTCCACACCGCGACTCCGGTGAAGCTCTTGGTCCTCGCAGGGTACGCCGAGGAAGCTGCCGGCTTCGTCGTAGACGCTGACTTCACCCTGGATGCCGCAGAGAGGCGCCTCCTGACGCTGGTCGAGGAGGCAGACTCCGGCGAGCCAGAGGTGCGCGTCCAACTCGCCGAGCTACATGCCTGGATCTTCGGGCACATCGTGCCCACCGACGATGCGAGCATCACAGACCTCTATGAGCTGTGGTCTGCGGTCGCGATAGCGTCCAGCCCTGCTGAGGGGTGGAAGGCTGTGCTGACCGCAATGTTCCAAGCCCCTGACGCGATGTTCTACTAGGAGCGCATGATGCACGGATTGGAAAGACGAGACTTCCTTAAGTTCATGGCGGCGCTCCCGATGGTGGGGCTGCTGCCCCGCGTGTCGTGGGCTCAAACCCCTGATGCGAAGCGGGTCATCTTGGTGCGCGCATTCGGTGGCTGGGATGTCACCTTCTGCATGGATCCGCGCCTGACATCCTGCACCATCCACGGTCCAGACTTCGACGCCTCTAACCCGGCATCGTGCCAGGGTGCCGGCGATTCGGAGTCGATTGAGAGCTACGGTGACCTCTCGATCATGATCAACGACGCGCGGCGGCCGGCGGTCACGAGCTTCTTCGAGGCCCACGCGGCGAAGACTGTCGTGGTCAATGGCATCTCGGTGGGGTCAATCGTTCACCAGGAGTGCGAGCGGCGCATCCTCACTGGCAGCCGCGATGACACTGCGGCCGATCTGGGGACTTTGACGGCGGTCTCGCACGGCATCGCCAACACCCTGCCCTATTTGGACCTCACCGGCGGAGCGCGGGTCGGTGCCTACGCGGCGCAGACGGGCATGCTTGGGCAGAACAATCAGATCCTCGCGTTGGTGGACCGCAGCTTGCCACTCAATGGCCCACAAGGCAGCGGCCTCACTCACCCCCTCTATGTCCCAAGCGCCGCGACCAACAGCGCCATCGAGGCGTACTTGGCGAAGCGCCGAGCCAGGTTTGCAGAGGTCGTCGGCGCGGATGCTCGAAGCCAAAAGATCAACGATGACTTGGGTATCGCCACCGACCGCAAGGCAGAGATCTTGGCCTCCGAAGCGCTCCTAAAAGAGAACCTGAGCTTTGGTGCAGGCGGCTCCATGTTGGAGCAAAACGCGACCACCGTGGCATTGATGTCAGCAGGAATTTGTCACTCGGCGTCTATCTCGACAGGCACCCGCTGGGACACGCATGACGACATCACGGACCAACATCCGCTCTATGAGAACCTCTTCGAGGGCTTGAATGACTTGGTCGCGCGGCTCACCGAGGCGGACCTCTTCGACGACACCTTGATCGTCGTGCTCTCTGAGATGACCCGGACCCCAAAGCTCAACAAGGACGGCGGCAAAGACCATTGGCCCGTCACTAGCGCCATGGTCATCGGCGGCTCCCTCGCTGGAGGCCGCACCCTGGGAGGGACCTACTTAGAGAACCTCGATGCGCAGCAAGTTCAGCTTAAGACCGGCCAGGTCGACACGGGAGCCAGCAGCAAGATCGAACACTCGAACTTCATCGCAGGCGTGTTGCATGCGGCGGGCGTTGACAGTCAGCAGTTTTTACCAGGCACGGAGGTGCTCCATGGGCTCATTGACGAGGGTTAGCCTCTTAGCCGTCACCCTAGTGCTCGCCGCCGCCTGCGAAGACGCCGGTGTCACCGAAGCCCCTGGGGCCAGCATGGAGCCCCCGGCGCAAGGCGAAGAGGCGGTCACGCGGCAGCTTGACCCCTGCGAGACCACGACAGCCAGCTATGAGACGGTGGGGGAGCCCTTCATGCGCACCTGGTGCACCCCCTGTCATCACTCAGAGCTCGAAGGAGACGACCGTCCGCTAGGCTCCGAGAGCATCAACCTCGACACCTACGCGCTCGTGACTTCACACCTCGACCGCATCGAGGCCCGCGCACTCGGCGAGAGCCCGACCATGCCGCCCGGGGGAGGCCCGAGCTCCGAAGAGCTTGAGCGAGTAGCCTTTTGGCTCGAGTGCGGCGCTGTCGACACCCTCCCTGAGGCTCCCCCCCAATAGGAGCCCGAGCGCCGCCACGCCTCACACCCATCGCCGTCTGACGGCCCTCGGCACGCCGTGTACCGACGGCGGGGGGGAGCAGTGTTGTGGGGTCGAAGACTTTCGTTAGTGAAGCGCCCTGAGGGGCCCCAAACCCGCAACGAAACCATTCACCTGAGTGCGGCGTTGAGGCCCTCCTCGGAGTTCTGTAATGTGCCTCCACCCGGTGCCACCCAAGCCAGCCGGCTCACAACCGCCCCAGAGGTCGACGTCATGAACATGGAGCAAACCATTGAAGCCAAGGTGCTCGAGGCCTTCACCCCCGAGCGCATTCGCATCGACAACGACTCCAAGCGTCACGCTGGCCCCGCGACTGAGAGCCACTTCCGCGTCATCATCGTCAGCGACGCCTTTGACGGGATGAACAGCCTGAAGCGCCATCGCTCGGTCTACAAATGCCTCGCAGAGGAGCTCGCTGGCCCAGTACATGCGCTCCAGCTCAAGTGCCTCACGCCGGCAGAGTATGATGAGGCCGACGGCGACGTCTCACTCAAAGCACCACCCTGTGGGGGTGGTGAAAAACACACCTAGCGTGGCGTGCCCTGCGAGCCGAGGAGAGGCGCCTCGGTCATACAGGTCAACGCTGCAAACGCCAGCGCGGCCTGTGAACGCACCATCTCCGGATCCTCGCCGTTGGCTACCTGCGTCAGGAGGGTCGTGACCTGAGTCTCCAGATACGCCACGGCCAGGTCCACAGAGATAGCCGTGTTGATCTGCCCGCTATCTTGGGCGCTCACAATCCATCCTCTGTAGAGCTCACGGCGTCGCTCCAGGAAGGCCGCGATACGTGCACGTGTCAGCGGACCTAGACGGGCCGGTGCAGCACAGAGCTTCACGAGCAAACAGCCCGCCGGAGTGGATCGCTTCTCAGTCATCAAGTTAACGAGCGCACTCAGGGCGTCCGCAAAGGAGCCGGGGCCAGACAGGAGGTCCACGACGCTTGGAAACACCGTCGCGAGGTAGTGTTCGAGGACCGCGTCCATCAACCCGTCTTCACCACCAAACTCACGGTAGAGCGCAGGCTTGGAGACCTTGGCGCGGCGACAGGCTTCGTTCACAGAGAGCCCGTAAACACCTTCTCGCCAGTAGCTCTGGAGCATGACATCGATGGTCGCTTGACGGTCCAGCGTCTTCGGTCTGCCTCGCGGTCTCTTAGCCTCAAGTGTACTCAATCAGATGCCTGCCTATCACTCTGCGATCACACGAACAGCCCCCAGAGGGTGCGTCCCTGTCATCGGGAACGACATACTTCTCTAGGGCGGGTAGAGCGACAGTCTAACATGCCGAAGGTAGGACTGAAGACCTGAATTCACCTCTAGCGCCCTCCAAACTTCCTCACGGCAGACCCAAAAACAGGGGGACACACCACCGTTCCAAGGGGGCAAAACGGGCCAGGCCGCCCCACCAACAACCCGCGCTGACCGTCGTCCGCTTTCGCCCGTTCACCCTGAACGCCCACCTTACCGCAGGCACGCGATCAGACGGGACACCTGCCAGGACCTCCGCGTAGACATCGATGAGACGGCCGATGGACACCCACGCTCCGGAGATCCACTGCCCCTCGCTCCTCGTGGGCGAGTCTAATCGCGAAGGCGAACGAGGTGTCGCCCCCGTGATGTAGGAGCGTCGCGCCTAGTCACGCGTCCCCAGGCGACGCCTCAAGGCGTCGACGCTGAAGTCACCCGCTCCGGTCAGCATTAAGCTCAACGCGCCGGCTCCGTAGAGCAAGGCAAGCTCCTGCTTCTTAAAGGGGTCATCCCCATGCACGATGAAGGCGGCGACCAGCATCGTGATGAGGAATGGCACGGCCGCCAGACGCGTCCATGCGCCAAACACGATGAGCAAGGCGCAGACCACCTCGGCAAACGCGGTCAGCCCGAGGGAGATCTCGGGACCGAGGCCAATGGGGTCCGCAAACTTCTCAGGGGTCTCAAAGAGGCGCAAGAGCTTCGGCCAACCATGCGTGAGCATCATCCCACCGACCGCGAGTCGAAGGATCAAGAGCCCTGCTGCCGCTCTCATCTGTCTACTTGACTCACGCATCGCGCCCTCCCTTGGTGAGTTGCCACTCACTACACCGTTTCACCGTATCAGACGCGTCGAGCGTCTGTGAACAACCTTCAGGCCGACATCCTCAGTGTGCTAACCCCGCCTCGCCGTCAGCGACGACCGTATGAAACGTCACACAGGATTCGACCATGACAAACAACATCTACTGGACCATCGACGCCACTGTGAAAGAGGGCCGCCTCGCAGACTTGAAGGAGCACTTTAAGCTCATGATCGAGATGACCTCCAGGGAGGCCGGCGCGCTCTCTTATGACTTTTGGCTGAGTGACGATGAGACGCGCGTCTTCATCCACGAACGCTACGCGGATAACGAGGCAGCCCTGGCGCACGTCCAGAACGTCGGCGCTCACCTTGGCCCCTTTTTGGACGCCATAGAGATGGCCCCCCTCGTGCTCCTTGGCCCGGTCAATGACGCGGTCAAAGCCGTGTTTGACGGGTTTGGCGCGAGCTACACAACCTTCCTCGGCGGCCTCCCTACCTGAGCCAAACCAGCTCGCCTCGCTGGGGTCCGCTCCAGCGCGCCCTCGCAGAATAATTTACTCTGTATGCGCGTCACAGCTTCGACGCCCACCGACAGGAATTACACCGACAATGAAGCAATGCTTACTCCTCGCCCTCGCATGCGTCGCCCTTGGCTGCAGCCAACCGACTACGAAGACCACATCGGTCACCCCGCCCGCTCCATCGGTCGCCGACTCGGAGACGGTCAACGCAGAGACCTGCGTCGACATCGTCTGGCTCTTGACCCACTACGACGTCACGCGCCTAGCGAGCGGTTCGTCCCCGGCAGAGGGCACCGGCTACCCTCTTGAATGCTGCGCCGAGGGCGTCCTCCTGCCAGAGGAGGCCTACCGCTGCGAGATCGACTGGCCGTCGAGCGACGTCATCGCCTGCGAGACGTGGACCTCCTATCATGACGCCCTCGCAGCCGCTCACCCATTAGGTTCGCGGAGCCCCCGTGTCACCGAAAACCTCGCGACCCTCAAGCGGTGGCCGAGCCAGCAACACCACTGCGTAAGCACAGCGGCTGGGCTTGTCAGCACCGAAGCCATGACTGAGCGTCGCACATTGACCCTGACCCCAAGCGACTTACGCTACGACGATGCCGGTGGCGTGGTGATCTTTACGCCAGACAGTGGGGTGAAACGGGCGGCGTACATCACGTACAGCTTGAGCATGGAGAGCTTCAAGCGCATCTTCTCGAGTCGCCCTACCACCCCAGTGGAGGTGATCGTCGAGCTCCAAAAGGTGGCCCGGAAGACAGAGCGGGCGGCTCCTGGCCACCCGGAGCCCGATGGAGGCTTCAAGAACACCTATTATACCGGGACGGTCGTAGGCACCCGCTAGCCTAGCGCGACTGCTCGCCCTCACTGGAAGAGCGCTGACCTGGGTCCCCCCAATGCTCATGATACGCCCCTTCCTGCTCTCTCTGCTCATCGCGCTCATCGTCACCTCTGGCTGTGCGACCACCCAAATCACGTCGGGAGAGGGTGCGTCCGCGCTCTCTTTGGAGCACCTTGAGCACACCGCCCAGACACACACAAGCGGCTCCAAGCTGAGGCTCACCATCGTACATCAGCGCATCGGCGACGCCTTTGAGGGCGACACTGAGGTACCACAGACCCGGATCACGGCCCTTGAGGGGGCCCCGGAGGATCCGACAGGGACGACGCTGGTCGGCGACGTCACCGGCACCTGTGATGCACGCCACGATGTCGACGATCCCGAGCGTACGCTGCTCCACCTGGTCTGCTGGTATGCAGGGGGTGGGCGTGAGGTGGCTGTCACGCGCTCGGGAGGCGAGCTCCGCGTCGAGACACGGGTGATCTGGGAAGAGGACGAAGAAGACGCCCCATGGCAACTCAAGCAGAGCATCCCATGGCACACAGGTCTCGAGCTCGATGTCCGTGCGCTCCACGTGCCATAGGGGTGAGGCTCCCGAACCCGAGTGACCTAGGGAAGCAAGTCGAGCACCGGGGCGCTCGTCTCATTGTCCCCAACGCCCCACGTGCTCACAGGGACACCAAACGCCTGTTGAAGGGTCAGCGCCACTCGAGAAGTCGATGATGCACCGCCGCGGATATGACGCCCGGTCTGAATCCGACCTCCCCCGCCTCCAGCCACCATCATTGGGATGTTCTGGACGCCGTGTTGTTTTGAGAACTCGGTGCCCGAATGCGCAAACACGGTGAGGTTATCGAGCAACGTCGCGTCTCCCTCTTGGATGTCATCCAAAGCGGACAACAGATGCTGCCAGCACGCCATCCCCTTCACAAAGAACCGCTGGCTGAGTGGCTGATAGCCTAGCGCCTCGTCGACACTCTCATCGTGTGTCAGCTGATGATAGCCGACCTCTTCTCCTTCAAAGTACACATCGGTAAAGAGGCGCCACAGGTTGATGTTGAAGACGCGGCTCTGGTCGCACGCCAACGCAAGCGCCAAGAGGTCGACCATCAGGTTGTGGCCCTTGACCACCTGCTCAACCTCTTGGCCGACTTGGCCCCCCGAAGGCGCCTCAGGAGCGTAACAGGAGGGGAGGTCCGGCGGCTCCGAGAGCATGACGTCCAGCTGCGTCTCAAGTTGACGCACCGAGGTGAAGTATTGGTCGAGCCGCTGCCGGTCATGGCTCCCGAGTTCTTGCTCCAGCCGCTTGCTCTCCTCGAGCACCGCCGAGAGCACACTCTTGCGCACCATGACTGCGGGGTCTGGTGTGAACCCATCGCCTCCGAGCTGAAAGCCCTCTCCAAAGATCCGCTGGTAGAGCGCCAGCGGCGAGTTCATCGCAGGGGCCACTCCGCCCGCTCCCATAGCGCTCCACGCGCTGTCCTTCGCGTCGGCGGTGATGTCGAGCGCACGGAAGCGCGTCGAGGTCCCGATGATGTCCGCGATGGCCGTGTCAAAGGTGCCCCTCGGCACATGAGACGCATCGATGGGAGAGTCCCCGGTCAGGGTCACGATTGGCGGCGAGTAGTGGGGGAAATTGTTTCGTCCATTGAGTGGCGTGTCGAACCCCGTCAAGACCGAGATCTTGTCTTGGAAGCCCCCGACAGCCATCGCCAATTCCACGGGGCGGTCATAGCCCACGCCGTCCACGCTGGGGACCCAGCGTTCCGGGTTAATGCCACAGCCCCAGAACCACGTCCCAAAGCGGACTGGCGCAGAACCCTCATCGGCGAGCGCCACGCCATGGGTGTCGAACAGGCAGTCAAAGAGCGGTAGCCCTACCCCTACCGCGACGCCCCCCAGCATGCCCTTGAGCATGCGCCGTCGGCTGATGCTCATTCGCTGGCCTCCTTGGCGCCCGAGGTCGCCCGGAAGCCATGGGTCAGCGCGATGTTCTTCATCAGCGCTACGAAGTCGTAATCCGCCATCGCGAACTCACCCGCGAGCGCCGTCAGGACCTCGGACTCGTCAGAGACTGCCTTGCGCCCAACGGCGTGCATGTAGAGCTTCTTCACCATGCACTTGGTGACCCTTGGCGCGTCGTGAAGTGCCGTGTAGAAGCCCTGCACATTGTCGTACGAGATGCCCTCTAGCTGACCATAGGTGGCGATCTCAGCGCCCGCCTCATGGGTCCTGAATTGGCCAATAGCGTCGAAGTTCTCTAAGGCGAGGCCGATAGGATCGATGAGGTCATGGCACCCAGCGCACGAGGGCTCGATGCGATGCGCGGCGAGCCGCTCTCGAGCGGTCGGCGCCGCCGGGTCTCCCGGTGTAAGCGTGTCGAAGTTCACGTCAGGCGGCGGCGGCGGGATCGTGTTACACAAGATCTTGTCCAAGACGAATTCCCCCCGCAGGACCGGCGAGGAGCGTGAAGTTCGGGCGTGCAGCGCCAAGAAGCTCACGTGGCTCAGGATCCCGGCGCGCGCCCCGCCCTCGGGGAACTCATAAGCTTCCCAGTCGTCTGCGACCGGGACCTGATAGATCGGCCCCAGGTTGCGGGTCATGAAGGTCTTCCGCGTCGTGAAGAGGCCTCGGTAGTCCCGTCGCTGTACCAAGAGGTGGTCGACGATCGTGCGCAGCGTCTGCTCTTTCGCGTCCACGAGGACCTTGTTCGTGAACTGCGGAAAGGCGCTCGCATCCTTCGTCACGCCCGCCAAATCATCCAGATGATAGAGATCTGTGAAGAGGGCCCTGACGCCGACCTCAAGCCTCACACCGTCCGCCAGGAGCCTGTCGAGCTGCGTCAGGTAGCCCTGCTCCGTCTCGAGTTCACCGGCCATCGCCGCACTCATCAGCTCATCGTCAGGCCCTTGGTTCCAGAGGAAGTAACTCAACCGTGAGGCCAGTGCCTCCCCGGTCAACAGCCGCCCCCACGTGGCCTCCTCGGGCGCTGCGCGCTCTTGGATGAAGAGGAAGTCCGGGGTCAGGAGCCACGCAGAGAGCACCGCTTCAAGTCCGCCGTAGAAGCTCTCCATGGCCTCGGTCGCAGCCCCCGCGAGGCTCACGTAGGCCGCCGTCTCTCCGTCACGCAGCGCGCGGCGCAGGACGCGCGGCGCGAGCGCCTCGACAAACACCTCCGCACAACTGTCGTCCGCTGCCATGTCGGACTCCGGCGCACACGAAAGCCACTCTTCACGCCGCTCCTCGCTGAGCGCATAGGCCGCGATCAGCCGCGCGGCGAGTTCATAACGCTCTATCCCTGCAGGGGTCACGGACGTGGCGCTCCCCCCGACTGAGTAGAGCCCCTCGACGGGTAAGTCGACCTCGGTGGGGACTAACACGTCGACGTCATCGCCAAAGATCGCCTTTACGCTGGTCACATACTGCGCGCGAGTCAGCCGCCGCATCGCCATCGGACCCGGAACGTAGTCAGCCAACTGGGCTGCAGGCTCACTCGGTGCTGCTACTGGCTCGGGCGGAGTCACCACTGTCTCTCCTGCGGGCGCGACGTCCATGGAGACCATGTCGCCCCCAACCTCTGTGCACCCGACGAGCAGCGTCGCCAACATCCCGGCGCACCACCCCAGCCGCTCTGAACCCGATCGCATCACGCTAGGGCCCTCCATCCTGAGGTTCGAGCCCTGTAATGAACCCCGAGACCGCGCGTACCCTGAACATCATCGACATGGCATCGCACGTCTCACCATCGGTGGCGTGGTCTAAGTGCGCGTCCAACACGCACTCAAGCTCCCCGGGGTTGCTCCCGATAGCCAAGATGGCCTCGCCGATCGCGTGGACGATGTCTTCGCGTCGCCACCAGCCCGCCAAGACCGCATCGGCGTCCCACAGACCATTGGGCCGCTGCGCGAAGGTCGCCCGGACCATCGCGTCCTTGAGGCGAATCACGCGATCCTCGACGACCAAGAAATTCACCTCTCCGACGGTGACATCGCCCGGCCCAGCGGTCAGCACGCCGTCCCTGATCTCCCCCGTGAAATAGGAGCGGAAGGCTGGGTCCGCGTGGCTGGTGACCGAGCTGCCCGCGATGATCCTCCCGTCGGTCCCTAACATGGGCCCGTCGATGGTCGTCGTCACCAAGACCTCCACCTCATCGTCATTCACAAGGTCGTCCACCCCGGACACCCGCATCGCGATGCGAACGAGGCCCTGGGCGGGCGCGGACTCCAAGACGACCTCGATGGTCTGGCCTGGCCGCGCTGGGCGAATCTGGTCAATCACGTGGATGAACGCGAAGTCGATGCCCGATCGACCATCCCCGCTGTGGAAGTCGTTGTGCGCGCAGGGCCCGTCACCCGCCGTGTCTGCCCCGTCGAGGTCAAACCCATCGACCTCGAGCCCCTCGATGTTAAGCGGCTCATAGACGCTGTTGTCCGTCTGCAGGTCGAGGCCGCAGGGGTTCGTCGCCTCTTCCGTCGATGCCGTGAGGCCCTCTGGGTAGTAGAGGTTGAGCTCGGAGACGATAAAGTCATAGGTCGTCGCGAGCTCAGACCCTGCCGGCGCCTCAACGTCGCCGTCCGCCATCGACTCGGTGGTCGCATCGTTGTGCGAAGCCCCCGCGGGCGTCCCCTCCACACAGGCCGGCACGGCGAGCACACAGAGTGCAGCGAGCGTTCGTGCGAGGGCAGGAGCCATACCAATGCCTTGGTCACTAAGCTGAAGCAGTATAGAGCTTCCGCCGCATAACCTGCGAGCCCTTTGTCGGCGACAGGCTTCGACCCCGGGGCCCCCCGACTCAGCGCGCCCTCTCGATCAGTTCAAGCGCACAGTGACGCTCACACCGCTCTGTTCCGGCAGCGCCTCAAGGAGGGCCATCGCCCCCTCATCACCTGCGGCATGAGCCAGCATGAAGGTCGTCAGGTAGCGCTGAACGATGCCGATACCCTCGACTGATGGGAGGAATTCAAAGGCCTCCCCTGTTCGGCCCTCGGAGTGCCGCTCGCCCGCGCCGCACCCTGCCATGAAGGCCTCGGTCAACCCGCAAACGTCCGAGATCGACCAATGCCCAGCGTCCGCGATGTCGACTCGCCACACCGGTGGGTTCGCCTCGGCGACGTTGTCCCGCAGAAACCCATTGCCGATCTCCATGATGCTGTTGTCCTCCTCGGCCAACACCATCAGGAGTGGCACCGTGATGCCCGCCATCGTCACGCTTGGGAAAAACAGACTCGCCATCGGCGCCGCGAGGCCAGCCGCCGCCCGGATTCGCGTATCGCCCTGTGCGGCGCGACCAACAGTCACCGAGCCAAAGCTGTGCCCGTAAGCGCCGATGTGTTCGGGATCCACGGAGAGCCCCGCGAGCACCTCAGAGGCCGCAAAGACCTCTCCACCTATCGCCGCGTCGATGAGCGCGCTGACGTCGGCCGCCCTCACATCCAGTTGCTCGGACTCAAGAGGCTCTCCCTGAGCTCCCTCAACGAACGGCAAGGGGCCTGCATGATCGGCCGCCAGCACGACCATGCCGTGACTCGCCAACCTCTCAGCCAAAGAGAACGAGGCGTATCGGCCGCAATTCATGCAGTGGCTGAAGACGGCCAAGGGCAGCGCACCAAGGCCCGGGTACGGCGAAGCGTCTCGCGCCGCCCCAATGAACCGCGTCGGGCAGCCATCCGGGGCAACCTCAAGCAGATCGGCCAAGGTCGCCCTTGGGGCCGCCTCGGCCTCAAAGGTCTCGGTCGGCGCCACCTCTGACTCGCTCCCTTGGCTGGGGTACCAAACCTCCACGGTCAATAAGCGCTCACGCGCATCATCCAAGAGCATCACCGTCGTGTGGCCAGGTGCGTAAGGCCCCTCCTCCCACGGATCCCCGGGCGCTAAACCTCCGTGAGCCCCGTCGCTCGCCGCGATGTCCTCGGTGTCTCCTTCAAGTGGATCTGCCACCGACGCGTCATCTGCAACGACCGAGGGGGGCGCGGACTCCTCGCAGCCTGTCCCCCCTGTCAGCAGAAGACCGGACACGGCGATGACGATGAGGCGCTTCACTTCCACTCCTGTACACATCGAAGGGGCAGCCACTAGGTGCTGAGAGGCACCACTGTCCGCCAGACGGACACCTAGATTCAGTACCATCGGGTCACGCGCTGTGTCACCTCATGCCGGGCCTCACGCTCAAGTCGCCCACTGTTGACCTCAGTGGCCCGCGCTGAGCCCTGATTATCTGCATCACGGGTCAGGAGCACTCGGGTCGCCCCGAGGGACCGGCAGTGGCTCAAGGCACCCCGCAGCATCGCGGTCGCGATGCCTCGACGTCGCGACAACGGGGCCACCGACTAACCGATGTGACCACCGAATTCCTTGAGAGCCGGGGTGAGGTGATGATGCAGATTGATTACCCTGCGGAGCGCTCCCGCCTCATCCCAAAACGAGGTCGTCAGAGGCCCCCACCCGGGTGCCCAGCCTGTCCCCTGATGTTGAGCCTCAAAGAGCGCGATGAGGGCTCCGAGGGGCGCGCTCGGCCCCAGTCGCTGGGCGTCGCCATAGCCGTGTGTGTGATTGGACTCTGAGGGTAAGTCGAGGAGGAATGCGTCCAGAGGCGCGTGACGGTGCGGGCCTCGCGGGACAAGCAGTCCGGCGGGTGCCACCGGGGCAACCTAGCCCCCACCTCTGCGCGATGCGAGTCGGGGCGAACGGGAGCGCCCTTCAAGCGGTGGCCCTTGCTCGCCCGGGAACCCGGCGCATACCCTTGGGTCATGAGACCTCTCGTTCGAATCGCCAGTGCATTGTGCCTCCTCATGCCCCTTGGATGCAGCCCCGCAGAGGTCGACCCTCGTATCCCGGACGCCGCGCGCACGGCCGTTCAATCCCCGCCGTCCATGGACGCCGTCCGCGATGAGGGCGCGTCAGATACGGCACCCGACACCCAGGCGGTCGTGAACGACGACGCGTCTCCCCCCGTCGGCCCCGCCGACACGTCCTCAATCGCCGACACCTCAGACACCTTCTCAGATGCCCCTCCAGGCGACCACGATATCGCGCCTGTACCCGAGGACACATCGACCACCGACGTCGTCCCCGCGCCGTTTCAAACGAGCTACACCTTTGGAGACTTCACGGTCGACGTGGAGGTGACGCCCATCGGGGCGCTCGTCCGCCGGTACACCATGACATCGACAAGCTCTGTGACGGGCGATGCGCAGAGCGTGACCGTGGAGGAGGTCGAAGGCATGACGCTGCTCCGAAGCGGCGACGTGCTCGTCGACGCGCTCTTCGCGCTCGCCGTCGATGAGGCCCACCAAAACGCGGTGGAGGCCGTGAGCGATGGCTCGTTTTCAAGCCCTCAGCCCTGCCCGTGCTTCACCACGGGGGAGCAATGGTCCTGGGTGTGGACGCGAGACATCGCCTACAGCGTCGACCTCGGGCTCGCTTGGCTTGCGCCTGAACGCTCGAAGGCATCGCTGGCCTTTAAGCTGAGTGACACGAAGCAAGGCGACGGGCAACAGATCGTCCAAGACACAGGGTCAGGGGGGTCCTGGCCGGTGTCGAGCGACCGCGTGGTCTGGGCCCGAGGTGCCCAAGCCCTCGCTCCCTTCCTCGACCCCGCTGATCCCTTCCACGCCCAGGCCCTCGACGCGATGACACAGACGGCTCAACAGGACCGTCCATACCTCTTCGACCCAGCCGACGGGCTCTACCGCGGTGAGACGAGCTTCCTCGACTGGCGTGAGCAGTCCTACGCCACATGGACCGCGTCCGACACTGTGCACATCGCGATGTCGAAGTCGCTCTCGACCAACCTCGCCCACCTCGCGCTCCTCACCGCGATCGATCACCCAGAGGCCGCAGCGCTCCGCGCCGCAATTGAGGTCGCCTTCTGGGATGGTGAACGCTACCTCAGCTACCTCGGGACGACCCTCGACGGCTCGGCTCCTGAGCGCTGGGATCTCCTGGGCAACGCCCTCGCCGTGCTCGACTTAGGCACTCACCCCGAGGCCATCGCTACGTACCCCTTTGCTCAAGGAGGTCCACCGGTCATTTGGCCGCAGCAACCTTTCACCCCGATCTATCACAACCGCGCGTCCTGGCCCTTTGTGACCGCCTATGCGGCGCTCGCCGCCCGTGCTGGAGGCAACGCCCAGGCATTTAACGCTAGCCTGAGCGCCCTGATCACGGGTGCCGCCAAGCACCTCTCCCACATGGAGAACCTCGAGTTTCTAACCGGAGACAGCTACGTCGAAGACGGCGTGTTCTCAGGGCCAGTCATCAACAGCCGGCGGCAGCTCTGGTCCGTCGCGGGCTTCTTGGGTGCCATTGTCCGTGGCGTATTCGGCATGGAGGCCTCCAGTGAAGGCGTCCGCTTCACCCCCTTCGTCACAGACGAAAGCTGGGACGGCGCGACGCTCCATAACTTCCCCCTCAGAGGGGAACTCATCGACGTCACGCTCTCGCTCCAGGGGGCCCCCCCCCCAGGCTGGGTGACGCAGGGCGCAGTCACGGTCAGCGCCGATTTGGCTACAGGCGGCTCGCTCACCGAGGTCGACCCCAGCGCCTGGGAGAACCTCTACGCCCCCCAAGAGCCGGCGCTATCCCTTGAGGGGACGACGCTGACCTTCAGCGGCGAAGCGGGGACGACATTTGAGGTCTGGGGAGACGGCCTCTTGCTCGCCCAAGACGCCAGCTCGCCATACGTCGGTGAACCGGGGGTCTGCTACACCGTGCGGGCTGTCCTCACGGCGTCCGGCCACGCCTCACAGCCCACCCCACCTCAGTGTACCTGGGTGCCCGGCTCGGTCGTCACGCTCGAGGCCGAGGCCTTCGCAGTCGAGGGCGGCACGTGGTCCACGCAGTACGGGCGCCCACACTACGAGGGCTGGGGAGCACCAGGGGACACCCTCAAGGTCACCCTGATCCCGACCGAGGGCGGCGCCCACCTGCTCCAAGCCGTGTACGGCAACGGATCGGGCTCGGTGTCCTCGGGGATCACCTGCGCGACCAAGTGGGTCACGGTGCGCGAACCCTCCGGGGCCGTCGTCGGCGAGGGTCCACTGGTCATGCCGCAACGCGGAAGCTGGGCCACGTGGAGTGACAGCAGCTTCGTGAGCGTGACCCTCGAGGCTGGGGTGCGCTACGAGGTCACCCTCAGCGACGGCTTCAACATGAGCTACCTGGCCCACTACGCGCCCTACGCATCTACCGGAGGTGGCCAAGCGCCCTCCAACTTCGTCAACATCACGCAGATGAAGCTCCTCCGCCGCTGAGCACCTGCTCAGACACAGTGGGAGTGAAAATTCACGTACGGTTGTTAGGGTGACCACGGAGGAAGAATGATGCTCGCAATGAGAACCCTGATAGTAGCGCTCATGGTGCCTTCACTCATGGCCTGTGGTCACACCCAGGCCCAAGCTGTGGAGCTTACGACTTCGCCCACGCCGCGCACGGTCTCTGTCACGGGCACCGCGACGACCCGGGTCGTGCCAGACACCGTCATCTGGCAGGTCACCACGACTAGCACACACGCCAAGCTTGAAGAGGCCAAGCGCCTTAGCGACACGCAGATGACCGCGATCCTCAAGACGGTGAAGAAGCTCGGTGTCGCGGACGCCGATATGCAGACGGGTACGCTCCACGTTGCGAAGGATTACGAGCGCGGCAAATACGGCACCCCCGGGGCGTTCCGTTTCTTCAAAGTCACACGCCAGATCACGATCAAAGAGCGAGACATCAGCGCCTTCGATCGCTTTCTGACTGGGCTCGTGAGCAGCGCCGACCTCGAAGTGAGCTACAGCCTCACGACCAGCGCAATCGAGCGGATCCGAAGAGAGACGCGACTCATGGCCGTGAAGGCCGCCAAAGAAAAGGCTGTGGCGATGCTCGGCGTCCTCGGCGAAGACCTGGGCCGCGTCATAACAATCAGCTCCGGTAAGAACTCACGCCCCACCCTCCGAGCGAGGAGCAACACCTACTCCAACGACACGTTGGAGGGCCTTGGAGGCGGCGCAGGCCCGACCTTCGCTCCCGGGACCATCGAAGTTCACGCCTCTGTCGACGCAGTGTTCTCGATTCGCTAGTGGCCTCTCGAGGTTAGGGCCTCGCGCGCATCCCGCCCCCGCGCTCCGTGGTATGCTCCGCGCTAGGCAGAGGGAGAGTTCATGTGGCGTCACATCATCGCAGTGCTGGTCGGCCTCGTGTGCGGGATGGCGCTGAACACGGCCATCATTCAGCTCAACAGCACCGTCTTCTTCCCGATGCCGCCGGTCCTCGACCCTAACGATCCGAGCCAATTCAACGCATACCTGGAGACGTTGCCGCAGCTCGCCTTCGTCCCAGTCTTGTTCGCGCACCTGGGCCAAGCGTTTGTCGGGGGCTGGGTCGCCGCCCGCCTCGCTCCTAGCCACCCAATGCGTCATGCACTCCTTATCGGCGTCATCTCGCTCATCGGCGGCATCATCGCGATGACCATGTTCGATGGGCCAGCGTGGCTCGCTATCGAGCTGCCTCTCTACATCGCTTTCGCCTGGGCAGCCGGCCGGCTAGAGACGCGTCGAAGAGAGGCCTGCTAGCCCCCTTCGACGCGCGGGCACGTCCGCCGCTGTCCGATTAACCGTCCCGTTTCGCGAGCGCCTGCGTCACCGAGCGCATCATCACGAACATCACCGCGACCAGCGGTAGCCCCGCGATAACCGACGCAGCCTGGAGCACCTGAAGTCCGCCAGCTTGCATGAGGGTGAAGGCGATACCAGCCAGCACAAAGGCCCACACGAGGCGATGCCAGCGCGGCGGCTGACCCTCTGGTGGGAGGTCTTGAGAGGCCGCTGACGCGAGGGTAAACGCGGCGCTATCAAGCGACGTGGCCACGAAGATGAAGCTCAGGATGAAGAAGAGCGCAGAGACCGCGACCGACAGCGGTTGAGCCCCCAAGAGTTCCACCACAACCTGCGGGGCATCCACCCCGCCGCCCGCGGCCTTCGCGGCGGTGATCAGGGCGGTCATCGCCTCCTGTCCGTCATTAACCAGCGCCATTGTGCTGTGACCGAGGATCGAGAAGCCCACCCAGCACGCGACGCTGCCACCGACCACGGTCCCGACGATGACTTGCTGGATCGTGCGTCCGCCCGAGATTCGAGCGACGAAGAGCCCCATGAACGGGGCCCAAGAGAGCCACCACGCCCAGAAGAAGACCGTGTTGTCCGCTGCAAAGCTGGTCGTGTTCCCGGCGTCGGTACGCAAGCTCATCTCGACAAAATTCGCGAACATCAGCGCCAGGCTGTCGAACGCCTGGTTGATGATAAATGAGGTCGGCCCGAACAGGAGCACGAACGCCAAGAACGCGATGGCCAGCACGACGTTGATGTCGCTGAGCAGCTTGATGCCTTTATCCAGCCCCGCGCTGACGCTGTAGGCGAAGACGGCCGTCAACCCGACCAAGATGGCGATATCCAAGTCCGTGCCGCGCTCCACCCCGAAGAGATCACTCGCGACGGCGGAGAGCATCGGCACACCGATCCCCAGGGAGGTCCCTACACCGCCGACCAGACCGATAATGAAGAGGATATCGAGGAGCTTACCGAGCGGGCCTTGCACCCAGTCTCCAAGCACCTCCTCGCACGCCGTGCTGACGCGCAGCGTGCTGCTCCGCTTCACGTGCAGTGTGTAGGCGATGGGGATGGTCGCCATCGCGTACACCCCCCATGCCGAGATACCCCAATGAAAGAAGCTCATGGCTCCCGCCCAGTCGAGCGCCTCAGGGCTCCCTGCTAGAACACCGGAGATGGGTGGAGGGACAAGCGCATACCCCATCCACTCTGTCGTCCCAAAGTAGAGCAGGTTGCTGCCGATCCCTGCACAGAAGAGCATCCCGAACCAAGAGATGTTGCTGTAAGCCGGAGGCTCCCCGTCCACCCCCAACACCACATCACCAAAGCGTGACAGAGACAGCCATAACAACCAGATGAGGCCGCCGAAGACGAAGGCCAAGAAGAGGTAACCCAAGTCGTGGGTCATCATCTTGTGGACGCTCCTCAGGCGCTCCAGCGAGGCCTCGGGATCGACCAGCAACGCTGCCGAAGTGAGGATAAGGACCACGAGGGAGACCCCGAAGACGGTGCGATCTAGCCGGGGTTCTGCAGTTGCCGTGGGTTGTGGAGTAGGTTC
>JBMYRH010000008.1:198256-235226 GCA_049602155.1 Myxococcota bacterium | reverse complement strand
GCTAGGTTCGCTAGGTTCGCTAGGTTCGCTAGGTTCGCTAGGTTCGCTAGGTTCGCTAGGTTCGTCAGGTTCGTCAGGCATGAAGTGGGACTCCTCGTAGAGATAACGCGCTACAATGGCCCGTATGACACAAGAAAGCAAAGCCATCGCCGCCCCACGGCACTTCGTGGGGCAGCGTCCCTCTGCCATCGGGTGCCTTGCGTTCACGGAGGCTGAGCCTTGAACAGCGCGCTGTTTTCTGGTCCTCTTTGGCCGACTTGAGCGCGGAGGACCACGTGACCCAGAACGCAGCCGAGATCCCAGTCCACAACACGCAACGCAAAGCTGCAATCGCACACGGCGGCGTGCGCGACCATGCGGGCTCTGTGACCGTCACGCCCATCGAGGACTTCGACCTCAACCGCACCATCTTCAACACCTTAGAGGGCAAACTCCCGCGCTTCGTGATCCAGACGCGCATCGCCAAAGAGGCCGAGTGGGCCGAAGCGATCAGCGCCAGCATCGAGGCGGCCTACACGACCACCTGCGAAGCACGCGCGCTCCCAGAAGTGCCCCAAGAGCTGCTGACGTTCCTCGTCGAGCAGTGTGACTTTGACGTGGAACATGCGGACGGATCTTTCCTCGACCACCTCTACTTCTGCTTCGAGTACACCAACCTGTACCTCCCCGAACACTCAGCGCTCGTCATGCTGCTCCATTCGATCCTGGGGACCGGGACCAACACCTTCGCGATGACCGCGGACAAGATACCCGCGCTGAAGGCGCTGATGAATGACGCGGAGTGGACCCACGTCGAGGCCTTCCCGTCTGTCTTGAGGCTCCTCTACGACCTCCCGCTTCGAGCCGAACTCTGGAGCAACACGCATCGCCTCGATTCACTTGAGTCCATCCGCTTCCACCGGGTGATCGATAACGCGCCCATCACGATGACTGCCGAGGACTTCTGGCTCCAGTTAAACTACCAGATGATTCACCTCATCGACTTCCTGCCTGTCTCCAATTGGGCGGCGCATGCGAACGATACGGCGTTCATCATCTTCCGCGATCTTTACGCGTTCTTGAACGAGAGCGGAAAGCTCGCAGCGACCCTCAACTACACCCCTGCGACGGGGTCGAGTTCCGTCCAGGGTGAAGCTCAATCTTTTGGCGCTAAGCTCGTCGACATGCTCCCCGTCAAGGTGAGCGAGAAGATGGCTGCCAAGTCGGTGCGGCGCTTCTCGTCGAAGATCGGGCACAGCATGGACTACACGATCTCCTGGCGCGCATCGGCGTAACATGACAGCGCTCACCCCCGAGGGGGTTGCTGAGCACGACGCGCGGCGTCTGGCCCAGGTCCTGCGAGAGATCGGAGGTGATGGGGCCCCCATCAACAGCGGCTGGATGGCATGCGACATCCCAGGGTCATGGGCCGACTACGCCGCAGGCTTAGGCCTCTCAGGGACCGTGTCTGACCAAGAGCTGGACGACCTTGAAGCCTTCTACGACACACGGGAGAGACCGTGTCGCGTCCAAGTCACCCCCTTCCAACACCCCTCGCTCATGGCAGGCCTCGAGCGCCGCGGCTTCAAAGCCATCGACCGCGACTCAGTGCTGGTTCACCCCCTCGACGCGCTCCCCGACATGCCAACGTGCGACGGACTCACCTTCCGTGAGGTCGACCCAAACGAGTCTGTCGATATCGAGGCCTTCTGCACAGCGCAGGGGCGAGCTTTCTTCCCTGACGGCCAACTGCCTGAGGGGATGCACCCGATTTCGCGCCGCGTCGCGGCTCACAGGCGCTCAACGATCTGGCTCGTCGAGCGTGACGAGCGACTCATCGCGAGCGGCGGGATCGAGACATTTAAAGGAAGCTCAGTGCTCTTCGCTGGCGGCGTCGCCCCCGAGGCCCGCCGCCGTGGCGTCCACTCAGCGCTCATCACACACCGCCTTCACTTCGCCAAGGCGCAAGGGTTCAACCACGCACTGATCGCCTCGGTGCCCGGCGGGCCAACCGAGCGCAACGCGCAACGCCTCGGGTTCTCTCTCGTCTACACACACCTGCTCTTCGAGAGACATGCGCGAACCGCCCGGGCCCAACCCGTGGAGCGGCACTTTGGATAGGTTCTGAATTGATTGAACAGATTTTTCCTATTCAAAGCCTTGACAGAGCCCCTTTATCTAGTTCAATATCTGTTCAACACGGTGGGTATCCTGCTCACCTCCCTGATGTCGCGCCCCCACCCAGACGTAGCTCGGCTTCAATGACCAAGCACCGGAGCGGAACGCATGAACGCCATGTCCTATCGCGAAGAGCACTCCATCATCCTGGACAAGCAGTATTTTAACTTCGCTGCCGCCCACTTCCTCATCTTCGCCGACGGGGAGCGCGAGCCTCTCCACGGGCACAACTACCGCGCCGAAGTCGAGCTCCATGCGGGGCTCGGCGATGCCTCTTTGGTCGCCGACTTCATCGAGGTCAAGCCGCTCTTCAAGGCCGCTTGCGACACCCTTGACCACCGCACCCTCCTGCCGACAGACAACCCGGCGCTCGACGTCACCGAGGAGGAGACACGGGTCAGCGCCCAATGGCGGGGGGATATCTTCACCTTCCCGAGGGCGGACGTGGTCCTCATCGAAGGGGACAATACGTCCAGCGAAGCGCTGGCCGCTCACCTGTGTGAGCAGTTCCTGAACAGGTTAGCCACTGCTTGCCCCACGCTCCATCTGAGCCGCGTCGTCGTCACGGTGTCCGAGTCTCCCGGGCAGGCGGCGCGCTACGCGCGGTCGTGGGCCGCCCCCCCTGCTCTTCCCATCGCATAACCCCGTCCCCGCGGCGCTCCCCCCCACACCGAAACACACCCTGAGGACACCGATGATCACCAACCCCTACACATCACATAAGGGATTCCAACTGCAGCAGCCCTCCTCTTCGCCTGGCGGAGCGGGGAATGGCGAGCGCACGATGCCTGACATCGCAGAGAAGGGGGCCTCTGTCCCGGGCACGCTTGAGCGCGTCGGGATGTCAGACATCGAGGTCCCCATCCGTCTCCTCGGCATGGATGGGCAGATCCACATCGGGCCGGCGCTCGCCAGCGCCTTCGTCAGCCTGGACGACCCCACAGCGAAGGGGATCCACATGTCGCGCCTCTTCCTGTCGCTGCAGGAGATCCTGGAGCGCGATGTCCTCTCCTTCGACACCCTCGCGGACGTGGTGCACGCCTTCAAAGGGTCCCATGGCGACCTCTCGTCGAGCGCACACGTGAGCATCGCGTACACCCACATGAGGAAGAGAGCTGCCCTCGTCAGTGAGCATGCTGGCTGGAGGCACTACCCCATCACGCTCTCGACCACCCTTGAGGGCGGTCAGGTGCGCCACGTGTTGGAGACGGTCGTGACCTACTCAAGCACGTGCCCCTGCTCGGCCGCGCTCGCGCGCCAGTTGATTCAAGAGGCGTTCGATAGAGACTTCCGAGGCGCCAGCACCATCGACGCAACCATGGTCCGCCAATGGCTCGGCACCGAGGAGGCCATCCGTGCGACACCACACAGTCAGCGCAGTGAGGCGACGATCAAGGTCGAGCTCATCGACGGGGCCGAGACCCCTAGCGTCGACACCATCATCGACTATGTCGAAGGCGCACTAAAGACCGTTGTGCAGGCGGCCGTGAAGCGGGAAGACGAGCAAGCATTTGCGCTCCTGAACGGTCAGAACCTCATGTTCTGCGAAGACGCGGCGCGGCGCATCAAGCACGCCCTCGATGCAGACACGCGGATCATCGACTACAGAGCTGAGGTATCGCACCATGAGAGCCTGCACCCGCACGACGCTGTGGCCGTCACGGTCAAGGGGCGCCAGGGCGGCTTCACCGCCTAGCGGCTCACACCAAGCGCTGAACGGCGTCGTGATATTCCCTGACGAGATCGTCGACGATGTCTGCCACAGGCTTGACCTCATGGATGAGCGCTGATCCCTGTCCGGCGCTCCATATGCTCTTCCAGCGCTTCCCTTCATCCCCTGAGATCCCTGGCTCGAAGTCAGGGTGATTGGGGAGGGTCTGCTTGAAGAAGTTGGCGTGCGTTCCGCTGACCTCATCGGTGTAGACAATATCCTCAGGGGTGGCCTCGACCACCAGCTGCTTATACGCCTCTTCAGCCTGGCACTCCGCCGATGCAATGAAGCGAGTACCCATGTACGCGAGCTCGGCCCCGAGGGCCAGAGAGGCTGCGATCTGATCGCCAGTGCTAATGCAACCCGCCGCGATGATGGGCACGGTGAGGTGCTCTCGCAGGTATGGAATCAGCACGTACGGTGACACTCGCCCAGCGTGACCGCCTGCACCGGCGCTGACGCCGATGATCGCATCCACGCCCGCGCTCTCTGCCTTCTTAGCGTGCTGCAGGTTGATCACATCATGGAATACGGTGGTGCCGCTCTCCCGAGCGCGCTTCACGTACTCCGTAGGGTTGCCATAGCTCGTGATGAGCACCGGGACCTCGAACTCCTTGAGGAGCGCCATGTCCGCTTCACGGCGACTCTCTTGAGTCAGCCCAATCGTGAGGTTCAACCCGAAGGGCTTGTCCGTCCGAGCTCGGATCCACTCCAGATCAGCGCGCAGCGCCTCTGGGGTTCGCGCGTTCAAGGTCGGCATCGTACCCAAGACCCCGGCCTCGGCTGCAGCGACGATCATCTCCTTGTTCGAGATGATGAACATCGGCGCGAGCACGAAAGGGTACTTCAAGCCAAGCTTACGCGAGAGTGGGGTTTCGAGCGGCATCAGGATCTCCTCTAGAGGGCGGCTCATCGTCTATCGAGCGGGGCCCTGTGTCCATCCCTTTAGCGCCCAACTTGGGCCCCTTTACTCACGGCTCTCGCGACAGGCTATTGGACGGAGAACCATCTCGTGGTACATCGCGCTCGTCGTCCACGCACACGGAGCACTCCATGACGTACCGTACTCTCCTCATCGTGACGCTGGCCCTCGGATTGACGGCCTGCGAGAAGAAAGCCCCAGAGGCCAAGCCCGAGACGGCCCCCAAGGCCGAGACCAAGGCCGAGACCAAGGCCGAGACCAAGGCCGAGACCAAGCCCACAAAGCCGGCGCAGGCCGTAACGAAGACCGCCGCCGCCAAGCCTGCGGACGGCAAAGAGATCGTCTTCAACCCGAAGACTCCACCTCCCGGCTACGTGAACTGTCACCGCAACCACTGCCACAAGGTCGGCGGCGGTGTGGCTTCTTACAAGCAGGTGATGGCCGAGATGGGCGCCACCAAGATCGAGGGCGTGAAGCCCACGGCGCCGATGCCAGCGGCGCCGGCTGACGTGGCCGCCCCCCCGAAGGACGCTACGACCACCAAGAGTGGCCTCGCTTATAAGGTCCTGACCAAGGGCGACGGCAAGGCGAAGCCCACCGCCACTAGTGTGGTGACCGCCCACTACACCGGCTGGACCACAGACGGTAAGGCCTTCGACAGCAGCGTCGCGCGCGGCAAGCCCGCGAGCTTCCCACTTAACCGGGTCATCCCCGGCTGGTCAGAGGGACTTCAGCTCATGTCCGTCGGCAGCGAAGTGCGCTTCTGGATCCCCGAGGCCTTGGCTTACCAAGGTCGCCGTGGGCGTCCGGCCGGCATGCTCGTCTTTGACGTCGAGCTGCTTGAGTTCAAGTAGCGCTCAGCGCGCCAGTCGCCCTACCCGGCGTAGCCCCGGCCACGCCAGCCCGATAAGCACTGACGCGAAGAGCAAGAGCCCAAAGACGCCGCCGAGGATACGAGCGATGAGGTCGCCTGTGTCCTCCTCGGCAAACTCCCACGTGGGGACGCTCTCGAGATCCTTGGGGGTGAAGGGCTGTCCCCCCTGGATGTGCGCGAAGAAATAGGCTCGATATCGCTCATGATACGTGTCGACCTGGGCCTCGAAACGCTGGTGCCTGACAGCGCCCGCACCGGCGACATCTTCGAGCGCCAGCTGAGTCACGATCGCTGGGGACACAAAGCGCAGCGTGTCCACCATGGACTGACGCTTTGCCACTTGTGCTCGAAGCTCCTTGAGCACGGGCTCGGAGCGCCGCGCGAGCTCTTGTTGCACCTCGACCACGCGCTTGGCGTAGCCTTTCGTTGTCGTGTCCACGTCGTGACGCCCCTCAAGGCCGGCGAGCTTCCGCTCGACCTCTTGCCCGGCTTCACGCGCCTCGTGGAGGAGCTCCACCTTAGACGGTGGTGGATAGATGGCGTCCACGACGACATGCATCAGCCCCGGGACGACGACCACCAGGAGCAGCCACAACCCGACGAGCGAGAGCGCGTTGCTCGCAGAGCTCTGCCCCCATGCATTGACAGCGACCGCCGCCGCGAACCAAAAGAGCGCCCACGCGACGAGCACCGCCGCGTAGAGCGCGATGTGCACGACAGCACCGTCACCGGTCAGATCTGCCCCGGCGAGCACGAGCCCTAGGAGCGCGAAGAGGAACGTCACAGCGCAGAGCAGCAGCGCGCGCGCGGCCGCCTTGCCCAAGACGAGCGCGTGTTGGCTCACGGGCTGCGAGAGCAGCATCGCGAGGGTCCCGCGCTCGCGCTCACCGCTGAGCAATTCGTAGGAGAGCGCGATGATCACCAGGGGGAAGAGCACGACGAAGAGAAAAGCCGGGTCGAAGGCCCCCGTCATCAGCCGCGTCGGGCCGCTCATCGCGGTCTCTGTCTCACGCTCCGCCGCCAGGTTCATCTCTGTGCTGACTCTGACGGCCTGTGGGTGAAGCTGGCGTTGCCCGACAGCGATCGGCGCCAAGGGAGAGGGAGGTAAAATCGCGACACGCGACGCGCCCTCTTTCCCCATCCACACGGCATCGCGTGGATCTTTCGCAGTCCTGTCGGCCTTAGCCGCCATCCGCTCCTTGATCTCCGCTTGGTGCCCATCGAGCCTTGACCGCTCAGCGCTCTCGGTGCGCTCCAGGCCCTCAGCGAGGGTGTCCGCATGGCCACCACCGGCCAAGGCCGCCAGGACGAGGAAGCCCGCGAAGAGCGCGAGGACAGCCAACGCGGCCCGGTCCCGCCTCACGATCCGCCACTCTAATCTCAGTACCGTGCGCCACATCGCTACACCACCCTGACGCGTTGCGCAGAGCGCCGCGCGAGCCCAAGCGCGAGCGCCAACCAAAGGAGGAGCGAGAGCACGCTCATGAGGTGCATCTGGAGGGCCGCGAGCGGGCTAGGCGCCTGATACTCAAACGGCGGGGCATTCTTCCAGAGCTCCGGCCCTGCCCGATAATCCCATCCCTCTTCGCCCGCCTCCTCCGCGAAGGTCTGATTCAGCTGAGCGACCAAAGACTTGCGCCACACTTCTGCATACTCGGTGAAGTGGCGGTGATGGGCATAGTCCGTCCCGCACAGGCCAGCCGAGAGCGTCCGCATTGCCAGGTATGGCGACAAGAAGCCCACGAGGGTAACCACACGCTCCTGAGCCTGAATACGGTCCTCAAGCGCGCGGACATGGTGGTCAAACACCATATCCTCCCAGCGCGCTTCAGCTTGAAGGTCGAAGCCGCTCAAGAAGGTGTCATCCACGAGCATACCGGTGTCCGCCATCCCCGAGTCCGCCATCAAGTCGCTCCTGATCGCCTCGATCGCGACCTCACGCTCCGCAGTCCCGTCGATGCCGACCTCGAGGCTCTTGGACACGTCCCGCGCGAGGGCCGCCTGGCTGGGCAATGGCTCCATAGCACCGGCCAACTCAGTCGCCCCACGCGGCATCACCAAGCAAAAAAGCCCCCAGGCGCCCACCATGGCCACGAGGGCCGCACGGGACGACGGAGCTGAGGCGGAGGCGTAGAGCGTCAACCCACCGAAGATAGCGAAGTACGCGGCGTACCCAACCCCGAGCAACACCAAGCGAGAGAGCGTCTGAGTGTCCCCCCCACCCAGGGACCAGAGGACCCCGATGATGACGAGGGCGGCTGGGATCAAGAGCCCAGCCACCACCGCGAAGAGGGCGATGATCTTCCCCCACAGGAGCGCGCGTCGATCGACCCCCGTGCTGATGAGCTGCCGCAGTGTCCCGCGCTCCCGCTCACGGCTCCACAAGCCGTAGCCGAGGGCGACTATGAGCAACGGTAACAGCTGCAACAGCACCGTAGAGACCGAGAAGCTCCCGAGGCGCTGTAAGCTCGCGCCGTCTTGTGCCTCGGAATGCGCTGCAAGGTTCCGTTGATGGGCTTCGAGCTTCAACGAGCGGCCGAGGTAGGCCGAGACCCCAGGATCGATGGCCGTCGCCACGCTGGTCGGCGCAAAGACGTGCGTACCGTAGTGCGCGGCGACGTGAGGGTTCTTCTCGCCCTGCCCTTCCCACTGCGCAGCCGCCCGTTCACTGGCGTGCTCCCGCGCATGCTGAGAGCGATAGGTTTGATCGGCCCCAAAGATGAGCGCCGCCATCGCCAAGACGAACACGATCCCGGCGAGGAGACGAAGGCGGCCGTCGCGAATAATCTCGCGGAGCTCCTTACGTGCGATGTGTCGGATAGTCGACATCGAAGCCTTACCCTCAGTCGTGCATATGCTCGAGGTAGATACGCTCGAGGTCGTTATGAGAGACATCCGCGGCGTCAAAGCTCGCGACCAACTTCCCGAGCTTCATGATGCCAATACGCGTGGCGATCTCGCGGGACCGGAAAAGATCATGCGTCGCCATCAGCACGGCGACGCCCTCATCTTTGAGCGACGTCACGAGCTGAGAGAACTCGTTGGAGGCCTTGGGGTCCAGCCCCGAGGTCGGCTCATCGAGGAGCAAGAGCTCGGCCCTCCGCGCGATGGCCATGGCGATGCCCACCTTTTGTCGCATGCCCTTTGAGTAGTTGCCTACGGGCCGCTCGACCGCCTCTTGTGGCAAGCCTGCCCGCTCAAGGGTCGCGCGCAACCGCCCCTCGCTGACGTCATCCACACCGGCGAGCACAGAGAAGTACTCCAGGTTCTCAAGCCCAGTCAGGTTGGGGTAGAGCATCACGTTCTCAGGGATATAAGCCAGGCACCGCTTGGTCTCCAAGCCGTGGTCTTTGACCTCCATCCCCTTGATCTTCGCGCTGCCTGAGGTCGGCTCGATGAAGCCCAGGAAGAGCTGAATCGTCGTCGTCTTGCCAGCGCCGTTGGCGCCAAGCAAGCAGAAGACTTCGCCAGCACCGACCTCTAAGTCGAGCCCACGCAGCGCCACATGCTCACCGTAATGCTTCACCAGCGCGTTGGCCTGAAGGACCATCGATACGCCCCCTATCTAACGAAGAACCGGCTGCGGATGATAGCCGACTCACCACACATGTCACGTCCGCGATAACCGAGGCGTGCTCACGCCTCCCCTGCGCCTCTAGCCGCTGTAAGGCAACGCTGAGTGATGGAGCTGCACCTGGAGGCCCCCCTCAGGGTCGCGCACGTACGCAAATGAGTACTCAACTTTGAGCTCTACGCCGTCCGTGTCCTTGAAGAAATAGTTCCCCATCGCGAGGGCCATCTCCTCTCCACAGACCACACCCGCGTTCTCGAAGCGGACAGCGGTCCAAGGCTGGAGCGCGAAGCCCCCGTCTTCAGCGTGACGCGCATCGCGCCCCACGAAGTACGAGACCGCGTCGTCTAGGGTGCCTCGAAACTGCACCTCTCGAGCCTTTGTCGGGCAAAATAAGAGTGCTGCGTCGCCAAGCGCATAACGCTTCGTCACGAATGCGACGGCGAGCGCGTGCGACTCTTCCCACGACGGTGCGCTACCGATGGCGACTACGCCCTCGCCCCATGCCCTCTGAGCTGCCTCAATGTCTTTGACGTCAATCATTGCGCCTCCACGTATCTGCGGGCCAAGCTAAGCAGCGCAGCCACCTCGCCTGCAAGCGGAACCTTGCAATGTCTCATGGCCGCCCTCCAGTCACCGAGACATCGCATGCCAACGGAGACTCCAGCATGCCCAACGCCAAACCGCCATTTCAGCAGAGCGTGTGCTTTTTCCCCTGCGCCGATCTCGACGCGGCTCAGGCCTTTTACGAAGGGATGCTCGGCGTGCCGATGGTCTTAGACCAAGGCGCCTGCCGGATCTTCCAGATCTCCTCTACAGGCTTCATCGGCTTCTGTACACACCGCGAACCCGACGCAGTCGATGGGCCTATCATCACCCTCGTCACGACCGATGTAGAGGGCGTGACTGCGACCCTGCAAGACGCCGGCGTGACCTTCGAGTCGCCGCTAGCCCACAACCCACGCTTCAACATCACCCACGCCTTCCTGCGTGATCCAGACGGGTACCTGGTCGAGCTGCAACGTTTCGACGATCCGCGATGGCCGAGCGCCCCCTGAGCCCCCCATCCCGCCTCGATTCATGGTAACAGGGGCCGTGCGTCGGCAACCCCCTATCCCGCTGCTTCTATGGCCGCTGAACTGCCTGGTCAGACACCTCGTACTGGGCCTCTGTCTTGTAGCGTGCACTCACACGCCCCAGGGCGACGGCGTCGTGCGCATCCACGCCGCTTCATCGCTCACGGAGCTGTTCGAGCACCTGGAGCCCCTCTTCGAGGCCGCCCACCCTGGCACTGATGTCGTCTTCTCCTTCGCGGGCAGCCAAGTCTTGCGCGTTCAAATTGCGCAAGGCGCCCCCGCCGACATCTTCGTCTCGGCCAACCTGGCGCATGTCGAGGCCCTCCATCACGCCGGCCTCACCGGACCGCCGCGGCAGGTCGCTGGCAACACCCTTGCGATCATCGTCCCCACTGACAACCCTGCCAAGGTGCAAGAGCTTGAGCAGCTCCCTCGGGCCCAGCGGATCGTCCTGGGGACCCCTCATTCGCCCGTCGGGGAGTATGCGAGGGCGCTCTTGGCGCGCGAAGATGCCCAGCGCAATGGAGACCTAAGTGAACGTGTGATGGCGCGCGTCGTCTCGGAAGAGAGCAACGCGAGGCTTGTCCGCGCCAAGGTCGCGCTCGGCGAGGCGGACGCCGCGCTGGTCTACGCCACGGATGCACGCAACACCCCCAACGTCATCCCCGTCACGCTCCCCCCTGACAAGAACATCCAGGTCGACTACTACGCAGCGGATATCATCGCAGCTGCCCCCCCGAGGGCCGCGAGCCTGTGGCGGGCATTTATGGCGTCTCCTCAGGCGCGCGCGGCCCTGATTGAGCTAGGGTATATCGCCCCATGACTCAGCCCACCGACCGACGCCTCTCCGCCCTTTGGATGGCGATCCCCGCGCTCTGCGTGCTCTTTATCCCGCTCGCGGCGCTCGTGATGGCGAGCTCGCCTGCGGACCTCTACAAGGCCCTCTCTCACCCCGTCGTGGGCCCTGCGCTGTGGCTCAGCCTGCGCACCAGCTTCGTCAGCCTGCTCATCATCATCGTCATCGGGACGCCGCTCGCCTGGTGGCTCGCCCGCTCATCCGGGCGGAGCGCTGCGGCAATAGACCTCCTCCTAGACCTGCCCATCGTGTTGCCCCCCGCTGTGATCGGCATCGCGCTCCTGGAGACATTCGGTCGGGCGGGGCTCTTCGGGGGAGCGTTGGAGGCGTTCGGCCTACAGATCCCATTCACGACGAGCGCCGTCATCCTGGCTCAGGTCACGGTATCTGCGCCCTTCTACATCAAGGCGTCAACCTTGGCCTTTCGGCGCCTGGAGGACGACCTGCTCCTGGTGTCACGAACACTCGGCCACACCCCGTGGCGCACCTTCCTGCGCGTCGCCCTGCCGATGACGCTCCCCGGGCTCGTCACTGGCGCAGCGCTCTCCTGGGCACGTGCCCTCGGTGAATTTGGTGCGACCCTCCTCTTCGCAGGGAGCCTCCCCGGCACCACTCAGACCATGCCCCTCGCGATCTACACCGCACTTGAGTCGGATCTCGACATCGCGCGTGCCCTGGCCCTCATCTTGGCGGGCCTCTCCATCGTGTTGTTGCTGGGGCTACGGCTGAGCCCTCAACTCTTGCGCACCCTCCGACCTGGAGGGCGCTCATGACCTGGCGCGCCCGCATCATGCTCCACTTGGGTGCACTTCACCTGGACGTCGACCTGCACAGCGACGGTTCACCTGTCGCCCTCATCGGCCCAAACGGCGCGGGGAAGAGCACCATCCTGCGCACGATTGCAGGGGCCTACACACCGACGGCCGGCCTCATCACTGTCGGTCACACGACCCTCGTGGACACCAAGGCCGGGGTGGTCCGCGCCCCAGAGGACCGCGGAATCGGCTATGTCCCGCAAGGCTACGGGCTCTTCCCACACCTCAGCGTCCTCGACAACGTGGGCTTCGGGGTCCCCGGCGGCCAAAACGAGCGACGCGCGAAAGCCCGCGCGCTACTCGACGAGCTCGACGCGAACGCACTGACGAAGCTCCCCGTCGCGTCCCTCTCGAGTGGGGAGCGCCAGCGGGTAGCGCTCGCGAGGGCGCTCATCGTCGCACCGAGCCTGTTGTTGCTCGACGAACCTCTCGCCGCGATGGACGCTCGAACGCGGCGCACGATGCGCGCCCGACTTGCACGATATTTGCGACCAGGCGAGACCCCAGGGCTCATCGTCACCCATGACGCGCGCGACGTACGAGCCCTCGAGGCGCACGTCTACGTCATAGAAGATGGCCGCGTGATCCAGCACGGCACAGCAGAGACCCTGAGCGCCGCGCCAGCCACAGACTTCGTCGCTGAGTTCTTCGACGTCGCGCATCCTCGCGACGCGCCCTAAACGGCCTCAACCTCCGCAGCCCCCTCATCGGACGCTGCGTCCCATGCTGCGCCGAGGTGCGTGGCGACCATCAACACGGTCGTCACGACAGTGATCGGGCTGACACGGTCCGAGGGGAACCCAAAGGCTCCGTAGAGCCAACCGTCCCTCGCGAGGTCGGCGCCGATCCGGAAGGCGAGCCCCCCAGTGATCGTGTGCAGGGCGATCGCGAACGCCAAGAAAAGTAGGCCATCCCACGCGCGCCCTCGGAAAAGCTGCCCACTCCCGGGGACGATCGCGCTCGCCAGACCTGAAATCCATTGCCTCATGGGGGCGACCATAGGAGGACCCGTGCCTGCGGTTCAAGTCTGATGCGCAGTTGACAGGTCTCGCGGCGACATGGGAAGCCGGAAGCCGGAGGAAACACATGAGCGAATCCCGAACCCTAGTGGACTACGAGGTCGTCGACGGTGTCGCGATCCTCACCCTGACCAACGCGCCGGCCAATGCGTACTCGTACGCGATGATGCTGCAGCTCGACCGATGGATCTTGGAGGCACGAATGGATGAGTCCGTTCATGTCATCCTCGTGACCGGTGAAGGCGAGAAGTTCTTCTGCGCGGGCGCTGACATCGCGATGCTCCAAGAGCTCACGCCGGAGACGAAGTACTACTTCTGTCTTCACGCCAATGAGACCCTAGTCCGCTTGGAGCAGACCCCGAAGCTCGTGATCGCCGCGCTCAACGGCCACACGGTCGGCGGCGGCCTCGAAGTGGCGATGGGCTGTGACATGCGCATCGCAAGGAAAGGTCGCGGCAAGGTTGGCCTCCCTGAAGTGCACCTCGGCGTCCTGCCAGGCACCGGCGGTACACAGCGCCTGACGCGCATGGTCGGTAAATCGAAGGCCATCGAGCTGATGGCTGAGGGTCGTAACCTCTCCTTTGAGGAGGGCCTGGAGATAGGCCTGATCAACCGCGTCGTCGAGGCAGACGATGCCCTCGACTTCCGCTCCAAAGCGGTGGCATGGGCGCGTACATTCTGCCCTCCGGGTCGTGCGTCTGGCGCGGTCGGGATGATCAAGCGTGCCTGCCAAACCGGCGGAGAGACCTCCCTCGACGTGGGGCTGGCCCTCGAAAGAGAGCTGCAGCAGCGCCTCTTCAAGGGTGACGACGCCGCCGAAGGGATCCGCGCCTACAACGAGAAGCGCAAGCCCAGCTTCAGCGGGCGATGAGGGCCGTCCTCCTGCGCGAACACGGCGGGCCTGAGGTCTTGCGCGTGGAGGAGGTGCCAGATCCCACCCCGGGGCCTGGCGAGGTCGTCGTCCGCGTGCGCGCATGCGCCCTCAACCACCTGGACGTCTGGGTGCGCCGCGGCATCCCTGGCGCCCCCTTTCACCTCCCGATGATCACCGGCGCGGATATCGCGGGGGATGTCCACGCCGTGGGGCTTGGCGTTGAAAAGTGGCACCCCGGTGACCCCGTGATGGTCGCCCCCGGAGTCAGCTGCGGACAATGTGTGCGTTGTCAGGCCGGTGCCGATCACCTCTGCCCCAAGTACGGCATCCTTGGAGAGACCCAGCCCGGTGGCCTCGCCGAGCTGGTCGCCGTGCCCGCCGTGAACCTGTTCGCAAAGCCTGCGCGCCTGACCTACCCAGACGCAGCCGCGCTGAGCCTCAGCTTCCTCACCGCCTGGCACATGTTGGTTGCGCGCGCCGAGCTGCGAGAGGGGGAGACAGTCCTCGTCCACGCGGGCGGGAGCGGGGTCGGCTCCTGCGCCGTTCAGATCGCGAAGCACCTCGGGGCCCAGGTCATCGCCACAGCCGGCAGCGCCCGTAAGCTTGAGCTCGCCAAAGAGCTCGGCGCCGATGAGACCATCGGCTACCGCGAAGAGGACTTCGTGTCCCGCGTGAAGGCGTTAACCGACAGGCGCGGCGTCGACGTCGTGTTTGAGCACGTCGGCGGCGAAGTCTTCGAGCGATCGCTGCGCTGCCTCGCCTGGGCGGGGCGCCTCGTCACCTGTGGCGCGACGACTGGGATCGACGCGCGGGTGAACTTGCGGCACCTCTTCTTTAAGAGTCAGTCGATCCTCGGCTCGACGATGGGCACTCGCCAAGAATTCGCGCAGCTCGTGTCTCTCTACGACGCCGGCCACTTCCGCTCAGTCATCGACCGAGTGGTCCCAATGGAAGAAATCGCCGATGCTCACCGCGCCATCGAGGCGCGCGAGGTCTTCGGCAAGGTAGTGGTGACCCCATGAATGAACCCACGTACGAGCACATCAGGGTCGAGGTCGACAGCGACGGTGTCGCGCTGCTCACCTTCGAGCGACCGGCGGCGCGGAACGCGATGCACCTCCCAATGAACTTGGAGATACGCACGGCTCTGCTGCACTTGGCGGACCGTGAAGACGTCCGCGTGCTCATCCTGACGGGCGCGGGCGACAAAGCCTTCGTCAGCGGCGCCGACATCGCCGAGCTGCGAGACCGCAAGGGGGTCGTGGCCTTGGCCGCCCACAACGCCAAGCTCTGTGATGCCATCGAGTCTTTCCCCTTCCCCACCATCGCAGCCATCCAAGGCTACGCGCTTGGCGGAGGCTGTGAGGTCGCTCTTGCCTGTGATCTCCGCGTCGCGGGCGCCTCCTCAAAGCTTGGCCAGCCCGAGGTCAGCCTCGGCATTATCCCGGCAGCAGGCGGCACGTGGCGCTTACAGCGGATCGTCGGGATCGCCCAAGCGAAGGAGCTCATCTACACCGCCGCGATCATCGACGCGGCAGAGGCAGGCCGCATTGGCCTCCTCAACCACGTCGTGCCTGACGGGTTCGCGCTCTCCAAGGCGCGTGAGCTCGCCAAGACCATCGCCTCGAACAGCACCATGGCGGTGCGTTTGGCCAAGGTCGCTATCGACTCCGGCCGTGAGAGCTCTCAGCAAACCG
The DNA here is from genome assembly GCA_049602155.1 of Myxococcota bacterium. Taxonomy (GTDB): domain Bacteria; phylum Myxococcota_A; class UBA9042; order PHBI01; family JBMYRH01; genus JBMYRH01. The sequence continues at coordinate 219,654 of JBMYRH010000008.1, read as the reverse complement.
GGCTCTCCCTTGAGGCCCTGGCCCAGACCGTGCTCTATGACGATCCCGACAAGATGCGACGCATGACTCAGTTCATAGACGCGCGCGATGCGCGACGCGCGGCGCGAGCCGCCAAGGAGAAGAGCTAATGGCTGAAGGACTCAACGAGCAGCGCTTCGTCGTCATCGGGGCCGGGGTGATGGGGCATGGCATTGCTCAGGTCGCCGCGATGGCCGGGTACGACACGATCCTGACAGACATGAACAACGACGCCTTGGATCGCGGCCTCGCGCACGTCCGTACGAACCTCGACAAAGGCGTGGATCGCGGCAAGGTCACCCCTGAGATGCGAGATGCAGCCTTGGCGCGCCTCTCTGGCAGCACCGATCTCGAGGACATGGTCTGCGACGCGAGCATCGTGATCGAAGCGGTCCCCGAGGTCCTCGAACTCAAGACCAACCTCTTCGCGATGCTGGACCGCCTCGCGCCCGCAGATGCCCTCCTCGGCTCCAACACGTCGAGCCTCCCGATCACAGCGATCGCTGCGGCGACGGCGCACCCTGAGCGTGTCATCGGCATGCACTTCTTCAACCCCGTGCACATCGTCAAGCTGCTCGAGATCGTCACCGCGCTGCAGACGAGCGAAGAGACCCTGAACCGCGCACGGGCGATCGGCGAGGCCCTTGGCCGTGAGATGATCACCGTCCGTGACAGCCCGGGCTTCGCGACAAGCCGACTGGGTCTTGTCTTGGGCCTCGAGGCGATCCGAATGCTTGAGTCTGGCGTCGCGAGCGCCGAGGACATCGACCGCGCGATGGAGCTCGGCTACCGTCACCCAATGGGCCCGTTGAAGCTGACCGACTTGGTCGGGCTCGACACGCGGCTCAAGATCGCCGAGGCGCTGCACAGCGAGCTCGGTGGAGAACAGTTCCGACCACCTCCTTTGCTGCGCCAAATGGTGCGCGCCGGGAAGCTGGGCAAGAAGAGTGGCCAGGGATTTTACAGCTGGTAGGAGTCGACATGGGACGAGGACATCACGCACCACCAAGCGGCTCACGCCGGCGTCGTCAGGAGCTTCTCTACGACCCCGAGGTGGCCACACCAAGCCACGCTGAGCGCGCTCGAACGCTCGTCGCCGCCCAGGGGACAGGCACACTGTGCACGCTCACCGTGGAGCCTGAAGGCTTTCCCTACGGGTCTTTTGTGACCTTCGCTTTGGACGAAGGCAGCCCGGTCTTCTTAGTCAGCCGCCTCGCTGAGCACACCAAGAACCTCCTGCGCGAGCCGCGCTGCTCGCTGATGGTCTCGGAGCCCGGTGAAGGGGATCCCCTCGCGCGTGGTCGCGTGACGATGGTCGGCCGCTGTGAAGAGCTCGCCGAGGGCGAAGCGTCAGCCTCGGCGCGTGAGAGCTACCTGGCCCGGCACCCCAACGCCTCGTACTACGTCGACTTCAAAGACTTCTCCTTCTGGAGGCTCACGGTGACGTCGCTCCGCTACATCGGTGGCTACGGCCGGATGTCTTGGGTGGAGCAAGAGGACTGGAGCGGCGCCACCCCAGACCCCATCGCCAACGCAGCGGCCCCAATCATCGCGCACATGAACGACGACCACGCCGACACCATGGTCCTCTACTGCAAGGCCTTCAGTAAGGCCTCTGACACGAGCGCAGCTCAGATGACCGGGGTCGACCGATACGGCTTCGAGATGTCTGCGACCACTGCAGAAGGCCCCCGCCCTATTCGGCTCGCCTTCCCTGCGCCCATCACCCGCCCTGACGAGGTGCGCTCTGCCCTCGTTCAGCTCGCCAAGGCCGCGCGGACGACGCTCGGGATGCCCGCCAAGGGCGGTCAGCACTAACCCGCTCAGGGGGCGTTGGGTGGGCCGCCCGTGGGTGCGTCCGGGAGAGCGATCGAGAGGCCGCCCATGACGCTCGCGACCGCGACTGCGTCGTCCCCAACGCGAATATGAGTGGCATCGGCAGGTAGCTGGCCCCACGTCGGGTCCACGGCGATCCATCGGCCGTCGATGGAGACGTCTGCCCACGCGTGATAGCCAAACGACGGGGCGACATCATCGATGTACATCAGCCCATACACCGGCTTGGCGGGGACCCCCGCTGCCCTCGCAAGGGCGACGAACAGCCAGGTATGCTCGGTGCAATCCCCGACACGGCGCTCTAGGACTTGAGAGGCGCTCGGGATGTGCGTGGCGAGCTTCTTCTTCAGGGTCCGATGGACCCACTTCAAGAGGGCCTGCGCCTTCTCGCGCTCGGTCTTTAACCCTGCGGTGAGCGCTAACGCTTGCGCCTGGATATCAGGGTGCTCGGAGTTGACGGCCCCTCGTGGTGAGAGGAACTCCGCGCGCTCAGCGGCGGTGACCTCTGCACCCACCGAGCGATCAAGGCGCAGCTTGAGGCGCTTGGGCCCCTCGCGTGTGACGTGCTGGCCTGGGCCGGTCGGCAGCGTCGCGCCCTCTGCCAAGGTCACGGTCACGGTCAGGGCATCATGCTCAGCGGGTGCCACCAGACGTCGGGCGACCGGGACCCCTGAGGCCACGACATCCAGGCCGACGACGCGAGCCTTGGCGACCGTCTCCTCCTCAAGCTTCAACACCAGCCCTGCGCCGAGGGTCGTCCGCAAGGCAACGCCGTCTTCCCCGATCAGAGAGATGCCCTTCAGCCCCGTCCCCTTGTACTGGATCTCAAGCTCTGCCACGGGTGTGGTCACTCCGGAGCGCTGAAGGGTCGACATCCCCTTCAAGGTCACCGCCACGACTTGATCTGCGAGGGACTCCCAGTCGAAGACAGAGACCTCCACAGCCTTGCCGGGCGCCAGCGCTTTGAAGTCGAGCGGCGACATCGCCAACACGGAGTGAACCGTCTCCGCGGTCGCGGGCAGCCGCCGGACTGGATCGGGTTGCCCGGGCGTCGTGAGGCGCATCCCATCACCGTCACGCACCGCGCGCCGCAACGTCGTCAACCCCTGAGAGGTCTCAGACAGCTCCGTCATGCGTAACGCATATGGCGCCGTACCATCGTAGTAACGTCGCTCATCGATTGACACTGTGGTCGTCTGCCCAGGGCCCTGCACGCTGAGCTCGGCATCCGTGCCGACGACCAACCGCCCCTCCTCCTCATCGGTGGCCGCGCGCAGCCAAATACGAGCATGCCCCACCTTCTTGTCCAGCATGTAGAGGCCGTACCAGGCGCTGCGCATCGAGGTGGCCGCCAGGAGTTGCTCAATTGGCGAATCGGAGGCCACGTCCCTCGTTACAGTCGAGCGCTCGTTGATCCCAGCGCTTGGGGGCGCCGACTCGGCCACCCCTGTGCCGTCTGCGTGCTTGCCCGGTCCGCAACCCACCGCGAGGCAGAGCACCCCCGCCAGACAAAGACGACGCGTCACCTGTACGACTTTAAGAGCGCCTGACATCACCATGAAGACTCCGAATCGAACCTGCCGCCTCTATACCACCCTAACCCAGAGAGACGACAGCCGAGTTGAAGCGCCCGCTGACCGCCCAAGCCACGGAGCTGTTCGAAGCCTTGCTCTCCTCAAGGACCTGGGAGAGAGGCCTCTCAAGGGCCCAGGTAACAGTTGCGAAGGGCAAGGCGCTATGAGATATTCCGCCGACGCGTTCCGCCGGCCCCAAAGAAGAGCCAACACGCTGGAATGCATAAGAAAAAAAGCACCATCAGCACCTGTGCCTTGCAGATGGCTGCGTAATCGGAGGACAGCGAAGATGAAGGTTAAATGGATGATTCTCCTCACCAGCGCCGTGTTGGCGGTGGGCTGTGGAGGCGGTGGCCATGGTGAGGCGGCTCCGGCTGCAGAAGCTGGTGGCGCCGAGGGTGGCAAGGCCGCAGCAACGTCGACCGGCGCCGCAGCCGCTGCAGCCGCTGCAGCACCCGTGGGCTCGACGAAGTCAGTCGGCGACTACTCTGCACCGACGACGCCCACCGAAAAGGCGAAGGTCCAGATCATCGAGTTCTCGGACTTCCAATGCCCATTCTGCTCCCGCGTGAACCCCACGATGGCCAAGATCAAGGAGACGTACAAAGGGGACGTCGCCATCGCGTTTATGCACAACGCGCTGCCCTTCCATAAGGAAGCGCGCCTCGCCGCCATCGCCAGCGTGGCGGCTGATAACCAGGGCAAGTTCTGGGAGATGCACGACAAGCTGTTCTCCAACCAGCGGGCCCTCAAAGAGGCTGACCTGAAGAAGTACGCCTCCGAGTTGTGCGAAGAGGGCGACCCCAAGTGCGTCTTCAACATGGAGAAGTTTGAAGCCGAGCTGAAGAATTCCGCGATCGGGGCGTGGGTCGACAAGAACCGCGCTATCTCGAACGCGGTCGGCGCCTCTGGGACGCCAGCCTTCTTCGTGAACGGTAAGGTGCTCAAGGGTGCGCAACCCTTCCAGCGCTTCAAGGAGATCATCGACGCAGAGATCGTCGCCGCCAACACAGCGGGGAAGATGGGCGAGGAGTGGCTCAAAGAGCGCCTCAAGACGAACAACAAGGACCTCTCGGCATACATCCACGGTGGCAAGACGCCCCCAGCGGTCACCTCCAAGTCGCAGAAGAAGAACAAGCAGCGTCCACCGGATCGTACCGTCTACAAAGTCAGCGTGGATCCCAAGACGGACGCGATGAAGGGCGACGTGAACGCGCCGGTGACGATCGTCGTGTTCAGTGAGTTCCAATGCCCATTCTGTAAGCGCGTCTTGCCGAGCCTCGAGGCTGTCGAGAAGGAGTTCGGCGAGAAGGTGCGCATCGTCTTCAAGCACAACCCCCTCCCCTTCCACAAAGACGCCTTCCCTGCGTCTGAGGCGGCGATGTGCGCCAACGATCAGGGCAAGTTCTGGGAGTACCATGACAAGCTCTTCGCCAATCAGCGCGCGCTCAAGGGCGAGAACCTGACCGCTTATGCGACCGAGCTCGGCCTGAACATGGCTAAGTTCAAGCGCTGCATGGAGGCGGGCACCCACAAGGGCGTCATCAGCGCCGACCAAGAGTTGGCTGGCAAGGTCACCGCGCGTGGCACGCCCAACACCTTCATCAATGGACGTAAGCTCACCGGTGCCAAGCCCCCCGAGGAGTTCAAATCCCTCGTCGCTGAGGAGCTGAAGAAGGCTGAGAAGCTCGCGGTCGCTAAGAGCATCGCGCCGGAGAAGCTCTACGACGAGATCATCAAGAACGGTAAGGTCTTTGAGCCCTTGGACGCCAAGGTGCACACCTTTGACTTGAGCAAAGCCAATGTCATCGGCAACCCCAAGGCGAAGGTTCAAATCGTCGAGTTCTCGGACTTCCAATGCCCATTCTGCTCCCGCGTCGGGAAACCCCTAAAAGAGGTGCAGGCGCACTACGGCAAAGACCTGGTCGTGGCGTTCAAGCACTTCCCGCTGAACTTCCATCGCGAGGCCAAAGATGCGGCAATCGCCGCGGAGTGCGCCGGCGCACAAGGGAAGTTCTGGGAGTACCACGACGAGCTCTTCACAAATCAGAAGGAGCTCGCCCAGAAGAAGTTCGACACCTACGCTGACACGGTCGGGCTCGATGATGGCAAATTCGAGGCCTGCCTCGAGGACCCCAAGATCGCTGAGAAGGTAGAGGCCGACATGTCCGAGGCCCGAAAGGCTCAGGTCCGCGGCACCCCGACCATCTTCATCAATGGTCGGAAGTTCACCTCGCCCTCTGGCTACAACAAGGCGGCCTTCGTCTCTGTCATCGACAAGTACCTGCTGAAGCCTAAGAAGTAGGCTCAGCACCTCGTCCCGAGGAAGCCACGTCGTCCTGCGACGTGGCTTTTTTTATGTTTGCCCAGTGCCACTGGCGCGCCCCGAGCCCCCTCGAGAGTGATGGCCCGCGCTCGCATGTCGATGGGGTGTCCTCCGTGGACCTCGAAGTCCCCGTGCGCCACGTCATCGAGGGTTCGCGTGATCTGGTCGGCCCCCAACGTCGGTCACTCCATGAGAGGCTCCACCTCAGCATCTCCGCGACAGAGGACAACGAGAGATCACCCCACCGGAGCTGCCTTGGCATGACTCCGTACCGCCTGCACCGCGAGGTCACCCCACCGGAGCTGCCTTGGCATGGCTCCGTACCCGCCTGCACCGCGAGGTCACCCCACCGGAGCTGCCTTGGCATGGCTCCGTCCCGGCTGTACCGCGAGGTCAACCACGGCGGCGAGTCCACATGGCACGGCCGCACACTCGTCGCCTCACGATGTGCACGGTCGAGGGACTTGGCCCTCAGAGTGAGCGCATGGATGAGCTCAGGGGCGCCCTAAAACGAGTTGAGCTGAATCAGAACGTCGCCCACGGGACCTTGCTCAGCCTCTTCACCGCTCAAAGCGACACCGAGGCCTACGCCGATCCCGGCCAACGCCGAGCCAATGATGGTCCAAAACCACCACGTCTCGATGACGGACTGGCCTTCTGCACCGCCCTCTGACTTCAGGATTGAGTCACTGGGATCAATGAACAAGTCATCCGAGCCCTGGCTTCCTCCTGACACTTCGCTTGAGCGTGGGGGTGCATCGAGTGGCAGCATCACCTCGTCCTCTGCCGTCTCAGCGTTCAGCGTCACGGCCATAAACTGCTGCAGGCTGGTCAGGAACTGTGCGTCACGGTTCACCGTGACTTTCACTGGGGCCATGCCAGCCGCACTTTGGTACCAGCCACGGAACGCGTAGGCGCTCCCCTTGCCGTCCGCGGTCACGAAGATGATCTCCTCAGATCCCAACAAGGCGTTCAGGCCCGGGAGGACCGAGCCCATCTTCTTCTTGCTGCGGACATAGCGTGTCCCTTCGTCGATGAGCGCTTCGTACGATGCGCTGTTGGCCCGTGGCTGAAGCGCGAACCGATGCGTCGTCTCCTCACCACCTCGGATCTCTACGAAGGCGCCGGAGCGCTCATAGCCGTCGAGCGTAGCCTCGATCCAGTGCAGACCCGCAGGCAAGTCGCCCACCTTCAAAGTCGCGTAGCCTTTGACCTCGCCACCGACCGAGACACGTGCACCGGCGGGCTCTGTGATCACCGCCACGCCCCCCGTAGTGCCCTCGACATGTTGCTGCTGCACAGTCTTAAAGGCATTCAGCACGTCCAACGAATAGGCGTACTCGGGCGGCTGCTGGTCCGGCCACAGGTTGAGCGATGCGCGCATCATCTCTTGGCCAGCCCGGAGCTGGCCCCCCATGACGCGGGCGACGCCAAGCCCCTTGAGCGTGCGAGCCATCGCTCGCCGCGGGAGAGGCCCAGTGTTTCGAATCAGCGCCTCATAGGCCTCACTGAGGTACTCCTCGGCGCGGGCGTCATCCTTGCTGTTAAGGGCACGGACACCGTCTTCAATGGCGGGCCCCACCTGATTCTCGACGCTTGCGTCGGGCTCAGGCGTCCCCGTGATGAGCCGAACACCCGCGAGGCGGGAGACCTCGGTACGCAAGAGCGTCTGGAGGACCTGCGCGTCCCCCTCAACCGCGGAGTTCTTTGGCAAGACAAAGAGCGCGACACGGCGCTCCTTCCCCTGGGCACTCGCGACCTGAGGCTCCAGGCGCCCCTGAGCGACGAGCGCGAAGTCGAGGTTCAAAATGCAGACCGCCACCAAGACCGCGATGACGCGGATTGCTGGGGTACGAGGGTCGAGCAGCGAATACATAGTCACGTCTCGCTCCTTCTACAGCTGGAAGAGGTTGGAAGGTGTGTAGACTTCGATCACGGCTGCCCCGATGGAGTCCGTGTCGACACCGAAGTTGTCGAGAGTGGGCTCACCACCCACCAAGAGGACTCGGCCGCCAGCCGATGCCTGACCCGCCATGCCCCCGCGGACGCTAAAGTTCGCCGAGTCAGGGGCGTCAGACCACGCGGTCACATCGCTTGGGTCGCTGTCATAGGCGTCATTGCTCCAGAAGCGAATCGCGCCATCGCTGATCGCCTCGAAGGCGTTGCACTGGTCCCCGCAGGTGTTGATGGCGAAGCCACCCACCACGCTCAGGTTGCGACCGTCGTGGCTCGCAGCGCTGTGGAACACACGACCAGCCCCAAACCCAGGGGCCGCGAAGATCGAGACGTTCGATTTCACGCCCTCCTCGGAGTACACGAGGATAAAGGCCTCATCCGCGCGTGGCTTCTGCATGACCCCACCAGACTCTCGCACACCGCCGGTGAGCAAGAAACGCTGGCGCCCTGCGGCGTCATTACTGAGCGGGGTCAACTCCGAGAAGTAGGTCGAGAACCCTCCAGACACACCCTCACCGCCGGCCTCAGTCACCTGGGCAAAGGTGCCATCGACACCCTCACGCTGCTGTGGCGATTGACGGAGAATCTCGGCGACGTCGCCGATGCTCGATGTGCCGCCCCAGAGCAAGAAGTGGCTCTGTCCGCTCTCGTTGTTCTTGAGGAACGCCATCGCATGACCCGAGCGGGTCACCTCGCTCTCGAAGCTAGACAGTGTAAGGAACCCGGGGCCACCATCCTTGAGCGGATCGAACACATCGACACGCCTGTACTCGTCATCCGACTCCTCGGGCCAATCACCGCCGCCTGTGATGGTGACAGTGCCGTCGCTCATCAGCACAGCGCGTGGGAACGCACGTTTACGGTGCATGGGATCGGCGATCGTCGTGAAGGAGTTGCTGTCGATATCGTAGACGAGCACGTCGTTGCGGACGTAATCTTTGTTTGCGCTCGGTCGAAAGGGGAATGCGCTCTTCTCATCGACACGTAGACGCGTCATGCCGCCGATGATGAGGACCTGTCCACTGCCCCCGCCCTCAAGGTCGGGCATGTAGACCATCGCGTGACCGGCGCGTCCATTCTCGCTCTGCATATCGAACGGGCCAGTCACCTCGCCCGTCTTTGGATCGTAGATGATGCCCTGTGAGGAGGCACCTGCGAGGTGGTCACCGTCGATCTGCGTGAAACCACCTGACGCCATGATGCGACCGTCTCCTAAGGTGACGATCGCTGGAAACACGACGTTTGTATAAGACTTCTCGGTCGCCTCAGCGCAGTTGAAGCCACCATAACGGGTGAGCAACAACTCCACGGGGTTGTCTTCGTTTCGAAGGACCTCAAGCTCGGGCTCCATCGCGTACCAGGCACGCTCACCTGCCGCGGTCGTGCCCATGATCTCGAGCTTGTGCGCGCTGCCCTCAGGTACCTCCTGCACGGTGATAGCCGACTCACCACCCAAGGTGCGCGTGTCGTTCACCAACACCGTCGGCGCTGAACCTTCGGGGGCGACCGGATCGACTCCGGTCACGACGATCGTGACCTCGGCGATCTCATCAAGCGCCGCACCGTTGCCCACGCCATCAGAGCAGGCCTGCGTCGTGAGCGCGTTCACGCTCACCCCGAGTCCGCCCGAGCCAGGCTCCGGTTGCACACCCTCATCGCAAGCGGGGGCGAACCCTCCGATCGCGGCGATCAGGCACAGCGTCGTCACGACGCGGGCCGGGTGCCGATGAACCGGGGCGAGGCCCGGCTCCGAGGGTAGCGATTCAAGGCGTGGCATGTCATTGTCCTTCGCTAGAGACCGGCGCGTTCTACCACGGCAGAAGCAGGGCTCACAAGACGTCCGCGCTCTTCTCGGACTGGGCCAACCACACCTCCACGATGCATACCTCTCCAATCAGCGTTCAGGGCCTTGAGATCACCGGCTCCTCTCTCGGGGGACTGGAGACTCACCTCGTCGTGCCACAGCTCAAATTGGCCATCGATGTAGGCCGTGGGCCACGGGAGCTCGTCCGCTGCGAGCATATCGCGCTGACCCACACGCACGTGGATCACGCAGCGGGCCTGCCCTACCTCGTCGCGATGCGGAGCTTCTTCCGACTTACGCCCCCGACGATCTACGCCCCTGAAGCATGCATCGAAGCCCTCGAAGGCCTGATCACGCAGTGGAACACCCTACAACGCGTCGATTCGGCAGCTCACTTTGTGGCCATGTCCCCCGGAGACACCGTCCAGCTCCGAAAAGACATCGAGCTCACGGCCTTTCGAACACGCCATGTGGTGCCGTCTTTGGGCTACACCGTCACCAAACGGGTCGACAAGCTCGCCCCGGAGTTCATCGGCAAAGAGGGTCATGAGCTCCGTGAACTCAAGAGCCGAGGGGTCACGATCACCCGCACGCAGCGGAAAGCTTTGCTGTCCGTCACGGGCGACACGCTGGTCGAGGTCGTCGACGACCTGCCCGAGCTCATGGACAGCGAAGTCGTCGTGCTTGAGTGCACCTTTTTGGACGACAGCAAACCCTATGCCGCGGCGCGACAAGGCGGCCACGTGCACTTACGGGACCTCATGGCGCGGACAGAGCTGTTGCGTTGTCCACGGCTCGTCTTGAGCCACTTTAGCCAGCTTCATGACTGGGCCTCCATCCCCAGGCTACTCGCGCCGCTCGCCGAGGCGATCGAGGGCGAGCTATGGGCATGGCCGACGCACCCTGCGCACACGCCGATCAAGGTCGGCGGAGCGCCTCAGGCTCAATAAGAGGCTGAGCGCGTCGCGTGATAGGCCTCAAGTGCCTGCCGGTCTTTCGGGAAGAGGTGCACGAAGCGCGCGGTGGTGCCGCCCTCTACCCTTGGCTGCAGCTGCACGAGCGGCCGAATGTGCTTGCCGGAAGGCAGCGCCAAATCAAGCCAGGCGTGTGCGCCTGCATCGACACCCATGTCGGTGTCGCACACCAAGCCTCGCCAACCTACGGCCGTGACCGTAGCTTCAACGTCTTGTTGCGCATGATGAGTGTTGTTTAGCGTCAAAGTGGCGCCGAGCGCTGCTGTTGACGTGACCTGTGGATCGAAAGGAACTGCGACCATCGAATCCTCCCCGTGGCGTCGTGGTCCTGAGGAGACGTTCAGCGGAGACTCTCCCTCCGTCCAGAAAAGCGCAGTGAGTTTTTTAGATCCCCAAGAGCTTAGCGATCTTCCGTTGGTCAAAGCCCACGTGAGGGGACCCATCGATGAAGATCAACGGGACGCCACCTTGCAACTGCGCAACCGGGACCCCTGCCTTTTTCGCGAGCTCTTGAAGCTTCGGGCCCGCCTTCGCATCGCGCTCTACGTCATACTCGCTGTGCGCGACGTCGTGTTTCTTGAAGTACGCCCGAGCCTTCTTGCAATACCCGCACCCCTGGGTGCTGAACATGACCACCTCATGCGCGGCTTTCTTCGCTTTGACCCCAGAGGACGGAGCGCTCACCGCGATCGTGGGCCTCAGGACGAACCCACGGGTCGGTACAGTGGTCGCAGGCTGGGCTGCGGACAGATCCACAACGTGCTCCCAACCCGCCGGCGTCGGGGCCTTTGCGTCAAAGACCAGCACTTGCCCGCGCGCAGCGGCCGGAATCGCGTCCACCTCCGTCGCCGTCTTCACGGTCCCGTCCCCTGGGTCGATGAACCGAAAGACCTGGCCGGGCCCCGGGACGCTGATCCCGGCGGGCTCGGTTGGCTCGACAACCGCGGGCTCCACAGACTCCAGTGATGGTTCACACCCGTGACCAGTCAACGCGACCATGAGTAGACACACGGCCGCCGCTGTCGCGCTCTGATACGCACGCTGCACTCTCTTCACGTTCCGCTCCCTCCAAACCGATCCAGCACGGCCTCTACTTGCCGTTCGTACCCGCCACCGAAGAGGTGAACGTGCACCAAGAGCGGGTACAGGTTTAACACCTCTGCCCGATCGGTCCATTCCCGGTCAAGTGCCCCCGCGACCTCAGTGTAGGCATCATAGAAGCGCTGCGAGAAGCCACCAAAGAGCCTCGTCATCGCCAAGTCTACCTCCGGGTGACCGGCATAGACCGCTGGATCGACGAGCCAACCGGTATCCCCTGCGCCACCCAGTGTATTGCCCGACCAGAGATCACCGTGCAGGAGCGCACAGCCTCCCTGTGGCTCTGCTATGAACCGACTGACATCGAGGCGCTCAAGCTTCCGCCTGACGCGCGTGGAGAGCCCGTGCGCCAGCGCCTGCAAGCGTTGGCGGCGGAAGAACTCAACCCAGGTCTCCCCCGCCTCACCGCTGTTCACCTGTGGCAACGCGCCGATGACGTTGTCGACGGGGAGCCCCGGTGACAACCCTCGCACTCCGTGAAGCTGCGCGAGGCGGCGACCCGCGTCCTCCATCCACACGCTCCCCCCCTGACCTGGCGCGACCCACGCCATGGCGAGCGCCGAGACCCCCTCCTCATGCCCCACGCCGCGCACCGCTGGGACTCGGACCGTCCCCGTCGCCGCTAAGCGCCTAAGGCCGTCGGCCTCCGCCTCGAAAAAGCCCACCGGAGCGGCGGCGCGCCACTTCACAAAGAGCGCCTCCTCACCTGTCATGACCCGGGCCGCCTGATTGATGCACCCGCCCGTGACCGCCCTCCACGAGGTCACAGGGCCCCCCGTCAGTCGCCTGACGAGCCCATGGACCACCCTCGGGAGGCTCACGGCGACTCGGCCTCTAGGATCGCATCAAGCAAGGGCGCCATCCCGCGCTCCAAGAGATCGTACACGTGGTCAAAGCCCCCCGGGCCGCCGTAGTAGGGATCGGGGACGTCGGGGGTCGGCGCCTCAGGGACCCAAGGCATGAATGAGACGATGTGGCCTGAGCTGTCTGCTGGGCTGCGCGCCACGATGTCTCGATGGTTGCTGCGATCCATGGCGATGATCCACTTGAATGCATCATAGTCGGACGTCGCGAGCTTTCGGGATCTCTGTCCTGAGATGTCGACGCCATGCCGACCGGCGACCTCGACGCTCCTTGGGTCCGGTGGTTCGCCGACATGCCAGCCACCCGTGCCGCAGGAGTCGACGTGGAACTCCCGCTCGAGCCCACGACGCGCCAGCTCCGCCAAGAAGACCCCTTCGGCCAACGGCGAGCGACAGATGTTGCCCAGGCAAACGAAGAGTACGCCCGTCTTTGATTCTCCGACCATGGAGGCGATGGTGACGGCAATGACATGGCCGCGTCAATCCGCTCCGCGGGTTTACAGAGGCCGATTCAGCGTGCTAACCGCACACCACCCCTGTTGGCTGGCGGGACCATGCGATCTGTTCGAACCGACCTCTTGAGTTGCTTGATTTTGACGCTGACCGCTGCCTGGGCGGCGCCGACTGCCTCTGCGACGTCACGCACGGCCGTCGCAGATGTCACGCGGCTGTCTGGGTACGGTGAAGGCCCCATCACCGCCGTGGGGCCAGGGCTCGACGTCGCCGCGGGGCTCGTGGGCGCCAGCGCCCTCGGCGATCGCGGCAGCGACGCCGACAAGATGAACTACCGCGAGCTGATCCATGCCCGCGTCACCCTGAAGGTCGCCTCCACCGGAGCGCGGCGCATCGATCTCATCATTAAGACCGTCAACCAGGCCCGAGAGGTCACGGTCAGCCTAGACGGTGCTGTCCTCGGCGTGGAGCGTCTAGACGGCACGTGGCAACGCCTGTCATTCCGAACACAGCCGCTCAACGCAGGCCCTCATACGCTCTCACTGACGATGAGCCCAACCGGCCAAGCGCTCTCGGGGGACGCATCGCCAAAGGCGCTGGCCCATCTGCACTCGGTTCGATTGAGCACCGTCATCACGCCCCCGTCCAGCCCCGTGACGGAGACCTTCGCCGGCGGGGATGCACTGTGGCTTGAGGCTGGAGAGGTCCTGCGCATCCCTACCCCTGCCCTGCCGAGCCACGCGCTGCGCACCGCCGGGACCTTGACCCGCGGTGCCCACGACGATCTTCGGGCAGTGGTGGCGTTTGAGACGCTCGAAGGCGCCATCGCGACCAAGCTCTCTCTCCCAGCCGCCCTCGCCTTGCCCTGGAACCTCCACCTCGCAGACAGCGGAGAGCGCACCCCCAAGTACCTGCGCATCGGCGTAAGCGGGGCATCCGGTGGTGCGATCGGGCTTGTGCAGCCTGAGTTGACCCTACCCACACCTGAGATTGCAGCGCGCATGGGGAGCACTGAGCGCCTCATCCTCATCGCCATCCCGGGGCTCAGGAGCGAGGACGCAGCAGACGCCCTCGAGAAGCTGCCCAACCTCGCAGTGAGTCACACGTGGTCCACATCCCCGCGACGCGGGCCGGCCCTCGCCTCGCTGCTCACGGGCCACTACGCCGACAGCCACGGCCTGATCAAACGAAGCGATCAGACGGCAACGCGCGTGACAACCCTCGCTACGGCGATGAAAGCCGCCGGTCGTCAGACGGTGCTCCGCGCCGGTCACGTCCCCCATGCGAAGGACGCACACCTGTGGTCGGGCTATCAAGACAGTGCGTTCTCCAACGACGGCGACTTCAAGCACACAGCAGAGGCGGTACTGAACGCGACGCTCACCGCGGTGAGCACTGCAGCCCCCGGCCCCATCTTCGCGACCGCGGTCCTCGGTGACATTGCAGCCCCGTACCTGCCTCGAGGGGACGCCTGGACCGCCCACTGGCCGAGTAACAAGCGCACCCCATGGGATGCCCGTGATGGCCGTAAGCAACTGGAACGACAGCGCACCAGCGGCAAGGCACCGCGGCAGGATAAGATGGACTACTGGCACGCGCTACGGCGGGGGAAGGTCGACGAGGTCGTCGCCGCCTTGGCCGCCTTCCTGAAGCAGGTCGACACCCTCACAGACACACGCGTGGTGATCGTCGGCTTAGCTGGCGAGGGCCCCTTCCCTGCCTCGGGTCCCCCCACCCTGACCACCCTCAAGGCGCCCATCGCGCTGTACACGGCCGAAGGGGCGCAGCTCCCCACCGATGCCACAGACCTCACCGACGTCCACGCGACCCTCCTCGCATTAGGTGGCGCCCGCGCCGACGCTGCGCCCGGGCACCGATATGACGTCGTCGAGAGCAGCGCTTGGTCCGATATCGCCTTCGCGAGCGTCGGTTCACAGTGGGACCTCGCGCTCACTGAGAAGCTGGCAGTGCTCAAGGATCGCGTGACGGGCAAAGTCCTGTGGCTGGAGCACGGCCCAGGGGTGGACAAAGAGCGCCGATGGCTGCCTCGCGCTGGCTCGGCGTTTATCACTGACACGTTACTCCGTCGCCGAATGAGCGCGCGCCAATGCGCGGGACCACGGTGGCAAAGATCTCTCTACTCACCTGCTGTTGTGGCGGGGCGCGAGAACGGGAGGCCACTGTGAGCCAAAGCGAACCCACCCCTGAGGTCGAGGCCTTCGTCGCTCGGATTCGCGCAGGAGACATACGAGCTGGAGCGCGCGCCATGCGCTTGGCCGACGATCGCCACCCGTTCGCGACCGCGCTCCTCAAGGCGCTCTACCCCTTCACCGGTCGCGCCCGGATCCTCGGGATCACCGGTAACCCGGGCTCGGGCAAGTCCACGCTCACCGACCAGCTCGTGGCCCACTACCGTGGGCTCGGGATGAAGGTCGGCGTCGTCGCTGTAGATCCCTCGAGCCCCTTCTCCGGTGGCGCCATCCTCGGTGACCGTATCCGGATGAACCAGCACGCCACGGACCCCGGTGTGTTCATCCGCAGCATGGCCACCCGTGGCCACCTCGGTGGGCTCTCTAGCTCCACCCACGACGTCGTGAGCATCCTCGACGCGATGGGCTTCGACATCATCCTGCTCGAGACCGTCGGTGTCGGACAAGATGAGATCGAGGTGGTCCGAGTGGCTCACACATCAGTCGTTGTGCTCGTCCCCGGGCTCGGCGACGACATCCAGGCGATCAAGGCCGGGTTGCTTGAGATCGCCGACATCTTCGTCGTGAACAAGGCGGACCGCGAGGGTGTCGATCGGACGATGAAGGACTTGCGCATGCTACAAATGCTGGGCGAGTCCGCAGGCGAATGGGATGCGCCAATCCTTCGCACCGTGGCTGTCCGCGGCACTGGGGTCCCCGAACTCGCCCAGGCTGTAGCGGCCCACGCCGAGCTGCCGGCCGACCACCCAGACGTCGCGCGACGCCAGCGACAACGTGAAGCTCACATCTTGAGGACCATGTTGATCGACACGCTGGGTGACGCGATCACGCGGGTGATGGGCGAGCCCACCGAGCTGCTTGAGGCGCTCGTTGAGCGCCGAACAGATCCCTACACCGAAGCTCAACGGCTCATGGCGGCGATCCTCCGTGGGGAAGGCTAGCCGAAAGAAGCGGCTGCGGTCCGAGAGCGCTGATGCACCATCGTCAGCGCCCGTTCCGCCACAGCCAACCCCACCGCTGCCGCCTCAGGCGCGGTGGCTCCTCTGGGCCGCCTGTCTGACGGTCGCCCTCGGTATCTCGCTCTCGTTCTCTGCGGCCGAGGCGCTGACCTTCAGCGGCCTCATCCAGGGCGCCCTTGTGCTCACCGGGCTCTCTGCGGCCGTCGCGCTGTACGCCTCACTCCGACCGGACGCGGCCCGATCTCAGCTGTGGGTCCTCTCGCTGACCATCGGCATTTTAGGGTTCGCAGCTCTGATGCGACGTCACCCTGAGCTCCATCAAGGCCCCTTCGCATCGTGGCATGCCCACTTCATTGGGGTGCCCTCGGAGCTCGCTTACGTCGCGCTCGCCGTGTCGGCCCTGGTCGTACGCACCCAGCTGATGAACCGCATCGCGTGGTGGTCCCTCGCTGCCTCCGGGCTCTGGGCGTCGGCAGCTCTGTGTATGCCGCACTTCTGGCTTGGGGATCTCTCCGCCCCAGTGGCTCGAGCAGCGACCGAAGGGCGCATCACTCCGCTCCTGCTGCTGGGGCCATTGCTCGCGTGGGCCGCCTGTATGGGGCTCGCCCTTGCGCGCCGAGAGGCCGGATGCACCTGGTCCAAACTGCCTAAGAAGGTCCTCCTCGGGGTCGCCGCCGGAGCCCTCATCCTTGTCATGCATCAGCTCCTCAACGCCGCCTCCGGCCAGGGAGAGGGGACCCTGGCGCTCGGCGTAAACCTGACGCTCGCCGGTATGACGACGTTGGTGACACTCACGGGTGTCCACACGCTCAGCCAGCCGTCCTCCCTAGACACTCTGCTCAACAAGCTGAGCCTCGACCGAGTGGCCTGCGCGATCCTCTTGGCCCTCTATGCGGCCCTGAAGATCCACGGCATGGGGCCGTCGAACACAGACGAGAACATCTACTTTTATATGGCCGAGGCGCTCAGCCGCGGGGAGTGGCCCTACAGGGACTATTTCTTCGCGCATCCTCCCCTCCACGTGATCTTGCCCGGCGCGATCATGGCTGTCGTTGGCTTTAGCTTCACCCTGGCCAAGTCCTTCAGCGTCATCGCGGGGGCGATCGCGGCCTTCGCAGTCTGGTCGATCGGCCGCGAACACTTGGGCCGCATCGCAGGGCTGACTGCCATGGGCGCGTTCTTGTTCGCCGCGGAGACCTTGAAGGCCACCACCAACATGACCGGCGTCAACCTCACCACGATGTGGCTGATGCTCGGGCTGTGGCAAGCGCTCCGCGGACGCGGATGGACAGCTGGCAGCCTCTTCGGTCTAGCCGCGTGCACGGGCTTCTACAGCATGGGGGCGATCTGCGCGGCGCTTGCAATCGGGGCGTTCAGCACACGTCGCTTCGCCCTGAGTCAGCTGATGGGCTTTGTGTTGGTCGCTGGAGCCATCAGTGGCCTCTTCTATGCGCTCGGTGGGGACGCCTACCTCGACGGCGTCTACCGGTATCATGGGCTGAAGGCGACCCGTGAAGCCGGAATGATCCCGCTCTTTGGTTCGGACACCAACCCTCTCTCCGCGCTTGCCCAGAACGTGAGCGTCATGATCGACGCTAAGCCGTTCACACGCGACGTGTTCTATCACTCCCACCTCTGGCTCGCGGGCCTCGTCACACCGCTGCTCGCTGCCGCTTCTTGGCTCACGACCACGGCCGGGCGCTCGACGCCGCTGCGCTTCCTGGATCCCCGCCGCCTTTGGGTCGACGGGCAGCACGGCGTGATCGGCTACGTGTGGCTCGTGACCCTCGCGCTCTTTGTTCAGTACGCGATGTTTCGCGAGCTCTACAGCTTCTACTTCGTGCTGATCTACCCCACGCTCGCCCTCTGTCTCGGGTGGAGCCTCTGGCACGCGGTCGTCTTGCTGAACACCGCGGTAGCGCCCGGCCATGACGACGGCATCCGCCCTCTCCGCGCGTCCATCGGCGTTGTCGGCGTGGCGCTCTTGTGTCTCTGGCCCGCTTGGAGCGCGGACGCCAACAAGGCATTCCCAAGCGAACAAAAAGACGTGGGCAAGCGGCACGACTACACGTGGCGCCCCGCACCAGTCGCCGAGCCCCTCTCCAGCGTCGCCGAGGCCCTCTTCTGGGAAGACCACCGCCTGCGCGGCAACATCGAGCGTGGATACCGCCACTACTTGTGGACCAAGAAGCGTCAGTTCTCCAAGGCCCAAGAGATCGGCACCTGGATCGCCGATCACAGCGCACCACACGAGACCATCGCCGGCGCCTCGGGATCCGCGCCCCTGATCGCGCTGCTGGCGGACCGACGCCTCGCTGCCGGGGAGTCAGATACAAATTCAAAGCGCTTCAAGGCTGCCCGGGTCCAGGCGCGCAATGGGGTCCCCCCGACGGACGCTAAGACCCGGCTCATCAATGACGAGGGATATTGGAACGCCATCTGCGCCGACAATGTCCGCTTCCTCATCTCGACATCGCGCAGCTACTTCACCGAGAAGAAGCTTAAGCGCATGCAGACAGTCAAGCGCTGGTTCCGTAAGGCCAAGGTCTTTTGGGACGACGAGCTGAAGTATCAGCGACGGTTCCCTATCGTCATCTACGAGCGTACCGGGGAACCGCTACCAGATGGTCGAGTCTGTCGTTGGGAGTGAACCCTTGCGCCTGACTCCCCCTCGCATAATGATGCCGCTCGCACTCAGGAGGCCTTCATGACCCGCACGCTCTTGCTCCTCGCGCTCTGCCTCACCCTCCACGGGTGCGGCTCGGATGAGACCACCTCAACTGCTGGTGACGCTACCGCGGCCTCGAGTCAGGACAGCACGACACCGACCGAGGACGCCGCGAGCGCGGCGTCCTCCGAAGACGTCGCCACAGTGCCCCCCGATGAAGACATCTCAGAGCCTGAGCCCGAGCCCGAGCCCGAGCCTCCGGCTTGCAACCCCATCGCCAACACCGGCTGCGAAGAGGGGCAGAAATGTGGCTACGGGACGACAGGGGACAAGCTCTGTGTCCCTGCTGGGGAGACGCCAGGGGGCGACCCATGCCAAAGCGACGCGGAGTGTGAGGGCGGCTCGACGTGCACCTCCCTCAACGGAGAGGACTACTTCTGCTACATCTTCTGTAAGACCATCGGCCATTGCCCGAACAACGCTGCGTGCATGGAGATCAGCGACGCTGCCTTCAAGCTCTGCAAGATCGAGGGCATCTACGACACCTGCAACATCATGACGCAGGACTGCGAACAGGGTAAGGGCTGCTATTCCATCGGAGGAGAGGACCTCCCCGTCTGCTTGGAGGCCGGGACCGAGCCCGTAGGCGGCGCCTGCGAGTCCCCGAGTGACTGCTCACCGGGCCACCACTGCGTAAACTTCCGTTGCTACGAACTCTGCGACAAGAACGACCCCAATGCCTGTGGCACCTTTGTCAGCTGCGCAGGCTTCGTCGCCTCGGGCGTCGGCTATTGCGACGAGCAGCAGTAGACGAGGCCGTCGAACGTTAGCGGTAGATGCTCTCGGCGATCGTGTCGCGGGCGGTCGCGGCCGTGCCGGCCATCGCGCTGAGCGTTCGGGCGTCCCGCCACATTCGCTCGACTTGGTATTCGCGCACGTACCCGTAACCGCCGTGCACTTGGATCGCGTGGTCAGCGGCGTCAAACGCGCCGCGAGTCGCATGGACGTAGGCCTTCGCCGCTTGCCCGTCGATGCCCATACCGGCGTCGTATTCTGAGGCTGCGCGCTCTACTAGTGCACCTCCAGCCTGCACACCAACCTCTGCATCGGCCAAGCGGTTTTGAATCGCTTGGAAGCGCGCGATCGGCTGACCAAACTGTCGCCGCTCCAGCGCGTAGCTGGCGGCCGCTTCGATAGCGCGGGCGCCCATCCCGTAGGCGATCGCTCCGAGCGTCACCCGGTAGCAGTCCAAGGCGTGGGACGCAGCGCTCCAGCCGCCGTTAAGGACGGCGCCGCTGGGCAGCACCACGTCCACCAGGGAGAGGTCTACCAAGCCCCCCGCCCGTAAACCGAGCATCGCGGGCTCAGATAGCGTCAGCCCGTCGGTATCACAGGGGACCAAGAAGGTCCTCGCACCGTCGTCCACCCGTGCCACCACGAGGAAGACATCCGCCAAGGCGCCGCCCGCCACGAGCCGCTTGGCGCCGTTGAGCTGCCAGCCCTCAGTAGTCTGAGTGGCCTGTGTCTCCAGCGCGTCACAGGTGACGCCGCCGCTCTCAGCGAGCGCCCAAGACGCCAAGGCCTCGCCGGTCGCGAGGCGAGGAAGCCAAGCTGCGATCTGAGCCTCATCACCGAAGCGTTGGATGTGTGGCGCAGCGACCGCAGCATGGTTCGCCATCGCCACAGCGAGCCCACCGTCGCCCCGGCCAACCTGAGCCAAGACGAGGGCCGCATCGAGCAAACCGAGCCCCACACCGTCGTGAGCCTCATCGACCATCACACCGAGCATCCCGAGCTCCGCGAGGCCTTGCATTCGAGAGCGCTCGAGGGACTTCTCCCCGTCCCACGCCTCTGCGTAGGGCATGACCTCCGACCTCACGTAGCCCTGAATGGCCTCACGGATGGCGGACTGGTTCTCGTCGAGCGACAAATCCATCAACAGACCCGCTCAGGCCAAAGGCGCGACAGCGCCGCGCCCCGTCAAGATGGCCTCTACCGAGGAGACAATGTCGGCTAAGCGTGTCCCTGGCGTGAAGACCTTGGCGACGCCCTTGCCTTCCAGCTCGACGATGTCGTCGTCGGGGATGATCCCGCCGACGAAGATCGCGATGTCCGCGGCGTCTCGGTCTGCCAGCTGATTCATGATCGCCGGCACAAGGTGATTGTGTGCACCGGAGAGGATCGAGACGCCGACCAAGTCAACGTCCTCTTGAACGGCGGCGCTCGCGATCATCTCGGGGGTCTGGTGGAGCCCGGTGTAGATCACCTCATGCCCGGCATCCCGGAGCGCTCTAGCGACAACCTTAGCGCCACGATCATGGCCATCAAGGCCGGGCTTGGCGATAAGAATACGGTAGGTCTGATTGGACATCCTCTCTCTCCTTACGCTCTCGCGTAGACTTCACGGGCGATGACCAACTTCTGAATCTCCGAGGTCCCCTCGAAGATAGAGGTCACGCGTGCATCACGCATCAGTCGCTCTACTGGATAATCTGCAGTGCACCCATCAACGCCGAGGAGCTCAACAGCCGACGCGGTGACCTGTTTGACGTTCTCTGTCGCGTGGAGCTTGGCGATCGCAGCCTGACGCGTGAACCGGGCCCCGCTCTTGGCGGATTGCTCCTTGAGGAAAGCAGCCCGCCAGACCAGGAGCTTCGCG
>JBMYRH010000008.1:62627-198246 GCA_049602155.1 Myxococcota bacterium | reverse complement strand
ATCAGCGAGGGTGCTCTGCACAGCTTGACTGCGTCGCAACGCCGGGCGCTCCGATACATACCTTGCAGCGACATCGAGCGCTGCGCGCGCGATGCCATTCGCCATCGCTCCAATCGTGACGCGGCCGCCATCAAGCGCAGTCATCGCGATGCGGAACCCGATCCCCTCTTTACCGATCAGGTTCGACGCGGGGACCACGCAGTCTTCCAGGACGACGGGCACGGTGTTCGAGCCACGAAGCCCACACTTCTCTTCCGCGCGCCCTGTAGAGAACCCCTCGAAGCCCGGCTCCACCACGAAGGCGCTGATCCCCTTATAGCCAGCCTCTGGACCCGCGGTGCGCGCCATCACGATGAAGGCCCCAGAGTAGTCTCCCGAGGTGATCCACATTTTGGTGCCATTGAGGATGTAACGATCGCCGTCCAGCTGCGCCGTCGTGCGCATCGCGGCGGCATCCGAGCCGCTCCCGGGCTCTGAGAGACAAAAAGCCCCTGTGACCGACTCCCCAGAGGTGATGAAGGGCACATAGCGCTTGGCGAGCGTGTCATCACCGAACCGTGCGATGGTGTCCGCCACCATGTTCGTGACGCTCATCCCGACCGCGGTCGACGCGCAGGCGTAGGCGATCTCCTCCAGCGCGAGCGCGAGGGAGATCGTCCCGATGTCTTGTCCACCATAGGCAGCGGGGGCGCTGAGCCCAAGCATGCCGCGCTTGCCCAGCTCTCGGAATGTCTCCACCGGGAAACGCTCGGTGAGGTCGAGCTCGGCGGCCTGCGGCGCGATCAGCTCCGATGCGACCTCTCGGGCGCGGCGCTGAACCTCTCGCTGGGCGTCGGTCGGCTCAAAGTCCATCAGCCCACCTTCGCTGAGGCGGCCTTAAGCACGCTCCGCGCGATGACGAGTCGCTGAATCTCGCTGGTCCCCTCATAGATCTCGGTGATGCGTTGATCCCGATAATGACGCTCGACAGGGTACTCACGGACATAGCCGTAGCCACCAAACACCTGCAGCGCTTGGTGAGTCACACGCTGCGCCATCTCGGATGCATACAGTTTGCACATCGCGCTCTCTTTCGAGAAGCGCTCTCCGGCGTCTTTAAGCAGCGCAGCGCGGTAGGTCAGCAGCCGCGCTGCGTCGATCTCGATCGCCATGTCTGCGATCTTGTGCTGAATCGCTTGAAGCTCGCTCAGAGTCCCGCCGAATGCTTTGCGCTCCGTCGAGTAGTTCACGGCGGCCTCGAAGGCTGCACGGGCGATCCCGATAGCCTGGGCGGCGATCCCGATCCGACCGCCATCCAGCGTCGTCATCGCGACCCGAAACCCGTCACCGACCTCTCCGAGGCGCTCGGCATCGGCGATTCGGTAGTCCTCAAAGATGAGTGACGAGGTCCCAGAGGCGCAGATCCCCAGTTTGTCTTCCGGCTTCCCTGACTCGACCCCGTCCTGATGAAGGTCAGCGATGAAGGCGATCGTCCCGTGAGACCCCTTCGACTTGTCATGCATCGCGATGAGGATGCAGACATCCGCCTGTGGTCCATTCGTGATCCAGTTCTTCGTCCCGTTGATGACCCAGCCGTCACCATCACGCTCGGCCATGCAGGTCTGCGCAGCGGCATCAGAGCCTGTCCCGGGCTCGGACAAGGCAAAGCAGCCCATCAACTTCCCAGCCGCCAAGCCTGGCGCCCAGCGCGACTTTTGCTCAGCGTTGCCCCACTTCAAGAGAGGATCCAACACAAGCGAGTTGTTCACGCTCATGATCACGCCGTGTGAGGCGCAGGCTCGGGAGATCTCCTCCATCGCGATGATGTAGGAGACTGTGTCCATACCGGAGCCGCCGAGCGACTCTGGAGCCATCATCCCGAAGAGCCCCATCTCGGCCATCTCGGCCACCGTCTCTGCAGGGTAGCGGTGGGCTTCATCGATCTCGGCAGCGATCGGCTCAAGCCGCTCTGCACCAAAGTCGCGCACCATGCGCTGAAGCATCTGCTGCTCTTCGTTCAGAGCAAAATCCATCGCTAGTTCCCCTTGAACTCGGCCGCGCGCTTCTCAAGAAAAGCGCTGGTCCCCTCGCGCATGTCCTGCGTCGTAAACATTGCCCCAAACAGAGATGCCTCGTAATCCAGGCCAGCCTCCATCGACTGGTCCGAGCCCCGGTTGATGGCCCGCTTTGAGGCCCCGACCGCCAACGGCCCCTTTGAAGCGATGGTGTGCGCGATCTTCAACGCAGCAGCCATCAACTCAGCCTGCGGGTAGACGGCGTTGACCAACCCAATCTCACGGGCCCTCTCTGCCTTGATGATCTCACCCGTGTACGTCAACTGACGCGCCATTCCGCGGCCCACGAGCCTGGGGAGCCGCTGCGTGCCACCAAACCCAGGGAGCAGCCCAAGGTTCACCTCAGGCTGACCGAAGCGCGCGTTGTCGCTCGCTAGGATGAAGTCGCAGGCCATCGCCAGTTCGCAGCCCCCGCCCAGCGCGAAGCCGTTCACTGCAGCGATGATCGCCTTTGGTGTAGACTCCATAGAGGTGCTGAGCTGCTGCCCGACCCGAGCGAAGCGCTCCGCCGTCTTCGCGTCCAGCGCTGACATCTCGGCAATGTCCGCACCCGCGACGAAGGCCTTCTCCCCAGAACCCGTGAGGATCATGACGCGGAGGTCGTCATCTTTAGAGAAGGTGTCGACGGCCCGTTGAAGCTCAAGCACCGTCTGGTGATTCAAGGCGTTCAGCACCTTGGGTCGGTTCAGTGTGACGGTGGCGATGGCGCCATCGGTCTCATAGAGGATGTTCTCGAAGCCCATCAAGTCTCCTGGGTGGGTCGCTCAGGTTCGATAATCGAAGAATCCACGGCCAACTTTCCGTCCGAGGCGTCCAGCGTCGACATATTGCCGCAGCAAGGGGCATGGGCGGTACTTTGAGTCCCCCAATCCGTTGTGGAGCACCTCAGCGATGGCTAACACGGTGTCGAGGCCGATAAAGTCCGCCAGGGTCAGAGGCCCCATCGGCTGATTGGTCCCGAGCTTCATCGCAGCGTCGATGTCCTCAGCAGAGGCGACGCCCTCGTAGAGCGCATAGACGGCTTCGTTAAGCATCGGGATGAGGATCCGGTTGACGATGAAGCCCGGAAAGTCTTGGGCGACCACCACGGTCTTACCCATTGCCTCCGCCAGAGTTCGAGTCGCCTCATAGGTAGCGTCCGAGGTCTCAAGCCCACGGATCACCTCCACGAGCTTCATGATCGGCACGGGGTTCATGAAGTGCATACCGATGAAGCGCTCGGCGCGGCTGGTCGTCGCCGCGAGGCGCGTGATGCTGATCGACGACGTATTCGACGCCAGGATGGCCTCTGACCCGAGCACTGCGTCCAGCTCGGCGAGCAACTTGAGCTTAAGCGGCTCATGCTCAGTCACCGCCTCGATGACGATGTCTGAGGCGCTGTGCGCGCTCATCGCTGTCCCCATCATGACGCGGGCCAGTGCGGCGTCTTTATCCGCCGCGCTGATGCGCTCCTTCGAGACGAGCTTAGAGAGGCTCTTTTCCATCCCGGCTTGAGCGCGATCAAGCTGCGCCTGCGAGATGTCAGTCAAGATGACGTCATAGCCACTCATGGCCGCGACCTGCGCGATCCCTGCGCCCATCTGTCCAGCGCCCAAGACGCCTACGGTTTGGATTGCCACGTTGCCTCCTAGAGACGCTCGATAGTCAGGGCGACAGCCTCACCGCCGCCGAGGCAGATGCCTGCGGTGCCGTAGCGCTTGCCGTTGTCGATGAGGGTGTAGAGCAAGGTGACCAGGATGCGATTGCCTGAGGCCCCGATGGGGTGACCCAAGGCGACAGCTCCGCCCCGAGGGTTGACCTTGTCGAGGGACACCCCCAGCTCCTTGGAGACGGCTAAAGACACGACTGAGAAGGCTTCGTTGATCTCGAAGTAGTCGATGTCGGCCAAGTCCAGACCCGCCTTCGTCGCCGAGTCCTGAATGGCGTAGGCGGGCGCAGTCGTAAACCAGTCCGGCTCTTGCGCATGCTTGCCATTGGAGACGATACGCGCCAGCGGGGTCACGCCGAGCTCATCCGCCTTCTCCCGACTCATCAGCACGATAGCGGACGCTCCGTCGTTGATGCTCGAGGCGTTCGCTGCTGTGATCGTGCCTTCACGGTCAAAGGCTGGTCGAAGCTTACCGAATTTCTCTGGCTTGCCACGCCCCGGCTCCTCGTCGGTGTCGAAGAGCACCGGCTCGCCGCGGCGTTGTGGGATGGAGACAGGGGCAATCTCTGCCTTAAATAGCCCCTCAGCGACCGCCGAGTTGGCGCGACGGTAGCTCTCCGTCGCGTAGGCATCTTGCTCCTCACGGCTGAAGCCGCGCTCACGCGCACACAGCTCCCCCGCGTTGCCCATGTGGTGATCGTTATACGGATCCCAGAGGCCATCGAGGATCATCGCATCCTTGATTTCGCCATGCCCCAGTCGGTAGCCCTCACGGGCCTTGGGCAGCAAATACGGCGCCATCGACATGTTCTCCATGCCGCCGGCGACGACGATCTCAGCGTCACCCGAGCGGATCATCTGGCTCGCCATGATGACCGTCTTCAGCCCAGAGCCACACACCTTGTGGATCGTCGTGGCCCCCACAGAGTCGGGGAGCCCTGCATAACGCATCGCCTGACGTGCCGGTGCCTGGCCGATACCGGCCTGCAACACACACCCCATCAGGACCTCATCAATCTGCTCCGCAGGCACACCAGAACGTTCCACAGCGGCCCGTATAGCCACGGCGCCAAGGCGGGGGGCCGAGAGAGACGAAAGCGCACCGTTGAAGCTACCAATCGGGGTGCGAGCCGCGCTCGCAATGATCACCTCGCGCATGTGATCCTCCTATGCCGCGTCCGTAGGGGCGTTGCACTAGCACCCAGCGTAAAGCAGTGTCAACGATGTGCTGACCTGAGGTTTCTAGGGCTCAACCCTGCCCAAGCCACTCACTGGCTCATCGACCCTCAAGGCGACAAACGCCGCGCGAAACGTCCGACTGCGCTTCGCTCGCTTCCCTGCACGGACCTCTCCTTCGAGGGTCCCAGTGATGAGGTTCTCCTCCATGGACGTGATGGCGAGGCGCTGCAGCATCACATTCCAGAGTGTCCCTTCGGAGATCCGCACGCTCGCCGTCGACTCCGCCAGCGCATCCTGCCCGAACGTCAACCCCACGAGATCCTCAGACGTCGTGCCGGGTGGCGTCGCGATCCGAATCACTGCACGCAGCTGCGGGGCCTCCTTCGGGGTGTTGCCCATGCGGTGTCCCTGCAATCGCAGTAACGTCCCTCGGAGTTCACCGTCTGCGCTGTATCCCGCTGGCTGTACCGCCGCCCACGTGAACGGGAGCAAGAGGTCAGCTTGGTCGATGCGGACCCGCGTCCAGTAGCCGTCAGGCACCCGTAGACCAGGTGTCATCGGGACCAGAGGTCCGTCCGCTGTAGCGCGGGCCGGTGCCCCTGGGAACGACGCATCTGCGCCGAAGCTCGGCAAGCTTGGCACGACCTCCTCGAGGTCAGCCTCCCCAATCGGCTCATCCACTTCAAGCCACTCTAGACACCCTGCCTGAGTAAAGCTGAGCAGCAGGATGAGCGCCAAGGACGAACCGCGCATGGGCACGGCAGAGATCATTTCTTATCTGGCTTGTCCAAGGCAGCCATGAGCAGCGCTCCGAGGCTGCCGACGGGCGCATCCGTGCCCTGCTTCTTGTCGCCGGGATCGCTCCACGCGACGCTCGTCCGCCGACCACCGCCACGGCCGCCCTTATCGCCCCCAAAGTTGCGCCGACCACCGCCTCGCGGGTCTCCGTCACCGGGCTTGACCTCTTCTCGGGTCGTGAGCGCCATCTTCTGAGCCGCTGCGTCCACGCGCAGAACACGTAGCGTCAGCGACTTCCCTGGCTTGTAGGTCGTGGTCAGGGACTTGCCCTTGGGGACACCACTCTCGCTCGCCGGCAAGAGCCCTGTCACGCCGGGCTCTAGGTCCACGAAGACCCCAAAGTCTGCGACTTTAGCCACGGTCCCTGTCACCTCCGCGCCCACCGTGAAGCGGGTGGCGATGCCGTCCCAAGGATCGCTCGATAGCGCCTTGAGGCTGAGGCCGATTCGACGGCGCTCAAGGTCCACGTCCGTGACCTTCACCTGCACCGCGTCTCCAATGTTGAGGAGATCCTTCGGGTGGCGCACTCGGTGATGCGCCATGTCGGAGATGTGAATGAGGCCATCGACGTGAGGCGCGAGCGTCACGAAGGCGCCGAAGTTGGTCAGCCGCGCGACGTTGCCGGTCACCACAGCGCCGACCTGAATCGTCACCGCGGCGTCCGCAAATGGGTCACCCTCTGCCTGGCGCATCGAGAGCGCGATGCGCCCCTTCGCCTCATTGACTTCGAGCACGACGACCTCGACCGGCTGCCCGACGCGGACCACGGTCTTGGGATCCTCGACACGGGACCACGAGAGCTCACTGACGTGCACAAGCCCGTCCAAGCCCCCCAAATCCACGAACGCACCGAAGCTCTGAATCGAGCGCACGTGGCCGCTCAAGCGCGCACCAGGTACGACATGGGCGCGCATCGCCTCAGCTTTCTGCTCGCGCTCGGCGCGTAGGATGGCTGCGCGCGAGAGGACTGGATCTTTGCCGTCGCGAAGCTCGGTGACCAGGAAGGTCATCGTCTTGCCGATGAAGGCGGTGCCATCCTCGGGTCGATAGAGGTCGATCTGACTCATCGGGCAGAACGCACGTGTCCGTCCAAGGGCGACCTCGAAGCCCCCTTTGTTGACGGCTGTCACCTTGCCCTCGACAGGCAGGCCCGACTCGTGGGCCCCTCGCAGGGCCTCCCGATCGGTGCCACCGCCAGCGAGGCTCGTACGCACGTGGACGCCGTTAGAGTCGACCCCTGCGACGATCCCCTTCACGATGTCCCCTTGCTTGACGGTCACCTCACCGTCCTCGCCGCGGACCTCTTCCTTCAGCATGTAGCCGGTCGCTTTGCCCCCCAGGTCGAGGAAGATCTCCTCGCCGTGCAGGCTGATGACTTCAATCACAGCCTCGACCTCCTGGCCGGGCTCAAAGTCATCGGAGGTCCCGCCGCCAGCTCCCTCAGCGAAGAGCGCAGCGAAGTCATCGGCGCCGACCACTTCGTTCTCCACAGCGGTCTTCACGGGGGGCTTCGGGGCGCGCTTGGGTGGCGCCTTCGGCTTCTCTTCGCCCTCCCCCACGCGCACGATGGTCGGCTGCGAGCTGACGCTCGCTTTGATGCCGTCCTCGGACACCGACACCGTCGAGACCTCATCAGGCAAGACTGCAGCGTCAGATTTTGGGGGCTTGGTAGTCGTTTCGTCGATGCTCATGGCGGCCTCACGCGGGTTCCTCAGCGGTGGCGGAAGATACACGGCGAACCCAACCATGCAAAGCGCGGGTTTCTTAGGGGCTTCGAGCATCCATCGCGAGCCATCCGGGTCATTGACAAGGTGCCCTGCCCCGACCAAGCTGCGGCCGCTTTACTCCACCTTCGGTCCGGCGTCCGAGAGTGGCCCCCAAAGAACGTGTCGTGCTCTGCCGCGACAGGCGAGGCTGCATGGCCAGCAAAAAGGTCGCGACGACCATCTACATCACGGTCGAGCAGGATCGACACCTCAAGCTCTTGAGCCAGTCCACCAAGACCTCTATGGCTCAGTACATCCGCGAGGGCATCGATCTCGTGCTTGAGCAGCACCGCGCACAGCTCCCCCATCAGCTCGGGCTTGGCTTCAGTGACGAAGAGAGCGCCTGAGATGCTGCACGTGGTCATCACAGGAGGAGCAGGCTTCATCGGCTCCCACCTCTGCGAGCGCTACCTGCAAGACGGCCACCGTGTGACCGCCGTCGACAACCTTGCCACAGGCGACTTAGCCAACCTCCGCGACTTCGCTGACGACCCCCGGTTCGACTATATCGAGGCGGACGTCTCCGACGGCATGCCAGCGATTAGCGACGCGTCCCTCGTGATGCACTTCGCCTCCCCTGCGAGCCCAGTCGACTATCAAAAGCTCCCGATCAAGACGATGCGCGTCGGCTCGGAGGGGACCCGACACGCGCTGGAGCTCGCGCGCATGACGGGGGCCCGCTTCCTGATGGCCTCGACGAGCGAGGTTTACGGCGATCCAGAGGTCCACCCCCAGCCAGAGGGCTACTGGGGCAACGTGAACCCCATCGGCCCCCGCGCGGTCTACGATGAGGCCAAGCGCTTCGCCGAGGCGATGACGGTCACCTACCGACGCAGCTGCGGTGTGGATGGCCGCATCATCCGGATCTTCAACACGTACGGCCCGCGCATGCAGCTCGGAGACGGCCGAGTCGTCCCAACCTTCCTCTCGAAGTGCCTCCGCGGAGAGGACCTCCCAATCTTTGGTAACGGACATCAATCGCGCTCATTCTGCTTTGTCGACGACCTCGTCCAAGGCGTCACGCTGCTGATGGCATCGGAGCAGCGCGGACCTATCAACCTTGGCAACCCAAGGGAGGTCACCATTCGAGAGCTCGCAGCGACCTGCCTAGAACTCTTTGGTGACGGTCGCAGTCAGTTGGTGCACCGTTCGCTCCCGACCGACGATCCAAAGCGTCGCAAACCCGACATCACCTTGGCGAGAGAGGCCCTAGGCTGGGAGCCACAGGTGGACCTGCGTGAGGGGCTGATCCGATCGGCCCCCTACTTTAAAGCCGCGGTGGCGGCGATGGAGGCGAGAGAGGCGTGAGCAAGACTCCCCATGGCGGCAGCGCTCTACCGCAGTCGCG
This sequence comes from Myxococcota bacterium, assembly GCA_049602155.1. GTDB lineage: Bacteria > Myxococcota_A > UBA9042 > PHBI01 > JBMYRH01 > JBMYRH01. The sequence goes on along the minus strand of JBMYRH010000008.1, from coordinate 189,453 downwards.
AATACGAAACTTCTCTATCATCGCTCATATCGACCACGGCAAGAGCACGCTCGCCGACCGCCTCTTGGAGGACACGGGCACTGTCGAGGCTCGAGATCAGAAGGCGCAGTTCCTGGATAAGATGGACCTCGAGCGCGAGCGCGGCATCACGATCAAGAGCCAGTCCGTGCGACTTTGGCACACCGCAGAGGACGGAGAGACCTACCAGCTCAACCTCATCGACACACCAGGCCACGTGGACTTCAGCTACGAAGTGTCTCGAAGCCTGAAAGCCTGCGAGGGCGCGCTCCTTGTCGTCGACGCTTCTCAAGGGGTGGAGGCTCAGACGCTCGCCAACGTCTACTTGGCGCTCGAAGAGAACTTGGACCTGATCGTGGTCCTGAACAAGATCGACCTCCCAGCCGCCGACGTCGACGCGGTGAGCGAGGAGATCGAAGAGGGCGTCGGGCTGGATGCCACGGATGCATGCCACGTCAGCGCGAAATCGGGCTTAGGTATCCCCCAGCTCTTAGAGGCCATCGTCACGAAGCTCCCGCCGCCTCAGGGTGATCGTCAGGCCCCGCCGAAGGCCCTGATCTTCGACTCTTGGTATGACCCCTATCGCGGCGTCATCATCATGCTGCGGCTGTTCGAGGGGAGCCTCAAGAAGGGTCAAAAGGTCTCCTTCATGTCGACTGAGGCCAGCTATGATGTGCTGGAGCTCGGCGTCATGAACCCTGAGATGACCAGCCAAAAGGAACTGGTGGCTGGCGAGGTGGGCTACCTCATCTGTGGGATCAAGGACATCCGTGATGCGCGTGTGGGCGACACCGTCACGGACGCGAAACACCCAGCAGCGGAAGCTCTAGCGGGGTTCAAGCCCGCCCAGCAGATGGTGTACTCAGGCATCTTCCCGGTGGACTCCTCCGATTACGAGATCCTCCGCGATGCCCTTGAGAAGCTGAGCCTCAATGACGCCGCCATCGCCTGGGAGCCAGAGACCTCGACGGCCCTGGGCTTTGGCTTCCGGGTCGGGTTCTTAGGGCTCCTGCACATGGAGATCGTTCAGGAGCGCCTAGAGCGCGAGTTCGATCTCGACCTCGTCACGACGGCGCCGTCAGTGATTTACCAAGTCGTGCACAAAGATGGCTCTGTCTTGCGGGTCGATAACCCCAAGCACCTCCCCGACCCCGCAGACATCGATCGCATCGAAGAGCCGATGGTCACGGCGACCATCCACACCCCGTCCGAGTATGTGGGCGCGATCATCTCACTTTGCCAAGATCGACGTGGCATTCAAAAAGACCTGAGCTACCTCAGCCAGACGCGGATCATGCTGACGTATGCGATGCCTCTCTCAGAGATCATCCTCGACTTCTTCGATCGCCTGAAGACCCTCACGCGAGGCTATGCCAGCCTGGACTACGAGGTCACAGGGTTCTCCCCAGACACCTTGGTGAAGGTCGTCATCATGGTGAACGGCGATCCGGTGGACGCCCTGTCGATCATCGTCCACCGAGACCGCGCGCACTCACGGGGCAAGGAGCTCTGTGAGAAGCTCAAGGGCATCATCCCGCGTCAGCAGTTCGAGATCGCGATTCAAGCCGCTGTCGGTGGCCGTATTGTCGCCCGCGAGACGGTCCGAGCGTTCCGCAAGAACGTCACAGCGAAGTGTTACGGCGGTGACATCAGCCGTAAACGTAAGCTCCTAGAGAAGCAAAAGGCCGGTAAGCGGCGAATGAAGCAGGTTGGCAACGTAGAGATCCCACAGGACGCCTTCATGGCGATCCTCAAGGTGGATTAGCACCGTCAAGGGCTCGCGTCGCACCCGTGACAGCGGCCTCTCGAGGAGGCGCATGACCCGCACTGCTTTTCCGAGATTGACACCCGTTCGGCGCGAACCCTATACAGTGCTCCGCGCCCGCGAGAACGCAGACGTCAAGGTCTCGAATGAGCACACCCAAGTCGCCGGATAGCGAACCTCCGTCCAAGCGCCTCGTACGCGCTGCACGGGAGCTGATCCGAGAGACGACTCACCTGCTCAAGCGCAAAGGGAAGCACCTCAGCGCCGCCGAACGCGAGGAAGTGAAGGCCGCGATCGACGCCACCGTCGTGCTGCTCCCGGCGCGAGGGCATAAAGGCGGCACCGAGCGCTCCTTAAACCAGGCCCTCGAGCACCTCGAGCAGGTCCTCCAGCGTCAGCTCGGCCCGTACCGAAAGACTTGGCTGCGTGAGTATGTCGAGGCCATCAGCTGGGCCATCATCCTCGCGCTCCTTATCCGGAGCTTCATCTTCGAGGCCTTCTCGATCCCGAGCGGCTCGATGATCCCGACCCTTGAGATTGGCGACCGCCTCTTCGTGAACAAGATTGGCTACGGGCTCTATGTGCCCTTCTCGCCCAACCGCTGGCTCCACTGGGACGAACCGGAGCGCGGCGACGTCATCGTCTTCGAGTTCCAGTGCGAGGGCGACGAGAACCACGGTGAGGACTACATCAAGCGGATCGTCGCGACGGAAGGCGACCGCGTGCGCCTCGACAACAATCGCCTCTTCGTGAACGGCAGCCCAGTGCCCACTCAGGAGCAAGGGGCGACGAGCTGTGACATCTACGAACCCGGCGCCTCCAGTATCACCGCAGTCCACGCAGGCAACTGTCAATGCGTGCGCCAAGAGGAGACCGTCGAGGGCTTCACCTATACGACGCAACACATGGCCCCCAACGCCCGCCTCGACAGCTTAGCGCGCTGCCCCAATCGCCCAGATTGGCCCCTCCGAAGGCCCTTCGTCACGGGGCGATGTCGCTACTACGGCGACGAAGCGTCCAACGCACACTGGCCAGATGTCATCGTGCCCGAGGGACACGTCTTCGTCATGGGTGACAACCGCGACCGCTCTGAAGACGGTCGCTACTGGGGGGTCGTCCCCTACGACAATATTAAGGGCACTGCCTTCCTCGTGTGGTGGCCGCCTTCCCGCTTCCTGACGTGGCTCAACTGAGAGACGGCCCATGGCTTCGTTGACACAAGAGAAAACCCTACTCAATAGCGACGGCATCAACCGCGCTCTGGACACGATGGCGCGTGACATTGTGACCAGCAGTGGTGGTGTCGCGCACCTCGCTGTCGTCGGCATCCACACAGGCGGCGTTCACCTAGCGCGACGCCTCTGCGATCGCATCGCCGCCAACGAGGGCACCCGCCCCCCCGAGGGCATGATCGACATCACGCTCTATCGTGACGATGTCTTCATCGGGCTCCCGCAGCCCGTCGTCGGTCGCACTGAGATGCCTTTTGATGTCAGCGGGATCGACATCGTCTTGGTCGACGATGTGCTCTACACAGGCCGCACTGTGAGGAGCGCATTGGACGCCATCATCGACTATGGACGGCCCGGCCGCGTCAGGTTGGCAGTCCTGGCAGACCGCGGTCTCCGCGAACTCCCTGTTCAGGCCGATCACGTCGGCCTTCGTGTGGAGACCGAACGTAATCAGTCGGTCAAAGTGCACCTCGTCGAGGAAGGTGCTGAGGCCGACGAGGTGGTGCTCTACCGGAAGGAGGACGCATGACGCTCAGCTTAGACCACCTCCACGGGCTCGACGGCGTCCCGGAAGACACGATCTCCGGTATCCTGGACTTGGCGGAGCACTTCAAGCGCGTCAATGAGCGCCGGGTCAAGAAGGTCCCAGCGCTCCGAAGTGTGCTCGTCGTGAACTTCTTCGTTGAGAACTCGACGCGCACACGGTCGAGCTTCGAGATCGCCGAGAAACGCCTCTCTGCTGACACCCTGAACTTCAACGCCAAGTCATCGAGCCTCTCCAAGGGCGAGACCCTTATCGACACAGCGCGCAACCTGCAGGCGATGTCCCCAGACATCCTCGTGATGAGGCACCCTGCGGCTGGTGCGCCGGGGTTGCTCGCTAAGCACGTCGACGCGGCCATCGTGAACGCCGGAGATGGCTGGCACGAGCACCCGACTCAGGCCCTCTTGGACATGCTGACAATGCGCGAGCACAAGGGCCGCCTGCGCGGCCTCAAGGTCGCTATCGTGGGCGACATCACTCACAGCCGCGTCGCGCGCTCCAACATCTTCGGGCTGACCACCATGGGCGCTGAGGTCCACGTCGCCGGGCCACCGACCATGTTGCCTCCGGCGCTCGAGAGCTTAGGGGTCAAGGCCCACCGACGCATTGAGCCCGCCATCGACGGCGCCGACGTGGTGATGATGCTGCGTATCCAGAAGGAGCGTATGGGCAACGATCTCTTCCCGAATGATCGCGAGTACTTCCGATACTTCGGGTTGACCTCAGAGCGCTTGGCGCTGGCCGGAAACGACGCCATCGTGATGCACCCGGGCCCGATGAACCGCGGCGTCGAGATCTCACCGGAGGTCGCTGACGGCGACCACAACGTCATCCTTGAGCAGGTCACCAACGGCGTGGCGGTCAGGATGGCTGTCCTCTACTTGGTCGCAGGTGGCGGCCAGATGACTCAGGAGCGATGAGGATGAAGCGCACCCTGCTCACAGGCGCCCGTCTACGCGATCCAGGACGACAGCTCGACACGCGAGGCAGCGTCCTGATCGTCGGAGACACCATCGAATCGGTGCTCCCTGGGGACGCCCCGAAAGCCCCTGAAGCCGATGAGGTCATCGATCTCAACGGCGCTTGGCTCGTCCCGGGCCTCCTGGATCTGCGCTGCTCACTTCGTGAGCCGGGGTTTGAGTACAAAGAAGACATCCGCTCCGGGCTGCGTGCCGCAGCTGCGGGGGGCTTCACCGCGGTCTGCGCGATGCCGCACACCGACCCTGTGACAGACACCGCTGCTGTCGTCGCGCAGGTCACCGCAAAGGCGTCATCCGCAGAGGGCGCCCGCTTGCTCCCTGTCGGGGCCGCGACCTCTGGCCTCAATGACGAGAGCCTCGCGCCTATTGGAGAGCTCACTGACGCCGGCTGTGTCGCGATCACACAAGGTGAGCGGCCGATCGCCTCGGCACGCCTGATGCGTCGACTGCTGGAGTACTGCCTGGCCTTTGAGGCGCCGGTGATGAGCTCGGCCTTCGAGGACAGCCTGCGCGGGCTCTGCACCGAGGGTGAGTGGTCGACACGGCTCGGCCTCCCCTCCACGCCCGCAGCTGCGGAGTCCATCGGGATCGCCCGCGACATTGCGCTCGCTGAATTGACGGGCGGCCGGCTGCACCTCAACCGAGTCAGCACTGCGGCCGGGGTCGCGCTCGTCCGAAGCGCCAAGGCCCGCGGTGTCGCAGTGACCTGTGACACCACCGCGCACCACATGCTGCTCACCACTGCGGCCCTCGCGAGCTTTGACCCAAACACGAAGGTCTGGCCGCCACTGCGAAGTGAATCAGACCGCGCAGCCGTCGTCGCTGGCGTGGAAGATGGCACGGTCGATGCGATCGTCAGCGACCACCAGCCCCACCACAGCGAAGACAAGGCGCGAGAGTTCCAGCTCGCTGCCACCGGGATCAGCGCCCTCGAGACCGTGGTCCCGAATGTCCTGGGCCTCGTCGCCTCGGGTGCCCTGAGCGAAGCGCGAGCGATCACCGCACTGACCGATGGACCGCGCTCGGCCCTCGCTTTGGCGCCAGTCGGCCTCTTCGAAGGCTCGGCGGCCGATCTCACGGCGCTCGATCCAAAGATCACGTGGCTCCCCGGCCGACGCACCCTGGAGAGTCGCGCCACGAACTCTCCGTTCGTCGGTCAGCTGCTCAAGGGGCGCGCGACGATGACACTGGTTGGGGGTCACATGGTATGGCGAGGTCAAGACTCACAGGAGATTGCACGATGAGTGACACGGCAGTCATCGCCCTCAAGGATGGGACCCTCTTTCACGGCAAGGCGCTCGGTAAGCGAGGTGTGTGCCGAGGAGAGGTCGTCTTCAACACCGCGATGACCGGGTACCAGGAGATCCTGACGGATCCCTCCTACTCCGGCCAGATCGTGACCATGACCTACCCCGAGATCGGGAACTATGGTGTGAACCCGCACGATCCGGAGTCACGCCGCGTCTTCGCTGCAGGGCTCATCGTGCGCAGCGTCAGCCCGGTCGTGTCCAACTACCGCGGTACGCAAGACCTCGACACCTACCTCGTCGAGCATGACACCGTCGGCATCACCGACGTGGACACCCGCGCGCTCGTCCGACACATTCGGAGCGCAGGCGCGCAGCCCGGCTGCATTATCAGCCCCGCCCCATCCGACGAGGAGGCCCGTCGTGTGGCGGCCGACGTGCCGAGTTTGGTCGGCGTCGATCTGGTCGCCGGTGTAACGACCTCGGCCCCCTACCAGTGGGTCGAAGGGGTCAAGCCCCTCCACGACGAGGAGCCCGTCGCCGAGTGCACGCCCCCAGCACGGCCTTACCGTGTCGTCGCGTATGACTTCGGGGTAAAGAACAGCATCTTGCGCCACCTGGTGCAGCGTGGATGCGAGGTGACCGTCGTCCCGGCCTACACCACTGCGGAGCAGGCGCTCTCGCATCAACCGGACGGGATCTTCTTGTCCAATGGGCCCGGTGACCCTGACGCCGTCGCAGGTGTCCGCGAAGAGATCGCGAAACTCGTCGGTCAACGCCCCATCTTTGGCATCTGCCTGGGTCACCAGATCTTGGCCCTCGCCTTGGGGGCCTCGACCTACAAGCTAAAGTTCGGGCACCGCGGGGCCAACCACCCCGTACAGCACCAGGACACCCGCGCGGTCGAGATCACCTCGCAGAACCATGGGTTCGCGGTGTCCGCCGAATCGCTCCCTGAGGGGTGCAGAATCACCCACATCAACCTGAACGACCAAACAGTCGCCGGGTTCGCGTCTCCATCGCGGCGCTGCTACAGCGTGCAGTACCACCCCGAGGCCAGCCCTGGCCCCCACGATGCGCACTACCTATTCGAGCCGTTCGTCCAAATGATGTCTGAACATCAAGGCGAAGCCTGAGTCCAAGCCTGGACACCGAGTGCACTGCCCTCGGATTACCTTGACGCCTGGAAAGGGGCTCAGCTACAAACCGAGCCCGCACTTCGGAGTACATTCACTGTGCCTAGAGTGAACCCGCGAGTACAACACGGCTCGCACGGGGAATGAGAACAGAGAGCAGCACATCATTTGGGTCGATAGCTCAGCAGGTAGAGCACCGGACTTTTAATCCGATGGTCGGGGGTTCGATCCCCCCTCGACCCAAACCCAATACATAGGTCCCCATCGTCTAGTGGCCCAGGACGCTGGCCTTTCAAGCCGGCAACGCGGGTTCGATTCCCGCTGGGGACGCCAGGAGGCGGAGCAGCCATGCTGCTCCGCCTCCTACCTTTTTAGCCTCTGGGCTGGCCCTCCAGAGCGCGCCTAAGCGCACCCTCGCTGACGCCTCCTTCACGGAGGACGCGCCACCCCTGACTGGGTGTCACCGCGACGATCGTCGTCGGCACCCCCGAGCCGCTTGGCCCACCATCCACGACGGCAGCGACCTGCGCTCCAAACACCTCGTTCACGGCCTCAGCCGATTGCGCCGGAGGTTCACCGTGTCGGTTCGCTGATGTGAGCGCGATCGCGCGACCAAACCCGCGGATCACCGCGAGGGCATGAGGCTCGTCCGGGACCCGCAAGGCCACCGTCCCGAGCCCGGCTGTCAGCACAGGGGACACGCCCTCCTGGGCCTCCACCACGATCGTGAGGGGCCCTGGCCACCATCGCCTCGCGAGGGCCAACACCCGGGCGTCGGGCGCGCGCTGCCAGCGCTCGACCCAGCTAGGCTCCGCCAGCGCCACGGGGAGCGGCACGTTCGCTGGCCGACCTTTTAACTCAAAGAGCTTCCCGAGCGCCTCGGGATCGTGCGCGTCGCACGCGACCCCATAGACTGTCTCGGTGGGTAACGCGATGACCTCGCCACACGACAGCGCAGCGATGGCCTCCTTCACTGACTGAGAGGTCTCCATGCCTTCTCGCCTATCCGCAGACCTCGACAACGTCAACTGCGGAGGCGCTCAGTGTGGCCAGCAAATGGACCTTGCACCCGCAACAGGCGGACTCGTAATCTCCACTCGCTATGTCTGACCCTCACTCAAACCGCGCCTTCACGACCTTCGCTTGGGTCACTTACGCTTACCTCCTGTGCGTGATCCTCTTCGGGGCCTGGGTACGCATCACGGGGTCGGGTGCGGGCTGCGGCAGCCACTGGCCTACCTGTCACGGCGAGCTCATCCCCCGGGATCCCTCGATTCAGACCATGATCGAGTACACACACCGGCTCACAAGCGGCCTCTGCGGCGGCTTCGCGCTCGTACTCGTGGGTTGGGCATCACGGCGCTTTGGGGCCGCCTCGCGGGTGAGTCTGGCCGCGTGGGCTGTGCTCGCCTTCGTCATCGTTGAGGGTGCGATCGGAGCTGGCCTCGTCTTGGGCGAGCTGGTCGCTGACGATGCCAGTGAAGCCAGAGCGATCGTCATCTCACTGCACCTCGTCAACACCCTCACCCTAGTGGGCGCCAGCGCCCTCGCCGCCTGGTGGAGTCACCCCCAGAGAGCTCTCGCGCGCCTCACTGGCTCGACGGCTCGCTGGCTGTGGCTCGTCCTCATCTGCCTCGTCTTCACGAGCATGACCGGGGCAGTGACCGCCCTCGGGGACACGCTCTTCCCGGTGCAGGCCGTCCCCGGGGTCGATCTCGTCGATCGCCTGAGGGAGGACCTCTCACCAAGTCAGCACTTCCTCATCCGGCTCCGCATCGTGCACCCCATCTTGGCCTGCGTCGTCGCCCTCGTGGCAGGATGGGTGGCCTTGACGATCCAAGACCGACACTCGGGGGTCACCCGCACGCTCGCGCGGCTCGGCCTCAGCTGCATCGTCGTGCAGGTGATCTTAGGCTTCGCGAACATCTCCCTGGGCGCACCTGGTTGGATGCAGTTGCTCCACCTCCTGACCGCCCAACTCCTCTGGACCTGCTTCCTGTTGCTCACTGTCGGTGGCGACAATCCACAGGACGTTGTGAAGCAAGGTTGATGCACCCCATCAGACACGGTACATGCTGCTGCAGCCCTTCGCGCATTAGCGCGAGTTCCACGAGGGCGACGCCGCATATGGACCTGGAGTACTGATGACCGCACCGGAGCCCGCAATGCCGAGCACCGAGTCCCCCGCTGAGCAGCCGACAGCGATGCTCACGCTGGAGGGGATCCGCTTTGCGTATGGGGAACGCCAAGTCCTTCAGGGCGTCGACTTGACCCTGAACCGCGGTGAGATCATCGGGCTCCTTGGCCCAAACGGCAGCGGCAAGAGCACGCTGATGGGGATCTTGTGCGGCCTCCGAGACCGCTCGGCCGGCTCGATCACTCGCGATGGCGCCGCCATTGAGCCGACCTCCAGCGCTTACCGCCGTGATCTCGGGGTCGTCTTCCAAGCGCCCAGCCTCGATCTCAAGCTCACCGCCCGTGAGAACCTGCAGCTGGCAGGTCGCCTCCATGGCCTGGACAAAGCGACCGTCAGCGAACGCATCGAAGCTGGCTTGAAAGACTCTGGCCTCACAGAACGGGCTGATGAGTCCGTAGAGCAGCTGTCTGGGGGTATGCGACGGCGCCTCGATCTCGCGCGCGCCATGATCCATCGCCCCGCAATGGTCCTCGCGGACGAGCCGACGACAGGCCTCGACGAGGCGGCCTTTCAACGCACTTGGCGCCAGCTTGAGCATCTCCGTGACCACAGCGGTGCAGCGATCCTCGTGACGACCCACCGCCCCGAAGAGGCCGAGCGCTGCGATCGCCTCGCCGTGCTGGCCGGCGGGCAGATCGTCTGCATCGACACACCTGACACGCTGCGCTCCAGAGTCCAAGGCGACGTCCTAGCTCTTGAGGCCGAGGCACCCGAGGCGCACATCGAAGCAATCAAGGCGCTGGCGACGGGCACCGTGCGTCTTGACGGGCAGACTGTCTTCGTAGAGTGCGAGCGAGGTCATGAGGTGATCGTGAAGATCGTCGAAGCCTTACCTCCCGGCACGCTCCGCTCTGTGGAGATGCGCCGCCCAGGGCTCGGAGACGCATTCCTGAAGATCACAGGCACCTCGTTGGAGGACGAATGAGCACCTCTGCCCCCAGCCGAGTGGCTATTGAGCTTGGCGTGATCGGCGCGCTCTGGCGGCGCGACATGATTCGCCTCTTCCGCGAACGCACCCGCTGGCTGGGGGTGATCCTCCAGCCCATGATGTTCTGGGTCCTCCTGGGCGTCGGCATGGGTGACACCTTCATCTTGAAGGGCGCCGAAGACGTCGACTACCTGACCTTCTTCTTCCCGGGCGTGATCGTGATGATCGTGCTCTTCACCACCGTCTTCGCGACGATGGCTGTCATCGAAGATCGCCAGCAAGGGTTCCTCCAGCAGCTCCTCGTTGGCCCCTCAAGCCGTGGCGCGATGGTCGCGGGAAAGACCGCTGGGGTCACCTCTGTGGCGCTCTTGCAGGGCGCGCTCTGCTTACTCGCTGCGCCTCTCGCAGGCTTCGACCTCGGCGGAATCGATTGGCTCGGCCTCCTGCTCTCGCTCACCCTCGGCTGCATCGGTTTGACTGGGCTGAGCTTCGCGATCGCGTGGAAGCTCGGCTCGACCCACGCGTATCACGGCATCATGGCCGTCGTGCTCCTCCCCTTGTGGATGGTCTCTGGCGCCATGTTCCCCCCGCGTGGTGGCTGGATGGACGCGCTCATGTGGGCGGATCCCATGACCTGGATGGTTGATGGTGTGCGTCACGCGCTGCACGGCGGGACGGCCCCGGTCTCCTTAATGTCGCCGTTGGTCTCCTGGGGCATGCTGACCCTCTTCGCCGTGGTCGCCTTCATCGCGGCGGCCCGCACCGCGCGTCGCTCGCCCTAGGTCGATGCCAAGCGCTCACGATGAACGCCCCGTAGAATTTATGGGGGGACCGCTGCGGCGCCTCTTCATGCGCTACCCCTGGCATATCTCGACGGTCGTGGGGCTCTTTGTGATCACCGGCCTTCGCCCCTGCACACGCCATGTGCCTGATGCGCCGGCTGTCGTCGCGCCGATGCCGCACTTTGAACTCGAGACCGCAGAGGGAACCCCCTACGAGCCAGCGAACCTCGCCTCGACGATCTGGATCGCGGGCTTTGTATGCAGCAGCTGTAAAGGCGGTACAGCAGAAGTCGGCCCCACCCTCGCAGAGCTCTCGACGCGGATCGAGACCCACAAGAAGCCCCTTAAAGTTCTCGCGATCGTGACAGACGCTCCGTCGACGCCCAGCACCTGGATCACGCCGCAGGGGCTCGCGCCGGCCGTATCGTTGGCCTTGAGCGCCTCCCCCGCGACCGTGGCTTCATTGAAGGACCAGGTGGCAGCTGCGTTCGGTCCCGATCAGCCAAAACCGTGGGATCGGATCTTCATCATCGACGATCAAGGGAAGCTTCGTGGAGCTTACGCACTGGGGGAAATGGGCGCGGACGAGGCCTACCATCGGGCGCAGCATGTCGCCCGGGATTCCAAGCGCAGTCGCAAAATGAATGGGGTCAACCCTCGATAGTCGAGGGTTAGAGTTGCCAGACAATAGAGCGCCTGATAGCTTCCGGCCGCCCGCGAGAGGCGCGTATCGCGCGCGCGCTCCTGCACATGTTCCGGATCAAGACATCAGGGCCAGGTAGCTACATGGCATCACAAGTAGAGTTAGATCCCGTCTCGGGACGCCACCCACTCGTTTTGGGGCAGGCGACGTTCGCAGGGTTGACCAATGCGGTCGCAGCCCCGATGGAACGCGAAGACTGGAGCCGATGGTGGATGGTGTTAATCGCCTCCCTCTCGGTGTTATCCATCCTCTTTGTCAGCCTCGCATGGTTGTTTTGGGAGGGCACCGGAATCTGGGGCCTGAACAATCCGGTCGGCTGGGGCTGGGCGATCGTCAACTTCGTCTTCTGGGTCGGGATCGGCCACGCAGGCACGTTGATCTCGGCGGTCCTTTTCCTCTTCAGGCAAAAGTGGCGCACCTCGATCAACCGCTTTGCGGAAGCGATGACGATCTTCGCAGTCATCTGCGCCCTGGTCTTCCCAGGCATCCACGTCGGTCGAATCTGGGCCGCATATTGGATGTTCCCGCTCCCCAATCAGATGTTGATGTGGCCGAACTTCCGCAGCCCACTGCTGTGGGACGTGTTCGCGGTGTCGACCTACTTCACTGTCTCGCTCCTCTTCTGGTACGTCGGGCTGATCCCGGACTTGGCGACGATGCGCGATCGCGCCAAGACGAAGGCACGCAAGATCGGCTACGGACTCTTCGCCCTTGGCTGGCGCGGATCTCACCGTCACTGGATCCACTACGAGTCCGCCTACATGATCCTCGCGGGGCTCGCTACGCCTCTCGTGCTCTCGGTGCACTCCATCGTCTCCTTCGACTTCGCGGTCTCCCAGTTACCGGGTTGGCACACCACGATCTTCCCGCCCTACTTCGTGGCCGGCGCTATCTTTAGTGGCTTCGCCATGGTGCTCACCTTGATCATCCCCTCTCGAATCCTGTTTGGGCTTGAGGAGGTCGTGAATGAGAAGCACCTCGAGAATATGGCGAAGATCATCCTGCTGACGGGCACCCTCGTGGGCTACGCATACGGCATGGAGTTCTTCATCGCCTGGTACTCCGGCAACGACTACGAGTCCTTCGCGTTCGTGAACCGCGCGTTCGGAGACTACTACTGGGCGTACTGGACGATGATCAGCTGCAACGTCATTAGCCCGCAGTTCTTCTGGTTCAAGAAGCTGCGACGCAGCCCGCTCTTCCTGTTCATCATCTCTATCTTCGTGAACATCGGCATGTGGTTTGAGCGCTTCGTCATCACGGTGACGTCACTGCACGCCGACTTCACCCCTGGCGCGTGGGGGTACTTCACCCCGACCAAATGGGATGTGCTCACGTTCATCGGGAGCTTCGGCCTCTTCTTCACCCTCTTCTGTCTCTTCTTGCGCTTCCTACCAATGATCGCGCTGGCTGAGGTCAAGACGGTGCTCCCACAAGCCGACCCCCACTACCACCCACCGGAAGAGGAGGCTCAGCATGCCTGAGAAATCAAACTACGGTCTCCTCGCTGAGTTCGATACAGCCGCGGCGCTTTACCACGCCTGTGAAGCTGTACGAGACGAGGGGTTCACGAAGTGGGACGCACACTCCCCTTTCCCTGTCCACGGGCTTGAGAACGCCATGGGCGTCGGCCGCTCTTTCCTCCCCTGGATCGTTTTGGTCATGGGGATCACAGGCGCCATCGGTGGATTCATGCTTCAGACATGGGTCCACACCGAGGCGTACGAGCTCGTCATCAGCGGCAAGCCTTACTTTGCATGGCAGGCCTTCATGCCCGTGACCTTCGAGTGCGGGATTCTCTTCGCCTCGTTTGGTGCGGTGTTCGGCATGTTCATCATCAACGGGCTCCCCACGCTCTATCACCCTGTCTTTGGCTCAGAGCGCTTCTTACGGGTGACCGACGATAAGTTCTTCATCTCGATCGAAGCTGCGGACCCTCGTTTTGATACCGAGGGAACGAAGCAGCTCCTCGAGAACGCCGGCGCGACCCACGTCGAATCGCTGGAGGTCTAACCGTGGCTCACGCTCACCAAATCGAGATCAACGACGCCGATGTCATTATCCCCGAAGGTCACAAGCTCATGGGGGCGCCACGAATCGCCCTTGGGCTCGGTGCAGTCGGCCTCTTGGCCACCTTCGGCTTGGGTGCCATGGACCTCGGTCACTTCTACTTCTCTTACCTGACCGCGTTCATGTTCTGGCTGTCCATCTCGCTGGGCGCCCTGGGCTTCGTGGTGATCCACCACACGGTCCGCGCAGGTTGGTCAGTCGTCGTGCGCCGGCTTGCAGAGCACTTGATGACGGGCCTGCCCGTGCTCGGCCTACTCTTCATTCCTATTCTGGTCGGGCTCTTCGTGCCCGGTGCCCACGGCGACCAGGAGACGTGGCTCTTCCACTGGACTCACGCCCCAGGTGACGCGATCGTCGAGCACAAGTCTGGCTACCTGAACACGACCGCGTTCATAATTCGCGCTGCGGTCTGCTTTGGTCTTTGGTTCGTCATGGTGCGTTTCTACCGCGCCAAGTCCATCAGCCAAGACACCTCGGCGCAGCCCGAGATGACCCGTGAGGTGCAGTGGTGGGGCCCACTCGGCGCCATGGCGTTCGCGTTGACCCTCACGATCGCATCGATCGACTGGATGATGTCCTTAGACCCTCACTGGTACTCGACCATCTTTGGGGTCTACTACTTCGCCGGAGCGTTCATGAGCGTGAACGCGGTCTTGGCTCTGATGTGCATGTGGCTTCAGAAGCACGGCATGCTGAACAAAATCGTCACCGTTGAGCACTACCACGACCTGGGGAAATACGTCTGGGCCTTCATGATCTTCTGGGCGTATGTCGGCTTCAGTCAGTACATGCTGATCTGGTACGCAAACATCCCTGAGGAGACCATGTGGTACGGCTACCGCCTCAAGGGGACGTGGTTCATCGTCTCTTGCGTCTTAGCCATCGGTCACTTCGCCCTGCCCTTCTTCGCGATGATGTCTCGCCACATCAAGCGCAGCCGTAAGGCGTTGATGGTCGGTGCGACCTGGATGCTTTGCATGCAATGGCTGGACATGTACTGGCTTATTCAGCCGGTCCTGACGCACCACCACGGCAGCTACGACGCGCCGTTCTCCATCATGGACATCACAGCGTTCATCGGAATCGGCGGCATCGTAATGGGTGTCATCCTAAAGAACGTGATGGCTGCCCCCCTCATCCCGGTGAAAGACCCGCGGATTCAGGAGAGCCTCGCCTTCGAGAACTTCTAGGTCCGAGATGCTCGACAGAGAACTCCGAGTGGCTTGCGTCTTGGCCCAAGAGGCCGGCGCAGCTATCGAGGGGATCCGTGCTGCGGGCTTCAAGGAAGAGTCTAAGTCTGATCGGACGCCAGTCACCGAGGCTGACCTGGCATCTGACCGTATCCTGCGTCGCGGCCTCCTTGAGGCCTTCCCCGAAGACAGCTTGCTCTCCGAGGAGTCCGAGAACCACGTCGGTGGTTCGTGTCGAACCTGGATCATCGACCCGCTGGATGGCACACGTGGTTTCATCAACGACGTCGAAGGCTATGCAGTCCAGATTGGCCTTGTCGTAGACGAGGCTCCGGTCCTTGGGGTCGTCTACGAGCCACGTCACGGGCGCCTCTACTTTGCCACTCGAGGGCACGGCGCCACGTTGCGGGAAGGGGGCGTCGAGCGCCTTGTTCGAGTCTCGCCCCGTGACGACTTCTCACTCATGACGATGGTGGCCTCTTCAAGCCTGGCACAGGACAAGCGTACGGCACTGAGGGCGCACTTGGGGGTCTCACGCGAAGTCGTGATGCGCTCTGTCGGGAGTAAGGTGGGCGCCCTTGTCCGCCAGAATGCAGACATCTACGTCAGCTCACACCCTGTGAAGTACTGGGACAGCTGCGGCCCTCTTGTCATCCTCGAGGAGGCCGGTGGGGTATGGACCCACCTAGACGGCTCCCCCCTCTCCTTTTCGATGAGCACGACGATCCCCATCCACGGCGGTCCTTTCTTGGTCTCAAACGGTCATCGCCACGCTGAAGCCTGCCAAGCAGCACAGCGTATTCTGGTCGACCAAGCCGCCGACGAATAGCCGCACAGTGCACCATCCCAACGGCCTCTATTTCTTCGAGCTGTGTGGATTGTTACTCTGCGTCACGAAAGGCATCAGGGGGCTGCATTGAATGTGCTTATCGCCGACCACCTCTCCCCAGAGGCGAGGGATGGTTTCGAAGCGTTGGGGCTGAGGGTGACCGAGTCGCCGGGGCTTACGGTAGACACACTGCCGCAAGCCATATTGGGCCATGAGATCCTGATCGTCAGAGACACGCGAGTCACGCGACGTGTGATTGAGGCGGGCACTGACTTGCTCCTCATCGTCCGAGCCGGGATCGGTGTCAGCACGATCGATGTCGACGCAGCGAGTGAACAGGCAGTCTTTGTCGCAGACTGCCCTGACTACGATGCCCGTGCCCGCGCGGAGTTCGCACTGGGCCTCCTCATCGAGTTGGACCGCCACGCAGAGCACCGCGGTGCTCGCGCGGATGGCCCCCCTGCCCTCGGGCTGTGGGGCAGGAGCCTCGGCCTGTATGGCTATAGCGCAACTGCCGCGCACCTCAGCGCAGTGACGTCGGCCATGGGCATGTCCGTCAGGGTCTACACGGACAACCTCACGGGAGCGCTCGCGGCAGAAGCCGGAGTCCAAGACTGTGACGACCCCAAAGAGATGTTCGAGCGTTGTGACTTCATCTCGCTCCATGCAGACCTCGATGGCGTGCTCCCCGTCGTCAGTGATGAGCTCCTCGCAGCCCTGGAGGACGGCCAGGTCTTGGTCTCAGTAGAGGGCTGCGAACCACTCGATCTCACCGCAGTAGAGAAAGCAGTCACTAAGAAGAAGCTGCGCCTTGGGATTGACGCGCCCACGACCAGCCTCAGTGGAGACGACGAAGCAATCCTCAGCAGACTGGCAAAGAAGAAGACCGTCCGTGTCAGTCATGGTGAGGCCCCGGACACTGCCGAGGCCTGGGAAGAACTCGCCCACGAAGCGGTCTTGATCGTCCATGGGTTCCTCTTACATGGCCGAGTCGCTCACAGCGCAAACGTCGCGTTCGAGGGGCCCGCAGCAGCGACACTGATCGTGCGGCACCACCACAAAACGGATGCGCTTGTCTCGATCTTCGAAGAGCTGAAGGAAGAGGGGATCCAAGTCCTAGACATCGACAACGTGGTCTTTGAGCCGTCTCATTCGGCGTGCCTGCATCTCCGCCTAGAGCGTGTCCCCTGCCCTGACACACTGACGCGAATCCGTCGTCACGAGACGATTCGCCGTGTCGACCTCGTCGAGCACTAGTCGCCTGCTCTCAGCTGAGGCTCCAAGGCATCTAAGCCAGCCAAGCCGTGACCGACCCGCGCGCGCTCCCGAGACACCAAACGCTCGACCAAAGCTGGCCATCCCGACTCCAACTGCGCGACGTAAGCAGCAATGGCAGGGTCACCTGGGGTCGTCTCTTGAAGAGACCGCGCATCACGCAGCTCGGCGGCATAGAGGCGCACGGCAGGGTGCGCAGACAAGCGCACGAAGAGCCCCTCAGCGGTCTCTCGAAGTCGTACGGAGCGTCCAATCGGGAGCGCCGCTGAGAGGAGCGCTGCTGGCTCGACATCATCCTTAAGCCACGCCTTCGCGCGCAGACGCGCCTCGTCGACTACGGCCCGCGCTGCATCGACTTTACCCAGGGTGCCAGCCGCCATCGCTGCCACCAGCGCGCGCTCCGGCTCGCCCGTAAGCCCACCCGGCAAGAGCGCCAGGCTCGCGAGAGCGCGGTCTGATTGCGCGATACGCAGCTGGCTCCAGGCCATCCCCAGCCGAGCATCCCGCCAGAGCCCAGAACTCTGAGGGACCTTCAAGTAGGCCGCTATCGCCTCTTTATATCTCCCCGAGCGATGCTCGATGGAGCCCTCAAGCAACCAGGCTTGGGCCATCTGAGCGCGACCCAACGCCCCGACGGGGTTCAGGCGGCCGACGCGCCTCAGCGCGACCAACGCCTGCTGCTCTTGGGATGGGGGCAGGAGCGACGCACGCAGGAGCTCGCCACGTGCAGCTGTCCAGCGTGTCGCCTCGTCTGTTGAGGTATCTATCTTATCTAGCGTGGAAAGCGCCGCTGCGCTCCCCTCTGGCGCGGACGCCTCCCGGACAGCCACCTCAAAGAGGTGCGCTGCTGTCAACGCCCCTGGTACATCGGGGAGTTCCTGGAGCAATCTCCTCAGGATCGCATCATCTCGTAACGCACCAGCATGACGCCAGGCCTCGGCGAGCGCAGCCCCGCGCGCCTCAACGCTCTCTGCCGCTTGGTAGATGTAAAGGTGCTGCACGAGTTCCGAGCGAGCCGGCATGAAGTCGGCCTCACCGCTCTGAGCCGATAGTGACCCGGCGCAACCCGACCCGAAGAGCAGGGTGCATGAAAGAAAGAGCGTGGCCCCTCTCACGATGACAGAGCCCCTGGATCCCGCAGGTAATGCAGCGCATCGTCACGGCCAACCAACCCGGCATTGACCCGCTGGACAATCGCGTCATCCATCGACACGCAGCCCTGTGCTCGGTGCTGCTGCATATAGCTGGCGACGAGGTGATTGTTCCCCTCGCGCACCAACTTGCGGAACGCCGGAGTCGCGACAAGCGTTTCGCAGGCGGCGACGCGTCCTCTCCCATCGATGTTCGGCAAAAGAAGCTGACTGATGATCGCGACAAGGGAGTTCGCGAGCTGATTGCGCACGAGCCCTTGGCGCTCCTCCGGGAAGATGTCCACGAGGCGATCGATCGTCTTACCAGCACCGTTGGTGTGCAACGTCCCGAAGACCAAGAAGCCCATCTCAGCCGCCGTGAGGGTCATGGACACCGTCTCATGATCGCGCATCTCGCCGACGAGGATCACGTCAGGATCCTCTCTCACGGCGCCCTGGAGGGCCGCGGAGAAGGACTCCGTGTGTGTGCCAACTTCACGCTGAGTGATGAAGCCCGTCTTCGAACGGTGCACAAACTCAATCGGATCCTCGATCAAGATGATGTGCCGTGGCTGCTTCGCGTTGATCGCGTCTATCAGCGCGGCCAAGGTCGTCGACTTGCCGGAGCCCGTGGGCCCCGTCACCAAGATCAAGCCCGAGCGACGCGTCGTGAGCTCCTCAAGCAAGGGGGGCATGTTCAAAGAGTCGAGGGGTATCACCGTGTCAGACACCACACGCAGCACGGCAGCGAGGCCGGCATGAGTGGCTAAGTAATTGCAGCGAAATCGGGCGACTGAGTCGAGCTCATAGGCAAAGTCGAGATCCCCGGACGCTCGAAAGGCGTCGAAGCGCTCGCGGTCGACAAGAGACCGCATGCATTGCTCCATTTGCTTGGCATCAAGCACCGGAAAGCTCATGTCCTGCAGGCGCCCATGAAGGCGTGCGCGAGGGCGACGCCCGGTCGCCATATGAAGGTCCGAGGCTCCAAGATCGACCAACTGCCGCAAGATGTCCTGCATCAAGGCCACGCTCACTCCTCCGAGACGCTCATAGCGTCGTGGGTGTTCGGTGTGATGAGCCCCGCCTCAAGCAAGCTCTTTAGAGACTCTGCGCGAGTGACGGTGTGTCTGGAGTTACCGGCTTGAAGCAACGACGAGATTTGATGGAGTTTTTGGTCGCGAATGCAGTGGGCGATCGCCCGGTTGTTCACCAAAAGCTCTACCATCGGAACCAAACCACCGCTCGCTGAGGGCACCAAGCGCTGACAAAGGATACCTCGCAGTGACTCTGCGAGCATCGCCCGCACCTGTGCCTCCTCATCCCCAGCGAAGGCCTCGATTAAGCGCGAGATGGTCCCAACCGCGCTGGACGTATGAAGCGTGCCCATGACGAGGTGCCCCGTCTCGGCGGCCGTGAGCGCCAAGGAGATCGACTCGGGGTCACGCAGTTCACTGATGACGATAATATCGGGGTCCTCACGCAGCGCAGCCCGCAGCGCAGCACCATAGGACCGAGAGTGTGTGCCGATCTCTCGCTGCGTGACGGTCGCGACTTTGCCCTCGTAGACATATTCGATAGGGTCTTCGAGGCAGATGATGTGCTGCGGCCGCTGCTCGTTAATCAGCTCGACCAATGCGGCCAAGGTCGTCGTCTTCCCACACCCCGCTGGCCCCGCAACGAGGACCAAGCCTTGGTGATAGGTCGTTAGGACGGCCGCGGCGCTCGGTAAGTTGAGTCGCTCGAGGGTAGAGAGCGTCGGCGGGATGATGCGAATGGAGGCGCAAAGCCCGGCGCTCTCCTTGAATACATTCAGGCGCAGCCTGTACCCCTCTTCAAAGGGGACACAGACATCCACTTGGCCCGACCGCTCAAGCCGCTCTCTTGAGGCGACATCGAGCATCTTAAGGAGCGCCGGCTCTAGAGCCTTCGGGGGGATGGACTCCGCGCTCCCGGAGATCAGGCGCCCAGCCCGCCTGACAAAGGGGGGCTCGCCGGCGTGCACGTGGAGATCACTCGCGCGCGCTCCGATCGCCGACCGCACAAGGTCGACAACCACCCCACTGCCTGCGCGCCGCGGCGGGTGCGCCTGCGGCCGGAGCGGCTCTGGGTTGGACGCTGGTGGGGCGGACTGTTCTGTCGGGGCACTGTGCTGCTTCGCGATCACGTCCGAGACTTGCTTCTCCGTCATGAAGCCAAGCGCGACCGCCAGATCTCCCATCCGACCCGTGTCGCCCGAACCACGCTGCTGTCGGCCAAACAGGCCGAGCAACTGTTGGAGCTGGCCTGGTGTGAGGTAGCCCTCTTCGACTGCGACTTTTCCAAACAGCTGTCTCACTGTCCTCCTAGAGGTTCAGATGAAAAACACAGCAGATGACAAGACGTTAGCGAAAGCAACGCAGTGGGGCAACCGAGGCACCTCGGCTTGGGTTGCGACGGGTCTTTGAGAGTCGCATACTGGGAGCGTGAGTGACGCGATAGCCCCAGGATTACTCGTGTCCATGCCGGACCTTCAAGACCCCAACTTCTTGAGGTCGGTCATCTTGATGTGTGCGCACTCGGATGAAGGCGCGTTTGGACTGAAGATCAACCACCCGTTGACCCTCACGACCGCAGACGTCTGCGCCGAGATCGAGATCCCGTGGCTTGGTGACGATAGCACCACCGTCTTCTCCGGGGGACCGGTCGAGCCGTCTCGAGGGTGGCTCTTGCACGGCGATGAGGCCATGTATCCGGGGAGTCAACACGTCGCCCCCGGTGTGGCAATGTCGTGCTCCCAGGAGGCGCTACAGGCCTATGGCCAAAGCCCCGACGGCGCCTTCCACTTGGTGCTCGGCTATGCGGGCTGGGGCCCTGGCCAGCTCGAACAAGAGATGGACCAGGGCTCATGGATGCGCGCTCCGTTCTCTCGCAACCTCTTGTTCGACACAGCCGCGGACGCCATGTGGTCATCCGCGCTGCGCTCGATCGGCATCGATCCCCTGCACTTGGTTGGGGGAGGCATGGTCCGACATTGATCAAGGTTGAGCGACACCCCCTCACGTGCGCCTGCGAGGATTGCGAGACGCTCTTCCCTTCGGACCGCTTCGATGCCAGTTGGCCAGCTCCCAAGCCAGCCCGAGAGGATATCCGCCCAGCCACCGGGGGGCTCCCCATCGGCGCCAGCAGCCCTGCCATGCGCTTCACCCTTTGGCTCGATGAGGGCGACCGCTTAGCCTGTGATTGGCCAGGTCTCCCAGGGACCATAGGAGCCCGTGTGAACGTGCGTCAGGCCCCGCCAGGCTCCTCAATGGATGATCACATCACGGGTACAGAGGACATCATCTTGGCGGGGTTTAATGACGGAGCGCCCCTGCGTCGTAAGCTCACTGGCCGAGTGACTGCCCGACTTATGGTCGAGTTCGGCCTCGCGCAGCCTGAGGCCTCTGACTACGTGCGCTGCGTCAAGCACACCATGGGCGCGGCGGCCTCGACGTGCGCGCACCTGCAGGACGCCACCGAGCGACGAGATGCGGTCCTCCTCTACGGCGTTGACGGCGACTTCCCAGATCTCTTCTGCGAGCCCTGTGTCGAGCGTCTAAGCGCGAGCGACCTGAGCCAAATCGTCACGACCTGCAGCCGCTGCCTGGTGGACTTGGCGCGTCACCACCGACTCGTCAACACCGCGTGGTACGGCCAGTAGACGGCGACAGGCGCCCTCTACTGTGACGCGAGGTGCTTGTCCAAGACGACAGCTGCGGCCGGGAGTGACTCGATGACCTGCTCTTTCGCGCCACCCCGGAGGCGCTTGTAGAACTTCCCAGCAGTCTTGTGGCTCGTGTTCTTCGCGCGGCGATCCGTCACAGCGAGCATGCGCTCAGCCACGTCCGCCTTACGGCCGAGCAAGAAGTTACCAAAGCTGCCCGACTGGTCGCCAGCCAAGTACGCCTGATACTCAGGCTCCAGTTCGTCCATCCACTCGCCGAGTAAGAGCTCCATGACACCAGGAATCAGACCTGGCTTGACCTTGGAGACCGTCTTGTATGCGCCCTTGATGACACTACCGCTGATACCACGCTTCTTGCTGACCTCTGAGTCCAACAAGCGCTGGCAATCGTTGACCAACGCAGGGCGTTTTTCAGAAGAGTAGAGGATATCTTTAAGCGTCATGCGGGCCACCGTTCGTCGTCATCGGGCGGCTTTGTTGCACAGGACACGTTGGAATTACAACTATTGCGCCCACATACCCGGCCTCAGCGTCGCCGCTTCGTCGTCCGCTGACTTGGGATCGCAGTCCGCGGATCCTCTGGCCACCGGTGCTTCGGATATCGACTCCGCATCTCTTTGCGGACCTCGACCCAAGTGCGACTCCAGAAGCTCTCAAGGTCACGTGTGACCTGTAACGGCCGCCCCGCTGGGTTCAAGAGGTGCAGGACGATGGGCTGTCGCCCGCCGCAAACCGTCGGCGTCTCCGACCAGCCAAAGACCTCTTGGACTTTGATTGCCAAGCTGGGCGCGCCCTCTACTGGGTAGACAAGCGCAGCTCGACGCCCGCTAGGAACCTCCACGTGAGTCGGCGCCTCTCTCTCAAGAGTCTGTCGGGCCGACCAAGGCAGCAGCTCCAGGGCCGCCCGGGAGAGTGACAGCTTACGCAGCTCTTCAAATGAGGCACGCCCCACACAGAGTTCTGGCAACCGTTCTACAAGCCAAGCCCAAGGATCTGCGGGTAAACCTGAGCCCGGCAGCAGCCTGGCGACCAAAGCCATGCGATGAAAGGTCCCCTTGGCGGCGTCATCGGGCAAAAGCGCACGCCCGGGTTCCTTACGAGCAGCCTCTGCCAGGCACACTGCGGCTGCCTCGCGGTCGCTCAACGGAATGCTGCGAGAGGAGAGCACGAGATCGCGAAATGTGCGTTCCCTGACCGCCACAACGCGGTGCCGCTCTGAGTCCCACCGGACGACCTCTCCCTCGACGATATCGGCGTGAGCCTGCAGCCAACTCAGGTCGACCCTCGCCGCCGACCGGACGAGGCTCCTCGAGCGCTCTCCTCGACGACCGGCGTCTACGTCGATTCCCAGCAAAAGTTCATCGGCCTGCACCACGCTCTTCGAATCCAGTGTAGCCCCGCGCCCCCCCACCATAACCAGTTCAGGTCGCTCCAAAGCGGGTCTGCGACACAAGCGGTCGGACCACCCCCAAAAGAGCGCTCGACACAGTCCATCGACATCCCAGAGGGTCGTCAGAGGCGCGGGAGTCGCCCCCATCGAGCGCCCCAGCTGTCTCGCCAAACGAGACAGGTGCCGCCCCTCCCGTGTGCCACTGTCACGCCCTAGAGCCTCAAGTGCCGCGATGGCGTCTGCAGCCCCGTGCCCCCGTGACCGCGTATCGTGACGCTCCGAGAGGATCGCTGCCAGCCACAGCGCTTGATCAAGTAGCCCCTCTGCTTCTGCTGCCACGAGGGCCCGACCGATCCGTGGTGCTATCGGGAGCTTTCGGAGGCGGCGCCCAATCTCAGTCAGGGCGCCGTCTTCACTCAGAGCCCCCAACGCGGTCAGTACACGCTCAGCACGCGCGATGGCCGAGGCCTCTGGAGCGTCGTAAAAATCGAAGGAGGCCCCGGCCCCTACCCCCCATGCACGGAGCGCCAAGACCAATGGCGCGAGGTCGAGCCTCCGGATCTCAGGCTCGTCATAGGCCGGTCGGGCCTTGTGAGCGAACTCCGTCCACAGCCGATGTGCCCGTCCTGGCCCCAGCCGACCCGCGCGCCCTGCCCTCTGCGCTGCAGAAGCCTGCGATGTCGCGCGCGTCTCCAAGCGGGACACCCCGAGGCCTGGGTCGAATCGTGAAACGCGCACTAACCCGCTGTCCACGACCGCGGTGATGCCTGGTAGCGTCAAGGAGGTCTCTGCGATATTCGTCGCCACCACGATGCGTGGTCGCCTCCCAGCCTCCAACACGCGGTCTTGATCGGCACCGCTGAGGCGCCCGTGGAGCGGCAACACATCGCGCCCCGGCACGGAGTCCCCGAGGGCACGAATGGTCGCGTCGATCTCCCGGACACCTGGGAGGAAGGCAAGGATGCTCCCGTTCGGGGTCTCCCCCTTGTCCATGGCTTCTGCGATCTCTCTGACCGCGCGCGCGACCTTGGCGGCGACTGGTCGCTTGGAGTCCTTGGCCTCGTAAGTGATCTCCAATGGGTATTGGCGCCCCTCACAGCGCAAGACTGGGCACCCCCCCAGATAGCGCGCAATGGGAGACGTATCCAAGGTCGCGCTCATGACGACGAGCTTGAGGTCCGGTCGCAGCGCCTCTTGAACTTCACGAAGCAAGGCCAGCGCCAGGTCTGCCTGCAAACTCCGCTCATGAAACTCGTCCAAGACGACGGCAGACACGCCAGTGAGCTCAGGGTCACGCTGAAGCCAGGCCGTCAAGATCCCCTCGGTGATGACGCGTAGTCGCGTGCGCTTCGAGGTCTTGCGCTCAAAGCGGATTTGATAACCGACAGCGTCCCCCAGCGAGCCCCCATTCCGACGAGCCAACATCGCGGCCACCGCGCGCGCGGCGACGCGTCGTGGCTGCAGCAGCAAGATCTCACCAGGCCAGCCCTCGTCCAACAGAGCCGAGGGGACCAAGGTCGTCTTGCCGGCCCCAGGTGGGGCCTCCAGGACCACGCGACCGTGCGTTCGCAGAGTGTCGCGCAGTGAGTCGATCACCCCCGCGACGGGTAGCTCGGTGTCAGCTTGAGGCATGCCGCGCGGCAAAGTCACCCATGAACGCCGCCAAGCGCTCACAACCCTCGAGGGGCATCGCGTTATAGATCGAAGCGCGTATCCCCCCCACGAGGCGATGGCCCTTCAACCCGGAGAGGCCCGCCTCAGCCGCCTCAGCGACAAAGATTGGCTCCAAGGCGCGATCGGCGATTCGCCATGTCACGTTCATCCGCGAGCGATGTGTCGGATCTGCGACGGTCGGCGTGTACATGCCACCGGAGCGCGCCATGGTCTCGTAAAGTAACCCTGCCTTGGCCTCATTGCGCGACACAGCCGCCGCCACGCCTCCCTGCGCCTCCAGCCATCGTGCCACCAAGCCTACAACGTAGATCGCAAAGACGGGGGGCGTGTTGTAGGTCGAACCCTTCTTAGCCTGTGTCTCATAGCGCCAGATGGTGGGGATGTCCTCACGCGCCTCCGCCATCCAAGACTTGTCGGCGATAGCGAGCGTGACCCCGGCAGGACCAGCATTCTTCTGCGCTCCGGCGTAGATCAAGCCGAAAGCCCCCACGTCGATGGGCCGTGAGAAGATGTCTGAGGACATGTCACACACATGACGGTGCCCGCCCACATCGGGCAGGGTCTGCCACTGTGTCCCATAGATCGTGTTGTTCGAGGTCGTGTGGACGTAGGCGGTGCTCTCATCCAGTCCCTCTGTCACGACCTCTGGGAGGGCGCTGTAGCCACTGGCTTCGCCTGAGGCGATGACCGACGCCGAGCCGACACGCTTTGCCTCCGCGACCGCCCCAGTCGACCACACGCCTGTGTCCACATAGGCGGCATGTTGCCCCTCTCGAAGGAAGTTCATCGGCACCTGCGCAAACTGCGCCCGCGCCCCGCCTTGCAAGAAGAGCACATCGTGGCTCTCAGGCACTTGCAAGAGACGCGTGATTCGCTCGCGCGCCTCCTCCAGGACGGCCTCGAACGGCGGCGAGCGATGACTGATCTCCAAGATCGAGAGCCCCACCCCCTCGAGGGCCAGGACATCTCGTGATGCCTGTTCGAGCACCTCTGTCGGCAGAATCGCTGGACCAGCGCTGAAGTTAACGGGGCGTGCGTGCATAACGACCTCCTCGGAGCGAGAGGATGACACGAAGTGCGAGCGTGCGCACCACGCTGCCTACCGAAACTCTCGCTAGGTCGCGCGCCCGAAAGAGGATTCCCGAGCCACGTATTCAAGCCAGGCCTTGCCACCTGCGCCGTCTTCGATCGTGGCGATCCGAACACCGACGCCACCGCCGTTTGGCGAGGTCATCCCCGGCATCGTCCAGACGACGTCGCCGCGCAGGTAAATCGTGAACGGTCGAGCGTGCAGAGCGACGGGGAACGCGACCTCAATCGGAGTCCCGACGGCGGGTAAAATGTCATCACTCATGATGTACACACCGTTCTCACTCACGTTGTAGGCCTGCCCGGCGTAGGTCGTCTCGGCGACCTTGAAGCGAACGCCTGCGCGGACCACAACACGTTGCTCGGCACGTTGCGCCTTCACCTCGCCGGTCGCGCGTCTCACGCGATCTCTTTCTGAGCGGGGACGTTGAGGTGCCTCGCCACAGCTATAGAACCAACCACCGGCGCCCTCTTTGAACGCATCCTCGTCCGCCGTCACCCCGAGCCCCTCGCCTAGGAAGGCTCGCAACGCAGGGCGTCCCGAGGTCGAGTGCAACGCCAAGTACTGCAACTCAAGGGTGCTTCGGCTGGCGGAGGTTTGAATCTGTACGACCTTGCAGAGCAGGCGGATCAGGCCCGATGTCACACCGCTGTGATAAATCGCCAGCCTGAACGTCCCCTCTTCAGGGACGTGTCCCTCGACCCCGATCTCCATGTGGGTGCCAGAGCAATTCTCCACCACACACCGAACATCGCCGGTCTCTAGGAGCAGGGTCGCGACTTGAGGTGGATGAGTGTGTCCAGGCATGCGAGGAGGATAACACCAGAATCCGAGGAGGTCGACGCGAGCTATCGTCTTCAGTCCGCTTGGAAGACGTTGGGATAGGTGCTCGTGATCTTGGCGCCACCTTGGGGGCCAAACGACGATATGACATCGACCTTAGGCCATGTGAATCGCCCCACCTCCCAAAGGTCACCGCTGTCCAATACGACGTCGGTGAAGCTCGCCACGAGTTCCTCGAAGTGAAACACCTTCACGGTGGCCACGCTGGGCCCGTACTCAAAGCTGCTCCAACAGTGGACACCGACCGTCAACGTCTCTTGCTTGATGGGTTGGTGCCACTCCAAGCGCTCTGGCCCCAGACCATCAGGATCTTCGAGGACAAGCATGGGATCGTTCTCCGGCCCCTCAACGCCCCAGTCCGGGGAGGTATCGAACCAGTAGAGGTCATGCACAAAGTCGAACCACGTGTCAGGCACACCATCCCCATCATAATCCTCACCGCTCCCCTCGCCCTGATGCATGTGGAGATCCAGATCAGCCCCCATCCCAGGGCCCACATCGGATTGATCCGGGTCACCTGGGGTCTCCCACTCCACCTCGACGATCAGCGGGATGGCGTCTTTAATCGTCACGGTCCAGCTCGCCGTACCGCAGCTCGGCACGACCTCACCGTCTACAAGGTCAAAGACCTTGAGGGTGAACAAGTAAGGGCCCAAATGCGCGGCGTCGGTCTGGTAGGTGATGGACTCCGACTCTGCGGTTGGTAGCAAGGGGAGCTCCGGTGCTCCGGGAGGTGGTGTGACCGCCCAGGAGATGATCGGCGGAAGGCCACCAGGTGCGATGCTCTGACTCGCGTTGAGGTGAAGGAGCGAGCCCGGAGAAGCATATTTGCCCTCCTCCGCATCGATGATCGGGACCGGGCAGCCCTCAGCGCTCGCGAAGCCTTTCACGTCCACGTCGAGAAGCGGATTTAACCCCGAGGCGATCGAGACACTGGCCTCCTCATAAACGGGCGCACCATCGGCATCCACAGGGCTGGGCTGTGTCGGCTCAAACCGCACCTCAAAGGTCGCACTCTCCCAAGGTTCAAGCACCCAGGGCATTGGCCCTGGTCCCATCGAAAGATCGAGGACAAAGGGGGTGTTGTCGCTGCCGATGAGGGCGACGGAGTCGACGGTCGCCGGGAGCGCCCCGCAGCTCGTCACTGTGATCGGCAGGGTGTGATGACTCGCGACGTATGCGCCACCAAAGTCGAGGACCGCAGGCTCAGCCTGAAGACAAGGCGCCGCGCCGATCCCGAAGAGCGCGACCGTCGTCGCGTTCTGGTTCAGGGCGTTCGTGTTGAAAGCGATGTTGCCTTTCTTGAGCCCGGGGACGTCCGTGGCGAAGTGGACCCAAATCACCACCTGCTCTCCCGCCTCGATCTGGAGAGGGAACTGCGCGTCCGTGGAGAACCCAGAGTCGCCGCCAAACTCGACACCAGTGATGACCAGCGGTCCGTCACCGATATTCAAGATAGCCAACTCGAGGCTGCTGACCTGACCCGGCACGACGGTGCCCATGTCGAGCGACTTCGGCTGAAATGAGATCACCGCGTCCTCACTCACCACCACAGTGGGCGAGACCTCTGTGGACCACACTGTGGCGCCGTAAGTCATCCCATCGAAGGGCCGCACACTGCAGCCGTAAGACACCCCCTGTTGCAGTGGGGGTTGGAGCGCGCTGGTGACCGCGCCCTCAAGCGGGACCTCGTTTGCGTACCATTGATAATCCACCGAGACGTCGTCGCCGTCTGGATCCGAGCGCTTGTCGCCCGAGCACACGAGCACGGTGTTGGTGTCGGGCCCGGCGGGTGTCAGGAGCGCCTCTTCAACCGCAGGCGGCGAATTCAGGACCTCCACCTCAAGGCTCGCGACCTCCCCCAAGTCTTGACCGTCCCACGCCCCCACGTCGACTCGCCACACGTCACCTCGCTTGGTCACCGCCGTCGGGATCCCCGCCGAAGTGTGCAAGGTCGTCAGATCGTTGATGAACCATGCGTAACGGTAACTGAGGGCCTCGGGGCCACTGTCTGGATCGATGGCGTCAGCCGTCACCGTCACGGTGATCTCATCGGAGGTGAGCGGCTCAAGTGGCGCGATGGCGATCGCCGGGGGGCCGGGCGCAGCGTTGTATGGCAGCTCAGGGGCGACGTTTTGGGCGTCTGAGCTTGCCGCAGCCCCCCCTGCATCTGGCTCCATGGTGACCACTGCGAAGCTGTCCGGTTGACCGGCCTCTGCAGCATCGGTGACAGACTGCGCGACCATCTTCGTGCAGCCCACGCTGAGCGAGAGCGAAGCAATGACGATGAGGTTAACCGCGCGCAACAGAGTGACTCCCCCGCACAATGGACCCCCTAAGGGTGCCTTCTTCCTGCCCCCAAGGTCCAGTCTCTCGGTCAAGGTGGGCTCTCAACTTGCGCCCGGCGACGCTTCGCGGCATCGTCCAGCCATGCAGACTGGACTCGACCGAATTGGCGCAGGGCTGGAACCAGAACTCGAAGGGCAGCGTGTCGCACTGCTCTGCAATCACACCGCAGTGGACCGGTGGGGAAAGCACGCAGCGGACGTCCTACGGGAGGTCAAAGGGCTCTCCCTCGTGCGCCTCCTGGGGCCAGAGCACGGCGTGTGGTCGACCCACCAAGACATGGAGACTGTCGGTGGCGACGGCGCACCAGACCCCTTCTTGGGCGTGCCGACTTTCAGCCTGTACGGAGACAACGCTGCCAGCCTCACACCGCGCGATGAGCTGATCGCCGATGTCGACGCCGTCATCTATGACATCCAGGACATCGGCACACGCTTTTATACCTACGCAGCGACGCTCGCGTTCACCATGGAGGCCGCCCAGCGCGTGGGCACACAGGTGATCGTCCTCGATCGGCCAAACCCGATCGGCCACATCATCGAAGGTCCCCTCCTTGGGGAAGGCTTTGAGAGCTTCTGCGGCATCGAAGCTGGCCTGCCCATTCGCCACGGCATGAACGTCGGCGCCCTCGCAAAGTGGTATGGCGCCCGGCGCGCCCCAGAGTGCGACCTGAAGATCGTCCCCTGCGACCGTGACGCGCGGATCGAGTGGGTCCCGCCGAGCCCGAATATGCCGACCCGTGACACGGCCGCCGTCTATCCGGGGATGTGCTTGCTCGAGGGGACAACCCTGAGTGAAGGCCGCGGCACAACGACCCCGTTCCTAATCTACGGAGCCCCGGGGGTAGACCCCGTGGCCCTCGTCAACGCGCTGCGTGACTACGAGTGCCCAGGCGTCGACTTCGTACCGCGGGTGTTTCGACCTGAGTTCGGGAAGTACGCAGGTCAGGCATGTGGTGGTGTCTACCTCCGTGTCTTCGACCCCACGTGCCTCCGTTCCGTCGCCCTCGGTGTGTTTTGCCTTGATGCGATTCGACGCGTGGCACCTCAGGCACTTCAGTGGCGCAGTGAGGCATATGAGTTCGTAGAGGACGTCCCAGCGATCGACCTCTTGTGGGGCTCTACCGATCTCCGGGAGACCCTCGAGGCCGGCGGTGACGTTGAGGCCTTGCTCAAGCGCGGCAAAGCCACCCTCGCCAACTTCGTGCCCTGAAGATGCAGCGACTCGCGCTCTATGGGGGGAGCTTCGATCCGCCTCACCTTGGACATGTCCTGACGGCGACGCACGTCCTCTGCACCACAGAGGTGACGCGGCTTCACATCATCCCGACCTTCAAGCACCCCTACGCCAAAGACCTCTCGCCCTTCTCCCTTCGATGTGAGCTCGTCGAGGCCGCCACTGCGCACTTGGGCGCACGGGTCGTCGTCGACCCGATCGAGTCCCAACTGGGCGGCGTCTCTTACACCATCGACACTG
The DNA here is from genome assembly GCA_049602155.1 of Myxococcota bacterium. Classification (GTDB taxonomy): domain Bacteria; phylum Myxococcota_A; class UBA9042; order PHBI01; family JBMYRH01; genus JBMYRH01. The sequence continues at coordinate 158,905 of JBMYRH010000008.1, read as the reverse complement.
TCCGAGCGATACAAGCGGCGAACCCCGGTGCTGAACTGCTCTGGATCGGTGGCGCCGATACGTGGCGAGATCGTCATCAATGGCATGAGTGGGAACAACTTCAGGCCCTCATCACGCCGCTGATCGTGGGCCGCGAAGGCGTCCCAGCTCCGGAGGGTGTCGACGTGACGGTGACCATGCCCGCGATCTCCTCCACCGAGGTTCGAGCGGCGCTGCGTCAGGGCGCAATGGTCGACCACTTGGTCCCACCAGCCGTCCTGTCGCTCATCGAAGCTCACGGGCTCTACCGATGAAGCTCGGGCTCGTCGGTCGTGGTCGGGCCGGTCGCACGCTCGCTCCTGCCTTGCGAGCCTCGGGATTGGAGTTGAGCTGGTGGTGGGGTCGAAACACGGATGGGCCAGCCGAAGACTTAGCCACCGTCGACACCGTGCTCTTCGCGGTCTCTGACTCAGCGATCGAGGCGGCAGCAGACACGTTGTCAGCGCGCGAAGGGGCCTGCACGGAGATCTGGCTGCACCTCTCGGGCTCGAGACCGGGCAGCGCCGTCCGTATCTCCGACATATGCCCTGCAGCGGCCGGCAGTATGCACCCACTCCAAGCGCTCCCAGGGTTTGAGGTCCCCAACAGCCACTTCGAAGGCGTGATCGCTGGCATCGATGGCGATCCAGAGGCCCTCGTCGCCGGCCGGTCGATCGCGGCTGCGCTCGGAATGCACCCCGTCCCCCTCACCCCTGGCACCAAGCCCCTCTATCATGCAGCCGCTGTCTCTGTGGCAGGGCACGCGACAGCGCTTTTCAGCCAGGCGATGCGCACCATGTCCCACGCTGGTTTTGACCCAGAGGAAGCACGAGACGCCCTCCTCCCGCTGATGCGCGGCGCCCTCACAAACCTCGCCTCGGGGCTCCCAAGCGAGGTCATCACGGGCCCGATCGCGCGGGGTGATGCCCCGACGGTCGCAGCTCACTTGGCGCACCTTGAGGCCAAGGAGCCTGAGGCGGCAGCGTCCTATCGCGGCTTAGCCCGGGAGGCCCTGCGTCTCTCTCGTGCCACGCTGACGGAGGCGGACTACGGCGCGATCGAAAAGCTCCTGAACCAAGAGCCCCAACCTCGCTAGTTGTTCCGTGTCTATGTCGCCGGGCTCCCTGGCTCCGGACCATCCTCCGCACCCGCCTCTCCACCATCGGGCTCCAAGCGTTGAAGTCGCCGATATAAAGTCGCGCGAGAGATCCCCAAGCTCTTTGCTGCTCGAGCACGGTTACCGTCGTGAACAGACAGCGCCCTTCGGATGAGCTCCAGCTCCATGGTGTCGAGCGTTGGCAAGCCCCCTGCATCCGGGAAGAGGGACCTCAGCGCAGCCTCAAGGGTTTGATGACTCTGCCCTTCGTCCCGCGACCATGCAGTGAGGCTGGCCGTGTCCCCAGTGCGCAGCGTGGCGGGAAGATCGTCCACGGTGAGTTTAGGTCCAGAGCCGACAACCACAGCTCTGCGGATGATGTTCTGAAGCTCACGCACGTTACCAGGGTAACCATGTGCCTCAAGGAGCTGCATCGCCTGGGGCGAGAATCCGTTGATGCCTTTTCCCTCCTCGACTGCAGAGAGCCGTAAGAAGTGGTCTGCCAGCAGCGGCACATCACCCTCCCGCGCCCGGAGCGGTGGGAGGACAATGGGGAAGACAGCCAAGCGGTAGAAAAGATCGTCTCGGAAAGCCCCTTCGCGCACCATCGCCTGGAGGTCACGGTTTGTCGCGCTGACCACACGCACATCGACCGGGATCGTCTTGACGCCACCAACGCGCTCGATCGCGCGGGTCTCGAGCACACGCAGGATCCGCGCTTGCAGATGCAGAGGCATCTCGCCGATCTCATCGAGGAAGAGGGTCCCGCCGTCCGCGAGCTCAACCTTGCCCTTCTTCGTCGCCACTGCGCCGGTGAAGGCCCCGCGCTCGTGACCAAAGAGCTCGGACTCGAGGAGTGACTCAGGGATACCGGCGCAGTTCACTGCGACAAAGGGGCCACCTGCACGAGGGCTCTCGTCATGAAGCGCCCTGCACACAAGCTCTTTCCCCGTCCCGCTCTCCCCTTCGATGAGGACCGTTACGCGAGAGTCGAGCGCGTGGCGAAGCACATCGAACAGGCGATTCATCGCACCACTACAGCCGATTAGACCACCGAAGGACTGGCGGGTTGAGACCGCCTCCTCCAAGGTCGTCACGCGACGCGCCATGTCCCGGTCACGGAAGGCGTTCTTTACCGACACGACAGTGCGGCCAGCGACATCATCAACCTTGGTGAGGAAGTCGTAGCCTCCTCGCCGCGTGGACTCGAGAGCGACCTCTAGGGAGCCGTCACCAGTCATGACGATGACGCGACTCGATGGGCTCGCTTGAAGCAACGGCTCCAAGAGCTCCAAGCCGTCGACATCAGGGAGGTGAATGTCGAGCAGGATGACGCCAGAGAAGCCCGCTTGGACGAGCGCCAGGCCACCGGCACCTAAGTGACTGACAGAGACGCGGTACCCCTCCTGTTGAAGGGTCATCGTGAGCAACCCCGTAAGGAGGGGTTCGTCATCGATAATCAGGACATTCCGTTCGCCAGACTTCATCGACCGCCACAGACCGAGTGCAGGACCAGAGAGTGTATCCTACACTACCCCCTTGATGATCCCCCGTCAGCGCCAGATTGAAGGTCAGGCAAGAGGGGGCGTTCGCTGAACCACGGTGGAGACAATCACGTGGCTCAACACGAGCCTAGTGTTCGTGGCTCTCTGCGGCATGCCCCTCCCACGAAGCTGCGCAACATCCCTCACCGACGTCCGAGGAGATCCGTTGATGGTGAAAAAGCCCCCCTACCCTGCCTCCCGAGTGGTGGAGATCACCGAGACCCTCCACGGCCAGCAGATCCACGATCCCTACCGCTGGCTGGAGGAGGACGAGTCGCCAGAGGTCGTCGCTTGGACCGCGGCTCAAAATGAGTACACGGAGGCACTGTTATCGGGCAGCGCTGGGGAGGAGCCCCTCCGTCACGGCTTAGAGAAGGCTTTCGAGATCGGGACCCTTGGCACCCCCATTGTCGCGGCTGGACAAGCCTTTTGGCTTGAGCGTCGACACGGGCAAGACCAACACAACCTGATGACGCGCGCCGTCAGCTCTGACGGGCCGAGCCGTGTCTTGATCAGGGGGGATGAGCTGAGTGCCGACGGCACTGTGGCTATCGACTGGTACTACCCATCGGACTCAGGCCGCTTGCTCGCTTATGGGCTCTCCCAGTCAGGCGACGAGGAGTCGGTGCTTTACATCCTAGACGTCACGACCGGCGCGCACTTGGACACCAAGATCCCGGGCACCCGCTTCGCGAGCCTTGTCTGGGCTCCTGACGAGAAGAGCTTTATCTACACGCGCTACCCCCTCGCCGGCACACGGTATTGGCAAGAGGTTTCAGACGACGCGAAGCCCTACCACCGGCAGATATACAGTCACATACTCGGGACAGACTACCGGCAAGACCTCCGGATCTTCGGCGCCGACATCCCTCGCGATGACTGGCCCAACGTGGACGCCCCGTCTAATGCGTCGATGCTCGTGATTAGCCAACACCGTGGATGGTCCGACTCACTCGTCCTGGCGCGACCCTGGAGCGCCCAACCCGGCACTCCTTGGACGGTCGTCGCGGATCGTGAGGGCTCTCGCGAGCACCCCATACCCACGGATGAGTATCTCTTCCTCTTCACGAATCATGACGCGCCGCGCGGGCGTGTCCTCCGGCTGGGCTGGGACGACCTCGACGTCGCCAATGCCACCGAGGTGATCCCGACCGATGCAACGCGGGTGATGGAGAGCGTCCAAGTGATCGGCGGACGCATCGTCATCCAATGGCTCCATCAGGCTTCGAGTCAGCTTGAGCTCTTCGACTTTGATGGCCAGCCGGTGCGCCCGGTGAACCTCCCCACCGTCGGCTCCGTCACGGGGCTCGGTGGAGAGCGTCGCAGCGGCGACTTGCTCTACGGCTTCTCAAACTACGTCACGCCCCCAGTCGTCTACCGCACAGGAACGGGGCCTCACGATGAAAGCGTCACCTTCAATGCCACCGCAGGCGCGGTGAACCCTGATGACTTCACAGTCACCCTGCATCGAACGACATCCAAAGATGGGACCTCGGTGAGCCTCTTCATCGTCCACCGCCGAGACCTAGAGCCCGATGGCCAGCGGCCGACAGTTCTCTACGGATACGGTGGCTTCAACATCTCACTGACCCCCTCGTATAACCGCCACATCCAGCCCTTCCTCGCCGCAGGCGGGGTCTACGCAGTCGCTCACCTTCGCGGAGGCGGTGAGTACGGTGAGGCTTGGCATGAAGCAGGCATGCTCGGAGACAAACAGAACGTCTTCGATGACTTCGCGGCCTGTGCGGACTACTTGGTCAGCGCAGGCTTCACGCGCCCCGAGAAGCTCGCCGTGATGGGGGGCTCCAACGGCGGTCTCCTGACCGGAGTAGCGACGGTGCAGTTCCCCGAGAAGTTTCGCGCCTCGGTGATCCGAGTCCCGCTCCTCGACATGCTGCGGTACCACCGCTTCTTAGTCGCCCGCCTGTGGATCCCCGAGTACGGAGATCCAGAGGCTCCCGAAGCCTTCCAGTGGCTCCGAGCCTACTCGCCTTATCACAATGTCCCTGAGGCCTTCGACGGACCGTCAGCGCTTATTATGGCCGCCGAGAGTGACACCCGTGTGGCCCCTCTTCACGCCCGGAAGTTCGCAGCGCTCCTACAAGCCAAGACCGTCAGCGCGCGGCCGGTGCTGCTACGCATTGAGACCAAGGCCGGGCACGGTGCCGGCAAGCCCACGAGCAAGATCGTCGATGAGTACCTCGACATCTGGCGCTTCCTCGGCCAAGAGCTTGGCATCTCCTGGCCCGCCTCTTGATAGAGCCCATCGACGCAAAAGAAGGCTGCTCGACTCGCGGGAAGTGTGTGTGCGCTGTCCGACAGTGTAAGCGGCCCTGCGTCATACAGGGCATCCGTCCGACCCCACGAGCCGAGCAATCGTGTGTGTGCCAAAGCATGGAACGTGCCAGGCGCCACGACCGCGCCACCAGTGCCACCTAAGCATTTGATTATATAAGCAAAAGAGACGCCAGCAGCAACCGGACACTCATGGCGCGGCGTGCGTGAAGCGCACCACAGCTGCTGTGCGACGCGGGGTCCAGCCCCCCCGGTGGGGTGGAGATGCCCCAGTTAAGGCCGCTCCCCTCCTCATCAGGCTGGACGCGCTCCGTCCGACGCGCTAGACACTGAAGTGCCTTCGGGTGCGCTTGCTAAGTCGCTGCGCCCTCGGGGCGGTCCCGCAGAGCCATGGAAAGAGAGGCACGTGATGGGTCAACGCCTGACATGCATCCTGTTATCACTCGCGCTCGCCGCGTGCGCGCGAAGCGAAGCCCCCACAGTCAGCCCAGTGGGCGTCGGTGGAGGTAGCACACCTCCACCTGCTGCTGCAGCAGCGCCGGCCCCCCAAGCTGTGGCCAAACCGGCCCCGAAGCCGGCAGTAAAGCCGCGCACAAAAGTCGCGAAGCCGGCACCGCGTGCACCCGCCGCGGCGAGCAAGACGCTCGCCCAGATGAAGGAGCTTGAGCGCACCCCTGGCGCCACACCTCCCCCTCCGACGGTCAAGGTCGCCCCAGGGCCGAAGCACGCCTCACTTGAAGGGACCCCGGGCCCCTCCCCGGCCTTCGGACCGGACACCGCGAAGGTCAAGGTCTTCATCTACAGCGACTTCCAGTGCCCCGTATGTCGCCGGGTTGTCGAGCCCATCAAGGCTGCGGCCCGGGAACTCGGAGACTCTGTGCAGATCGTCTTTAAACACAATGCGCTGACGATGCACCCTCGTGCCGAGGCTGCTGCGCGGGCCTCTATCGCCGCCTTCCGCCAAGGAAAGTTCTGGGAGTTTCATGACCTGCTCTTCCAAGACCAGCGGGCTCTCGGTGACCAAGACTTCGTCAGGCATGCGCAGACCCTTGGCCTCAACCTCGGGCAGTTCGAGCGTGACATTGCTGACCCGAAGGTCGCCGCGCAGGTCGCCTATGAGCGAGCGACCGCGACGGCGATGGCCGCCCGTGGGACCCCTGGCTTCTTCATCAACGGCAAGAAGCAGGTTGGCTGGGGAAGCTACGGGAGCTTCAAGTCCATGATCACTCGCGCAGCCAAGAGCGCTGACCTCTTGGCTCGCCAAGGCATCCCTGCTGCAAAAATCGCAGAGAAAGCGACGCGAGACAGCGGTGAAGATGGGGCCAAGTTGGCCGACCTCTTGTGGGGGCCTGAGTAGCTTGCTCTTTCGACCGAACCATTGCAGCTGATATTCCATGGGACCTGTGTTAGGCCCCACATCACGGTCACTTAGACGGAGGGAACCGATGAGCGTCCAGGAACGCCTCGCAGAGCTGAACCGCCAAGCAGAAGAAGGCGGAGGAGAGGCCCGAATCGCGCGACAGCACAGCGCAGGAAAGCTCACGGCGCGAGAGCGCTTGGAGTTGCTCCTCGATCCCGGCTCGTTCAACGAGATGGACAAGCTCGTTGTGCACCAGTGCCAAGACTTCGGCATGGAAGAACAGCGCGTCTCTGGCGACGGTGTCGTGACGGGGTACGGCAAGGTTGATGGCCGCAAGGTCTTCGTCTTTGCTCAGGACTTCACGGTCTTCGGCGGGAGCCTCAGTGGCGCGCATGCGCGGAAGATTTGCAAGGTCATGGACTTGGCCATGTCCGTTGGGGCCCCGATGATTGGGCTCAACGACTCTGGCGGTGCGCGTATCCAAGAGGGTGTCGTCTCCCTCGGCGGCTACGCAGACATCTTCAAGCGGAACACCCTGGCGAGCGGCGTCATCCCGCAGATCAGCGCCATCCTTGGGCCCTGTGCTGGTGGCGCGGTCTACTCCCCCGCGCTCACCGACTTCATCATCATGGCGCAAGACACGAGCTACATGTTCATCACGGGGCCGGACGTCATCAAGACGGTCACCCATGAGGAGGTGACCAAAGAAGAGCTCGGCGGGGCACGGACCCACGCCAGCAAGTCAGGGGTCGCACACTTTGCGGCGGCTGACGAGCGCGCCGCGATCGGCACGATTCGCCGGCTGATGTCTTACCTGCCGGACAACAACCTCTCTTTGCCACCGCGGCTCCCGAGCGAAGATCCGATCGATCGGCGCGATGCCTCCTTGGCCACGGTCGTGCCCGACTCCGCGAACAAGCCCTACGACATCCTCGACCTGATCCAGGCCGTCGTGGACACAGACAGCTTCTTCGAAGTCCAGCGTGACTGGGCGAAGAACATGGTTGTCGGCTTCTGCCGCTTTGACGGCCGCTCAGTCGGCATTGTGGCCAACCAGCCTAACGTCCTCGCAGGCTGCCTCGACATCAACGCCTCCCGGAAAGCTGCAGCGTTCGTCCGCTTCTGTGATTCGTTCAACATCCCCATCGTCACGCTCGTCGATGTGCCGGGCTTCCTCCCGGGCACTGAGCAAGAGTACGGCGGCATCATCAAGCATGGCGCCAAGCTCCTCTTCGCCTACGTCGAGGCTACGGTCCCTAAGATCACCCTGATCACCCGAAAGGCCTACGGCGGTGCCTACGACGTGATGGGCTCGAAGCACCTCCGCGCCGACCTGAACTTGGCTTACCCGACAGCTGAGGTCGCGGTCATGGGTCCCGATGGCGCCGTAAACATCATCTTCCGGAATGAACTGAAAGCCGCCGACGATCCCGAGGCCACCCGCGCGGAGCTCGTCGAGGACTACCGCCAGACCTTCGCGAACCCCATCAAGGCTGCAGAGCTTGGCTATGTCGACGAGGTGATCCAGCCTGAAGACACGCGCCCCCGGATCTGCGCAGCCCTTGAAATGCTTGAGAGCAAGCGCGCCAACGACCCACCGAAGAAGCACGGCTGTATTCCCCTCTAAATGGAGACTGTCGCATGAGTAAGACCGACATCAGCTACACACGCATCCTCTGCCCAGTAGACTTCTCAGAGTGCAGCCGAAAGGCCTTCTACAACGCCGTAGGATATGCACGTCACTTCTCGGCCGAGCTCATCATCCTCCACGTCTCTGAGCGCAACATGGCCGTCGCGGGCTTCGAGACTGTCGAGGACCAGCACGACACGATGGACCGCCTCGAGGCTGGCCTGCGCCGACGCCTTGATGAGCTACAGACCGACGGGCAAGTGACCGATGAAGATCGCGATCGCATCAGGCTCGAGATCGCGGGCGGCAAACCGTGGGTCGAGATCATTCGCTATGCAACCGATAACGCCTGTGACCTCATCATCATGGGGACACATGGTCACGCCGGCCTCAAGCATATCGTGATCGGAAGCCAAGCAGAGCGGGTCGTCCGTCGCGCACCGTGCGCAGTCCTATGCGTGAAGCCCGAGGGCTACGTGTCGAGCCTCACGCCACCACCCGCTCAGGAGTAGCGCCCGTCACCGCGCCGCGCCAATGGTCTTCTTCCCAAGTGGCAGAGCGTGTCAGCGCTCATAAGCGCATCACGCTTCCAGCAGATGACCTCAAGCTCGCCGCGGTGCTGGTGCCCCTCATCGAGACCCCAGAGGGCCTCTCGTTGGTCCTGACACAGAGACCGCCAGAGTTGGGTGTGCACGGAGGTCAGCCGTCCTTCCCCGGTGGGCGAGTCGAACCAGAGGACACCGACCGATGGGAAACCGCCGTACGCGAAACCGAAGAAGAGCTCGGTATCTCGCGCGACGCCATCACGCGCGTCGCCATCTTGGATGACTTCCGGACTGTGACACGCTTTCACATCACCCCGTGCGTCGGCGTCTTGGATCCCGACGTCGTCTTCACGCCATCAGAGCGTGAGGTCGCAGAGGTCTTCTATGTCCCGCTGCAGACCTTCTTAGACCCGGCCTGCCGGCGCACGATGAGGTTCAGTGGCCGTGGCCCCGATCGGCGGGTGTACTTCTACCTCACCACGCCCCACATCGTGTGGGGCGCGACGGCGGGCATGATCCAAGGGCTGACCAAGCTGCTCCGCGGCGAGGGAGCGGCTCAGTCGAGTTCCAACTGGAGTCCGTAGCTCGCACCAGCTCCGTCAAAGCCGTTGACGCGCAGAAGCACGACACCACCCACAGGGGGCATATACGACACCGCCTCGATGTCGGCCGAGGTCTGTGAAGATGCGACAGGCTGCTGCGTCGAGTACGCAGGGTCGTAGGCGCGCAAGTCCAAGTCGCCCTCCGCGTTCTCAAAGGTGATCGACGCCGTCAGCGTCTTGCCCGCAGGGACGACGACCTGGAACCAGTCGACATCCAAGGGGCAGAGCGAGAGCCCTTCAGCGCCTGGCAACTCGACCAGCGGCGCGATCGGCTCCACAGGCATCAACAGATCATTCGGCTCAAAGGCGTCCGCCAAGCACACTTGAGTCACGCCAATCTCAGTACCTCCAACGTTGTTGCCCTCGTTAGACTCATTCACCTGATCACTGCTGTCCGCTTCAGTCAGCAGCCAGTACATCCCAGGCACCGTCGAGAAGGGGACGCTCACTTTGTGGGACTCGGAGAGCTCACTTTTCCCATCTACGCCGGCGGTCGGGAAGGTCTTCAGGTCCACGTCCGTCTCATCGAGCACGGCATCGGCAGACAGCCACACGGTGACGTCAAATGGAGGCGTCGCGTCAATACAGGTGTTGCGCAGCGTATAGCTCAAGACACCATCTTCGCCTTGGTCAACATTGCCCGGGTAGAGCCCAAGGTCATCGACGATGAGATCGCTCCCCTGCACGCCATCGAGGAAGATCGTGTACTCCGAGCTGATGAGCTGAGTCGGATCGCCATCAGCCTCTACGACCAAGAGCAGCGCCGTCTCGGCTGAGGCGTAGAAGGCGACTTGCCCATTGCCTGCATGCTCATCGACTGGGACGGGCGCCATGTCGGCGTAGAGGCTCATCTTCAGGCCCGCCTCGGCGTGCTGCATCGTCACCGTCAAGGTGTCTCCTCCGTTGACGATGATGTCGTAGTAGTCAACGTCTCCTTGGCACAAGGTCGCGGACTGCAATCCACAGCCAACTGTCGCAGCGCCCCCCATCCAGTTGTTGTCTTCGAAGACGTCTCCATCGCAGCGATTGGCCTCGAGGCCGGAGGAGGTCGCCGCCGACAGGTTGTACGTGTAGGGCGCCTCTTTGCCATCGTCGACCTGTGTCGCGACCTTCAGCAAGTAGTCGCCTGACGACCACACCCAGGGGATCTGCACCTTCGATGAGCCGGTGCCGGTCTGCGACCAAAGCATCGCGTTCCCGGTCGGGTCCCACAGCTCAATCGTGAGCAACCCCTTGGCATCATCGTGCTGGTAAGTCGCCGTGGCGACAAACGCATTCCCGGCCTCCAGCGAGACGCGGTACCAGTCTGGCAGCTGCGGGCAGGCGACCATGTGGTACATCACTGCGCTCCCGTTAGAGAGGTCAAGCGGGGTCGCGAGGACCGGTGCGTCATTGGGCTCATTGTCGTCATCCGCGCAGGTCAGCTGCGGATCCAAGAACACCACGTCGCTGACGGCCACGTTGTTCTCCGTGTCGCTCTCCTCGAGCACCCCGTCGGGGTCGATTTGAACCAAGAAGTACCAGTCGCCCCCCAAGATATCGGATGGCAAGAGGAACTGCGTCAGGTGAGGCGTACTCGACGCTGCTCCAGTGCCTGCGCTCGGCACCACGGCAACCGAGATATCCTCTGCGTCCAAGGTCTGGTCTGTCGACAACCAGACCGCCACGTCGTAGGCCGGCGACGGCGTGTCGCCCATGTTGTTATCCGTCCAGGCCAAGTTCATGAGCCCCCCGGGGTAGAGCGAGGCAGGGATCGCCTCCACATCCGATGGCACGAGTTCCACACCTGGCACGGGCGGGAGGACCTCGACGTGGAGCGTGTAGTGGCCACGGTCGTTCGGAGTCGCGGCGTACACGCGCAGGGCATAGTCCGTGTCCTGCTCGGCGACAAACGCCCAGAGTTCCTCCTCAGGGCCGATATGTGTGCTCTCATCGACCAGCATCTCACCCGGGTCATAGAGCGCCATATCGAGATTGCTCGGGACGTCGTCGAGGCTCAACAGAGGCGTGATCTCTGCAGTCACATGCAAACTGTGCCCCGTCGGCACATTGACCGTGTACCAGTCCGTGTTGCCACAGCTGTGCAGATCGGTGTGACTCCCGGGCGCGAGAGGCACTGCGGTCTCCAGTGCATTGTTTGGCTCGTTGCCATCCTCCAAGCAGCCTCCCTGAGCTCCGGTGACCTGAAGCAAAGAGGGCGCGATAGCGACGTTGTCGGACTTGTTGCTATCTGAGACTTGGCTATTCGTCGGATCCACAACCACGCCCACGGTGTAGAGCACGTTCTGGCTGATCACGGCGTCGAGCTCGATGGGGATCGGGATCTTCTCGACAAACTCAAGCGTCGTTGCAGGGGGCAAGAACGGCACCGTGAGTTCGCCAATGACCACATCGAGCCCTTGGGCGATCCCTGAGGTTGAGACCTGGTTGTCAGCGCTCAAGACGACCGCGATCCCGAAGGACGACGCCTGACTTGAGCCCATATTCGACACCGAGAAGGTCACCTTCGCGTCCTCACCAGCCTCGATCACGTTGGGGTGAAAGGATACGCCCTCAGCGACCAAGGACACGTTAGCTTGCGCCTCGATCTCAATCGGTGTCTCGAACACCTTCGCGTTGTTGCCCTCGGCGCACTCGGAGAGCACATCATCGGGATCTAGGACGAGGCCGACGTAGTGCTCGAGGACAGGCAGCGTGTTCTTCACGGTCACGATCTCGTCCAGCATCACCGTCTCGCCGGCCGGGATGCTAGGCATTACCCAGGTGCTGGTGTTCATCTGTGTCGCGATGCTGGGGTTCAAGCTCGGCTGAAGTGAGAAGTAAACGGCAGTGCTCCACCCACCGGGGATATCCATCGTACCTGGGTTCGACACCTCTGCGAGGACCTGCACTGTGCCGTTCCAATAGGTGATCGTTGGCGCAATCTGGAGCGCATCCAAGGACAAGTCCGCACACTGGGGCTCTTCGTACTGCATGGTGAACGAGAACGGCGACACGGCGACGTTATTCGTCTCGTCGAGCTCCGCCACCTGCTCATTCACGTCCACCTCGACGATGATCCAATACTCACCTGGGGTGAGGTCCACGGGGATCTTGTAGGACTTGAAGAAGTTCTGGGTCCCCTCGACCGCCATCTGCTGCACGGTCGCCCCCAGATCGGTGGGGCCGCTGATCAGCATGTCGGAGTCGGGATCAAAGGTGTCATCGACCGAGAGCCACGTGGCGAGGCGGAACTGTTCGGCGTCGCCATCCCCGACGTTGCTGACGCGGAACGAGTAATTGATGTTCGTGTCCTGCTTCACCACCAAGTTCTCGGGGAACCCGACCTCAGTGACCTCCAGGTCAGGCTTCAACAGCAGGCTCGCGTCGACGGTCAGGTTGTTCGTCGTGCTCCGGATGTTGTTGGACTCCTGGCACTCGTTCACGACCTCACCAGCGTCCGCCACTAAATAGACGTAGTAATTGCCGTCATCCAGATCACCCGGGACGTCAAAGCCTTCATCTGACAGGTCGAAGAAGACCTCGCCAAACTGACCGCTCTCCATGCCCTCGAATTGACGTACGGAGACCACATGGTCGACCTCCAGATCAAGGATATCGTCGTCTGAAAGGACGACCCAAACCTCAAACGGCGTCTCGATCACGTCCCCTTCATTGAGCATCTTTGCTTGCAGGAAGGACACCGACTCTCCCTGGCCGACCTCGACGGGCGACGCGAGGGAGATCTCCTCGAACATCAAGTCCGCGCAACCCAGGACTCGGATTTGCTCTTTGTCGGTCTCGACCACCTCGGAGCCATCCGCACCACGGTAGGTCACCGTCAAGTCCACCGAGGCGACGGTCGGGGCGTAGAACGAGTGCCGAAACTCAGCGACATCGTAATTCGCGAGCGGCCCGATACTCCACTGATAGCTCAACGCGTTCGCATCAACGTCGTCATCCGATGTGATCTCGACGCTGAAGTCGACATCCATCGGTGCGTTGCCCTCTGTCGCAGAGGCCAGGATCCGCACCGAGAACTCGGGGAGATCTTCGGCCACATCGACGCTGCCTGGTCGATCATCGATCGCAGAGAGATCCTCATTGTCATCTGGGCCAGATGCAGGTTCGAGTTCGTCGGACTGCTCATCCGTGCTCTCGTCAGCTGAAGGAGAGGTCGCTGGCGCATTCTCGCAGCCAGCTGCCACACAGATCACGAGCAGCATCAGTGTCAGAACTGCTGCGGGTCGAGCCACAAGCTTTGCCATCATCGTCACGCGCATCTCCCCTCCGCTTGGCGGTGCGTCCCGACAATCTATCAGCGCGGAGCCCTTCCCTTCAATCCGTCGTTGCAACTCAGCGCCCGACTAGCCCCCTCAGCTCGGGTCAGGTAAACCAGAGGTAGATGAAGAAACCCACGCCAACCGTTGCTCGCAACGCCGCACTGGAGGTCCTCAAAAATCTGAGGAATGCCGGCCATGACGCTTATTTTGCGGGCGGCTCTGTCCGTGATGACGTGATGGGCGTGACCCCGAAAGACTTCGACATCACGACAAGCGCGACACCGGAAGAGGTCACTGCGCTCTTCCCACGATGCGTCGAAGTCGGCGCACAGTTCGGAGTCATCGTCGTGCTCCACGGCGGGGACGAGATCGAAGTCGCCACCTTCCGCACAGAGGGGGGTTACGCAGACGGCCGCCGACCTGACCAAGTCGCGTGGGCGACGGCAAAAGAAGACGTCCTGCGCCGTGACTTCACCGTCAACGGGTTGCTCGGCGATCCTCTCGCTGAGCCCCCTGAGGCGCGCGTCATCGATCACGTCGGGGGACTCCAAGACATCGACGCGAAGCTTATCCGGGCGATTGGAGAGCCGACGGAGCGATTCGCCGAGGACCAGCTGCGACTGCTCAGGGCGCTCCGCTTCGCCGCGAGGCTCAACTTCACGATTGAAGAGGACACGTGGTTTGCACTCCGTGCGCTCGCTGACACGATTCACTCGGTCAGCGCAGAGCGGACCCGAGACGAACTGCAGCGCATCTTGACCGAGGGGGGCGCGAAGCGCGGGTGGGCCCTCCTGAGGGCGAGTGATCTCATGGAGCGGGTGCTCCCTGAACCTCGCTCAGCGGCAGCTGTGGAGGCGCGGCTCTGCGATGCGCCACTCAGCCCCGAGCGCGGATGGACCGCTGTCTTGATGGACGTCGCCCCCGCCCAGAGCGTCGTCTTCGAGTGGGGAAAGCGACTACGCACCTCAAAGGCGCTCACACGTCACGTCGCTACCGCCGTGCAGCTCACCCACACCCTCTTGCGCTACGAACAGCTGTCGATCGCCCAGCGTAAGCGCCTGGTCCGGATGGCCGAATTCCCGACCGCATTGTGGGCAGCGTCGCGTGCAGCACGCGCCGGACAACGCCCAGCGGCACTGGTTAACGCGATCGAAGCGGAGGCCGCCTCCTGGGACGAAGCGACCCTGAACCCCACCCCCCTCATCGACGGTGGCACCCTCCGCGAGCTCGGCTTTACACCGGGTCCACGCTTCAAGGAGGCGCTCGACGCCGTCGAGGACGGCCAGCTTGAGGGACAGATCACCCTCAAAGCCGAAGCGATCGCCGTGGCGACGACGATCCTTGAGGTCACGCCCTAGTCCACTAGGAGCCCAGCCGCGCCTCCATCGCTCCGATCACCGCGTCGAGCGTCGCAGGCAGCTCCACGGGCCGATTCGCGTACCTTGAGCTGATCCCCGTTAGGGCCCCGTCGTGATACGCCACCTTGGTGTCGGCGAACTTCAAGCCGTGCGCCGTCGACACGACGACGACGCGGTCATCGCGAGCGATCGTCCCATCACTCAGCAAAGCCTCTAACCCTGCGAGCGCGACGCCTGTGTGAGGGCACGTGAAGAACCCTGCCCTGTCCGCCCGAGCGCAGGCGTCCATCAGCGCCTCCTCAGAAGCCTGCGCCACCACGCCATCGTGTGCCTCGAGGGCGCGAATCGCGCGACGGATTGAGACTGGATTTCCGATTTGGATCGCGCTCGCGAGCGTCTTCTCGGCGTCGATCGCCTCGAAGGTCTCCCACCCCGCCTTGTACGCACGGTAGAGCGGGTTCGCGCGCTCCGCTTGCACACACGCCAAGCGCGGGGTGCGATCGATGAGGCCGAGGGTCTGCATCATCTGAAACCCTTTGCTCAGTGCGTAGACGTTCCCGAGGTTCCCCCCCGGTACGACCACCCAGTCGGGCACCTCCCAGTTCAGCTGCTGGACGATCTCGATGGCGACGGTCTTTTGGCCCTCGAGCCGTAAACTGTTCATCGAGTTGGCCAGGTAAATGGGATGCGCCTCGGTCACCTGTTGGATGAGCGCCATACAGCCGTCAAAATCGGTTTCTAGGCTCAAGACGAGCGCACCATTTGCGATGGGTTGAACGAGCTGAG
Source organism: Myxococcota bacterium (assembly GCA_049602155.1). Lineage (GTDB taxonomy): Bacteria > Myxococcota_A > UBA9042 > PHBI01 > JBMYRH01 > JBMYRH01. The sequence goes on along the minus strand of JBMYRH010000008.1, from coordinate 143,409 downwards.
CCATCGAGATCTTGTCCGCCGGCAAGAATACGACGCAGGGGATATCAGCTGCTGCGCAGTAAGCGCTGAGGGCTGCGGAGGTGTCACCCGTCGACGCGCACCCCACGGCTGGCACGCTGAGCCCACGGCTGCGCATACCGTTGACCTGGCTGACCAGCACGGTCATCCCAAGGTCCTTGAATGACCCCGTGTGTGTGGTCCCGCATTGCTTGATGTAGAGCGCACCGAGCCCAAGCTCTCGCTCAAGGCGTAGGCTCTTCAAGAGCGGTGAGTTCCCCTCGGCCATACTGACGATGTCGGCATCGCTGGTGGTCGGGAGTACCCACTCTTTCTTCCCCCAAACCCCGGAGACGTAGGGCCATTGCTGCGCAGAGACCCGCCCATCAAATCGAGCTTTCCAGTCCGCTGGGCTGGTCTCAGCCAACCGTTCTAAATGATGCGAGACGTCGAGGAGCCCACCACACTTCTCACACCGATACACAATCGCGTCGAGTGGATGACGCACCCCTTCGCAGCCTTGGAAGCAAACATACTCGGCGTATTCTGACGTCATTCGATCTGTCCGGAGGTCGATGTGAGCGCCTCTCTCTGGCCACCCTGGGGCGACTTTGAGGCGATTTCTTTCTTGCAAGAACGCTTGTGGGGCTCTAGCAAGCGTTGTGGGCGCTGTGTTAGCATCTGCCCCGTTAATCATTCACTTTGATGCAGTGCGTTGAACGCCGGCATCACTTGGCCTCATTGGTGCGTCTAGCTATGTCGACAAACAAGCTACCGCAGAGATACGGGAAGTACATCCTCCTACGCAAAATCGCGATGGGGGGCATGGCCGAGATCTTTCGGGCCAAATCCGTCGGCGCCGAGGGCTTCGAGAAGCTCATGGTCGTCAAGCGTATCCTGCCGCATTTCACGGAAGACGAAGCATTCGTGAAGATGTTCATCGACGAAGCTCGGATCGCATCCAAGCTTCAGCACTCGAACATCGTCCAGATCTACGACTTCGACTCGGAGGATGATCGCTACTACATCGCCATGGAGTACGTGGAGGGCTGTGACCTCAAGTACGTGGTCGAGCGGGGCGCAAAAGCTGACAAGCACCTGAGCCCCGCCCAGGTCGCATGGGTCATGATGGAGGCCTCCAAGGGGCTCCACTACGCGCACACGAAAGAGTACAACGGCCAAGCCCTCAACATCGTCCATCGTGACGTCTCCCCGCACAACCTGATGGTCTCGTATGCGGGCGAGGTGAAGTTGATGGACTTCGGGATCGCCAAAGCTGCTCAGCGCAGCACAAAGACAATGGCCGGGACTGTGAAGGGCAAGTGCGCCTACATGAGCCCGGAGCAAGCGCGAGGTAAGGCCCTGGATGGGCGAAGTGACCTCTTCGCGCTGGGCATCATGATGTGGGAGATGCTGACCCACAAACGCCTCTTCCTGGGCGACAGCGACTTCGAGACGCTGTCCAACGTCCTGAAACAAGAGGTGCCCGTCCCGTCGAGCATCAACCCCGACGTCCCGCCAGAGCTCGACGAGATCGTGCTCCGCTCCCTCGCCAAGAACTGCGAAGAGCGGCAGCCGACGGTCGAGGCCTTCGGACGCGAGCTGACCAAGTGGTTCTACTCAAACGTCGATGACCTCGACACTGTGGCGCTGAAGCCCTACCTCGCCGAACTCTTCGGTGAGGACATCAAGCACCTCAAGACCGAGTATGAGGAAGAGCGGCAGATGCAGGCGCAGGCGACGTCAGCTTCCCAAGCCGCCGTACCAGCTCGTGCACCATCCGCACCGGCACCGGCACCGGCATCGATCGACGACGACCCTCATGGAGCCGAGACCATCCATGATGGGGCGTTGACGAAGGAGCAGCTCGACGAGGCCCTCGCGAAGGTCTCCCCCGATGGGGCGACCGTCGCGCTCCCGGCGATCGGCTCCTCTCCTCCGGTGGACGCAACCGCTGCAGTGGGGATGCACCACACATCGACCGGCGCAGTCGCAGCGAGCACCGGGAGCTTCGAGGCACAGGGTGGCACCTCCAAGGGGATGCTGTTCGGACTCGCGGCTTTAATACTCCTTGGGATCGGCGGTGCAGCCGCCTTCTTCATGGGCCAGGGCGATGATGGCACCAGCAGCGCGAGCGTCGCGAGCGGTGACAACGCAGCCCCCGATGACAACGCGACAAAGACCCAAGCCGCGCAAGGGAACATCGCCCTCATCGTGAAGTTGACGCCGTACGATGCCGCACTGGAAGCGGACGGAAAGCCTGTCGAGGCAGGAAAAGTAACCGGCCTCTCCAAAGGCCAAACCGTCCGACTGGTCGCCAGAGCGGACGGCTATGCGAGGCTTGAGGAGCTGATAAAGGTGACGGAGGCGGACCAGGTCGCGCACCTCACCCTCAAGAAGGCGAACGCCGACAACGTCACGATCACGCTCGCTCCTACGGACGAGACGGCCAAGGTCTCGGTCGATGGGATCGAATTGGGGGTTGGCACGGTCTCCTACAACGGCAAGGCCGGGAGCAAGATCGTCGTCCAGGCGATCGGCGCCGGCGGCTCCAAGGTCCTCAAAGAACTGACGATCAACCCGGACTCCAAGCTGATCCCGATCGAGATGGCGACGCCAGCAGCGGTCCAAGGACCCGCTGAGGTCACCATCCAGGTCGAGCCGGACGACGCTCGAGTGAAGAGCAACGTCGGGCAGATCAGCACCGTAGACGGCAAGCGTGTCCTGACAGGGGTTCAGATCGGGCAGAGCGTGAAGCTGACCGGCCGCAAGCTGGGCTACGACCGCTCGACGGAAGAATTCCGCGTCACTCATGCAAAGCAAGAGGTGTCGTTGAAGCTGCGGAAAGAGGTGCCGGGGTTTGGCACGCTGCGCATCAACGCCAAGCCGTGGGCCAAAGTGACGGTGAAGGGGCAAAGTAAAGGCACCACGCCCGTGACCCTTAAGAATATCCCGACCGGAGGCTACTCGATCAAGCTCACGAAGGGCTCGAAGACTGTCACCAAGCACGCCCAAGTGAAGAGCAACAAGACCAAGTCGGTCTTCCACGACTTCACCAAATAGGCGAATGCCGCTCTCGTCGAATTGTCGACGTAAGAGCACTTGACAGCGCCTTTGCTCTCCCATAAACAGAGCGTCCCTTTCGAGGGAATTTGGCAATGCGGGAATAGCTCAGTTGGTAGAGCGCAACCTTGCCAAGGTTGAGGTCGCCGGTTCGAGCCCGGTTTCCCGCTCCATGTCACCGGAGCCCCGACCAGTCACTGGTCGGGGCTCTCGTGTTTTAACCCCGAGATAGCGGGCCTCTTCGATGCGTGAAAGCCGGACGATCACCGTCAGAGACGCATCGAGCGGCCTAGTCGCATTCATCGTCCTAGACTCCTTAGCGCTGGGCCCAGCCGCGGGCGGTGTGCGGACGTGGCGGTATGACTCAGAGAAGGCCGCGCTAAGCGACGCGACACGGTTAGCGCGCGCGATGACCATTAAATGCGCGATCTCCGGCCTTGATGCTGGTGGCGGCAAGGCCGTGGTCATGGACCACCCTGGGCTTGATCGACCTGCCGCCTTCAGGCACCTCGGCGCAGCCGTCGAGGCCCTCGATGGGGCCTTCCGAACCGCCGGCGATGTCGGCACGACAGCATCCGATCTCGCGGCGATGGCCAGCGCGACACAGTGGGTTCATGAAGATGAGTCTGGGCTCACAGAGGCCGTGGCAGACGGTCTCGTCGCTTGCCTGAGCGCTGCGTGTCGCTTGACCCAGCCACCTCTCACTTGGCCAAACCTCAGCGCTACTGTGCAAGGCTGTGGCGCCATCGGTGGGGCAGTGGCTCGCGGCCTCGCTGCACAGGGCCTGACGCTCACCGTCGCTGATCTAGACCACAGCAGAGCCAGTCAACTCGCTTTACAGATTGGCGCACAGCGCGTGAGCCATAGGAGCGTCTTGAGCCAATCCGCTGACATCTTGGCCCCGTGTGCTCTTGGCGGCCTGATCACCCGCGACGTAGCGCACGCCCTCGACGTTGCCGTGATCTGCGGGGCAGCCAACAACATCCTGGCGTCCGTAGAGGCCGAAGTAGCCCTCAAAGATCGGGGCATCATGTGGGTCCCTGATGTCCTCGCGTCCGCAGGCGCGGTGGTGCGGGGAATCGCTCGAACCGTGATGGGGTTGGACGACCCAGCGTATCTCGTGCGACGTCTCGGGGACACGACAGGAGAGGTACTGGCTGAGGCGCGAGAGCGAGACACACTTGCGAGTACCGTGATTGCTTCACGGGTGCGGCAGCGCATGCGTGAAGCGGGCGTTGCCCTCGGCGGCCTCGATAGCTAGGATAGCGGCCGACTCAGCGGAGTAGAACCATGTCGATATCAAGAAATGCGCCTTGCCCTTGCGGTTCAGAAAAAAAGTACAAGCATTGCTGCCTGAATACAGACAGTTCGAGTGCGATCCAATGGCGCATGGGGCCACTCGCCCTCGCAGTCGTAGGGATCGTGTCGGGCGCCGTGCTGGTCTTCACGCACGGTGCAACGGTCGGCGGTCCAGTGATCGCTGCAGGCATCATCCTCCCCATCGGCTGGGCAGTCTTCACCGACCCGCCCCCGGTGAAGTCCAACACAGACGACGCAGCCGCCATGAAGTTCGGCAAGTAGAGGCAGACCGGAGATGGGTCCCGACTGGGAGAAGCTGTCCGGCGAGGAGGGGCGTGACGTCACCTCAGGTCGCTTCAAGCGCATGCTCCGTGTGGGTGCGCTAGGCGCCAGCGTTGGCGCATCGACGGCCTTGCGGAAGGTCAGCCGCGCCGTACGCGCGAAGGGCAGCGATGAAGAGGACGCTGACGGCGTCTTCCGCTCACGACAAGCGGACAAGGTGTTGAAGGTCCTTGGAGAGATGAAGGGGGCCACCATGAAGGTGGGCCAGATCCTCTCAAGCGACCCGGACCTGATCCCGCCGGAGTTCGTCGAGAAGCTGACCGAGTTACAGCGTGACGCCCCCCCGATGACCTATCGGACTGTGCAACAAATCATCGAGGACGCTTTCGAGGCTCCCCTCAGTGATGTCTTCGAGACCTTCGATCCTCAGCCCGTAGGCTCTGCCAGCATCGGTCAAGTTCACCACGCGCGACTTCGCTCGGGAGAAGAGGTCGCGGTCAAGGTTCAATACCCAGGGATCTGCGACACACTCGAGAGTGACCTTCGCAACCTGACGTCCCTCCTGACGCTGGCCCGAGTCGTCGCAGACCGTGAGCGCGTCGAGGCGTACAACCATGAGGTCCGCGAGGCCCTTGAGCAGGAGATGGACTACGAGGGCGAGGCGGCACGGCTGGCTCACTTTCACGGCGTCTTCTCCCACATGCCAGGCATCACGTGCCCGAAGCCCTACCCAGAGTGGACACGCAAGAACGTCCTCACGATGAGCTTCATCCACGGGAACAAGCTCGATGACGCCCTAAACGCGGTGGAGCTTGGGCCCGAGCGCGACGCGATATTGACGCGCTGGTGCGAGCTCTACTCCTGGATGCTCCACGAGCTTCATGAGCTGCACGCCGACCCCCACCCGGGGAACTTCATCCTCACCGAGGACAACCAACTTGCCGTCCTCGACTTTGGCTGTGTCAAGCGATGTGATCCACGAGCAGCAGACGGCATCCTGGATATCCTGGACGCCTGTTGGCAAAAGGACGAGTCCCGCATCGCTGGTCTTTACAAGGGGCTCGGGTTCGGGCGCGCCGGCTGCGACGACAGCGTCTTCGACCCAGCCCTCCTTCAGGCGTACCACGAGCTCTGCTTGGCGCCCTTCCTAAAGGACGAGCCCTTCGCCTTCGGAGAGTGGGAGATGAGACGGGCGGTCCAAGACTTCATGCTGGAGAATCCCGCCATCCTCAAGCTCGTTCCTCCCGCAGAATTCTTGCTAATGTACCGCGTGTTGGGGGGCATCAAGGGGCTGCTTAACAAGCTCGACGCCCGCATCAACGTGCATCGAATGGCGGTGGACCTGGCGCGTCGACGCGGCCGGCTGACCGCCGAACCCATCTTGACGGACCCCACGTGATCCGCTGGCTCGGCACCCGCGTCTCTCGCTTTGCGGAGCGCTGGGTTCCCGATCCCTTCGCCATCGCGATCCTCCTCACCTTGGGTACAGCGCTGCTGTGTTGGCTTACAAGCTCGCTCGGCCTCATGGAGGTCATCGGACTGTGGGGCGGTCGCGTTCAGAACGGAGAACTGCTCCCCAAAGAGCGTGGAGTCTGGCTTCTCCTCACCTTCGCCATGCAGATGTGCCTCATCCTCGTGACCGGGCACGCGCTCGCGAGTTCGCCGCCTTTAAAGCGCGCTATCGCGCACCTCGCTGCACGACCGTCGTCCAGTGCCCAAGCGATTACACTGACCGCCGTCGTCGCCATGCTCTGCGCCCTTTTGAACTGGGGCCTGGGGTTGATCGTCGGCGCGCTGCTCGCGCGCGATGTCGCCGCGGCCGCGCGACGCCGCGGACTGCGCATCCATTACCCAATCCTAGGAGCGGCCGGCTACACCGGGTTGCTCGTGTGGCACGGCGGCCTCTCGGGCTCAGCTCCGCTCAAGGTCACACAGCGCAAAGAGATGAGCCGAATCCTCGGCGACGGCGTCGACCCGCTCCCGCTGGGTGAGACGGTGTTCAGCGCGATGAACGTGAGCATCGTCTTGGGCCTGCTCATCGTGGTCCCCTTGCTCCTCGTCCTCATGCACCCCGACGACGAGGGCGCGATTCAGGAGATCTCCGACGCGCAGCTCCCCCCCCAGGACACGACGCCAGTGCCACTCGAGGCTCCCACGCCCGCCGAGCGTTTAGAGAACTCCCGCCTGCTGGCCTGGGGCCTTGCCCTCATGGTCGGGGCATACCTCTTCCTTTACCTCGGGAAGCTTGGGATCGATCGCATCGGCCCCAACGGCATCAACCTCGCCTTCCTCTGCCTCGGGCTCGCGCTCCACGGCTCTCCGCGCTCTTACGGAGACGCTGTGGGGCAGGCTACCAAAGGGTGCTCAGGCATCATCCTACAGTTCCCACTCTATGCGGGCATCATGGGCATGATGGCCCTCTCAGGCCTCGTGACGGAGTTCGCTGGTAGCGTCAGTGAAGCGGTCTCTGCGACCGCGCTGGCTCCCGTCACCTTCCTCTCTGCTGGCGCGGTGAACCTTTTTGTCCCGTCGGGTGGCGGCCAATGGGCACTTCAAGGCCCTGTCGTCGTCGAGACGGCCCAGGCTCTCCAAGTCCCCATCAGTAAGGTGATTATGGCCTTTGCCCATGGCGACGCATGGACCAATATGCTGCAGCCATTCTGGGCCCTTCCGCTCCTCGGGATAACCGGCCTGAGGGCGAGTCAATTGGTGGGCTACACCGCAACCCTAATGCTCCTCGTGCTCCCCGTCTTCCTGGGGTGCTTCCTCATCTTCTAACCGCCGGGAGGCGATCTCATGCGACTCTCATCTCTCCTCGCTGGACTCATGCTGGGCATCCTCCTCACCGTGTGCGTCGGTGCCCTCGCGCTTCAGATGTCCCACAAAGCCACAGTGACCTCCTTCGATAAGGCCCAACACCGTGTCGCCCCCTCCAACAAGGCGAACATCCGAATCCTCGCGCAGGGCACAAAGGCCTTCCTTGGGCACCTACGGATGGATCCCGGTGCAAGCGTGCCCGAGCACCGCGATGCGAGTGAGGAGTATGTTTACGTCCTCCAGGGCAGCGGGACCATCACGATCGACGGTAAAGCTCAGCACATTGGCCCGGGGACCACAGTCTACATGCCAGCCAACGCCAAGGTCAGCTACCAGAACGGCGCCAAAGAGATGGTCGCGCTGCAGGTCTTTGCGGGCACCGAATCAGCCAAGAAATACGAGGCCTGGAAGCTCGTCGGTGCGACGCCCTAGCCGAGCGCGGGTTCACTGCACCTCTCTCGCACACCACTGCCGCCAAGAGGCCGACGGGATAGACAGGGCAGCCTCAGGGACAGCAGCCGGCTGCAATACGTACATAAAGACGTGCTGCCCGCCTAGGAGCACCACCCGCTCTCGCCGGTAGAACTCTGGACACCCTTCAAGGGCGTCGAGTTGCTCAAGCACGCTGGAGTGGACACGGTATACTTCCCCTTCGACAGACTGCACACCCGGGACCACACCGGGGAAGCGCCCAAGATCAAGGAGCGCCCAGCTCGCTTGTGTCCGCCCAGCCCCCTGGAGCGCGGACGCCCCCAAGACATCGTGGTGCTGGAAGCCGCTCATCAAAGAGCCGTAGACAAATAGAAGTGGTTCAGTAGACAAGCGATATCCCAGAAGTCCGCGTCTTAGGGTAGACTAACACCACCCGGCAGTGACTGCGGACTTCAGCTCCCCTCAGACCCTATCGAGCGACACGACCCTTCTATGAGTTCAGCTCTCTACACAGCGACCTTTCAGGATGGCGATGTCATCTTCGGCGAAGGTGATACCGGTGACTGCGCGTACATCATCGAGTACGGCGAAGTGGAGATCTGGGCGAACCGCCAAGAGGAGCGCCTTGAGCTCGCGCTCCTGACCCCTGGTGCCATCTTTGGGGAGATGTCCGTCATCGATGACGTCGTGCGCTCCGCCAACGCGACTGCCCGAGGTGATACGCGCCTGACAGTCGTGACAAGCAGCCAGCTGAGGATGCGCCTGGAGGACTCCGATCCTGTCGTCCGCTTGATCGTCGAGGTCGTACTCAGGCGCTACCGGAACGAGCGGCGCATGCATCGCGGTGAAGAGGGTGAGCCCGTCGAGAGCAACATCCCAAAGCTCACCTCCTCGGAGCAAAGCGGACCGTCGGCCATCGAGAAGATCAAGCTCGAGGCGACGCTTAAGCAAGCCCTAGAGGAAGACGCCCTCACGCTCACCTATCAACCCATCATCGACCTCGAGGCGCGGCGTATCGCGGGTATGGAGGCGCTGATCCGCTGGAACCACCCAACGCGCGGCTACATCAGCCCCCAAGAGTTCATCGAGCTCGCGGAAGAAACACGCCTCATCTTGCCCATCGACCGCTGGGTCCTAAACCGTGCGTGCCGCGACCTCGCTGAATTCCAAAAGCGCGACACTCGGGGTGGCCCTCCCCTCTTCGTCAACGTGAACTTGTCGGGCCACGAGGTCATGAACAACGACATCCTGGTGGAACTCGTGGAGACCGCCGCGCGCCACGGCCTCACGCCCCACGACGTGAAGGTCGAGGTCACCGAGGGGGTCCTCGTCGACAGTGAGCGTGCCCATGACTGGGTGATTCGCTGTCAAGACCTTGGGTTCCGCGTCGTCTTAGATGACTTCGGGACCGGCTACTCCAGCCTCTCCTACCTTCGACACATGCCGCTGGACACCCTCAAGATCGACAAGTCATTTGTCGGCAGCATCTGCGAAGAAGAGGCTGCTCGCGCGATCGTGAACGCCATCATCCAAATCGCCAAAGCTCTCGGCATGACTGTCGTCGCGGAGGGCGTCGAGACCGTTGAGGTGCGCGAGGCCCTCGCGGAGATGGGCTGTGATTTTGGTCAGGGCTACTACTTCGCGCGGCCGCTCAAGCCCGACGACCTCGTCGCGCTGCTAAGCAAGCACGCCGCTTAGAGCTCAGTCGCAAAGATCCGAGCCGGGTCCTTAAACGACTTGAACTCGAGCATATTGCCGGCGGGATCGGGGAAGAACATCGTGGCCTGCTCACCCGGTTGGCCCTGAAAGCGGATGCGGGGGCCGACAATGAACGCGGTCCCAGCCGCCTCGAGCCGCCCGCGCAGCGTGGTCCAGTCATCCCAGCGCAAGATGACGCCAAAGTGCGGGATGGGCACGCTGTCGCCGTCGACCGGGTTATGGACCCTCTCGGTCAACCGCTCCCCCAAATGTAGGCTCAGCTGGTGCCCGAAGAGGTCAAAGTCAACCCACCGCGGAGCGCTGCGTCCTTCACCGCACCCCAACACGCCACCATAGAACGCCCGCGCAGCGTCGAGGTCATCCACCGTCAGCGCGAGGTGAAACGGGGTTAAGCTCATGCACCGCCCTCATAGGCAGCCAAGAGCGTACGTAGCGGCGCTCCGGTCGCCCCGCTGCCAGCCCCTGGTGCATCACCCGCCCAATTCCACGTCGATCCGAAGATGTCGAAGTGCACGAATGGGAGGTCTGTGAACGCACGGAGGAAGTGCCCCGCGTTCCGAGAGCCCGCCCCGCGACGTGCGTTGCCAGGTAAGCTGCCCGTGTTCTTGAGGTCAGCCTCTTTGTCGCAGTTGGCATCGCGATGCCAGATTCGATAGGGGAAGAAGTGCAGATCTTCTCCCCAGGCGCCGCTCGCCTCCGTCAGCTTGCCCTCGAGGCCCGGATCAGCGAAGTGAACCGGGGTCGCATAGGGCCCGTACGAGATCAGAGCTGATGTGGTCAGCGTGGCGAAGCAATGAATCTCACTGGGCTGATGATGTGCTTCCGCCCAGGCGAGACCATCCGCGAGGACTAAGCGCCCTTCGGCATCGGTGTGATCGATGCGTACAGTGGGCCCTTTATAGCTCTTTACGACGGAGCCGGGCCGCATCGCATTCTCTCCCACCGGGTTTTCGCAGGTCGGGATCACGAGCAGCAGCGGTCGGTCGTGCTCGCCCTCAACCAGCGCCTTGAAGGCGCTCCAAGCCAACGCAGCGCCTGCCATGTCGTTCTTCATCATGCTGACGAAGGACTCGTATGGCTTCACATTAATGCCCCCGCTATCGAAGGTGATCCCCTTGCCCAGGAGCATCCGCGGTGCGCGACTGTCGCGGGGTAAGTAGCGCGCAACCACGAGGCGCGGAGGAGACACAGAACTCGCCCCACCAACCGCGAGCAGGAGCCGCAAGCCCTCGCGCTCCAGCGCGTCTTCCTCCAAGACAGTCACATCGACATCAAAGCCCTCGGCCCACGCAGAGACGTCGCGTGCGATCGCCAAGCTGGTTCGGCTCGCAGGATCTTCATCGACCCAGCCCGCGTAGGTGTCGATCGCCCTGCGAAGCCCGACGAGGCGGCCCTGAACGCCCTCACGCCCCAAGAGCGTCGACGCGCCAAGGCCCCCCATGTGCTGATCGAGCGCGAGCGTGAGCGCGATCTCATCTGAGAACCCCTCGGTGAGAGCGAGGGTCCTTGAGGTCACAGGGAACATACCAGTCGCCTTCCGGGTAATCTGGTCGACGGCCCAGCGCAGCTCGGTCGTCGATAATCCAGAGGGCGCGGCGACGTCGAGCGTCACCACGTCATTATCGACCGTGAGGCTCGCCTCCAACGGTGCCGCCGTCTTTAAGGGCATCCCTCCAAGGCTAGCCGCTCCTGTCTGCTGAAGTTGCACCCTCAATTGCGTCTCGCCCATGCCCCACTCCCATTAAATATTTGGCCGACCAACTGTGCGTTTCTGAGTCCCAAGCTGCAAGGCTAATGGGTCATCCCGCTTCGTCACTCGGGGCGCGCATGCCAGTTGGCCCTTGTCGGGAAGAGATGGCTAGCGCATGCTGCACCCAGCCCGTTTTGATCCCGGTGTGGGAGCTTGCATGGATCTGCAATCGTTTACTCGGCGCGCAAAGGCGTTCGATCTAAGTCCGCTCAGTGACATCGATGTCAAGAAGCTAGGACGCCTCTTTGACCGAGGCATGTCGCTTCAAGACATCGTCCGTCAATACGGGCGTGAGCTAGGTGGACACCCTCTGCCAGTGTTCTGTCGCGCGCGCCTCGTCTGGCGAGAGTACCTCAGCTGGCGAGACTGTCTGCAGGCCATGTCGAGCTATCGGCAAGAGTCGGGGCAACAGCTCGTCCCGAACGACGCCATTGGGAAGACTTGGTCCCCTGCCTGTGTCGCTGCGGTCAGCCGAGCGGCCGATAACCGGCCCGTCGACGACTACCCTACTCACTCTGCGTGGCACGACGCAGTTCAGCTAAGCGCTGAGCTTTGGGCCGCCTGCCTGGAAACGTCACTCCAATCGAGTGAGGTCAGGTTCGCCGGCGATGACAGCGATGAAGCGACGGCCCCCCTTGCGCTCGAGACCACCCGCTGGATGGCTGCGCGTGGGAGCGATGAAGCGCTCACTGTCTCCCTGCCAGAGGAGGCGCTGCGAGACCTCGCCGGCACCTTCCAGGAGCGCCTCCAGGCGAAGGCTGGCCTCGATGCCGACACCATCTACGATGCGGTGATCACCCCCGGCTTGCACGAGGCCATTCACACCGTGATGGACCGAAGAGCAGCCGTAGAACACATCGTGGGAGAGTGCGCCAAAGCCTTAGAGGACTTAACGGCAGAGATCACTGCTCCAGAGTCCTTGACTGAGGTCGACCACATCAGCCTTAAGGAGGCGATTGACAGCGTCCTTGCGCTGAACGCCCCGCCGCCCAAGCCGGCCCAGCAGAAAGCCCCAAAGCCTCGTACGGAGCGCCGCTCCCGACCCCAGCGTACAGATAGCCGTCGTCGTTCCAAGAACCGCTCGTACAACCCCCAACTCAACCGCATCCAGGATCTGGCCTCCGGGATGGAGATTAAGGGGAAGGTCCGCAACCTGAACCGCTTCGGCGCCTTCGTCGACGTCGGAATCGACAAAGAGGGCCTTATCCCCCAACGGGCGCTCTCGAACGCCCGTGAAGATGGCGAACGTGGTGTCCGGAACGGGCAGATGGTTCGCGTCCGAGTGTTGTCCGTCGACGTCGACCGCAACCGGTTCGACCTGGAGCTGCTTGAGACCCTCGAGAACGCCAAGTCGGGCTCGAACGAGCAGCAGAAGTCAAACTCGGGACGCTGATGACATCAGAGCCCTCGGCCCCCGATTGGGATGCGCGTTATCGCGACGCGAACACACCATGGGACTTGGGTGGAGACGCAGCCCTGATTCAGCGACTCGCTTTGGAGCACCTCGCCTCGGAGCTCGAGATCCTGGTGCCTGGTTGCGGCCGTGCCCACGACGTAGAGGCCCTAGCTTCTCAAGGTCACCGCGTCATCGGCTTGGACATCGCCCCTACAGCTGTGAGGCTCGCCTCTGAGCGACTCGCCGAGCGCGAAGTGGCCCGCGCGTCAGTTCGGCTCGGCAATTTCCTAGAGCCAGACGATGTCCCTGAGGGTCACTTTGATGTGCTGATTGAGCACACCTGCTACTGCGCACTCGAGCCGAGCTACTGGCCCGATTACGTCCAAGCGGCAGCGCGAGCGCTAAAGCCTGGTGGGCTGCTCCTCGGTGCATTCTTGTGTTTTGAGGGCGGCGGCCCTCCCTTTGGGACCTCCCTCGAGGCCTTACGCACGCAGTTCGAACCGGCCTTCGACATTGCGCGGCTAGAGATGGCTCCCGAGCGCTTTGCGCCCAAAGATGTCCCACAGATGGAGGCCGTGTTCCGGCGTCGACCGACGCCGTGAACTCTGAGTCACCTTTCGATGCAGCTGAAGCCGCCGAGGCCTTCTACGCGCCGCTCAGCAGCGCGATGTCTCCGGCGCGGCGTGTCGGGTGGGAGTCCGACGCTGCGCACCTCTTGAGGCTCCGGGCGATCGCGGACAGCTTAACCCCCCTCGACGGGTTGCGGGACCTCCGTGACATCGGCTGCGGCGAAGGCCGGCTCTTAGAGGTGCTCAACGAGGTCGGCTACTCTGGCACCTACGTCGGCGAAGAGATCTTGCAAGACATGGTGAGCCGGGCCAAGGCCGCTCACCCAGGGGCCGAATTCATCCTCGGTGACGCCCTCGGGTCAGGTCCCAGAGCAGATGCAATCGTGTGCTCGGGGACCCTCAACACGCCTGCCGGCAACGCACACCAGGAGTCCGCAGAGGGTGCGCTGCAGTGTCTATGGGAGCGCACGAAGGTCGTGCTCGTGCTCGACTTCGCCGTCCGAGATAAACACGCGGAGGGCGCCGAGCTGCGGACACTCGATCTGATGCGGATGTGGCGCTGCGCTCGAGAGCTGACCGACCTCGTCAGCGTGCGAGAGGACCTCATCTCGGGAGAGGCTCTGATGGTCCTTCGCCGCAGCCGGCGCCCCACCCTTGAGCGCCTTCTCCCTGGCCCCGCTTGGGCCACGGAGCGTGCACGGGTGCTCCTCGCTGCCCGCGAGCCGGAAGCCGTACGTCTGACGCTCCAAGATCATCGTGATGACACCTCTGCCCTTTGGCGCGCGCTCGCCGACCTCGTGAGCGGAAGGTCCCTTGACGCAGAGCGCGCACTTCGCGCCCTCACCTCACATCCGGAGCTGCGAGGTCGAGCGCTTCTGCACCTGGGTGTCGTCTTGCTCGCCACACATCGCGCGGAAGAGGCCAAAGCGTCCTTCATCGCTGCGTCACAGTGCGACAGCGACGCCAGCGATGAGGCACGCGTCATGCTCGTCGAGCGTGCTCAGAGGGCAGGAGACGTCAATGAAGCGCGACGATGGGCAGCGTCAATCACCGACCCATGGATGCGCCGAGAGGTCACGCCGGACTAAGGTGCGGGCGTTGGCTCCGGCTTGGCGATCAACCCTTTAGCCTTTCGATCCCAAACAAGCGCTGGGAGCGCCTCACACGCGCAACCCCAAGACGCTGGGAGCTTGGGGCACATCGTCTGGGCGATGACACGATGCCCATCCATCCCTGGGTGCACGTGGTCGAAGGCGTGCAGTTCGCGCTTCATGAACCAGCGCGGGAGGCTCAAGGCCTCCTCTGTGAACGCAGCGAGCCGCGCCTGCCTCTCCTCGCCTTCGACCCCCTTGAGGGTTCGCTTCACCCAATCGTCGACCTTCACGTACCGAGCCATCCTCGGGTTCTCACGCAGCGGGGCCTCCGCGTCTCGAAGAGCCGAGTCATAAATGTCTATCGCGAGGTCAGGGCGCTCGCCCTTCTCGTAGTCACTCCCGGCGCGAGACGGCCCAAAGGCCTCTTCAGCGCTCAAGCGCCCCATCAGGAAGTCCACGGACAAGGCGGTCCAGGAGCGATACCGCAGCCCCCCGGCGCGTCGCCAGCGCTTGTCTCCCTCCGAGCCCCACGGGCCCACGGTCAGCCCAATGGTCTTCATCCCATTCTCATGCGCAGACTTAAGGGCACGCGCCACTTGTCGGTTCGTCGACTGGGGCGTGGAGATGCTGTTTAGGCCACCGTGAAAAATGAGCCATGTCGACTCGTGGGCCCCCAGATCGATCCGGCGGTTCTTAAAGACCTGGGCATTCAGCCGTCGCCGCAGTGCTTTGGCGCCGAGGCGCGCTTTGCCGCGATTGATGATCTCAACCCGGGAGCAAGCCGCCTGCAAAAATTGGCCGTAGCCACCGCGAGGCCATGCAGAGACGGAGCCCCCTACGATGACCGCTTTCACGGGCCTGTCATCGAGCTTAAAGCGCCACCGGCCCGGAGAATTCTCCCCAGCCTGTGCTACGGAGGCGGAGCTCAGGAGCCCGGCCGTCGCTATCGCAGCGAGTAGAAGCTTCACGCGTTTGCGTGGATGTCCATGACCGCGTGGAGGAGGGAGATCGCCTCCTCCTTCGGTCGCTGAAAAGCATTCCGCCCCATGATGGAGCCGAAGCCACCGCCTGCGGCGATCTGGGCAACTTCTTCTAGGACCGCCTCGGTCCCCTTGGCGGCGCCTCCTGAGAAGATGACAATCCGACGTCCGTTGAAGGACGACTGAACCACATCACGGACGCGATCCGCCAAGGTCTCGACCGTGCGACCATTGTCGACATAGGCCTTCCGTGCAGCGTCTTGCTCAAGGTGCGCCGTCGGGGGCTTCACCTTGATGATGTTTGCACCGAGCTGAGCAGCCAGATGAGCCGCATAAGACACGACGTCGATGGCAGTCTCGCCCTTCTTCGAGATCTGCTCACCGCGAGGGTACGACCACACGACGACAGCCAAGCCTTTGGCTTTGGCCTCTCGGGTGATCTCGCGGAGCTCCTCGTAGAGCCCCAATGAGTTCGAGGAGCCTGGGTAAATCGTGAAGCCAATCGCAGAGCAACCCAAGCGCAGTGCGTCATCGACCGTCGAGGTGATCGCGGAGTCGGGGTTGGGCTTGCTGTAGAGCGAGTTGTTGTTGTTCACCTTGAGGATCGTCGGGATCTGACCGGCGAACTCATGAGCCCCTGCTTCGATGAAGCCAAGGGGAGCTGCGTAGGCGTTACAACCGGAGTCAATCGCGAGCTGGAAGTGGTAATGAGGATCGTAACCAGCCGGGCTCTTCGCGAAGGTCCGGGCAGGGCCGTGCTCACACCCTTGGTCCACAGGCAAGATGACGAGCTTACCGGTGCCAGCGAGGCGCCCGGTGTTCATCAAGCGGTAGAGATTGGCACGCACGCCTGAGGGCTCAGCGTCATACCAGCTCATGATCTCACGTACGCGGTCTGTGGCTGCCATATCCGTCTCCATAGGGTGGGTCCAACGCGGCGAGAACGTACAGCAGGAGGGGGGCTATTTCCAGACCCTATCGCGATAGCCCTCAGGCACGTCCGTCAATTCCAGCCTTGATCCACGAAGCGCAGCCAGCGCTCTGTCTCCGGGGCCCACGTGCGCCAGCCATGGCGACCAGGGGTGAGCCGTAACACTGAAGGGATACCGCGAAGGCGCAGGATCGCCTCAGCGAGCTGGGCGTACTCTGCAAACCCCAACTCGTCCTTTTCACCACTGTGTAGATAGAGGTGCGGTGCCAAGTCGGGATCAATCTCAGCCATGAGCTCCAATGGGCTCACTCTGGCCCAATTCTCCATGTCTGGTGGGTTGCCCCAAGCTCGGAGATACACTTTCCGGTGATTCGGCGGTGCTGGGAAGAGCGCCCCCGAGAGGCTGACCGCCGCGCCGAACATCATGGGGTATTGCAGGGCGAGTGACATCGCACCGAAGCCGCCCATCGACGCCCCGACGAGGGCCCGTGAGCCTGCATAGGCACGTGTGCGGTAGCGCGAATCGACCTCTGTCACGACCTCATCGACGACATAATCAGCCCAACGAGGGCCACTCGTCGTGCGCGTCGACACGTGATTGGTCCAATATCCATCAAAGCCGGATGGCGCCACAAAGATGGCGGGCGCTAGCTCGCCACTGGCGATCATCCGATCCAAGATCTCCTTCAAGTCCCCGAGCTTGAAGAACTCCACATCCGTGCTGCGGAGTCCGTGAAGCAAGTAGACCACGGGGTAGCGCATCTCAAGGTCGTGCTCATACCCGGCCGGGAGGTACACACGCACTCGCCTGCGCTCACGAACCGCGGCGCTGACGATACGGAACGTCGTCACCTCGCCCTCCGGAGGGGGCCTCACCTCTTCGGGCTGCGCAGCCCCCGTAGGCGCTATGAAAAGCATGACGCAGGCAAGGCATAGGGTTTGGACGAGGAGATGTCGCATACGAACACCATTATGGAGCAAGCATTCCCCATGACCAGCTGATAAGGTCCGCCGACTCTTCAACCGAGGCCTCGCTCATGACACGAATTTCACGTTTGTTACTGGTGGCGCTGCTCGCAGCGTTTTTAGGGTGCAGTGATGCTGCCAATCACGGAGACGATCCTGGCGCCACCTTCGATGCCGCCACGGCAGATGCCGCTGTCCCTCCGGTCGCTGGCGACAGCGTGAGCAACCCAGGCGTTGAGGACGCTGGCACCACGGCAAGTGACGCGGTGACACGCACCGCCCCTGACGCGATGAGCCCCGAGGATGTCGCAGAGCCCCCCACCGGTGACACGGCAGAGGGCCCGTGTGGCGAGTGCTTCCACCCCGCCGTGTGCCTTGAGGGCGTGTGTGTCATGCCAGAGGCTGGCGGCTGCACCCCCGGCGAGACCGGAGACTGCTACAGCTTTGACGCGGTCATGACATGCGACGCCACCGGCACCGCCTTCCTCCCGGTCCTGTGCCCTGATGCTGAGACCTGTGACGCGGGCCAATGCAAACTCCTCATCTGCGAACCGGACTCTTGGGTCTGCCAAGGCGTCGGTGCAAAGAAGCAATGCGCTGCGGACGGCTCGGGCTTCGGAGAGCCCATCAATTGCCCCGATGGCGAGTACTGCGCCAACGGTAAGTGTGCGGGCAGTTGCGCCCCAGATCCGAAGTTTGGCGCCACCGTCGGATGTGCTTTTTGGACGGTCGACCTCCCGAACTACCCGGACGCCTTCTCAAACCCAACCCCTGAAGATCTTCCGCACGCGCTGGTCGTCTCGAACCCAGGTGAAGAAGACGCAGAGGTCAGCTTCGAGCCACCGCCAGGAGTGACTGTAGACGTCACCGATCCCGTGGTCCCTGCGGGCGAGTCTCGCGTCTTCCTTATGCCCGTGCTGAACGTCTCCGACAGCGGGATCACCCCGGATGGCATCCTGATGACGGCGACCCGGCCGGTCCTGGCTCACCAGTTCAACCCTTGGGACAACAAGGCATCGAATGACGCATCGCTGCTGATCCCCGAGCCCTTCTTGGGCAAGAAGTACGTGGTCCTCTCGTGGCCGACGACCGGGCTTGAGCTCCTCGGTGTCTTCGGGGGGATGCCCAATCAGGCGGGCTACTTCACGGTCGTCGCCACCCAAGACGACACGCAGGTGACCATCAAAGTCACGGCGACGACCAAAGCCGGTCCGGGCCTCCTCGCCATGAATGCCGGTAATATCCAGACCGTCACCCTGAACCGTGGCGACGTCCTCAACGTCGAGGCTGAGCCTACGTCGCTCCTCGATCTCGCCGACCTCTCGGGCTCTACCATCTCGGCCAATAAACCCGTCGCTGCCTTTGGCGGCCACGAAGAGGCTGTCGTCGCCGACTCTCAACCCTCTCCCGGCGCCGGGGCCGAAACGCACTGCTGCGCGGATCACCTTGAAGAGCAGCTCCTGCCCATCTCAGCCCTGGACGCAGACTACGTGGCCGTGAAAGCAAAGCCCCGTGGCTCAGAGCGCGATATTTGGCGTATCCAGGCCGCTGAGGCGAACGTCACGATCACCACCATCCCACCCATCGAGGGGCTCGACGGCGTCACTCTGGCGAGTAAAGGCGACTGGGTTGAGGGCGAAAGCGACATCAGCTTTGAGGTGCACGGCACAGGCCCGCTCCAGCTTGGTCAGTACCTCGTCAGCCAGACCAACACAGATGATAACACCGGCGATCCCAGCCTCATTTTGGCGATCCCAGCAGCCCGCTACCGCGACGCGTACGTCCTCATGGTCCCCGACGACTACTCCACCAACTGGATCACGATCATCAAGACCACGACGACCACCGTGAACGTCGATGGCACCCAAGTTGCCCAGAGCGAGTTCACATCGATCGGCGGCGGCGACTGGGAGTTCGGCTACGTCGAGCTCGCCCCCGGTGTGCACGAGGTCGATGGTGACGAGACATTTGGGGTCGTCGCTTACGGCTTCAACAGCGCAGTGAGCTACGGCTACCCCGGTGGGATGTCCGCGCCCTCCGAGTAGCCCACAGCCTCAGGACTCCTCCCAAAGCCCAAGCCGCTTCAACTTCATATTCAGACCTGCGCGCGAGAGCCCAAGCTCTCTCGCGACTTGGCTCTTGTTGCCGAGCTGGGCCATCGCGTCCTTCAACACGACGTACTCAAGGCGGTCGACGCGTTGCTTCAGCGAGCCAGTGGTAAGGCCGAGCATCTCCAGCCGGTCACTGTCGGTCGCCAACGTGCCTCCCGCGCGGGACGACCTGACCGCCTCGGAGAGATCACCTAGCCTGACATCACCGTCGCACATGAGCGTGGCGCGCATCAGCTCGTTCTCTAGCTCACGCACGTTGCCGGGCCACGAATACGCCATCAGCGCCTTCATCACCCCAGTACCGAGGGACAGCGACTTACCATCTGGCCCCGGGTGTCTCGTCAGGAAGTACTCCACGAGCAGGGGGATGTCTTCAGGGCGACTTCGAAGCGGCGGAACATCCACGCGCACGACATTGAGCCGATAGTAGAGGTCCTCGCGGAATGATCCGTCCGCGACCTTCGCCTCGAGGTCCTGATGGGTCGCGCAGACCAACCGGACATCCACCTGATGAACAGTGCTCCCCCCGACGGGGTGAACCTCTCCAGTCTCGATCACGCGCAGAAGCTTAGTTTGCTGCTCCAGCGGTAAATCTCCGACTTCGTCCAAGAAGAGCGTCCCACCATCGGCGCGCCGGAAGAGCCCCTCTTGATCCCGATGAGCGCCCGTGAAGGCCCCCCGCACGTGACCAAAGAACTCACTCTCAAAGAGCGTCGCCGGGATGGCCCCGCAATTTTGAGCCACGAAGGGTCCACTGACACGGTTCCCATGGCGATGAAGTGCACGCGCCACGAGCTCTTTACCTGTGCCACTCTCCCCATGAATCCACACTGGAAGCTCGGAGTCGACGACGCGCTCCACGCGGAGCAACATGCGCTGCATCAGTGCAGAGTCGTAGATGATCTCCGAGTACTCTTTCTTGGGTCCGAGCTGCTCTCGCGTCGCCTCCAGAGCGCGCCTCAGCTCCATCAAATGCTCCGTAGAGCGAACAGCGTCAGCCTCCCGCGCCTCTTCGAGCGCCTGCATGCCCTGTGACGTCTCATTTAATCTCCGCCTCAAGTGCAAGACATGCGCGAATAACTTCAACCTCCCGAGCTCTGGAGGCTGATTCAGCCCCTCAAACGCCGACGCATCAAAACGGTTCTGCAGGACGACCGTCACGCTCCCCATCGAATTCGACGCAATGATGCCACACCAGAGCGCGCCCTTCCCTACTTGGCCTCGCCAGACACCACCGGCTTGATTCGCGTGCAACAGGACCTCAGCGGGAAACTTCCGAGCCGCGTCCGATACCGCATCACCATCAAGGTCCGAGGAGGCTAGGACTGTATCATCATGGCGCAACAGGAAGCCTCGTTCAGCTCCCGCTGCGCGCACGATGTCTCCAATGAGGGCCGCGCCGGCAACGACCCCGTCGTTGCCCTCCAAGAGGGCTTCACACCACCCAGGATCCTCAATATCGTTCATCCTTGCC
Organism: Myxococcota bacterium; assembly: GCA_049602155.1. Classification (GTDB taxonomy): domain Bacteria; phylum Myxococcota_A; class UBA9042; order PHBI01; family JBMYRH01; genus JBMYRH01. The sequence goes on along the minus strand of JBMYRH010000008.1, from coordinate 122,529 downwards.
TTCCTCACGTTAGAGCTGCCCGGTCGCGCCTCGGGGCACGACTGACTCTCGCTCTCGGATAGCTGCTTGTGGAGCGCGACGACCACGCGGCGCTGTCGCCACGTGTCGGCACAGGGGCCATCTACTTGAGCAGCCTCGTCCACCTGATCGTCACACGGATACGCTGGCCAAGTGCGCTCACGCTCCACCAGGCCGTCGCGGACGCGCGCGACCAGGGTGCGCAGGAGCGCCTCGTCCCCGAGGAGCGGCAAGAGCTTGAGGGCTGCGCTCCATAAGCGCTCATCCGCTTGCTCGCCGCACAACTCCAGCGCCTCGCTCAAGCGCCCCCAGCCCTGCTCAACCCGCCCCTCTGCGACATCGAGGTCGGCGAGCACACGCAGCGCGACAGCACGGTAAGTAGGGGACGCGGCCGGCTCGGCGATCACCAGCGCAGAGAGCGCTCTCGCGCGCTCCGGCTCCGCGTCCAACACGAGGTCAGCTAAGACCGCTCGCACGGCGCTCGCGCTGTACCCGATCTCCAGGGCCAGCGCCTCGCGCAGACCCACTTCCGCCTCCTGAATCGCTTCGTCGAGGCGACTGGAGGCCGCCAATATCTCGGCCAAGGTCAGGCGCGCATCGCACGCCACGCTGCGATCCCCCAACCGTGAGGCCAGCTCCAACGCACGTCGCGCCCGACGCTCCGCGAAGGTGAGCGCTCCCCCCTTGATTCCGAGCACGGCGATTGCCAGCAGAGACCAGGCTTCTCCACGTCGATGGCCCAGCACTTGGGCGGCCCTCAAGCTCGTCGCGAAGTGCGTCAAGGCCTCGCCTGAGCGCCCCATCCTCAAGCACATCAGCCCCATGTTCCCGACCGCGATGCGCGAGCCCACCGGGTCTCCCTCCTGCCGCTTCAATCGCAGCGCTTCACCATAAGCGCTTAGCGCCTCCGCAGTGTCGCCTCGATACGACAGGATGTTCCCCAGGTTGTTCGCGATCCGAGCCGCCTGACCAGGAGCTTCTTCGGCGTCCGTGCGCGCGCGCGCTTCGAGTAAGCGGCGCTCGCCCTCCTCATAATCCCCTCGCTGAATCGCGACGTTCGCGAGATCCACCAGCGCCGCCGTGTACACCGACAAGGCGTTCAATTCTTCCGCCAACGTCAAGACCGCTTCACCGACCTGGGTGGCACGCTCGATGTTCGCTGTTCGGGTCAACGACCAAAGCAAACGCGCCTGGGCCCGCAGCGCTGCCATCGACCCCGTATCCTCGAGGGCGATCAAGGCCTCTAGGCAGCGGATCTGTACCTCGCGAGGCCCCAGGAGATCCGCGACGTTCGCTCGACGTTGAAGGACCTCCACAGAGCCAGGGTTCAATTCCTCTGAGAGCGCATAGGCCTTCTCAGCTTCGTTAATGGCGCCGGCATGCCACGCCCTTTCACCGAGCTCAAAGGCGATTTGAGCTCCAGCGTCGCCCCCAGTGTGCCAAGCGAGCGCTAAGCCCTCTGGCTGCGACACCACCATCACTCGCGCATGCGCGGCACCTGCCCCCCCCTGCGGGCGCCAGTCAGCCACTGCGCTGCTCACCTCATCATGTGACGGCAACCAACGGTCATGCCCCGAGAGTCGTATCAGCCCCACAGCGTTGAGTTCGCTGAGCACGGGCAACAGAGGGGTCGCGCTCGACACGACGGCTGTGACCTCGGTCAGCGACACGGGGAATCGCATCCACACAACCGCGCTCAGGACCTCGCGCTGAAGGTCTGGCAAGAGGTCTATCCGTGCGCGAACCGCCCCACTAAAGGCCTCTGGCAAGGGCTGGATCACGCCATCCTTCGGGCCTGCCCACCCGCCAGGCCCAAAGCGCAGCTCCCCACGCTGTGCCATCAGCGCCAACAGCGCCTCCACGGCACCCGGGTTGCCACCGCTCGCACCTGCGAGCGCGGCGGCCAACATATCGTTAGAGACCCCTCGACCGAGCCGCTGCTCTAGGAGCCGAGAGATGTCGTCTCGCGTCAGAGGCTCGACGCCGACCCGTGCAGCACCGGCGTGCTCGTCAGCCACTACGATGATGCCTACTGGCAACGCTCGACCATCCTCCGAGGCTTCGATTAAACCTCGTACAAGGCTCCTGACCGTCCACGGGGCCGAATGGAACTGCTCCACGATCAGAACCGGGCGCACCGCGGCCTGAGGGAGATCGAAGAGCCTGTCGCGCACTTTGACCACAGCCATCGCGATCTCGCGCTCGATCGCCGCTGGATCGAGGCCCTCAGTACGAGAGTTCACTTCAGTGGCCCCGAGACCCACCCGGCGAAAGCCGCCGTCTCCCCCCAAGAGCCGCACAAGGACGTTTGAGAGCGCAGTTGACGATTGGTCAGACTCGCTCCCCGGCCAAACCTCTACCGGATGACCTCTAAGCTGCAGCCGCCTCCCGACCTGCCTGGCCAACGTGCGACGGCCAATCCCCATCGGGCCACAAAGGACGCGCGCGCGCCCCTGTGTCACATCCACCATCATGTCTTTGAGGACATCGTCCCGACCCACCGGCGCACCGGCCCTCAGGATCGCAGCGACGGTCGCGCGTGTTTGGAGCGCTACAGGTCGACGAATCCCTTGCTCAAAAAGGCTCGTGGCCTCGAAGATCGAGGCGGGCCGCTGGCTGGGTTCAAACGCGGTCAGCGCGGTGACCAACTCAAGCCACCGAGGGTGGACGCCAACCTCGTCAAAGTAGTCCCGGCGAAGGGCCGCGTCCGAGAGGCTTGGAAAGGCGTAGAGGCTCAGCCACTCGCCCGAAGACACCTCTGCCAGCATCACGCCAAAGGCGTAAAGATCTGCCCGCGGGTCCACCGGCTCTCCTCGGAGACGCTCTGGGGCCACGTACGAACGGCTCCCCATGATCATATCCGTCACCGTCCCGCGGTTGCGGGCGATGCCAAAGTCGAGGACATGTGCGTTCACCGTGTCGCCCTCTAGGGCCACGAGGACATTGTCAGGCTTGAGGTCCAAGTGAACCACCTGAAGCGCATGGAGGTAAGCCAAAGCGCGCAGCACCTGTGCGACGGCTTCGTCTTGCTGTGCCTCAGTCGCCCCTTGCAACGCGCTGAAGAAGTCCACCCCTGGGACGAGATCTTGCGTGTAAGCGCTGCAAGGGCTCCCCCCCACCTCGACCTCAATTGGGCTCTCTGGCAACCAATCGTAGACCGAGGCAATGTGCGGATGCTGAAGGCGACAAAGTAGTTCAAACTCCTCGCGCAGCTCGTCCGTCGCGTCGGCTGGGCGCTCTTTGAGGGCCACGAGGACATCGCCACGTCCGGCGTCTCGGACCGCGAAGACCCGCCCCTGTCCTCCAGTTCCGAGGAGGCCCTCTGATGTATAGCGACTTGTCACAGTTTCAATTTACGGCATAGAGCCACCGGCTGTACACCTGCTATACAGGTTCAGTTGGAATGAGGTCGGCGTGCGGGCCGTTGGCGCGACATGTCAGACTTTCAAAACTAGACACCGTCCGCGCGTAGCGCAATCATCCCGACGTCCCCGCTTGGAGTCCCCTTGCCCCTCACACTCACGGGTCGATACGCGTCTGTACTCGCGCTGCTCATGGCTGCGGCGATGTGGGCTATGCCGAAGGACGCGTTGGCCAAGCGGCCCACACCGACGCACACCGTGAAGGCGGGCGAAACCCTCGGTGGGATCGCCAAGAAACAGGGCTGCACGATCAAGCAGTTGAAGCGGAGCAATCGCCTCAAGAGCGATCTCATCAAGGTGGGACAAACCCTGAAGCTCACCAAGTGCAACGGCATCGAGGGCAAGGACGCCCCCTCGTTCAAGGCGATCAAGCACATCGTGGTCAAGGGAGACTCACTCTCGGGGATCAGCGCAAAGTACGACGCCTCGGCGAAGGACATCCGCAAGCGAAACAAGCTGAAAGGCAACACGGTGCGCTTGTGTCAGATCCTGACAATCGTGCCCGGCAAGAAAGTCGAGGTGCGCACCTTCGAGCGCTACACAATCGGAGCCGGTGACACCCTCGATCGTGTCGCGCGGCGCTATCGAACCAGCCTTCAAGAGATCGGATGCCTGAACCCGAAAGTGCGCAAGAACCCCAACCGCCTCCGCATCGGTGACCGCCTGAAACTGATGCGGCACGGCCCGGTCAACCAGAGCGTGGCTGTGGGCCGGCCCCAAGATGGAAAGCTCGTCAACGGCGAGCAGTTGCCAGCTGGCAGAGGGTATTACCGACGGCGTCCCCACTTGGCGTGGGGCACCAACGAGACGATCTCGGGCCTCCGAAGCGCGATTGAGATCGTCCGCGCCAAGCATCGCAACATCCACGATGTCGCGGTCGGGGACATCTCAGCCGAACACGGCGGAAAACTGCGACGACATAAGAGCCACCAGTCAGGTCGGGACGTTGACCTGGGGCTCTACTTCCTCAAGCAGAAGAAACAGGGGCCTAAGGCGTTCATCTCAGCCCTGCGACACAAGATGGACTTAGCGGCGAACTGGACCTTGCTGAAGGCACTGGTCTCAACCAACCAAAAGGGGGCGCGTGTCTCCTACATCTTCTTGGACTATCGGGTTCAAAAAGAGCTGTACCAGTGGGCGAAGAAGCAGGGCGTGAAGCAGAAAACGCTCGACTGGATGTTTCAGTACCCACGGGGGCGACGAGCCATGCGCGGCATCATCCGTCATGAGCCCGGCCACGCAGACCACTACCACATTCGGTTCCGATGCCCGCCCGGCGACAAAGGCTGCATTTAGCGTCGCGAGGGGGCCCCGTGTCAGGGGATGTGGGTCCCGAGCCATTTGAGCACGCGCTCAAGCATGTCCTGAACCACCATCGGCCGGCCAAAGACATGCCCCTCAGCAGGGTAGATCATCAGATCTGTCTCCACGCCTCGCTCACGGAGCGCGCGGTAGAGCAACCGTGAGTGGCTGCATGGGACGACACCGTCCGCGCCTCCGTGAAAAAGCAAGGTCGGCACTTGGACATCGGCGATATGGGAGATCGGGGAAGCCGCATCGAGCCGGGTACGATCCTCCCAAAGCGGTCCTGGGAAATAGTCTCGGTACATTGAGGGATAACGGGGGGCCCCGAAAAACGAGACCCAGTCGGCGACGGGAGCACCCGCTACAACAGTCCGCGGAACGTGACTCTTGCTCGCGATCATCAGCGACAGCGTTGCCCCATAGGACCACCCCATCAGCGCGGTGCGCTCCGTGTCAGCCACACCGATTTGAACCATTCGGTCGATCCCGCAGAGGACATCGGAGGCATCCGCTCCCCCGAGATCATCGATGCTCGCCCGCAAGAACGCGTCGCCGCGGCCATTCGACCCTCGGAAGTTCGGTGCAAAGACCGCGTACCCCGCCGCCGCGATAGCCTGGAAATAGGGAGAGAAGGTGCGGGAGATCACCTCCGCCGGCCCACCATGAAGCCACACAAGCATCGGAGACGGGCCAGCAGCCTGAGGAGGCCGCACGAGGACTCCGTCTAGCGTTGTGCCGTCGTCGGCCGTCCAGTTGACCGTCTCCACGGCTCCGAGGTCCATCGTCCCCATCGCCTCGTGAAAATCAGTCAGGGTCTGACTCCCCTCCCCTCCGGGCTCTGACAAGCAGAGTCGCTGGGGCGCGTCACCATCCTGCTGAAGGTATATGAGGCGCCCGTTGGACCGATCAATGTGTGGACCACTCAAGTACGAGCGCCGGTGGCCAATGGGGGTAAGTCCCCCCTCCAAATCGACGCGCTCCAAGCGCCCATAGGTCCCTTGCGTGATGGCCAGCACCAGGCTGTCGCCATCATGCGACCAATCAAAGCCAGTGATCCACCCATCGAGGTCCCGGGTCAGGCATCGTGCCGCGCTGGGATCTTCGGGCCAGCGGCGAGGATCCACGATCCACAAACGCGCGGCACTCAAGCGGTGGCCCACGCGCCGTGCGAGGTATGCCAGCCATCTCCCATCCGGCGACCACGCCATGTAACCCACAGGGCGGCCAGGTACGCGGTGCTCGCTATCATCGCCGCCCCCCAAGCCGCTCAACCGAATCGGGAGCCGCTCAGAGGACGCCGCCAACATGTCCGGCAGATGAACCCACGCCATACGCTCCCCAGAAGGCTCGATCGCAAAGTCCCCCGCATGGACACCCGCCGGCGTACAGGCCTCCGGCTCTCCATCCAGGGTGCGCCAACGCCACACACGCCTCCAGCCCTCTTCGTCATAGCCGAGGCACATCAATTCACCGGTGCCGTCGCACCATTTCGGAGCCTCAACACGCCGGGGTAAGCCGATCAACTGTCGTGGGAGCGCTGACAAGTCGGTCATGTCAAAGACCTGAACCACTTGGGCCCCAGCGTTCGCCGTCAAGACCGCGAGGTGCCGTCCATCCGGCGCGATCGTCGGCTGGCAGACGGGCTCATCTGGATCGATCGGGGGGACGCGCTCCCAGCCGCCCGGTGATTCGAGATCGCGACACCAAACTTCTAGGGGCCGCGCATCCAATGACGCCTCATAGCGTGGCACTGAAAGCGCCACGCGGCGGCCATCTCGACTAAACGAGCAGCCCACAATCGGGCGATGAAATGCGACATCGGAGGGGCCAAACACGTGTCAGCTCTGGGGTCATCGGGTCATGGCCTTCGGAGCTCTGATTGGTGGACTCCGACGACCCCGTGATTGCAACACGAGCATCGCCCGCCTTGCCACCTGAATCGCCTGCTCGCTATCGTAAGCCGTCTAAGAAGGTCCCTGCCTCAAGGAGAGACGGTGCACACACCTCTATGTCATCGGTCAGCCCAGCCACAGCGCGCGATGGCGCTGATTGTCGCGCTCGGCGTGGCGATTCACCTCGCATGCGCGGTGTCGGGATGCAGCGGAACCGCGACACTTCCGCCGGCCATGGACGGCGTGACCGGCATCGATGAAGACGCCTCCCTCCCCCAAGACCCAACCGATGTCGCGCAAGGTACACCTGTCGACGATGACACCACGCAGACCGATGACGCACTGTCGCCCTCACCGGAATGCACAAGCGACGTCGACTGTGCCGGGGAAGCGCTCCCCGCATGCCAACTCGCGGTGTGCGACACCCCGACCGGGACCTGCACCACCGGGTCACACGCCAACGGCACGCCTTGCGATGACGGCGACCCTTGCACAACCGGAGAGCTTTGCGAGGCAGGGGGCTGCACCGGAGGTACCCCTGCCCTGCCCGCCTGCGGTGACTTGGAGTGCGGGGACGATGCATGCGGTCACCCCTGCGGAGGGTGTGACCCTGGCGTCTCGTGCCAAAACGGCCAATGCGTGCCTCCTGGTGGAGACGCAACGGGTCTGACGTGCGACACCGTCTCTTACGAAGGCTGCTGTACCGCCTCGGGGACGTTGGTGTGGTGCGAAGGCGATTCCATCTCGACGATGGAATGTAGTCAGAACCCAAGCTGCGGATGGGCGGCAGACGACGCCTTCTACAACTGCGGCATGCCTGATGCACTTCCTGACCCGTCAGGGACGAACGCCTACCTATGCCCCGGCGAGACCTGCAGTACATCGTGTGAGGAGCGCGAATGCGGTTACGCCTGCGGCGCCCCCTGTGGGACATGTGAGGAGGGCAGCGTGTGCCAAGATGGTGCGTGTGTGACCTGCAGCTGTGACGGAGTCGCGTGCGGACTAAACACATGCGGTGAGAGCTGTGGTGACTGCGTCGAGGGCAGCTTCTGTGATGCAGATAATCAATGCTTGGAGTGCTCTTGTGACGGCCTGAGCTGTGGTGCTGATCCCTGCGGGAACAGCTGCGGCCTCTGCGACGCGGGGCTAGCCTGCGTGGCGGGCGCCTGCGTTGATGATCCCTGCGAGGGCGTCACCTTCGAGGGGTGCTGCGACGGAGACACACTACAATACTGCGACAACGGGACCCTTCAGAGCCTGAATTGTTCGAGCAGCCCGTCGTGTGGTTGGGACGCATCGGCTGGCTACTATGATTGCGGTAACGACGCCACAGAGGACCCCTCGGGGGCTTCGGCGATCCTCTGCCCTAACGTCTGCTACCCCACCTGTGCCGAAGAGAGCGCCTGCGGAGACGACGGCTGTGGCGGCTCGTGCGGCGACTGCGCTGAGGGGGATGTCTGTGGCGATGACGGGCTCTGCACCACGCCGTGCTCCCCCAACTGCGCCGAAGAGAACGCCTGCGGAGACGACGGCTGTGGCGGCTCGTGCGGCGACTGCGCTAACGACGTCCCCTGTGAGGACGGCCTCTGCAATCACGACAGCGAAGAGTAGCGAAGATGGCCCCTATGACACCTCTCCGCGTTTGGATCACCGGTGCCAGCCAAGGGATCGGCCTGGCCTGCGCCGAGCACTTTGCTCAAGCAGGCGCCTCGCTCGCGCTCTGCGCGAGGCGCCCCGGTCCCCTCGAGTCCGCTGCCGAAGCGCTGCGCACCCTGGGCGCCACCAAGGTGGTAGCGACCCGCGCAGACATCTCCGTGAGAGCCGACGTCAGGCGCTTCGTCACCGAGGCCCTTCGTGGGCTTAGTGGATGCGATGTGCTCGTCCATAATGCCGGCGGCGGCGGACCCGGTGGCGTCTTGAGCGGTGACGACGACGCCTTCGAGCGGGACTTTCAATACGCCTACGACGTGAACGTGATGGCAGCGGCGCGCCTCGCACGCGGCGCTGCCGAGTGCCTGCGTGAATCACGCGGCGTCCTGGTGCTCGTCTCGAGCGCCTGGAGACAACGACCAAGCTCGGAGATGCCGGCGAGCTACGGCGCTGCGAAAGCTGCGCTGGACGATCTCACCGGCACCTTGGCCCGCGAGTTTGGTCCGAACGGGGTCCGCGTCGTAGGCATCGCGCCAGGCCCTATCTGGACCGAGACCTGGGAGGCTGAGGTGCAACGTGAGGCCGACGCGTCTGGGGAGCCCGCCGATACGCTGCGGGCGTCCTTGGTCCGAGAGGTCGGCGACACCACAGCGATTCGACGACCAGGGACGATGGCCGAAGTGGCGCAGGCGATTGCTTGGGTCTCCAGCTCGGAGGCCTCCTATCTGACGGGCACGACCTTGCGAGTCGACGGGGGCTTCGTCGCGGGCACCTAAAGGGCCTAGGCTACTTTGGATGCCTCGGTCAGCGTGATCATCTGTTGAAGCGCGCTCCGAGCGTCAACCGCGAGTTGACGTCGCGTGTCCTCATCGAGGCGCTCTCGCCAGCCCGTCGTCTCGTCCACCATGTCTCCCGCCAAGACGCGGTTTAGCTCCGGGGCCTTGCCCTTTCGCAGCAAGTCCAAGAGCGCGACCAAATGAGGCGGGTCGTTGCGTGACATCGTCGCGCACCCGCACCCCATCGACGGGAAAGCCGGATCAGGTACCTCTGCGAGGTTCACGATCTGCACCCCGCGCTTGGCAGCCAAGTCGATCGCATTCCGGACAAAGTGCCCCTCGGTGGCGATCGCCAACTTATCACCGGGCTTCGCCTCTTCAACGAGGCGCCACAGGTAAGCCGTGGAACCTGCGCCATCGGCCATCTTCACGACCTCATGCGTGCACTCGGGGTGAACATGAACTTGGTAGCCTTGCCCTCGCCAGTACTCGACGTGCCGTGGCTCAAAGACCATATGCACACCGCAGTAAGAGCCCCACAAGATGAGCTCCGAGGCATCCAAGCGCGCCAAATCCGACGCAGAGAGGTCCTCAGGCGTCACGCGGGCGCCCTGCCAGCCACCGGGCCACTGAAACATCGCCTCTGGTGCGATGCCCACTTGTCGCCCCGAATTCTCCCCCAGGTGCCGATCGGGCACGAAGAAAATCTTACGCCCCTGCTCGCGCGCCCACCGCATGATGACGTGCGCGTTGGAGCTCGTGCAGACGGCGCCCCCCGTCCGGCCCGCCAGGGCCTTTATCCGGCCGCTCGTGTTCATGTAGCAGACCACCAAGAGGTCGTCGCCGTAGCGGGCATGCAGAGCGTCAAAGACGGGCTGCACCATCTCCTCTTTCGCCAACGCCTCCATCGTACACCCGGACTTAGGGTTCGTGATCCAGACGGCTTGGTGAGGATGCTTAAGCAGCGCGATGGTCTCTGCCATGAAGTGCACAGCAGACTCTACGAAGACCTCAATCTCAGGGTTCAGCTCGGCCTGTCGAGCCAGCGCATACGAGTCGGCGATGTAGCCACCATAGCGCTCGACGAGCTTCACGATCTCGCCCCCCATATAGTAGTGCGCCAACAGAGACACCCGGCCCTCAAAGTGCTTCAAGGCTGGGACGATATAGCTGTCCATCCAAGGCAAGACCACCTCGGGCGTGCGGTCGGGGAGCGCGAGGTACTCCTCGGCATAAGGCGCGAACTCAGCCTGATACCAGTCCAGTGGCAGGTCCGTTTGACAGATCGCCATCCCGGGCGTCAGGGTGATTCCGCTAGAGCGCATGGAGCGGTCATGCTCGACCACACGCTGCGCGGGCTGGGTGGGTGTCACCAACGACATCTCCATGACAAGGTCCGTGCGATGTTCCTAGCTCAAAAGCGCCTCCAAGCCTAGCCACTCGTTAGCACTCGAGGTCCGTATGAAGGTCACCATCAACGTCGTCACTGGTATCTTGGGTGCTGGAAAGACCTCGGTCCTTCGCCACTTGATCGATGGACACAACCTCGACGGTATCCCAGGGGTGGTGGTCGGCGAGTACGCCAAAGAGGGCTTCGACGGACAGATGCTAAAGGCCGCGGGCGCACGCGTCGCTGAGATCACGAACACCGGCCGTGGTGATAGCGCGAAGAGCTACGTGGAGAGCGTCAGAGACATGATTGAGGACGAGATGCACTGGCGCATCTACCTCGAGACCAGCGGAGTGACCCAGATCAGCGAGGTCGCGCGCGACCTGCTAGCCGACCCCCTCATCAGCCAGCACGCACAGCTCGGGCGGACGGTCACGGTGTTGGATGCAGGCGCGTTCACGCTCCACGACGAGCTGTTTAACGCGCAGCTGTGGGCTCAAATCTCGGTCGCTGATGTCGTCGTCATCAACAAGACAGACAAACTCCAGTCCGAGTCGCTCAGCGACCTGCGAGCCCGCATTCGCCAGCGCAAGCCGGGCGTAACCGTGCAATTCTCGTATATGGGGCAGGCGAGTCGTCCGGCCATCCTTGATCCCCTGAGAGAGGACGAACGCCCCGCGATTCTGGACGTGGACTTCTCCGATGATCCACCGGCCGAGTTCGAGGCCTTCGTCTACCGCTCAAAGCGTATCTGCTTCGATCGCGTCACCTTCGGCCACCGTCTGCTCAACCTCCCCGGCGGAGCCATCGCGCGATTCAAGGGTGCGCTGCGATGTTGGGATAAGACACACTGCTTGAACGGCTTCCCGGGCCAACTCGACTGGGACTCCACCCCTGTCCAAGGAAGAACAGCCATCGCCTTCATCGGTCTAGGCCTCGAGGCACGCCGCGAGGAAATCACGTCCCTGCTGGACGAAGAACTCGCGTCACAACAAGCCGATGATCGTTGAGGAAGCGTCCCTCCAAGGTCACCTGTCGCCCACCTGTCGCCCCTTAGTTGGCCCTACCCGAGAGGGGCCTTGCACCCTCTGAGGGCTTGGATCATACTCCGCCGGCATTTTTGCCTTAAGCGACTGCCAGGGCGCAACATGTGGAGCTGTTCGAGCAACATCCGCCCTCTGGGCAAGTGAACTCAGTGGGCTCAGACCGATCGGTCTGCGCCCTACTGGACCAATCTGGGGCCCTTAACGGCCCACATAGGAGCTGTTAGTTATGCGAGTAATCAAGAACATCACGATCTCTCTGGGCGTGCTCGCCCTGATCGCAGCCGCGCCCGCCTGTGGTGATAGCGACGGCACGGCCGACAACGGCGATAACACCGCCACAGACGCCGGCGCCGAGCCGGGTGGTGACGAGCCAGCCGGTGACGACGCTGGAAGCACCGAGCCTGGTGACGACGCAACGACCACAGAGGGTGGCGACGACGCAACGACCACCGAGGGTGGCGACGACGCAACGACCACCGAGGGTGGCGACGACGCAGCGACCACCGAGGGTGGCGACGACGCAGCGACCACCGAGGGCGGCGACGACGCAGCGACCACCGAGGGCGGCGAGGGCGCATGCACCAACGCCGATGACCAGGCCGTCATTGACGATCCGGACACCGACGTGACCGCAGTCGCTACAGAGTACGCCTACCAGTGCCTCACCAGCGACGACATCGGGTCGTGCACGGCTGAGGGTGTCACGAATGACACTGGCCTTAGCACCGACTGCGCGCTCTGCTACGCTGAGCAGGTCGTCTGCGCAGCCGAGAATTGCCTCGGTGAGTGCATCAGTGACTCGGAGGCTCAGGCCTGCGTGGACTGCCGTAACGAGAACTGCGTACCGCTCTTCGAGCCTTGCAGCGGTATCCCCGCGTCCACCGACGAGTAAAACCTTCGAGATTTAGGAGCTAGCCGATGCGCACCGTACGCCGATCGATCGCAAGCGTCATACTCGCCACGTTATGCTGGGCCACCCCAGTTCACGCAGCGGGCTATGACACCCCCATCCTGTATACCGCCCGTCACATGGGTATGGGTGGGACGGCGATCGCGTCGGTGCGTGACGGCTCGGCTCCGTTCCATAACCCCGCGGGGCTCGGCAACATCGGCGCAGGGAACCTGATCGTCGATGTGTCACTCCTCACGGGGCACTTGGTCGCCAGCCCGGCACCACTTGGCCAAAGCGAATATGCGAGCGAGACCAAGAGCAACCCCACCATCGCGCCCTTCTTCCTCGTCGGAGGCGCGGTCCGCATCACGGATTGGATGACCGCAGGCCTCGCGGTCTACCCGGTCGCCTCGGCAGGCGGGGTCTACGAGTACAACCTCGTAAGCCCCACCATCAACCAGTCTGGAGACGCTCCAGTGCCGGGGTTCACAGACGTCCAATCCATCTACGACGAGACGAAGATCGTCTTCTTCGAGCTTGCTCCGTCTTTGGCATTCAACCTGCCTGGCAACTTGCGTTTAGGCTTCTCATACCGCCTGAGCATGATTCAGATGGACCGCTTCCAAGGCAGCCCTGACAACATCGGCGGGGCCCTGAGCTTCGAACTCTCTGGGTTCAACTTTGCGGGCTACAAGATCGGCCTGCAATGGGCACCAATCGAAGAGCTTGAGGTCGGCTTCGTATACCGCTCCTCGACGGAGACCGTCATCGAGGGCACCGACGCATTTTTCTTCGTCGACCATGACAACGCGCGGACGAGCTTCATGCACCCTGACAAGTTCGGGCTCGGCGTCCGCGGCACCCTATCCCCGGTCTCCTTCGCACTCGACCTCGAGTACACCTTCAACAGCAAGGTGCAGTCCCAGCTCTTCGAGTTCTACAGCGATGAAGGCGGCTCTACCGTCGACCTCAACAACTTCGCTCGCTGGCAGGACAACCTCACGCTGCGCTTCGGTGCCGAGTACTGCATCGACCTTGAGTCCGTCGGATTGACCGACCACCATATCAAGCCTCGCGTTGGCTACGTCTATGACGGACAGGTCGGCAGCAAGTCCTACCCCACGGCCTTCGGAACCCCACCCACAGCGACGCAGACCATCACCGCCGGTCTCGGCTACAAAGGAGGACCGTGGGAGGTCTCACTCGCCTACGCCTTCCGTTACGGCGCCGTGACCGTAGACAGCACGGACCTACCCAGCTCTCTCGACGAGAACACCGACTCATGCTTGGCCTGCAGTAAGGCGGGCTTCTATGAGATCGCCCTACACGGCATCTACGCCGACTTCTCCTGGGACTTCTAGACGGCCGTAGGCCACGCCTGCGGCGACAGACGCGCATCGAAGGGCGCGCTTCCTTCTCTACAGAATCACGCGATTCCGCCCGCGGGCCTTTGCGTCGTAGAGTTTGACGTCTGCTGCCTCGATGAAGGCTTGTGGACCGTCCATCTCAGAGGCCCACATCGCGCCTCCAATACTGGTCGTCACCAGGGCAGTGGTCTCCCCCGCTGCGTAGAGGTGGTTCTCGCAGAGCTCGCGGATATTCTCAGCCAGCTGACGTGCCTCGTCGAGGCCGGTGTCCGCAAGGATGATAGCGAATTCTTCGCCACCGTATCGCGCGCAAAAGTCGTTCACCCGTAAGCGACCCTTGAGGATGCGCGCGAACTGCCGCAAGACAGCGTCACCGAACACGTGGCCATGCGTATCGTTGACCCCTTTGAAGTGATCGAGATCGAGCAACATCAGGATCAAAGTGCCCCCGTGACGGCTTACGCGGCCGATCTCTCGCTCGAGCACTTCATCGAAGTAGCGGCGGTTGGGGATATCGGTGAGCTTGTCTTTCGAGGCGACGTCGTGGAGGTCTTCGTAATACCCGTGCTCGGCGCTATCGCCTGAGAGGAACTTGTAAGTGCCGTGTCCGACATGGACTAGGTCTCCGTCACTCAAGTCACGCTCGCGGACCTCCTCCTCGTTGACGTAGGTGCCGTTTTTGGAGCCCAAGTCTCGAACCAGGATGCGCTCGTCGTAGCGCTCGATCACGGCGTGGCGGCGGCTTACCCCTGCGTCGTTGACCGTGATGGTGTTTGCCGCGTCGCGACCGATCGTCGTCAGCGCATCCTCCAACCGGAAGATGGTGCCCAAAAGAGAACCCGACACCACGACGAGGCTCGGACTGCGGCGGCTCACTGCCCGCGGCCCCGGCATCGACAATTGCCTCGTGACGGTCGTCGTATGCTGAACCTTGAGTCGACTGGGCGTCAGGCTCGGGTCCTCGTCGCGTTGCTTCTTCAATTGAAGGCTCTCCACAATGTGTACTGAGCCAATTCCAACTCAGGCCTAGCCACCAGCGCATGCATCTTACAAGATCAGGGTGATGCCTGTCTTCGCCTTGACCGACGCTTTACGATTTCCCCCACCACACTTGGCCGATCCCAACGGGATTCTCGCCGTCGGAGGAGATCTCCGCCCAGAGCGATTACTCCTCGCCTATCAGCAGGGGATCTTCCCTTGGTACGACGAGGACCTGCCGATCCTCTGGCACTCCCCCGATCCGCGCATGGTGCTCTTGGCCTCAGAGCTGCGAGTGAGCCGGAGCCTAAAGAAGCGTATCAAGCAGCGTCCATTCAGGCTGACCTGCGATGTCGCTTTCCGCGAGGTCATTACACGGTGCAGACAAATCGAGCGCCCCGACCAAGAAGGCACATGGCTGACCGATGAGATGGTCGAAGCCTATGTCACTCTCCATGAGCTCGGGTTCGCACACTCTACAGAGGCGTGGCGCGATGATGAGCTCGTCGGCGGGCTCTACGGTGTGTCTTTAGGGGCAGTGTTCTTTGGTGAGTCAATGTTCGCGACGGCGAACGATGCATCGAAGATCGCATTCGTTCACCTCGTGGAACAGCTCAACACATGGGGTATCACCCTGATCGACTGCCAGGTGCACACCGACCACCTCGCGCGCTTCGGAGCCGAAGAGTGGCCCCGCCCTCAGTTCCTCGAAGCGCTCGACGACGCGCTTCATCACACCACACGACGTGGTGTCTGGGCCTTTGACCCCTCATAGGCGCCCTTGATGGGGCCGTAGTCCCCGTGCGATGCTCCGCATATGGGCTTTGTAGAACGTGCACTGGGGCTGCCAAACCTTGGGGTCGGTGTCTCGACTGAGTATGGCGCCCACGCCACAGGGGACGGCTTAGATGTCGAGCGCCTTTGGCAGGACTACCCAGCCTACGCCGGCTTCTTGGAGGTTGGTGTCGAGGCGGTAAAGGGCCTAGACGATGACGCCCAACGGTGGGCAGCCCAAGGTCGCCCGACGACCTACCACTTCCTGGACGTGAACCTCGACGAACCGGAAGACCAAGACCCCGCATGGCACCAGGATGTCCGCAGGCTGATCGACGTACTTAACCCCGCTTGGCTGTGCGGTGATGCCGGTATGTGGCACCTCGGACCCCGGGCGCGAGGGCATATGCTCTTACTGCCCCCTATCCTCTCCGATGACGCCGCGAGCGCCATGGCCGACGGGGTCCAGTCGTTGAGGTCCGCGGTCGACAAAGAGGTGCTCCCAGAGAACCCACCGGGCCATGTCTTCCTCGGAGACCTGCATCTCCTCGACTTCTTCGCCCGGGTCTGTGATCGAGGAGACACCGGGATGCTCCTCGACTGCGCGCACCTCGCCATCTACCAACGCCTTCAGGGGCATGACGCCCTCACGGGGCTCGATGACTTCCCCATGGAGCGCATCATCGAACTGCACGTCGCAGGTGGCACCGAGCACGCTCATGAGGGCTACGCGTTCGTCGAAGATGACCACACCACGGAGGTGCTCCCCGACACGTGGCGAATCTTCGACTACATCGTCGCCCGAGCGCCGCACTTGAAGGCCGTCGTCTTCGAGTGTGAACGCAACCCTCTAGAGGCCTGCCTCCCCGGGTTTGCCCGTATCAAGGGCAGCTGGCCATGAGCTTCACGACGCTGCAGCGGGTCGTCGTGCGGATGCTCATCGACCCGAGCTTCTCGAGGGCGATATTCGCATCCCCGAGTGATGCGCTGGCTGGGCTCGAGCTTACTGACGAGGAGACAGACTGGCTCCTCGATAGTGATCCACGCGCTTGGAGGCTGGACCCCATGCGCCGTACGCGCATGCTGCAGTCCCTGTTGGAGGAGTTCCCAGTCTCGGCGACCCTGACACTCCAACACGATGGTCACGCGGAGCGTCTAGACGCCTTCTTCTCCTCTCCTCAACTCCACCACGCTGTGCAAACGAGGGGGTTACTCTCCCGCGCATTCGGGCGCTACTTGGCCACCGTGGAGGTGCGGGGGCTGGCACCAATCCGAACCATCGAGGCATCGATCGTGGAATGCCGTCGCGGAGACGATGCGCCTGCTCTCCCCTCCGGCAGCATCGGCCTCGCGTCGGCCCATGACATTCTGCGCTTACCCAGCGGCAGCTTGGAGCGCTACGTCAACTACTCGGCCATGTTGGCGCGAGAGAGCGCCGAGCGTGGTAGCCCGATGCTGGAGACCATGCTCTCGGAGGGGTTCACGCTGGGGGATCCCTTCGCGCCCCCTTCAGCGACTCATGAGTACATCTTGGTGGAGCCCTCGCCGGATGGCCCGCGCCTCGGTGAGGTCTCCGAGGCGCTCGGGGCGCTCCTCGAGGCCGCCAAACCAGGGGTGGCGCGCTCAACGTTACTCAACGTCGCCTGCACCCTCGGAGCCGAGGCTGGCGAAGCCGAAGAACTCCTCCACGAGCTGAGCGCTGAGGGCTTGCTCACATGAGCGGCCACGAAACCCACTACGAGGACCGCCTAAAGCGCTGTCTAGAGTCCCTCTAAGGGTAATCGATCATCTGTGCATAAAAGCACAGGTGGCGATGCCGCGGGTCCTTCGCGGAGACCGTGAACACGACCTCTGTCACCCCATCAGCGCCCTGATGCTTGGCATCAAGCGCACGATGAAACCAGTTCCGACGTGCCTCACGGCGGCTCGTCTTCTTCAGCAGCTTCTCCCCCCCGACCTCGACCAACAAGTCGACGGGGCGCCCCTTCCCGCGCTTACCGCTCTCCGCCACCCCGACATAGCCGACGATCGCATCGCCGACGGGGACATCCGGGAAGCGAATCTCCAGAGGCCCCTCCTTCATCGGGTGCGCCGAGATGCAGCGACGAAACGAGTAAGCCTCAATGCGCTCCGGCCGAGACGTCACGTGGTACCACTCCGCGGGGCGGCAGACGAAGCGATCCAATCGCCAGTCACATGCTCTTGGCTCGGGCTCCGCGAGAACGGACACCTCGGCCTCGGAGAGTTCCTCCAAGAAGTCGTACGTGACCGCTCCGATCTCGATGTCAGAGGCGCTGTCGTACTCCATCGCAGGAGTCCAACTGCCCAAGCCCACTCCAACGGCGACGACCACCAGACACAGCCCACCAAGTACCCATGGGGCGACCTGCGGCCAACGCCCAAAGCGTCGGTCCAGCGCCCCTCCAAATGCATCTAACCCCGCGCCCACCCCGCGCAGAGGCCCTGTCGCGAACGAGAGCAAGAGCACCAACAAAAGGCCGAGCGGTAACAGCAGCGGCGCATAGCGGTCGAGCGCCGATGGCTCAAAGCGGAAGACTGTCCTGCCTGGCGCCAAAGGAGCGCTAATAAACCCGGTGCGCTTCTTATCGGCAGGGTGCGACCACGCCTCCAGCGGCACTGCGGCTCCGTCTCGCGTCGCAGTCCATCGCGGGAACCAAGACACGGGGAGTCGCAGGTAGCCTTCAGCGCCCGGCCCAGCGTCGACCACGATCTCCTCGTCGTCGAAGCTCACCAAGGAGACATCGCCACTCCCTTTGACCACCAAAGGGTTCTCATCGAAGCGCGTGAAGCGGTAGAGACGATAGCGGCCAAACCGGGTCACTTCCTCGTAGACCTTCTCGGTCCGATCTTTGGTGGCGACTACCCAGCGCACGCTGAGGTGTGCAAGGAGCGAGGGCGAGCCCGAGCGCATCTTGTAGAGGTAGTTAGAGCACGGCGTGAACCCGGTTTTGTAGACAGGCCGATTGAGCTCAGTCGCCATATCAATGACCCCGTGCTCGTGAAACGACGTCAGGAACGCCACGCGCTCTAGCGGCCCAATCGCGGGTTGCTCGTTGAGATACCTCACCAAGGCGTCTCGGTCGTCCTGGTCAGTCCGCTCCGTCAAAGTCTTGAGCTCTCGATCCATAGACCGTGTGTAGAAGTGCACGCCAAAGGAGGCGCCAATTGGCGCAAGCACTAGCGCGACACAGCCCACTGTCACAGCCCTGCGCCAACGTGCCTGCGGCGTCTGGAGGGACCTCGCCTCGCCTTCGGCGAGCAGCCAACGAAACGCCCTCACCACAGCGACCGCCGCTGCGACAAAGATGAAAGGCTTCATCAGGATCGTCACGCGGCTGAACTGAATGTGCGACACGGCGTCCGTGAAGGCGTCGAAGTGCAACTCATCCGCGATAGAGCTAATCCCAACTGCCAGCAGCGCCAACATCAACCACGGCACAAACCGTCGCAGCAGGGTCTCGCTGCGCCAAAGCATGAGGGTGCCCGCGACCGTCGCGACCCATAAGACCGGCGCCGTGCCATCGAACAAATCACCGCTCATCAGCCGACTCGCGATTTGATAGGACGAGAGCCACGGCACGCCGTAGCGGTCCGCCATGGACTTGACCGAAAAGAAGGGCAGAAGCCACGCAGCGGCGATGATCCCACCGACGATGTGCGCGATGGCAAGGCGCCACAGCCCGGCCCCGGGACCGACTCGCGCCTCATCCCCGCCCTGCATGGCGTGCCCCAAGTGCATCGCGACAGCGAGCACGACCACGAGCGGGAAGAGCAGGAGCGGCATGGGGTGGCACAAGAGCGCCAACCCCATGAAGAGCGCATAGAGCCCGACAGGTCGCCAACTATGACCCTCGAGGATCTCTGAGAGCCTCGCTATCGCCAATACGGCGAAAGACAACGACAGCGTCTGCGGCCAGACACCGTACTCGACGGTGTACTCCCACCCTCCGTAGCGGAAAGAGCCGCTATCCGTCAGGAAGAGTGCCCCTGCGACAAACCCCATCACGTGCGAGCCTGTCACCCGCTCACCCAAGCGATACACGGCGTAGCCGGAGAACGCGAAGCACCCGAAGAAGGCGAGGCTGTAGGCCTGTGACATCGAGAGCATCCCCACACCGAGCGTGTAGAACATGGACACCCAGAGATCAGGCCCGATTGGGTAGAGATAGTTGACCGGGTACCCAGCGAAGAGCCGATTGCTCCAGCCAAAGAGCTTCCCCTCCGCCAGCAAGTCCACATCGAATTGCCACGCTTTGAAGAAGTGAACCGGGTGGTCATGGCTCACGGGGCGATCACCTAGGAGCACGTCCGGCATCATCACAGCCGCGACAAAGCACACCCCCAGCGGAGCGAGCCATCGTCCGTAGCGAGTCGCACGCTGCAGACCACGCGTCGGGAGGGGGGCGCCGAGCCAAGCGAGCCCTGCGAGCACCAGCGCCACGCCGAACCACCACAGAGGTGCTGGCGCTAACATGCACAAAACTGCGAGCACTAAGCCCACCCAAGTGACGCGGGGAGACACCGCTCCCTTCCGGTTGCGCACTTGTGGGTCTGGAGTGGAGGGTTGGGTCGGCATTGGGTTAGTCCGCACGCAACCTAGCCCCACGGGGATCGGCAAGCAACCCGTTTGCAAGGGAGACTCAGCATCGCCTACGCTCCCGACCGGCGCGGGAGGTTCCTCATGCGAGTCGTCAATCAGTCACTCCACATAGAAACCTCGGGGCGAGGGGTCACGAACATCACGCCTGAAGTCCAGGCGCAAATCGCTCACTCAGAGGTTCGCACCGGCCTCGCCTCGATCTTCTGTCACCACACGAGCGCATCGCTGATGCTCTCAGAGAACGCCGATCCCGATGTGGTCCAAGACCTTGAGGCCTTCATGACGCGCCTCGTCCCCGATGGTGACCCCCTCTATCGTCACACTGCAGAGGGGCCCGACGACATGTCCGCGCACGTCAGGAGTGTGTTAACCCACGCCGACATCACGCTCCCAATCCAAGATGGACAGTGTGACCTTGGCACCTGGCAGGGTATCTTCCTCTGGGAGCACAGACATCACCCTCATCGACGCCGAGTGACGGTGTCCATCATGGGCCAAGGCTAGCCATGAAGCTGATCATCCAAATCCCCTGCTACAACGAAGAGCAGACCTTACCCTCGGTGCTCGCCGACCTCCCCAGCGAGGTGCCCGGTTTTGAGACCGTGGAGTGGCTCGTCATTGACGACGGTTCACGCGATCGGACGGTCGAGGTCGCCCGAGCTCACGGTGTCCATCACATCGTTCGCCTGGAGTGCAACAGGGGCCTCGCTGGGGCCTTCTTGGCGGGCCTAGACGCCTGCGTGAAGCTCGGTGCTGACGTGATCATCAACACCGACGGAGACAATCAATACTACGGGGGTGATGTCCCCGCGCTCACCGAACCGATCGTGGCGGGAGAGGCAGAGATAGTCGTGGGCGATCGCCAGGTGGGCACTATCCCTCACTTCTCCAAGACGAAGATCGCTCTGCAGCACCTCGGCTCATGGGTCGTGCGACTCGCGAGCGCCACGACCGTGGCTGACGCTCCAAGCGGCTTCCGTGCGATGACGCGCGAGATCGCGATGCGGACAACCCTGAACAACCGTTTTAGCTACACCCTGGAGACGATCATCCAGCATGGCGCTGCAGGTCGTGCCTTGACCTCTGTGCCGATCAAGACGAACCCCAAGACGCGGGAGAGTCGGCTCTTCAAAGGGATCCGGAGCTATCTAAAGAAGTCAGTCACCATCTTGGTCCGCATCTACACGATGCACCGCCCGCTGCGCGCCTTCTTCATGCTCAGCCTGCCGTTCTTCGCGCTCGGCCTTGGTCTCGGCCTCCGGTGGCTCTTCTTTTACTTCACGACGACTGGCCCTACCGGGCATGTCCAGTCGCTGATCGTCGCAGCGATAAGCGCGGTCGTCGGGGTCCAAATCGTCCTCTTTGGCCTGCTCGGAGACCTCCTCGCGACCAACAGACGGCTCAGCGAAGAGCTGCTCTTCCGAACGCGAGAGATGGAGCGCGTCCTGCTCCATGGAGGGACCCCTAAACCCCCTACCGAGGCAGCGCCCGCGGGCTCGCCTCAGTCCGAAACCGAGGCGGAGTGAGCAGAGCCTGCGCCTTCATTCAGCTTGGACAGCAAGAAGAAGCCGTCAGAGCCCTGTGACTGATAGAGCGGCATGAAGATCTGCCCCGAGAGCATCGAGCGAATCGGTCCCCCTCGGTCAGACGCAAGCAGCTGACCTTGTATGACCTCTTGAAAGGAGCGAAAGCCGGGCTCCATTTTGAAACCGCTGCCCGGCACGACAGAGTGCCTGTGCGCGATCCTAAAGATGGCCGCCTCCCCAGGTGACGGAGCCGCTGAGTCGGCCTCAGACGGCCACCCTAGGCATGATAAGATCCGCCAGACTGCCGCAGCTAAGTGCTCCTCTGTGCCGCAGTCCCCTCCGCTGCCACCCTCGATACCGACGCCTAAGCAACCCATCTCCTCGAACCAGCACAAGATGGGCGCATCAACGTAGTCATCAAACCCGAGGATGACCGGTAGCCCAGTCGACGCCGCGAGCGTGCGATTCGCAGACGAGTCGATGACCACAGAGAACGGAGGGGCGCCTGCAGAGGTCGTATGCAGGTCAATCAACACGACGCCGTGCTTCGCGCTGCCGAGGAAGGCTTCAAAGCACGCCACGAGATCGAGCTGCTCCCGGTCCTCCCGGCTGCTCTCATGCAAGCGTCGCGTGCGGACCTTGGCGACCGCGTCACGTCGCCAGCGGCGGTTAAGATCCCTATCCAAGAAACGTCGACCCTCGCGCAAGGCCCCTTGATTTCCAGCGATCAGCGCGATGCGCCCTGGCAGCGCATCATCACGCTCCAAGAGCGCATTCACGACGCGCTGCCCCGCGGACAAGCCTTCCGGCTCGTTACCGTGAAGGCCGCCGACGATGAGCACATCCGGGCTTCCACCAGGGCGCCCAGCCATCGTGACGATGCGCCCGCTCTCTCGCCAAGCGCTCAGCTGGGCGGCTTCATCTCGTTCGCCCGTCAATCCTGCTCCGTCCGGCCCTCACTGGCCCGCGCGAGCTGCTCCTCAATCACACGGCGAGCGACATCAAGGAAGTCGGTCTCCGTCACCAACCCCAGCAACCGCCCTTCCTCGACGACGGGAAGGCACCCGACACGCGCATCGCGCATGACCCTGATCGCGTCGACGGTGGGCGTCCGCGGCGTGACCGTGATCAGATCCGTCTTCATGATGTCGACGACCGCCACACGCTCCTTCGCCTCACCTCCGACAAGTGAGAGCAAGTCACGGTGCGAGACAAGACCGACAAGGTGACCAAGGTCATCCTCCACGGGGACATGTCGAATGTGCTCCCACTGCATCATGCTGGCCGCGAGGTCCACGAGGTCATGAGCACGCACCGTGAAGAGGTCCGTCGTCATCACTTGCCCGACGGTCAGGAAGCTGTGCCAACTGGTCTCAAGGCCACTTACGTCACACAGGGGCCACTCATGAACCGGCCGCCCTTCACATTGTCGCTCGACCATCTGCTTCACAAGCGCACGACCACGCTCTTCTTTCCTCAGACCGTGCTCACTCATCGGCCCCCAAGAGCGCAAGACCCAGGAGGAGCCGGTCGCGTTGCTGCGCACGCGCTCCTCAATGACCCCCAGGTAGCGATCGACATCCTCTGTATCGACACGCTTGGCCTCAAGACCTGCCCGAGCAATGGGGAGCAGTTCGTTTAGGACCAAGTCACGGGCTTTGACCGTCTCGCCATTGCGCCACTTGAACGTGGCGTCCAAACCGTGACGCGCTGCGGTGATGAAATTCTCTTTCGTCTCATCAAAGTCCATGACATCGCGCACGGGTCCGTACTCTTGATGCATGCGTGACATCAGACCGAAGTAGAACGCCGCATTCGCGACCTCATCGATCGCAGTGGGCCCGGCAGGCAGAACGCGGTTCTCAATACGAAGATGGGCCTTCCCGCCGTGGATGCCGTAGCACGGCCGGTTCCAGCGATAGACGGTGCCGTTGTACAAACGCAGCGCATGCAGCTCAGGCGGCTTGCCGGCCTGGACCATCGCCAACGAATCTTCGTCCACGTCCGTCGCGATGAGCAGCCTTAAACGAGCGATATCCTCGCGGAAGATCTCAATGACCGAGTCGTCGACCCACCGCTCACCAAAGCTCACGCGCGTCCGACGGCCCCGCTTCTTGAGCGTGGTTGAGCGGATATCCACAGACTGCTGAAAGAGCGCGATGCGCGTCTCGTGCCACAAACGATGCTTCAGGAGCAGTGGCGAGTTCACCGCAGCTGCGAGGACCGGCCCTGTGACCACCTGAGCCAAGTTGTAGAGCTTCGCGAACTCCCGCGCGCCTACCTGAAAGTGCAACTGGAAGCTCGTGTTACAGGCCTCAAGGAGGATATTGTCATGCTCGATATCGAGTTCATCGAGCCCCTTGATGAGGGTCTGAAACCCGCCACCACGCAGCCGCTGCATCGTCTTGTTCAGCGCAAAGTAGCGAGATTTCGGGGTCATATTATCGAGCGTCAGGTCCTCGAGGCGGAGGGTCGGCAAGATGCCGCAGAGGACCACGTCACCGTCTTTCTCTCGGGCGAGCGTGCGGACCTTATCGACCAACCGAACGATCTCTCGCTCCAGCCGACGCAGGCACTGCCCCGCAAGGTGAAAGGGCTTCATGTTCGCTTCGAGGTTGAAGAGGGCCAACTCTGTCGTGAAGGCCTCGTCATTGAGCCCATCGAGCAAATCCATCGCCATCGGAGCAGGGCCACCGTCTTGATGGATTAAGAACATCTCTTGCTCGGCGCCAATGCGCCTCACGCCAGACTCGATCATCCCCCCGTCGAGCATCGCCTCAAGGGCGCGCACGTCATCGAGGAGCCGCTTCATGAAGAGGCGCTCCTGCTCGGCGCCGCTTAATTCATCAACGTTCAGTTCACCCATCGGCTGATCCTTGACTTGGCTCGAGGATAATCCCTTTCCCTCGACGTTACGGCGAGCGCTCACAGCTGGCAATCAGAGCGAGTCGCATTCCGTTCACTTCTCCCTAAACACAACTGAGAGGCAGGTCAACGCGCCATCCGCGACCTTGAAAGCAGAAAGGTCTACGAGGAGGACGCGGCGGCCTGTCTCTGCGACTCTGGAGGCGGCGACCGGGTACCCCTCAGCCATCACCACAGCGTCCCCATTGTAGACGGCATTCGCAGCATAGGACTCGGTTGCAGGTACACGGAGCACGTCAACCCAAGACGGCAGCGCTGAGATATGCGACCAATCCTCACTGCAGAGCAACGTCTTGGGCCCCAGGGGCGTCGCGCTGCACTTGAGGTGCAGCCCCTCTGAATGGGGAAGCACTTGAACAGTGATGTTCAGATCGCGGGCCCAGCGCTGAAGGGTGGCGACCCCACGAGCATCAGTCCGCTCAGACAGCCCGACAAGGAGATGCTCACCGAGCTGAATCACGTCGCCTCCATCAAGCGCCCCGTCTGCACCACCGTCCATCACCGTGACCGGCATACGCTGCGCCAGCACCTCGTAGAGGGACGCTGACTCCCCCCGACGGCAAGGTGTGCGGGACCAGGTCAAGAGCGCGCAGCCCCTGGCCGTGAGCAACCGGTCCTCGACGAAGCACGCGTCGGGGCACATATCCAGAGCAGGGAGCACCTCGAGCTCCAGACCGATCTCTAGGAGCGCTCTCCGATACGCAGCGTGCTGCGTGCGCGCGGGCCCCAGTTCAGGGCACGGCCCCTCCGTGTCACGACGAAGCGCCTCCGCAAAGGACGCAGAGACCTGCCTGACAAGCGCGCGACCGGCCATGATTCCCCCCTAACTCCACACGGGCACCTCACTCGACCGTTTGAGGATGGCCTGAACCGGGGGGCCAGCGTCAATTTGATCGTGCCTCGGGCGGCACGATCCAAAAAGGCCGAGTCCTGAGACTCGGCCTTTTTGGATGTCGGTCAGCAGAGCGTGCCCGAGGTGGGCTCCTTCGGAGAACATGTCTGGTTCGAGTGGACAATGATGCGTCGCCGCCTCACTGGCCTCCTCCTATCGCGTTGACGTGAACTTCAGCGTTCCCCGCCTACCGCTAGCATCGTATTTGGTTCAATGCTCCCGCCCTAGCCTTTCGCAGGCTTTCGCGGTCTTCGCGGTAGGGGACGGCATCACGATATAAATCGCATGCCAATCGCTCCTGTCCTTCGTTCGCGTTTGAAGTGTTTCTCGAGCCTTCTTGTGCCGGTCTCCCGACCCTCTCCCGTCGCGTGGTCTCCCACGTGACTGGTGACAGTCGTTCGTTCCGTCACGGCCCTCCCATGAAGTTTCTTCACCTTTCGACGACTTCAGCTGTGGAAAGCGACCTGCGCCGGGTATTCCTCTCCCGACTGTGCTGCGTCCCCAGGTTTTCTCAACCTCTCGACGCGTTATTCCGTCCACACCCTTTCGACCTTATTTCATGCCGATACCGTCCAGGTTTTCACCTTCAGAGTCTCCCCCCGACGCTAGCCTCGTGTGCCTCTCGGCACCCTCTGCCCCTCTTGCTGTCTCACGACCCGTCCAAAGGACGCATCGCCTCAGCTCCAGGGATTCATGCAGTCGTCAGGTCCGTACCATTCTGTTCAGTGTTACCCAAATCAGGTGGCCGCTCCTCTCATGGTGTTTGCCCCTCCGAGGTCTCCCTCGCTCGGTCTCGACGCCCTTGCAGGCGTCTCCTCTCATGGGCTTCAACATGACGCTGATTGTGAGCCGAAGCCCGCCATCATCCTCATGTGTGCTCTGCAGAGTTTCAAAGAACCGAGAAGTGGTTGAACTCTTTCGAGTCCAGCTCCCTCCCTGGGGTTTTCAGTCCGGTTGCTCAGCCAAGGCTGGGCCCTTTGGACTCCCTCCGGCAACGCTCATTCGCGCTGACCGACACGCCGGACTTTGTGGGACTCCGGAGTCAGTTGCAACCCCATCTCGACACAAAAATCCCCTGTGGAAAACACGCCGCCTCAGCTCCCGAGTCGATCTGAGCACTTGCGGTAGTTTTCCACAGCATTGACCACAGCGTTTTTTTTCACCGATCCACGCTGACACGTCGATCCCCTACGACACGGCCGTCGCCGTCGCTCTCCCGCAGCACAGCGATAGCCCCTCAACACCAGAAGGCACCGAGGTTAGAAGCTAACGCTCCCAGGCGACGTTCGAGCGCCCGCCGCCCTTAGAGACGAGGAGCTGATAACGACCGTTCGCACTCATCAGATAGACGCCAGAGCCCTCGGCGCGACGCGACACAAAGGCGACGTAGCGACCATCGGGACTCCAAGACGGGTCTTTATTCGAGCCTTGGTTCTGCGTCAGACGATTCACCGAGTTGCCGCCTTCGTCCACGGTGAAGATGTCTGATGTCCCGTTATCCATCCCCGCGAAGACGATCAACCCGTTCACGCCCCAGTCTGGTGCGTAGTTGTAGCCACCAGCGTGGGTCACGCGCCGACTCCCGCCACCGCTGATGCTCATGACGTAGATCTGTGGTGCCCCAGCAGCAGAGGACACAAAGGCGATCTTAGCGCCGTCTGGCGAGAACGTCGGGGAGACCTCATCCACCGGTGAGTTCGTGAGATTCCGGACAATTTCACCGGACTTGCTCATCAGGAAGAGGTCCGACTGCCCACCGTACGAGATCGACGCCACCATCGTCGTTCCATCCCGACTGACAGCGACCTTTCGATAGTGACCAGCGTCACTGGAGAGGCGCTTCTTCCCGAAGTAGATCTCCGGCTTCCCCTGAAGAAAGCTCGTGTAAAGCAACCCACCGAAGCCCCAGCTTGGGAGCATGTTGATCGAGCCGTTACCGATGTAGCCCGTCTTGTTGGCGCCATCCATGTCCATCATCCCGATGGCTTTCACACCAGGCTTGACCCTCGCCGCATAAGCGATCCGGGTATCGAATACGCCGGATTGTCCGGTGATGGCAGCGAGCACACCGTTGCAGAAACGATGCACGGCAGAGCGCAGTCCACGCTCCTTGACCCCGCTCGCGTCCTGCCCCCGAACGACAATCATCTGACGCTCGGTGACGTTGTAGAGGCGCATTTTGAGCGCATACGGCGCCGGCCCGGTCACCTCTGCCTTGATCAGGAAGCGCGCCCCAACGTTCGACCAATCGCTCCAAGAGATCTCCGTCAAATCCTCCAGCGTGGCGTCCGCCAAGTAGCTGCGTGACGGGATGATCCGAAACACAAAGGACAGCGTCATATCGCGTCGGAGCACCTCTGACACCGCTGCGCATGCGCTGGCTGAGGCCCCTTTGCACATCGCATCCGGGATCGCCATGGGCTCCAACCGTTGAGCCCCAGGCCCCACGACGACGTGGATCGCTTTGTCCCCGTCGTCCGCAGACTGAGCCATAGCTGGTGTCACCCCAACGGACACGGTCATGAGGGCGAAGGCAGCGATTGCAGAGAGGCGAAGCACGCGAAGTAATCCTGGGGGCAGGGACCAAGGAGGGGAATCCTGGCCCGAGTTACCATCTGGGCTCAAGAAAACTCGACGCGCGGCACCTTGCTCAGAGGATCGGCAAGTGCAATAAAGGAGGGGTTCACCGTCTGCCATGAGGCTCCCTGGTAGATGACACGCGCTGACTGATGACGCACGGGACACAACGAATGAGAACGCTCGATAACGGAAACTCGCGTGCACGACGTGCCCTGGTCACACTGATCACGATCGCGCTCATCCTTATGCCTCTGCATGCATCTGCTAAGAGAAAGCGTTCAGCGGCCCCGCAACTTCCCGCGACCCTCGTAATCTATTCGCTGACTGAGGGTGCGCGCGTCGAGATCGACGGCAAAGACGTCGGCAGCATCCCCCTTGATGACGACTTCGCAGTAGAGCCCGGTGACCACACGATTCGGCTCTCCAAGCTGGGGTACTCGGAGCATAACGACACCTTCACCGCTCCCTCGGGTGGTGAAGTTGAACTCGAGATCGATCTGATCCCCGTGGCGGGAATCGTAACCATCAGCGCGAACGCCGAAGGCGCCACGGTGAAGGTTGACGGGAAGATCGTCGGGGTGACCCCGTTCGTCGACCAAGAGGTCAAGCCTGGAAAGGTCACGCTGAGCATCGAAGCGCCGGGATATGAGCCCTTCCTGCAAGAGCTTCAAATCGTCGCAGGCCAACCCTTCCCTCTCGTGGCCAAGCTCACCAAGCTCCCAGAGGCAGACCTTGGGACTGGTGCGGCGACCATGGCGCCTGAGTTCTACGAGGACGTCTGGTTCTGGACCACTGTTGGTGCCGTGGTCTTGGGCGGCGTGGCGACTGCGCTCGCGCTCACCATTGGCCAGCCCGAGGGCGACTCAGGCCCGAGCGTCGATTACACCCTTCAGATTCGCTAAGGGGCCGAGGGCGTTCGCCACTCACGTGGTGTCTGCAGTGCCTTTAGTAAGCGCGCCTCTGGGCTCCCCGCTGCGGGGACAATCGCATGATCCCAGCGGACCAACGGAGGAAGGCTCATGAGGATCGACTCGATGCGACCTCCGGTCTTGAGACCGAAGATCGTCCCCCGGTCGTAGAGCAAGTTGAACTCCACGTAGCGCCCGCGACGCTGGAGCTGCCACTGCCGCAACGCCTCATCATACGGGAGGTCGGAGCGCCGCTCTAAGATCGGCACATAGGCAGGCAGAAATGAGCGCCCCATCTCGGACCACCAGCTGAACAAGGCCTCCATATCGAGGTCTTGGCTGGGGCGGACGTCATCAAAGAAGACGCCGCCAACCCCTCGCCCCTCTGCCCGATGTGGCAAATGGAAGTACTCGTCGCACCAGCGCTTGAATCGTGGATAAAACTCAGCTGAGTGCCGATCACACGTGGTCGCGAGCACATCATGAAAGTGTGTCGCGTCCTCTTCGTACAGGACATATGGGGTGAGATCCGCCCCGCCACCAAACCATCCGGTGTCACCGCGCTCGATATATCGAAAATTGGCGTGCGTTGTCGGGGCGTGGGGGTTCCGTGGATGCAGCACGAGAGAGACCCCCGTCGCATAGAACGAGTCTCCTTCTCCACGCATGGAGCCGGCTAACGCCTCGGGCACTGTCCCGTGGACCGCTGAGACGTTCACCCCGGCCTTCTCAAAGAGCGCCCCGGACTCGAGGATGCGCGTCCTGCCGCCACCACCTGCTTCACGGTCCCAGAGCGTCTCTTGAAAGCGTGCCTCACCGTCCAGCGCTTCAAGGCGCTCGCAGATGGCGTCTTGGAGAGCCAAGACTGTTTGATGGCAACGCTCACGCATCATAAATGACCTAACAGGGTGACGAGGTGCAGTCCTTCACTATCGCGCGTTCTAGAGACGCGTCAACGACCGAGCAGCTGTGGTGCGCCCCGAGCGCTCACTAATCAGTCGACTCCGCCAACAGCGCTCGACGCTCATCGACTCGAAGCATCAAGCCTAACCCTGCGACGAAGAAGACCCCGACAGCGAGGAGCGCTGGCCGTTGATCCCCAGTCGCTTGGCTGACGACACCGAAGACCAGCGGGCCCAAGACCGCGGAGAATTTCCCGGCCACCGCCTTAAAGCCGAAGAGCTCACCAGCCGCGTCACCGGCGATCGCAGCCAGGAAGCCCCGACTGGCGCTCTGCGTCGCCCCCATGATCAACCCCACGCCCAACGCCACGCCCCAAAACACTGCCTGTGACGTCACGAAGTACGTCACGATCATTAGGCCAATCCAGCCCACGAGTGTGACAACGATCATCCGCGCATGCCCAAAGCGATCCGCCAAATGGCCTGTGACGAAGGCCCCGAGGGCGCCGGTCACCTGCACGCCTCCGATGAGGACGATCGTCTCCTCTGCGCTAAAGCCGAGCGTCTGGGTCGCGTACAGCCCCGCGAATGCGATCGTCGTGGCGATGCCGTCGTTGTAGAGGAAGAAGGCGATGAAGAACCGCGCCAGATCCGGGTTCCGTCGAATCCGAGCCACGGTCTCACGAAGCTGCCGCCACACCCCCCAGTCCGGGTTCCCCTTTGAGACCGCGGGCGGTTCACGCACTAAGGTCACGATCGGCAGACTCCACAAGCCCCACCACCCCGCAACGAGCGGAAAGACCCAGAGCGCCTGCCCTCCTTTCACGAGGGTCAGCGCAAAGGCTAGGCAGCCCAAGCTCCCCAAGTACCCCATCGACCACCCGTAACCGGACCATCTCCCTAGGCGGTCAGGCGTAACAAGGCCAGGCAAGAGCGCGTCGTAGAATACCAAGCTGCCTTCGTACATCACGTTCGCGAGGATATAGAGGGCCAACCCCATCGCGATCTGCCCCGGCTCGACCGAGAACCATGCACCGGTCGCGAGCACGCCGAGGACCGTGTAAAGCGTCAACAAGCGCTTGCGCCAGGCGCGGCGGTCAGCGAGTGCCCCTAAGATCGGCGATGTGAGCGCAACGATCACCATCGACGATGAGACCGCATACCCCCACAACGCGTCAGCCCGACCAGGCTCCATGCCCTCAGCGATGCCTTGCCTGAAGTACACCGGCAAAAAGGCCGTCACCATCACCAGCGAGAAGGCGGAATTCGCGACATCGTTAAGGCACCACGCGATGCGCTCTCGGGTCCCCACCACGCGTTCCATCGTTACCCCCGAACCGCGCGCCAACATCGATGCGGGCGGCGAGCGCGAAAGTCCTCAGGGACGGTCTGAGAGGTCAACTCCGTGGCCAGCGTCCCCTCAAAGGCTCTCTCATCGAGGGCGAACTTCCGTCGATTCGTCGAGAAGTAGACCACGCCTCCCGGGGCGACCAAGCGGATGACCTCCTGCAAGATCTGAGCGTGATCGCGTTGCACATCGAGCGTGTCGCGCATCCTCTTACTGGTCGACCAAGTTGGGGGATCGACGACGACTAGGTCGTACCAATCGTCCCGGCGCGCAGAGGCGGACAACCACTCCAACACATCGGCATGGACCAGCCGATGGTTATCCCCGATGTGCATGCCGTTCAAACTGAAGTTCTCTCGACTCCAGGCCAAGTAGGTCTTCGATAAGTCGACGGACGTGGTCGTACGTGCCCCCGCAGCCCCCGCGTACACAGAGAAGGAGCCCGTGTAGGAGAACAAGTTCAGGACCCGCTTGCCAGACGCCTCTTCGGCGACTCGACGTCGGGTCTCCCGGTGGTCCAAGAAGAGCCCCGTGTCATGATAGTCAGACAGGTTGACGTGAAACCGAAGCCCACCTTCCTGGACCACGAAGAGGTGTCCTCCATCATCACGGCGCTGGTACTGCTCATCGCCGCGCTGACGACGACGCTGTTTCACAAACACGTGCCCCTCAGGGACCTCTAGGGCCTCCCGAGCGGTCTGAGCCATCGCATGCAGCCACGCATCCCCTTCCTCCCCTTCCGGGCGACGTCGGGTGACGTGCTCAGTGATGTGCAAGCGCCCCTCGTACCAATCGATCACCAAGGGGATCTCTGGGATGTCGATGTCGTATATCCGGAAACAGGTGATGCCCCGCTTCTTGGCCCAGCGCCCGAACTTGGTCCTGTTCTTACGCAGACGGTTCCGCAGCATCCCAGACTGCGCCTCGGTGCGCTCCTCAGCTGCCATGGCTCTGGAAGATCACACTCCCTCTTCCAGTCACGCGCTCCACCCGCGCGACGGTCTCGTCGTCAGAGGACAGCCGGTAGCCCTTACCCAGATTGAGGAGCATTCGCCCCTCATCCACGACGTTCAGCGCGAGGATCACCGGGAGCGCATCTGGGTTCGTCAACAGGAGCGGCTCAAGTCGATCGAGCATCTCGTCCGAGACAGCGTCAGCGTCGACCTCCAGCCGCAGAGCCGCTGTTTGCTCGGCCCGGAGGCTCGCGAGGGTCACGATCGACTCGGCGCGGAGTTTAATCGAGGTGTTCTCGCCCTCCCCTTCGTGCTGCAAAACCGCACGGACCATCAACGGTTCATCACTCTTGAGCGCCTCCTCAGCCTCCGCGAAGACGCGAGAGAAGACGAGCACCTCGACCCGCGCGGTCTGATCCTCGATGGCGACGAATGCCATCCGCCCCTTGCCACTCTTCAAGGGACGCTCCCGGAGCTCACTGACGACACAGCCCACGAGCACCTGCTCACGGTGACGTCGACTGGCGAGGCTCTGAATAGGTGCGCAGGCCAGGCGCCGCACCTCGTTCGCGTAGCGATCAAGGGGGTGGCCGGAGACGTAAAAGCCGAGGGACTCTTTCTCGAACGCGAGGCGCACTTTATCCGGCCACTCATCGGTTGCGTCTATCTTCAGCGCTCCAGAGCCGGACTCGTCGGCAGGCTCGAGCTCGCCGAAGAGGTTAAACTGACCAGACTCACGGTCTCGTTGGAGAGACTGCGCCCTCTCGATCGCCTTATCTAGCGCCGAGAAGAGCCCGAGCCGGGGCTTATCAAACTCATCAAATGCGCCGCACTTCACCAGGGCCTCGAGCACGCGCCGATTCACTCGGCGGGTGTCGACACGGTCGCAAAAGTCGAGCAGCCCATCGAAGGAGACATCTTCTCTTGCCGCGAGGATGGACTCCACTGCACCGCCACCGACACCTTTCACGGCGCCTAGGCCGAACCGCACCGCGCCTTGGTCGACGGTGAAGTCATGACTCGATGCATTGACCGAGGGAGGGCGGACTGTGATGCCCATCGACCTGGCCTCGGAGATGAGGCGCACGACCTTGTCGGTATTATCGCGATCGGAGCTCAAGAGCGCCGCCATGAACTCGACGGGGTAGTGCTTCTTGAGCCAAGCCGTCTGATAGCTGATCAGACCATAGGCCGCTGAGTGGCTCTTGTTGAAGCCGTACCCAGCGAACTTCTCGATCGTGCTGAAGATGCTATCCGCCTGCTCGGCAGGCACGCCGTTCGCGACGCAACCCTCGCGAAAGAGCTCGCCCTGCTTGGCCATCTCGGAGGGCTTCTTCTTGCCCATGGCCCGGCGCATGATGTCCGCTTGGCCGAGGCTGAACCCCGCCAACGTCCGAGCGGCCTGCATGACCTGCTCCTGATAGACCATCACGCCGTACGTCTCCTCAAGGGTCGTCCCGAGAGACGGATGTGGGTACTCAACCTTCTCTTCGCCGTGCTTACGGCGAATGAAGGCGTCGACCATCCCGGACTGGAGCGGACCCGGCCTGTAGAGCGCCACTGCAGCGATGATGTCCTCAATGCAGTCCGGCTTCAGCTTACGGAGCAGCTCTTTGAAGCCGGACGACTCCAGCTGAAACACGCCCGTCGTGTCACCGCTCGTGATTAATTCGAACACGCTTCGGTCGTCCAAGGGGATGGACGAGATATCGAGCAGATCTTCACCGGCCACCCGACGCCCATCGTTCACCAAGCGCACGGCGTGGTCGACGACCGTCAGGGTCTTCAAGCCGAGGAAGTCGAACTTAACCAGCCCGGCCTCCTCAACCTCGTTCTTCGCAAACTGGGTGATCCGCGTGATCTCGCCTTCGTCTCCATGCACGGCATAGAGCGGCACATACTCCCAAAGCGGCTTGTCACCGATGACGACGCCAGCAGCGTGCATACCGGGTTGTCGGTTGAGCCCCTCGAGCGTGCGCGCGACCTCGAAGAGGCGCGCATAGCGCGGGTCTTCATCACACAGAGCCATCAAACGCGGCTCAGCATCGAAGGCCTTCGCCAAGGTCATCCCAAGGTCATCAGGGATCAACTTCGCCGCCCGGTCGGCTTCCGCGAAGGTCAGCCCGTAAACACGCGACACATCACGGACCACCGCCTTAGCCTTCATCGTGCCGTAGGTGATGATCTGGCCGACGTTGTCCTCGCCATACTTCTGCGTCACATAGCGGATCACCTGATCGCGCTTGTACATGCAGAAGTCGATATCGAAGTCCGGCATGGACACGCGCTCAGGGTTCAGGAAGCGCTCAAAGAGCAGCCCATAAAGAAGCGGATCGATGTCGGTGATGCTCAGGCAGTACGCCACGAGGGAGCCTGCACCCGAGCCACGTCCTGGCCCCACTGGGATGTCGTGCTCTTTGGCGTAACGAATGAAGTCCCAGACGATCAGGAAGTAGCCCGGGAAGCCCATCTCCTCGATGATCGCCAGCTCGACATCCAAGCGCTCTCGGTAGTCCGACTCGACGACCTCTCGCCCTAACGCCACAGCGGCAGCAAGCCGTTCGGTGAGCCCCTCGTGCGCGACGTGGCGCAAGTAGCTCTCGGTGTCGAACTCCTCGGGCACCTCGTAGGTTGGCAGGTAGGTCTTGCCGAGATCCAAGTCCACGTCGCAGGCATCCGCGATGCGCACTGTGTTCGCGACTGCCTCGGGCAGATCAGCGAAGCGCTCGATCATTTCCTCTGCAGGCGCCAAGTGGAGTTCGTCGGTGATACGGGCCTTGGTCTCCAGGGTTGGCAACACGCGCCCCATCTGCACGCACATGAGGACCTCATGAGCCCCCGCATCCTCGCGCTCTGCGTAGTGGGCATCCGCTCCTGCCACGAGGGGCACTCCGAGTTCCTCCGAGAGCAAGAGCAGCTCAGCATTCACTTGCTCCTGCTCCTTGATCCCGTTGCGGACGATCTCAAGGTAGAAGTCCTCGGAGAAGAGCCCCTGGTAAAAGCGCACAAGGCTCGCCGCCTCCGCCTTATCGCCGCGCAGCAGTGCCTGCGGGATCTCACCGGATAGGCCGCCGCTGAGCGCCAACAGCCCCTCGCAGCGCTCGGCAAGGAGCCCTCTATCGATGCGGGGCATCGGCAGGCGCGCCGGGCTGTCCATATGGCAGCGGCTCAGGAGATAACAGAGGTTCCGATAGCCCTTCTCGTTTTTACAAAGGAGCACGATCGTCGAGCTTCGACGGACCTCGGCGTCTCGCCGGTCCTCCGCGACAAGGTTCACCTCTGAGCCGAAGATCGGCTTCACCTTCGACTTCTGAGCCGCCTTGAAGAACTCGACGGCCCCGAACATGTTGTTGTGATCAGTGAGCGCAATCGCGGCGCTCTTATCTTCCACCGCGCGATTCACAAGATCGGGCACGCGGATGGTCGAATCCAGCATACTGAACTGCGAATGCGTGTGCAGATGAACGAAGGACATCAAGGTACTCGAGGCCGCGGGAGCACCTAGCGGTTTACCGCCCTGCGTCGCGGCCGGTCAATGCCTCGGTACAGACCTTTCACTGCGGGTTGACCTAAGCGGCCCACGGCATAATGCTGTCGGACTTGGAGGTAACGTGGCTCGTGGAACACAGAATTTAGTCTGGATCGACATGGAAATGTCGGGCCTTGATCCCATCACCTGCTATCCGCTGGAGATCGCCACGATCGTCACCAACAACGAGCTGGATATCTTGGCCGAGGGCCCCAACCTCGTCATTCATCAGCCCGATGAAGTCCTCGACGCGATGGACGCCTGGAACACCGAGCACCACGGTAAGAGTGGTCTCACAGAGGCTGTGCGACAGTCTCGCGTGACATGTGCAGAGGCTGAGTCGATGACGCTCGCCTTCCTGGAGTCGTGGACCGAGCCGGGGCGCTCCCCGCTCTGTGGCAACTCCATCGGTCAGGACCGCCGCTTCTTGCGCCGGTACATGTCTGCCCTGAATCAACACCTGCACTACCGAGTCATCGACATCTCCTCGGTGAAGGAACTCGCCTGGCGCTGGTATCACCTGCAGCCCCCACGCAAAAACGAAGCCCATCGAGCGCTTGGTGATATCCACGAGTCCATCGAGGAGCTTCGATTCTATCGACGGACGATTTTTGCCGACGAGATCGGCTTTATGGAGCCGCCGCCCGGAGCCTGAGATTTGGAGAGTGGACCATGCGAACCCTTGTATTCATGTTGCTGTCAGGACTGATGCTGTCGGCCTACGCGTGCGGTGGCGCTGAGACGCGCAGCGGTGACGATGTCTCCGCCCACTCACGGGTGCTGAGCGCCGAATACACGACCTGGCCCAAGATCAACGCCGAGACGATCCTGCGTGGTGGCGAAGACGAGGGCGGGGAGATCGAACCACGGACTGCTGTCGAGCTCTTCGCCAGTGTCCAGGGGGACCTCGAGACAGGCTCGGTCTTGGTCAAGGAGACCCGGGTCGTCAACGATGACGGCTCAGGAGCAGTCACGCAGCTTGGCGTCATGCGTCGTGTCGGCGGCTCCCTCAATGGCGGCTGGGCGTTTGAAGCCTATTCCCCAACCACGATGGAGCGGACAAAGATAGAGGTCGGCACATGCGTCAACTGCCATTCGTTCCAGGCGCAAAATGACTACCTCTTCTCCGAGATCAACGCAGTCACAGGCGCGGCCGGATCGTCGCCGGCGGATGGACCACCGGGCTTCTAAAGGCCGCTTCGACGCTCAGGACCAAGCGCCCTTCTGCAAGAGTGTGGCCCGGAGCCCATGCGCGTCGTCACGGTCTGGATAGTCGAGCGTGTAGTGTAGCCCGCGGCTCTCTTTCCGCATCAGCGCACACTCCACAATCAACCCCGCGACGGTGAGGATATTGCGGAGCTCGATGCTGTCCGGCGTCAGCACGTATTTCCAGTAGTCATGCGTAATCTCTTGGCGCAGAAGGTCTAGCCGACGACGCGCCCGAACGAGGCGGCGGTTCGAGCGGACGATACCCACGTAGTTCCACATCACGCGGCGAGTCTCGTCCCACGCTTGAGTCACCAAGACGTTCTCATCAGGGTTGCTTGCCGAACCTGGATTCCAATCCGGGACATCCGGCGTCAATGACTCGCCAGCCGTCGCCCACAAGGAGTCGGTCACCTCGGCTGCACGGTGGCCAAACACCATCCCCTCGAGCAGAGAATTCGAGGCGAGCCTGTTCGCGCCGTGGAGCCCTGTATGTGCGACCTCTCCCGCGACCAAGAGGCCTGGGAGCGTTGAGCGACCATGGATGTCTGACTGGACGCCACCACAGCAATAGTGGGCGGCCGGGACGACAGGGATCGGCTCGTGCGCCATATCGATGCCGTAACGTTGAAGGGTCGTCGACACCCCTGGGAACCGGTCCGCGACTTCACCCGGTGCCAAGTGCGTCATATCGAGCTGCACGAAGTCGTCACCGCCCCGCTTCAGCTCTTGGTCAATCGCGCGAGCCACGATGTCTCGGGGCGCCAGGTCTTTCATGGGGTGGTAGTCCGCCATGAACGCGTAGCCATCCTTGCGCCGCAGTATCCCGCCCTCACCGCGGCATGCCTCGGTGACGAGGAAATTCTTAGCCGTCGGGTTGTAAAGACACGTGGGGTGAAACTGAAAGAACTCCATGTTCGCGATCGCCGCGCCGGCACGCCACGCCATCGCGATGCCGTCGCCAGTCGCGACGTCGGGGTTCGACGTGTACAGGTACACCTTCCCAGCGCCGCCGGTCGCTAGCAGCGTGGCCTTGCCCCTGAAGGTCGCGATCTCGCCCGTGTCGAGGTCGTACACGTAGGCGCCGAGGCACCGGTCTGGGCCCGACAAACCAAGGCGCCTCCGCGTCAGCAGATCAATGGCCTGATGCCGCTCAAAGATCTCAATGTTGGGGTGCGCTTGAACCGCAGCGACTAGTGCGGCTTGAACCGCCGCCCCCGTCATGTCCTTCGCGTGGACAACACGCCGCGCCGAGTGCCCACCCTCACGGGTCAGGTCCAGGCCACCACCTTGTCCGTCCGCTGCCCTCGTGAACGCCACGCCTCGAGCGATAAGCTCGGCCAACCGCTCGGGCCCCTCTTCCACACAGAGCCTCACGACCTCGGCGTCATTCAGGCCGTCACCTGCGGTGATCGTATCCGTGACATGAGCCTCAAAGCTGTCGTGCTGGTCCATGACCACAGCGATGCCGCCCTGGGCCCACGCAGTGTTCGAGTCACTCAGACCTCGTTTGGTCAACAGACCGACGGTCCCTTTCGCGGCGACACGCAGTGCATAGGTCAGCCCTGCAATACCGCCACCCAAGACCAAAGCATCGTATGAGGTCTGCATGGTTGCACCGTAGCAACTCCCCGTCGGCATGAGCAACAGTGGAGAGAATAGTGCACGCCGTCCGTGGGTTTTCTTGGGTAAATGACGGCCCCTGACTATCATCAGGTCGCTCAACAGAAGGAGTCCCATTGAGCCGGTCTAGCCTCATCGCCCTGTGCCTTCTTGGCCTCGTCATCGAACCAGCCTACG
This sequence comes from Myxococcota bacterium, assembly GCA_049602155.1. Lineage (GTDB taxonomy): Bacteria > Myxococcota_A > UBA9042 > PHBI01 > JBMYRH01 > JBMYRH01. The sequence goes on along the minus strand of JBMYRH010000008.1, from coordinate 83,829 downwards.
CATCAGGCGACATCTACCGCTGTGTGCAGAGGGACGGACGCGAAGACATCACGAACACCCCGGCTCCTTACCGAGCTCAGGGCGCGCGGTGCAGAGTCATGATGAAGCTCAACAGCCCCTCCACGGGCACCCAAAAGCCCGCCAAGAAAAGCAAATCAAGCAAGCGCCGCTCATACAGCCCTCGGGGCAAAGCCAAGGCCGCCCCCCGCCCGGTGAAGGAGCCGACAAGCGCTCAGGATCGCTACGCGCTCTATGCCCCCTACGTGCGTGAGGCAGCTCAGACCTACTCGTTGCCCGAGGTCTTCATTCGAGCGGTGATGCGGGTCGAGTCCTCGTTCAAGTACAAGGCCGTCAGCTCCGCAGGGGCCCAAGGGCTCATGCAGTTGATGCCAGGCACAGCCAGAGAGATGGGCGTCCATGACAGCTTCGACCCACGCCAGAACATCATGGGAGGCGGCAAATTGCTCCGCATCCTGGCCAACCGGTTCGATGGTGACTTCGCCAAGGTCCTGAGCGCCTACCACGCAGGGAGCGGTGCGGTGAGAGCGAAGGGTGGTATCCCCTACGAGGCGACAGAGGGCTACGTGCGCGCCGTCATGGAGCACTACTACCGATACAAGGGCGAAGACCCAAGCTAAGCGTCCCTCAAGCGCCGACTTGATGAGGGAGACGTTGCCCGGCCCCGGTCTTCATTCGCAGGACGTATCTCTCAGCCTCGCTGAGTGCTTCTGTGTATCTCGACAAAAACTGGTTCTAGAGCGACGCTCGATGCACTCGAACACCTCGGAGGTTTGTGTGCGTTCCCCAGCCCTATCATCGTTTCTCGCTCTCGGACTCGTCTGTGCACTTGCTCCCCAGAGTGACGCCCAAATCGTGAACGTCCAGCCCCTGGTCTCGGACGCTGAGGACACAGACGGGTTTCAAGGTGAAGTGAGCGCGTCGCTTACCCTGGAAACCGGCAGCGTTGATTTGGTCTTGGTCAACACGGCCTTACAGCTGTCCTATCAGTTCGGTGTCCACAAGCTCATATCAAGCTCCACAGCCGAGCTCGGCTTGACGGACGGCACCACGTTCATGGAGAGCATCTTCACGCACCTGAGGCACCAAGTTTCAATCCTGGATTGGTTGACCTGGGAGACCTACGGCCAGGTTGCCACCGACCGATTTCGCCGACTTTCACTCAGAGGGCTCGCTGGCACTGGCCCACGCTTCAATCTCATCGATGGCCCGGCGGTCGCCTTCGCCTTGGCCGCTTCGTACTTGTTTGAACGTGAGATGCTCAATGAACGTAACTTCAGCGACAGTGGGGCTGCATACAACGGCCACCGTCTATCGATGTACCTCACCGGTAAGTTCATCTTGAACCCACTACTCAGCTTCATACACACCACGTACTATCAACCTCTCCTGACGGATCCATTGGACTTCCGCGTGTCCTCCGAGACCAACCTCAACGTGAAATTGACCGATGCAATCGGGCTGTCAGTAGGGTTCATCCTCTCGTACGATAGCCGTCCACCCGAGGACGTCAGTGACCTCGACACCGCCACTCGGGCGAAAATCACTTACTCATTCTAGCCCTCTGCGACTAGGCGTCCCGGGCGCGATTCACTAGGCTTTGAGCATGACGTCGTCCACCAAACCCGGTCTCAGCATCGTGATCATGGCCTACAATGAGGAGGACAACCTCCCCATTCAGGTCGAGCGCACCGTCGCGTTTTTGGAGGGGCACGCTGACCCGTGGCAGGTCGTGATCGTCAATGATGGCTCCGGCGACCGTACAGGCGAAATCGCGGACGAGTACGTCGCGAGTCACCCGGATAACATCGTCGCAGTACACCACCCAGAGAATCGGGGCATGGGCGCGGCCATTCGAAACGGCTATGACGCGACGCGGTGCGATTGGGTCACTCAACTACCCGCAGACTGCCAAGTCGATCCTCAAGTGTTCACGCGCTTCTTGCCTCACCTCGCGACCGCTGACCTCGTCCTCTCTGTCTACCGACAGCGAGACGACGGTTGGCAACGCAAGGTTCTAAGTTGGGGGTTTCAAACCTTCGTGCGCCTCGTGCTTGGTTCACGCGGGGACTTCACGGGCACCATGATGTTCCGTCGCAGCCTGCTCACCTCTGTCGGGGAGCTTCACTCCGAGAGCTTCTTCGTCAACCTCGAGTTCCCCATCCGCGCCCTCAAACTTGGTACAGCCTACGCTTTGGTCGAGATCGAAGCCCAACCGAGGCTCCATGGCCAGTCAAAGGTCGCCAACACCGGGCGCATCAAGACCGTGATTCGGGAGGCGCTGGCGATGCGGCGCCGCGAGCGGGCGCGACGATGAACACCGCCCGCACACACTGTGCTGCGACCTGTGACCGATGAGGCCCGTCTGATGAGCTATGCGCTCCCACAGCCCACAGTAGCGGACCTCCGGACCACATCGCGGCTCACCCCGGCACAGCGGCGGTTCCTCAAGCACTTCGCAGAGAGCGGATTACAGCGTCGCTTCTATCTCGCTGGAGGTGCTGCGCTGACCGCTGGCTACTTGGCACACAGGAGCGTCGAGGACCTCGATCTCTTTGGCCCCGACCCCGTCCCTATTCAGAAGCTTCTGCCCATGATGAAGGCGCTCCCGGAGCTCGAAAGTCTGCAGTGGCTCCTCCCCCGCGACCGCACCACCTTCCTCATCACCTGGAGCGACACGAGCCAAGTGAAGGTTGAGTACCGACAGTTCCCCTTCGCTCATATCCACCCGCCGTGGTCGGTGGGTCCGTTCTATGTCGCGTCCCTCCCCGATCTCCTGGCGGACAAAATCGCGGCCCTGACAGAGCGTCGCTATCCGCTGGACCGATGCGATATACTGTCGGCGCTCGAGCAACTTGAAGACCTCACCTTCGACATCGGGGTGACCCTCGCAGAGCGCAAGTTCGAACTCCCTAAAGCCCTCCGTCGAACTGCATATGAGCGGATGTCCGTCCCCCTCTCGACGATCCCCGAGCGCCTCCATGAACCTCAACACACCAGGACCCTCATCGAGGCGTGGCTGGCTCTGCATGGGCCGCCCATCGAGCCTTAGGCACCGTTTGGCATTGTGAGCCGCGTGTCCAAGCCGCATGCTGTGACCATGTCTCCGGCTTTTATACGACGGAGCCACCTAGGGGTGGTGCTCCCGGGCCTAGCTATCGTTGGCCTGCTCGCTATGGGGTGTACCCATGAGACGTCTGGGGTACTCGAGGCAGGCCCCGCGCCCGCCCCCCGGCCGCTCACCGAGGGTGACTATCGCCTTGAGGCCGGTGAATGGCCGCGCGGTGGAGAAGCGATCCGATTCGCCCTCTCCCCCACGGCGGGCAGTGAAGCAGTGCGACGTCAATACACGCCCGTCGCCGACTTCTTGAGCGCTGTCCTCGGTGCACCTGTCGAGGTGTTGGTGGCCAAGAGCTATGACGACCTCCTCGAGCAAGTCGCTGCGGAGAAGGTCGACCTGGCCCTCTTACCCCCGCTCTCCTACGTTATCGCCGACGAACGCACTGAGCACCTCGACATCCTCGCGACCGCGATGAACCGCGTGAGGACGACCTACTCTGCCTTTATCCTCGTCCGGCGAGATGATCGGGCTCAGAGCCTATCAGACCTCGGCGGACGTCGAATCGCGCTCGTCAGCGAAAGCTCTACGTCCGGCTACTTATTACCCATGAGCGCCTTCGCACGCCATGGGCTCGATCCGGAGAACTTCTTCTCGGAAATCGTCATGGCTGGCACCCACACCGCTGCCATCGAGATGTTGGCCCGCGGTGATGTTGACGCAGCAGCGACGGCGACCGGGATGCAGGACGTCGCGAGGCTCTTTGCAGAGACGAACGATGACGTCACAAGCAAATCACTGCGCGTCCTCGCGAAGACAGGTGAGGCCCCCTACGACGCCCTCTGTTCGGTCGGCGAGGTCCCAGCCGGCTTCAAGCGGAAAGTCCGCGGCGCCTTGGCGTTAATGAACTCCAGGAACGACGCGGCCCGCCCGGCGCTTCGGGCGACGGAGACCATCAACGGGTGGTTGACCCTAGACGATACCGCCTACGACGGGATTCGCGCGGTGCGACAGACGATGCGGGACAGTGCCGCGAAGAGGGCGCCATGAACGCCTCGCCTTCTCAGCTCTTTCGCTGGCAAACGGGTGGACTAAGACGAAAGCTCGCCTTTGGTGTCACAGCCATGACCCTTGTGCTGACTGGGGCCCTAGGAGTTTGGCTGCTGCAGGTCGAGTCAAAGCGTGTCGTCGACAGCGCCATCACCCATGTCGCGAGTCGACTTGAGTCCGTCGCCCTGCCGTGCGCCATGTCCTTGGCAATGGACGACATGGAGAAGCTCGATGGTGTCCTGGGAGAGCTCGTCGGTGGCTACCGGGACCGAGGCTCCAACGACTACGATCCACTCCGTCACTTCGAGCTGGTCGACATGCTGGACCATGAGGGAGTGCGATACGCACACTCCGGGACAGGGAGCATGGAGCCGGGCTCTGGAAGATGGTCAGAGTCACCAGCGAGAGACCGCGAAGTCGCGTTAGCCGCTTCGGCCTCTGAGAAGCCCCGGTGGTGGCAGTATACGAGCACAGACAATCGCCCCGTCCTTGTCGTCGCGATGCCCGCCGTCGCAGGGCTCAGGTGGGGGACCCTCATCGCGCGGGCTGACTTCGCACAAGTGCATCACAGGCTCAAGACGCTCCGAATGTGGATGGTCGGCGCCATGTTCGGGACCGGCATCCTCTTGTTCCTCCTGATCTTCCTGGCCGTACAGCTCGCCGTCATCCAGCCCATTGAGAAGCTCTCGCGTGCCGCGGCCTCGATGAGCAGTGGCGAATTCGAAACACGGGTCGAGATCTCAAGCCGCGATGAGTTCGGTCACCTCGCGTCGACCTTCAACAGCATGGCGAACCAGCTCGGTGACTATACGCGTTCCCTCGAATACAAAGTGACGATGCGAACGAAGGCGTTGGAGGAGGTGAACGAGCAGCTCGCATCCGCGGTGGAAGATCTAGAGAGGCTCGCGCGCACAGACGAGCTGACAGGGCTGCTCAACCGGCGCGCGCTTGATGAGAGCATGGACTTCGAGATCCGGCGCAGTAACCGCACAGGCTCCCCGATGGCGCTGCTCATCATGGACCTCGACCACTTCAAGAGCGTCAATGACCGCTTTGGTCACCCCGTGGGCGATCAGGTCTTACGAGAGGTCGCTCAGCTCTTCCAAGAGCGGCTCCGCGTGACCGACATCGTCGCGCGGCTGGGTGGTGAAGAGTTCGCCGTCTTGCTCCTCGATAGCGGTGAGAAGGCCGCCAACAAAGTCGCCCAAAGCCTCGTCGCGACGATTCGTGAGCACAACTTCCAGAACAACCGTGGGATGTCCCTCGGACGCATCACGACCAGCATCGGGTTCGCGCTCCTCCCCAGCCAGGCCGAAGACGCTGAGCAACTCATGGCGCGAGCCGACTCGGCACTCTACTTGGCGAAGAAGCGTGGTCGAGACCGCGCCGAGGCCTGGAGTGACGCGGCCGAGGCTTCTCCGACAGGCGCCTCAATCGCCAAGGTCGACGAGCCTCCGAAGGACGATGACGCGAGTTAATCCCGCGCAGCCCCCTCCAGCATAGGCCGCAGACGATCACGAAGGGCCGGGTGATAGCAGAGCAGGCGCTGACGGTGTCGCATCTGCCCCAGCATCCTCACGATGTCTGAGCGATCTTCGATGGGGATTGTTCCCCCCGCACTCGAGATCATGCGTATCGCCCCCGCGGTGCTCCCGAGCCCAGTAAAGGGCTTGTAGGGAGAGCCACCAGACGTGTCGACCAGCACGTGCCGCTCGGGATCAAACCCATTCACCCGCGCGATCGAGCGCGCCGAGGCGACCAGCTCATCTGCACGTGGTGACTCACCCACAGGGAGCTGTGCTGTCTTCCATAGGTGCCGATGTACGAGTGCGCGAGCGAGATCGGAGAGCACGCGGTCCGGGTCGTCGACCCATGCCTTCAGGCTCATCCAGAGCTCATAGTCATCGAGGCTCACGAACTCCATCGGGGACAACGACCTCCCTTCGAGGAGCGTCCCCAGAGCCCCAGTCGGCCAATGCGCAGGGCCCTGCCCCTCGCGGAACAGCTCGCTCGCGCGCTTCAAGGTCTCCACCAGGACGCGCTCAGCGCCTCGAGAGGTCTTATGGAGATAGACCTGCTGATACATGTGGAAGCGCGCTAAGAGGTACCCCTCGACCGCCGCTTGCCCGCCCGCATGAACTGCAAGGTGGCCATCCACGACATCCAGCATCGCCAAGATACGCTCGAGGTCATAGCTCCCGATCTTGACCCCGGTCATCCGGCCGTCGCGCAAAATATAGTCGAGGCGATCTGCATCGAGTTGGCTGGACACCAACTCGTAAAGGAACGGCGGCTGACCAGCTGCTCCGTGCATCCAGGTCGCGACGCGCTCCGGGAACGTAGGGTCCACGTCGACCAAGACACGGTGAATGTCCGAGTCAGGGTCACGGACGATCTCACTCGCCCGCTCTTCGTGGCGGACACCACATACGCCCTCGAGGGCATGGCTGAACGGGGCATGACCGATGTCGTGAAGCAACGCGCATGCAAGCGTCGCGAGCCGCGCCTCCTCGGAGATCTCAACGCACTCGCCAAGTCGGTCGAGCATTTGGGAGGCGAGCCAGACCACCCCTAACGAGTGAGAAAAGCGCGAGTGCTCAGCCCCGTGATAGACCAAGTGGCTCAAGGCGAGTTGGCGTACCCGACGGAGCCGCTGAACCTCTCGCGTGTCTAGCAGTCGAATGACGAGCTGTCCCTCTGGCGTATCAGGCGCAAAGGCGATGGTGTCGTGTACGGGGTCTCTGTAGAGGCGTGGCTTCGCTTGCGGCATGCAGGCATTGTCGCGCTCCACCACCTCACGTCAACGCAAGACGGGATCAGAGCGTCGAGAGCACCTCATCAACGGCGTTTTTCAGCGCGGCGCGGTCGCGCCCGAGACGCTCCGCATGCTCGGGGTGCACAAAGAGCCGGATCTTCTTCACAGCCGCCAAAAAGTCCTCTCCCATCCCCGACACGATGCGAGAACTCTCTGCGAGCGATGTGTAGCTCCCCCCTCCTCGGCCGTGCGGATGATAGACCGTGACCTCTGGGAGGCGATCTTTGTCCCGGGGAGGGATGTCGAGGATGACGTCGCCCTCGCGCAGCGGGCGTCCACCGACACCCAGGCGCTCGCGGAGCGCAGTCACCAGCGTGGCCGACTCCACAGCCGATAGACTATGCAGGCGGGTGTAGGTCTCTCGCGACTGGTCATCGTGGTAGGCCCTCGACCAAGTCATCAAGCGGCGGTAGGGCTGGCGACGATCGCCGGTGAGGCAGTGCAGCGTCCGAGCCGCAACCGAGCCGGGAGAAGCCTCTGCTGCGAGGCCACGCAGAAGCTCATCGTCACCGACGGTGAGGAGCCGCGAGAGGAGCTCTTCAACTTCGAGTTGACCTTGGGTCACGAGATCCGACCATGCCTGCTCTAGCATGGCGGAGAGGCTGCGTACCGTATGATGCCAGTACACTTCGGAGTACATCGTGTAGCGACAAAAGAGGAAGATCTGAGCCGAGACGATCCCCTTCGAGGTCACCGCGAGCCCGTCCCCCTCTCCATTTACGGTGAGAGAGTTCAGCAAGCGCTCGCGATCGTAGTTACGCCCGTAGGGCACGCCGAGGTGCACAGAGTCACGCCAAAGGTAGTCCATCTTGTCGGCGTCGAGGGCGCTGGAGATGATCGACTGGAGGAAGCGGTCCGTCGACGAGGGGAGCTCGGCCCGTGAGGACGTCATCAAGGCCATGACGCGCTCTGGCTTGACCCTCATACGTGCCCTCAGAAGCTCTGCGATCGGCGGTCCATCATGCGAAAGGCCGCCGGAGTTCCCCTCAATGATCCGACACCCCACCTCTTCGTGCCGAGGTGTGTCCGCACCTCGATGGTGCAGGGCCTCAAGGGTGTGGGCAAACGGGTAGTGCCCGATGTCATGCAACAGCCCCGCCATCAGGACGGTTCGAACATCCTCCTCGTCCAATGAGAGCCGTATCTCCGCCTGCTGCAATAAGCTCTGCAGATAGCGGACAACCGTGCCGTACACCCCGAGGGAGTGCTCGAAGCGTGTGTGGGTCGCCCCAGGGTACACGAGGTAGGTCGGCCCGAGCTGCCGCACGCGCCGAAGTCGCTGAAAATGCGGGTGGTCCACCACCGCGAGGACAGACTCCGTCACCGGAATATTATGCAACTCCGGGAGCCGGATCACCCCGCGCCCAGCACCCGCCGGCACCAGCTCAGGGACCTGCCAAGGACCGTCTAAAGCCATGATGCCCTAGACGGCGAAGGAGCTTCCGCAACCACAACTCTTCGAGGAATTCGGGTTCTCAAAATGAAAGCCACTGAACTTGAAGGTCTGGACGTAGTCGATCTTGGTTCCGTCCAAGTACGCAATGCTCATTGGGTCGACGTAGAGCTTTACGCCCTCGGACTCAAACACTTCATCGCCCTCTTGTGCGGCCGTCTCGAAGTCCATGTCGTAAGACAACCCCGAACATCCGCCACCCACGACCATCACTCGGATTCCAGCGTCGCTGCTGTCGTGCTCGACGGCCATATCTCGAATCTTCTCTGCCGCTGCTGTGGTTAGATGAAGCATCGTCTTCCTGTGGTGGTCCTCGCGGACTGTTCGCCTCTGATCATAGCTCCGGAACCTGTCGAGTCAACGCATAGCGCATGAGTTCTTGCGTCGCTACTCCGTGACTTGGACAAAACGGACCACAACACCGGCGGGATCCTGGACATCATAATAGAGACCAAACGGAGCCTCCTTAATGGGCCCCAAGGCGTCCCCGGCCCTCCCGGACATGATGCGGTGAGCCGCCTTTGCGTCGCGCAATTCGTAGATGACCATCAAGCCTCGCGTGGGCTCAGACGGGAGCTCCGGGAGCGCCCCCGGGGTGCAAAAACCTATCGGACACGACTCGTACTCAAATGAGACAAATGCACCGCCTCCGTGAGGGCGATATGTCCGCTCAGAGAAGCCTAGCTTCTCCGTATAAAACGGCCTCAGCGACTCCACCTCATCCACGACAACCAGCGGCTGCATACGGCGGGTGGGTTGGGCTCGGTCTTGCTCGTTATTGGCCATCGACGCTCACTCCTCATCTTCCTTATGAACAGACGGCAAAGCGCTCCTGACGACAGCGCGGCGTGTATGCTGCACTGCTATCAGAAGGATGCCGAGCCCCCCTCGTCATCCATCCTCAAGACAGCGTGCTGTTCCCTTACTCTTGGGCTTCGCCTTCGAGCATCGGGAACAGGTTCGTGATCGGCTCCGAGTCGCACTCAGAGGGCTCCGCAGAGGCCTTGGGCCGGTGGAGGACCACCAACCGCTGCTCACGCTCGCCAACAGGCATCACTAGGCGACCACGCGTCCTCAACTGCCCTTCGAGGGGCCAGGGGATCTCCTCAGCCGCCGCGTTCACGATGATCGCGTCAAACGGGGCGCGGTCACTCCAGCCTTGGTAGCCATCTCCCACGAGGAAGGTGACGTTATCGAGGTGCATGTCGTCCACCAAGAGCTTCCGAGCGCGCGCTGACAGCTCCGGCAGGCACTCGATGGTCAGGACCTCGCCCGCGAGGCGAGAGAGCATCGCGGTCTGATACCCGGAGCCGGTCCCTACCTCTAAGACCCGAGCATCGCTCTTGAGCTGCAAGCTCTGAAGCATCCGAGCGGAGAGGTATGGCGGCGAGATCGTCTGCCCAAGCCCAATCGGGAGCCGCTCGTCACCGTACATCCGGTTGTGTAGGTACTGAGGCACGAAAGCTGCCCTTGGGACCTCACGAAAGGCTGCGATGACGCGTTGGTCGTGAACTCCGCGGCTCACAAGCTGCTGCTGCACCATCTCTTCTAGATCGAAATCGATCACAGGACGCTCCGGCTTATTGGGCACCGCGAGCCTAGTCAATCGTGCACGAACCGCAAGGACTGCCGCAATTCAGCTTTGTTTTGAGCAAGTTATGAGCAGATTGTGGCGAGCAAGGCCTCTAACCTACCGTGACAGATGCATAGCGGCGCTTTCCGACCTTGATCACGAAGGGTCCCCCCGCGGGGAGAGTCACCGAGAGGTCGGTCACCTTCTCACCGTCAACGGAGACGGCGCCTTGGCCAAGCATACGCCGCGCCTCGCCCCCCGAAGAAACCAAACCGGCCCCTTTCAGAGCAGCCGAAATGCTCAGCGTACCGCCCTCCCCTGGTGGGAGCGTAAAAGTCGGCATATCCGTTGGCACCTCGCGCTGGCTGAAGATGCGAAACCACTCCTCTCGAGCCGCGGCCGCTTGCGCAGCGTCATGGTAGCGGGCGACGAGCTCCGCCGCGAAGGTCGCCTTCACGTCTCGCGGATGTTGAGCACCGCTATCCACGCCCTCCCTCAGCGCCTTCTGCTCGGTGACCGGCGCGGTAGAGAGCAGCGAAATGTAGCGCCACATCAGATCGTCAGAGATCGACATCAGCTTCCCGAACATCTCGAGCGGGGGCTCATCGACACCCACGTAGTTCCCCAGAGACTTGGACATCTTGGCGCCAACAATCACACCATCCTCAAGGCGCCCATCGAGCCCCTCAAGGAGCGGCGTCGTCAGCACGCACTGCGGTGCCTGATCGAACTCCCGCATGATATGCCGCCCCACCAATAGGTTGAAGAGCTGATCCGTACCACCGAGCTCGATGTCTGCGCGCAGCACCACTGAGTCGTAAGCCTGAACCAGAGGGTAGAGGAACTCGTGAACGCTGATGGACTGTCCCGATCGAAAGCGCTTCTTAAAGTCGTCTCGCTCCAACATGCGCGCCACGTTGTATCGGGCCGCCAAGCCAATTAGGCCCTCCGCCCCAAGCTTGGACATCCAGCTGCTGTTAAAGACCACCTCGGTTCGCTCAGGAGCCAAGACCTTGAAGACCTGAGCCTTGTAAGTCTCAGCGTTCGCCAAGACCTCTTCTTTTGTCAGGGCTTTGCGCGTGGCGCTGCGGCCTGTCGGATCGCCGATGAGCCCGGTGAAGTCACCGATCAAGAAGAGCACCTCGTGCCCGAGATCTTGAAAGTGTCGTAGCTTGGTCAACACCACAGTATGGCCAAGGTGAAGATCGGGCGCGGTCGGATCCATCCCACACTTGATGCGGAGAGGCGTCCCCGTCTCTCGACTCTTCATCAGCTTCTTTCGGAGCTCTTCCTCGACGTGCACGTCGACGACGCCCTCTAAGATGCGCTCTAATTGTTGTTCAACGGGTGCGAATTGCATACCTGTCCTCCACCGCTTACGGCGCCGTCTCTTTACGCCATGCCAGACTGAGACGTCCACCGAATCAACAGACACCGAGAGAACACGTCAGCCTTCGCTCCTGTGCAAACAAATTTCCCCCGGCGTGTGTCTGACACCCTCAATCAGACCAACGCTGCCCTCAACGGCTCATGCGGGCATATTTTTTGACCGTCGCCCTCGCCGCCTAGAGACTCTTTCCAAAGACATGAATCAGACGCGGGGAGGCGATGATGCAAGTCCATGAAATCCAACTACTCGGGCGTTCCTTCAAGATCCGGTCCGAGCAGGATCCGGAGTACCTTTCTGAGGTCGCCGAGTACATCGATGAGAAGCTCGAAGGGATCACGAAGGGTAAGCAGAGCATGGCGGCACAGAACGCCCTGCTCCTCACTGTCCTGAATGTCGCAGACGAGCTGTTCCAGGCGCGCGCGGAGCACAACTCCCTCAAGGAGAGCATCCGTACACAGTCGCGGAACCTGCTCTCGCGGATGGGCACCACCGTCTAACGTGGGCGCGTCTGTGCCCCCCTTAGACGAGGCCAAACGACGACTCAGGCGCACCTTACGCAAGGCACGCGCAGGGTTGAGTGATGACGCACGGCTGCGCGCTGAGGCATCGATCGCCTCGCACCTCGAAGCGGCCTGCGCGGGTCTCCGCGTTGTAGGGCTCTACGCTTGTGCCGGCTCCGAGGTATCTCTCGACGGGCTCGCTGAGCGCTTAACCCGTCATGGTGTGGCCCTCGCTTGGCCGAGAGTCGAAGGCGATCACCTCCGCTTTTACTGCGCCGCCTTAGGCGAGCTGGTGCCGGGCTACCGCGGTCTCCGCGAACCGTCTCCAGAGGCCACGTACTGCCCAGTCGAGTCACTCGACGTCCTGTGCGTCCCCGGCCTCGGCTTTGATCTCTATGGCAATCGACTTGGCCAAGGCGGTGGGTTCTACGATCGTCTCCTCTCACACTCTGAGGTCCCTAGGCGCGTCGGTGTGGGCTTCGGTCTGCAGCTCGTCTCGCAGCTCCCCGTCACTCCGACTGACGTGGCGATTGACCAATTGGTCACCGAAGAGGGCTTCGTCCGAGGCGATCAGTGGCCCTCGGGCGACGCTGCACCGTCAAAATAGACCTTGTCACCTGCGTCCAGCCCATGAGCACGAGACCATCCGCCGGGCACCTCGAGCACAAAGCGACTGGGCTTCTTAATCGACCGAAGCTGAGTCGAGTGCGGCGGAGCGCCGTGGACGATGCCCACGACGTGAGCTCCCTCACCTGACGGCGGCCCCGAGATGAAGATCATGTCGAGCGCAATAAGCGTGTTGCGCATCCAGAACGTCTGAACCGACTCCGTGTCAAAGACAAAGAGCATGCCATCCCCCTGCGCCAACACCTCCCGCCCCATGAGCCCCTTGCGACGGGCTTCAGGCGTCACAGCGAGCTCGACCGAGACGCGCTGGACACCTGACTCAGTCTCCAAGCGCACTGCAGTCGCTTGAGCCGGCGGCGTCACAATGGGGTCCTCTCCCTTGGCGAAAGTCCCCTGCCCTGCAGGCTCAGGAGCGGGCCGGAGCTGCTCAGCAGCTTGCTCTGGATTCTCTGCGGGTCGAGGCGTTCCGGCGCACGCTCCGCCGATCATGCACGCGAGCCCGATGAGCGCGTAGTGCACCTGCCTCATAAGACGATCGGGAGCACCAGCTCGAGGTACTCCTTGTTGGCCGGAGAGAAGATCGCTGGCATGTAGCCGTCGATCTCGGCGCGCTCTTCGAATGGTCGATAGACCCCGGCGTCCATCAAGTAGGGCCCAGAGTCCCCGAGGTTATGAAACTCTCCGGCCTCCGCGGAGAGGCCAAGGCTGTGACCGATCTCGTGCGCCACCGTGTTGCCAATGAGGTTCCCCAAGATGGTCGTAGCAGCCTTTAATGCGGTGCTGCGCTCCCCCTCAGAGGCCATCTCACCAGCCCCCGCCGCGATCCCCCCAAGCTCTGGGACAAAGTCAGCGAAGATGTCATCAAACCGCGGTGAGCTCAGCGGCGAGTCTGACAAGGTCGGGGAGAGGTTGAGCAGCTCCGACGCGAAGATCCCTCCGTACGCCGCGTAGCCCTGGGCACGTGTGTCAGCGTTGAAGCCCCCAATCACGTCATCGAACCGCTCATTACCCACGTCTTTACCGGCGGTATTGTCCAACCCGAAGAGCCCAGAGCCGTTCGGGTCAGAGCCACCTATCTCTACGATCCCGTACTCGACGTAGCCCTCAGGCGGGCTGTTGCTGAAGCCGATGTTGATCCCCTCGTAATCACGCACCAGGACCTCAAGGATGCGCTCTTCGATCGCGCGACGTTCCACGGAGAGACCAAACCGCACGAGTGCATCCTCAAAAGCCGGCAGGAACTTCAAGTAGATCATCTGACGCGGCGGCAGGACATCGAAAACCAGGGTGCGCCCGAGCCCCACGATGGACTCCTTGCCAAAGAAGACGATCGGGGTCATGACGCCGTCAAAGCGCCCGGGGATGAAGCCAAAGCCCCCCAAGCTACCGTCTTGCTCCTTGGTCGCGCGGAGCACGACCCCAGCCAATGTGTTGCCTTCATGGAAGTCGGGGAAGAGCGCCCTGACGTTGTCACCCACCCAGGACTCGACTGGCCCGCGACTCGGCGTGAAGTCCCCCTCAAGCACGAAGAGGCTCCCAGCCTCCAGGAAGCCGTCTGTCGGCAAAAGACCAAGACCATGGACGTCTACCCGTTGCCCGCGTGAGGCAGCCACTGGGGTCACCAAAGTGACCTCGGGCACGGCGACCGTGAACGTGGAAAGCTCTAAGGCAGAAGAAGTGGCGACAAGGCCACTGAATAGCTCATTACGCACCCGAACTGTCCCGCGGAAGGTCCCCGACCGGACCCCAAAAAGGTCAGGCGTCAGGGGTAGCTCTAAGCGACTCCTCCGCATGGGCTCGGGCGCGTTCGCTGGGATCACCAAGCCCGTGATGGGCAGCACTGCCGGCGGAGATTGCGCCTCGAATTCCCCCTCAAAGGACACGAGCGAGACGCCCTCGGACGGATGGAGAAAGCCGCTCCCCTCGATGACGATGATGTCCCCTACCCTCACCGAGAGAGGCGTCACAGCGTCGAGAGTGGGGCCAAGTATAGCCGCCAAGGGGATGCGCACCCCCGAGGCCTTCACGACTCGCTCAGGCTCCGAACCCGTGGCCGCGCGACGGACGGTCAAGGCGCCATCGAAGGCCGCGCTGGCCGTCAGCATCTGCGGATTGGTCCCCATGAGTGCATCTTGAATATCTCCGCTGATCAACATCGATATGAGGCTGGATGACTCCCAATCCGGGTAGACGGAGAAGGCGACCTCTCGGCCCTCCACCACACCTTCAAAGGTGACGGTCATCTGAGCGACGACGTTGGGTACAAAGCCCGAGCCCTCGATCATCAAGCGCGTCCCAGGCAAAACAGGCGTCGGTCCAAGAGACGCCACGGCGATTTCATCAAGCAGCACGCCCGAGTCACCTTGCTGAACCGTGCACCCTCCAAAGAGGGCCACGATCATCACGAGCCCGATGCAGCCCCTTGCGAGGCCCAGCAAAGGTCTTCTCGTGGAAAGTCGGCTTGCTTCGTAAATACCCATGACCCTTGAAGTAGCACGACGTCCGTCTCGAAACCACAGGTGCGAAGCTAGCGGCTCCCGGACAGGACTGCTAACCTTCGCAGTCCGGCATGTTCAGTCGCTAGTTCGGCACTAGAGACGAGGAAGCCTGCGCAAGGACAAGGACGTCATGGCCAGCGAGTTGGTTGAGGAGACACGTTCACTGCTTGAAAAGCGGTTCGAGGCCGCAACAGGCGGGGACTATTTCGGCGTTCTGGGTCTCGACGACTCTGCAGGCGCGAAGCAAGTGCAGGACAACTACTTCAAATTGGCGAAGTTGCTGCACCCCGACAAGATCTCGTCCAGCGGAGAGTTTGACGACGAAGATCGTCAGAAAGCCCTGCAGGTCTTTAAGTTCGCCACCGAAGCCAAGGATGTCCTCGCGGACAAAGCGCTGCGGGCGAAGTATGTGAAGGGGGAGCTTCAGCCCGACCGCGTGACGCAAGGCGGAGACCGAGGCAAGAAGCGCGTGAAGAGCCAGGAAGAGATCGCAAAGATCGCCTTCCACAAAGGCACAGTGCTCCTCAACAAGCGCTCTTACCAAGACGCAGAGAAGTTCTTGATGGAGGCCGCCAAGGCCAAGCCTGAGGATCCTAAGCACTGGCAAAAACTCGGCTGGGCCGTGTACCAAAACACAGCCGATCGGGACGAAGAGCAGCGCCTCGAAGAGGCTAAGCGCTGCTGGTCAAAGGCGCTGAGCTGCGACCAAGAAGATCCCGAAAGCCATTACCTGATGGCGCTCTACTACAAAGCGATTGGGAAAAAGGGGGCCTGCAAAGAGGCGCTCAATAAAGCCCTCCAGCTGAAACCCAACTTCGTGGAGGCCAAGCGTGAGATTCGCCTCCTTGAGATGCGCTCAGGCAAGGGCAAGCGGAAAAAGAAGACGGGCTCTTCCTCGGGCTCAGGTGGCAGCCTGTGGGACCAGCTCACGAAGATGTTCTCCAAGAAGCGCTAGCCATCACTGTCGGCTCCCGTTGCCATCCTCCATACGTTGACTCGTTAGCGGGTCTCGTGAGGGGGACACGACAGGCAGTGTGTGCCCTAGCTGCCCTCCTTTTGCTGGTCTGCGCACCGCAGCATGCTCGGGCGTCCGCCCCCACGGTGACCGTCGCCGACGTCACCGCCGAGCTCTCAGGGGCTACCGATGAACGTTCGGTTCGAGAGGCCGTGCGACGCGCGATTGACAAGGCATTGTTGCGGGACGAAGCGACCCGCCACCTCCGTCCGAGTGTCGCGGCAAGACCCGACGCGTCGCGCACCCTTCTTGAGGCGCTCTTCTCGCCCAACGACCTTTGTAAGCGTTTCCCCGAGGCTCAACGCAGAGGGCTCTATCAATCAGCGCTGTGGCGGTTCCAAATGCCGCCTGCATGGCAGGTCTCCGCCATTGACTGGCTCTGTTGCTCGGGGGCCGCATGTGAGCACCCTGAGACCGCATCGTGCCGAGCTGAGGGACTTGCATATCTGAGTCGCCTCAAACAAGAGCTGCCCGAGCGACTCAGCGACAGCGAATTTGGTGACATCTTCGACTCCAGGCGCCCTGAGCAGCCCCGACTGCGCTTCGAGCGCTACACCTTCTTTCATGACCCAAGCGACTCACAACGCGCCACACACCGTCGTCTGCGGCGTGCCGCGAGTGCGATCTCCAAGCCTGTCTCCGCCCTGACTGTGGGGGCCATCACTGGTCCAATCACAACCCAGCGTGGGGTGACCTTAATCCGGCTCCGCGGCGCTCAACCAGCGGTTCACCTCCCTTGGGAAGACCCACGCACCCAAGCCGCGCTGCGAACTGAACTCTGCCCTGCCCGTATCACCAAGGCGAGGCGCCAATACCTGTCGGACCTGCGGACACAGGTGCCTCTCTCCATCGACCAGACAGGGATCGAGTCACGTTGGGGAGTTCAGCTCACTCCAACTCAACCTCGATAAGCGCCCTCAGGACCCAGCGTCCAGTCACCCCAAAGAAGTCAGCTGGGACGAGGGCAGAGACACCCGCATCGACTGAGTAAAGCCAAGTCCCCCCCTCCCCTTCGCTCGTATCACTCAAGAGGGCCGGTCGCGGGACATTCACTTCACAGGGGTCATCGACGATGAGCCCAAGTAAAAACGGCCCCTCCGGGACGCTGGGCAGCTCATCGATGAGCCACACGTAGGGCTCATCATGCGACGTGATCGAGATCGGCTGCGCCGCGATCCACGATGGATACGCGTTAAACTCCCCCCCTCCGAAAGGGAACCAGAGCGCCACCCGGAACAGTCCACAAGACGAGGCACCGAAAGGCTCCCCCATCATGACCTGGATCCCCAATAAGCTCCCCTCGGAGGGAGCATCTAGCTGGGTCACCCAGCCCTGGCCCTGTTCGGGGATCAGCGTAGGAGCGGCCACGCCGAGCTCCCAGCTGTCCTCAGCCACGAGGAAGACGACCTTCTTCGGTGGAGGGATCACGACACCGCCACCACTGTCCTCCACGGCAGCATCCTGAGTGTCCGCGCCGTCGCTCACCTCGACCGGCCCCACATCACTCACCGGTGGACTTAGCGCGTCCTCGACGACGCCATCCTCTGATAGGACACCATCGGTCACGGTCTCCACGTCCATGACCCATTCCAAGGCGTCCTCGGCCACCTCAACGATCGCGTCATCACCATCCACAGCGTCGGAGAACACGTCCCTAGGCGTGACGACGTCTCGAGCCTCTGCTGCCCCAATATCGCTCTCAGAGTCCATGTCCGAGGCGTCCCGCAGGCCCGCGTCACCCCAAGTATCCGTCGGGGTCGTGGTGTCTTGAGCCGCCTCGTCTGAAACTCCCCCGTCAACATCGAAGGGCTCCTCCGCTCGGGCTGACGGTTCGTGTTCGGGCCACGCGCGCGCCACGCAATAGCCATCCAGGCAGAGCCACTGTGACTGGCAAGGGCTCATCACATCACATGACGCTCCTAAGTCGCCCCCCGTCTCCGGAAGGCTCCAGGCGCCAGAGTCTTGCGCGGTCTGACAGCCAAAGAGGAGAAACGCGGCGTTCAGGGCAAGGAGAGGTCGGGGCGAAAGCTTCATATATCGAGCTGAAAACCCGCCCCAACATCAAAGTTCAAGCTCGTCTCATAGGTCGATGACTCAGGCTCTAGCCACCACTCATTCGTGAGGCGACCTTCCACGTAGAAGTAGTCGGTGATGCTCCAACGTACAGTGCCCACGACCACGGCCCCTGCGGGGTCCACAATGTCGCTCGCCTCTTCAAAGCCTAGCTTGGCGAAGAACCCGGAGATCGAGACTGGGCCAATGTCCGGGACGAGCAACCGCGCGACGACGTCATTGGACGCCGGCAACCCAGGGCTGCCCTCATCGTGGGAGAAGACCGCTAAGATGCGAATCAAGCCAAGCAAACGCAACTCCGACTCAATCAGAACCCCCGTACGAGACTTCCCGAGGCTCTCCCGGAGCCATGAGAGCTTCGTCATGCCGCTCCGGTAGGAGAGGCGCTCTTTCTCGTAGTGCGAATTGACATAGCCTGGGTCATAGCCAGCCCCGGCGAGTCGGTACTCGACCCGTACGCGCAGCTCAGCAAGGCTGGAGAATCGAAACGTGAGAAAGGTGCCGAAGTGAATACCGATCCCCTCGGTGTCGATCGCGTTCAGGTCGAAGTACGGCACGAACTGAAAGGAATCCAACATCAAGACTGGCAACTCGAGATCGAAGCCTAGGAGCGGGATTGCATCCGCGCTTGAGACCACCGCGGATCGGGTCTCATCAGACACCAAGCCCCCAGAGGCCTCTCTCTCCAGCGCGACGGGGGCCTTGAAGTCTGCCCCCACCGTCACGCCGAGCTTCAAGCCTTTAAACATCGCGGGAAGCGAGTCTAGCCAGCTCAAAGGCCGTACGAAGGGTCGCCCCACGACGAGCTCCGGGTCGAAGACGTTGTCGAGGAGGACCTCGCCACCCGCGATCCCAAGATCGAGGTGACTCACGAGCCCTGCCTGATGATGATCGATATCCAAGGTGTTGTAGTAACGACTGATCATCGTGCTGTGACCCACGGAGGCCCCGGTGAACTCACCGAACCTCACATAGAAGCTGTCATCATCCGTGCGGTACTCGGCGAAGGCGACAAGGCGAAGGTAGTCACTGACCTCGTCCCAGTCTTCAGAGCGGATGATCTCATCACTCATGGGCGCTTCATCAATCACCCGGAGCCGCAGCGGGACCCGGGGGGCGATGGACCAGTTTGAGCCCGCGAGCACCATGCTCAGGTTGAGGACCACAAAATAATCCTCGCCAATCTGGCTGAAGGAGGTCCCCATCTGAGCCTGACCAGCGACCCCCTCTGTGGGGTAGAGCAGATCCATATCGACACCAGGCATCGCAGGTCGCCCAAGTGACTGAGTCTCCTCGTCGTCGTCCCCTCTCGCGTCTTCCTCCGGGCTGCTGGATTTCTCAGCAGGAGCCTCCTCGGGCTCGGCGGCCATAAGGCCCCCCGCGGGCACCGTGAGGAGCAAAAGTCCGAGCAAGCTGTGATGAACCGTCCTCAAAATACCTCCATCGGTCACATCCTTGATCCTTGCTCAGCGCACCCGGGTCAAGTATGGGAGCGCCATGCGGCTCAACGAGCTATTCGTAAGTATTCAGGGAGAAGGCCTCGACGCGGGTCTTCCATGCACATTTGTGCGCTTCACCGCCTGCAACCTGCGGTGCACGTATTGTGACACTGAATACGCATTCTACGAAGGCAACGACGTCACCCTGGACGACGTCGTCGAGCGCGTCGTGGCCGAAGGAGTCGATGCTGTCTGCCTTACAGGTGGGGAGCCGCTCCTTCAACCTGACCTCCCCAAGCTCATGGAACGCCTGCTCGACCTTGAGCATCGTGTGATCGTGGAGACGGGCGGCAGCCTCCCCTTGGACAAGATCCCGGCAGCCGTCATCAAGGTCGTCGACGTCAAGACCCCCGGCGCCCTCCAGAAAGATCCCTCAGAGCAAGGTCGTAAGCGCTTCCTGCGCCAGCACTTCCATTACCCGAACCTTGAGCAGCTCAACGCGCATGACCAGATTAAGTTCGTCCTGTGCGACAGGGCTGACTACGAGTGGGCGTTGGAATTCATCGAGATCCACGCGCTCGCCGACAAGGTCGCCGCGATCCTCTTCTCCCCCGTCCACCCAGGACTGCAGCCGAGCGATCTGTCCGCCTGGATGCTTGAAGACCACGCACCCGCGCGCCTCAACTTACAGCTCCATAAGTACATTTGGGGTGCTGACGTTCGAGGCGTCTAGGGCCCTGGCTGTCGCTAGTAGGCCTTGTTCTTCTTGGTGCGCTTTCCTGCGCGGGCCTTCATCCAGGAGCGCAGTTCGCCTCGCTTGCGCTTCGCAGCAGACTCGAACCCTGGGACCTTAGCCAGCTTGTCCAGCACCTTGGCTGCTTTCGCCGCGTCACCCTTCTTCAAGTGCCGCTCAAACTCTGTCACGAGGCGCTTGCCTTGAGCGCGGGGATCTCCCTTCGCCTTGCTCGCCGTGGACTTAGCAGCCACTTGGGGTTGAGGACGCGATCTGGCGCTCTGCTTCGGTAACCGGTCCACGGGAGCTGACTCAGCCGCTGGCGCATCCGATTCTGCGGCGGTCCGCGCCATCGGCACTTTGACCGGCTCACGCGCTGGTGCAGCGTCATCAGCTGATGGGCTCGGTGGTGCCCCCCGCAGACCAAAACTATCCGCACTGGGCCTCACTGCGGCTGCTACTTCAACCTCGGGCTCAGCCCGTGACGAGCTCCCAAGCGCCACCTTGTCTTTGCTTCGAGGCACGCGCTTCGCCTTCGTCCGGCGCTTCTTTGTCGGTGTTCTGCGTGCCTGTGCCACCTCGGCGACCTGCGGCTCCACCTCAACCAGCCGAGAGACCGCCGGGCTCACCGGGCGAAGCTCGCCTTTCTCTGGCGCCTTGTCTGCGACCGCGACTGATGCAGTGACACTGCCTGCCTCTTTCCGCTTCTCTGGAGCTGCTGGGGCGGCAGTTCGTTCACCCGCCTCAACTGAGGTCGAAGCCAACTCAAGCTCAGCCTTCTCGTCCCCGCGCGGTGAATCGGGGGCGGCAGCCATCATCGCCGCGCTCTCCTCTGGCCCAGCCTCTTGTTGGACTACAAAGACGCTCGTCCCGCCGACAACAAAAGCCAGCATCACGGTGACCATCGCTGGCTGCATCAGCATGCCAAAGAAGGACTCCAGCCAGCCCGATTTCTTCTGC